>DBTU01000047.1 GCA_002307215.1 Lachnoclostridium sp. UBA1308
ATAAATATCGCCATATAGGAGCCGCTTTCGCTAAGTCGCATTACGTAGCGGTACATAAGGCTCTAAAGGACAGAGCCAAAGTACCGACGAATGCAAATACTCCTATATGGAAATCATTTTTTCCCAGTCCGGATACATCTCTTTGATGGCTGAACTGTAACACCTGATGGGAATATAATTCTAATGAAACCTTAATTTGAATAACCGGTTACTGAAGTCTATAATAAAGTTAGAATTATATTTTGCTACAGTATATCAGAAAAGAGGCGATTGTTTATGGTATTCTGGAAAAGAGTTGAGATCTACTGTGGATACTCCATCACAGAATTTACCGATCTGAAGGATGCATTGATAGCCCATGGAATCAGCTATGATGAGCGAAAAGTGAACCACAGGCTTACCAATGATCAAAAACACCATACCCAATATTATCTATATGTTCATAATAAAGATTTTGATAAGTCTATGTTTTGTACCTCCAACCGCAAGGTATCATGATTAACTGAACATCGGTGAGGTCAGATATCTCTCGCCGGTATCAGGAAGTAAAACAACGATTAATTTGCCTTCATTTTCTACCCTTTTCGCTACCTGTAGTGACGCCCAAAGTGCTGCTCCTGAGGATATTCCAACTAATACACCCTCAGTTCTTGCGATTTCCCTTCCGGTAGCAAAAGCATCATCATCTTCCACTGTAACAATCTCATTAATAATGCTTTTATTTAATGTATCCGGGACAAAATTAGGCCCTAAGCCTTGGATTTTATGTGGTCCCGAATGTCCTTCCGAGATTAGCGGTGAGGATGCGGGTTCGACTGCGATAATTTGAATATTTGGGTTTTTAGACTTAAGATAAGCACCTACCCCGGAAATTGTTCCACCGGTTCCTATTCCTGCAATGAATATATCTACTTCACCTTCGGTTCCTTCCCAAATCTCGACACCTGTTGTCTCCTCATGTGCCTTGGGATTATTCGGATTATCAAACTGCGACGGTATAAAGCTATTCGGTGTATTCGCTTTAATTTCCAGAGATTTATCTACTGCACCTTTCATTCCCTTGTGCCCTTCTGTTAAAAACAGTTCGGCACCGTAAGCTTTCATCAGATTTCTGCGTTCGATACTCATGGATTCGGGCATGGTAATAATAAGTCTCAGTCCATAACTTGCACATACGCTAGCAAGACCGATTCCTGTATTCCCACTGGTAGGCTCAATTATCACCGTATCTTGATTGATTTTGCCACTTTGAAAAGCCTCTTCAATCATTTTCTTTGCAATACGATCTTTTACGCTTCCACCCGGATTAAAGAACTCAAGTTTAGCAACGATTTTTGCTCCCACCTTATGATTTCGGTTATAGTTTGATAACTCAAGTAAAGGTGTGTTTCCGATTAACTCTGTTACTCTCTTCTTAAACTCAGCCATTATTTACCTCATTTCTATGCTGCCTTTTGTTTTTATCTATCATTTTCTAATGCCTGTGAAAGGTCATCAAGAATGGCTTCCCAGTCAAATTTGCCGCTGTCTATGATGACTCTGCCTATGGTTGTTTCGTGTTAATGCTTATGTGCAGTTTCTGTAACTTTTTCAATATCGATTAAATTACAATTCGGGTTACCAAAACTTTCTATAAAAATGGCTTTTGTATTAAGCCTGATAGCTTTCTCAAAATTAGTGAATGTGGGCGTTGGAATTTTACTTTCCATAATCATGAATATTCCATCCTAAATGCTGTTATTAAATTGTATAATCTTCATCAGTCTTACTACGTTTTCGATTCACAAGATCCTGAAGGGTAATATTGTCTACCACCGAATTAATCGCATTATACAATTTCTGCCATACCTCTCTGGTTACGCATTCACTGCTTCTGCAACAATCATGCGATTTCTCCTCAATGCAGTCCACCGGTACAAGACTTCCCTCCGTAAGTCGAAGTATCATCCCTACCGTATATTCTGAGAGATCCTTAGTCAATTTGTATCCTCCCTGCGCACCTCGAATACTTTTCACGTATCCGGCATGGTTAAGCAGGGATATAATCTGCTCTAGGTACTTATCGGAAATGTCCTGACGAGCCGCTATGCTCTTAATTGTAATCTGCTCTCCTGTACTGTTCAATGCCAAATCCAACATCAATCGCAGGGCATACCTTCCTTTTGTTGAAACTTTCATTATGTATCCTCCAAATAATCCATAAATCGGATTCGATATCAAAATATTAACATAGGATGCGTTAGAATTCAATCCTGTCTTTGATTTCAAGTGCTAACAGCGCAGATTCTACATTAATTATTTTCGTATTATTTTTTTTCGTTCTTCCAGTAATGCCGAGGGAAACGGATTAATTTCCGGTTCACTTTCAGGACTATATGCACTACAATCAGATTGCCTAAAAACTAAGAACCAATCTAAGCAATACATATTTTCATTTACTTTATTCATTCTCTCTGTAGCGGAATTACAGGTTGACGGAGGTGGTAATATGACATCATCCCCGGGCATCCAATCTGCAGGTGTCTCAGCATTTCCACAATCCGTCTCTTGTAACGCCATTACCAACCGTCTGATTTCCTTAATATTTCGCCCTACCATCTTCGGATAATATAAAATAGCTCTGATTTTCGCTTCCGGATCAATGATAAAAACCGCTCTCACGGATTGTGCTTTGGAAACATTGCTATGCTGCAACGCATATTTATCAACTACTTCCGTAGAGATATCCGCAATCAATGGAAAAGTTATCTCTATATGTTTCATATCTTTCCATACCAGTTCTTTCATTTTTCTTACCCATGCGATGTGGGAATAAACTGATGCTATAGAAAGACCGATAATCTCAACATCAATTTTCTCAAATTCTTCCTTCATGGAAGCTAAGGTCATGAGTTCTGTTGTACAGACCGGTGAGAAATCCATCACAAAGCTGAATAATATGACCCATTTATCGCTATAGTCCCCTGGGAAATTGATTTCCCCCTGTGTCGTTATCGCGTAAAATGCCGGAGCAGTATCACCTATCATAGGCATTCCTGTCGCTTTTTTTTCCTCACAATCATCCTTCATAGTATCCTCCTATCGTGTATCCGCTATTTGAATACACTATGATAAAATTGTCTGATACTACAAAGATATGTTGTAATCCTTCCTCTGCTACTATATTTAATTTATTCTGTGAGCTTAATCAAACATAGGTTCATGTCGTTTACCGTCATCAGGTATTATTCATAGTCGTCTGTAAGCGCTTCAAACACAGCGCACCCAAAATACCGATCAGTATACCTGATATTACTCCTGAGATAATGATAAAGGGTAGATAATAGATGATATATAAATTATCAACCACAAAAATTGCTACAATAATTTGTCCGATATTGTGAGATACTCCTCCGATAACACTCACACCGACCATACTAAACAATTTACATTTCTTAATAATAGTCATCATCGCCCAGCTGAGTAGCCCTCCGGCAACGCTGTACATCATAGTTGACAAATTACCGAAGGTAAAGCCAACCAGAATAATACGCACCAGTGATAACGCAAAGGCCTGCCGTACACCCAGTAAATATAATGACACTAATACAACAATATTTGCCAGGCCGAGTTTTATCCCATAGATTGGAATCGGAAGTGGAATTAATGATTCGATGTAGCTTAAAACAAATGCCAAAGCTATCAACAAACCATAGATTGCAACCTTTTTAGATTTCATAAAAATCTCCATTCTGCTGTTTTCATTATTCCTCATTTTGCAATGGTATCAATATCATTATCCTCACTTCCGACTACCTCCAGCACTACTTTATTCGGCAGACAGACAATCGTTTCATGATTATAATGAATTTTCCTCTGTGAAACACAGAGCTTATCGGGGCAGCTTGCTTCAATCATATCCGCATAACCGTCTTTAATCACTACGATATTGTAAGCTCCATTCGCGCATTTTATTTTATATTCTGTTTCAATATTTAAATCCAGCGTATCATATACTTGTCCATCAACAGTGATTACCAGTTTACCACCCTCTTTTTTAGTTACACTCATCAGGAAGAAAATCAACAGACAGACAACGATTACTGCGCAGATCATAATAATATCATTTCTTCTTATCATAATAGCTCCCATGGGCCGCCTTCGGCGGATCTCTATACGGCAGTCAAACAGTTCAAAAACTAATTAAAAAGCGCGCCAAACAGCCAACGGTAATAGCTGTATGTATTTACCAAGCACAATATTATTCTTATCACAATAAAATGTCAAGAAAAGTGAATACAATTCGGCCTTTTAGATAACCATTTAACTGTCATCTATGGAAGTTCTTGACAGGAATATTTATTTTTTCTACAATAATAGCAAATTCAACTGTCAGGAGATCCCATGATTAAATTCATAAAACGAAAACTTACTAATATCAAACGAAATAATCTCACAACGATCTCAGTTCTTGTATTACTTTTATTCTTTTCCGGCTGTGGTAATGCATCGAAAGGCAATAGTCAGGAGTCTTCATCAAAGGAATATATAACCAGATCAGATTTTCTTCTGAATACCCAGATAACAATTAATCTTTATGATAAACAAGATAAGGACGTTTTGGATGGATGTTTTCAACTGATTTCAAAATATGAGAATATCTACTCTCGTACTTTAGAAAGCAGTGAATTATACTCACTAAACAACGGTACTGTATCACATGTTGGACAAACCTATCAAATTTCAGACGAACTATCAGATTTGCTTACCCATGGTCTGTACTATAGCAAGCTGTCCGGCGGAGCCTTTGATATTTCAATCGAACCGCTTACATCCCTATGGGATTTTACCGCATCAAATCCAACGTTGCCGTCAGATAACGATATATGGAAGGCCATACCATTGGTTGATTATAAAAATATAAGACTGAATAAAAACGAAGTGACCTTTTTGAAGGATGGCATCGGGATTGATCTCGGAGCAATCGCAAAAGGCTATATTGCTGACCGACTAAAAGACTATCTGCTAGCAGCCGGTGTGAAAAGCGCTCTAATTAACCTGGGTGGCAATGTATTATGTGTCGGTGAAAAACCGGATGGCTCCCCGTTTCATGTCGGTATCCAGAAACCATTTGCGGACCGCAATGAGATCGTCGGCGTAATGGATATCGATAATCTCTCCGTGGTATCCTCCGGTATATACGAACGTTGCTTTACCATAGACGGGGTCTTATATCATCATATATTAAATCCAAAATCAGGTTATCCCTATGATAATAATCTGGTATCCGTAACGATTATATCGAAGCTGTCTGTGGATGGCGATGGTCTGAGCACCACCTGCTTTGCACTTGGTCTTGATAAAGGACTTGAATTGATTGAAAGCATACCGGATACTTATGCAATCTTCATAACCTCTGAATATGAAATCCATTACTCCAAGGGGTTTCTGGATACCTTCCATTTTACACCACAGAAATAAACCAAGGGGTTTTTGTAAAAGCCCCTTCATACTAATTCAACCCTACAATCATAACATAGGTAACAATCTCATGCTTTTCCGCTATTTCTTCGATATGACTTTCTCAAAACATCTGATATTCTATATCTTTACCATCATTACTGCCTTCCCGACAATGATTATTAACTTCTTTCATAATAAATATATAGTACTATATATGTTTCCTTTAACATACGCGGCTTATCTCGAATATGATGATATATGACATAAAGAAAGGAGCTGATTTTATGTTAATTTTCACTGCATTCACCCTGAGTCCTTGGATATCTGTAGGCCTGATTCTAGCAATATCGAATAATATTCTGTTACTGACCCTGTTTGGATCCGTGCTGCTTGTAATCTTTGGCCTTTTATATACACTGCGCCTTAAGAAAAAGGATAAAAATCGTGAGGTTGTACGTCCGGTTACCGAGATTATCGGAAGTGTTCCCGAACGAATAGCCGAACTAAATCAGGAATTAAA
Source organism: Lachnoclostridium sp. UBA1308 (assembly GCA_002307215.1). GTDB lineage: Bacteria > Bacillota > Clostridia > Lachnospirales > Lachnospiraceae > Mobilitalea. Next base: position 5,963 of record DBTU01000047.1, read on the forward strand.
ACCCTTTGGTTTCGTCTATGAACCCTATCAGGATATCTTCTATTCACTTATGAATCCCTGGCAGCGTGAGCTTGGCTACTGCAGACTTTATGATGAGGCAAGTGCTGCTCTCAGTATGATAATAGACTGCGAACCAATCACCTTCGAATATAATGGCCGCAAGTGGCTCATTGAATTATGGAAAGGTCAATATGGTATGACCACCGGGGGTGAAATCGGAATCTATTACTCGACAGTCCCAAATTTAGATATTCCCGGAATATTTACCGGTACTTTCTACTATAGTGTAAGCAATGAAGAGTGTATCAACATGTCTTTTGCGCTACGTAAAAACGGTAATATTCTCTTTACCCGAAATGGTTATCATTGGTGGCTTACCGGGTTTAAATTAGGCGAATTCTCGAAACCCTCCGAGCTATCAATGGACGCGATACTTGAATTATACGATAGAAGGATGGCTTATACCTTTGTTAACGCATTACAAAAGGCCGGATATAAGGAGGATGAATTTTCTGTCTCCGGTAGTAAGGTCATGATACATTTTAAAAAACCTCATACGCCACAGCCGATTACAAGAACAGCCTTTACCGATTTTATCATGCTACGGAATAATGAATCCTACTGTAATGCCTATAATCATTTGACCGCTGATTATCCTGATACCATTGATAAGTTAGAGGTTGTACGCAAGGAGTCTCCGGGTATGTATGATCAAATCATGAACATTGGTAAACCGAAAGCTGCTTATGAAGCCTATCACAGTTTAAAAGATCATGTGGATAGTCAATAGTATTCAGAAGGGAGAGAGACTATTGTCAGTATCAAAACGTTTATCTAAAGCATATATAAGCTCCCAAACGGTAACCTTTGATGAAAACTCCCGGATTGTAATTATGAGTGACTGTCACAGGGGAAATGGTAGCTGGGGTGATAATTTTTCTAATAACCAGAACTTATATTTTGCTGCACTTTATTATTATTACCAAAATGGATATACGTATATTGAAGTTGGCGATGGTGATGAATTGTGGGAAAATCGTGCAATGAATGATATCATTGGCGCCCATAGTGACGCATTCTGGTTGATGTCACTATTATATAAGGATAACCGCTTCTATATGCTTTATGGGAATCATGATATCATTAAAAAAGATCAACGGTATGCCCAAACAAATTGCCATGAGTTCTTTTGTGACAGTCTCAATTCCACACAACCTCTCTTTCCGAATATTAAATTTAACGAAGGGTTGATCCTGCGTTTCCGCAGCCCTGAATTTCAGATTTTTCTGACACATGGACATCAGGCAGACCCTCTCAATGACACCTATTGGCGTCTTTCCAGATTCTTAGTCCGTTATTTATGGAAACCGCTCGAATTAATCGGTGTTAAGGATCCTACCAGTGCTGCAAAGAATAATGAAAAGAAGAATTCCGTCGAGAAAAAATTGATGGAATGGTCAAAAAAGAACAATCAGCTTATCATCTGTGGCCATACTCACAGACCTGTCTTTCCAAAGATTGGAGAGCCCTTATATTTTAATGACGGCAGCTGTGTACATCCCCGCTGCATCACTGCAATCGAAATAAAATACGGAACTATATCCCTTGTCAAATGGGCTATGATGACGAAGCCGGACCGCACTCTTTATGTCGGACGTGAGATACTGGAGGGTCCGGTAAAGTTGAGTGCTTATTATAACATGACGAATCAACCTGCAAAGTCCGCATCCGTTCATAAAGCAATATAATATTTATATACTAAATTTACTGGGGCTCGTGCATATCAATTATTCAGATGCTTCTGTTATTCACGCCCCAGCAGTTTATTTCTTTTTTACCGAATAGCCAAATTTACCGAGAAGCTCCCCCAGTCCGTAATACTCCCCATGGGAATATACAATCAGCCCCGACTGATTTAGGTGAAAACGTCCTTCCTTATCCATATGTTTCTTATCTACCGCAACGCTTACTACCTCCGCAAGGAACATATCATGTGTTCCAAGCGGAATAATATCCTTTACAATACATTCAATGTTCACAGGACTTTCCGCAATGAGCGGGGCTGATACCTTTTTTGCCATCATTGGTGTGAGCCTCATCTTACTGAATTTATCCACATCTCTGCCGGATTTCACACCGCAGTAATCTGCTTGCTTCAACAGATCCTTAGTAACAAGATTTATCACAAATTCCTTATTTTCCTTAATCAAATCATAGGAATAGCGCTCCTTACGTATCGATATTGAAACCATTGCTGGGCTGCTGCAAATGGTGCCTGCCCAAGCGATTGTAATAATATTCGGTTTATCATCTATTTTCCCGCAGCTTACCATAACAGCCGGAATTGGATACAGCATATTACCGGGCTTCCAATACTCTTTTTCGATCATGATACAACTCCTTATCTTGCGATTTATAATACTTCAAATTATCTTCACTAATATAATCCGGATTCACTCAAAATATTTAATGAAATACCTATAAGATACAGTATATCATAGATGAGCCGATATAAAAACACACCGCTAACATTCTGTCTCACACTCTCGTACATTTCCTGATGAATGCCTATAACCTGTCCTACCTACTCTTCGAATTAGCTTGAGCGAGTATTACTCACTTGTAAGAGATAATTATGATTCAATAATTAACGTAATTTTCTATTTAAAATATTGACATATGGTAATTTATTCATTATAATGAACATTGATATATTTATTTAAACACTGTTCATATTTGATTGTTTTGCAAGAAGACAGAGGATGGATGAAATGAAAAACGAAGCGAATAAAAAGCACAGTCTAAAAAACAAAAGAGTTAAATCGTTTTTTATTCAGGCAGCAAAAGAAATTATTATTAGTGAAGGTGTGGAAAACCTTTCTGTGAGGAAAGTTGCAGATCGTGCCGGATATACCTTTGCCACAATTTACAACTATTTTAAGGATGTTAATGAGCTTTTGCAGGAAGTGAAAGCCGAAATGATTCAAGATGTAATGGAAAGCATTCAAGGTAAAGCAACTGATGAAATCTTTGATTTAGAGGATATTAAGAGGGGCAACCGCATCTATGTTGATTATTACATCATGCATCCAAATGTTTTTCATTTTTTCTACTCGTATCGATTCAACCCAGTATCAACAGAACCACATAAATTACCGGATTTTGAAGAAATTTGGAAGAAAACTTACCAAGGGTTCGTCTTGAACGGAATCATTCAGGAATCTCAAATTTCGGTGATCTCGAAAACCATTATCTATTCCTTGCATGGTCTGCTTGCGCTGTATTTTTCTGATAATGGTATGACAATTGAAAATCTTTATTATGATCTTGACAGTATTACAGACCATTTACTGAAAGAAAGGAAAAAGTAAAATATGAAAATCGGTATTATTATTCATTCACACACAGGCAACACATTATCAGTCGGCGAAAGGCTTAAAGAAGTTCTTCTAGTCGGAGGGTGCAATGTACAGCTAGAAAGAGTCCTCGCTGTAAATGAGGATCCTAATAATAAGGCAAGCATACAGCTTAAGTCGATACCTGATATCGCACCCTACGATTTTCTTGTGATCGGTGCTCCTGTTCGCGGATTTTCACAGTCACCCGTAATAAAGGCATATTTATCACAGCTTCCGGATATACATGGAAAGAAGGTTGCCTGTTATGTTACACAGCATTTTCCAAAACCATGGTTAGGAGGCACCCGAGCAATAAAGCAAATGATTTATTCCATTGAAGAAAAGGGCGGAATAATCGCCGAAACAGGAATTATTAATTGGACCGGTAAGACACGTGAAAATCAGATTAGTGAACTTATAGAAAAATTATCTAGGAACCTGGTCTCCCAGCCATGATATAGGGAACTTATTTCACCGAATAAAGGAGTTTTAAAATATGAAAAAGATAATAAAGTGGGGCGTACCCATATTCTTAATCCTAATCGTAATCATGATGATATTTGCATTTTTAGGTAAGGATGAGACTCTTAATCTTGAGATTCAAACCATTGACATGGCAAAGATTTCGGATGGTACATATACCGGCAACTATGATTGTTATCGCTGGAGTAACAAAGTTGAAGTTACTGTAAAGAATCATCAGATTACCGATATAGTGCCTATTAAGGTACCCTCAGGACGGGACGCTCTGGTCAAAGCTCTGACACAGAAAATCCTCAATAAGCAAAGTCCGGATGTAGATGCCGTATCCGGAGCAACCGCAAGTAGTAAAGGTTTTCAAAAAGCTGTAGAATTAGCTTTAAAAAGTGCAAAGGATAACTAGAATAAATAGTAATTAAATTATACATAATATATCTGGTTTCACTTTATTTGTGATAAATGAATAGGCCATCAGATTCATTCTGTACAATTTATTACAAAACATATTTTGAAAGGAGATTTATTATGAAAGCATCAGTAGACCAGGACGGCTGCATCAGTTGCGGATTATGCATCGATGTATGCCCTGAGGTTTTCAGCTACAACGATAATGAAATATCACAAGCAATTGAGGGAGATATCCCGGAGAAGTACCTTAAACAGGCAGAGGAAGCCAGAGACGGCTGTCCGGTAAGTGTTATTGATTTATCGGAATAGTCATTATATTAAGGAGTGAACCTATTGGATTTTATACACGATCATAATAAGGTATACGTAAATGATGAAAGCAATCATATGATTGCTGTTGTTACCTTTCCTATCATAAAGGAGAACGTTGTTAACATCGACCATACCTATGTAGACAACTCCCTCAGAGGACAAGGTATTGCAGGAAGACTGATGGAGGAAACAGTAAGCAATCTTCGTAAAAACAACCTTAAGGCAATTTTAACCTGCAGTTATGCGGTAAAATGGTTTCAAGAGCACCCGGAATGCGCTGATATACTGGAGGCGAGATAGAATTCTTAAAAAATATGGGCTGCTGATTTGGAATAGTCGAATCAGCAGCCCATAAATCATATTAATTAAAACTTAAACTGTGCAATACCTTTTTGCATTTCTTCTGCTAATAAGGAAAGACTTTCACTTGAACTGGCTATCTCATTCATGGAAGCTGTCTGCTCTTCGATGGATGCAGCCGCCTCTTCTGTTCCCGCTGCATTTTCCTCCGAAATCGCTGACAGATTCTCAATAATTCCTACAATTTCATCCTTCTTAGCTCCCATCCCCTGACCTGATTGATTTAACTGTACAATTGCTTTTTTAAAAAGTTCAATTGATGATGCTATACCTTCAAATTTTGTACGTGTAACTTGAACACTATCTGTCTGTTCCTTCAGATTAATGCTTACCGCTTCCATTACATTCACCGCATGATTACTTTTGTCGGAAAGCTCTTCAATATCACTAATGATTTTCTCGGTAAAGCCATTGGATTGTTCAGCCAGTTTTCTTATCTCATCTGCCACAACCGAGAAGCCTTTCCCCGCTTCTCCTGCTCTTGCTGCTTCAATGGCTGCGTTAAGTGCCAATAGATTCGTCTGACTGGCAATACTTAATATCATCTGACTGGCTTGCTCAATTTTCTTGGTACTTTCATTCGTTTCCTGAATCATATTCATTACGTCTATTGCATTATGGTTTGTAACATCAGTTTTTTCAATCAAGAGCTGTAATATATCAAAGCCTTCATCCTTCAATTTTTCCACATCATTTGTTGAATTATTTAAATTCTCCATTAACTTAAGATCATTCTCAATCAGATCACCAAGTAATTCAATCTCAGTAGCGCCTTTCCCGGTATCGTTAGCCTGATCGCTTGCACCGCTAGCGATATCCTGGATAGCACTTGCCACTTCATTTGCAGAAATCACTGCCTGTTGGCTGGTTGCTGATAATTCTTCTGAGGAGGTAGCTATCTGCTCTGCCGACTTTGCAATATCATCGATTAATTTTCTTAGGTTTTCCTGTAAGGTAAAACCCGCCTTAGCCATAATTCCAATTTCATCTTTTCTCTTGGTATATTTATCTGCTTTAATATTTTGATCTGAGGTCAAATCATATTGTGCCATACGAGCCAACATTGTTACAATATTACTAATTGGTTTTGATATGGATTTACCAAGGAACACGGAAAATATGATTCCTATAAACGTAAAAATCAAAGAGAAAATGATTAATAAATTTCTTAAGTTGTCAACGCCTTTTGTTATTTGTTGCTGTGGAGCCCCAAGACATAATATCCAATTTGTATCCGGTATGGGTGCCATTGAAATTATTTCATTGGATCCTTTTAACTGATACTCAACAATTCCCGATTTACCAATACCGAGTTTTTTAATCTTACTACCCAAATCCTTGTATATTCCTTTATTTTCATTATCTTTGAATACATTCACTTGTTTTAAGACAGCAGTTCGGTCATTATATGCAAAGAATGTTCCATCATTACCAATAATATATGCAAAGCCCTTCTTTCCGTAAGCCATTTGATCCGTAATTTCATTTAATATAGTTCCATCGCTTCTTCCAAGCAAGACTCCCTGAATAGTCCCAAATAATTCAATCGGAACAGCATACATGATTTCGGGTTCATTCGTTGCCTTACTGATATAAATATCCGAAAAGCATTTTTCGCCCTTTAAAGCTCTTTTTACACAATCAAGGTCACTAAGGTCTACTTCCTCACCGCTAAGTGCATATTTAGCCTTTCCTTCTTTATCTACAACAGCCATATCCAGGTATCCCAATCCCCCTGCTCCGCTGGATAGTATACTCAATTGATCGACTAATGTTAAAACACTGATACGATTTGCAACCTGTTCCAGTACTCCTGTACTTAGTTCCTGACATGCGTCAATATAGTTGACTCCTTGTTGTGATGCTTCTTTTAAGCCATTAACCGCTTCCTCTTTCGTTGTATTATAACTTAGGTAAAGTGAGGTAATACCTAATCCTCCGGCAATAGCTAATACAAGTAATCCAATAAATAGGCTTATTCTCTGTGATAATTTCAGTCCCATTTCATCCTCCTGATTTTTGTCGATTTATGCAAATTATATTAAGCAAACTTCTTCCAAATATAGCCGTTCTGATTTCTGAGCAAAGAAAAAGCTACAGCAAATTTGCCGAAGCCATTGACGAAAAAGATTCGTATACTCTTACTTTGGCAACTGGACGATCATAGTTGATACCTTAGATTCACAGCTTTGCGTCCCTACTTTTCAGTAAGTTTGCTATTACATAGGCCTTATTGTACGTTTTAATCTTTCATAAATAAATGTATTATCTTAGTCTACTTTGGTATTATCTGCCATTATCTTTTATCCTATAATTATAAACAAAAGCATAAACTATTATGACTACTTTTATTCGGTTAGCGTTTGCCTAAACATCCTCAGAATGGTATAATAATCATGTGTTTTGATCACAACATAATAATACGTGACATACTACTAATCTATAAGAGAAAGTGAGAATTGCAAATGAATGAAAAGACCTTATATTTAGAATGCTATTCCGGAATTAGCGGTGACATGACAGTTGCTGCATTATTAGACTTAGGTGCTGATCAGAAGGTACTGCTAGACGGTCTGAACAGCCTGAAGGTTGACGGATATCGAATAGAAATCGGACGAAGAACCAAAAACAGTATTGATGCCTGCGATTTTAATGTAATTTTAGATAGTGAGCATGACTTAGATCACAATCATGAACATAACCACGAACATGACCATGATCATAACCAGGAAGACGAACATAATCATGACCACAATCACGACCACGATCATGACCACAATCACGACCACGATCATGACCATGATCACAGTCATGAGCATAGCCATGATCACTCTGCTGCTCCTCAAAAACACTCGTCTGATCATATTCATTTTGACATGCATAGTGACTCAAAGGCAACCCTTAGTTTAGGCCATCACGAGCATCGCAACCTGAATGATATCAACGCTATCATTGAACAGTCTGATATTACTGTGAATGCAAAATCAATTGCAAAAAAGATATTCTATATCATTGCGGTTGCTGAGGCAAAGGTACATGCAAAGCCGTTAGAGGAAGTTCATTTTCACGAAGTAGGTGCCGTGGATTCCATCGTAGATATCGTTGCTGCGGCAATATGCCTTGACAACTTAAATATTAAGAAGGTAATCGTATCCGAATTATATGAAGGAACCGGCCAGATTGAATGTCAGCACGGTTTACTTCCGATTCCGGTCCCTGCTGTAGCAGGTATTGCCGCTCAGCATCAACTATCCCTTCATATAACAGGTGTAAAGGGTGAACTTGTAACACCCACCGGCGCAGGCATTGTTGCCGCGATTAAAACCGGAGATACCCTACCAAAGGAAATGAAAATTCTAAAGCTTGGATTAGGAGCCGGCAAACGAAACTATCCCGGTGCTTCAGGACTTCTTCGTGCTATGCTGATTGAAGATACTTCCACCTCTACACTTATTTCCCTTCAGGATAACGTATGGGTTCTGGAAGCTAATCTTGATGACTGTACCGGAGAAGCTTTGGCATATGCGATGGAATTGTTGTTTGAAAATGGAGCCAGAGATGTGTATTATACACCGATTTATATGAAGAAGAATCGCCCTGCTTACCTTTTAGGCGTCATCTGTAGTGAAATAGATATCGATAAAATGGAAGAAATCATTTTTACACACACCACCACGATAGGAATACGCAGGCAGGAAGCTGTCCGAACAATTCTTCCGAGAGAACAAAAAACTGTAGTAACGTCTTTTGGCAATGCACAGGTCAAGGTCTGCACCTGTCAACAAAAAAGCTTTGTATATCCTGAATATGAAAGTGTAAAACAGTTGTGTCAGGCCTCCGGTCTGGACTATATGACCATGTATCATTTGATTCAAAGTTCATATCATAATTCTGATTTATAAAACTATATGGGGCTTTTGTTCTGCTGCAGGCAGAACGGAAGCTCCAAATCTGATGCTTCCATCATAACCTGATCCGACAATAATTCTTTTGCACTACCCTCGGTAAACACTCGGCCATCCTTCAGAATAATAACCCTGTCACATAGCTCCAGGGCCATATCAAGATCATGCGTTGCTATCAGTTTTGTGACCGAATAAGCTTTCAACAACTCAATCAGTTTCCTTCTGGCTTTCGGATCAAGAAAGGAGGTTGGTTCATCAAATAGAACCACTTTGGGTTCCATGACCATAACGGTTGCAATCGCAGCCAACCTCTGCTCACCACCGGATAGTCTGGAGGAATTCTGATGAATAAGTTTCTCAATCCCCAAGGCTTTCAGAGTATCTGCAATCTTATTCTTGATTTCAGCTTCCTCCATACCCATATTTCTTGGACCAAAGGCTATGTCATCGTAAACATCGGACATAAAAAGTTGATCCTCCGGATTTTGAAAAACCACCCCAACATTTTCCCTGATTTTTCTTATATTCGATTTGCTCATCCGTATTCCATTTATTTCGATGCAACCCTCCGAGGGAAGCAGTATTCCCATCATTGCTTTCAGCAATGTGGACTTTCCTGCACCGTTAGATCCAATAATACCTACTGTTTCACCGTCACTTACTCGGAAGCTGATTTGCTTTAAGGCAGCACGTCCCTCCAGGTAGCTGACATTTACATTTTCTATATTAATCATCTTTCCCTCATTCCTACGCATACCTTCTACGCATATGAAGTTTGCGACGAGGATTGCTTTCTGTGTATGTTATCTAGCGAATAAATATTCTTCCAATCATCTCTCCCGGAAGAAGGACGCGAACCATGATCATAAGAAATCCTATCATAAAAATGACAAGCCACCCGCCTGCACCGATCGGTTTCTTAGCGGAGTAATGTATTCTTCCTTCAAAGCCCCTGCACTGCATCGCATGATAGATACGCTCCGCCCTATCTATACTTCGAAGAATTAACTGCCCCAGAAAGGTTCCCATATCCTTAAGCTTAATTCCCTTTTCCTTTGGTGCCCTCAACAAGTAGGCATGATGCATTCGCATTGCCTCGTCCATAAGTACCCCGATATACCGGTATGTCATCATCATCTGAATCATAATCAAGGACGGAACATGAATACTATGTAACGCATAGATCATATCATTCATTTTCGTGGTTGCCATATATAACAGTACTGCCATTACCGTAAGAACTGTTTTCAAAAGGAGCGAGCTAAATGTAACCATTCCTCCGGTAATGGGAACTCCTTCTACTAACGTATACACAGTTCTGTCCAGAAACAGGTTGGATATCCCTGCAAACAGGGCAAAGGGCAGCGCAATCATACACCTAAGCATTAAGGGTTTTAGCGGTATTTCGCCGATTATCATAAGAAAAACAGGAAAACAGGCAAAGAAAAGCAAACCATCCAACTCCATAGGCCGAAATGAAACAACAATGATGATATAAATGAATGTAATCATCAGTTTCACAGCTGCATTCATTCTGTGGAGAGGCGTATGCTTATGAGTCAATTCTTCCAGTGCTGCTATTTGTTGAAACGATTTTTGTATGGATGCCAAAGCTTACCTCTTACTCTTCTATTATTCTGTATCCGAAATTGTTGTTTTAGCTATCTTCTTTTTCTTAAAAAGCATGATAATCAGTCCCAAGAATATGGTGGCTGCTAATGTAATGGTACCTCCCAAAACACCGGATACTCCTGTTCCCAGATGCTTCTTATCTTCACCTTCAAAGGAATAATCCGGCATTACTGCTGTCTTATCCTGAAGCTCCTGAATCGCAGTATGGTTACCGGAATTACCGGTGAGCTCCTGTCCGCCGGTAATTCCGTGGATTGCCCACTCTAATCCGTCGGGATTATTTGATGCAAAATAGGATAAAAATCCTCCAGTGATGACTGTAGCCAATGCAAATACAATCAACACCCTTCTCACAGAACTTTTGATAGCCTTTTGATATAAAGCACCTGTAATAATCTCCGCCCTTGCTTTATACACAAAACACAGTACTGCTCCGGTGATTACACCCTCCACAATACCGATTGCAAGATGGATTGGTTGCATTAATAATAAAAATGCCGTAATGGGTAGATTCGTTATTCCGGATGCCGTTGTCTCCAATACGACGCAAAAAGCTCCAAGCTGTAATCCAAAAACAACAGAAAGTATGGAGGCAACGCTCAGCTTTTTTGGGGTAACAGTCCTTCTTAAGATTCTCTTATAAATTAAGGGATATGCTACAAAGCAAGACAGCACTCCCATATTGAAAATATTGCAGCCAAGTGCCAATAAGCCACCATCACCAAAGAATAAGGCCTGAATGATCAAAACCGATGTAATCGAAAGGAATGCAGCAAAAGGACCGAGTATCGCTGCAAGTAAGATACCTCCACCAATATGACCGCTAGAGCCGGTTCCGGGTATCGTAAAATTTATCATTTGCGCCGCAAATACAAAAGCTCCCATGACTCCCATCATCGGTATTTTATTGCTGTTTAAATCTGTATCTTTTATCATCTTAATACTATACCCGACAGCTCCTGCCGATACCACTGCCATTGTAGTGCCGACAGCCGCCGACACTAACGAATCAGACATATGCATAATAACCTCTCTTCTGCCATTATCACTTGATTTTGGACACCTGCACAAATTTTCTGTGTAATCATTTCGCGAACCGGCAACAACTACTTGCTATTTCTCAGCGATCCGATTAATCTGCGTTGCTATATAGCCTGCACCAAATCCATTATCAATATTGACAACTGCAAGTCCCTCAGCGCAAGAATTGAGCATCGCAAGTAGTGCTGAAACTCCGTGAAAGCTTGCACCATAGCCGATTGAGGTCGGAACTGCAATCACAGGTTTATCAACCAGTCCGGCAACGACGCTCCCCAGTGCTCCTTCCATGCCTGCAACCGCTATCACACAGTTTGCTTCCCGTAGATCGTCAAGCTTTGATATCAGACGGTGAATTCCGGCTACACCCACATCATAAATCCGGAGGACTCTGCTACCGAAGAATTCCGCTGTCTGAGCCGCTTCCTCCGCTACTGCAATATCGGCTGTTCCACCCGTACATACAGCAATACATCCTATTCCCTGTCTGCTTTCTGACTGTATCTTAAGTATTCCTGATAACGAATCATACGTTACCATAGGAAGTACCTCTTTCACCTTCTCATATTGCTCCTTGGATGCCCTGGTTCCGAGCACATTCTTATCTCTCTCATAGAAATTCTGAAAAATGCTTACAAGATGATCCATGGATTTACCGGCACAAAAGACCGCTTCCCCAAAGCCCGAACGAAGTTCTCTGTGATGATCCAGCTTAGCGAACCCCAGATCTTCATAGGGTAGCTTTTTTAAAAGCTCCTCTGCAGCTGTAATCGAAATTTCATTGTTTTTTACCTGTTCTAATAATCCGTGTATATCCATAATAACCTCCATTCCGCCGCAAACCTGCGAATTTGTGCAGCAGCACAAAATACATAAATAGTATTCCTTATAATCAATGCTTCAAAACCAGTAACATGAAAAATCATGAAGAAACGATAGCTGTTCTCAGCTATCAGAATCTTCATGATTCTCAATACACTTTATTATAGATAATCCGAAAAAAAATGATTTGTAATAATTCATATCATTAACAGCTGTCATTCTGACAGCATAATCTGATACTTCAGTATCTGACCTAACTACGATATGTCATTTGTCATTTTCTATTCGGTTTTACTTAAATGTTCCATAACCATCTTAACGGCATGATCAATATAGCTTTCTGTTGTAATTCCAAGGTCCGCAGCTATCATAATGTTGCATCGGTTCAGCGGTATCAATATCTTCAAAGCAGGGCAGGAACTGACTGCTTCGGCTATACCGGGTGTCAACTCACCCAACATTGAATTAGCTGCGATAATAGCGATCGGCCCCATGATAATCTGTGATTTACTAACCGTATGGACAATAGCATTCTCACCGGTAGCACCAATATCAGCCCCAACCTTAATCATGTTATTGGTAGCGGTTGAATTTGTACCTAAAGCACAGATTGTGATGCCTTTATCCTTATCAATCTGCTTTCTCAGCTTACTGATAATACTTTTTCCGATTCCACCACCCTGACCATCGATTACCGTTATCATAAAATCCTTATAATCCATTACCACTCTCCTGAACTATCAATGCTACTGTGCATATTACCTTTAGCTATTATATATGCTTATCAACGAATTATCCAGAACTTTTTTATTCTTTCCGAAGTATTCTTACTGGAATTTTATTCTGTCAATGCTACGTCAATTTAAAAATGGCTTTAATAAGAATTTGAGACTTCGATTTTGAGTGTGGCAGTTAGTTTGCCGCAGGTTGCGGTTATTGTTGCCTTTCCTTTCGCTATCGGGGTAACAATTCCATCAGCATCTACTTTAATTATCTTTTCATCACTAGATGTATATACTACCTTATCGGATGTGTTGTATGGTTCAATATATAGGTAATCATTTAATGAATCGCTGGAATAATCATTGTCAAGATAATAGTAACCGGTCAGAGCACCTGAATCATCCGTATCAAAGGAATATTCATCAAAGCTGAAACTGGTTGCCGGAACGGCATTAACTACAACGTTTATCGTAACACTAAATATTCCACAGGTTGCTGTCAGGGTGGCACTTCCTGCCGCTACCGTGGTAATATTACCTGCCTCGTCAATCTTCACAACATTTTCATCACTTGAGCTGTATGTGATAAGAGATGTTGTATAGTAAGGCTCAATATTCAAGTAATCTTTTATATAATATGTGGAATAATTAACATTTAAATCCATGGAGAGGGTAGGAATACCATCTTTCGCTTCCAGAGAGCCCTCTGAGTAATTGAATGCAGTTACCGGATATTCTTTTACTGTGACTGTTACTGTACCCAACTTTGTGGTTTTGTTATTCTTATCTTCATATACAGTGATTTTTGTCGATCCTATACCAATTGCATTAATTTTGCAATAAGAAGAACCATATACATCATCAACCTTTTCAAAAGAAACAATGCTACTGTCCTCTGCTGTTGCATAATAGTAAGAATTATAATCAAAAAATTTAATGTTAAACTCACCAGTCAAGCTGGCCGAAGTGTTAATGGCCATATCAAATGAAGTTTTTTCATCAACAGAAGCACTAACCACCTTTATAGTGATAGAACCGGTCTTTATTGTTTTCTTGTTATAAGTCTCTGTTACGGAAATTTTGGTGGTTCCTAATTTAACTCCGATAACACCGCCGTTTTTATCTACTTTTGCTATCTTCGTATTCTCGGATTTGTATTTATAAACCACCTTATCTTTTTCATTTTCATTTACATAAACTAACGGTACATAATAATTTACATCTTTAGAAACCGGAACCTCTAGGACTTTTCCCGAGATCTCAGTATTTACAACCTTCACCTTTACGGTTCCAATTTTTTTCGTCTTACCCTTTAGCTTCTGTGTCACAGTTATGGATGCACTTCCAAGCTTTATACCGAAGGCATGCCCATATTTATCTACCTTGACTACTTTTGAATTTGAGGTTTTATAAGTATAAGTGGCATCATGATTCGCATAATTGATATTAACCCATGAATATCCGCTTATACCGACCTTAAACTCCTTATCCACATTCGCCTCTACCACACTGAGCGCAACAGTACCAAGCTTTGTAACAACACCGTTAATACTCTCACTCACATTGATTTTCGTTTTACCATAGGTGATTCCGTATATATAACCGATTTTATCTACAGTTGCTATCTTTTCATTTTCTGATTTGAACGTATATTCTGCACTTTCATTATAATTATCTATTCCGATATATTGGGGCGAACAGTTGATTCCGGTTTCAATCTTCGTTGAAGTCAGCTTTGCCTGCTCCTCTGCAGCGAATACTTCCTTCGCTGTTAATGCTCCAACCCCCGGTATAAGACTGAATATGGTGGGTGCCAGTAATGAAATAATAGTTAGTATTGCAATTCTTTTTTTTATCTTGTTCATGAATTCCCCTTTCATACACTATGTAGTATCTATGAGTATAGTGAACCTCTAGCATTAAGTCAACTTATAAATACTATTTTATTCCATGATTCCCTTTTATCTGATAATTAATATCCATGCCTAATCCCAACATAACGACAAATAAGGGCGTGGTCTGAATGGAAGAATCATTAAAAAATCCGCTGACCATAAAGCTCACCGTCGCAATAAAGCATCCAAATCCCATTCGCTCCTTTAGGCTTGACAATGTGATTCTTTTATAGATGCGAATCGATTGAAGCAGATAAATCAGATAAAAAGCAATCAATGCAATCAGTGAGATCATACCGGTCTGAACCCCTGTCATCAGATACATGTTGTGCGGTCTCTCAATTAATGTTACAGGCGTTTTACAATTATTTGCTTTTCCAACATAATCTGATTGAGGAAAAACATAAAGAAAGGTATCCGGTCCTGTTCCAATCAATAAGGTGTCTTTAACTATTGGTATGGTACGGGACCATATATATCCCCTTCCTGACCCAATATCCTCCAAACCTTTTATCCCAAATTGCTCGATTTTGATTAGGTGATCCCTTTTACCAAAATCATTTATATAAATATAACCATCCGTTTCATCCTGATAAAACTTCCATGTAATTTTATTGATTTCGCAAAAGATATAATCCTTACCCTCTAAATTTTGAATACGAAAAGAAACATTTTCAAAATTATTCATCATCAAATGATTCGATTCTGTATTATAGCTATCGGTAATGTCCTTTCCACTTGCATTAAATATAAGCGATGCACTACTATCGTCATCCCCGGTTATGGAAACTGTAATCCCTTCTCCCTCCATAACGATAAAGACACCCTGCTCCTTTGTTAAGATTTCATCAAGAGTCGGTATCTCCTGATCATCCCCAAAGGACTTAATCGTTCCCTTTAATTTTTTCATATACCTAAAATCATTAAAAGAATCAATTACAGTGAAGAGCAAAATACTACAGATCATTATGATAATACATTGCTTCCATCTGCAGATCAGTAACATTCCATGAAAGATTGCAAGAACGATAAGTGACACGGCAAGTGCCAATAACCCCGTTCTGGAGTAAGTTTTAAAGAGAAGTATCGTGAGCAAAACGATAAGTATGGATATGCCTATTCGTTCTCGTTCGCTCAAAATTTTAGGTTTCTTATGCTCGAATTTATCAGAATCCGGAAGTAACAGAGTGATCAGGAATGGAATTACCATCGCCAGATATACGGACGTAAAATTAGGATTAAACAAGGTAAGAGATACGGCATTATTCGATAGGTATGATTTCATATTACCTATATAAGCCATCCAGTCTGTATGAGGAATAACGAGCTTCTGAATCCACCTGTTGTACAGCAAATCCATACCTATCATCTGGAACGAACCAATGATACCAATGATAGCAAGGGATATAAGAAAAGCCTTTAAAATGGATCTATAATCTTCTTCTTTCTTCTCCATCTGATAGGTGTAAATCAGCATGATGAGGTACCCCAGCAGAATAAAAATGTTCTCAAAATGCTCCATGCCTCCTGTTATTGAGCTTTTCGACTGAACGGAGAAGATGGTTGATATGATAGCAAGAACCGCAAAAATTCCAAGGAAAAGGCTGGATCTCATGCTTTTAATAGAACTCTTCTTAAGTAATATATAGGGTATTATTATAATGAATGATGCGAAAGATACGAAAAGAAATGCACAGCTTTTATAATAGGAGAAAAAGTCATGAACCACATCAAAATCGGAATTCCAGCTATAGTTCGATAATCCGGTATCATAACTGATCAAACGTACGACAAAGGGTAATACTGCTATCACCAGAATAATTGGAAGCAGTAAATCATTAAATTTCTTTTTCCTCTTTTGTTGTCCCATATAAATCTCCATTCTGCCACAAACCTGCGAATTTGGGCGATAGCACAAATTTGCCGAGTGAAATTGTTCTTTATTTCGCTCTACGGATCTCCCGATTCTGCCTAGCGGGGCAAAATAAATATGATATCAAATCAAAGATATATTAAGCTACTTTCCTTGTCTAGGCAAGAAAATCCTTTTATCGTTAAGGTGCAACAATGTTACTTGCAATCACAAATCCGTATCCGGTGACACAGTTAGCAGCAAAGCCTGACTGCCAGATAATACGATGATTTGTCAGTTTCAATTGAAGTGGCGTGGTCTCTGCTCCCGCATTGAGTGCAATGAGAATCCGTTCTTCTTCCTGATAGCGTTCAAATACATAAAGTTTTGATTTCTTCTCCGCTTTTTGTGTCAGGTATTCTTCAGCAGATAATCCAAATTATCCGTAACATTTAATACCTTAAATCATCCTCAACACTTTGATATTATTGTCCTTAGACATATCCAAATACTGCGAATTCGTATACAGAATAGGACTTGTAATATCCTGCGGGGGGACGAATACAATTTCACCGATATCTCCGTTGCTTAACTGCACCTTATTGCCGACATAAAGTGGGGCAATATGTATCAGAAAAGTATAAAGAATTGTGTAGTCAAAAAGTCTTACCCCTTCATTTAAAAACATTTCAAAGGAGTCAAAGGGTGATACTTTACTCTTATAGATTCGATTCTGCGTCATGGCATCAAAAACATCTGCAATTGATATAATCTTTGCAAATAAATTAATGGATTCTCCTTTATATCCATATGGATAACCAGATCCATCCATCCGTTCATGATGTAAAAGCACTGCTTCCTTAATCTCCGAATGAAATTCCGACATATCCTTAATGATTTCATAACCCAGAAAAGGATGCTTTTTCATTATTTCAAATTCCTCTTTATCGAGTATGCCCTTCTTATTCAAAATCTGCTCCGGGATTTTTGTCTTTCCAATATCATGAATCAGGCTGGCACTGACCAGATCACAGATCTTCTCTTTGTGCATTCCGAGCCAGTTCCCAATCATCATGGAATAAAATGCCGTATTAACACAATGGATATAGGTATATTCATCATTTGTACGAATTTTGCTCAGACAAAAAATGATATAATCAATATCCGATATATTTTTATAAATCTGATTTGTCAAACAGAGAGTGATTTTCTCAATGCTATCATAGCTACCAAGAGTCACACTTAGCAGCAGTTCCTTCATCTGCAAAATATATTCTTTATATTTCTTATTAAATCTGGTATATCTCTTGTTGTTTTCCATTGCCTCATAAATTTTTACTTCATATATACCAAAACCAATAAGTTTATTTTTAATATAATCGTTCATGACTGTGTTTTTCGAAGCCAATACAGTTCCGTTCTCGTTATAAACATCTGCAGATAAAATTTCTCCCTCATTACAATTAACCGTATAAACTGATTTCATATTCTCCTCCATTCCTGCGCATACTTTCTGTGCTTATGAAGCTTGTGCCAAGGATTTCGCAGGCATTTCTATGTAAGTGAAAGATTCGAAAAATCTTTCACTTTTCTCTCTAGGGTGATTAGAATAATTACGTCATGATATGTGGCAGCCCAAAAAAAGAACAGACAATTGGCTCTGTCTGTTCTTTAATATTTTCGTATTAAAAACAGCAACCAGACAATCCTAGCACTTCTTGCCTTAGACTCATGGCTTTGCGTCCCCACTTTTCAATGAGTTTGCTCAATATTTTTTTTGCATCCAATAAGACATAATTATATACTATTCTACATAATATGACAACCATAAAATGGATATATTATATATTTCTTATATGGTCGTGAAAAGGAGTCCTGATATTCTAAAGCATACTGATTTTTAAGAAACGCAGCATAAAAATTTTTATTCATCCTAATATAATAAATCATTTGATTTTCATCCTTTTCAATTCATAGGTAATCATTTACAAGCAAAAAAATATATCATATATCTTCGCTCTATTCTATTAAAATTAATTAGCTTCTGATGAAAAAGTACAATTGTTGCTCAACATCTGCACAACAAAAAAGAGACACACAATTATGTCTCTTTCTATCGATACTTAAAGCAGCGCGTAGGGGAATCGAACCCCTGATTCCGCCGTGAGAGGGCGGCGTCTTAACCCCTTGACCAACGCGCCTTAAGAACAATATTTATATTATACTATAGCCTGAGAAAATGCAAGTGTTTTTTTCATAATTTATTTGAATTGTTTTACCAATTTAAACACTTTTAAACAATGTAATAGCAGCTGCTTTTATCGGTTTCAAGCTCCAAAAGCAGCTGCCTTACCTTCCTTACATTTTAGTTTTCTGACAGGAAATCCATAAGTGACATCTGATTGGAACGAGGCAACACACCCAGCAGACCCATGGTCGCCATATTATCAACGACTGTGGAGCTGACCTTACAGCGGATCTTAAAATCATCCCGTGAGAGGAATTTTCCTTGCTTTGCTGCTTCTATCACACCGTCGGCTGCTTTGTCTCCAAGGCCGTCTATTGTACTAAGAGCAGGCATCAGCTTCCCATCAATGATCTGGAAAGCATGGGCTTTTGATGTATAGATATCAATCGGTAGAAATTGAAAGCCTCTCGCATACATTTCCTGAACAACTTTCATATCCTTGTAGGTGTCTAGTTCCTTCTTGGTTAATGTATTATATCTTCTCTTGTGATCAGCAAGATGCTGTTCCAGCCTGTCCCTGCCCTGGCACATCAGCTCATAGTTGAAGGCAGAAGCCCTGATACTAAAATATGCCGCGTAATAAGCAAGTGGATCATATACCTTAAAATATGCAATACGAAATGCCATCATTACATAGGCGGCAGCATGTGCCTTTGGGAACATATATTTAATCTGCTTACAGGACCAGATATACCATTCGGGAACCTCGGCAGCAACCATCGCTTCCTCCATATCCGGAGTAAGTCCCTTGCCCTTACGTACACTTTCCATAATCTTGAATGCTTTTCCTGGCTCTACGCCGGTCGCAATCAGATAAATCATGATATCATCTCTGGTACAGATTGCCGTGGCCAAGGTACAGTTACCATTTTGTATTAAGGTCTGCGCATTATTTAACCATACGTCCGTACCATGGGATAAACCGGAGATTCGAACGAGATCGGAGAAGGATTTCGGTTTTGTATCCTTTACCATCTGCATAACAAAATCTGTTCCAAACTCAGGAATACCAAGGCAACCAAGCTCACAACCATCCAAATCCTTCGGAGCAACTCCTAAGGCACCGGTGTCATGGAACAGACTTAAAACTTTTGTGTCATCCAGTCTGATCTTCTTAGCATCGATGCCGGTCAGATCTTCTAACATACGGATCATGGTCGGATCATCATGTCCGAGAATATCAAGCTTAAGTAGATTATGATCAATTGAGTGATAATCAAAATGGGTTGTGATGGTCTTAGTGGTCATATCATTGGCAGGATGCTGCACCGGTGTAAAGGAATAGATGTTTTCACCATGCGGCATTACGACAATACCTCCGGGATGCTGTCCTGTTGTTCTTCTAACACCGACAAGGCCCTGCACAATACGGTCAATCTCACAGTTACGCTTATGGAGTCCACGCTCATCAAAATAATTCTTCACATAACCAAAAGCGGTCTTATCTGCCAAAGTACCGATGGTACCGGCACGAAAGGTATGACCCTTACCAAAGAGCACTTCGGTATATTCATGCGCCTTGCTCTGATATTCACCGGAGAAATTAAGGTCAATATCCGGTTCCTTATCTCCATAAAAGCCAAGAAAGGTCTCAAAGGGAATATCATGTCCGTCCTTCTCCATTGGCTGTCCACAGTCAGGACAGATGCGGTCCGGCATATCACAACCGGAGCTTCCGCCGTATTTCTTAACCTCCTCTGAGTCAAAGTCGGAGTAATGGCAGTTCAGACAGTAATAATGCGGGGCCAAAGGATTAACCTCGGTAATACCCGCCATCGTAGCTACAAAGGAAGAACCTACCGATCCACGGGAGCCTACGAGATAACCGTCCTCATTGGACTTCCATACCAGCTTCTGTGCGATGATATACATAACGGCAAAGCCGTTGTCAATAATGGATTTCAATTCATGCTCAAGTCGGTCCTCTACAGGCTTTGGGAGCGAATCACCATACATCGCATGTGCCTTCTCATAGCAGATGCTTCTCAGGTTCTCCTCTGAATTTTCAAGAACCGGAGGACATTTGTCCGGTCGTACCGGAGAAATCTTCTCAATCATATCAGCAATTTTATTTGTATTTGTAATAACAACCTCTTCTGCCTTATTCTTGCCGAGATAGGAAAACTCCTCAAGCATCTCCTCTGTGGTACGAAAATACAAGGCCGGCTGCTCATCTGCATCCTTATAGCCCTTACCGGCAAGGATGATTTTACGGTAAATATCCTCATCGGGATCTAAAAAATGCACATCACAGGTCGCAACGACCGGTTTTTTATATTCCTCACCGAGCGCAATGATCTTCTTGTTAATCTCAATCAGATCATCTCTGGAGGTGATATCCTTCTCATCGCTTCGATCACTGCGGATTAAGAAATCATTGTTGCATAGTGGCTGTATCTCAAGATAATCATAGAAATTAACAAGTCTTGAAATCTGCTCCTGGGACTGATTTGTCAATATTGCACGATAAATTTCACCTGCTTCGCAGGCAGAGCCAACGATAATACCCTCCCTGCACTCCATCAGAAGGCTTTTTGGAACCTTCGGTCTCTTATTAAAATATTCCAGATGGGACAGGGAAACCATCTTATAAAGGTTCACACGTCCGATATCGTTTGCTGCGAGGAAAATCGCATGATAAGCCGGTAGCTTACGTATTGCTTCCACGGAAAGCCTTCCCAGCTTATCTATTTCTTTCACTTTCGTGATTTCACTTTTCTTTAGCATCACACATAGCTTACAATAGATCTCGGCCGTAGCCCCTGCATCATCTACCGCACGGTGATGGTTCTCCAACGATACATTAAGAGCCTTAGCAACGGTACTCAGCTTATATCTACTTAAATCCGGAAGCAAAATTCTGGACAGCCCAACCGTATCGATTACTGTAAAATTAATCTCTCTCCCCATACGCTCTGCGCTTTTTTTGATAAATCCAACATCAAAGGAGGCATTATGAGCAACAAGACTGCAACCTTCACAAAACTCAAGAAATACAGGCAACACTTCTTCGATTTTCGGTGCATCAATCACCATATTATCATTGATGGAAGTCAGTTGTTCAATCTCATAGGGTATCGGTATTTCCGGATTGACGAAGGTACTGTACTTGTCTACTATCTTCCCACCAATCACCTTAACTGCACCGATTTCAATAATCCGATCCTTACTTCTACTAAATCCCGTTGTCTCAATATCAAAGACAACGCAAGCATCATCGATATCCTGATCTCCCGCATTGACAACAACTTCCTTAAGATCATCCACCAGATATGCCTCCATACCGTAGATGATTTTGAATTCCTTCGCTCGTTTTTGTTCCTCTTCCTCTATATAATCCTTGGGATTAAGAGTATGATTGGCTTCCGGAAAGGACTGAACCACTCCATGATCTGTGATGGCAATTGCTTTATGGCCCCATTTGAAGGCACGTTTTATCAATGCCTTGACATCTACTACAGAATCCATATCACTCATCATGGTATGCGCATGAAGTTCCACCCGCTTTACCGAGGTCTGGTCAAAACGTGATGTAGTAAAATCGTTGATGGTCTTGATACCTACCACCGAACCGATTGTGATATCCCTTTCGTAAGTATCCATCTGTGCAATGCCCTTGAGCAGGTAAAAGCTACCTGCCTGTAGCGAATCAGTTATCTCATCAACCTCAATGGTCCTTGCATATAATTTTATCTTTATAGAATCAGTAAAGTCTGTCAGGATAAAGGTAATGATGCTTTTCTCATTACCGATCGTTCTGGTATCGGGCTTAATCAGCTTGCCCCGAATGACCACCTCACCGATTTCAGCATCGATATCACAGATTGGCATTGAATTACCGTCAAAATTTCTGCCGTATACTACAGAAGGGTCCGTCGGAAGCTTCCGATAGCTACCTTTTCCCTTATCATATGCGGTCTTACCATTGCCCTGTTTTGTAGTAGGATACGCTGCTTTCGCCGGAGCCTGACCCCTATTAGCGGATGGAGCAGCCTCCTTGCCAGAGTTATATGCGGTATCCTTCTTCGTTGTCCCCGTTTGATTAATACTATCCCCGTTTATCATTCTGTCGACTGATTTTGTCTGGTTACTATCTAAGACATTTTTATTTTGCCCCTGTGTACCTATCGTATCCGAGTTGGCTCCACTTTCTTCGTCTATATATTCCTTCCCGGACATCTGAATCATTACTTTTCGGTATTCCTGTTCTGAATCCTCTGTATCTTCTTTCGCCGCTATGTAGTCGAGCCTTACCTTGACCGGATAATTAAAACGCTCCTGAAACATGGTCTCCAGAAAATCCTTTAGCTTCATCATCTTATCTTTGACGATGCAGCTGTCTGTAACACGGATTGTCATAATCATATCGTCAATCTGAACGATTGAATCTTGAAAGATATGATGGGTAACAACGCTTTCTTCCTTTAGTTCCTCAAGAATACTGTCTCTATAAATCGGATACAGCTTCGCAGGTGTATACTGGGCGGATAGCTCAAACTGCGGTTTAAGAATAACTTTATTTCCCGTATGTAAAAAGAGCTGCCCATTCAGCAGTTCTTCCATCTTCCTTATATTCTGCCTGGTAATCAATCGACTGCTCTTCATACATATGTAGATATTTTTAGTCAGCTTCGAAGCCTGAACCTTTACGACCTCAACTTCAGCGTAAAGCTTCTGTATCTCCTGATCAACAGATATTTTTTCAAACGCTTCAAAAAACAGCATATCCATTCTCCTCTGTTACTTATTTCCAATTCAATAATTCCTCCCTAAGTTCAGTCAAAAGCATCTCCTCCGGAACTTTGCGAATGATTTCTCCTTTTTTGATAATAAGCCCTTCTCCCTGTCCGCCGGCAATACCAATGTCAGCTTCCTTCGCTTCACCTGGGCCGTTCACTGCACAACCCATAACTGCTACTTTGATGTCAAGATCCATATCGGCAACCATTTTCTCCACCTCGGTTGCAAGCCCTATTAGGTCAATTCGAGTTCTTCCGCAAGTCGGACAAGAAATGACCTCCACCCCGCCTTTTCGAAGACCTAAGGTTTTAAGAATTAATTTGGCGGATCTGATTTCTTCGATAGGATCTCCAGTCAGTGAAACGCGAATTGTATCTCCGATACCCTGATACAAAATAATTCCAAGTCCTAAGGCTGATTTGATATTCCCAGCATTCACCGTACCGGCTTCCGTAATACCGACATGTAGAGGATAATCTGTCTTCCCTGCTATCAGCTCATGAGCCTTGATGCACATTAAGACATCTGAGGATTTGATACTGATTACCAGCTGGTCATACCCCATATCCTCAATTGTTTTCACATTTTTAAGAGCACTTTCTACAAGGCCTTCCGCCGTAACCCTACCATATTTTTCGATGATATTCTTCTCTAAAGATCCGCTGTTGACACCGACACGAATCGGAATGCCTCTTTCACGTGCTACGGATACAACCGCCTTAAGCCGATCATCGTCTCCGATATTACCGGGATTAATCCTGATCTTATCCGCACCGTTTTCCATCGCTGCAATCGCAAGACGGTAATCAAAATGAATATCCGCCACTAAGGGAATCGATATATTCTTCTTAATCTCGGTAAGTGCTGTGGCAGCCTCCATACTTGGGACCGTACAGCGCACAATCTCACAGCCGACTTTTATGAGCTCCTTAATCTGATGGATCGTGGCTTCTACATCCTCGGTTCTTGTATTAGTCATGGACTGGATTAATACAGGATTGCCCCCTCCAATATTTCTATCACCAATTCGAATTACTTTTGTACTGTCACGATACATATCCTCACCCCTTCGTTAACTCATGATATTCTTAATATCATTAAACAAGACAAAGACCATTAATAACATCAAAAGTGCCATACCTACCATATGCACCATAGCTTCTTTTTCTTTCGGCACGGGCTTTCTTCTGACTGCCTCAATCAAGAGGAAGATCAGCCGACCTCCATCCAGAGCCGGTAATGGTAAAAGATTCATGACTCCTAGATTCGCACTGATTAAAATACTGAAGTCAATGAGGCTAAGCAGCATAACCCGGATGCCATAGCTATGTGATTCAGAAACAATATCACCTACATAATTAACGATCCCGACCGGACCGGCAATTTCTTTGACACTGACTCTACCGGTAACCAGATAGAACACACTTTTAATGGTATTCACAATATTCAGCTTCAGTTCAAAAAAGCTGTACTTTACAACCTGCAAGGTTGATACCTTTTCGCGGTATTCATTATAATTCCAGCCCATACTGATAACAGACTTGGGAGTTACGGTGACAGTGATCGGGTCCCCTTTTCCGCTCTTAAGGTAGGTTACCGTAACAGGATCTTTTGTCAACGGATTACTATCCAGATATGTCTCCATATCCTTACCGGAGGAAATCTGAGTTTCATTCATAGAAACAATAACATCACCTTCTGCAATTCCAGCTTTGTCTAACGGATATCCTTCCGCCACATATGCGATTACTGCCTTGTCTCCGGTACCGTCATAATTACAACCCAACTGAAAAATCTCCTTCGGAGTAATCAGCGCCGAATTCTTTACCCCATCTCGTATATAAGAAATCTTTACCGGTTCCTGCACTAACTCATTGAAATAATAGTAATATCTGATTTCTCGACTAAAATGGATGGGAGAACCATCAATACCGGTGATTAAATCACCTTTTTCCAAGATTCCATCAGAAGCTTCTCCATTTTTGATATCCGTAATATAAGGTTTATCTACTCCTGCATCTCCAAGCAGTATCAAAGCCAGAAGGAATGCAAATACAAAATTAAAGAAGGCTCCGGCAAAGATAACCGAAAATCTGGCCCATACTCCTTTTTTATGAAATGCTCCCTCGTCCTCTACTGTCTCATCCTCACCTAACATCATACAGGAACCGCCGATTGGAAAAAGCTTCAACGAATATCTGGTCCCCTTGCGGACAAAGCTTGCAAGCCTCGGTCCCATTCCGACCGAAAATTCAGTTACAGTGATTCCATTGGCCTTAGCCAGAAGAAAATGCCCCAATTCATGGATAATTACGATAACGCCTAATATAAAAATTGCTACAATTATATTCATATATATTTTGGTCCTTTCTGTGATCCGTATCCTGACATGTGAGTCACTACTGTATTGTCTCATTGTCAGTGAGACGGTGCACTACGTAGTTACACCATTATACGGATTTTGTCAACTCTCTTACAAAATCATATGTCTGCTGTTCAATATTCAGAATTTCATTCAGGGTTGGTTTCTGAATAAGTACATGCTTCCTCATTGCCTCCCTGATAAGTTCCGGAATCGACAAAAAGGAAATGTTTCCCTGAAGAAACTGTGCCACTGCCCATTCATTCGCTGCGTTATAAACCGTTGGCATGCTTCCGCCAAGACTTCCTGCCTCGTAGGCAAGCTTAAGTCCGTAGAAGGTATCCATATCCGGTTCTTCAAACGTCAGCTCCTTTAATTTTGTAAAATCAATATGTTCGGTATGGGATAGCTTCTTCCTATCCGGATAAAATAATGCGTACTGGATGGGTAATCTCATGTCCGGAACACCCAACTGTGCTATGATGCAGCCATCGATATACTCTACCATTGAATGGATGACACTCTGTGGATGTACAACCACCTGAACCTGATCAAGGCTTACATTAAATAGCCAAGCAGCCTCCATTACCTCTAAGCCCTTGTTAACCATGGTTGCCGAATCAATTGTAATCTTCTGACCCATCGTCCAATTTGGATGCTTTAGGGCGTCCTTGGGTTGTATCTGCTTTAGCTCATTTAATTTTCTGCCTCGGAACGGTCCTCCTGAAGCTGTTAACAAAATTTTTTCTACCTGTTTCTTATTCTCCCCATTTAATGACTGAAAAATAGCAGAATGTTCACTGTCAACCGGAAGAAGTGAAACTTTTTTTTCTTTTATTAAGGGCATTATGATATGGCCGGCGGTAACCAAGGTTTCCTTATTGGCAAGCGCTATATCCTTCCCTGCATTGATTGCTTCAATCGTTGGCCTGATACCGATCATTCCAACCATTGCAGTCACTATCGTTTCGGACTGCGGTTGTATGGCACATTCAATTAAGCCATCCATTCCCGTTACAACCTTAATGGATAAATCCTTAATCAGAAGTTTCAGCTGCTTTGCCTTCTCATCTTGATAAACACAAATTAAGTCAGGCAAGAATTCTCGTGCCTGCTTTTCTAAAAGTTCTATATTACTGCCTGCCGCTAATGCGGTTATCTTTAGTTGATCTTTATGTTCTCTGACTATATCAAGGGTCTGTGTACCGATTGAGCCGGTTGAGCCCAGTACCGCTATATTCTTCATCCCAACCTCCATGCCTTTTATTAGGCAGTAGTTATAATTTGTAAATCCCTACTTTAACGCATAGAATCCGCAAGTACCGCCAGATAATATACAATCGGAGCAGTAAAAATAATACTGTCAAAACGATCTAAAATACCTCCGTGTCCGGGAATCACATTTCCATAATCTTTAATTTCATGATTTCTCTTAATTGCAGATGCCGCAAGATCACCAATCTGTGAGATTACACTGGAGGCAGCACCGATTATCGCGAACACAAGTAATGGATTTTGAATCAAATGAATTCTACTTCTAAATATCAAAGCAAATAAGAAGCCAATTAACGCAGCACCAATAATTCCTCCGATGCAGCCTTCTACTGATTTCTTCGGACTTAACTTCGGAGCAACCTTATGCTTACCAAACAGCATTCCTACACAGTAGGCGCAGGTATCAGAGCCCCAGGCTCCGATGAATATAAGCCAGACAATGATTTGACCATCTTCAAGCATACGTACCTGATATATGTATGATAACATGATGCCTACATAAAACAATCCAAGGAAGGTAACCGCAATCTGTTCTGTCTTAAACATAGGAAACCCAAATACATAAGCGAACATTAAGAACATCAGAAAAATGATAAATGTCATCAGCTCGTAGTGGTCAACTTTCAGATGTATCTGCAGATAAAAAACTGCTACTGCCAGATACCCCAGGATACCGGGGAAAGATTTATGAACCCCCACCACCCTGTATAATTCCATCATTCCGATCAGGGAAATGACAAAAAGAGAGGCAAACAATAAATCGCTGCCCAAAACTACAATTATTAAAGTAATCATCATAAGAATGATGCTGCTGAGTAATCTTGCACGAAACATAGTTTACCTCCAACACTTTAATCTGTTTATGATATACCACCAAATTTTCTGGTTCTGCTGTTATAATACTCAACCGCCTTGGTTAATTCCCATTTATTAAAATCCGGCCATAAAACATCGGTAAAATATAACTCTGAGTAAGCAGTTTGCCACAGTAGATAATTCGATAATCGTTGCTCTCCACTGGTACGGATAACAAGATCGGGATCAGGAATATCAAACGTATCCAGATACTTCTCAAAGATTTTTTCATCTATATGATCAATTTCAATATTATTCAATTTCACATCAAGAGCAACAGCTTTCATAGCCCTAATGATCTCATCACGTCCGCCATAATTGATTGCCACCTGTAAATTAAGTCCAGTATTATTCCGAGAGGCTTCCTCTAATGCTTTGATACTATTTACAAATTCATCCTTTAGCTTTGATTTATCCCCAATAATACG
This sequence comes from Lachnoclostridium sp. UBA1308, assembly GCA_002307215.1. Taxonomy (GTDB): domain Bacteria; phylum Bacillota; class Clostridia; order Lachnospirales; family Lachnospiraceae; genus Mobilitalea. The sequence goes on from DBTU01000047.1 coordinate 34,695, forward strand.
GACACGCATATTATTCTTGGTACTGGTTTTAATACTGGTTTCCAAATAAGACTTAAGAAGCTTCATTAAAGCTTCCACCTCTTCGCTAGGTCGTTTCCAATTTTCCGTTGAAAAGGCATAAAATGTGAGATACTTAATTCCCATCTTATAGGCTATCTCACATATTTTCTCCACATTTTTGCTACCCTGCGTATGCCCATAATTTCTGGGCATCAATCTTTTCTTAGCCCAACGGCCGTTACCATCCAGTATGATTGCAATATGATTCGGAATCCTCAACTCATTTTCCTGCATCCATAATCTCCTATTCTGCTAATAAACAGTGTTGATAAGCGAAGCCCACAGACAAACTACTCATCTTATGATCAAAGTGCCAGCTTGCTGACACTTTCGCGCCCGAGCGGATTGCATAGCAATAAACTTCCAAACGCATAAATTCATTTATGCGTTATCTGCTGAGGTGTGCATCCTACACGGAGTGCCTATTATCTTACAGGATGAACTTTCCTATAAGATAATAAAGGTGTCTCAAAAGGATATTCTTTATTTACCTGAATCATGATTGAAAAGCATCTTCAACCTGTCAAAAGCACATCGGGTAAAATACTTTTAAATTTATTAAGGTAAAAATGAATAAAGACTTTTGATACACCCTGATTTGATCATACAGTAAGTATTTCTTTTGTTTTGTCATCCATAATCTTATCAACTTCAACAATATATCGGTCGGTTATCATCTGAACTTCATCTTCTAAGTGCTTAAATTCATCTTCAGAAATTTCACTCGCCTTACTTTGCTTTTTAAACAGCTCATTCGCATCACGTCTGATATTTCTGACCGCAACCTTTGTATTCTCAGATTTCTTTTTAATATCCTTAACTAATTCTTTTCTTCTTTCCTCCGTAAGCTCCGGAAAGGTAAGACGGATCTGCTTACCGTCATTGCTGGGTGTAAGTCCAAGATCAGAATTAATAATTGCCTTCTCGATTTCTCTGATTAATTTGCTTTCCCACGGTTGTATCAGGATAACCCTTGCCTCCGGTACGGAAATATTTGCAACAGACTGAAAGGAAGCCGGCTGACCATAATAATCTATCTTAAGTTTATCCAAAAGATGCGGATTCGCCCTGCCTGCACGTATTGTTGAATATTCTTCTTTTAAAGTTACAACAGTCTTTTCCATCTTTATGCTGAATTGTTCTAACTTTGCATCCATATTTACCTCCATTCCTGCGCATGACTTCTGCGCATATGAAGTTTGCGCCTAGTGTGTTTGCACACTTTGGTTACGCAGGCACAAACTTTTTGAGTGAAAGATTTGAAAATTCTTTCACTCTTGTCCCTCCAACTATCACTATCTTTATTTAATAACAGTCATTCTGGTACCGTTTGATTTACCACCGGCTGCTTTTACAATGCTGTTATCCTCCGATAACCCAAATAATAACATTGGCATCTTATTCTCGATACATAGCACCGCAGCAGTAAGATCAATAATTCCAAGTTTTTTATCAAGAACCTCCTGAATCGCTATCTCATCATAACGTTTGGCGCCAGGATTCTTTTTCGGATCACTGTCATACACAGCATCAATGTTTCTGGCTGTAAGAATAATCTCACAGTCTAATTCCACTGCGCGTAAAACAGTTGCAGTATCGGTTGAGAAGTAAGGATGTCCTGTCCCTCCCGCCAAAAATGCAACTCCGCCCTGCTTCATGCACTTTACTACTTCGTCCTTAGCAAACAATTTTGTAAAGCTTCCACAGATGAAAGGAGTAAAAACCTCAGTTGACATACCCACATGACGAAATATTTCAGACACGTAAATACAGTTCATCACAGTAGCCAACATTCCAATCTGATCCGCTTTTGTACGGTCTATGGTCTCACTTGATCTTCCTCTCCAGAAATTCCCGCCACCGATAACAATGCTGACCTGAACACCTTCGCTGGTCAATTCTTTAACCTGTCGTGCTACCCCAATACATGTGGCCTCATCAAATCCTGTCTTTTTGTCTCCAGCCAATGCTTCCCCACTTAATTTTAAAAGTACTCTTTGATATGCCATCATACAGGTAATTGCCTCCATAAACAAAATCTAAAAATATGATTATTCAAAAATATTATCTACATCTACAGAAGAATAACTTAAGGAGCAGAAGCCTTCTATAACGGCACCGTTATTAATCTGGACTGATTTCGCCTTAATGTTTCCCTTTATGATTGCAGTTGAATCTACCACAATCGGTCCGTTGATGTCGATTTCGCCTTTGACAGCACCGGCAATCACACCTGAGGTTGCAATTATATCACCAATAATAACAGTACCAAGACCAACCTTAACACAACCTTCACTTGTTATACAACCCTCCAAGCGTTCCGTGTTAACATAAACCTCTGCTGCAGAAGAATTACCGGTAATTTTACCGCTGATCGATAATTTACCAAGGCATTCGATATCACCGGTAATCGTACCCATGATATCCAAGGATCCGTCAGATGAAATACTTCCGGTAATCGTTGTCCCTTTTGAAATAACTGTTATCTCATCATCAACTGATACTGATGTTGTTCTTACCTTCGGAACTGTCTTTTCTTTAACTTCTACTACCTTTTCAGCCTCATCATCAGAATTCATTGCCTCCAACAACTCTAAATCCACATTATCATCCATAGCTTCACCCTCTTCTTCCTTCCTATCTGATGTATATAGTTCGTCTGTTATCTGATCTTTTGCCGTTTCATCAAAATCTGTTTCATTCATTGTGTTTCTGTCTTCTGTATCCGTCCACTCATCCTCTGTCTCGGTACTAAGCAATTCGTCTTCTGTTTCGAACCCTTCTGTTATTGTTTCGTCCTGTGTAAAATCCTCTAGCCATTCCTTCAATTTCTCACTGTCTGAAGAAGTATCATCTACAGTTTCCTGAGAATCCAAAGTATTAATCATCTGCTCTTCTGCCCCATCATCCTGCTGATCCTGATCATCTTCCGGCAATAATTCATTGACTGCCTGTGATAAATCTTCTTTAAATTCCTTAAAAAACCCCATTTACAAGTACCTCCCTATGTATTGGTTATTTAACCGAGTCAGCCTTTATCATTTGTATTGGTGCAACTGTATTGTCTAATGGTAAGATTTGCGCTCCTCCTGAAATCAGTGTTTCAATCAAATCGGGCAACGAATCTACTGTAGTTTTCTTTGTTTGGGTATCATGCATCAAAACAATTGACCTTTTCTTATTCGCTACACCATCTAAAACATTATCCTCCAGTTGACGCTTTGTAAATTCCGTACTTGTTGCATCCTTATTCACTACATTCCAGTCAAAATATACAATGGATTTATCATTTAAATACTTTATAAATTCGTCCATACCATTTTCATTTACATAATTGTCACTACCCCCGGGAAAACGGTAAATAGTAGGTTTATATCCAGTAGTATCATATAACAGTTTCCATAGTTTTGTAAAGTCCTTATCAAAATCTTCTACCGAATTATATATTTTTGAATACTGATGCGAAAAGGAATGCATACCGAGCGTATGCCCTTCATTCACAATTCTCTTGTATAACTCCTTCGATTTATCATCGGTTTTTCCTATTACAAAAAAAGTTGCTTTGATATGATATTGAGCAAGGATATCCAATATCTGACCGGTATATTCACTTGGCCCGTCATCAAAAGTAAGATAAATCTGTTTTCCTGCGTATATCTCATTACCGGTGATCTTATCCACATTACTGTTCTTATCCATATCCGTGGCTACGGTGGCTGCTTCGGTGGGTGGGTGACCTTTATCCTCCGGTGATGTTGTATCTATATCTATCTCTTCAGATGCATTCTGATTCTCGGTGTTACCACCATGATTCCTATCTTTGATAAAATATGTATTCTTATCTGAATCATCTATGGCATATGTATCATTTTCTTGTGTAAAAGGGACAATAGATGGAATATTCACTGTATCAATATTGGTTTTTACCGCTGCATATGCATATTCCCCATCCTTTGAATTCTGAGATGTCTGCTTCAATCCATACGTCGCAGACAGCTTATTCACCTGCTTCTGAAGTCGGTATACCTCTGTACCTAATATAACACAGCAAATCATTGGTAATATTATCAGTAGAAGTACTACGAAAATTATTAGTTTCTTCATTCGCTTAATTCTAATTCGTCTTTTATCTAAGTTGCCCTCTGTCCTTAAATCGCCATCACTATGCAAGTCATCACCCCTAGATCAATTTCTTGTATTATTCTAACACATTTTGCAAAAAATTAATATAAATTTTATTAAATAGTTGGCTAACAATGTTACCGTTCAACCTAACTCATAACGAATCAAAGCGCGTACCCATCATGTCCTGAAACCACTTCATATATCATGAAAATATCGGTGTTTCTAAGCAATAAAAATGCACCCATAAACCACTTTTATGATTCTCATATTGTCTCTCATACAAGATAAAAAGGTGATTTATAAGTGCACTTATATTAGCTATTGAGGCTAGTTTCCCATCTGTCTAGCAATCTTCTCAAGGAAGTTGCGATTTAATCTTTGCCTAGTTTCCCATCTGACGAGCAACCTTCTCAAGGAAGTTGCGATTTAATCTTTGCCTAGTTTCCCATCTGTCTAGCAACTTCCTCGGCAAAATTTTCGTTCTTCTTCTGGAGGCCCTCACCTGTCTCGAAACGTATGAAACGCTTCACAGTAACAGATGCACCAACTTGCTTAGAAATATTAGCAAGATACTGACCGACAGATATTTCACTGTCCTTTACATACATTTGATCTACCAAACAGAATTCCTTTAATTCCTTACTTAAACGTCCTTCCAACATCTTCTCGATAATGTTTTCCGGTTTTTTCGCATTTGCGGGATCATTTTGAATCTGTGCTGCAATAATCTCTTTCTCATGTGCGATAAAATCAGCCGATATCTCAGATTGATTTACATACTTCGGAGATAAAGCTGCAATCTGCATTGCAACATTTTTAGCTGCTTCCTGAACTTCAGTATTCACAACGGTTGTTTCAACATCCACAAGGATACCAATTCTTCCGCCACCATGAATATAAGTACATATAAAGCCGTTAGCTGCTTCTAACTTCTCAAACCTTCTGATGTTCATATTCTCACCTATTACAGCAATCAGGGAAGATAATTCTTCCTTCACTGTTTTGGAAGAATCAAGTGCCCATTTCTCGGAAAAGAAGGTGTCCATATCGGTAGCGGTGGTTTTTGCTGCCTGAGCTGCTACAGCAGCAACGAAATCTCTGAATTTATCATTCTTTGCTACAAAGTCTGTCTCACTATTAACCTCAACGATTGCAGCTATTTTACCGTCAGCACTTAAGTTAATATCAACAATACCTTCAGCAGCAATTCTTCCGGCCTTTTTCTCTGCTGCAGCCAGTCCTTTTTCTCTTAAGAACTCAACTGCATTATCCATATCACCCTCTGTAGCTGTAAGAGCTTTCTTGCAATCCATCATTCCGGCACCGGTCATTTCTCTTAACTCTTTTACCATACTTGCAGTAATTTCCATATTAACCTCCATCTTCAGCCATACTTGCATGCTTTACCCTAGTAAATAACTCTCTTTTCGCCATTATTATACTCAGTAAATTCATCGCTCCATGGACAAATCTATATTTTTTCTTGGTTGATATAACCAATTATCGTTCAATTTATACTTTCAGATACCCCGCTGTAACGGCGGGGTACTAGTTTATTTAAATTATTCTGTAACTGCCGCCTCAACTGTATCAGCACTCGCTTCTGCCCCGGTATCAACACTTGTAGTATCTGTTAACTGAACTCCCTGATTTGCTTCGATAACAGCATCCGCCATCTTGGAAACGATTAACTTAACCGCTCTGATTGCATCATCGTTACCGGGAATTACATAATCAAGTTCTTCCGGATCACAATTGGTATCTGCTATACCGATAAGCGGGATACCCAGTGTATGAGCTTCCTGAATACAAATTCTTTCCTTCTTGGGATCTACAACAAAGATTGCATCCGGAATCTTCTTCATGTTCTTAATACCGCCAAGATTCTTCTCAAGCTTATCCCATTCCTTCTTTAACTGTATTACTTCTTTTTTAGGAAGAACATCAAAGGTACCGTCTTCTGACATTCTCTCGATTGTTCTTAATCTCTCAATTCTGCTTTTTATTGTCTTAAAGTTGGTTAACATACCGCCTAACCATCTCTCATTAACAAAAAACATACCGCTTCGTTCTGCTTCTGATTTCACAGCATCCTGCGCCTGCTTCTTAGTCCCTACAAAAAGAATTGATCCACCATCAGCAACAACATTCTTGATTGCTGTATAAGCTTCGTCTACCTTACCAACAGATTTCTGTAAGTCGATAATGTAAATACCATTTCTTTCGGTGTAGATGTACTCCGCCATTTTAGGGTTCCATCTTCTTGTTTGGTGTCCGAAATGTACACCTGCCTCCAATAACTGTTTCATTGAAATAACGCTCATAATTGACCTCCATTTGGTTGTTTTCTTCCGCATATATCATATTCCTGTCAGATCCATTGTTTATTGGCACCACTAACAGAATCAATATGCGTGTAATTTGCTTTGAAATTGTAACATATCATTCTCTTAATAGCAAGAATTATTTTATTGTGTTGTAATCAAAGTTATGATATCAGTATAAGTAGCATTGGCTGCAATTGTATAGGTTCCCACCCTGATAACACTTGCCTTTCCCTTCGTTTCAATATACTGATTGAAATCATCTGAATCCTCAATCAATCCTTTTTCCATAAGTAATTTAGAGACCTGTCCTGATGACATTCCGCTTTTGATAGTAAATGAAACTGTTTTCTTTGTTTCTGCGGCTTTTGTTGGCTTTGGAGTATTCGTAGGTGCCTTTGTAGGCTCCTTTGTAGGCTCCTTTGTAGGTTCTACTGTAGGTGTCGAAGCGGGTGCTGTTGGAGCAATCGTAGTTTGCTCCGGCATCTGAGTCACTGCCGCTGAAGGGGCAGGTGTTACAGAAAGTATCATTTGATCCAATATATTTTTTAAATCAGAATTATTATCCTCTTTCGTAACCATACCAAGTGTTTCAGCACGGTCTATTACATCTTTATCAGATAATTTTTCCTTCGGATTTGCAATGGTAAAGATAAGAGTGGTAAGAACTATTCCGATACCCAGGCCTCTCATATAATATTTCAATTTCATAATTTTCTCCATTTCTGGGATCGCATGCTTATGCGAGACTATTTTCACGCTTATACAGAAGATTAACCAAGGAAGAACCTCAAAATGAATTTATAATTGGCTTCATTTTGAAGTTCTACTTCTTACCTTTAAATAAATCAATCACCAATTTCACTTCGCCTTGACCAAGATCAAGTAACTTAGAAATCTCAATTACAGATTTTCCATGTGCATACAGTGCAAGAATCTGTGAATTGCTGTTTGAACCTAAATTCCCTGATAAAACCGCCTCCGATCCATTTTCAAAAGAATCCGGTATTGTTTTTAAGGGTTTTTCAAGTTTGGATGCCTGTGAAGTTATTTTTTCTGTTTGTTGGGCTTTTGTATCCCTGACAGGCTTCACCGCATTCTCTGCTTTGGATTTACTTTGGAAAATATCCTGTACCTTGTTTTTGATCGTATCAATTTCTTTTACTGCTAATTTTAAATCTTTTTCTTTGTCATTTAGCATATTATAAAGAAAAACCACTTCTTCATGATTTCGATTAATCTTCTCAAGAATCTGATCGGAAAACTCATTTACTGCAATGATTTTCTCGTTTGATATTTTACTTAGGGTATCATCCGTACGGATAATGACTTCTTCACTAGCCTCAGCTAAAAGTTCTTCCATCTTATCCAATAATTGCGCTTTCTCTTCTTCCGTTATGGTACCATCCATAGAATACACCCTGCCAGATGCATGAGTAGACGCCTTCTGTGACTTATCCACCAGTACGCAGCTGATCAAAATAACAACAATTCCTATGATGATTAATGCTATTTCTAATGGGTTCATTTGTGCCTCCAAATTTTATATCAAAATATCTATACCGCTCTTTTTTTGCTTATTTTTATCATCCTTTTTATCTTCATTACCGTTATTGTTTTTTCTTTTATCGGAACCTTTATACTCATTATTTCCTTTTTCTTTGGCATCATATCCATATTTATTATTTTCGGATTTTTCTGACTGAGTAGGCTTATACTTATCATGAATAATCATATCCTGAAAGTTTTTACCCACTTGATCCTGAGCGTGTTGAAACCTCTGGTTCTCGACATGCTTAATCTGCGCAGCCTCCTGTGTTCTTATAATATCAATCGGATTAATCGCCATACTCATTCCTCCTGACCGCTGAACGGTCTGAAAACAAACAATATCCACAGTTGCTAAAAATCTTACCTGATTATAGCGGTAATACTTTTATGTCAGCACGATCTCTGATGAATTTGCTATGTTGAATATTATCACGAACAAAAAATACTACATTTGAAATCACAAGTTTTGTACCGGTATAAACAGTATCTGTGACCTTAATGCATCCGGTTGAATTGTTATCCATCTCAATCTTCAAATCATCATAACGTTTTCTTGCTTCCTTGATTTGTGTCTCCATTACAATATTATTCTGTGTTACTTGCTTTAAATACTGCTTCTTTTCCGGGGTTAATTGAGTTCCTAGTGTCATTTTTTTCCGAAATACGGATAATGCCTGTGCAAGTTTTTCCTTGTCGGTTGTCATTGAGGCGATTTTCTTCTCCAGATCCCTGAATTCCACTAATACATTAGGATCAATGCCTACTTCCAACAGCGTAAAGGTTCCCATCTGAGAGCCGGCTGAATTTACAGTTATCATCGTGCCTGATCTTATCTCTCCGCCGGTAACAAAGCCCCTTTTTCCACCTACTACAATATCACCCTTTGCTGATACTTTACTGTGGAGTATCGACTCGGTTGATACATATCCTCCGGCAATAACCTCAGCATTCTCAATGAATTTAGATATAATATTACCATTTGCCTTCAAAATGCCTTTATTCATTCCCTGTATTCCAAGCTTTAATACGATCTGTCCGCCTGCCTCTATGTAAGCGCCCTCAACAGCACCGTTAACTTCAACATCACCTTTTGCTCTTATAGAAAATCCGGTAATTACATTTCCCTTAACTACTACATTTCCATCGTATGTTATATCACCGGTTGCTGCATCCACATTTGCCACTACTTCATAGGTATCGGACACAAATACCCTTCCGTCTGTTAATGATACATGACCGTCAACATCGGAATACATTTTCTGACCATCTTCAGATAAATGAATTTTATTTCCATGCCTTAATATCTGATTAATTACCTTTGAGGGACGAACAATATTACCGCATACATCGATTCCCGGACGACCCGGATCCATCGGTTCAAGCGTCGCAAGTAAATCACCTTTATTACAGTGACTGATCATATCCAGCTTATGAAAATCAACCGATCCGTCTTCATTTGTTTTCGGCTTTAATGTAAGGTCAGTATTGAAATGATAGGTGATAACTGCATCTCGACCCGGAATCGTAGGTGTTGCTTTAGCAAGAAAATAATCCGTACAAAAACGCTTTTCAAGTAAGAACTCATTGATTGCCTGCTCGTCCAAACCACATTTGACCTTAGCAAGAACCAACGCACTTATGATATCATCTTTTGAAATGGCATGTCCATTTGTGGAGGACGGGTAAAATCTTCCTTTGGCATACATATGCTCTTCATCCAAAACAATCTTCACGCATTCATCAATCGGCGGAAAAATCGTATCTGTTATTTTCACTTCAATGGTATCTTTTAAAGAAGTAAGTGCTCGCCCAATTGCGATCTTATCATATTCATATACTTTCCTATCAATTAAATAATTACTGATTTCATCATAAAAGACAGGATTCCCACCTTGCTCAGCTTCCGTAAGTTTTATATAAGTGCCATCACCTTTCATTACCAACTGAAAGTAACCGTTTCTTCCTTTCATTCTGTTCTCCTCCCATTTATTATCCAATATATCAAAATTTCACCCGTCATGATATGCTTATGGATGCCTAATAACTAGTAAAGAGTTCAATATTGGTTCCCAATTTAACCCTCATCTTCTGTAGTGCTTTTGTATGCAATTGTGAAATACGTGATTCCGATACTTCTAGAATACCACTTATTTCCTTCAATGTCAGTTCTTCATAATAATATAGTATTATGACTCTTTTTTCCTTTTCAGTCAAAGTATCAAGCGTTTTAACCAGTAGTTCCTTAAGCTCTTGCTTTTCATAAATCCGTTCCGGTTGATCGAATTCTGCCGTTAACGTCTGTTCAACCTTAGATTCTGTGCCCTGCTCTATAAATTCATCCAGCGAGATTATATTCGTAATCTTCGTTTGATTCTGCCAGGTTTCAAATTCATCTACCGTAATATCAAGCTCACCGGCTATCTCCTCGTCACTTACAGCTCGTCCGTATTTTATCTCAAGACTTTGATAAGCAACATCGATCTTCCTCTGCTTTTGTCTAATACTTCTGGGTATCCAATCCATTTTACGGATCTGATCCAAGATAGCTCCCCTTATCCGCAGTGAAGCATAAGTCTCAAATTTTACACCTTTTGAAAAATCAAATTTATCAACAGCATCAATTAAGCCAAAAGTTCCATAACCAACCAAGTCATCATACTCAACATTATAACCGAGATACATGCTCAGACGGCCTGCAACCAGTTTTACCAGTCCGGCATATTCAATTATTATTTTTTCCTGAAGCTCCGCGGTTCTTTTTTTTGAATAATCCTCCCACAGCTTAAGCTTATTCTCAGCGTTCATATCTCCTCCTGAAACCATATGAATTTATGCAGATTCTCCGAATAAATCACTCGGTATCCTATCCGAAAGTTACATGCTATTACAAAACCGGATTACTCCTGTTTTATCTCATCTTCTTGTTCTTCTTCCGGTTCTTCCTTTTTCGGTTTTTCAGAAAACGCTTTATTTATGATTGCTTTCGCAATCAAGCCAACAATATAAAATATGACAATAACTAAAAGCAATCGTCTTAATCCGGTTGATACATCAACCTTATTATAAACATTTATAATACTTGTTATTGCTGCTGCTATCAAAGTAATAAATGCCGGTATATATTTTTTTCGCATGAAACCCTCCGTTGCAATGCGAATGAACATGTAAAGACAAATTATGATCCGCTGTTTTCAAATCCTTTTTATGTCTTTTCCGACCGACTTAATCATTAATATACCTGTCTCAGTATAAAATTCTATCGTTCGACCATAATTGGATCCTGTATCCTCTGCTTTAAGTGAAATCCCTAACTGCAGCAGCTTAAGCTTGGTCGCCTCCACATTTCGTTCACCGATACGCATCATCTCATTATTATTGCTGAACGCAAACATCTGTGCTCCTCCTGCGATTTTAGCAACCAGAACCCTACGATCCGCCCCAATTTTAGTCATCTCAGCAATCAACGCGTCTATGCCGGTGTCAGCAAATTTTGCTTTATTTTCATTATTAATTATTTTTGTACTATCAGGCAACATCACATGTACAAGCCCAGCTATTTTTCTGATCGGATCATATAACACAGCGCCCACACAGGAGCCAAGTCCAAGCGTTGTCAGTGCGTCAGGAGAGGTACATACATTTAGATCTGCCATCCCTACCTTTATCATTTCGTTCATGTATTCTCCTATAATCCCAAAGACGAAAGGATTGCACTATATGATTCTAGTGTTGGTATCAGAATAAAATAACCATTAACTGACATACCATCCTCTCCGAATTCTGTCTCAATTAATAATGCTCTGTCACCGATTTTGCCAAATTCTATAGCCGGTACACTTAAAATTGCACCAGCCATATCAATTGCCATGTAGGGGATACTGGAAGTAATTAAAATATTGGTTAGTGATGACAAGGATGACAAATATGCACCGGCAATAATATTACCGATTTCATTAAGGGCTGATAATTCCATCTCGGTAAATTCACCGTCTACCTTATCATTTGAACTCCCCATTAATGAATTTACCAGATGTCGTGCTGCTCCCATATCGAGCATAAACATCATCATTCCATCGATTTGGCCCTCTAGGGTAAAGAGGATACCAACCACCAAGTTTTCAGCACCACCGACGATATCGGATAATTCCTTGAATTCCAGTAAATCGACTTTGGGAACCTTCATATCTATCTTTGCATTAATCATTTGCGAGAGTGCTGTCGTAGCATTACCTGCGCCAATATTACCAATTTCTCGCAGTACGTCATATTGCATGTTATCAATTTGATTCAGATTAATATGTGCCATCTATATACACCCCACATTTATAACAGATAGATAATCTGTTCACATTAGTACCCTATTTCGAAAGCAACAGCTAAATATGCAAATAATAAATTATGCACCCGGTTCTTTATCATATACAATTGCAGCAATATTGAGAATGTTAATCAAATCCGTTCCGAATTTGCCAACTCCCAGACTGAAGGTTCCTTTATCGTCCTTACCATCATAATTCATTTTTTCAATATCAATTTGATCAAGAGTAACAACTTCCTTAACCTCGTCAACAATTAACCCAACAGGTGATGCTTGTTGTTCCGGTCTTACAATAATGATTCTGGCCTTCGATGTTAACTCGCTTTCAGAAAATCCCAGTTTGCTGCCCAGGTTCATTACCGGAACGATTTCACCCCTAAGATTAATAACTCCCTTAAAATAGGTCTGAGCCTTTGGAACCCTGGTTAAACTCTGTAACACAATTATATTATCGATATATTTTATCTCAATACCGAATTGTTCTGTACTTAAGTTCGCAACAATATACTGCTTCGTATCAACTGCTTCCATATTCATACACCTCCTACACTAATGAATTTACATCAAGAATTAATGCTACCTCACCATTACCAAGTATGGTTGCGCCGCTGATAATCTTATGATTCTTAATATATTTACCAATTGATTTAATAACTATTTCCTGCTGACCAACCAGTTCATTAACAACCATCCCAGCAAGTCTGTCGCCCTTTTTAATAACTACAATTGTAAGCTCATCCAATTGTGTATCTGCCTTTGGACACTGTAAAATATCACCCAAACGGACTACAGGTACAACGACTCCTCTCAAATTAATAACTTCTTTTCCCTGTAAGGTCTTGATATCCTTCTTCGTTATATTCTCTACCGTCTGGATACTTCCAAGCGGGAGTGCATATTTTTCAGTCCCGATAATAACCATAAGTGCTTGAATAATCGCTAGGGTTAATGGCAACCTGATAATGAAGTTAGAGCCCTCTCCAATCTTTGTCTTCGCCTCGATTTCTCCACCCAAAGCTTCAATCTTGGTTTTAACAACATCAAGACCAACTCCTCTGCCGGATACATCGGTAACCTTTTCGGCTGTCGAAAAGCTAGGCTGGAATAGGATGTCTATAAAATCCTTATCTGTCATACGCTCTGCTTGATCCTCAGTAATACTACCTTTTTGGATAGCAATATTCTTTATCTTCTCAGTATCTATTCCTGCTCCGTCATCCCTTACCTCTATTACTACATTGTTACCATCCTGATATGCATCAAGATAAATGGAACCGACTGAATTCTTTCCGATTCTTGTTCTTTCCTCATTGGATTCAAGACCATGGTCTGCCGCATTGCGAAGTAAATGCATAAGGGGATCGCCGATTTCATCAATAACGGTTCGGTCAAGCTCAGTCTCCTCACCCGTCATGTATAATTCCATTTCCTTACTCAGTGCTTTGGACAAATCTCTTATCATTCTTGGGAAGCGATTTACAACGCTCTCAATAGGAACCATTCTTGTCTTCATAACCGACTCGTGAATATTCGTCGTAACCCTCTCGAGATATTCAATTTGCTCATGAAAAACGTTATCTGCAACAACATCATTCGAATTGCTGATTGATATTAAACCATTTTTCGCAATAATCAACTCACTAACTAAATTCATGAGGACATCAAGCTTGTCAATATCTACACGTACTGAACGGTTTGCTACGGGTTTAACAGCCTGTTTTGCTGCGGGAGCATTCCCTGCTTTCAATGAGCTGTCTCTCACCGCCTTTGTTGAAGCTGACGTTTCATCAATCTTAATTGATGCTGTATAGGAGGATACATCCTCCTTTGACAGTTGTACAAAATCAGCAACGACTTCCTTCACTTCTGAAACATTGGCGGCAATCTTCGCTAGCTTTTCAGGTGCCTCTTTTGATATGATAAATGCTGAGTACTCCAGATCATATTTTTCATCTTCCAAATCTTGCGCACTGGGATATAACTTTATTATTTCACCATATTCCTCGAGGGTACGGTTCACCATAAAAGCTCTGGCTCCCTTAAGCACACAGTATTCCTGTATGTAGATTGTCAGACCGACTACATTGTAACCAAGCATTCCTGCCTTTACCATTGCCTTCTTCTCATGGTCCTCGATTTTGATACTCTTAAATTTCATCATTCCATTATCGTCATCACCGATTTCTTTTGCAGCTTCTGTTATCTTAACCTGACTGCTAGATACAGGAGTTTTTACCGGTTCACTGCCAAGACCTGCATTAAGAATACTATTTAATGCGTTAATGATATCCTCATTATCGTTTTCACCCTCGTTAGAATCAGTCTGAATATTTCCAAGATAGGTTTCAAGTGCATCAAGACCTTTGAACAAGACATCGACTAATTCGGAAGTTACTTTCATCTTACCATTTCTGATTTCTGAGAATACATTTTCCATATCATGAGTTAATCGTTGCATTCTTTTATAACCCATGGTTCCTGCCATACCTTTTAAGGAATGAGCAGCCCTGAAAATCTCATTGATCGTGTTCTCATTCTCCGGTTCACGCTCCAAAATCAGTAAATGTTCATTCAAGTTCTGTAAGTGTTCTTTTGTTTCTTCAAAAAAAATCTCAAGATATTGACTTACATCCATTTTATCGTACCCCCACATTCTTTGTAATGGCATCAGACACATCATTTAAAGTAACAACTTCATTTACCAAACCAGCATCTCGAACCACTTTCGGCATTCCGTATACCACGCTGGATTCTTCATTCTGTGCTATCACATAAATATTTTGTTTTTTATGAAGTATTGATATACCGGCGGTTCCATCTCCGCCCATTCCTGTCAGTACTACACAGGTTATCCGATCAATGTTCAATTGCTCTAGTGATTCATACATAATATCAGCACAGGGCAATAACCCATGTCTGGCAGGTTCCTCGGATATAGAAATGCAATAGTTCGCGTCCTGCCTTTTTAGTCGCATCTGATAGCCGCCTTTTGCTATATACACCGTCCCCTTCTGAATAACCTCACCATCCTCAGCTTCTTTTACAGTAATTTCACTTAATTCATTCAACCTGTCTGCAAGTGATTTGGTAAAACCACCCGGCATATGCTGTACGATCAGCATACTTGCATCCAAATTTTTTGGCAACTTCGGTATTACCGAATGAAGTGCCTTCGGTCCACCGGTCGAACATGCCAGTGCCACCAACTTCATCGCATTCTGGCTTGTCTGCTTGGCTGTCCGTGTAGTGCCCGAATCAACTGACTGCTTCACCTGAGTTGCTATGACCGGATGGATCTCCTTGTCCGGTTTTACTTCAGCTTTCGTCGCAGTTGCAAGACATTCAAGTATTTGATTCAAGAAAAAATTACTGTTCACATCCAAATAGCTATCCGGCTTTTTTACAAAATCGAAAGCTCCCAATTCTAGTGCTTGGATGGTTTCCTTCGCATCCTTTTTGGCAATTGTACTTACAATAATTATAGTCGCTTTGATATTTAATGCTCTTAACTCAACAAGCATTTCAATACCATTCATTTTCGGCATATTAATGTCTAAAAGTACTGCATCAAAATCCTTTGCCCTGTTTTTAAGAAGATTTAAGCCTTCCAACCCGTTTGTTGCTGTCTCAACGACCTGAAATCTATCATCCGAATTAATTATATCAGAAATAACCCTTCTCATAAGTGCAGAGTCATCTATTATTAAAATATTTTTCTTCATTTTTCGAATTTACCTTCCTTTTGTATATAAATGCAGACAAATATCTTCCAAATTATCCTATCTTCGCTTACGTTCCTGCTCAAAAATATACTTAATCAGATCTTCCCTGTCTCTTTTCGTAATATCACTGAATTCAACACGATATTCATATAAACCAACCCTGTTGACAACTCGGTCGGCAGAAATGACTTCTGCCCCGAGCAATAAATTCTTAATGCTGGCTCCTATGGCCAAATCAAGCTTGATCAATAATTTATATTCCTTTTCAAGAACCGCTGCAGAGGTAAATCTGATGCCTCCGCCACTAATATCCTTGATTGTTCCCGGGAACCAAATATCCTTAAGAACAATCAGCCTTCTCTTACATTGCTTGATTTCTTCTTGATCAGTAAAATCATTCGAATTCAACCGTCTCTCCAGTATTTCTTCCTCTCTTGTGATCACACGATACTCAATATCATAAATACACTCCAGACGGAAATACTGTCTCCTCTGATACTTTTCAAGATTTGTAGTAATACGGACAACCGCTATAATGATATTATTATCCCTTTGATTCTTTAATATAATACAATTACACTGAAATAAACCTTTTACTGAATAAAAGCATAGTTTATAGTTTTCTCCTACGTTTAGTATGATCGGCGTACTGCTTACAATAGGTGTCGCAATCTGAATAACATCCGAATCCGCAAAATCAATCAACTGACTGACATATGTTCTGGAGTTGTATGCCGGTCTGCCCACTTTATCCAAATGTGTAACATCTATTTTGTCACCCAGCCTTAAAACATCACTAAGCATTATGTCCCTCCCCTAGGATATATAATGTAAATAAAGAATTCAGCAAGCTGAATCGTGTGAATTATTGAAAAGCATAATTTGAACTTATAAGGTTGTGCCTGCGTAATCAAAGTGTAAAGGGCACAGACCCAAACTTATTCAAAGGGCAGGCATGATGCTGCCTTCCCGGTAAATCTAATTATTTTTTAATTCTTGAGCGGAGTAGATTTGTAAACAACTGAGCTATTCCTTTTTTACTCTCTGTATTCACATCTTTATTTTCACAAAGAATATTGGCAAAGGAAGTCAAGGTCTTCGAGAAATGGGAATTCGGATATAATACTATCGCCGGCTTCTGCTTCATAACCGCTTTTGATACGACGGAATCCTGAGGCAGCGCTCCCAAATATTCTAGTTTTAATTTCAAAAATTTACTGACCACGAGACTTAATTTATCATATAGTTCCTTACCATCTTCGTATGTGTCAATCCGGTTCGCAACCATCTTGATTACGGTATCCTCCAAAGATACATCAGTTTTTCGATTCAGAGTTTTCAATAAGGCGTAGGCATCAGTAATAGACGTCGGTTCAGGAGTTGCAACCAGCAATACCTCTGAGCTTGCTGCGACAAATTCCAAGACAGAATCAGCGATTCCGGCTCCTGTATCTACAATAATAATATCAGCTTTTTCATCAAGTTCAACTAGTTTCTGAATCAAATATACAATCTGGTCCCTAGTCAAGTTTGTGAGTTCCTGAATACCGGAACCTCCCGAAATAAAACCGATATTTTCAGGTCCACTTGTAATAATATCTGTCAAGGTTTTACCACGAAACATAAGATCAGCCAAGTTATATTGAGGCCTTATTCCAAGCATTACTTCAATATTTGCCAATCCGAAGTCTGCATCCAATATGATTACCCTATTTCCAATCCTGCTGAGTGCTATCGCCAGATTAACGGAAATACTCGATTTACCTACTCCACCTTTTCCACTGGTAACGGTTATTACCCTTGCAACTCTTCTTGGGGTGGCCTGCTCTTTTACCATTTTTCTTAATTTATCAGCCTGATCCATATTATTGCCCCCTTAGTAATTGCTTTGCGATACTTTGGGCATCAATGCGTGAAATATCATCCGGAACGTTCTGACCGAATGTAGCATAGGACAGCGGTGCCTGCGTTAACATACGAATGTTAAACAGATTACCGATTGTACTAGTTTCATCCAGTTTCGTAAAAATCAGATTATAGTTGACAATCTCCGCATATGCTTCAGTAATTTTAATGAGATCCATATATTTTGTTGTAGCACTTAACACTAAATAAACTTCTCTATCCTCATCGGGTATAAGATTCATCAGCTGCTCAATATCGTCCCTTTGCTCTTTATTTCGATGTGAGCGACCGGCTGTATCAACGAAAACAACATCAAAATCAGAAAATTCATCTATAGATTGCTTCATTTCATCATCTGTATAGATGACTTTTAACGGTATTCCTAAAATGTTTGCATAGGTTCTAAGCTGCTCCACGGCAGCAATACGATATGTATCAGCTGTCAAAAAAGCAACCTTTGCTTTTTCATTTACTTTAAATTTTGAAGCAATCTTTGCTATTGTAGTTGTCTTTCCTACTCCGGTAGGACCGATAAAAAATACGAATTTAGGAGTTTTCCCGCTAATATCAATTGTTTTAGGCTGCCCAAGCTTCAGTATGATTTTCTGATATATACCGGCCAAGATATTATCCATAGATGCATCTCTTTTTAAATTTCCTTCTATTTCCGTAATAATCTGATTTGCATATTTTTCATCAACTTCATTCGTGATCAGTTGGTTATAAATCAATTGCATACATGCAAGATTTTTACTTGCTTCGACAGCCTTACACTCGGTAGCCTGAGCATTGCCCTTTTCTTTTTCGTACATTTGTTTTTCAATGAGGCTTTGAAGATTATTCAATTTTGCTTCAATTGCTGATGGTTCAGCAGACATACTGATATCTGTTTTCCCAAGTGGCCTGTCCCCCGGATCATCGTCGTAGATAATACCCGGATGAATTGTTCTTGGCGCAGAAACCGGTGACGGAGTCTTAGGTTTATCATATTTATATATGATATTTTCATCAACCGCAGCCGTTATCTCTACCACCGATTTTTTAAATAATTTATAGATGCCTCTGGGTGATATCGTTTTGATATTCATGACAATAGCATCCTTACCAAGTTCTTCCTTAGCAAGCATGATTGCCTCTGTCTCCGTATTTGCTTGAAATTTCTTGATAATCACTAAACTGTCACCATCCCCACTGACTGTAATTCTACATTGGAATCTATTTCATTATACGATACTACGATCAAATCTACAAAGTAATCTTGTGTCAGACGTTTAAAATACATTCTGACAATCGGTGAAGTTATAATAATCGGGTTTTTCCCCAATTCTTCCAATTTATGTACTTCTGTTTGTACTGAATTAATAATTTCTTTAGTTATACTGGGATCAAGCGCAAGGTAAGAACCCTGTTCGGACTGTTTTACCGCTCCCATGATATCCTGCTCGACCTTAGGATCCAGTGTAACAACACTGGTCATCTCACTCGATGGAAAGAATTTGCTGGATATAGCTCTTTTTAAACTCTGTCTTGAGTATTCGGTAAGCACATCCGTATCTCTTGTTGTAGTAGCATAATCTGCCAGTGTTTCCAATATCGTAACCAAATCACGAATTGATACGCCTTCTCTAAGAAGGTTTTGAAGTACCTTTTGAATTTCACCGATACTAAGAAGCTTTGGAACGAGTTCTGTAATCAAAGTCTGATGTGAGTTCTGGACATTATTAATCAGATTTTGAACATCCTGTCTGGTAAGCATCTCAAAAATATGTCCTCTGATAACTTCTGTCAAGTGGGTAGCAATAATGGACGGTGGATCAACAACCGTATATCCAAGTGCCTCTGCTCTTTCACGTTGTCCCTCCGTTATCCAAATAGCCGGAAGATGGAAGGAAGGTTCAAAGGTTGGTATACCTGTAATCTCCTCTTCTACATAACCAGGATTCATGGCCATATAATGATCAAATAGGATTTCTCCCTCACTTACCTGAATACCTTTTATTTTTATAATATATTGGTTGGGATTCAACTGAATATTATCCCTCAGACGAATCATCGGAACTACACAACCAAGTTCTATAGCAATCTGCCTTCGGATTAATACAACTCGGTCAAGCAAATCTCCACCCTGATTCGTATCAGCGAGTGGAATAATACCATAACCGAATTCCAGCTCGATCGGATCTACCTGAAGCAAAGAAATTACATTTTCCGGCTTTCTGATTTCGTTTGCCGATATCTCTTCGCTGGATACTTCCTCCTCTATTGCAGAAACCTCCATCCGATTGGAAATGATTCTGCCGGAAATAATAAAAAGTGAGCCATAAAGTGCAAAAATTATTTTATTAAGCGGTGTAAGAAGACCTAACACAATTAGACTGCCTCCAACCATATATAATACCTTGGGAATGGAAAACAGCTGCTGCATCAGTAAGTCTCCGAAATCAGCTTCCTTTGAGGCTTTGGTAATTAAGATACCGGTTGCCAGTGATATCATGAGAGAAGGAATCTGACTGACAAGTCCATCACCGATGGAAAGAATTGCAAAATGAGAAAAAGCATCCATGGCAGAGTAATGTAAAGACATTACACCCATTATAGTACCGCCGGCTAAATTTATGATCGTAATCAATAATCCGACAACTGCATCTCCCTTAACATACTTCGTTGCACCATCCATAGCACCGAAGAAGGCTGCCTCTTGCTGTATCTTATCACGGCGTACTCTCGCCTCTTTGTCCGAAATCGCACCAGTATTTAAGTCTGCGTCAATCGCCATCTGTTTACCGGGCATTGCATCCAGAGTAAATCTTGCCGTTACTTCTGCAACACGTTCAGACCCCTTATTAATAACCATAAACTGCACTAAGATTAAGACAATAAATATAATAATACCAATGACCAGATTGTTACCTCCAACAAACTTACCAAAGGTTGTAATAACATTACCCGGTTCGCCGGTAGATAAGATGAGCCTTACACTGGATACGTTCAATGAAATTCGAAATATTGTCGTAAACAATAGAATTGTCGGAAATGTCGACATACCTATAACATCGTTGGTAAACATCGAATTAAACAACACAATCATAGCCACTGAAATGTTTAGCGCCAGTAGCAGGTCAAGTAGGAAGGCCGGAATGGGAATAATCAAGAAAATGATAGCTGAAAGAATAAATAAACCAATGATCAAATCATTCTTTTTCATTCGAATCCTCCTTTTAGGAGGATTTACCTCCACCAGTCTTTTTGGGAGGTTATCCTCCCTTGCCTTTTAGGAGGGTTTACCTCCATCCGTCTTTTCGGGAGGTTTCCTCCCTGTTTTATGCTCAATTAGCTTACCTTATTCTTTAACCCATAGACATATGCCAATATTTCTGCTGTCATCTGGTATAGTTCGGGCGGTATCTCGTCTCCTATCTCAACATTGTAATATAGCATTCTGGCAAGAGGTTTATTTTCAATAATCTCTATATTGTGTTCCTTTGCGACCTCTTTAATCTTCTGAGCCAAGAAATCCGCTCCTTTTGCAACAAGAATTGGTGCAGTTGATGACTGTTTATCATACATAATTGCTGCAGCCAAATGCGTCGGATTTGTAATGATTACATCCGCCTTAGGCAGGGACTGCATCATCCTTTTCATGGATACTTCTCTCATCTTTGCTCGAATTTTACTTTTTATCTGCGGATCACCTTCACTGTTCTTATATTCATCTTTTACTTCCTGTTTTGACATTCTCATATCTTTTTTGAATTTAAGTTTTTGATAGATTAAATCAGCTGCACCAATAAGCAGGAAGATAAGACTTATCTTAAGTCCCAGTGTTATTATGATATTACCAATCAAGATGATAGCAACCTCCAAATCAAGATCATATAGTACAAACAGCATTCCCCATTGGTTCTTTAGGGTACTATAAGCAATATAACAGATAATGGTTATTTTTAAAATATCAACAAACAATTCAACAAGTTTATCCTTCGATAGCATCTGTTTAAAACCCTTTATTGGGTTGATTTTAGAAAATTTCGGTTGAATAATCTTACCGGATATCCGCCATTTTACTTGAAAAAGCAAAACCACAATTGTTACAATAATAGTAATAATGAATACCGGTAGACAGGTAATGATAATTGTCATAAACGCTTCCGATAATAAGCTCTCTGCTGACAAAATTGAAAAATCCTCATTCGTCAGCTTTTCAATGCAACCGTAGAATAATTTAAAGGAATTAATGAACTGTGTTCCAAAATATCCAACAAAAATCTTCAAAACCAAAAAAAGTGTTGTAAGACTTGAAGCAGTGATTAATTCCTTGCTTCTTGCTACCTGCCCTTCACCTCTTGCGTCACCCAGCTTCTTTGCGGTAGCATCCTCGGTCTTGTCTCCGTCATCTGCAAAGAACTGAAGGTTATATGGAAGGAGACCGACTGTTCTTTTGATAAACTCTTCATCTCTCATTCAATCATTCCTCTATCGTCTTTTTGCAAGACCTAATGTAACAGCTCAATGGAGCTCTGAAACATAGTAACCATTTCTTTAAATATCAAATCCGCAACAGACGGAATGAATCCGATAATAAGGATTAATATGATAAGACCAACAAATATCTTAATCTGCATGCCAATAACAAACATATTCAACTGAGGGGCAATCTTTGCCAGAATTCCCAGTATTGTATCAACCACAAGAATCGCTGCAAATACCGGTAGAACAATTCGAAAGCCAATAATAAAATAATCCGTAATGAATTTTGACATAATGGTATATAGCTGCGGATTTAGATTGACCTTGCCGACACCGATAACCTGAAAAGAATCAACCATGGCTTTAAGAAAATAATGATGTAAATTTGTTATCATCATCACAATCAGAACCAGGTACCCGTAAAAATTAGCTGTAATGGTAGACTGAATATTTGAAATAGGATCCAGTTCGTTCACCATCGAAAAACCAATCTGCATATCAAGTATCTGCCCGGAAAAATTAACAATGTAATAAGCTATATTTGCAAAAAGCCCCATAACAGCTCCGGCTAAGGCTTCTTTTACGACTAATATGGTATAACCTATTACACCGACATACTCGAGCTGTTGATTAGCAAGCGTAAAAAAAATAATTGCAGATAAGAAGATAGCAAGCCCTGTCTTAACTCTCATAGGTACATATTTCAACGAAAAAAAAGGAGCCGTATATATAAATCCGGTAATCCTCACAAGTATCAGCAGAAAAATCTCATAGTTATTAATTGAAATCGTCATAAATTATTAATGTAATATCCAAAATTATTAAATAAATCTATCATATAATCCTTCAGAGTAGTCATTATCCAGCCACCGCATAGCATAAGAACTAAAAATACGGCTATGAATTTCGGAACAAATGTGAGGGTTTGTTCCTGTATTGATGTTACTGTCTGAAAGATGCTTACGATCAAACCAATGACTAGAGATATAATCAACATCGGAGCTGAGGTTTTAATAACGACATATAGAGCTTCTCTTGCAATATCAATAATAATATTCTCGTTCATACCTCTTCATCTCCCGCTAATAGAACGTTTTGACGACTTGTCCAATAATAAGGTCCCAGCCATCTGCTATGATAAATAATAATATCTTAAATGGCATCGATATCATCGTTGGTGGTAGCATCATCATACCCATAGACATCAGGGTAGAAGCCACAACCATATCTATAATTATAAATGGTATATATATTAAAAAGCCAATGATAAAGGCCTTCTTTAATTCATTTGTAATAAATGCCGGAATAATAACCTCGGTAGGTATATCATCTGGATCTTCAACCGTTTCGATATGATCGATATTAAGAAATAGCTTTAAGTCCTTTTCACCACCTTGTTCAAGCTGTGTCAGCATAAAGGTTCGAAGCGGTGCCACTCCTTTGTCAAAGGCTTGCTGCTGGGTAATCGTTCCATCAGCGAGTGGTTTGATTGCATCATTATTAATCTGAGTGAATATCGGTGACATAATGAAAAAGGTTAAAAACAATGCAAGTCCCGTCAGTACCTGATTTGGCGGTGTTGTCTGCGTACCAATTGCAGTTCTGACAAAATGCAATACAATCAAAATTCTGGTAAAAGAAGTTACCATGATTAAGATTGATGGTGCCAGACTAATAACCGTTAAAACCAACAGCATTTGTAAGGTAGCAGATAACCCGTTATCTTGGTTCGTATTTAATGAAAATTGCAAAGGTCCAAGTGACCCGCTCAAATTGCCTGACGCATTATCAGTATTTGTTGCCGTTGCCGCATTACTAGTGGTATCATTGACTGTAGATGCCGAGGCAAAACTGCCATGAATTAAGGCTGACATGCAAATTGCTAACATGATAACGATAATGGCAGGTTTTCTTTTAAAGCATTTTTTAACATGTATATTCATGTTTACCAACCTTTACTCGTTTTGTTCGAGGCAAATAATACTTATCATTGTGTTTTATTCCGTACTTTCTCAAGAATCTGTTTAAAACTCATATTCTCTTTTATAGTGCTGTTCTTAACAAATACTTCTGATTCTTCTAATTCTGTTATGAAATTGACTGTATCCTTGCTGACAGAAATAACTACATATTTATTTGCTACTTTTACTATCTGAAGAAATTTGTTCGGATTGATACGATAAGTATCAATGACCTTAAAATTACTGTCTTTTAACTGTCCAATTGAAAATCTGCCAACTATTTTTGTAGTATAGTAAGCGGCAACCAGAATAAGGATCAATATAAATACCAACCCAATCAATTCCGGAATACCGCTGGACCCTGATACTCCCAATTGAATTGGTGATTCACTCGGCACAGGTGTTGAAGATAACAGCATATTAACCCACTGCTTTCTTAACTGCTTCTAAAACTCTGTCTGCTTGGAAGGGCTTAACGATGAAATCCTTAGCTCCTGACTGGATAGATTCAATTACCATTGCCTGCTGTCCCATTGCGGAACACATAATAACATTAGCGCTCGGATCGGCAGCCTTAATCTTCTTCAGTGCTTGAATACCATCCATCTCAGGCATGGTAATGTCCATCATTACTAAATCGGGCTTTGTCTCAGCATACTTATCGATTGCCTTTAAACCATTCTCAGCCTCACCCGCAATGTTATAACCATTCTTTGTCAAGATATCCTTAATCATCATTCTCATAAAAGCTGCATCGTCACAAATCAAAATATTTTTAGCCATATTCTTTCTCCTATCTAATTGTGATTAATTATTTTCAGTTTCAACTCATCTGTTTCTGTTTAGTAATCTCAGTCACTCGTATACCAAACGCTTCTTCCATAACAACTACTTCACCCTTTGCGACAAATTTACCATTCACAAGGACATCAATCGGTTCACCCGCTAACCTGTTTAACTCGATTATGGTACCGGGTGCAAAATCAAGAATTTCTTTAATCGACTTACTGGTTCTTCCAAGTTCAACCGTAACTTCTAAAGGTACATCCAATAACAAATCAATATTTTCCGGTTGAACCATTTGACCCATCATTGGATTGAACGGAGCAAACTGCACTTGTTGGACATTAACATCTTGTGTTACCGGCATCATATATGGCATTGCTCCCGGCATCGCACCCTGATTTGGATATGGATAAGGCATATATCCGGGTTGCTGCATTTGTGGAGGAATCTGCTGCTGTTGCTGTTGCACATGCTCTTGAGGCATAGGAGCCGGATGCGGTGATTGAGGCTTTACAACCGTCTCATTCACAGGCGACCTGGTCGGAATATCCGGTTCCATAGAAGTTGCCTGAACAAATTGTTTGTATAAATCTCTGGCAAAATCAAATGGATACAGTTGCATCAGAACACTATCAACAAGATTACCGATTTGTAAATGAAATGATACTTTTACAAAATAGCCCTTTAGAAAGTCTGCTATGTTCTCTCCGCTTATATGTTCAAACAAATCAACAACCGCTGCTGTAGGCGGTGATATATCAACCTTCTTTTCAAGCATTGAGGATATTGATGTTGCAGCAGAACCCATCATCTGGTTCATCGCTTCACCAATGGCACTTAGATGAAGATCGGATAAATCACCAACGACATCTGATCCGTCCCCGCCCATCATTAAATCAGTGATAATTTTAACATCATTTTCTTTCAGGATTAGGATATTATTACCGTCGAGACCGTCCTTGTAATAAATCTGTATAAAAACGCAGGGTTTATCATAACTGCTGACAATATCCTTCCAAGTAGCATATTCAACTACCGGTGTAGTAATATTAACTCTTTGGTTAACAAGTGAAAAAAGCGTTGTCGCTGCTGTTCCCATACTGATGTTTGATATCTCACCAATCGCATCCTTCTCAGCATCGGTCAGCTTTTCCTGTGAGGAATTTGCTGAGTCGTCCGTATTCATGCCATTAAGTAACGCGTTTATTTCTTCTTGGGATAGCATACCATCCATAGCTTGTTACTCCTCTCCTCTTATTATTGATGAAATCTTTACCGCATAAGAGCCTGAGGATGCACCCGGAAGTGCGGTAAATTTATGAAGATTTCCTACATAGACAGATAATTCATCATCAACTTTTGCATTAAGTTTAATGATATCTCCCTTTTGCATATTCATAAAATCGTTAACAGATATTGAGCTCTTACCCAGTACTGCACGAAGCGGAATTCTCGCCTTCGCAATGGCGACTTCAATGATTTCATGATATGATTGATCGTCACTCGTCTGCATGGAAGAATACCAGTATTTTGTGTTTAACTTGTCTATAATCTTATCGAGACATACATAAGGAAGGCAAATATTCATCATTCCCTCAACATTGCCAATTTTAATATTTAAGGTAACCAGTGAAATCATCTCACTTGGTGATATAATCTGTGCGAATTGACAATTTGTTTCAATTCTGAGTAGTCTTGGCTGTATCTGAATTACAGTCGCCCAAGGTTCACGCAGCAAATTCGTGCAGACATTAAATATTCTCTCAATAATTGACATCTCGATCTCAGAAAAATCTCTTACCTTCTCGAGCGGATAGCCTCCGCCCCCCAACATTCGATCTACAATCGCATAACCCAAATTATCAGCCAACTCTACAATAATATTTCCTTCAAGTGGTGAAAAATCTACTATTCCTAACAATACCGGATTAGAAAGGGCATTCGTAAACTCAGAATATTGAACTGCTTCTGAATTTCTTACCTCAACCTGAACATTTTTCCGAAGATATGCCGGAAGGTTCGTAGAAAGAAGCCTTGCATAGTGTTCAAATATAATATTCAAGGTACGTAAATGTTCCTTAGAAAACTTGGACGGCCTGGCAAAGTCATAATTCTTAATCTGCTTCTCATTCGTCTGCTTATAATCATCTGCATCTAGTTCCCCGCTGCTAAGCGCCGCAAGTAGATTATCTATCTCACTTTGGGATAAGACATCACCCATTGTCCATACCTCCTAATCGACTTAGTTACATAATAACATAGATTAATCATAAAATCATCATTTTTCTTACTCTATCAAATAATTACTTAAAGTTACATTTATTATGAAATCCGAATCAAAATATTCCTGTATACTGCTTAACAACTCGGCTTTGATTTTGTCCTTCGTTGCCTGATCTTTTACTTCCTGCCTTGTATACTTTGCAAATTCATCCTCAATTATTTCTTTGAGGGGATTCTCATTTAACGAAACAGTCTCCGTCAATCTTTCATAATCTTCATTTTTCATGTTTTCCTGTAGGGTTACTACCACAGAAATATAATGATCCTTGCCGTCATCACTTTTTAGTCCGCATTGAATCGCATCCGTAAATGGATAATTTTGTATATCGTCAACTGTAATATCATCCGCCGGATTCGGCGATTCCAGCTCTAAATCAACAATGGATGCAACTTTATCAATAAGCTTCATTGATTTACTTGCCGCAGGTATAATCGTAAATATCAAAATAGCGATTAATATTGTATTAATAAGAGATATAGCCATTATAATGATTGTTAAAATATTCTTTTTCATTTGTCAGAACCCTCCCTTTCATTTCCTTATTACTGATATTCATTAAAAATCTTAATCTCAATTCTTCTGTTCAAAGCTCTTCCCTCTTCTGTTTCATTGCTGGCAATCGGTTCATACTCTCCTCTTCCCGAGTATTTCAAAGTGGAAGGATCGACGTTGCACTCATTGATAAGATATTGAGCAGCATTAAGCGCTCTTGCTGAAGAAAGCCAGTTATTATCTTTATATTCAGAATCCTGCGTCATCGGGATATTATCCGTATAACCGGTAATCTCAACGTTGTAATTTTCAAAATTATTTAATATATTACCGATACTTTTCAAAATCGGTAGGGATTCCTTTTTAATATCAGCCTCACCGGAAGAATATAAAATCGAGCCTTTCAAGGTTAATTCAACATACTTATGATCCGGATCCATACTTAACTCTACATAATCTGTCAGGTTATACTCCACAGCTAAATCAGATATCTTATCATACATTTTCTCAGTAGCTGATTCCATTTTCTTATCCAGCGCTGCCATTGCCTTATCAAGCTCAGCTTGGCTTAAATCCTCCTGATCCGGTTTATCCAGTTCGGAATAATACTGATCCAGTCCGCTCAGCTGTGACATTCCCGACCCGACCAAATCAGATTTCTCTGAATCGGATGTATTCTTTGTAATACCAAAGGAGTTAGCCATCGAGATGGAGACCTTCTCAAATTTTTCGATATTGATATCCGAAAAAGCAAATAGCATAACGAAGAAGCACAAAAGTAAATTCATCAGATCCGCAAAAGTATTCAACCATGGTGCAGGTCCTCTTGATGAGATTTTCAATCTTTTTCTAGACAATGTCTTCACCGCCTTCATCCATCAATGCATTTCTGCGGGACGGTGACAGGAAAGATTTTAACTTTTCCTCGATTACTCTTGGATTTTCACCGGCGTTAATGGATAACAGACCTTCAATTGTTACTTCTTTTACCATGATTTCCTTTGTATTATTTGCCTTGAGCTTTGTGACGATTGGAATACAAATCCAGTTGGCAAGCATGGAACCATAAAAAGTGGTGACTAATGCCACCGCCATGTTCGGCCCGATTGTTGTAACATCGCTCATTTGCTTCAACATATTTATCAAACCGATCAGTGTGCCGATCATCCCCCATGCCGGACCCATTGAAGCCAAGGATTCCCAGAATCCGATTGTATTTGAATGTCTGGCTTCAATACAGTTGAGATCTGTCTCTAAAATGCTACGGATTAACTCAGGATCTGTGCCGTCAACAATCAATAGAACACCCTTTTTCATAAATTCATCATCCAGCTTACCCGAGATCTCCTCAAGTGAAAGTAACCCATTCTTTCTGGCAACGCCGGAAAGCTCAATAATATCCTTGATGGTCTGCTCTTCATTCGATGGTACTGTCTTAAAAACGAGGGTAAAGCTCTTCAGATTATCAATAAAGCCCTTTGGGCTCGGGGACATAATCAATACGCAGCATAATGATCCACCAAAGGTAATCATTATGGAGGATAAATCATAAAAATTAAAAAGCACACCAGGCCCTGACTGCCCTGACAGGATACCCGCAATAACTATTACTCCGCATAATATCAGTCCAATTAAAGAAGCAAAATCCACAGCTGCCACCTACAATCATTATTATGTTGTGACTATTCAGTCACTGCGGTTCTTTCGAACCGATGCACACAAACTATGTTGAAAAGCACATATTTGGCGTCGAATTTTCTCGAAATCCCGTGTATTTCTCGGGGTACTGAATAGTTACATTATGTTATTCAAATAAACACTATTACAATTCTCGACATGAAATCTCTTTTTTGTATAATATTACAAGATTTTTCACTTCTTGTCCACTTTCTTTTACTACTATTTTCTTTCCCGATATTAAGGTTATGATTGTATCCGGCGTCTCTTCAATCTTTTCGATTAACTCGGCATTAATGATAAGCCCCTTATCGTTTAGCCTGGTTACTTCTATCATATTATCTCCATCCCGCTGCTTCGGTGATAAACAGCGACTACTTCCATATACAATATTACACAAATGGGTGGCCTTTTATTGCCACCCATCATTACTGATATATGGCACTTTATTCATACATCAGCCCTGTATTATCTCTTTAGGTTAATCAATTCTTCCAACAAGGAATCCGATGTTGTTATTATTCTTGAGTTCGCCTGGAAACCTCTTTGCGTCGTAATCATATCGGTAAATTGCTGTGATAAGTCTACATTTGACATCTCAAGCACTCCGGTTGATATACTACCGCCACCCTGCGAAGCATCTTGTCCTATTCCATCAAAATCACCCGAATTCTGTGTTGCCGCATACATACTGTTACCTACCGATTCTAGACCTGCCGGATTTGCGAAGCTTGCTACAGCAAGCTGACCTAACAGCCTACTGTTTCCGTTATCATACTTTCCATAAACCTTGCCGGAAGCATCAATACTGACTCCTGTCATATTACCAACCTGCTTTCCTGCGCCTACACCTGCAACACTTCCCTTGGTAGCCTCTAGCGAGGAATTTCCGCTGGTGGAATACATTGTAATTTTAGAAAAGTCGATATCAATATCGGAAAACGGACTCGGAGATCCGGTAATACTAAATTTAAGACTCACTGGTGCGGTAGTACCATCACCGCCGACACTAAGAAATTTACCGTTCGTTGCATCGAAGGAAATAATCGGTAATTCTCCATCTGAAATCCCAGGAAGGCCTTCCTCCGTTGGATCCGCCGTAAACGCAGCATCATTCAAGGAAAACCCAGAATATCCTGTGTTACCATAGGTTACCTCACCTGTTCCTTCCTCCACCTGCTTATCGACAAAGATGGATTGGCCGGTGGAATCCTTAATATCTGTAATCGCTACAGTATAATTATTGGTAACCTCCGTCTGCTTTATTTTCAGATCAGCAGTGTAGCTACTACCCATGTTATCGAAGAAAGTAATATTCACCACCTTACCCGTATCACTGGTAAGCTGTGTATCCATACTGTCAATATTACCGGAGACATAAACATTGGTTGTAGCCTCGGGATCTGCATACAGATTATCCGGTGACATAATTTTAAGAGGTGAAACCGCATCTGCCACCGTCTTTGTTTCATCATTTTTATCAACTTGCCATCCCATAACGGAAGCACCTGAGGCAGTACATAAGGTACCGTTGGCATCGATATTAAAAGAACCTGCTTTGGTAAAATAATTTGTTCCACCGCTGTTTACGATGAAGAAGCTATCTCCTTCTAACATTAAATCAAACGGATTATCTGTTCTCTGGGTCGCGCCGCTTGTTGTAATTGAAGATTTTATGGCTGCTACTGTAGAGCCCAAACCAATCTGCATAGCATTACGTCCCGTAAGTCCGGTTGATGCGTTAGGACCTGAAGCTCCTTGTGTTGTCTGATAAAACACATCGGAAAAGGACACACTGCTTGCCTTAAATCCAACTGTATTTACATTTGCTATATTATTACCTATTACATCCATTCTAGTCTGGTGAACCTTTAATCCTGAAACACCAGAAAATAATGATCTCATCATAACTTTAGACCTCCGTTTTCTGTCTGATCATGTATCCAATCTGTCATTCATGGATACTAAGCCTCCATTAAGGTCCGGCTTATACAATCACTGCACCATCAATATTAGTAAACACCCTATCTTCACCATTATTTACAGCAGTTACTACTGTATTGTTTTTAACATTAACAATAAAGGCTAGATCATCTACCATTACGAGGGATTCATTAATTCCCTTTTCTCCTGCTTTTTTTGCACCGCTTTCCAGTCTCTGAAACTGCTCGTCTGTAAGATCTATATTTCTGCTCGCCAGACGATCATTTGCATGCTTAGAAAACTTTAATTCACTGTTTTCCGTCACATTCTGTCTGCTTTGTAAAACCTCACTGAAGGGAGTAGTTGCCTGCGGTTTGCTGCTTGAAGAGGTGGTACTTTTACCGGTCTTCAGCTGCTGTGCCATTTGCTCTATGGAAGGGAATTG
The DNA here is from genome assembly GCA_002307215.1 of Lachnoclostridium sp. UBA1308. GTDB lineage: Bacteria > Bacillota > Clostridia > Lachnospirales > Lachnospiraceae > Mobilitalea. Next base: position 66,735 of record DBTU01000047.1, read on the forward strand.
ATTTATTGGAACATTCATATAAAACCTCCATTACGCCATCAAAGACGCTGTAGCTTACGTGGTAACTGCCTCCGTGCTGTTACTGCTTGAATCTGTTACCTCCGAATTTTCAACCTGAACTGTCACCTTATCTTTCACTGTAGTGTAGAGTGAATCGTTAAATACTATCGTCATCTTATAGGTTCCATTTTTTAGATTAGCAAATGCTGAATCATCAATAGTCACCTTGCCACCTGAAAGCTTTACCAGGCTTGCGTCCACAACCGTTCCATCAATTGCTACTGCAACATCATCTGCTACGGTATCACCGGTTCCAAGATTAACAGTTACGTTCATATCCTTCGGATTATCTGCATCATATGCCAGTGCGGTTTGAGTTGCCGTCGGTAGGCCCTGCTTTGTCACATATGCAGAGTCGAGTACTGTTGCCAGCTGATCGACAGAATACAGATTTCCGTTAATAGACAGCTTGGATTCACCATTTGAAACACTTACATAATCCACTTTGCCGGTTATTGTCGTTGTTGATCCGGTTGCACTCTCGGTTGTAACATCGACCGTTTTTCCTACTAGGCTAAAAGCCTGTGAAGTAGCGGAAGCATTACTCAGATTTTGTAGCTGCTCTAACTGAGAAAAAGTGGCCAACTGCGCTACATATTCAGTATTTGAGCTTGGATTGAGCGGATCTTGATATTTCATTTGTGTAACTAAAAGCTGGAGAAATGCATCTTTATCCAGTGTATTGTCACTCGCATTGCTCTTAGTTTTACTGGAACTGGAAGTGGATTCTGTATCCACAACTTTACCATCCTTAATCGTCTGAACTAAATCACCCATCTATGCACTCCTTTCTGGAATTATTATGTATACTATGCCGTGTAATTAATCACACTGCCGCTGATACCGGTTAGTTCCTCTAGACTCTGATCATCCTCAGGTGCATCCATCATTTGTAATGCATCATCTAATGTAATCTTTTTACCGGAACCGCTTCCCTTTGTCTGTGTGTCATCCTCCGTACTCTGATTACTGTTCTGTTCAAATGCATTTGCTGATACGGTTACCTCGATTGCCTCAACCTTAGAGCCTTGCTGATTTAAGGTATCACGAAGTGTATGAAGCTGACTTTCAATGGCTTCCTTACTTAATTCATTCTGAACTACAAAATGTGCTGTCAACACACCGTTCCTCGATTGCACCGACAAATTTACTTTACCTAGACTTTCCGGATTCAACTGTAACTCCATAGATGTCTGGTTAGCCGAAACAGAAACTTTGATTCGCTCAATAATCTGATTTGCAATTTCACGAACATTCGTAACTTGCGTCATCTCCCGTGCAAAGTTGCTCTGTGGATTTTGTGAGCCCTTTACAAGATTATCTACAAATGCCTGAAATCTGTCTGAGTTATTCATATCTTTATCGGAACTGCTGTTTGAATCAGAATGCTGAGATGCGACCATTTTCTCGGCCGGCGTAGCGGAAGAAGCTTCTTTCACCGTATTGGTCTGTACAGTTTCCTTAGCGGCCTCCTTATTCTGATTATTGTCCTCTGCTGTCTGCAACCTTGGTTTGGACTGATCAGACAATTCCTGTACAACTTGTAACACATCATTCGTTCCGGCCACCGGTGCTGCATCTTCTGTCCCTGTCTCTGCAACAGCTTGTCCTTTCACTTGCTCCAGTAGAGCTTTCATCTGGTCTGCTGTTAATCCGACATTACTGTTTTCTTTCATTTCATTGATAGTCTGGAGCAACTGCTTCATCGTGTCGGCAAGATTTTCATCAGTCAAAAAAGCAAGTAAGTCTGTTTTTCCACTATTTGCAAGAATGAACTGCTGTAGATTTTCCGGTTTAAGAAGATCTGTCAAACTAAGTCCTTGATCAGTAAGCAACTGGTTAAATCCCTCGGTTGATAAATTTAGTTTTTCCATAATTGCCTGCTGGATGGACTGAAGCATAGCTTGCATTCTAGCCATTGTTTGATCATCAACCGTCACATCTTTTGTCTTGTCAGATTTGGTGTCATCGCTTACTGTAGTTTTTGCATCGTCCGGCAGTGAGCCTTCTGTCTTTTTTTCTGTTGCTTTCGTTGTATCCTCTTTTGCAGTATCACCGGTATCAATTGCTTTTGTCTGCTTGTCGTCAGAATTAGTATCGTCACTTTTTATACTGCTTTTAGATCCGGTTGCCTGTACAGGTGTCTTTTGTACCGCTTTGGTATCTGCATTCTTTTGGGATGCTTTCAAACTATTGCCTATCATAAGGCCGAAATCATTCCCTGTTTGTTTCCCCTTCAAAGTGACGCCTCCTGACGTGTGAGTAAACAGCCCGGCTGCCTGCGTCATAACGCTTTGCGTCATCATGTGGTTATCCTCCCTTCTTCAAGACGGTAAATATCACGTCTCAATATGATATCGATTAAGACCACCCATAAAACAGGTGCTTCTAATCTTGTACTAAAATCCCTAAAGGAATTTTAGTCATGTATTAAAATCCCTTAAAAACAGGGTTTTAATCTAACCGGTTGCCCCAGCGACAGCTGCCAGATTTTCTTCATCCATATCCAGCATTTTCTTCGTGATTTTAGCCGCCACAACAGGATCCATCGCAGCAATAATTGCTCCGCTTTCCTTGGGTTTCATACATAACAGGATTTTTGCGACATTTTCAATATCCGCTGACATTGTCTCAAAAACTTTAGCCGCAGCGGCTGGGTCCATACTCTTATAGATATCAGCTTTTTCCTTTATTGCATCGGAGTACTGAAGCTGTTGAACAACCTGCTGATACAATAAGGCTGCATTCGTTGGGTCAATTTCTTCATAATATTTCTTATATTCCTCGATGGATATAGCCTTGTCGTTAAATACCACATTTTTATCGAAATCGGCCACCTTCTGTTCGAAGGCAGTCTGATTATCTTCAAATACCTTTAGTCGTTCCACTTCAGCCTGTAAATCGGATACTGTTGTCGCATCCTTGCTAGTCTGAGTTGTCATATCGTCAATCGTCTGCTGCAACTCCTTAATCTTATCGACAGCTTCCGTCAGCGATTTATAATCATAATTATTATCCTCAGCAATTTGCGCCTCCGATTCATCGGGCAGTATCATGCTGATAAGAGGAACATCCTTAAGAATCGGTCTAAGTACTCCGGAACCAAAGCCACCGATATCAAGTTTTATTAATATCCCGAATACTGCCAGCCAGATAATTACAATTACCATAACAATAAGAATTGTCAGAACTTTATTTCCTTCTTTTTTATCATCCGCTTTATCCGTTTTTTCCTTCTTGGCCATTAGTAGTCCTCCATATGAAACTCAGGATCACTGTAGTGAAAGCTGTTTAGCTCGTCTACTTCCTTTCGCTCCTCAGAATCAAACTCAATTAAATATTCCTCGAATGCCTTTTCTTTTAGTTTTTCCTGCGTTTTCCGCTCAACCATTGCATCATTCAGACGTATTCTGGCAACTTCGAGTCGGTGCGCGGCATTCTTAACAATTGTCGCCTGTTGTTTCATATTCGTTTTTATAATATCGATTGACTGTTCACATTGTCTGATTTTCATAATATCAAGCCGGTCAGACCTCAGAAGTCTTAGCTCATCTTCGTAAGAATTTTTCTCTCTTACAATTGTTTCAAGCTTTTCTTCCTCCTGTGTCAGTTTCATCCTTGCATTCCCATATATAATCTTCGCCTGCTCCTCGAGCTTATGCTTAATCTGAAACAAACTTTCCATACTGTATTGAAATTTTCTCATTATTTATTAAAAATCTCCATTAGCATCTCGATTTCTTCTGAAAAATCATGCTTTGCTTCGACGTCCTGCTGTAGGAACTTATTTACCTGCTTGATTTTTAGAATTGCATCATCAATGTCTTCGTTGGTTCCGCTTTTATAAGCACCTATATTGATCAAATCTTCCGCATCGTAATAAGTTGACAATACACTCTTAAGTTTCCCGGCTACCGCTTTGTGCTCGCTCGTTACGATGGAGCTCATACAACGAGAAATGCTTTGTAGGATATCAATTGCGGGATAATGATTTTTATGTCCCAGCTTTCTGGATAACATAATATGTCCATCCAATATACTTCTTGCTGTATCACTTATCGGCTCATTAAAATCATCGCCATCAACAAGTACTGTATATAATCCGGTAATGGAACCATGCTCCGTATTACCGGCCCTTTCCAAGAGCTTAGGCATTTCCGAATATACACTCGGCGGATACCCTCTAGATACCGGTGGTTCTCCTGAAGCCAGACCAATTTCACGTTGAGCCATAGAAAAGCGGGTCAGGGAATCCATCATGAATAAAACGTCATTCCCCTGATCTCTAAAATATTCAGCAATTGCAGTTGCGGTTTTTGCCGCTTTCTTACGGATTAATGCCGGTTTATCAGAGGTCGCAACCACAAGCACCGAACGTTTCATACCTTCTTCTCCAAGATCACGCTCAATAAACTCACGAACTTCCCTGCCACGCTCACCAATAAGTGCAATCACATTAATATCAGCTTTCGTATTACGTGCAAACATACCGAGCAGGGTGCTTTTCCCGACTCCGCTGCCTGCAAAAATACCAATTCTCTGCCCTTTTCCGATTGTCATAAGTGCATCAACTGCCTTCACTCCGAGCGGTAGTACCTCATCAATAAGTTTTCTTTTCATTGGATCCGGGGGGGGGGCTTCTACCGGATAAAAAGTATTCGTATTGATTTTTGTCATATCCATCGGATTGCCTAAGCCATCCAATATCTTGCCAAGTAGTTCATTTGAAACCGGAATCTTTAAGGTTGTACCTGAGTTTTCCACCCAACTTCCGACTCCTACACCGGTCATATCATCAAATGGCATAAGTATAAGCCTGTTTTCACGAAAACCAATAACCTCAGCGGGCTTTTTATCATTTGGGTCATCCCCTGTGATATAGCAGAGATCATTAAGGTTTGCACTGGGTCCCGATGCTTCTATGGTAAGACCTACCATTTTAACGACCTTACCAATCTCAGTCTCATAGGATTTATTCACCAGTACTCTATACTTATCAAAATTGATTGAAATCATCACATATTCCCTCTATACAATAGTTATCGGCAAAATTTGTTAGAAACTAAATACCACCCAATAATTTTATATCAGCAATTAAGTGTTTCAATTGAATATCAAGACTGCAGTTGATTACCTTAAGTTCGGTCTCAATCAGACATTGGTTCTTTGATAAACCGCTATCCTTCATGATAAACAGCGTAACCTCCCTGCCGAATGCGCTGAGAAGAATGTCCCTTTGTGAACTGACATTTTCATAGTCTTCTTCTGATACTTGGATTGTAAAAGAATCACACTTACCAAAATTCTTCATTGCTTTTTTAATCAGGTAGACAATAACATCTTCATAATCAGTTGCCAAAATTCCTGTGACTTTCTCTATCAGTTCTGTAATGACCTGTGCCGTCTGTGGCTCCAAAGAGGTAATCAGAGCATCGTATTCCATCCCGAGTTCATTTTTCTTTTCTTCATATTCTGACTTCAGAATCTGAGTTTCACGTTGCAATTGTAAAACTCCTTCCTCATAACCTTTCTTTTGTGCAGTTGAAAAGGCTTCACTTTTAATGAGCTCCGCTTCCTTTTTTGCCTTCTCTAAGATTTCACTTGCTTCAGTTTTAGCATCTTCAATCATTATGGAGGCTCTCTCTAAAGTCTCCTGCTCGGTAGGGAGTGCTTCAAGGACGACCGCCTGTAGCCCTTCAACAAATTCTCCGCTACTTTCTGCATCTAATTTAGCCACATTCTTAAACTTTGCCTCTAATTCTTTATCGATGCGAAAATGTGTATCAATCGTAATCTTAACTTCGTCATCATAGCGTACACTGTAGCCCTTAATCATATTAGACAACGATCTCGTCACCTCCGCCTCTGGATATAATGATTTCAGAGGAATCCTCCAGCTTTCTGATTATATTAACAATCTTTTGCTGAGCTTCTTCAACATCCTTCAAACGTACCGGTCCCATGTATTCCATGTCTTCCTTAATCATTGAAGCCAATCGTTTTGACAGATTGTTAAAGATTACAGTCTGAACCTCTTCATTTGATCCCTTAAGAGCAACAGCAAGTTCATTATTATCAACTTCACGAAGAACCCTTTGAATTGATTTATCATCCAAGCTGAGAATATCTTCGAATACAAACATCTTCCTTCGGATTTCATCCGCAAGCTCGGGCTCTTCAATTTCCAGGGTTTCCATAATATGTTTTTCTGTACCACGGTCTACCGTATTCAATATTTCTACGATGGAATCCACACCGCCTACAATTGTATAATCCTGATTTACTAAGGATGCTAACTTTCTTTCGAGTACCCTCTCCACCTCCTTGATAACATCAGGCGAGGTACGGTCCATCTGCGCAATACGTTTTGCAACATCTGCCTGTTTATCGGGAGCCAGCGCAGATATTATTGTGGAGGCCTGTCCCGGTGACAGGTAGGATAAAATCAGGGCTATCGTCTGTGGATGTTCATCCTGAATAAAGTTCAACAGCTGGGAAGCGTCCGTCTTTCTGACAAATTCAAACGGGCGTACCTGTAAGGAGGCCGTCAGCTTACCGATTACATCTTTTGCCTTATCCATACCGAGTGCCTTCTCAAGAAGTTCCTTGGCATAAGCGATACCGCCCTCAGCAATATATTGCTGTGCGAGACATATCTCATAAAATTCATCCATTACCTGATCCTTCGTTGCCGGCGATATGCTTCTCGTATTTGCAATCTCAAGGGTCATCGTCTCAATTTCTTCTTCTTTCAGATGTTTAAAGATACTGGCAGAGCGTTCCGGCCCAAGAGAAATTAAAAGAATAGCCGCTTTCTGAATTCCGGTGATATCTGTACTGTTGGTTGATCTTGCCATATTCTACCTCATTTCTGGACTAATTAACTCCAATCCTCATTCAACCAGTTACGCAAAAGCTGTGCAACTGCCTCAGGCTTTTCATCCACGAACTTCTCAATCATCCTTCGAACCTCGGATACTTCATTAAACTCAATATCCTCAATCGACTGATTTTCCTTCGTTGTGGCTAGCAACTGTTCTACCGATAATTCAGGCTCAAGTTCGGTAACCTCAACAGGTTTCACACCCTTAAATACTACAAATACCAATAATCCAACAATAAGTAATGCAAGCGCAAGCTGCATATAATCGGTCCAGTTCGTTACTTTCTTGGTAGTCGGAATAAATATCGATTTTTCGAAAGCAGTGATTGTAATGTTTGTCTCAGCTATTCCGGTAGCTTTGGATACCAAAGTTATAATAGAAGGATCCACAATAGCACTTACTAAATTACTGTGTGCCTTAACATAGGCATCAAAGGTCGTTCCGGCAAGAGCACCGCTTGTATTCAATTCTTTCTGGGTATATGTCGATGCTTTTGTTAATACAATGGAAACGGATGAACTCCCCGGAAGAAAGGCTCCCATCTCATAATCTGTATTCGTAACCTTCTCATTCGGGGTATAATCATATTCCTTCGTATCGGTTTTGCTGGAAGAATTAGTGGAATCCTGTGTCTCATAACCGGTTCCATCATTAGCTGACGTTCCCGGAGTTCCTCCTGACGAATCTCCATTTTCGGTAGTATATGTATAACTATGGCTGTATAGCCCCTGATCCATTCCATCGGGAGTTGAATATTGAGTATACAATTCCGAAACCTTATTCATATTATATGAAAAATTGGGCCCTATCTCAGCATCTGTATAACCGCTTTTCACCATCAATCCATATAATCTGTTAACGATATTATTTGTCAGCTTTTCTTTATATTCTGCTTTGTCGTTAATGGAACCGGAGTACAAATCGGATTCCCCACCATACAACAGATTACCATACTGATCCGCCACCTTTATGCTATCCATACCTTTATTACCTATAACATTAGCAACAACACCCGCAATTGTTTTTGCTGTATCCGTATTAAAATCATCATTTACTGTAAGTAATACGCTGGCACCGGTATCCGTAGCTTGTGAAGTATAGATTTGATTCATTTTATCCTGTGGAATATAATATACCTCGGCGTCATCAACGCCTTCCATCTGCTTAATCTTGTTCCGCAATTTATTTTGGAAATACAGATTCACTTTTAGTGTCCTGTCCGCATTGGTGGTACTTAAGCTATTTCCCAAAAGTTCATCAATAGATACATCATCTGTAGAAATATCATTTTGATTTAGAAGCAGAAATGCATCTTCATAGTTTTTACTGTCAACCGAAATAGTAAGCGTTACCGTGTTAAAATCGAATTTAATATTGTTTGACTTTAAAAGTTCGGTAATCTGCGTGGCTTCCTTTGCGTTATCGCAAACCTTTAGTTGCGTATAATTCACCCTACTCATTAAAAAAATAAGTAATGCTAATGCAACTACGACAACGCAAAAGACGCTGACAATCAGTGTCTTCTGCTTTGCCGTATATTTACTCCATATATTTAACAACTGCTTACCAATCTTTTTTAAGCGCTCTGTCATTACCGTATGCTCCTATGGTTTAATTCTACCTGCTACATGCATCAGAACTGAAGGTTCATGATTTCTTTATAAGCATCCATAACACTGTTGCGAATTGCCACCGTATACTGCAGGGACACATTAGCCTTCTGTTCTGCTACCATAAGATCGGCAACATTATCATTTTGTCCCAGTGAATAAGCAGTCTCCGCTTCACTTGCCGCATTGGAATAATTATTTGTCTGAGACAATCCATTAACAGCCGCCTGTAAAACATCACCAAAGGCTGAGCCTTTGTTTTCTGATGCATTGGTTGAACCAACCGCATATTTACTATAATTTGCCAAATCACCTATTGACGATATATTCATTTACAGCCTCCATTCATTATTTACCGATTTCTAGAGCTTTTAGAGCCATATTCTTGGTAGCATTAAATGCTGTAACATTAGCCTCGTAGGAACGGGATGCATCAATCATATCAGTCATCTCCTGTACAATATTCACGTTCGGATAGGTCACATATCCGTCCTCGTCTGCGTCGGGATGAGAAGGATCATATACCTTACGCATCTGTGACTCGGTATCATCCGCAATCTTGGTCACCTTCACTCCGTTGCCTGCAGATCCTATGTTATTAAAAACTTCACTAAAGGAGGATGGATCTGTATTTTTTTCCGCAAAAACAACAGTTTTACGGGTATAAACATTTCCATCCTCATCCCTTGTCGTATTTACATTTGCAATATTCTGAGATATGATATCCAATCTTAATCTTTGGGCCGTCATACCGCTAGCACTGATATTTAAGCCATTCATCATTGACATAGTTAATCCTCCCATATCATATATCTATCTATAAGTTCCCTTGCCGACACCAAACGATACCGGAAGTATATTAACATCCTTGTCATTAGTTAATCCTAAGCTTCTTCCTACGAAATGTTATCTTGCTGCCAGAACCGATTTAATCCGATTGAATTCCTGAGACATTGAATCCAACAAAGTATAGTAATGAATTTGGTTATCTGCCAGATATGACTCTTCCGTATCGATATCCACATTGTTGCCGTCCAGACGGTAGCTCAAAGAAGCATTATCAGTAAAAATAGTCGGTTCCAGAGATTTCATATCAATATTTGATACCCGTTCATCAAGCGAATTATCTCCGGATAGTGCCGACTGCAAATACGATTCGAACTGTACATCTTGTCTTTTGTAATTGGGTGTGTCCACATTCGCAATATTATTCGCAATAACACTATTTCTTGTCTGACTAGCATTAGCTGCACTGTTAAGTACATTAATGTAATTAAATGCGTTTGATCCGATCATTTCAACACTCCTTTCCATATATCATTATTATAATAAATATTTCAAAAAACACAAGATATATTTGAAAATATAGTAGAATAATACTAAACCTTGTGCCATAGTGTAATATTTTATTTTTTTTTGCCGAGGAAAATCCAGTAAAAATACCATGTATTAACTGCGAAACAAAAATAGGACTTATGAGAAATAATTTCCCACAAATCCTTTTGCTCTAAAAAATCCATTTATAATTAATTATTTATCTTCTTCAGTTCATCAAACACTACATCGTTCAGTACGCGTATGTAGGTTCCCTTCATTCCGGAGGAACGGGATTCGATAACGCCGGCACTCTCAAATTTACGAAGTGCATTTACAATGACCGATCTTGTTATTCCGACACGATCTGCTATCTTACTGGCAACAAGAATACCCTCGCTTCCTTTTAGTTCTTCAAATATATGTGTGATTGCTTCCAATTCCGAAAAAGATAATGTACCGATTGCAGATTTTACAATCTGAACCTTTCTGTTCTCCTCAGCATTTTCTTCATTAACCGATCTCATCATCTCAAGACCAACTACTGTTGTACCATATTCACTTAATATGATATCATCCAAATTATACTGCAGGCCATTCTTATATAGGAATAACGTTCCAAGTCTCTCCCCAGCAATATCAATCGGGGTTATGATTGCCTGATAGATATCCACATTTTCAAATTCAAACCCGAGCGTTCTTAGATTGACATTCTCTTTGGTCGATAAAATGTTAAGGAGTCTTTCATTTAACAAACCGTCGATATGTCTTCCCACCGCATCCTTAATCAGTTCCTTGATTTCATTGATATCACTGCGGTTTTTAACCCCCAGAACTTTTCCTTTTCGGCTGATGACTAAAACATTCGATGCCAGTATCTCACTCAGGACCACACAGATGTCATTAAAAACTACCTTATGCGAATTGTTATTATGCAAAAGGTTATTAATTTTTCTTGTTTTATCCAAAAGCTGTACACTCATGAAACGGTTCCTCCCAACATTCTAAAAGTTCCTCCCCGTTTCTTCCAAAACCGTTAAAATGATTTTATACGTTTTAATGGAAGAAGGTAAAACAATTAGAAAATGTTTCTAATTGTTTTATCTTTTTATTCTATCACATGTTATTTCCAAAAACAATAGTCTTTTTATCAAATTATTAAATATTATGAGATAATTGCTGATAAATGAGACTATTTTTTGTGTATTTATAAAAAATCACTAATATTCTATTTATTTCGTATTACTTACAACAAAGCCACATTTTTCATTTTCACATACCAGTTTATTACCTTTTTCAACCAGTACGCCCCCGCACTTTTCACATCGGATGCTGGAGGGCTTTTGCCATGTCATAAATGCACAGACCGGATTGCCTGCACAACCGTAATATTTTCTTCCTTTTTTTGTCTTTCGAAGCACGATATCGTTACCGCATAAGGGACACGCAACCCCTATTTTCTCAAGATAAGGCTTGGTATTCTTACATTCCGGAAAACCGGGACATGCAAGGAACCTGCCATGAGGTCCATATTTTACTACCATATTTCTTCCACACAGATCACAAATTTCTTCTGATACTTCATCATCAATCTGAATCTTTTCTAATGCAGTCTGAGCATTAATAACCGCTTCATCCAGATCCGGATAGAAATTACTTATTATTGTCTTCCAGTTAACGGTTCCATCCTCAACACAATCAAGCAGAGATTCCATATTTGCAGTGAAATTTACATCAACAATGCTGGAAAACGCACATTTCATAATACTATTCACCGCTTCTCCAAGCTCGGTTACATATAAATTTTTGTTTTCTTTTGCGACATATCGTCTTACGATGATTGTAGTTATTGTCGGCGAATAGGTACTTGGTCTTCCAATTCCCAGTTCCTCCAGCATTTTAACCAAGGAAGCTTCCGAATAATGAGCCGGTGGCTGGGTGAAATGCTGGCTCTTATGAAGTTCGATCAGATTCAGTGTATCACCCTCTTTTAGATTATCGAAGTTGACTGAGCTTTCTTCCTCTTCTTCCTCCGGTATATAGACGCTCATAAAACCTTCGAATACCAAGGATGAGGCTGTTGCAGAAAAGCGTAGCTCATTACCGTCAATCTTTATAGATGTTGTCTCATATTTTGCGGGTTGCATCCTGCTGGCGACAAATCTTTTCCAAATTAATTGGTAAAGTCTGTATTGATCCCTGCCAAGTGAATCCTTTACATCATTCGGGGTAAGCTCCACATACGTAGGACGGATTGCTTCATGAGCATCCTGAATTTTTTTTCCTGTACGTCCCTCATTTGCCTCAAGAGCTACAAAGTCTTCTCCGTACTGACTTTTAATGAACTGCTTAACCGCCTGATCCGCTTCATCACTGATGCGGATGGAGTCGGTACGCAGATAAGTAATTAATCCGATTGTTCCATGTCCCTTGACTTCAACACCTTCATAAAGCTGTTGCGCGAGCTGCATTGTCTTCTGCGTAGAATAATTTAAATGTTTCGCTGCTTCCTGCTGTAAGGTACTTGTGGTAAAGGGAAGTGGAGATTTACGAATGCGCTCACTCTTCTTAATTTCTTTTACCGTAAAAGAGGCATCTTTTAGTTGCTTTAAGATTTCATCCATCTCTGCTTCAGAACGAATCACATTCTTAGAGTTGCCAAACTTCGCTACTAATGATTTCTTCTTACCCTTTAAATCAAATTCAGCCTCAAGATTCCAGTATTCTTCGGGAACAAAAGCATTAATCTCATCCTCCCTATCACAGATAATTCGAAGTGCCACAGATTGAACCCTTCCTGCACTTAAACCACGTTTTATCTTTGACCAGAGCAATGGGCTTATCTTATAGCCCACCATACGATCAAGTATTCTTCTGGCCTGTTGGGCATTTACCAGATCTAAATCAATATCTCTGGCTTGCTTAATCGAAGACTTCACAGCATTCTTAGTTATTTCATTAAACGTAATTCTGCTGGTATCCTTGTCTCCAAGCTTTAAGGTCTGGGCAAGATGCCAGGAAATAGCTTCCCCCTCACGGTCAGGGTCAGTCGCAAGATATACTTTATCTGCCTTCTTTACCTCCTTGCGGAGTTTAGCAAGCAAATCACCTTTTCCCCTGATTGTGATATATTTCGGTTCGTAATTATGATCGATATCAATACCCATTTGGCTTTTTGGCAAATCTCGTACATGTCCGTTCGATGCAAGAACCTCATAATTTGTACCGAGAAATTTCTTGATCGTTTTTGCCTTTGCCGGCGATTCTACAATAACAAGATATCTAGGCATACTTGTGTTCCCTCATTTCTATGTGTAAATAGTAGTTTGTCAGATATTATAGTATTAAATTTTTACGATATAATAATTCTTCGCTGTCTGTGTAATGAGTCCGCGAAGCTCCAGAAAGACAAGTTGTTCCATTAATAAATCCATGGAAAGCCCTGTCTGTAAGGCGATTTCCTCAATATGAATTGGTTGTAAACTTAACCTAGCATACACTATTTTCCCATTTGTTTCAAGAATTTTATTATTTTTTTTATTATTGTCACTGGCAGGGTTATAATTTGGTATCAAATCCTCCAGAATATCTTTTGGGTCTGTAACTAGTTTTGCCCCCATTTTTATTAAATTATTACAACCCCCACTTAGACAGTCCCATACTCTTCCAGGTAAGGAATAGACATCTTTTCCTTGTTCAAGTCCCATATCTACCGTAATCAAGGATCCGCTTTTTTCTTTCGCTTCAATTACCAATATTCCATCACATAGACCACTGATGATTCGGTTCCGCATCGGAAAATTACCCCGAAGCGGCGGAATACCGGGTGCATATTCCGAAATAATTCCACCTTCTTTTTGCATATCCATATAAAGGCCGATGTTTTCCTTGGGATAACAGATGTCAATCCCACATCCGAGAATTCCATAGGTGATTCCTCCTGTACTCAACGCACCGACATGTGCATAGGAATCAATTCCTCTTGCCAGACCGCTGACGATTGAAATTTCCTCCCTTACAAGCTCTGCAGCAAAATGCTTCGCCATCTCCTTCCCATAAGGAGAACACTCCCTTGCACCGACAACGGCCAAAAGCTTCTCATCATCGTGGGGTATTCTTCCCTTGACATACAATGCAAACGGAGACTCATATATATTACGAAGTTTATCCGGATAATGTTCTTCCTCCTTTGACACAAAATATATGCCGTTCTTTGCCAGTTTAGCATAGCTGTCATGTATTTTCACTTCGTCCCTTCCGATACAGATATTTTCGATATCGTTCATTAAGAAACATCTATTTGTTTCATTTTCATATAAAAACTTCAGCAGTATCTCTTTTGAAGCACGAAATACTGCTTCGGCACTACCGAAGTATTGAAGTAGCAGCTCTATTTTCTTAATGCCGACATTATGAATATTAGCCAGCCAGTAATTATATTCCTCTTGTAACATTTCTATTGCTCCTTATCCATTATTATTTAGAAATTGCGGGTTTGATATGGTATATTTCGCCGGCATCACTCTCCCCAGTATTTTTGATCCATGCTACGGTAACAGATTGCTTCGCTGATGTGTCTTGTCGTAATCTTTTCATTCTGATCAAGATCGGCTATGGTTCTTGCCACCTTAAGAATTCTGTGGTATGCCCTAGCGCTTAGATTCATCTTGTGAAAGGCTTCTTCCAGGAGTGATTGTTCTTCCACTCCCAGCTTACAGAATTTCTTAATGGTACGTGGTGTCAGTTCACAATTAAAATAAATATTCGTTCCTTGATACCGGTTAAGCTGCATCTGTCTGGCAATTGCCACACGCGCTCTGATATCCTTGGAAGTCTCCTGCTTTGCATTAACTTGAAGTTCTTTATAATTCATCTGTAAAGCCTCAATGCAAATGTCAAAACGATCCAGCAGTGGTTGAGAAATCCTTCCCAGATAACGTTTCACCAGATTGATAGAGCAATTACATTTGTTCCGATCCGGATAATAGCCACAACTGCAAGGGTTCATGGCTGCCACAAGCATAAAACCGGCAGGATATCGATAAGTAGCATTCAGTCTTGCAATTGTGACCGACTTGTCCTCTAGGGGCTGTCTGAGTACTTCAATTGTATTCTTCATGAATTCGGGAAGTTCGTCGAGGAACAGGACTCCGTGATGTGCCAGACTGATCTCTCCGGGCTTAGGTATCCTACCGCCACCGACCAATGCTGTCGTTGTAATTGTATGATGCGGACTTCTGAAGGGCCTTCTCGCAATCAGTGCCTGATTGTCCAGTAGTCCTGCTATACTGTAGATTTTAGATATCTCCACGCTCTCTTCGAAGGATAATTCCGGCATAATCGAAGAAATACGTTTTGCGATCATAGTCTTGCCCGAACCGGGCGGTCCGATCATCAGTATATTGTGCATACCGCTTACGGCTATTTCGATTGCTCTTTTTGCGGCAAGCTGACCCGCTACCTCACTAAAATCAAGGCCGTCTGCATCATCATCCACACAAAACAAACTGGTGATATCCACATTTTCCGGCTTTACATCACTTCTACCACTAAGAAGCTCCACCGCCTCAGCTAGTGTTGCTACGCCGTAGGTTAATATGCCGGCAACTACGGCTCCTTCCCTCGCATTTTCCTTTGGAACGATGCACTTTGTAAAGCCCTGTTGTTTCGCGGAATACACGATAGGCAGAACACCATTTACCTTATTCACATTACCATTTAAGCTGAGTTCCCCGATTATCAGGAAATCTTTGAGATTTTCCTCGGGAAGATGGCCAAAGGCCGTTAGAATTGCAATTGCAACCGATAGATCGAAGGCGGTGCCTTCTTTGTGGATATCCGCAGGGGATAAATTGACGGTAATTCGCTTTGCCGGAAGAAGATATCCGGAATTCTTCAGTGCGATCCGGACCCTCTCTCTTGCCTCCTTAACCTCTGAGCTAAGAAAACCTACCATATCGAAGATAGGAAGACCATCACTGACATCTGCCTCAACCGAGATAAGCAAGCCGTCAATTCCGTGAATCGCGCCACTGTAAGCTTTACTGAACATAATACTCCTTTCATTGTCTCTCCTCAATGAAGGAATCATTTGCTTATAGGTAGTATAACAAAAAATGGAAAAACAGGCAAGAAGAATTGTAATGGAGGGTCTTCAGTTTATTATTCTAGGGACGTTTGCTGACAGGAATCTCGATGATGGGATGTCCTTTTGAAAAGCTAGTTGCAGTTTACTAGCATTTCTAAGGTCTCCAAAGCGAACGAAGTTCGCTATACTCGCTTGGGACAATCAGACCACGCAAAAACTCCTCGGTTAAAGATAGGAAAAACCTACACAGTAGCTTTTTTCTATCTTTAATTCGTCAAACATTTGCGTTCGTGCGAATTATCGCACGTCTGATTTCACTGCTCCCTCAGACACCTAAGAATTGCACGCAAACTGCAAATGCTTTCAAAAGGACATCCCATCACCGTTCTTCCTGTCAGCAACCTGTCATTGTTTCTATTAAGCGAATTACACTTTTCAATAATTCGCATTAGCTCCCATGTGCCGCCTTCGGCGGCTCTCAAATCAAGGGTGTGAAGTTGTTCTTTATTTTGCACTACCCTCCGAGCAGAAAATCTCCATCTCTTGACTTACATATTTTGAAACAGCCGATATCTTCCCTTCATCAATCATGGTATTTATCCTGCTTCTTGACATATGTAATATCTCCGCTAATACTTTATCTGTTCTGATTTTAAGCTGATAGTGATTTTGTATTATAATACTCTCCATTGTGCCGCAACCAACAAATTTGGTCAGCGACACAATTTTACCGTGTGTAAAAGCTTGATTTTCCACACTACTCCCGTCAGACTTCAAGGTTTGATCATTATCCACAGTTATATGATACCCAATTTGCTCTAAATCAATTTCAGCTTTGTTTTTCGTAAACAGTTCTTTTCTGTTACCATACTCAGTTGCTAGTATTAAATCATTTGCCAAAAATCTTCCATATTCTTCCTTACTGATATTAGACATCTTAATACGTTCATAGATGGTCAGGTTATATGTATGTTTGCATTTTTCACATTGATAGATTAACCAGACGTCTAATTGACTACCATTAGCATTTACCCGAAAATTATTTGTATTGACATAAGTGCTTTGACCTCCGCACTTCGCACAATTTCGTATAACTTTGTAAGAGCCGTCAGGTATCAAATGATATACTGTCTTCTTTGAATAGCTCATTTTGCATCTCCTTATATGATTTTAGGATTTGCAAAGGCTATTGCTTATTCAATTATATTTTATTTGCAATAGCCTCTGCTATGCAAAATGAACCGGTGTGCACATAAAGCGTCCTCCTGCTAATATTATTCATATTTCAATTAATATCACTATTGTAAGCACAAATGAACTTAATAGCATACCTCATAAATTTTTAGAAGAGAGAATAAGCGATAATTACTGATTCAATCCCAAAAATATAATAAAAAAAAGCAAACCCGCTCTTCCAAGTAAAGCAGGTTTGCCTACGATATATTATATGAATACCTTCTATTGTCTTTATATACATTTTTTCTGAACAATTGTCTCAATTGTATCTTTATCGATAACCGAAACTTCTGCGCCTAACCCCATAAGTTTTTTAACAAAATTATCATATCCTCTTAATATATGATTTAACCCGTATATTTTTGATTCACCTTCAGCGATCAATGCTGCCATAACCAGTGATACAGCCATCCTAATATCTGTTCCTTCTAGGGATGCTCCCGCCAAATTCTGTATACCCTCAATTATAATATTAGTAGCAATATTAGTATGTACCATGCCCATTCTGCTTAATTCATATAAATGGTTAAACCGCTCCGTATGAATTGTGTCTTTGATAATCGACATTCCGATACAATGTGAAGAATACACGGTAGCTATTGGCTGCAAATCAGTGGGAAATCCAGGAAATGGTAATGCCTCAACATGGATTGGACTTAGCTCACAATTAGTTGCATCTATGAAAATGTTACTATCTTCAATTTTAATATCAACACCTGAGTCAGCTAGAATTGATGTTACGGAAATAACATGCTCCGGTATCACATTTTTAATAATACCTCGACCCTTTGTAACTGCTAACATAAATAAAAAGGTACCGGCTTCCAAACGATCAGGTATAACCTCATGAGATGTTCTGACCAATTTACTATCCGAAGTTTTTATACGTATTACAGGCGTACCTGCTCCTGAAATTCGCGTTCCCATAGAATTTAGTAAAATTGCCAAATCTACGATTTCCGGTTCCATGGCAGCATTGTAAATAATCGTTTCACTATCTGCTGCACTTGCAACTAACATTGCATTTTCTGTTGCACCTACACTAGGAAACCGCAAAAAAATATTCTGTCCTTTATACGGAAATTGTGTTGCTTCGCATTTCACAAATCCATCAACAACTTTCGTTTTAATCCCGAATTTATCGAACACATATAAATGAATATCAATAGGTCTGTTTCCTATCTTATCTCCACCTGAAAGTGGCACGACTGCCTTCCCAAACTTGGCTAGTAAGACACCTAGAAACAAATTTGATGCTCTGATTTTAGAGACATATTGTTTACTTAACTCATTGTAAATGATATTTCCTTCAATTCTTACCGAATTGCTTTCACAATTCAGTTGAATACCTATCTCCCCTAAAATACCCTTCATGGCCTCGACATCAGATATCAGTGGTGCATTTGTTAATACCCCAACGCCATCCCCCAAACACATCGCCGGAATAAGTGCCAAAATCGAATTCTTTGAACCACTGATTTTAATATTTCCTTTGAGAGCTTTTCCACCCTTTACTTTTATATAAGTCTCATTCTTTAACATTCTGACCTTACATGCCTCCCTTACAAATCCAAATCAGTTATATTCTGTAAAATATAGCAACCATATATTTTACATTTTCCATTTCATTATACCTTAAATGCATGGAGGATACCACCAATATTTTAGGAACCGTGACTATTCAGTCACTGCGGTTCTTTCGAACCGCTGCACACAAAATATGTTGAAAAAATATATTTTGGCGCCGGATTTCCCGGAGTATTGAATAGTTACAAGGAACCGTACTAATATCTTGTGATGATAGTAGTATTTATGCTACAATAAAACAACACAAAGATTATCAATGAACTGTTTGACAAAATATAATAATGATATTACAATATCAATAATCATTCCTATTATAGCATTGATATTTTATTTCTATGAATCGCTTTTATATAAGCTAAATAAATTATGTATTTTAAAGGAGGTCTATTCTATGAACAAAATTGAATTGAAGCCTGGGATTTACTATGTTGGTGTTGTTGACTGGAACTTACGTAATTTTCACGGCTATTCCATCCATAAAGGAACCACATATAATGCATATCTGATTATTGATGAAAAAATTGCATTAATAGATACTGTGAAGGCTCCCTTTGCAAAGGAGCTGCTGGACCGTATATCTGAGATTGTCGACCCTGCCGATATTGATTATCTGATTTCCAATCATGTTGAGATGGATCATTCCGGAGCCATCCCTGTTGTTATGCAAAAAGCAACTAATGCAGTCCTTATTACCTCAGCCCCGAGTGGACTGAAGGGTTTGAAGGCTCATTATGGTGATAACTTCAATTTCAAGGAAGTAAAAGCCGGAGACAGTCTATCCCTCGGTAAAAGAAGCCTGTCCTTTGTCGGCACACCGATGCTTCACTGGCCT
Organism: Lachnoclostridium sp. UBA1308; assembly: GCA_002307215.1. Taxonomy (GTDB): domain Bacteria; phylum Bacillota; class Clostridia; order Lachnospirales; family Lachnospiraceae; genus Mobilitalea. The sequence goes on from DBTU01000047.1 coordinate 86,346, forward strand.
GATAACATGGTAACCTACTGTCCGGAGGAGAAAATACTTTTTTCAAATGATGCCTTCGGACAACACTTTACCTCCAGCAAACATTTCGATGACGAAGTGAGTTTACCTCAGGTTATGAATGATGTACAAGGCTATTATGCCAATATTTTGATGCCTTTTGGCGCTCAGGCTAATAAAGCCCTTGAAATTCTTGATAAACTAGAAATTGATATGATTGCTCCAAGCCACGGTGTCATCTGGAGAAGTCATGTGAAAGAGGTTTTAGAAGCATACCACCGTTATGCGGACGGTGAAACCGATGATACGGCTCTTGTTATCTTCGATTCCATGTGGCATTCCACAGAGGCCATGGCTCACAGCATAGCGGAGGGCTTTGATAAACGCAGTACCAAGGTGCAACTCCTGGATTTAAAGGAAAACGAATTATCCGACATAATCACAGAGGTTCTTACTGCTCGATATCTGGTAGTGGGATCCCCGACCCTAAATAATAATCTTCTTCCGAATGTTGCAGCATTACTCTCCTATCTTAGGGGCCTGCAACCAAAGGGAAAGAAGGGCTTTGCTTTCGGATCCTACGGCTGGGGCGGACAAAGCATCGGCCAGGTTAATCAAGCTCTTGAGGAGTTGGGAATAGAGATAATCATGGAGCCTATCAGAATTAATTATATTCCCTCCAAAGAACAGCTTAATGATCTCGAGAACAAAGTAGCTTCTTTATAAAATAATGGAATGATAGCGACATTTTAGTACAATGCGCATATAATAAACCAAGATGTAAGTTGAATTTGGTGATGATATGCGCATTTGTGAGCTAAGGGAAAAAGAAGTCATCAATTGCAGGGATTGTGTTAGACTAGGCTATGTCTGCGATGTTGAATTTGATATCTGTACCGGGCAGATTACCCACATCATTATTCCCGGCCCGTGTAAGGTTTGGGGTATTCTTGGGCGTGATCATGAATATGTGATTGGCCGTGCTAATATTAAACAAATCGGTATTGATATTATCCTTGTTGATGTTGATATCGAAAAATGTCTGTTACGAATTATTTGATTGATCTATTTTTTGACAAATTAGTTGAATTTATTTAAATGAGGGAATAATCTCCTTGACCGTTTGGTAAATCTTCAATATAATCTATTTGTATAAAAGTATATTCTGATGACCAAAAGTACAAATGATCTTTGTCTGTATAGATTAGGAGGATTTACGATGAAATGCCCGTTTTGTTATAAGGATAATACCCGAGTAATAGATTCCAGACCGGCTGATGAGAACAATTCCATTCGCAGAAGACGACAGTGCGATGAGTGCCAGCGAAGATTTACTACTTATGAAAAGGTAGAAACCATTCCCCTTGTAGTAATCAAAAAGGATAATAACCGAGAGCCTTATGACCGTTCTAAAATAGAAGCCGGCGTATTCCGCTCCTGCCATAAGAGGCCTATTTCAATTGACCAGATCTCAGCTCTGGTTGATGAAGTTGAAACTCTGATTTTTAATCGAGAGGATAAAGAAATTCCCAGTCATGTAATCGGCGAAATTCTCATGGACAAATTAAAGGATCTTGATCCGGTAGCATATGTCCGATTTGCTTCGGTATATCGTGAATTCAAGGATGTTAACACATTTATGGATGAATTGAAGAAAATATTAGATAATTGATTAATCAAAAAAAGGGGGTTACATCCTTTTTTTGTTACAGTTCAGCCTGCAAGGATAGTGACAAGGCTGGGAAAGAAATGTTTCCTATATGGAAATCATTTTTTCTCAGTCCGGATACATCTCTTTGAAGGCTGAACTGTAACTTTTTTATTTTTCAGGACTTACTTTCATCTTTCTATTGTATATTATTTATTAGTTTTGTAAAATCCGATTTAAGGAATTTCTTTAATTCGCTGTATTTCATCTCAAACTCAACGTGGTCGCCGATATAATGAGGAACTCCAAGGCTAATCCCAAGACTGTCATCCGTAAGGTAACTGTAAATGCCCCATATATTCCCTGTGCCTATAATGTCCGAAGTCTTAAATCCCATCAATAAATCTTTGTCACTCATATTCGAGACATAATCTTTAATTGCTTTATTAAGTTCATCATTATCTTCCATCATGGGTAGGTATTCCCATGTTCTAAAATCATTTACAAATTCCTTATCCAATTTTACTATGTCAGATAAAATGATACGTTTGTTTTTTGCTTTATTGATATTTGTCGTATAAATAAGCTCCGTTGGATGCGCTGAATATGGGCTGTTGAAAGACACTGTATACAAAATACTGATGAAATCTGCATCATTTCGCTCTATTTTATATTTAATTTTCAAATATGCCGGTACCGGAGTAAGTTCAGGGTTAGGACGAAAGAAATAAATCTTGAGTATTTTATTAAAATCTTCCTCAATCAGTTGATTCCATCCCCTAAGCTCCTTTTCGCTGCCGCCTGACACTAACTTGGGATATTCAGCTTCTATCCCATCTTTATTATATATAATGTTTGATACCTGTCCTGCACTTTCCTGACCGGTGATTTTTTCTTTGCCGTCTGTTAAATATTTACTCGCTCCTGTATCCACTACCTCAAATTCTGAATGAAATTCTTTTGATAACATTATGCTCAATACAAGCATTAATATAAAAATCACTGCTGTCTGCTTATACTTCATTCGACTTATACCTCAATACCGGTCTTTACAATCTATATGTATGCTGTCCTTCGCATATATAAGCCATTAATACATCCGGTTTTTACAAAAGGGAATTCTATGGCCGGGAATATATTTATTGTTTTCATATATAGGATTAGGATATATAATATAGACATGGATAGGCTCTTATTATCTCATAAACTAGGGAGGAAAACATATGTTACTAGGCGCACTCGAAGCAGGCGGGACAAAAATGGTAATGGCTGTCGGTAATGAATATGGTGAAATTCTGATGCAGTCATCCATTCCTACTGAAACACCGGATCTGACTATGAACAGGATTATAAATTATTTCAGTGATAAAAAAATAGCGGCCCTGGGAGTAGGCTCCTTTGGACCGGTTGATCTTGATCGCAATTCGAAAAGTTATGGCTTTATTACCTCAACACCGAAAAAGTCGTGGGTTAATTACAACCTATTAGAAACGCTGAAGGCTCTGCAGATTCCAATTGGGTTTGATACCGACGTAAACGCTTCCGTATTAGGAGAAGCAACCTGGGGATGTCTTAAGGATTTATCCTCCGGAGTATATATCACAATCGGCACAGGAATTGGTGCCGGTGTTATGATAAATGGCAATCTCCTGCATGGAATGCTTCATCCGGAAGTCGGTCATATGCTTCTAACCAGACACGAGAAGGATGATTACAGCGGAATATGCCCTTATCATCCTAACTGCTTCGAAGGGCTAGCCTCCGGACCTTCCATTGAAATGCGTTGGGGAAGAAAAGCAATTGATTTACAGGATCATCCTGAGGTCTGGGAACTGGAAGCATTTTATATTGCACAAGGGCTTGTTAATATAATATTGACCTACTCTCCTCACCGAATCATTCTGGGCGGTGGAGTTATGCATCAGAAACAGCTCTTTCCGATGATTCGAAGCCAAGTCTTAAGACTATTGAACGGGTATATCAAAACGCCACAGCTTACAAATCCCGATGAGTATATTGTTCCTGCCTCCCTGAAGGATAATCAGGGCATTCTTGGTTGCCTGGAATTAGCGAAAAGAGAGCTTCTTCTTGATAGATAATCAATCTTTACCCATCTTTGCCTTCATCATCCTATGATGAGCAAAGATATAAACGAGAAAACTGATTAACAGAGGAAGATAGAAGTTAATTATTCTGCCAATAATCATTGCTGAAGTTAAATCGTTGGCCGGATAATACTGTCCAAACAAAATGAGGAAAGATTTCTCAGCGATACCAACGGAACCGGGTAATGGTACCGCGGCAACAGCTATATTGATAAAAGCCTGCCCTCCCATCAGATCCAATATGTCTGCTTTCCTGTATCCAAAGCTCAAATAAACCAGGTAGGAAACCATACCGTAGGCAACCCATTGAAGTACTGTAACCAAAAACACCTTCACATACAGAGACGGATGCTTTAAAATCATTCTGGCTTTTTCGCGGTAAGCTATAATCAGTATATCGAATTTAATTTGAATTTCCTCAGGCTTTTTTATTACATGAATTTTTTTACCGAACCGGAAAGTCAAATCAACAAGAAACGGTACTGTTCTTCTGGAAAACATTAGGGCGAACAATATGCCTGTCAATCCCAACATTACAGCAGACCCGGCAATCAACAGGTAGGAAAACCAATCTGCCGATCTTTCCAGCATACCGAATCGTAACAGTACAAACACTCCTCCCATTAGAACAATCACGATTTGACTGACAAAAACCATCAAAAATATGGTAATCGATGAAATATCAATATGGATTTTATCTTTATTCATATAATAAATCTGCGCAGGCTGACCTCCGCTTGCCCCCGGAGTAATTGCACCGAAATAATTACCAATATATGCATACTCAATGCAGTATCGAAAGGATGAAGGCTGCCCGAGACTGCTCATAATCATTGAAAAATTCATTGCCTGGCATCCGATAAATAAAAACATCAATCCAATCCCTGCAAGTAGATAAAAAGGATGAACTTTTCGTACTGCCTCTACCAGTTCATTAATCGTATAATCCTTCAGAATAACTGCCACTGTGACGGTCATTAGACCCGTTATAAGCAAAATGCTACGAAGCTGATTCTTTTTACTGATTACCTTTTCACTCATTCTCTAGTAACCTCATTTAGTATTAACTGTCATAAGCCAACAATAAAAATGCCATTCCTTATTATAACCTAATCATTCTTTTCTATAAAAGGAAACCACTCCATTTTATGGTTCATTTTACAATAATAATCACTATATTATAAAAGACAAAAAGAGTCAAATGAAATAACTATAAAGAATTTATGAATGATTGGAGTGCAAAAAAGCCAAATTCAAATTATGGTTCGTCAATTTCCACCATATCGCTCTTGAATGGTAATATGAATTCATTTAAATATACCGGTTTATAAAAAAAATATACGCATCAATAATTATGATAACATATATTATTGATGCATATATTATAGCCTGTTGTTTATTCCCCATACAACCGGTTTTAATTCCAGAGAAAATCTACTCCCAGAATACTATTACAAATATTAATGTAACTGTTTTACGAAAATCTATCAAGTAATTCAACTTATATGACAAGATTTTGTTATCAAACAGCTATACTCTTGGATACTCCAAATATTTCTTCTTAACATCTTTACTGTAAGTCCTCCCGATCGGAAATACATCACCGTTCTTCATATCCACCTGAATTCCCCTCATCGTTTCTATTTCATCCATGTTTATAATCATACCTTGGTTAATCTGAATGAATTTCTTATCCAGTCGTCCTACCAATGATGTAATCGTTTCATAAACACAAAAATTACCTGTTTTTGCATGTATGACACTTTGTGTATTCTTACGTTCAATATACAAAATACATGATTGGTTTATTTTCTTCTTGATATTATCAACCGTAATAATAAGCGGGACAGACGGAGCTCTGTTACTTAAATAATTTAATTGTATGACTGCTTTCTTGAAAACTCTTTCCAAACGTTCAGCATCAACCGGTTTTGCCAAAAATCCAAAAGCCTCAACAGAAAATGCATCAAATGCATATTCCCGGTGCCCTGATATGAATATGGTTATAACTTTCGGATTTTTTCTTTGTAATTTTGATGCTATCGTTAATCCATTTGTTCCTTTTAAATCAATATCTAGAAATGCTATATCTATTATATTGTTTTCCATAAACTCAAGCAGCTTTTCTCCCCGCAAAAATCCCAATATATTAGCATCAATCCTGAATTTCTTCACTAGTTCCTCAATGTAAGTGCAGTTGATTCTTAAAGCAATACTCTCGTCATCACATAAAACGATGTTAATTTTCATATGTACTCCCCCAAGTTATAATAGAAACTAGTGTACTGTCTTATTGACCTTTAGATAAATATGCCAGATAGTTCGTGTCAGTGCTAGGCAAAATTCCGACGGCAATGGGGTTACATTGTCTAGGAATTTTAATGACGCAATGTTGCGGACTAGCTGAGCAGATTTATCTAATTGTCAGTGAGACAGTGCACTTGTAGCTTTGAATTTATACCGGAATTAAAACATGAATATTAAAGGCTTCATCATCATATTCAAATTCCAGCTCCCCATGATATACTGCAACAATATCCTTGATATTTCGAATTCCGATACCATGCAAAAGTGTGTCTTCTTTACTGGTAATGAATTTGCCCTTCTTTAATACAGGTTTCATTCCAATTGAATTTTCACAATCTATGGCGTATCCTCTCTCTGTTTTTTGGATTATCAGTTGTATGTACTTTTTACTGCCGGAATTTTCTGCGGCTTCAATTGCATTATCCAATATATTACCGAGAAGAGAACAAATATCCTTACTCTTCATGTCCAAATCCAGTATTGTGATTACACTGGAAAAATCAATATTCTTTTCCTTTGCCAAATTCTTTTTAGCATTCAATAATATGGATAAGGTTTTATTATTGGTAATAATCAAATCATTTGCAATTTTCACATCTTCATAAATTTGATCTACATATTCCTCAAGTTCTTCATGTTTGCCGGTATGTACCAATGTCTTTATCAAGCCGATATGGTTATTCATATCATGCCGCAATTGCCTAAGCTTGTCCGAAATATCAACCATATCGTTATTTAACTTAAGCTCCAGCTCTATCTGCTGAAGCCTTAGCTGTGTCGCTGTTTCCTCATTCGATTTTTTCTCAATCCGAAAGATTAAGGCAACAGTATATATTGTAATCAATAGCACCACTCCAAAAAACAGTGCCATAATTTCATTGAATTCAACTAAATCTTTTCTGTTGTAAAAGCTATAAACCAAAACCATCGCTAGTACAAGGTTGAAAATAATAACCATTGCCAATTCCCATAAATAAAAGATTCCAATATTTATCTTACCCCTATGCTTTCGAAATACTATCTCAAACAGGAGTAATGTGATTAACTTTGTGCTAATAACCATAATAATATTTACTTCATTGGTACCAATTATTGTATCCAATGAAACATGAATTACAGCATAATAGCCAAGAATCAAGGCAAGCTCAATCGCGATAAGTCCTAAGAAGTATACTCCCCACCAAATCAGCTTTTCAACGAATGTATTAACGGTTAATAAACTGATCACAACAAAAACATAAATTAAAATAAGAAATGACACAATCACCTGATATTGATCCACCACCGGTATATAGGAAAGGATATCCTTCACCTGTATCATGATAAACATACCGATTGACGCAGCTACCGCAGATCTTCTTCTGAACTTTAAATCCAAGACAAAGCTTAACAATCTCCATAAAATAAAACACTCTATGAAATCCGGCACATATTTAAGAATAATATCTATGATTATCATATGATTTGTATCCTCTTCATGTTTCAAATTATAATTTTTATGGTTTTTAAATTCAGATAAATAAGACTAAATACCTATAAGTAATTATACATATTGTTTTTTTAAAATGCAAAGAATTTCGAAATAATTATGAAATTTTTTGTAACAGCTCAGCCTGGAAAGGATAGTGACATGATCGGAAAAGAAATAATTCCCAGTCCGGATACATCTCTTTGATGGCTGAACTGTACAAATTTTAGCTGTCAGACTAAAAATACTATATTGGTAATTTAAGAAATGGTTCATACTTATGAACATAAAAAATACTCCTGCATGTAATCAACAGCAACGAACACTATCTTTTACATACGGAGTATAACGTACAGAGAATGTAATATTATATATCAATGGAAGCCCAAGTGGAGTTGTGGTCATAAATTTCAAGTTCTGAATCAATAATTGTCAGGGATAATACCTTCAAAAGATCAATCTCTTCAATCGGAATAATTTGTCCCCACTGATCCGCAAATATTCTCACGACAGGTCTGAGTGGTATACCTGCGTTCTGATCCTTAACGATTGCTAATCGTCCGTCTGATACTCTTACGATGGAACCGTTTGGATAAATCGCAATATTATGCATAAATACTCTAACCAGATCCGCATCAAATTTAGTATCACAGTTCTCCAGTAAAAATTTGAATGCTTTATTTATTTTCCATTTTTTTCGGTAGCAGCGATCAGAAATCAGTGCATCAAAGACATCTGCTATTCCGGCGATTTTGGAGAATTCACCCAGCTGTTCTGCCTTTAAAGAATTTGGATATCCACTGCCATCAAGTCTTTCATGATGTTTTAATATGATTTCTTTTGATGCTTCGGGAATATACGGAACATCTTTGATATAATCATATCCCTTTATCACATGATTTTTCACATACATTAATTCTTCATATGTCAAGGTCTCTTTTTTATAAAGTATACTGCTGTCAATCAATATTTTACCGATATCATGTAGCATGGTTCCAATTGCCAACTGTTCTAGCATTTCCTTACTATATTTAAGCTCCTTACCGATAAGTAAAGCATATACGGTTGTACTAATACTATGCGAAAATGTATACTCATCGATATTCCTGATATCTGTCAAGCTTTGTGTTATATTGTTAGTTGTAATATCATAGATTATTTGTTCAATTGAGGAATGCAAATCATCAATCCCATTCATTTCATGGTTTACCAATGAATTCATTGTGTTCCTTAATGTCTCTTTGCACAATCTTCTTGTTTCCTCTTTTATAGCATCCGGAACCTCAATGTCTTTACCAATGATATCCTCAACATAGAGATAATAAATGCCCAAATTCATAAGTTTCTCTGTATATTTATAAATATTTTTGGAGCCTCTACTCAATACCAATAGGTCATTGTAAACAATGTCCCTGGCCAAAATCATATTATTTTCAAGCATATCTATAGATACTAATCTCATTATCTCCACCCTACTTAATCATTCGTTTCTTCTTCCTTTTATCAATAAAATTCCTTTCAACCACTCACTCTTTGAAGTTATTAAGCTGATTAAAATCAGAAGTATTTAATTGAAATACTTAACTAATGTAATTTTAGCAACAAGCAAAAATATTGTCTATTGGACTATAGTACTGGTAAAAATAAGTAATCTGTCTCTTAAATATCAATGTAAAACAATAGCTTTTCTTTTTGATTGTTTTGATTATCCCGGTAATCTTTTAATACTGAAAAATGTTTTTTTGCACTTTAGTATGCTTATCTGCTGAATACATAAGAAAATTGATATAGTCCATAACTTAAGATGTTGTATTAGATAGTTAATGAATCTGTTTGGGATAATACATTTACTTAAAATATAACTAATTGTAATATAAAACAATGTTTGTTATAATTAATATGCGCTTGGCTATATTATAATGAGCATTTTTCGCATTGTCAATATGTTTTTGCGATAATTTGTAATATATGGGGGAATTTGTTATGTGTGAAATGGATAATATTACCAAAAGGATAAAAGGATTACTCGATAGGAATAAAATCAACGGTGTTCAATTAGGCTTAATGTTGGGATTGCGAAAAAGTCCTCTGACAGATTGGAAGAATAGTAAATCAAAACCAACTCTAGAGCAAATTGTTATAATATGCAAAAATTTTTCCGTTAGTTCTGATTATATCCTATTTGGAAAAAAGGATTATACCGAATTTACAACCGATGAATTAGAAATGCTCGACAATTACAGACACTTAGATACCAGAGGAAAGCATAAACTACAGACACTACTATACGAGGAACTTGACCGTAATTTTAATGCCCGTTCCTAATTAATAAATAATGAATGAAAAGCCGGTCGAGGGATTACTCCTTAGGCCGGCTCTTCATTATCTATATAAATCAATTCATCAAAGGATGAAATGACTTCTCCGATATACTTTAATTCAGATAACTACGCATGTTTTTCAGCGCTGACTTTTCCAAACGGCTTACCTGTGCCTGAGATATATTAATTTCTCTTGCAACTTCCATCTGTGTTTTCCCTTCAAAGAAACGAAGTTTTACGATATTATGCTCTCTAGCCGATAGCTTATCCATCGCTTCTTTTAAGGATATTTCTTCTATCCAGTTTTCCTCCTTATTCTTCTTGTCGCTTACCTGGTCCATGATATAAAGGGCATCACCGCCTTCCACATACACAGGATCATACAAGGACACCGGACTTTGAATAGCATCAAGGGCATATACAATATCTTCTTTGCTGATTCCAATCTCGGCCGCGATCTCACTTATGGTTGGTTCCTTCTCGTTTTTCCTAACTAAAGCCTCTTTTGCATAAATTGCTTTGTACGCTGTATCCCTTAAAGACCGGCTGACTCGTATTGCATTATTATCTCGAAGATACCTCCTTATTTCACCAATAATCATCGGTACAGCATAAGTAGAAAACTTAACGTTCTGCGTAATATCGAAATTATCAATTGCCTTCATAAGTCCTATGCAACCGATTTGAAACAGATCATCAACATTTTCGTTGCTGTTTGAAAATCTTTGAATGATGGAAAGGACCAGACGAAGGTTTCCCTTAATATAAAGCTCTCTGGCTTCCTTATCACCCCTTAATATTCTTTGAAACAATTCTTCCTTTTCACTGTTTTTCAACAATGGCAGTTTAGATGTATTAACACCACATATCTCAACCTTATAAAGAGCCATAACGAAACCTCCGAATCATATCATATTCACTATAAAATGATTCACTTTTTGGCTCCTCTTTATACGATTATAAATATAGAATTTATTTCCATACATTGCTCTTTTCCGGTAAAACAGTTTAACATCAAGGTTTGCTCATTCAAACCGCACCATTTCTTTTTTTAATCTCTTAATAATCTTTTTCTCCAATCTTGATATATAGGATTGCGATATTCCAAGCAAATCGGCTACTTCCTTCTGAGTTCGTTCAGTTCCATCGTCGGTATTCAGACCAAATCTCAGATCGACAATAATTCTCTCCCTGTCCGACAGCTTTGATAATGCCTTTCGAAGTAGCTTACGATCCACTTCCTCTTCTATGTTTCGATAAATGACATCTTCCTCGGTTCCTAGGATATCGGACAATAATAGCTCATTACCGTCCCAGTCCACATTTAGCGGTTCATCTATGGAGACCTCCAGCTTTGTTTTATTATTACGCCTGAGATACATCAATATTTCATTTTCTATACATCTCGAAGCATAGGTTGCCAATTTAATGTTTTTATCTGGGTTAAATGTATTGATTGCCTTTATCAGTCCTATTGTACCGATGGATATTAAATCTTCCACTCCTACCCCGGTATTATCAAACTTTTTGGCTATGTATACGACAAGGCGTAAATTATGCTCAACTAAAAGGGATTTCATTTCTCCATCCCGCTCAGATCCAAGCAATGCAATAACTTCAGCCTCTTTCACTGAATCAAGAGGCGGCGGCAGAACCTCTGCTCCTCCGATATAATGAATTTCACCCTTATGTCCGAAAATGATTGTTTTTATATCAGGAATCATCCGAAATTGAAATCTGTTTTGAATTGATAGCTTTAATAGCATAGATAAACCTCCCATTTTTACCGGTTTGAATCACTTCGTTCATTCCAAACCTAAATAAGTTCCTTATGTAAAATTACGTGATAGTCATCATTTGCAGATAGGTGGTTATCACAAATAGCCGCGGTCACCTTCTCGTTACATATTGTCTCCTTTCCGGTATGTATTAAAACTTTATCTAATATCAGTCCGGGCATGATTCCACTCTCTTTCCCAATGGACTGGTAAGGAATAAATCTGAGTCGTCGTGCGTTTTCCATACTTACAGCCAAATTATCAGAACTTTCACTAATTCCTCTTAGGCCTTTTCTCACAGCTTCCATATCATTACAGGCTTCACTAGACAACAATTCTCCTAGTAACGTTTCATCAATTACCATGACCGGCTTTTTGAAAATCGGATCGTAGAGACAATTACCGGTATCAAGCAATCCAACTGTTTTGATATTTCGATTGTCACAAAATAACTCAACTTCATAGATTTCTTTGCGCTCACTTAGATTTCGGCGTATCAGGCGTAGAAGAATGAAAGATGTCGGAATCAGCAGAAGCAATATTGCTATTACTGTTTCCCATGACAGATTGCTCAAAATCAAGGAAGTTCCGATGTGGATTAACTTTTCCCTAAAATCCGTATAATAGTAGACGGAATTAATCAGTCCTCCCGCAAAATAGGTAATCAGATAAAGTGCAATCATTTGCTGTAACAGCTGTACTGGCCTCATCTTGCCAAAAGTTATGCACAACATCAGTGCAGATGCCGCTATATTCATGAACAAAAACCGGATTATAATATTCATCCACGGAAAAATGCTAACTATTACAGCAGAAACTGCACCTACTGCAGAGCCGACCACCATTCTTTTCCAACGAAATATTTTTCGATTTACTTTACTCAAAATAAATAACAAAATAAAATCCATTGAAAAGTTCAGGACAAAAATAATATCCGGATAAATTTCTAGATACAAATTTCACCTCCAGCAGATTGTCAACTTGTTACCCAAATACCGGTAACGTACATTACGATTATATCTTGTTTGTTTTCCATATTTTGTCATATTCTGGTAACCTAATTTCAATTTTCATTTACTTAATTTTACAGCAACCGCGCTATTTTTTGTTTACAGCGCAAAAAAAGCTGTTAGATTATTTTTATCAAAATAATCTAACAGCCTTAATCTCTTATGTATTATGGTTTTTCTTATTTTTACTTATTGTGGCGGGTTCTCAAAGAAACGTATTCTGTTATGAAAATGGTTTTACTTATTATGACGGGTTCTCAAAGAACCGCTTCTAGTTATTAAAACAGATTTACTTATTATGACGGGTTCTCAAAGAACCGCTTCTAGTTATTAAAACAGATTTACTTATTATGACGGTTCTTTTGGAGGAATTCAGGTATTTTAATCCCGCCCGGATCTGTATTGGTATTGGATGGTGATTTTGCCGGCTCACTTATCGGTCGTCTTGTTGGATCTGTCTGGAAAGTGGTTTGAGGGCTCTGAGAAGACTGTCCTGCTCCAGCAAAGGCACTCGTAGAATAGGATCTTCCAAGATTAAGCTCTGGCTTAATCGCAGGTCTGGCTCCGGTTGATGAGGCTGATGCATGTCTTAAAAATTCCGGTGTTTTCACCATGTCTTTCGATCTACTATCAAGTCCTGTGGCAATAACCGTTATAGTTGCAGAATCCTGTATTGTATCATCATACATCGCTCCAAAGATAATATTGGCAGAATCTCCGGCTAATTCTTGAACTAGGGTTGCCGCCTCATTTGCTTCAATCAGGCTGATATCTCCGGAAATATTTATAATCACATGAGAAGCACCTTGAATGGTAGTCTCAAGTAACGGGCTGGTAATTGCTTGTTTTACCGCGTCGATACATTTATCATCTCCGGTTCCGATACCAATACCGATATGTGCGACGCCCTTGTTCTTCATAACTGTTTGAACATCCGCAAAGTCAAGATTAATAAGTCCCGGTACATTAATCAAATCCGTAATTCCCTGAACTCCTTGCTGTAAAACCTCATCAGCCTTGCGTAGTGCATCGGGCATCGTTGTTCTTCGGTCTACAATCTCAAGTAATTTATCATTCGGAATGACAATCAAGGTATCTACAAATTCTTTCAAGCGCTCAATCCCGCTGACAGCATTCGTCATTCGTGTTTTTGCTTCGAATTTGAAAGGTTTGGTAACAATACCTACTGTTAGTATCCCCAAATCTTTTGCGATTTGTGCTACAACAGGAGCAGCCCCTGTTCCTGTTCCGCCACCCATACCACAGGTAACAAATACCATATCAGAGCCTCTGATAATCTCAGTAAGCTGATCTTTGCTTTCTTCTGCTGCTTTTTGTCCGATTTCAGGTTGTGCACCTGCACCGAGTCCCTTGGTAAGTTTCTCCCCGATCTGTACAATCTGTGGAGCTTTACAGTTCTTAAGATGCTGCTTGTCCGTATTGACACAAACAAATTCAACACCCAAAATATTCTCTTCTATCATTCGATTAACGGCGTTATTACCTGCTCCTCCTACCCCAATTACAAGTATTCGTGCTGTGGTATCCGCCTCATTTGTTCTTATCTCAAGCAAGGTCTAGTCCTCCTTTTATCGTATTCACTAATTCATAACAAGTTAAATTAATTCAACTTGCAATATTCTCACAAATCCCTTTAAAATCCATTCCCTTTTTCCGGAAAACCACATCATAATGGGATATAATCTTTTTAATATACAATTTGTGGTGTTCTGCAATCCTACTTTATATAATATCTTTAAATTCCCAAATAATCAAGTACAATTTTTAAAAAAAGCAAATTATTTAAGTCATTTTTATCTATTCTGTCGAATTTTTTGTTTTACCAATGACAATGTCGGTATCCTGATCATAATCCCTCATATCAAGCTCATACAGTTCTTTGTCTTTGGCTGTTTTCAGGATATTTACCATATCTGACAGCGCCTCCTCATAATCACTCTTCTTACCAAGTAAAACCTTAATGTCATTGCAGATCAGCGTAATGTTTTCATTTTCATCAATCTTTACTGTATTGACATCAAGTTCATACTTATTGACTAGTCTGGTTATATTCAGTATTATATCAAAGAGCTCGTCACTTTGTGAATCATTTGCTTCATTATCAGTATCGTCACTTTGTGAATCATTTGCTTCATTATCGGTATCGTTGTTTTTTAAATTCAACTTTTCATGCAATACTATTTCATCAAATTGCAGTCCATCTATTACCGGAACCTTTTCAATTTTCTTTGATGAACTTTCAACAACAATTCCATCTTTATCAAAATAGAGATATTCACCCATAATATTCACGCATCCGGTAACCATTTTTTCATATACATAAATTGTCACCTTGTGATTACTGTTCTTCTCAATATCAAGCTTTTCGATAAAAGGTATCTCCGGTGTGGTTAAGAACCGATACTTCAGATACAAATATACGCTGTTATAATCCAAAGGCGATTTTAATACCATCTCCTTAATTTCATTTTTTGTATAACGTGTCTCACCTACAATATCTACTTTTTTAATACCAAATGCAAACAAAAATATCACAGTAGGAACACCAATCAAAAATAAAATAATGAATGCCTTCCGGCAAATTCTCTTTCGTACACTATGTGAGTTCCTTTGCCTTTTAATACTCATTATAACCTCCATGTTGATTGTACACCTATCAGGTTATCATTCTGATTTTCGCACCGAGTGTCTTTAAATCTCTGCAAATGTCTTCATACCCCCGCTCGATATACGAAGCATCGTGTACAACGCTTTTTCCCTCCGCAACCATAGCAGCAAGTATCAGACCTGCGCCTCCGCGTAAATCCTTGGCATATATCTCCGTACCGTGAAGGGTTTCAACCCCCGTAATCAAAGCTTTTCTGCCTTCCTGTTCAATGCTAATCAGAGCACCCATTTTTACCAGATCCGACACATTCTGAAATCGTGATTCAAAGATATCTTCAATTATGATACTTTTTCCATCAGCAACACATAGAACGGACATCACCTGGGACTGCATATCAGTCGGAAAGCCCGGGTATGGCTCCGTTTTTAATAAAGATAATGACTTTGCTCTTTGTGTATTTTTTACTCTTATGGTATTATCCTTCGATGTAATTTCACAACCGGTTTTTATTAACGTTCTTACTGTTGAAGTTATCTGGTTTACGGGAGCATTTAAAAATGTAACATCACCTCCGGTTGCTGCGACTGCCGCCATATATGTTCCTGTCACAATACGGTCCGGCGATAATGTAAATTCCACATCATTCAACCGTTTTACTCCTTCAACCACAAGAAAGGAAGTACCCTTGCCACATATTCTAGCTCCTGCTTCTAACAGATAGTTACAAACCTCAGTCACTTCAGGTTCTCTGGCGGCATTGAAAATTCTGGTGACTCCCTCCGAAAAAACTGCGGTAAGTAATACATTCTGGGTGGCACCGACACTTGGGGATTCAAGAAATATGTCATTTCCGATAATTTTATCCGAGTAACAATGAATAATGCTGTTATCTTCTCCCGAAAACTCCTGCGTAACATTCATCTTCTTAATTGCATTCAGATGATAGTTAATCGGCCTTTTACCTATGGAACAGCCTCCCGGATATGCAATTGTAACTTCATGGAATCTTCCGAGTATAGCCCCCAAAAATAAAATTGAACTTCGCATTTTGATTACGGATGATTCGGAAATCTGGGTGATATTTGCCATACTGCTGTCTACCGTCAATGTGTTTTCGTCCCAAGATGTTTTACAACCGAGCTCCTCCAGTATTTTTACCATATGAACCACATCAAGTATTTTGGGACAATTCTTAAGTATAGAGATTCCTTTATTCAAAATAGTTGCAGCAATTACAGGTAATGCCGCATTCTTTGAACCTTGTATTTTTAGCTCACCCTTTAACTGCTCTTTGCCGATGACCTCAATACTGGACATAGCGCACCTCAGACAATGAAGGAAATATACTACTACTATATGAATCCTTCTTTGTCCGCGTGAATCACACCTGGCTCATCTGTGCGGTCAGGGTGCATGAATGGTTTTCTCTACACTTTTTCTCCCTTTATCTGGTTCGAAACGCTAAGGACAATCCCCATTTCGAACAGTAATACCATGACGGAGCTGCCTCCGTAACTAATAAAGGGAAGTGTGTTACCTGTTGATGGGATCGTGTTTGTTACAACCGCGATATTGATTAATACCTGCACGGCGATATGAGCAAGCACTCCGGTTGCAATTAGTCCACCGTATAAATCTGTTGCATTTATAGCAATGATAAAAATACGCCACATTAATAAAATAAATACCAAAATTACCGCAAAAGCTC
Source organism: Lachnoclostridium sp. UBA1308 (assembly GCA_002307215.1). Taxonomy (GTDB): domain Bacteria; phylum Bacillota; class Clostridia; order Lachnospirales; family Lachnospiraceae; genus Mobilitalea. The sequence continues at coordinate 103,317 of DBTU01000047.1, forward strand.
CGAATAAGCCCATCTCTTCACAAATTACAGCGAAAATCATATCATTGTGCGATTCCGGGATAAACCCCAGTTTCTGAATACTTTCGCCAAGTCCTTTCCCAAAAAATCCTCCCGATGCAATTGCATATAAGCCCTGAAGGATCTGATAACCGTTCGGCGCCGTTTCCACATGGAGCCAGGCTTCAATACGGTCGGAGCGGTAGGAATTAAAGAAGAAGATAAACATCAAGCCGAGACCGGTAAGCATTAGTCCAGAAACTACAAAATATCCTTTCTTCCTACTGGCGACAAAACAAATGGAAACCAGGATGACCGCTATGATGATTGCAGTAGATAAGTTAGCTATTACAATAAGTCCCAATAACGGTGCAATAAAGACACAAACCCTTAAAAAGCCTGTGAACTTATCCAACTTTTTCGGAGCAAGATTAACAATATATGCGGTAAATAAAATAACAGCAATTTTCGTTAGCTCAGAAGGTTGGAATCTTCCGAGACCCGGTATATCCAACCACCTTTTTGAGCCCTTGGTTTCGTCACCGAATACCAATACTATGGTTTGAAGAAAAAGGCATGCGCTATAAAGAATTGTTATCGGCTTAAGCCTAATAATCGGAAGCTTATTGATGTAAATATGATAATCTATCTTTGATACAAATATCATGACAAGAATACCCACCCCTGCAAAAAGCGCCTGCTTCTCGAGATAATATGCCGGTGACTGATTCTTCATCTGTGCGTTAAAGGAGCTTGTGCTATAGATATATACCAGGCCAAAGCATACCAGAAATAGCACAAGAAATAACAGGCTGTAATCATAATAACTATGCATTTTTCTTTGATTTGTTTGCGCTACTGTTCTGCTCATCTTTTCTCCTTATAATATCATTTCCCTGACATATTCCTTAAAAAAATTTCCCCGTTGTTCATAATTATCAAACATCCCCCAACTTGCACAGGCGGGTGATAATAGTATAGCATCACCGGGTACCGCTTTTTCGGTGCTTACCCTAACCGCCTCTTTGAGACTTTCAGTCATAATGATATCTGTAAAACCATGGCTTCTAGCTGTTTTGGCAAGCTCCTCCTTGGTCTGTCCAAGAAGTACCAGGTATCTGACTTTTCCTCCGAATGCTTCTATCAGATTATCAAAGGATACTTTTTTATCATATCCTCCCGCAATCAATATGGTAGGACTTCTCATTGCCAAAACCGCCCGAATTGATGCATCGGGGTTCGTTCCCTTTGAGTCATTATAATAGGTAACTCCGTTAATGGTCTCAACAAATTCGATTCTGTGTTCAACTCCTTGAAAGTCTATTAAAGTTCTGCGGATATCTTCCATCGGTATATTCATAGCTAAGGAGATTGCAACAGCCGCCATTACGTTTTCATAATTATGACTTCCAAGAATTTTAAGTTCCTTAATATTGCATACTATTTGTTTACTGCCCTCCTGCTTATATACGATATGATTACCCTCCAGATACAGTCCTTCACTTAATTCTCTCCTGCTACTAAAGAACATGACCTTGGGCTTAATCAGATATGACATGGCTCTTAGGCTTTCATCCTCATAATTTAAGATGCAAAGATCTGACTCCATCTGGTTCAATGTAATTCGCTTCTTCATTTCTATGTAATGATCCATGGTGTAATGGCGATCCAGATGGTCCGGTGTAATATTTAAGATAACGCTGATATCCGGTCTGAAGCCATGGATTGTCTCTAACTGGAAGCTGCTGAGTTCTATTACGGTAATCGCTTGTTCTGTTGTATCCAGTGCAGTATCGGAATATGAAGTGCCGATATTTCCACCTACATATACTTCCTCAAAATAAGACTTTATTATTTCACCAACTAAAGTAGTGGTGGTTGTCTTTCCATTGGTACCGGTAATACCTATAATCTTCCCCAGGCTACATTGGTAGGCAAGCTCAATTTCTCCCCAGACCGGAATATTCTTTTCTTTTATTTTTATGATATCCGGATGATCGGTAGGTACTCCAGGGCTGATAATCAATAGTTCAATATCTGATAAGTTCTCCTCCCGCAATATACCGGTTACTAACAAAAAATTGACGTTTGTATCCAGTCTGTCTTGTAAGGAGTCCTCGGAAAGCTTTGTATTACAATCAAATAATAGTACTGATGCCCCCAGCCTTTGCAGAAGTGCAGCTGCCGAAATACCACTCCTTGCAGCTCCATATATCATTACTCTCTTACCCTTCCACTGCATACCGCTCCCCCGCTTTGCCTTAATCAACCGATACCCATCAGAGCAATCAGACAAAGAATGGTAGTAATGATCGCAAATACAGCCACAACTCTTGTCTCTGCCCAGCCCATCAGCTCAAAATGATGATGGATAGGCGCCATTTTAAAAAATCGTTTTCCTTTGGTTAGTTTAAAATAGCTAATCTGAAGAATAACAGAAAGTACTTCTACCAGATAAACCAGTGCAACAACCAAAATAAAAATCGGCATCTGCAGCATATAGGCTGTTGCCGCAACAAATCCTCCGAGCGCCAACGACCCGGTATCACCCATGAACAACTTTGCCGGATATACATTAAATAACAAGAAAGCCAATAAGCTGCCCGCCACCGCGCCGGTGATGGGAGATATATCACTCTTCATACCGATAGCTACAACGGTAAAGAAGGTCGCAATTAAAACGGTAACACTTGACTCCAAACCATCTAAACCATCTGTAAAGTTGGAGCCGTTCACTGTTCCAAGAACCGTGACAAAAAAGATTGGAATGAATAAATACGAGGTACTTAGGTATTTTCCTCCCGAGAAAGGTATCAACATTGCGGTTCCCACGTCGGTGAAATTCACCAGATAATATCCAAGTATTGCGGTCACCAGTATCTGCGCAATCAGCTTCTGCCATACACGAAGTCCCAGATTACGTTTCATAACAACCTTAATATAGTCATCCATAAAACCGATAATACCAAAGCCGATCGTAGAAAACAGTATTGGTATAATACCTTTGTAATCCTTTATATAGAGTAATGAGGTAATCGCTATACTTAGTACAATAACAATACCACCCATCGTTGGAGTTCCGGATTTTTTCTGATGTGACTGAGGTCCCTCTTCACGGATATACTGACCAAATTTTAACCTTTTTAAAAATGGTATTAAAAGCGGACAAAGTATCGCACATACTCCAAAGGCTATGATAACAGGTATAATAACTCTAAATATCGAAAAATCCATAACATCCTCCTTTACGTGCCTTAACACGTTCCCGGTTATTTCTTATGTATTAATCCTTTGTTCTATCATCAACAGATATAACCCTAATACTTCAAAATTCTGCGTGACTATTCAGTCACTGCGGTTCTTTCGAACCGATGCACACAAAATATGTTGAAAATCACATATTTTGGCGCTGAATTTTCTCGAAATCCTGTGGATTTCTCGGGGCCCTGAATAGTTACAATTCTGCTTCCTAAAGTTATACCTTGGTTATTATACTTTATAACATTTTAAAAAACAATACCGGGTAGCGGAAATGTATTCTCAATGTTACTGTTCGCACCCCAATCAATAATTTTGACCTATGATTGGGTGTGAACAGTAACTTCTCAATCACCGTTCATTCACCATAATATAAAATAAGATTGCTGTCTTTATCCACAGTCTCACCGACAAGCGGGAACTGCTCTGTAACTACATCTCCTTCTCCGGAGGGGAAGGTATCACCAAAATCATATATTTTCAACAATTCCTTTACTTCTTTTCTTGTCTTTCCGATAAAATCCGGAACAGTAAAGGAACCGATATTGTACTCTTTCACTTCCGACTCTGTATAGCTCTTTTCAATACCAAGATAGGGAAGAATATTATCAAATAATTCAGAGATAATCGGTGCTGCTATCGTTCCTCCATAATAAACTCCGGTTGGCTCATCGATTAGTACAACTGCAATAACCTGCGGATTATTCGCCGGTGCAAAGCCAACAAAGGAGGAAATATATTTATTGCTGCTTCTTGGCAGTTTTTCTGAAGTGGCCGTCTTACCACCGATATGAAATCCCGGTAGATATGCTCTCTTACCGGTACCCTCGGATACCACTGCTTCCAAGAGCTGCTTCATAGTTTCCGAGGTTGCAGCAGAAATTACATTCTTCGTCACCGGATAATCCAAAGCCTTAATCCAGGTTCCGTCCGAGGAACGTATCTGAACGCCCACGTGAGGTGTTACGAGTGTTCCCCCATTAACTACTGCACTGGCAGAGGCAAGAAGTTGAAGTGGTGTAATCTGAAAGGATTGACCAAAGGACATTGTAGCAAGTTCCACTGCTTTAACGTCTTCAATCTTATGCATGATGGAATTCGCTTCACCCGGAAGATCTATTCCTGTTTTACGAAACAAACCAAGCTTATTATAGTAATAATACATCTTCTCAACACCAACCCTTGCTCCAATTTCCATAAAAACAGGGTTGCAGGAATTCTTTATACCCTCTACAAAGGTCTCACTGCCATGACCTGTTGTTTTGTGGCACCGGATAATTCGGTCTTCTACCTTTTTATATCCCGGGCAATAAAAGGTATCATCAAGCTTTACGACTCCTTCTTCTAAAGCCGCGGCAGCTGTAATAATTTTAAAGGCAGAGCCGGGCTCATAGGTATCACTGATACAGGCATTCCTCCACATACCATTCAAAAGCTCATTCAGCTTCTCTGAGCTTAAAGGTACTCCTGCATAATCAGCTGCTATGTCATCAATTAACTGATAGGGATTATTCAAATCAAACTCGGGCGCATTGACCATTGCATAAATCTCCCCGTTCTGGGGGTTCATTACAATCAGTTTGACATTATTAGCATCCTTAGATTCTTTTATTTTAAGCGCGGCCTGTTCTGCATACTTCTGGATATTGACATCCAGACTTGTGTATAAATCATTTCCCGGTATCGGTTCCTCCCTATCCTCAGCTGCATTTGCTATCTCTTTTCCATAAGCAGTTGTCAGCGTCAGTATTTTGCCGTCGGTACCCTTTAGATATTTATCGTACTCAACCTCTAAACCGATAATACCCTGATTATCACTTCCTGTAAACCCAATCACTTTTGAGGCAAGTGAGGAATAAGGATAGAATCTCTTATAATCTTCATCCACCATAACTCCGTCCAAATCGTATTCCCTTACTTTATCGGCAATTTCTTTATCCACATTGGATTTTATCTTCTCTATCGAGGATACCTTCTCAACTCTTTTTCTTACCTTTTCTTCACTAATTCCCAAAAGCTCCGATAAAACTGAGATTACATGCTCAGGGTCGGTAATCTGAGCATGAATTACGGATATCGTGCAGACTGGCTTATTGGTCGCTATCTCAACACCATTTGTATCAAAGATACTTCCACGTTCTGCTTTAATAACCCTTTCTCTTTCATGGAGAGCCTCTGCTCTGGCTGCATAATCTTCAGATTTAAATGTCATTAAATATCCAAGCCGGACAAACAGACCGGTCGCAGCAATTACAACGATGATAAATACAATCAAAACATTCCTTTTATTATATGTTCTGTTTCTGGCCATTCAATCATAACCTTGCATCTCTTATCGTTTCATTTTATTACAAAGGATACGGCTTTATTCATTTTTATGATCTGGGACGTTATGTGGCAATTTAATATACCCGAAAGATATACAATGAAATTCCTATGGATTTCATTGTATATCTTTCCAAGTGAATAGACGCACTTTTCTATTCACTTTACTCTAACGCATCCGGATTAAAATCACTACTCTCTGTCTTCTCCTGCGTATTGCCCTCAGCGGTCTGATTATCTCCGGATTCATTCGGGTTGGAGTTCTGTTCTTCCTTTCCTCCCGTAGATGGATCCGGTGTTGGTGTTGGTGCATTTGTTGGTAGTAGATAATCTATTTCTCCATCCGGATAGATGCCAAGTACCGGTAATATTTCATTTAGAATTTTAGATGCAAATTTAGTAGCAATGGAGCTATCTGCCTGTTTTACAACATTCTGTGGTTCGTCAATTACAACATAGATAACCATTTGCGGATTATCTGCAGGAGCAAAGCCTAAGAAGGAAACAAGATAGGTTTTGTCCGCACGGGGGAGCTTTTGTGCCGTTCCGGTCTTTCCGCCGATGGAATAGCCTTCCACCTTCGCTCCACTAGCCGTACCTGTTTCCACAGTTTGATATAAGTATTGTTTTAGCAGATCGGAGGTCTGTGCAGAAACCGTCTGCCTGACCAATATTTTATTGAATTCCTTTACTGTAGCGCCATTGTCATTGACTATCTTCTTAATCACATGCGGCTGGTAGTAATATCCGCCATTGATAACGGAACTGAAAGCCGATGCCATCTGTACCATGTTTACATCAAAGTTCTGACCGAAGCTGTTAGTTGCAAGATCTGTCGGACCCATATCATCCGCTGACACAATGATACCTGCCTCTTCACCGGGAAGATCTATTCCTGTTTTCTGTCCCATCCCAAATATTTTCTGATATTGACTGAAGATATCGTTACCTTCACGGGCTCCAATTTGCATCAGTGCATCATTGCAGGACTTCATAAGCGCCTGGCCAAGTGTCAGTTCACCATGCCCTGCCCTATTGCTGCAGTGGATTATACTTCCATTAATATCTTCACTTCCGTCACAATAAAAGGTACTGCTGTCGGAAACCAGATTCTCTTCCAGTGCTCCTGCAATTGTCATAGGTTTATAGGTTGATCCCGGTTCAAAAATACTGCTTATTACGTCATTTTTCCAAAGTGTATTCAAAGCCAACGTTTTTTGTTCTTCCGTCATGGAATCAATTTGTGCTTTCGTATAAATACCTTCCAGACTTCTAGGTGAATTCAGGTTGTATTCCTGATCAGAAGCCATGGCTATTATTTCACCATTATTCGGGTTCATTACCAGAATACGGGTACTCTTGCTCCCTGTTTCTGTATTGAATTCGATTATCTTTTTCTGAATGATACGTTGTACATCAGCATTAATTGCACTTACAACTGTATTACCATTCACCGCTTCCTTCACTGTACGGTCAATATTCAGATCCGCATCATAATAACCATATTCTCTTCCGTTGGTTCCATTCAGCTCATCATTGTAATATTCTTCAATGCCGTAATATCCGGTATTATCAGTTGTGGAAAATCCAATTACATCACTGGCAAGTGAATTATTAGGATAGGTTCTGACATACTCCTCTTCGAACCAGATTCCTGCAATTTCACTGCTTTTATCATTATCCTTCTCAAAAGTCTGAACTACATCGTACTTTAAATTTTTGAGAAGGATTACATACTGACTCTTCGGTTTATCCTTCAGTATCGTATTGATCGTTTTGTTATCAATTCCAAAATCTTCTTTCAGGACCTTTAAGGTAGCAGTAATACGATCCTCATTTTCCAAAAGAAGCATCGGGTCAAGAATTAGGCGATACTGTAACTCACTATGAGCGAGCACAGTTCCGTTACAGTCCAAAATATCTCCTCTTTTATAGGGTAGGACAGAGCTAACATAGGATTCCCTCGAAAGTACCTGCTTTGCGTATTTATCCCCATCAGCCTGAACGATATATACCAGCCTGCCCATCAGACCGACCATGAGCAGCGAGATAACACAAAATACAAGCAATAATCTTGCTTGCATTCGTGACGTAAATTTTTTAATTATTTTTTCCACTGTTTTTTCCATCGTATCTTACCCTCGCCGTAATGTCTGATATCATTTTGGTATATCCTCATATTGTCTCACATAATCATCATCACTGCCCTGGTATTTTATTAAGTTATCGTCCCCGGGATATATCATTCCATATTCTTCCACCGCTACGCGGTATACATAATCAAGATTATCTGTAGCTTTTATTTCTTCATAGGCTGCATCATTACTTTTCGTTAATGTAATCAGTTTTTCCTGTGTAGTGGCAATTTCCTTCTCTATTCTGTTGATATCAGACTGCACCCTAATATAATTAACGCACAAAACTAAAGTTGCAACAATCGCTACCGTAAGAATCATTAAGGAAGGTATATTAATTCCCGGCAAAGCCATTGTCTGTCTGTTATCTTGTCTGCGTGGTGAGGGAATCTCGTACTGTTCTTCTCTCCGATCGGGCTGTGTATTTAATTTGCGTACCGTATTCCCGTCCACATAGCTTGTCCTATCATATTCCCTGCGATTATTTCCCCTGTTTGCCTCCATGCTAACTCACTCTCCCAGTCATAGTGCCTAAATCTATATCCATACCAATCAGGTCACTTTTCAATGCCCAAGTTGCACAATAATCAGCTCTATTTACATCCTCTTTTCAAATACCCGGAGTTTTGCACTTTTCGATCTCTTATTGTAATCCAATTCCTCTTTCGAAGGAAGTATGGGTTTTCTGGAAATTACCTTTCCAGTCGGTTGCTTCCCGCATGCACAGACCGGAAAATCCGGTGGGCAGATACAGGGATTCTCATTTGTTTTGAAACAGGATTTTACGATTCTGTCCTCCAGTGACTGGAAGGTAATAATGCATAGCCTTCCACCCGGTGAAAGTAATTCTATCATATCCTGCAATGTATCTTTCAGTACCTCGAGTTCCTGATTCAGCTCAATTCTGATTGCTTGAAAGGTCCTCTTAGATGGGTGTCCCGTATTGATGCGAAGCTTCATTGGTATTGCCGCCTTGATGATATCGTTTAATTCAAAGGTGGTTTCAAACGGTTTTTCTTCTCTTCTTCGAACAATATGCTTTGCTATATTCTTCGCGAAATTATCTTCGCCGTAATCGCGAATCATCCGGTATAACTCAGACTCACTGTAATGGTTTATGATATCCTTTGCTGTTCTTGGATTTCTGGTGTCCATCCTCATATCAAGAGGTGCATCTTCCCTATAGGAAAATCCTCTCTCCGGTGTATCAAGCTGGTAGGAGGACACTCCAAGATCAAGAAGTATACCATCCACTTTACAAACAGAAATTCCCTCTAAAAGCTTCCTCATTTGACTGTAATTGCTTCGAATGATGGTTACCTTGTCTTTATACTCTGCTAACCGTTCGGTCGCTGCATGAATTGCGGCTTCATCCTGATCTATTCCAATCAATCTTCCGTTACTTAAGCGTCTGACTATCTCATAAGAATGTCCTGCGCCACCTAATGTTCCGTCTACATAAATACCGTTAGGGTTTATGTTAAGATTATCTATCGTTTCTTCCAATAATACCGATTTGTGTTCAAACACAAAGACGCCCTCCTAAAACCTTATCCCAAACTGTGATACATGTTCAGCGATAGCATCCATGTTATCAATGTCATTGCTGCCCTCAAAACGTTCCTTGCTCCAGATTTCGATTTTGTTCAATACTCCGACAAAAACAATATCTTTTTCCAGACCGCCCGCTTCTCGAAGAACAGCCGGTATTAATATTCTTCCCTGCTTGTCCACCTCGCATGCAGTTGCTTTGCCAAAAAAAGTTCGCTGCATTTGTCTGGCTTCCTTCGTTCCCGGAAGTTTTCTTATTTCATCCGAAAAAGCTTCCCATTCTTTCTGAGGGTACGCAAATAGACAACCATCCAGACCAATGGTGACATAAAACTTTTCACCCAGATCTTCTCTAAACTTGGACGGTATGATGATTCTTCCTTTTGCATCAATGGAATGTTCAAATTCACCCATGAACATTTAGCATCACCCTCTTTTTATCCTTTGCGAAGCAGTAAATTAAGCTGAACCTTGTCCCCCACTTTCATGGTATATTGCTCCACTTCCCTCCACTTTGCTCCACTTATGAGTACATTCTATATTAATTATGGGAATTAATCAAGTATAAAATCAAAAAAAAAAGCCCTGAAACCCTTATTTTGTTAGGCTTTCCGAGCTATTTCACCATGCTTTTACTATATATGGTATATTTTCAAATAATCGAACAAATTATGTCAATATATAGACAAAAGCAAGAGAGCGTAGGAAAAAGGTCCTACGCTCTCTTGCTTTTGTCATGTTTCTATCTAGTTTCATTCTTTATAATTATGCATTTTTAGGTTACATAAGACTTATTTTCTCACTTTTATACCTTTTATCCTGAATCTTTTTACCAAAAGTAGTGAAACGGATACGAGGACGATAGCAGCTGACAGAAGCTGTGAAACTGCAATTGAGGTTCCCCATAGAAAAAGCTGATCTGTTCTAAGCCCTTCCATCCAGACACGCCCGAGTCCATAACCAGCCAGATACAGAAGCATAATTTCGCCATCAAATTTCTTATGCTTGGTATAAAGAATCAGAATAATCAGCAAACACAAATTCCATAGGCATTCATATAAGAAGGTTGGATGGACCTGAATGTATTCCAATCCATTCACTGTAGTGATATGATTACGGATTTCCATGATTCGATTGAAAGCCGCTGTCTTACCTACATACAATTGCTGTAGTGCTGCATCTGATACAGAGGCACTGAATATATTTGATACAACTCTACGGTCAAGCTGCATGGCAAATAATCCGTCACTATATTTTCCAAACGCTTCTCTATTAAAGAAATTACCCCAGCGGCCGATGATCTGTCCGGTAACCAGTCCGATACATCCGGTATCAAGAAGAAGCCAAAGCGAATACTTCTTAAGCCGTGAATATATAATAGCCGTTAATACTGCGCCTATGATGCCCCCATATATTGCAAGCCCCCCGGTTCGGAGATTCAATATGGAGATTGGATTATCGGAAAACTCATTCCATGCGAAAGCGACATAATATAATCTGGCTCCAATTACCGAAAAAAGAATTGCCACCAAAGCAAAATCCAAGTAGAATTCAGTATTTTGACCCGTCCTTTTTGCCATCCATTCTGCAATCAGCCAACCTAGTAGCATTCCTGATCCAATAATAATTCCGTAAAATGCTATACGAAATCCAAATATGTCAATCCCCGAAGCAATATTCTTAAGATAAATACCCAAATGGGGGAAAATAATATCGGTATTGATATTAGTAAGCAAACCCTTCACCGCTTTCTGTTATTTCTAAACATTGAAACGGAATAACACTACATCTCCGTCCTGTACCACATATTCTTTTCCCTCGGAGCGTACAAGGCCCTTCTCTTTTGCCGCATTATAATTACCACACTCAGTCAAATTTGTATAGCTTACGATTTCCGCACGAATAAATCCACGTTCAAAATCAGAATGAATTTTACCGGCAGCCTGTGGTGCTTTTGTCCCCACCTTAATCGTCCAAGCTTTTGTTTCTTTCGGGCCTGCGGTAAGATAACTGATCAGCCCAAGTAAACGGTAGCTTGATTTGACTAACTTCTCAAGACCCGATTCCTTAAGTCCTAATTCTTCGAGGAACATCTTCTTCTCATCTTCCTCCAGTTCAGCTATTTCCTGTTCAATCTGAGCGCAAATTACAAAAACTTCCGAATGTTCCTGCTTTGCAAATTCACGGACAGCTTTCACATGATAATTCGAATTTGCGTCATCCGCAAGATCCTCCTCCTTCACATTTGCCGCAAAAATCACGGGCTTTGCGGTAAGAAGATTATATCCATTAAAAAGCTCTTCTTCATCATCACTCGTTTGAAAAGTCTTCGCCATCTTCCCGTCTTCTAAAAATGCCGTGAGTCGTTCCAGTAACTCAAGTTCTTTAGCAAGCGCTCTGTCATTTTTAGCTCCCTTGGAAGTTCTTGAAATTTTTCTTTCCAGGATCTCAAGGTCAGAAAAAATCAACTCCAGATTAATGGTCTCTATATCTCTTAGCGGATCAACCGAACCGTCAACATGGATTATATTACCATCATCAAAGCAGCGTACGACATGGACAATTGCATCAACCTCCCTAATGGTAGACAGAAATTGATTACCAAGTCCTTCGCCCTTGGATGCACCCTTAACCAGACCGGCAATATCTACAAATTCAATCGTTGCTGCTACTACCTTCTCGGTATTATACAAATCGCCCAAAACCCTCAATCTCTCATCCGGAACAGGAACTATCCCAATATTGGGATCTATGGTGCAAAACGGATAATTTGCGGATTCTGCTCCTGCCTTGGTTAAAGAATTAAAAAGTGTGCTTTTGCCTACATTTGGCAAGCCTACAATACCTAATTTCATTTGTGTCTTCCTTCCCTACTACTCGATGATTTATATATCCTTATCAATATGATGGAAACTATTCAGTCACATATAATATTTCAATCCTTTGATTCTATTACAACAAGAATTCCCTCTGCCAGCTCTACCCATGCTTCATCTTCCTGTATTTCATTACTGATTCCAAGACTACTTCCGGCCGAATATATGATATGATTGAGCGGGTACTTAAATCCTCTCAAACTCAGATCACTCACCCTATCCCCATAGGGCAGTAAAGATATATAATTACCATACTGCTTATCTTTGCTGATTGCAAAGCACTTATTGCGAAGATAAATCTTGTTGTTAGTGTCGAGAATATAAGCACTGATTCCATTTTGCATAGGCAACAGCAATAAATGAATATTGGCTAGCACATGATCCAGCCGGCTTCCCGTTGCACCTATGATAGTAATGACTGACGCATTGTTTTTCATCGCCAGTTCAAGTCCTATCTGTGTATCTGTCTTATCCTTTTCTCTTGGAAAGGTCATGATCTTTGTAGAACTGTCTCGATATTTCATTAAAACAGTTTCCGAAACCGAATCAAAATCGCCAACTATAAAATCCGGTACAATATTTAAACGGTCTGCAACCATTAGCCCATGATCAGCCGCTATAATCACATCGAATTGCTCTTTTTCAAGTAGTTTTAATAAGAAACTGTCTTCAACCTGGCCTCCGGTAATAATCAATATCTTATTTTCTTTGTTCTTCATATATTATACCGCGAATAGTGAAGGATATATCATCACTTTCCTCTCTATCAAATAAATTGAAAACTCATTATCCTACACTAACATAACATGCCTGCTCACTGAATTAGTTTGTGTAAAAAATAGCTTTTATATTGAACTAACATGCCTGCCCTTAGAATTAGTTTGGGCCGAGGATTACGCAGGCCCAAACTTACAAGTGTAAAAATAGCTTTTATATTTTTACACTACTCAAGGAACTTCTTTTTAAAGGCTGAAATATTATCAGAAATATTCCCCTTAAAAACCCCGGTCCCAGCTACAATTACATTAGCGCCGGCATTCAGAACATCCCCAACATTCCCTATAGTAATTCCACCATCAACCTCAATGTCAATATCAACACCCTGGCGAAGCACCATTTCCTTCAAATCCTTGAGTTTCCTTATGGATCCCGGAATAAATGTCTGCCCACCATATCCTGGGTTTACTGTCATAATTAATATCATATCTACTTCTGTAAGAATATATTCCAGAGTACTGACCGGAGTCGCAGGATTAATGGATACACCGGCAAATAGTCCAAGTTCCTTAATTCTTGATACTGTACGATGTAGATGGGTACAGGCTTCCGCATGCACAGTAATAATATCAGCCCCTGCATCTTTGAATTCTTCCAGATATCTGATGGGTTCTTTAATCATTAAATGGACATCAAAAATAAGCTTCGAATTCTTACGTATCGAAGCTATCAATGGAATACCAACGCTGATGCTTGGAACAAATATCCCATCCATAACATCAATATGGAGATATTCGGCACCCGCCTGTTCAATAAGACTGATCTGCTCACCCAGTATATTAAAGTCTGAGGCAAGAATCGATGGAGCAAGCTTTATCATGTTTACAACCAAACCTTTCCGAAATAATCTTTAATGGATGCCTATAAGCATTACTTGATATCTACGGTATTCAATAAATCAAAAACGCTTTTGATTTTTTATATCCTCAAACAATGTAACATAATTATCATATCTAGTTTGGCTTATTTTAGATTGCTTTACAGCATCCTTTACCGCACAACTCGGTTCATTTAAGTGATTGCAACTCAAAAAGCGACAATTTCCCTCATACTCACGAAACTCTGCAAAATAATCCTTCAGCTCTTCCTTATCAATCTCAGTAAGATAGAGTGAACTAAAGCCGGGTGTATCACAGACATACGTATCCTTTTCAACAAAAATCAACTGAGAATGTCTGGTTGTATTCTTTCCGCGCTGAATTCTTTCACTTAATATACCGGTTTCCATTTGTATCTCCGGCTGAAGAAGATTAATAAATGTAGATTTACCGACTCCCGAGGGGCCGGCAAGTACCGTCGTCTTCCCCATCATTAATGCATGCAAATCAGTAATTCCTTCTCCGTAAAGAAGGGAGGCATACATAACCTCAAAACCACTCTGTATATAAGCTTCTTTTAACAAAGAAGTTTCCTTATCTGATACGATATCCATTTTATTAAAACAGATAATTGTATGCAACTTCTGTTTCTGCATCATGATAAGAAACCGATCCAAAAGATTTAAGTTAGGACTAGGCCTAGTTGCTGCAAATATGACCAATGCCTGATCCACATTTGCAACAGCCGGCCTTACTAATTCATTATTTCTTGGTAATATATCAACAATTATGCCTTTGCCTTCCGGTTGATTATCCGTATTGATAACTACATCATCACCGACCAGTGGTTTCATCTTTTGATTACGAAAAATACCCTTCGCCTTACATTCATAGACCACATCTTTTTCCGGCGTATGAACATAGTAAAAACCAGCAATACCTTTGATAATTTTACCCTTCAAGCTTAATTCTCCTCAGATAAAGACGTAGTCCAGGTATAGGCGGATGTATCACCGTTTAATGTAAAATCTGTTCCATCCACCGACATGGTAATTGTACAATCAGATGGGCTAGGCATAGTAAACTCTACCTGTAACGGGAAGTCATCGATATCACACATCTCATCATAGATATCTACTCCCGGTTGTCCATCCTGCACTACGGTCAGAATAATCTCAGCCTGTTCCCCCGCAACATATTCCGGATTATTTTCAAAAGGGTTAAGATCGATATTTACTTTCCCTGTGTACTCGCCGGAACCGGTGCTTAAGGTAATATCAACTTTGGTACCCTTTGTGACACTTTCGCCTTCGGAATAGCTCTGATAGGTGATATGTCCTTCAACGTAATCCGTGGATGCTTCCAGACTAACATCACCGAGCTCCAGACCCGCATCAGACAAAGCAGTAATAGCAGCATTCTTCGTCAAATCAATAAGATTTGGAACAACTGCTACTGTATTCGTAGTTCCATTACTGATAATTACCGTAATAGTGTCACCGGATTTTACTGAAGTGCCGATTACCGGATCGGTTGAAATGACATGTCCCTTTTCAATCGTATCACTGTCCTTATACTGTGGATCCATATCAAGATTATATTCTGCTAATTTCGTTTTTGCTTTCGCTTCCGTGAGACCTGCGATATTCGGCACTTCGATGGACTGTTTGCCCTTACTGAGTGTCAGCATAATCGTAGAACCTGTCTTACTCGGTTCACCGGCTTCGGGAAACTGCTTCATTACTTTACCGGCTTCAACCGTATCGGAGTATTGATCATCAAGAAACTTAATAAATACATCATCACCCGCCGCCGTGTTAATAATAGATACTGCGTCATCCTTTGTATAGCCTACTACATTGGGAACGGTATAATCTTCACCATCGGGATTTTCGTAAGGGGGCGTGGGTGTCACACTCACGATAGGAGTTACGGAAGTCTCCCCATCGTCATTATTCTTTCCGTTACCACCGTGCAATAAAAGCCAACCGACTGCGATGAAAATAACTACTGCAAGAACTACCGCAGCTACAATTGTCCCTATAAAGAATACCTTTTCCACCTTGGAATCGACTGTATCAAGATCTTCATCATCTTCATCATTGGCTTTTGATACACCGAGATTCTTTGTGGAACGCATATCTTCATCTATATAAGTCCCGCTTTTAATTTTACTTAAATCATCTGAAATATTTATCGTTGGTGAATCTGAAGCTACAAATGCAGGAATCTGAACAAAATCTCCATCCGGATTTGTAATTGCTTTCTTTAAGTCTGCAATCAACTCAGAAGCGGAATGATATCTTCTTTCCGGTCGCTTTTGCATACATTTTTGTACAATCTTATCGATACTGACCGGAATCTCAGGATCAAGTTCACGCAAAGGCATAGCCTCTCCCTGTATGTGAAGAAGTGCCACCGATACTGTATTATCACCGGCAAACGGTACTTTACCTGAAAGCATCTCATATAAGGTTACACCAAGCGAATAGATATCGCTCTTTTCATCGCTGTATCCACCTCTCGCTTGTTCGGGAGATAGATAATGTACTGACCCCATCGCATTGGAGGTAATCGTATTTGAATTGGTTGCCTTAGCGATACCAAAATCTGTTACTTTCACTTTACCGTCTCTTGAAATAATAATATTCTGAGGTTTAATATCCCTATGAATTATGTGATTATCATGAGCAGCTTCCATGCCTTGTGCAATCTGAATACCAATTCCGACTGCTTCCTTGATCTCAAGCTTACCCTTCCTCTCAATAAAACGCTTCAGGGTAATACCCTCTACAAGCTCCATTACAATAAAATGTAAACTGCCATCATCACCTACATCATACACATTAACGATATTAGGATGGGATAATCCGGCAGCTGACTGAGCTTCTCCTCTAAATTTATTTACAAAACTTTTATCACTTGAATATTCCGGCTTTAATACTTTAATAGCCACAAAACGATTTAACCTTAGGTCTTTTGCTTTATAAACATCAGCCATTCCACCGGAGCCGACTTTATCAATGATCTCGTAGCGTTCACTGATGATCATTCCAGGTTTTAACATTTTTGCTCACCTCGTTTTCATACTTTAATAATAATGATTGCTATATTATCTTTTCCACCATTCTGATTTGCATGCTTTACTAAAGTTTCAGCAGCAATGGCCGGATCATCATTTTCCTTGACGATCTGCTCGATTAACTCGTCTTCCAGCATATTGGTAAGACCATCCGAGCATATAAGTACAGTATCCCCATCCTCTAAACTCACTTCAAAAAAGTCGGGTTCCAAATCCTCATTTACACCCACAGCTCTAGTAATGATGTTTTTATTTGGATGAAGTCTGGCTTCACTTTTGTCAAGCTCACCGGTCTTTACCATTGCCTCTACCAGACTATGATCTTCGGTAATCTGCCTAATCTCTTTCCCGACTACATATAATCTGCTGTCACCGACATTGGTAACATACATTACCTTATCCGATATGGTTGCTGCCACAAAAGTCGTTCCCATACCCTCTAAATCAATTTGTTCCTGAGCTTTACTTCGCAGCATATCGTTCGTTTCTTTTAGTGCCGCCTCAATAGAAGCAACCGGTGATTCAATTAGGCTTTCCTCTATTCTTTGCTTAAAAAACTCCACACAGAATCTTGAAGCATAATCACCCGCATTATGTCCCCCCATGCCATCCGCAACAATAAATAAATTCGGTAGCATTCCTACAGCAACTTCGCTGCAAAAAACATAATCCTGGTTTATCCTTCGCCGCTCTCCAATATCAGTTATTGAAAATGCTTTCAAGATTGCACCTCCCAGTCTCCACAACCTCTAAAGGCTATTTTTATCATGATAGCTCTTTCTCAATTGCCCACAGGCAGCATCAATATCTGCGCCCATTTCTCTTCTTATAGTAACATTTATTCTGTTTTTTTCAAGTATAAATTTAAACTTTTGTATTGCCTGACTTTCTGACTTCCTGTAATCCCGTTCTTTTATCGGGTTTACGGGTATTAAATTTATATGACAATTGATACCTTTGACAAGTTTTGCAAGCTCCTTTGCCTGCTCTTCCCCATCGTTTATTCCATCTACCAGACTATATTCAAAGGTCAGTCTTCTGCCTGTTTTCTCATAATAATAGATAAAAGCATCTATGACCTCACTCATATTGTATTTTGCTGCAACCGGCATTAATTGTTTACGTATCTCATCGTTTGGTGCATGTAGTGAGAGTGCCAATGTTATCGGTAAACCCTCCTTAGCAAATGCACGAATCTTATCAGGAATGCCACAGGTGGATAACGTAATGTTTCGCACACTGATGTTTTGACCGCCGGAGTCCGTAATCATTCTTAGAAAGCGAATGACATTATCATAGTTATCAAACGGCTCTCCCGTTCCCATAATTACAATATTTGATACCCGCTCTCCACTAAGCGTTTGTATCCGATAAACCTGATCAAGCATTTCAGACGGAAGCAAATCCCGCTCCTTGCCACCAATTGCGGAGGCACAGAATCTGCAGCCCATTTTACAGCCAACCTGTGAAGAAATGCATACGCTGTTACCGTGATGATACTTCATAAATACACTTTCAATCACCCTGTCATCCATGAGTCGGAACAAGTATTTTATTGTTCCATCCGTAGATGAATGTAGGGAATCGACTTCCTGTAGGATTGTTAATGGATATTTATCCCTCAGAGCATCTCTAAGATTCTTTGGTATATTCATCATCTCATCATAGTCTGTTACCAGCTTTACATGTAGCCATTCATAGATTTGTTTTGCCCTGTATGCCGGAAGGCCAAGGAGCTTAAATTCTTGTTCGAGTTCAGTCTGATTTAAGGATTTTATATCAAAAGTATCCATTTTTTTTACCAATTCCTATATTTATTTTCTACGAAATCTTGCCAAAAAGAAGCCATCGGTATGATCAATTCCCTGTATAAGCTGCAAAAAACCTTCTTTGGTATCGGCATTTTGGAGCTGCTTTGGTAGGAACGGATCTAAACTTTCTGCTTCGAATTCAAACCGGTTAATAAACCAGTTACGGTTTTCCTCATTCTCTTCCCTGTCCACTGTGCAGGTACTAAATATAAGTACTCCATCTTTTTTTACATATTCCTGTATCACTGTAAGAATCTTCCTTTGTAATTCTACCAACTCTTTGTGTTGTTTGTGTGTCAGTTTGTATTTAATATCAGGCTTTTTGCCAATCACACCAAGTCCGCTGCAGGGCAAATCTGCTATGACGACATCTGCAAGGCCTGTCATCTCTTGATCCGGATTGGTCGCATCCCATACTTGAGTTATAACATTCTTCGCTCCCATCCGGCGGATATTTTCATTCATTAATTGAATTTTATATTCTGTAATATCCCTTGCTAATACATGCTGTGCTTTTTCAGCTGCATGGAGGGTTTTTCCACCCGGGGCGGCACATATATCAATAACAAAATCCTTCTCCTTGATACCTGCCGCCTCACATACCAGCATCGAACTGACATCCTGTACGGTAAACAGTCCCTGGCGAAAGCTTTCCAGTCCATCAAGGTAATCAAAACCGCTGATTTTGAAGGCATAGTCCAGATACTCACTTTCTTCAGTCTGAACACCTTCTTTGATTAAGCGCTCCTTAAGCTCCAACGGAGTGAGCTTTCTCCGGTTACACCGGATTGTTACATCTTTCTCCTTTAAGGATGCTCCCAACATTTTCTCAACGGTTTCAAATTCATATTGTGTCAAAAGCCTTGAAACCAAATATTCAGGAACCGAATAGGTTACCTCCAAATATGCCTTTGCATCTTTTTCTTTATCAGGAAATTTGATATCCGAGGAGTTCCTTGCGATATTACGAAGCACTCCGTTAACAAATCCGGACAGTTTTGCAAATCCTCGCTTTCCTGCAAGATTAACTGCTTCGTTACAGGTTGCGGAATCCGGAACCTGATCCATATATAGTAACTGATAGACACTCATTCGAAGCAGATTACGGATTAATGGCTTCATCTTTTGTATCGAAAGGGTAGAAAATTTATTTATGACATAATCAAGTGTCAGATATGTCTTTACCGTTCCTATAAACAGACGAGAGATAAATGCTCGCTCCTGCTTACTAAGTTGTTGATGTTGCTTCAATGTAAAATTTTGTACTGAATGACTGAATTTGTCGCCCTCCAGCACCTCAAGCAACATATCCAACACAATTTCCCTTGCGTTTGTTTGATCAGTCACGGTTTCTCCCTCCGCCAAACATCATCAACAGCCTCAAAAGTTGTAATATAGTTGCTGCTGCAGCTGCCACATAAGTAAGCGCCGCCGCATCAAGGACCTTCTTCGATTGTTTGAGTTCTTGCTGCTGTAGGATACCCGTCTCACCAAGCTTAACAATTGCTCTTCTAGAGGCATTGAATTCAACCGGAAGTGTTACAATCTGAAATAAGACCGCGATAGAAAATAATATAATTCCCAGACCAATAAGAAAACTGTTCCAACTCAGAACAACACCAAGTATGATGATAGGCCAGGCTGCCATGGAACCGATATTGGCAACAGGAACAAGGGAACTGCGCAGCTTTAACGGAACATAGGAATGCTGATGCTGCATTGCATGTCCGCATTCATGGGCAGCAACACCGATTGCCGCGAGAGAACTTTGTCCGTAAACAGGCTCGGAAAGTCTTAAAGTCTTGCTTCTTGGATCATAATGATCAGATAAATTTCCCGGTACTCTCTCAACTCTTACATCAAAAATTCCGGCATCATACAGCAACCGCTCTGCTACTTGTGCTCCTGTATAACCGGACATACTGTGTATTCTCGAATATTTCGAAAAGGTTGTTTTAACTCTGGCAGATGCCGCTAATGTTATAACTATACCAATGATAACCAAAATATAGGTTGGATCCATCTGACCTATATAACCATAACCCATAACATACACCATCCTTTTTAGTACATTGTAAATACCATACGACGCCCGTAAATATAAAAATAAATTTCCAACGGAATTCATTCTTATATTCCTAATGGCTCTCATGATCTTTGCTAGACTATTTTCACATTAACTTAACATGCTTACCCTTAGAATTAGTTTGGGCCGAGGATTACGCAGGCACAAACTTTTAAATGTGAAATTGATCTTTATTTCACATTAAATTGCGTTCCGACTTTTACAGGATAGCCTCGTAAGAATGCATCCACAGTCATACGTTTCTTACCCTCCAGCTGTAGTTCTGTAATTATCAGAACGCCTTCACCGGTCATGACTGAAATCGAATCTTTACCCACCGCTACCACTTCTCCCGGTACTGCTGTATAAATTCCGGGCACAGCCTCTGATTTCCATATTTTTAGTGTTCTACCCTCCAGCATGGTATATGCACTTGGCCAAGGATTTAGGCCTCTGACCAACCGCTCTATTCTGATCGCCGATTGAGTGAAATCAATGCGGCCCATTTCCTTAGCAATCATCTTCACATTAGTGGCTTTCTCGTTATCTTGTACATTTCTTTCAGCGCATTTTGCTTCAAGCTGTTTCATTGCTTTAAGCAGAAGCTCCCCGCCGAGCGTCGCTAATTTATCAAACAGGCTGCCGCCCGTATCTTCCTTCGTAATCGGGATACTTTCCTGCAAAATGATATCCCCGGTATCAATTCCAACGTCCATATACATGATGGTAATACCTGTCTCCTTCTCACCATCTATGATTGAGTACTGGATGGGAGCCGCTCCACGGTATTTTGGCAGAAGTGAGGCATGGACATTGATACAACCATAAGACGGAATATCAAGCAGTCTCTTTGGAAGTATTTGACCAAAAGCAGCAACAAGTATAATCTCCGGCTTTTGTTCCTCCAATAGTTTCAGAAATTCTTCATCCCTTACTTTGGTAGGCTGATAAAGCGGAAGGTCATGCTTTAATGCAAGCTCCTTCACAGGAGAATAGCTAATCTCATGTTCTCTTCCCTTTTGTTTATCCGGCTGTGTTACTACCCCGATTACCTCATGGCCTGATTGTAGGATTCTATCTAATATGGTAGCTGCAAAATCCGGCGTACCCATGAACAAAGTTCTCATTCGCATCCATTCCTTCCCGCAAATTATTCTTCTTCCTCAGCAAATGAACTACGCAGTTCTCCCGTCGTTCTCTCCACATAAAGTATTCCGTCCAGATGATCAATTTCATGACAGAACGCTCTGGCTAACAGACCGGTACCTTCCATTGTAAACTCTTCCATGTTCCTGTTAAAAGCCTTTACCTTAACCGTATCAGGTCTGGTGACTGTACCCACCTTGCCCGGTATGCTAAGACATGCCTCTTCACCGGTCTGTTCTCCTGATGTTTCCACAATAACCGGATTAATAAGAATAATAGGATTATCCCCCTCCTCTGACACATCAATAACTACCAGGCGCTTCAACACACCGACTTGAGGGGCAGCAAGACCTACTCCATTGGCTTCGTATAGGGTGTCCAGCATATCTTCAATTAAAACATTGATTTTTTTATCAACTTCTGTGATTTCCCTGCTCATCTTATTCAGAACCTTGTCTCCCATTTCCCTGATATTTCTGATTGCCATAACCACGTTCCTCTCAATCTATCATTATTTATCCAATTATTAAAAATTTAGTATATAATTATCTTATATTATCACAAAATCAATCTATGATTCAACAGAATATCTTAAAAGAATATTAAGAATGCACTAACAAATAGTTAAATTTATGAGTTATATTAATAACCTGTCATCGGATCAAAATCGAATAACAGATTACAGCCGGCGAATTGCTGCGAATAGGTAAAATATCCCTCCAGATAATTTTTAATATCCATTAAAATAGTATATTCCCTCTGTTTCATATAAATTACCCGGCGGAATGTATCGTTCACCTTGGATATTGCGGCCGGAGCCGGACCAATCATTTCCAAAAGTATAGCTTTTTGTCCCATATAAAGTCTGATGGCCTCTGCGAGTTGGACGGCAGCCTTCCCCGCCAACTCTTCTTCCTTAGAGGTGATTAGTATTAACAGCATATGGGAGACCGGAGGATACTGCATCATACCGCGGTACATCATCTCCTGTTCAAAGAAGCTGTCATAGTTACCTTCGGCAGCTGTGATTATACTGTAATGCTCCGGATGATAGGTTTGAATTACCACTTCACCGGGAAGTATATCCCTGCCTGCTCTTCCTGAAGCTTGGCATAACAACTGGAAGGTTCTCTCTCCCGCTCTGAAATCACCTGTATATAGGGATAAATCAGCGGCAATAATTCCAACCAATGTAACTTTGGGAAAATCATGCCCCTTCACTATCATTTGTGTTCCAACTAAAATATCCGCCTTATGCTCTGAAAATGCTTTCAGTATCGTATCATGACCACCCTTGTTCTTCGTTGTGTCCATATCCATGCGAAGTACACGAGCCTCCGGAAATTCCCGATGGACCAACTCTTCCACCTTCTGAGTTCCTGTTCCGAAAGCTGCAATATATTTTGACGAGCATTCCGGGCAGTTGCCCGGCATCGCTTCCTCATACCCACAGTAATGGCAGATTAGCTTTCCATCGTTGTGTGATGTCAGGGATATATCACAATGCGGACATTTCATAACATGTCCACAACTTCTACAGGATACAAAGCCTGCATAACCCCTACGATTTAAAAATAACATAATCTGTTCTTTTTTACCTAAACGCTCAGAGATTAATTCTTTCAATTTCCTGCTAAAAATCGATTTATTCTTATTCCTTAATTCTTCCCTCAAATCAACAATAAAAACCTTTGGCGGTTTTGCCTCTTTCGCTCTCTTCGTCAGATGATACAACTTAATCTCACCCTGTTTAGCCCGTTGATAGGATTCCAGGGAAGGTGTCGCCGAGCCAAGTACGAGCGAGGAATTGGTTAATAGTGCTCGTTGTTCCGCAACCGGAACCGCATGATACTTAGGCGCTGTCTCACTTTTATAGCTGCCCTCATGTTCTTCATCAATTATGATCAATCCCAGCTTTTGAAAGGGCGTAAATAATGCTGATCTCGGTCCAATCATGATATCGATTTCTCCGTTTTCTGCTCGAATACTCTGATCGTAGCGTTCACCCTGGGACATTTTTGAATTCATGATGGAGATGCGATCCCCAAAATGGGATAAAAATTGCTGAACAGTCTGCCAGGTCAGTGCTATTTCCGGGATCAGAACAATCACTTGCTTCCCTTGTGCAATCACGGAATCGATAATCTCCATATAAACTATTGTCTTGCCGCTACCTGTAATGCCATGGATTAGATATGTACCGCGTTTTCCTGCACTGTATTCGTTATGAAAATCATCTACAATATATTGCTGCTCATCATTAAGCAACATGTTTTGATCGGACTTATCCTTATATTGAATCGGATTTCGGTAAAGCTGCTTCGAGACCGTTTTGGTTACACCCTGATTTTCCATGCTTAACAGTGTATTACGAGGAATATTAAGCTTGCCCACTGCCTCACTGTAATCCAGAATATTATTCTTTCGTAATGCCTCGAGAAGACGTAGCTTGGCTTTGCTATTCTTTCTCTGATATTCAAAAAATAGCTGCTCAGCCTGCTCCGGGGTTGCTGCCAGCTGGATACTCCTCTGTTCCTTAATTTTTACTACTTTTTTTACCGGAATCACCGTCTTCAGCGAATCATTCATGGTTCCGCCGAACATTTCTTTCATCCAATACGCCAGATAAATCAGATGACTCTCAATTACCTGCGAATCCTTAACGACCTCTGAAATTGGTTTAATTAAGGATTCATCAATCTTTGATTCTGTCGAAATATCTACAATATATCCTTGAATTCTTCGATTACCCTTTCCAAAGGGTACAATAACTAATGCCCCTATCACGGCTTTTTCTTCTAACTCCGCGGAGATGGCATATTGATATGTCTTGTCCAGATTTTCATGGGAGATATCGATAATGATATCCGCATAGGTTTGATAAGACATCCTGCCTCCTTTACCTGCCTGCAAGAATATCCGCAATCAGTTCTCTCTCATCCATATGGTACTTAACGCCTTTAATCTCCTGGTAATTCTCATGTCCCTTACCCGCAAGGACAATGACATCACCTTCCAAGGCGTTCTCAATACAGTACTTAATTGCCTCCTTGCGGTCATCAATCTCAATATAATTACCCGGCCCTTTTTTCACTCCGACAATAATATCATTAATGATGTCCTTCGGTTCTTCGGATCTAGGATTATCTGAAGTAACAACCGTAAGATCGGCAAGATTTGAAGAGACCTCACCCATTTCAAATCTCCTGTCTCTGGAACGATTGCCGCCGCATCCGAATAAGCATACCAGACGGCTCGGATTATATTCCCTCAATGTGGTAAGCAGGCTTCGAAGGCTCATCGCATTATGAGCATAATCTATCATTAAAGTAAACTTATAAGGCAACGGAACAAGTTCGACACGCCCTTTGACATTCACACAATCCAGTGCTTTCGTTATATCAGTGATGCTCACTCCAAAATGCCTGCAAAGTGCAATGGCACAGAGAGAATTATATACATTAAACCTACCGGGAATATTCATCTTAACATCAAAGCTCATAAGTCCTTCTACCCGGTATGAAATACCAAGGTAACCGGGACGCTCCACCAATACTTCCTTCGTTGCCCGAATATCCGCTTTTTCGGAGAAGCCATAGGTCTCTACGCTGCAGGTATGTCCTTCAAGTATCTCCTTTGCATATGGATCATCCAGATTAATCAATCCAATCCTGCACTGCTTAAAAAGCTTGCTCTTACAACGAAGATAATCTTCAAAATCCTTATGCTCGTCACCACCGATGTGATCCGGTTCAAGGTTGGTAAAGATACCGTAGTCAAATATAAATCCTGCCAAACGATTAAGCATCAGTCCCTGTGAGGAAGCCTCCATCACCACATATTCACAGCCTACTTCCACCATCTTTGCAAAGGTTTTCTGTATGATATAGGATTCCGGAGTCGTATTGTTCGCCGGAATCACCTCATTCCCAATGATTGTTTCAATCGTTCCGATTAATCCAACCTTTCTGCCGGTATTTTCAAGAATTGATTTAATCATGTAGGCCGTTGTAGTCTTTCCCTTGGTACCGGTGATTCCGATAGATATTAGCTTTCTTGCCGGGTGATCAAAGTATACTGCTGCCATATCTGCAAGGGCCAGTCTTGTATCTTCTGTATGTATTACTGTAATGCCTTCCGGAAATTCCATCTGTTTTTCCACAATAACTGCTGCCGCACCCTTTCGCGCAACCTCCTGTATATAGGTATGTCCGTCAGAAACAGCTCCGGTGATACATACAAAGACAGAACCTTTTACTACCTTTCTTGAATCATATACTAATTCCGTAACAGGAATATGAACTTCTCCCTGTTGACAGGTATAGGAAATCTGTTCTAATAATTGATCTAAATACATAGGATTCCTCCTTTATCCACTAGCTCCCCTGTGCCGTCTTCGGCGGCTCTCAAATCAGGGGTGTGAAAATAGCTTTTTCATTTTCACATTAAATACTCTTCATTCCCAATATTATTATGAAATGCAGCTCTTCATGTCAGTGAATCCGGTGTGCTGCACATATATTATTATAGGCGAATAATCCTATTTGTAAAGAAAAAGATAGGGCTACGGGTCTTATTGAACCGTATCCTATCTGTAGTTAAATGGTCAGTTATCAATAATCAGCAAATATATTGCTTACTTATTTACAAACCTTAGTTATATTACTTACTTATTGTATCATCCTAAATTACCTTGCTTTGTAGAACCGGGATACAAAATCACAGTCATCCCCCTTTGCCGTAATAATAAATCCAAAAAACTGATCAAATTGTTTCAATAACATAAAATCAGGTGTCAGCTGAGCAAGTGTCTCGGCGATTTTAACTACCACTAATAAATCCCTTACCATACATGTTTCAAGCACCTTCGTACCTATAGCCTGTTCAAGCATCTCCGGTAAAGTACAAGTATTTAAATATAATAACATAGCAATCCTAAAAGTGTTAAGTGAATTTTTTAATCATAAAAACCAACGGAATAAATGGTAGAAATGGCATTGCCAAGTTATAAATCACATACAAAACCGGGTCCTTGGATATAAAAATCATAAGGGCTCCAATAAAGATATAATATACGCCCAGCAGGTATAAAGCCTTCCGGCTGGATTTGACATAGCCCTGGGGATCTCTTTCCTTGTATTTCTTTGTTTTCGTTAATAAGGTTTTATCAGGGATAAACCTTCCAATTATAATCACTAACACTCCCAATACCATACATACAATTTCGTAAGCCGAATCATCGTACATTGCTTTACTCCTTTTAGTTATCCAAATATCTTCTCGTGTAAGGACAGATCTCAATACATTTTCCACAAAGTGTAATCTGCTGATCAAGTGCCTCGGCAGAAAGTTCTCTTGCTTTCTTCCTGCAGGCTAGGGCATCAAAGAATTCGTCGCGGTCAAGCTCAGGCCGCCAGTTATGACCTGATATTGCCTGACCGGGACAGGCCTGCTTACACTGCATACAGTCACCACAATATGAACGGATTGTCGGTTCACAGCATGCGATTGGTGCATCCGTTAGTACAGAGGTTAAGCGTATCGCTGATCCATACCCTTCAGTTACAAACAAGGCACTCTTACCAATCCAGCCTAATCCGGCATGTACTGCTACCGTCTTATGCGGCATTATCGTGCGGTAAATACTAAATTCCTGCGTTGTCGCAACCTTCTGAGGATATGCATGATATCCATTGTCATTGATATACTTCGCACATAGATCCGCCAATTCGTCCAGCTTTTGATTAAGCTCATGGTAAGCATCATAATATTCCATGGTAGGAGCCTTATGAATATTTTTGATAACCTCTTTCGGATAAGCTCGGGCAATCGATATACCGACTGGATAATGTGGTACAGAAATCGGTTTCGCAACACAAGTCTAACTTCTTTGTTCGTTTAGGTCCACCTCCGCGTACAGTCCCTCGAGATTAGCAAATCCAACCAAGGATGCACCCTCATTATGCAATAGCTGCTCCAAAACATGATTCATTTCTTGCACCTCCGATCTATTCGTCAAATCACAATATTTGCGACCTGCATCAAGTCCTCACATGTAAAATCCGATTCACTGGCAATATCCTTATGTACGAGTATTGTCTTCATTCCAACTGCTTTACCACCGAGAAGAAAGTATTATTTTACAACACTTTTTATGTCCAAATCCAGTTTTTTTGAAGTCATATGAATCAAAAGCTCCTCCACCGCGGAGATGCTTGCCAGTCCGCACACCAAACACATGGTAAATGACAACCCAAGTATACAGTAAAGAATAGGTAGAAAGAAAATCAATAATCCGGTAGCCTTATTGGCATAAGTATGCAAAAATGCTAGTTTATGATACCTTATAAAGCCAATTCCTAAAGAAATAAATCGAACAGTTGCTATGCCTCCGATCCAGCATAACATCCATAAGGACCACTCTATTATAGGAAATAGTATTATCATAAGTATTCCAAGAAATATCACATCCGCTATACTGTCTAAAACTGCACCGAATTGACTCTCTGATCCGGTCTTTCGTGCAATATACCCATCTAAAACATCACTGATACCGCATAGCAGATATAATAAAAAAAATTCGACTGATAATACTTTCGTGAACAGTAATGCCAAGGAACAGATAATTCTTATGACCGATATGATATTCGGTAACCGTTTCATTCGTACCTCCAAGATACCGTTTACGGTATCTATAATATTGATTCGAGTATCAAAAGTTGCTTTTAGGATATACCCGTTTGGACAACTATTAATCTGGCAACTTGAAGTAACCCTACTATTCGTATTTTAATTGATAAATACATAAAACTCAACCTCTGTTTATCATTCGTTTTTCTATTCATTTTTATATTCTCTCACCGTCATCATCTTTCCGTCTGTCTTAATACTAATCGCACCTGTCTCATAGGTAATTAGTATTTTACTGTTCATATCCTTTAATCTGGTCAGAAGCTCCTTATGTGGGTGTCCATAAAAATTATCCTTTCCACAAGATATGAGTGATATCTCCGGTCTGATCAGGCGAAGAAATTCTATCATTGTAGAATATTTTGATCCATGATGCGCCACCTTAAGCACATCATAATCAGAGATGAGTGCAAATTCCTCGGCATTCCCCTTAAAATACTCCTTCCATATCGTCTTATCCTTCAAAAGTCTGACCACCTCTTCCTCGCCGTCTTGTTGCAAATCACCGGTGAAAAGCATGTCAAACTTCCCATAGGTAACACTTAATACAGTTGAATATGCATTGGCGGATTCCGCTGCATCTCCTACAATAGGGTGCAAACAAAAGATATGCATATCACCGTCCATGATATAATCTCCTGTACTGATATAAAGAATCGCAATCTTTCTACTCCTCGCTAGCGTCTCCAGTGTAAGGTATGACTCATCCTTATTGCTGATGGCCGGTAAAACGAGTGTGTTGATCTTAATCCTGCCTGCCTCTATCAACTCCTCAAGTCCGCTGACATGATCCTTATCCGAATGGGACATAATTGCATAATCAAGGCAGTCTGTTCCCTGTGATAACAGAAAAGGTTGTATCCGGTTAATTCCCACCTTCACTACATCCGAGCTTCCTCCATCAATCAGATAGGTCGTTTTGTTTTTACTCTCTATGTAAATTGCATCACCTTGTCCCACATCCAACATTGTAATGTCAAGCCCCTTGCTACGTCCGGGAATGAGAAACAGAATCAGTGCTGCGACCGGAATAAGAACCATCCATTTCTTATCATACCTTTGTACACATCGGATGAAAACCATAATTAACACTATATAGATCAAGATATGTAGCAACTCCGGCTTTCCCGTCGCAATCAGATTGCCCGGTAGCTTATTTCCTATTCTACATACCTCTTCATTGAATTTCAGAATATAATTGCTTCCTCCTATCAGAAACATTCCAAGTGGTTTGCAAATTGCACCGGCGATACCTGCAAATAGGGAATTCAGCGTTAATACCGTAATAAATGGAAGGATGATCAGATTTGTCAAAATACTATAAGTCGGAAATTGATAAAAGAAATAAGCGACAAACGGTGTTGTTGTAATCTGTGCACTTATACTGATATAGAGACTTGATAGAATGGGGTGTTTTGTCGGAAAGATCTTCTGCAGGCAGGGATATATGACGGCTATACCAAGCACTGCCCCAAAGGAAAGCAAGAAGCCGGCACTAAGGATTTGAAGCGGGTTTTGAAACAAGATGATGAGCGCACTGAGCGCAAGGGACGAAAGCATATCGTACGTCTTACCAAATAAACCTGACAGTAACATCACAGTCATCATAACGACCGCCCGATTAGTCGACACACTGAAGTTCGTAAGAACGCCGTAGCAATAGATAAAGAATATTGTAAGTAAAGTGGCCGGTAAGATTGGAATCTTAATCTTTTTTAACAGCCAGAACATGAACATTCCAAGGAGCGATACATGAAGTCCCGAGATTGCAAGAATATGGGAGATACCATTTACCTGATATAATTGCTTAATCTCATCATCCAGCAGATATTTGTCACCAAGCAGCATCGCAATGACTGTTCCGGCTTCCTTATCTGATAAAATGCCTTGATAAACCGCTAGAAGTTTATCCTTAAGCCGGTCTAACTGCAAATGAAATTTGGAATAGCCGGCATTCTTAACTGAAATGCTGTCAGCCTCCATCTTATAATCAATATTTTCAATTCGGTAATAAAGCTTTTCGTTGAATTGTCCGGGATTCCCGGGTGTAGAGAATTTACGAAGTGTTCCATGGACGGTAATCAGATTACCGATTCGATAATTTCTTGTCAATGATTCTTGGGGTTTTTTACCGCTGCCTTGTTCATCGTAACAGAATACGATAACATTTTCACAAAGATATTCTTCTCCTGTAGGTAAGAAGACCGAATTGTTTTTCAAATAAAGGGCTTTACCCCACTGTTTCTTAACTATCATGTTGATATTACCTGTAAGCTCGCAGATGACTTTCTGATCAAATGCCTTGGAAAGCATCGGTTCAGCAGTTTGGTCTTTCAGTGCAAAAAAGCCAATCAAGATAAGCAATGGAAGACACCAAAGGAACTTATCATGTACATTGATGAATGTATTCTTCACCCGAAACATGAAAACATAAATCACTAAGCCCAGCAACCATATCAATATAAATAAAACAGAGTAAACAGCCCCCTGCCAAGCCAGATACATGCCTACAAGATAAGCACACAGCATCCAGACCAGCGGACGCTTTACCACAGGCATCCCCCCATCTCTTCTTTCCTTTATTTCTTCGAACTTATGCTTATTTCAGATTCCTTAATCTTATTTCGGATTCCTTAATCTTATATCAGCTTCTTTAATCTTGTTTCAGCTTTTCTAAACTAATTTAAGTTTCTCAAAATTTATTGCATCTTTTCTAAGCTTATTTCTGCTCTTCCAATAAATCCAGATTTCGTTCAAAGGTAGTGTCAAATTCAACATCGTCAGAATAAGTCTTTTGAATCTCACTGTTAATCGTAAATTGTACCTTATGAATATCCGGAAGTTCTACCAGTGTATTTACAATGGAGTAGATTACAACCTTAGCGCTTACATCCGGTAATTTCTCCAAGAATTTCTCATTCAGATCAACGGTACAGATTCCGTCTGTCTTATAAGTATTGAGAAGTACCGTCCCCTCCGAAATAGTGCTGTACATTCCAAGTTCGGTTGGTCCGTTAATCAGCTGTTGGATTACTAACTCCTCAATGGATTCATCTCCAGTCAGATCAACATCTGCAATATATTCGATTAGTTTATCTCCGTCTTTATTGGCAAAATAAAGCTTTGCCTTATATACATTATTTGATTCGGTACTGTCAACAAAATCTTCGGCAGTCAACGCTCCCGCCTCATCGTCTTTCGGCGGTTGCCCTCCAATGCTGAACTGAAAGATTTCAACCCCGGAAATCTGACTCAACGTTTTCACTATAGCTGCCCGACACAGAACCTTATTAACCTTTGATAACTCACTGTATGCCGTGTCGAGATCCATCAAAAGGCTGCCGCTTTCATCAAAGTTCCAAGTTACATTGATGCTTTTTGGTAACGCATTCATATATAAAGCATTTCCCGGTGTTTTCTGAAGCATATAAATCAATTCCTTAATCCGATCTTCTTTTTCAGTCCCAATTAAAGTATAGCTTTCCGTTACAAGCCCTAAGGTCTTGGAATTTATATAATATACATCTACCGTTTTACCGTCTGATTTATTACTATCCCCACTACAGGCTCCCAGAAATGAACCACATATAAGAATAACGATTAATAATGTTAATTTAGTCATGTTTTCCCTCATTCCTGCGCGTGTTTTCTGCTCCTTCGAAGCTTGCGTGTCCATAAGACCAGACTATACGATGTAGTTGAGCGGTATCCTGACATTGAAGGTGGAACCCTCGCCTTCTTTACTATATACCTTGATAGCACCATGATGCATCTGAATTGCATTCTTAGTGATTGCAAGCCCCAGTCCTGTTCCTCCGGTTTCACGTGATCTTGCCTTATCTACACGGTAAAAACGTTCAAAGATGGAATCCTGTGCCTCCTCCGGTATTCCGATACCGGAATCGGAAATCTTAATAAAGAAGTACTTATGATCCGCATTCAGAGATACCCTTACCCATCCGTCTTCAATATTATACTTGATTGCATTTTCAATTAAATTAGAGATAGCAAGTAACAGTTTCACCTCATCCACCTCAGCAACCACCGGCCTGAAGCTCTCATAAATAATCTCAATATTTTGCTTATTAGCAATTGGACTAAGCCGTTTTAGAATAAGTTCCAGCAGCTCATTAATATTCACAGCAGCTATATGCATATCTCCTGCCGTCTTATCCAGTTTAACCAGCGACAGAAGATCGTTAATGATTTTATTCTCCCGCTCTATCTCATCCGTAATATCTAGTAGAAATTCCCGATATAACTCCACTGGAGTATCCTCCTGCATAAGCAGAGAATCGGCCAGAACCTTTATCGATGTAATCGGCGTCTTCAATTCATGCGACACATTTGAAACAAACTCCTGTCTTGACATCTCTAGCTTTTGCATTCGGTTAATCATATGGCTGAAGGAGTCCGAAATCTTCTCAATCTCGTTATAACCCTTGATGGCTATACCTTCATCCAAGCGATAACCATCTGTCATTCGGTCGATAGAATTCACTACATTTGTCAGTGGTTTTGTTAAGATTCCCGAAAAATAAATAGCAAAAACAACGATAAGAATAACCAACGTTATGGAGTACAGCTGAACTCTGCGTTCCATACTGTCCCTAATAATGCCGATGTCTTTCGTTGAAAAGCTCATGACAATAGCACCCATTATTTCATTCGAGTTATTATGAGTGATCGGATAAGTCAATCTCAAATATTGTGTTTTGTCATTGTTTAGAGGGGTATTGCTACCACCGCTCAGACACTTTATTACATCCTCGGAGATTAGATACTTTCCATCCTCCAAGGTATAGGTATCTTTGATTACCTTCAGATTATCGTTAACTATGATAATCCTTCCCTCAAAATAATCAGCTAATCTCGTAACTTCTTTATCAATATCATCGTCATCACCTGTTGCAAGATAAGTCGAAACATTTAGTTTATTGGATAATACTTTTCCCTGATTCTCAATCTTA
The DNA here is from genome assembly GCA_002307215.1 of Lachnoclostridium sp. UBA1308. GTDB lineage: Bacteria > Bacillota > Clostridia > Lachnospirales > Lachnospiraceae > Mobilitalea. Next base: position 136,818 of record DBTU01000047.1, read on the forward strand.
GTAATCCGGTTATTAATCTGCTTTTCCACTACAGTATTCAAAAGTACATAAGAGAAGAAAAGAAGCGGAACTATACCCAGAATGATAAAAATCAATATAAGGTACATTCTCATGCTGTTAAATATTTGTAATTTACTCTTGATTCTGGAAAAAATATCCTACACCCCATTTTGTATGTATATATTTTGGCTCACTCGGATTGCTTTCAATTTTTTCGCGAAGTCTTCTGATATGAACATCCACAGTCCTTACATCTCCGGGATAGTCATAACCCCATACGATATTAAGAAGATTTTCGCGACTATATACCTTATTCGGATTAAATACCAATAGTTCGAGTAAATCAAATTCCTTCGCAGTCAAATTCACTTCTTTTCCGGCTATATAGACTCTTCTGTTCTCGCAGTCAATCTTCATATCACCAAAAGCAATTGATTTTGCATCTGAAGTTCCATTGCCCTTACTGCTCCTGCGTATAATGGCTTTAATTCTGGCTTTAACCTCCAAAATATTAAAAGGTTTGGTGATATAGTCATCCGCACCATACTCAAGACCCAGAATTTTATCCATATCATCACCCTTTGCTGTCAGCATGATAATCGGCATCGTTGAAAATTCTCTGATTTGTTGGCATACCTCAAAACCGTTCAGCTTAGGTAGCATCACATCAAGTAGAACCACATCATAATCCTTCTGCTTGGCTGCCTCTAAGGCTTCCTCACCGTCATAAGCACAATCCACTTCCATACCATCCTGCTCGAGGCTGAACCTTATTCCTTTTACGATAAGCTTTTCATCGTCAACTACTAGTACTTTCTTAGCCATATATACCTCCATTTAGCTTTGATTCGAACACATCTGCAGCATTATTATACAGTGATATAAGAAGAAATGCGGTTGAATACGCCTTCCTTTATTCCTGTTATATTCATCAGATCTTCGATCAATTTAAAATTACCGTTGGTGTTGCGGTAAGTGATAATACTGTCCGCTTTTGCCTGTCCGATTCCCGGAAGTGTCATTAATTCCTCTGCCGTTGCAGTGTTGATATTAACTAAGCCTGAAGCCTTGTCATTATCTTCTGAAGCCGATTGATCACCATCCACTAATTCCTCCGTAGTGAGATCTTTAATCTCCTCCTTCGTCGGAATATAAATTCTCTGTCCATCCGTAACAGACTCAGCTTGATTCATATAGTCCCCTGCCGCAGCTTTCGTCAGCCCACCGGACAGTTCAATTAAATCACATACTCTTGAACCTGCTTTTATCTGATATACGCCCGGATTGACCACTGCACCGCAGATATGGACATAAATCAGCAAATCCTCGTCGAATTGTTCGGGAACTTGCGAAGCCATGACGGAAGCTGTTTCAGAAGGCACTGCCGGACTGATATTCTCAGGCACTTCGTCATATTGTCCATTCTCCGACAAAGAAGAGGTTCTGGCATTCTTTGAATTGCATCCATTCATTGATATGCAGTAACTAACTCCTGCAATTATAAGTAATCCGCAGGTTATTCCTATCGTAATGTATTTCTTATTCATTGTTATCTTTCCTCTGGAAAAGACAACTTAAAGTACCCTCTGTACTTCTCTGATAAGACATTCTTATTTTACATAATCTGCACATCATTTACAATAGGCATAATAACTATATTTCATATTTATCCTATACAATTTTTGCGATTCCAATTAAAAATAACAATTCCAGCTACAATGAATATCACGCCTATCAGCTTCTTCCATTCAAAGGATACCTTCTCACATCCACAGATACCGAATAGTTCGATGAAGTAAGCAACCAGCATCTGTGCAGTAATGATAAACATATTTGCCACAGCAGGCCCCAACGAATCCACACTTTTGATTACCGTAAAAGTGATAAAGGCTCCCATTACGCCGCCCAGTAGCATATATTTCTGATTCACTTTCAAAAGGGACGCAAAACTGCCGTGTCTTCCGGTTACAATCCATGCACTGATACAGACAAGAAAGGCTGTCAACTGAACAAAGGCCGCAGTTACCCATAGACCCGACTGTTTGGTCACATTTGTATTAAATACTCCCTGAATACTCATCAAAGCTCCAGAAACAATAGCAATAAGAAAACCCCACATGGAAACACCAAACCTTTCTTCTTAACATACCTACTGTTCTTAACATAACCTATTTCTATTTTCACTATTCAGCTTAAATGCCAATAAAAATATTTTTACAAGTTTAAGCTATTTATGGTATAGTTTTCTTAAGAATCAATATATGTAAACTACAAGTGCTATATCATTGGTACAGATCAGCCTAGCAAGTATAATAAAAAATCCGGGGGATATCATATCATGTTTACCGTAAAAAGAATCAAGAAGTTTATAGAAATACTGTTACCTATCATTTTATTGATATTGATTGATCAGGTAATAAAAATCTATATTGCAGAAAAGTTAATGCAAAAGAATTTTTATTTTGTTAATAATATTCTTGGCTTCAAACCATATAAAAACATTGAATACTCCTGGTTAAATAGTGTTTTTAATCTAAAAATCGGTTTATTCACACATATCGTTGTTGTAATCATTCTATTGTTAGCTACTGTTGTAATTTACGATTTTATGGCAAGTATGAAGGTGATTAGCCTACTTGAAAAATGGTTATTTATGTTTTTATTTGCCGGAATACTCTGCTCCTTTCTTGATAAAATATTTTGGGGTGGTAGTCTGGATTATATTTGGCTGAAGCATTTTTTTATATTTGATCTGAAGGATATTTACCTTTCAATATTTGAAATAATTACATTATTATGCTTAATCTTTAATTACAAAAAAATAAGGAATTATAATGAAAAGAAATTATATGCCGATTTTAAGAATTACATCCAAACCAGACATTAATCAAGTAAGTTACTACTTCGACTGTACAACAAAAGAGGCTATTCCAAATCGGTGCGATATGCCAGCTTATCACAGACCAAGATGGAACAGCCTCTTTTGTTATAGATTATTTCATTTCAATAAGACACTGATCAAGAATTTTGATCATTTCATCTACATCCTTCTTTGTTATAATCAATGGTGGCACAAAGCGGATGACATTCGCCCCGGCAGCAATTAGGATTAAACCGCGCTCCATGATCTTTGGAACCAAATCCTTAACCGGTATCGTAAACTCCAATCCCTGCATAAGGCCCAGACCACGGCGTTCCTTGATTATGTCATGTTTTTGTACCAGCTCCTCCAGTTTAACTGTCAGATATGCTCCGACTGCATTTACGTTATCTAGGATTTTCTCGCTTTCAAAGAGATCAAACACCTTACTCACAGCGGCAGTAACAAAGGGATTGCCTCCGTAGGTAGTTCCGTGATCCCCCGGTTCAAAAGCTTGTGCTACCTTTTGTGTCGCTGCAAAGGCACCGACAGGAACGCCGCAGCCAAGTGCTTTTGCAGCAGTAACGATATCGGGCTTAATACCGAACTGTTCGTAGGCAAACATCGTTCCGGTTCGTCCCATACCGCATTGAATCTCATCCAAAATGAGAATGATATCCTTCTCATCGCAGAGTTTTCTTACTCCTTGAAGGAATTCTTTGTTAGCGGGGTACAAACCGCCTTCTCCCTGCACTGTTTCTAAAATCACTGCGCAAGTATTTTCCTGAATTAATTTCTTTACACTTTCAAGATCATTAAAGTCGGCAAATACGACTCCGCCGATTAAGGGTTCGAAAGCATCGCGGTATTTCTTCGTACCGGTTATGCTAAGTGCACCCATACTGCGTCCATGGAAGGACTGATTCATGGAAATGATCTGACTGTTCGAGATACCATGCTTCTTATAATAATACTTTCTTGCCAGCTTGACAGCACCTTCAATTGCTTCAGTACCGCTGCTGGTAAAGAACACTTGATCCATTCCGGATGCTTTTTGCAACTTAACAGCCGCCTCCAGTGAGGGTATACTGTAAAACAAATTAGAGATATGAAGTACCTTATCTATCTGTGCTTTTAATGAATCGTTATATTCTTGATTGCCGTAACCCAAGGCAAAAACAGCAATTCCCGCTGCAAAGTCAAGATATTTCTTACCGTCTGTGTCATAAAGATACACACCTTCGCCATGATCAAATACAATTTTATAGCGGTTATAAGTATGCATCAGTACCTTTTCTGCTTCCTCTATATATTGCTGCATCATTGATACCTCCATTTAAAGAATAATAGTTCATTATATTTACAAAGAATCTGCTTCATTTTCAAATATGCTTGCTTTATCGATAATGGCAGTTCCGATACCCTTATTGGTAAAAAATTCAAGCAGTAGGCAGTGTTCAATTCTTCCATCCAGAATATGTACTCTGGACACGCCATTTCTTACCGCATCGATACAGTTCTTCAGCTTTGGGAGCATTCCCCCTCCGATATACCCGCTGTCAAGAAGTTCATCCGCCCTGTCAAGTGTCAATACAGATATTAAGCTGTCTTTATCCTTGGGATCCGCATAAACTCCCTCGATATCTGTCAAAAATACCAGTTTCTCTGCTCCGATTGCCGTAGCCACCGCACAGGCCACATCATCTGCATTGATATTATAATTCTGATATTCATCATCAATGCCAATCGGAGCAATGACCGGAACAAAATTATTGGCTATCAGTGTATTAATAAGATCTGTATTCACCTCTTTTATATTTCCGACAAAGCCGATATCCTGACCGTTCACAGTCCTCTTCTCAACCTTTAGGGTACTTCCATCCTTGCCGCTGATACCAACTGCCTTGACGCCCAGCTTTTCTACCATCTGAACAAGGTTTTTATTCACCTTCCCAAGTACCATTTCCGCAACTTCCATTGTCTGCTCATCCGTTACACGAAGGCCTTCCACGAATACAGAATCATGTCCCAGCAGTCCGAGCCATTTTGTAATTTCCTTGCCGCCGCCGTGTACAATGATCGGCTGCATACCGACAAGCTTAAGCAGCGCAACATCCTTTATTACATTCAGCTGAAGATTCTCGTCAAGCATTGCACTTCCACCGTATTTTACGACAACCTTCTTATTATTGAATTTCTGTATATAGGGAAGCGCCTCAATCAGCATCTGCGCCTTCAACATTATTTGATCCATATGTTCCATGCTATTCATCCTTTCGATATCAACAAAATATATGTGGGTGGTATAAGGAGCTGCTGTCGTACCGGTAACAATACAAGTAGCTTGTTAAGAGCGGTAATCGGCATTGATTTTTACATAGTCATAGGATAGATCGCAGCCCCATGCGGTTGCAGAAGCCTTGCCGGCTTTTAAGTCCGCTGTTGCCTTCACTTCTTTACCGGAAAGAATACTAGTAGCAATCTCTTCGCTGTAATCAGTTGCCATGCCGTTCTCCACAAGTTTCAACTTCCCATCCGGACTTTCAATATAAAGGTCCACATGATCGGGATCAAAGTTTACGCCGGCATATCCCATTGCGCAAAGGATTCGGCCCCAGTTAGCATCATTACCAAATATTGCTGTCTTTACAAGACTGGAGGTAATGATGGATTTACTGAGGATCACTGCTTCCTCCTCAGTCTCCGCTCCGATTACCTGCATCTCAAATAGCTTGGTTGCTCCTTCGCCGTCTGCAGCCATCTTCTTGGCAAGATCGGTGGTCACGATATTTAATGCCTTACAAAAGCTTTCATAATTTTCATTCTTTTCTGTAATTGCCTTATTGCCTGCTAATCCATTTGCGAGTAACAATAAGGAATCATTGGTTGATGTATCACGATCAACGCTGATCATGTTAAAGGATTTCTTAACATCGGCACTCAACGCTTCTTGAAGCAGTTCTTTACTGATTGCCAGATCAGTCGTTACCACTCCGAGCATGGTTGCCATATTCGGATGTATCATACCTGAGCCCTTAGCCATCCCGCCAAGTTTCACTTCCTTGCCGTCTATTACAAAGCTCACGGCACATTCCTTGGAATAAGTATCGGTGGTCATGATAGCTTGTGCTGCATTCGTACCGGCTTCGCTACCTTCTGTTAGTTCCCCTGCAAGAAGCTTTGCTCCTTCTATGATTACATCAATCGGCAGCTGTTTGCCGATGACACCTGTGGATGCGGTGTAAACTGCGTTCACAGTAATTTTCAGTGCCTCTGCAACCGCCTGTGCCATCTTTTCATTATTTTGATCACCCTCAACCCCGGTGCATGCGTTGGCAACTCCGCTGTTTAGCACAACTGCCTGAACATATTCACTTTCTTGGGTTATTATAATATCCCATTTTACAGGTGCAGCCTTCACCACATTGGTTGTAAAGGTTCCGGCCTGTGCTGCGGGAACAGTCGAATATACAAGTGCCATATCTTTTCTCTTCTTCTTTATTCCGGCATATACACCCGATGCCAAAAAGCCCTGTGCTGCTGTTACTCCACCATTAATTAACTTCATTTCTCTTACCTCCATATGTTAACGGATTTTCCGTAATTTATCAAAAATGTTGCATTATTATCCATTTGCTTCATCGATAACAACGTTGTAAATATTTAAATCTTCCCGTAACGTCCATCCCATAGAACTCCAAAATTGATTACCCTGATTATTGTGTCTTAAGCAGAACAAACTAATCCTTGCTATCCCTTCTGCCTTCATCGCGGTAATCGCATATTTCACAAGTTCTCTGCCAATGGACTTATGTCTGTGCATTTCCTCCACACAGGTATGATACAGATATCCCCGCCTGCCGTCATGTCCGGTAAGTATAGTTCCAACGATTTTACCATTCTCTACAGCAACAAAATTCGTCGAAGGATTTCTATGCAGAAATCTCTCTATCACTTCTTTGGAATCATCGCTCTCTCTTACTCCGACACCCGGCGTACTCTTCCATAACGTATAAGCTTCTTCATAATCCTCTGATGTAAAAAGACGTATCATGAAATCTCACCTCCGAAACAACCTGTTAATTTTATCATTCTATACATCGCTCCAAAAATAATATTTCATAATTATACATCAAAACTTAATTTTATGCAATACCTATTTTAACTTTTTTATATCAATTCCCTTCCGTAACAGAGCCTGGTAGATATGTGCGATGGGGAACCCCACCACATTATAATAATCACCTACAATCTCCTTAATGTATAGTCCGAATATTCCTTGTATCGCATAAGCTCCTGCCTTATCCATGGGTTCGCCTGTTGCGATATACTCCATAATCTGCTCCCTTGACAAAGGGTATACGGATACTCTTGTGCATACCGCAAAGGAAAGCTCCTCTTCCTTACCGGTTTTATCTTTGATAAGTATACTGACACCGGTATAGACCTCATGAATCTCATCGGAAAGCATAGCAAGCATTCTGGCCGCATCCTCTTCATCCTTGGGTTTACCAAGTGCATGTTCTTTGTAAAATACCATGGTATCCGCACCGATTATGAGCTGTTCCTCGTTCCTTACGGCTTTTCCTGCAAGGAGGCCTGCAGCCTCCTGAGTCTTTAATGTAGCTAGTGCTTGTACCAAATCTGAGGGGATCTTTTCCTCCGATACTTCCTCCACATTACCGGTCACGACTTGAAAGGGAATACCCATTTGATTCATTATTTCCTTACGCCTCGGTGATCCTGACGCTAATATTATCCGATACATGACGCTACATCCTTTCTTTCCACATAACTTTAAACCTATTATAAACAAATATCATGATATGTAAAGGATTTGTGACTATTCAGTCACTGCGGTTCTTGTTACTATTCACAGCCCAGCCATAGATGTTGATATGATTTCGACAAATGTCTCCGAAGCGGAGCCGCTCCCGCTTAGTTGCATTACGCAGTTCGTATGCAAATACTCCTTTTCGGAAATCATTTGTCGAAATCATAATGCCTAATTCCTGACTGGGCTGTGAATAGTAACCGGTTCTTTCTTATTTGATATCATAATAATAAATCTATATTGAACTTATGTCTTGTCTTATATATAATAGGTAATAACTGCATAGACTATTTTCGTAATCTATACTGATTTCTATATTTTATCAGCTTTATTTGAAGACGATTTATGTATTTTTATGCTTTTATTTATTTTTACTATTGCATAATAATAAAATATGTTGTATATTTAAACACATATTAAATTCAGTATCATCCGCTCATATCGATGGTTCTAAGAAATGAAGGAATGAATATGCCGAAGCTACGGCAGAATGGAGGACATTATGAAAGAAAAAGTTATTCTCGCTTATTCCGGTGGTCTTGATACTACCGCTATCATCCCCTGGTTAAAGGAAAATTATGATTATGATGTTGTATGTGTGTGCATCGATGTCGGTCAGGGCAATGAGCTCGACGGCTTGGAGGAAAGAGCGAAGCTTTCCGGTGCAACAAAATTATATATTGAGGATGTTGTAGACGAATTCGTTAATGATTATGTTATGCCCTGCGTAAAAGCGAATGCAGTTTATGAAAATAAATATCTGCTTGGAACCTCCATGGCAAGACCGGTCATCGCAAAGAGACTTGTTGAAATCGCAAGAAAAGAAGGCGCAACCGCTATCTGTCACGGAGCTACCGGTAAAGGAAATGATCAGGTACGTTTTGAATTGACGATAAAGGCACTTGCTCCTGATTTAAAGATCATCGCTCCCTGGAGAATCTGGACGATGTCCTCCCGTGAAGAAGAAATCGAATACTGTGATAAACACGGTATCCATCTTCCCTTCTCCTCCGATAACAGCTACTCCCGTGACCGCAATCTCTGGCACATCAGCCATGAGGGACTTGAGCTTGAGTCTCCGGGAAATGCTCCGAATTATGACCATCTGTTAGTGCTCGGCGTATCTCCCGAGAAGGCTCCTGACGAAGGTGCTACCTTAAGCTTATCCTTTGAACAGGGTATCCCTACTGCACTTAACGGTAAGAAGATGTCTGCAACCGAAATCATCAAGGAATTAAACGAACTGGGCGGGAAGCATGGTATCGGCATCGTAGATATTGTAGAAAACCGTGTCGTTGGTATGAAATCCCGAGGCGTATATGAAACTCCCGGCGGAACCATCTTAATGGAAGCACATATGCAGATAGAGGAGCTGATCCTAGACCGTTCTACACTGACTGCAAAGAAGGAAGTGGCTAACCGTTTTGCAGATATTGTATACGAAGGCAAATGGTTTACACCGCTCCGTGAAGCTTATCAGGCATTTATTGATGTAACCCAGCAATATGTAACCGGCGAAGCAAAACTCAAGCTGTACAAAGGAAATATCATTAAGCAAGGAACCACCTCTCCTTATTCCTTATATAATGAAAGCATCGCATCCTTCACAACCGGGGAGCTCTATAACCATCATGATGCGGAAGGCTTTATCAACCTCTTCGGATTATCCCTAAAGGTTCGTGCCATGAAGATGGCTTCACTGGACCTGGAATAAATAACACAGGCACTTAGTCCGTAACAAAGGGCTGCATAGAATGAAAAGTACAGGATTTTGACGAAACACATTTGTCAGTAATCCTGTACTTTTGCTTCTACGCAGCCCTTTTCTGCTATACTGCTGTCCACTCATTACAATTATATGTAGCTATTATTTTAAATTAATTTTTCGAAGCAGTAACCAATCTAGTTCCATACAAAGCAGTGCTGTAATTGTGAAGCTTAGAAATGTACTCTCAGGTCTACCCAAAGTCATATCAAAGAAAGCATTCAACGATTTCCCGCTCGCTCCATTTGTTGTATCATTTATCAAGGAAGAATAACGAAGCAAAAAATCGGTACACCTGAGCAAAGAACGATACGTGCAGCCTTATTTAGACGGTAGAATATTATTGCATTGTTTCAAACCTCTCTCTATCATAGTTTTGATTTCAGCTTCTGCCAGATTCAGACGTTTTGCTTCGGCAACAAGGCTTACAATGTAATTATCGAAGAACTGCTCTTTTCGCATATTCCTCAGTTGTTCTATGGCTCCGGGGGCTACAAACATACCGAGACCACGCTTCTTATATACAATACCACTATCCACTAGCAGGTTAATTCCTTTTAGAGCAGTTGCCGGATTAATCTTATACTTCACAGCAAATTCGGTGATTGAAGGTATTTGGGTCTCTTCTTCAAAGGCCCCCGATAATATGGCGTCCTCAACCCCTTCTGCGATCTGTAGAAATATTGCCTTATCGGAATTAAGATTAAGCTCCATGGTTAATTCCTTTCTGTTGATTGGTTGGTTGCTCAAGCAACTAACTATGCAGATATAATACTACCTACTATATACAATGTCAATACAATTATTTTCATTTTTTGTCTGTCTATTATTTTCATTTTTTTGTCTGTTCATTTCATTCTTTTAGATATCTTCCAATAAATTCACTCACTCTCTTTTCATAGCCCTGTTTGTTCAAGCAGTAGCTCTCCGCATGTTTTGCTCCGGCGACCAGATAAAGTCCTTTATTCTTCTTCTTGCAGGTGTACATCTGACTTGACATAAAGGCCGGTACCAGATTATCTCTCTTACCGTGAATGAACAGTACCGGAGTATCAGACCCAAGGACTGCCCTAATCGGTGATACCTGGCGAAACAAGAAACCGGCTCGAACATAAGATAGGCAGCTTACCACCGGTATCAAAAATCCGGGCAGATGATAATACTGTCTCAGCTCATGACGAATTAGCAATCTCAAATCGGAATAAGCGCAATCGGCGATGGAGAGGCTCACTCTTTTGTCAATCTCCAGATTCAGCAGCACGGTGGCTGCTCCCATGGATTCCCCATGGGTAATGATTTTGCAGTCGTTTCCAAAGCTATAATAACACCAATCCACAATCTTTTTTAAATCATATTTCTCATAATATCCCATAGTTGTAAATGCTTTACCGCTTTTTCCATGATTTCTGTGATCATACATTAACACCGTAAAACCAAGCTTATGAAAAAGCTCCGCATACTTGATACTGCCATACCTGGCACAGCCCAATCCATGACACAAAACAGCTATTTTTTCAGCTACTCCAGTAGCTGTAGCTACACCGGTAACCGTATCCCCACCTGCAGCTGTCTTATTCTCCGCTTCAATTAATTCACAGAATAACTTATAGCCATAATCCGATGTCAACAAAAACTCTCGTTTCTTCCATGTCTGATACAACTCACTATCGATTCGGTTACACCTGATATCTCTCTGAAATCCTTTTTCATATGATAGCATTTTAGGCTTTATCAGCAAATCAGAAAGACACCAAAGCCATTCAAACAATAATACACTAATTAAACGAAGCATCTTATCACACCCTATCCTTTTATCAGTTAACAACCTGTGATTTCATAACCGCCCATTATTATGTACTATTAGTTCCCTGTTATATCTGTAGTTATTCTAAAAGAGGTGTTTCCCCTTATATAATAAAAGCAGTTATCCAATGATGAATAACTGCAACAATTATGCTTTTTCTTTCTCGGGTATAAAGCTGTCGAAGATTAACAATTCAAAATATTTACGGTTATCTTCATAATCTTGTTGATTTTTAATTGTCCAGGCTACCGTCTTAACCCGGTACAGCTTTCTACAGATTGTATAGGAAAGTCCTTTTTTATAGATATAATGATACGCTATAAAATCAGGCTTCGTATAGAAATTCATCAACAGATGCTTTAATATAAAAAATTGAAACTTATTACCATCCATCTTTTCCCGGATGAAATCAGTTGACAGCTGTCCGCGTACCACCTTCGGTTCATGGATACGATACCAACTTAGTCCGAACGGATTAAAGGATTCGATACAGTAAATACCCTTATAATTCTTAAGAATTTCAGACACAATGGAACAGATTTTTCCGGCCTTCCAAGGTATCTTAAGTTCAATAATAAGAGGTACCTTTCCATCTACAACTGCCAGCACTTCTTCAAAGGTAGGTATTTTTTCGTTTGATTGGAACAACCTGAACTGCTCCAGTTCTTCATAATTATGTTCCGATACCTTAAAATCAGTCATACAAATACGCTTTAAATCATAATCATGAAGAATCACCGGTACATTGTCCTTTGTTAGCTGGATGTCCAGCTCAATGCCATACCCCTTTTCGACTGCAAGCGAAAAAGCACGCAGAGAATTCTCCGGTGCATCGGATTTATTATTATGAAGTCCACGGTGTGCATAAAGCCAGCCATCTAATAATTTCCCATTCGGATTTCTCCGAAGTTTCGGCATAATCGCCAGCATATAGAACAAGATTACTATCAATATAGCGATTCCAAACACTTCTAACAATACTTCCATTCACTCTTCCAATCAGGATGCCGCTCTGAGGCATCTCAAATAATCAGCACTAAAAGCTCAATGATGTCCGGTAAATACATATAACCCAATCCCCACGGCAATCGTAAGATTCAAGGAATCTACATCCTGCGTCTGCGGAATTAAAATACTGGTTCCGGCCGTCAAAAAGGAATCGTTCAGACCTGTAGCTTCATTACCAAAAACAAGGGAATACAACTTAACATTCGGACATTCTTGCAGGGTTAGTGCTTTCTCCCCATTTAGCATAAAGGTAAAAATCTCATGCTGCGCATACTGTTTACGATACTCCTCAAAGCTCTGAAACAGACTAAAATTCAATTTAAATAATGCACCCATGGAAGATCTCACGGTCTTCGGGTTATAGATATCAGCACCCGGTAGGATTATTGCAACATCATAGATACCAAATCCGACTGCTGTCCTGAGAATCGTTCCCAGATTCCCCATGTTACTGGGGTTAACCAGTACAAGGTGAGGTCGAACCTCGCAGAGCGTACAACTATATTTATTGAAAACACCTGCGACATAACAGTTTTCCTTATCGCTGATTTTTGCAATTAGTTTATCATTGTACTCTAGGTGTATGCTCTTTTCCGTACACAGCTTCTTTAGATTATTCTGATCCGTAAAGCTTGAGTCCACCAGTACCTTCCTTACCTGCTCCGGTTTTGATTTAATCAGTTCGTAGGTAGGAAATGCCCCCAAGGTGTACGAATAAGCGGCTTCTTTCTTATAGGATTTAATCTGCTGCTCCATATTACCGTCAGCTGTATTATCATGATTCATATCTAGCTCCCATGCGCCGCCTTCGGCGGTTCTCAAACAATCTGTACCTTTCCTCTATGCTTATATTATCTGCTCTGTTCTCCGATAAATGTCAGCGCAAGCATTCCCGGCCCCGTATGCGTCCCAATGATTGGTCCGACTCTTTCAATCAGGATATCCTTCACCAGATTTCTATCTCGAATTAATTTTTCAAGTTCTTTCGCCTGTGTTAGATTATCCGCATGGCCAATGATTACTGTCTGGGATGCAATGTCACATCCTTCCTCTGTCAGTTTTGTCATCATTAAATCCAGCTCTGCGCGTGAACCTCTGATCTTTGAATTAACAATTAATTTTCCTTCATCGTCTGTGCTCAACACCGGTCTGATCTTCAGTGCGGTTCCGATAATTGCTTCAATAGAGCTTAATCTTCCGCCCCTCTTTAGGTAAAACAGATCCTTCACGGTAAACCAATGGCATACTTTTCTTTTATTTTGTTCCACCCATTCTCTCAGATCATCCATATTCATGCCGTCTTTCTTCCTGACAGCCGCATTATAAACTAAGAGTCCTTCTCCAACCGAAGCACAAAGAGAATCAATAACATAAATCTTTCTGTCCGGATATTCATCTATCAGATCTCGGATTACTATCTGCGAAGTATTATAGGTTCCGCTGAGTCCGGATGAAAATGCTATGTATAGGATATCTTGTCCCTTATCTAGGATTTCAGAAAAGAAATCTATAAATACAGCTGGGGTAATCTGAGTTGTATGTGATACCGCTCCGTTTTTTAACTTTCCATAGAAGTCTTCAACCGATATCTCTCTTTCATCCGGGTGATGTAAAAATTGAATGTCATCAATACTTACTCCCATCGGAATAACCCTGATATCATATTCCTTAATAACATTTACTGATAAATCTAATGTTGCATCACTTACTATGACATATTCATCCATGTATTGGCTCCTTATAAATCACATTTTAAGTTCATTAACCGATTACCCTCAACTGATATCTGACCGTATATTTATGTGACCGACATCCTATTTTACTACATTTTTATCCGGATGCGCAACAATAATCCTGTAATATGTATTTGTTCCTTTAAAATTCTGCCTTTGTATCCAGACTGGGAAATATGATATCTATATAATAATTTTTGCATTCGTCGGCACTTTGGCTCTGCCATCAACTAAACAATCATATTTGCTATTATCATTACAAGTGGAATCGTCATAATTGATAAAATGGTCGTTATGGTAAACAACTCCGAGGCATAAAGATAATTCTTCTCAAATCGTATTGAAAATAGGTTTATGGTTGCCGCTGTCGGACATGCACATGCAAGCACCGTAGTTAACAAAACAATCTCAGGCATATGAAAAATTCTATAAAACAGTAACATAATAACAGGGATAAGCAATAATTTAAGAAAAGCTATGTAATATACTCTTACTTTAGTAAATATCTTTAGGACGTTGGTCTGTGCAATGGTAGCGCCTGCTACCAGCATGGCTAACGGTGTATTCATATTCCCGATGTATGTAATTGGTTTGTTAAGTACCTCCGGTAAAATAATTCTGCACATAAAAAGTACGAAACCCAGAACGGTCGCTAATACAGAAGGTGAAAGCAAGGCTTTTATTATGGATTTTCTATCATTCTTACCGGACATGGTGATCATCCCATGGGTCCATACAGCCAAATTAAAGACCGTCATATACGCAGTCAGATAAAAAACTCCTTCACTTCCAAGAATTCCGAACACAAGCGGTATACCAATAAAGGCACAATTTGAGTAAATAACTGCAAACCGTTCAATCGGCAAATCACTGTTATGCATCTTTCCCCTTACTGTTACCAAAGAAATAAGTATTGCAACTATATGTGTAATCAACGCCAAAATAAGCGATATCAGAAGCCCACTCAGCAAAGAAGCCTTAAATTCACGCTGATAGGATATTATTATAACAAGTGGATTCACAAGCATAAGTACCAGATCCGCAAGTCTTTTATTACTTTCTCTATCAATCAGTTTCGTTTTATAGCATATTACTCCTACCAAAATGATAAAAAACATGATAACTATTTGATTAAATGCCGTTATTGCAAGTGCCATATCCAAACCCACTTTCATTATGTCGATAAATGTGCAATCCATTCGACAAAGTCACACCTACCTATTCTTTGACTGTCGATATTCTATTATGCACTCTTTTGTCGTTTCGTTCAAGTAAAAAATTTATCCATCCAATATATTATTCTTGCCCTTTGAATTAGTTTAGGCCGAGGATTACGCAGGCACAAACTTCTAAGTGTGAATTATACTTTCCACTAATTTACATTAGTCCATGCCATTCATAAACATAATCAGAGCGTTACCTCCGTATAATAATGAAGAAAGGAATGGTGATATTATGGACTTTTTTACGTTGATGCTTCTAGCGCTCGGTCTGGCTGCAGATGCTTTTGCTGTCTCGATTAGCAATGGCATGTGCAGCAATCATATTCAAAAAAAACATGCTTTCATTACAGGCCTAACCTTTGGAAGCTTCCAAGCGATTATGCCCATAATCGGATACTTGCTCGGTAAAACCTTCTTTGAATTTGTTCACCGCTACCAGCACTGGGTAGCTTTATTTCTTCTTGGTGCTATCGGGATTAATATGATTACTGATGCAGCCAAGGAACGTCACCCGACGCAGAAGCCTGATCGTCGGGAGGCTGTATTTAATGCAAAAAGCCTGACTCTGCAGGGCACAGCCACGAGCATAGATGCCATGGCCGCCGGATTAAGCTTTGCTGTACTGGATACTCCCATATTAACTCCGGTACTTTTAATTGGCATAACCACCTTCATTTTTTGCTTTATCGGGGTATATATCGGCAAAATATTTGGTACGATATTAGGAAATAGGGCTCGTTTTGCCGGTGGTATCCTATTAATACTAATCGGTATTAAAACTTTTATTGAAGCTTATTTGTAGTTATAATATAATACATGAAAATGTATCATTTCAAATATTGATAAATTTTTTCCATTGTATCATAATAGAAACAGCGTACGCCGTCTCAGACGGCAAAAGGAGGTATGAATGAGCTACGAAACATGCTTTCGAAAGCTTCCTGTATTGGAGACAACTCGCCTGCGGTTGAGGCAGATCACTGACAGCACCCAAGACGGAACGGACTGTCTTGATTTTATCAACGACTACAGCGTATACCGCTACTGGGGTGCATACGATGAGACGAAAGATATAAATGGCCGTCATCGACCAAAGAAAATGACCCGGCTTGATTATCATTATAAAGAAACCATGAAGGAATACCGGACCGGCCGTGAACTTTCCTGGCTTATGGAATTAAAGGAGACCGGAAAGGTAATCGGTGAAATCGTATTATATGATTTTTGTATTAGTAAGCAAGCAGATATCGGCTATCGAATCAGCAAACAGTATTGGGGTCAAGGATTCACCCCCGAGGCAGGACAAGCTATGCTAAAGGTTGCATTCGAAAGTCTGGATTTATGTCGCCTTCAGGTTCGCTGTTTTTCCAACAACACCAGCTCCATTCGAGTAGCCCAGAAGCTTGGTTTCACACAGGAAGGTTTCATACGAAACGGAGCTATCATCAATGTAATGACCGACTATTATATCTTTGGTTTACTGCGCGATGAATATGATAAGCATCCAGTCAGTGATTTAGAGGTATTAGTTATAGAATAATAAAATACAGGGAGGAAATCAAACATGAAGGCTTTATTAATCGGAGGTACCGGCACCATCAGCACAGCCATTACTGCTCTGGCACCAAAATGTGGCATCGAATTGTATTTACTGAACAGAGGGAATCATTCAGAACTGATACCTGATAATGTAACGGTAATTGAGGCTGATATTAATAACGAAGCAGATATCAAAGAGAAGTTAAAGGATTATTCTTTTGATGTAGTAGCAGAGTTTATCGCCTTTCATCCGGATGCTATTAAGCGTGATATACGGTTGTTTACCGGAAAAACGAAACAGTATATGTTTATTAGTTCAGCTTCAGCCTACCAAAAACCACTTTCCAGCCCTTTTATCACGGAAAGCACTCCCCTTTCTAATCCTCTCTGGGAATATTCCCGTAATAAGATTGCCTGCGAGGAGTGTCTGATGTTAGAGTACCGTACGAATGGCTTTCCGATTACCATCGTCCGTCCCAGCCATACTTATGGAAATAACGATGTACCTATCGGCATTCATGGTAACAGTGGCAGCTACAGCGTAGTAGACAGAATTAAAAGCGGAAAGAAAGTTATCGTTCACGGTGACGGTAATTCCCTGTGGACTTTAACCCATAATACAGACTTCGCCAAAGCCTTTATCGGACTTATGGGTAATACTCATGCAATCGGTGAAGCGGTCCATATTACCTCCGATGAAAGCCTGACTTGGAATCAAATTTATGAAATCATCGGTGATGCACTTGGCGTCAAGCCTCAGATCGTTCATATTCCTTCTGAAACTCTCGCTAAGGTAAAGGATGAATTTACCGGGGGGTTACTTGGGGATAAAGCAAATTCCGTCATTTTTGATAATTCCAAGATCAAACGACTGGTTCCGGGTTTTGTCGCTACCGTGCGTTTTGATCAAGGTGTCCGTTTTACACTGGACTATATTGAAAAACATCCGGAGCTTAAGAAGCCGGATCCGGACTTTGATGAGTGGACAGATTGGATGATTGCTCAGTACGAAGCGTATGAAAGTCAACTGTCCTAATTCATAGGGCATACATGAATGATAGGAGAAGTAATGAATAAGCTTTATATTTCTGATCTGGATGGCACTCTACTGCAGCCAAATGCAATTTTATCGGATAAAACCAAAACTGTTCTGAATGATCTGATTGATCAGGGAATGCATTTCACAATTGCTACGGCAAGATCCATCGCTTCGGCGAAAACCATCTTAAAGGATGTAAAGATATCAATCCCAATAATATTAATGAATGGGGTCTGTATCTATGACCTTATTAAAAATGAGTATCTTAATGTAGAGGCTTTTTCGAAGAAAAGCCTTGATATATTGATGGATATCATTAAAACAAATTCCCTGAAGGGATTTGCCTATACCATCAAATTCGGAGAACTGGCAACCTTTTATGAGGATCTTAATACAAAGGCTCTTCAGGATTT
The DNA here is from genome assembly GCA_002307215.1 of Lachnoclostridium sp. UBA1308. Lineage (GTDB taxonomy): Bacteria > Bacillota > Clostridia > Lachnospirales > Lachnospiraceae > Mobilitalea. The sequence goes on from DBTU01000047.1 coordinate 155,036, forward strand.
TTACAAAGAACGGGTGGACAGCTACCAAAAGCGTTTTTATCAGATTGAGGATTTTACACTTTTGTCAAACGAACCTCTCATATATTTTACACTACTTGATCAACGGGACAGGCTGGAACCAATCTTCCATATCATTGAAACCTTTCAGGATTTAAATTGTGCATTCTATAAAGACAATTATTCTCCTGATCTATGGTATCTTGAAGTTTATAGCAAAGATGCCTCAAAATCCCATGCCTTACAGATATTACAAAACCGCCTGGGCTTTGAGTATGTTACCTGCTTTGGCGATAACCATAATGATTTACCATTATTTGCAGCAAGTGATTATAAGATTGCGGTCGGCAATGCCGTTCCGGCCCTAAAAGAAAAGGCTGACCTTGTCATCGGTAATAATTACGATGACGGGGTGGCAGCCTGGTTAAAACAAAACTTTCTAACACAATATCAGAAAACTTCCTAACACAATATCAGAAAACTTTCTACATAAATTATGTATTACTATCTCTTTACATAACTGCGATAAAGCTCCGGATGACCTTCCAGATGTGCATAATCATTGAAACGTTCCAGATAAAAACGATCAAGTTCCGGCTTGTAAACCAATTGAGTAATACTTGTGTTTTCAATCGATACTGCAAACAAAGATCGTTTTGCCTGATTTTTACCGAAAAGAGCTGCGAGTAACGCCCGTATTGTACCACCGTGAGTAACAATTGCAATATTACGGTTACCGCTTTGAACCAGCTCCTCTATCACCGGCATGGCTCGTTCATAAACTGATGTTCCGTTTTCACCACTCGGAAATGGTAGGTCCTCCAGAAGCTTTTGCTGCTCTTTCTTGAATTCACTATAATGATCATTATTGTACTCATCACTCTTGCCTTCCAGTTTACCGAAGGATATTTCCCTAATCCCCTCACGGATTCCGATTGGAAGTAATAATGCCTGATTTATAATTTCCGCTGTCTGTCTTGCTCTGACAAAATTACTGGAGTACAGTGCATCAATCTCATAATTCTTTAGTCTATCACGTAAAAACTCCGCCTGGCGAATACCTTCGGACGAAAGCCCAACATCAACATTGCATAATTCTGTGTCTTGCCTACCATGCCTAATCAGAAACAAACTAACCATTCTGCGTATTCCCTTCTGCACTGAGCAATTCCATACGATATAGCTTAATCAAATTAATGTGTTATGAAGCATATTGTACCTTCTTCTTCTTGTTTTGTCAATGAAACGCCTAAAACCAAATACCATGGAAGCAAAAATAAGACTGCTCATCACTGCTGTCTCCTCTTATCATATAATGCATTAAAAATACCCATTGTAGTCTCATAAATCTCGTTGTTAATCAAACCTTCCCGATACTCATATTCAATCAAAAAGCAGGTATAGGCAACGAAGGTAAAGTGACGAAACAAAAGCTCGAAGCATTCCGTCTCATAATATTTCTTCACTATGTTCCAATTACATTCGCTGATTTCTTTGATTACCGAATCCGGCTGTTCTTTCAGTAGCTCATTCATTTCCTCTATCTTATCTTCCATTAACAGACCTTTTAAATCAGCATCTATTTGTGCCAGCTCATCATTCATATTACACTCCATTCCGCTGTCCCTGGACAGCATTTTTCTTCCATAATTAATATTACACGTCGTAATTCTATGATACAAGCAAAAACGAAAAGATAATAGATAAAATAAAAATATTATTCATAAAAAAATAAATATTTATTTCCAACGTAGATAACCGGTAGCAACATGGATGATGCCGAATATGATGATAATAATAGTAAACGTGAAAAGGAAGTGTTGCTTTGCCTATTAAAATTTTCATAGATCAAGGTCACAATCCTACAGGAAATGCGAATACGGGAGCTAGGGGTAACGGACTCTTTGAAGAAAATGTCACTTACCAGGTGGGAGTATATCTGGCAGACCTTTTAAACAATAATCCAAATTTTGATGCTCGGTTATCAAGACCCACCCCAACCACAGTACTTGGAACCAGTGCTTCAACAAGTCTGGCCGAAAGAGTCCGCTTAGCGAATGCATGGCCCGCTGACTATTTTTTAAGCATTCATGCTAATTCAAATCCAAATCCGGCGATTAACGGAACAGAGATTTACCTTTATCAACTAAATACTCAGGCCCAATGGCTTGCAGAACAGATCATGACCGGTATAACACAGATGGTTGGTACAAAAAACAATGGGATTCGTTTAAGGCCTTCTCTTTATGTCTTGCGAAGAACACATATGATCTCCCTGCTCATTGAACTGGGTTATGTGACTAATCCTTCCGATGCTGTGAAACTTCGCGACAATCAGTACCAATTCGCATATGGGATTTATCTTGGAATCTTACGATATTTTGGATTTGCATAGTAATACTTGGAATTTAGTAATTATTATGGTAAAATCATAATAATCTAACATGCCTGTACAGTGTGAATCATACTTTTCAACAATGTACACTTGATTATGACAATTATATACGAAAGGGGCTCTACTATATGAGAAAATTAGTTATAAATGCGTAGCAGAGGCTATCGCATATGATTAGATAATATCATGGCCTTTGCATAATCCTTAATGAAAAATCATAGGAGGCGCAATATGAGCTATTTAAGAGCAGAGTTTATTCTGCCCAAAGAACTTTTAGAACTGATTCAGGAATATGCCGATGGGCAATATATTTATATTCCAAGGAAATCCGATCAACACAGGAGCTGGGGAGAACGCACCGATACGAAACTGATTATCAGGCAACGTGATCGTGAGATTTATAGTAAATACATGAAGGGTGCCACTACTCCTAACCTTGCAATAGAATATTATTTATCACCAAAAAGCATCCAACGCATTATTCTGAAAGAAAAAAGAAATGATATATAAACCATATTTTGCAAAGAAGAGCTACAGGATGCATTCATATATCGGAGATCCGTGTAAACAAGCAACTGATACCCGATTGAATGCTTCCTGTAGCTCTTTTTATTCTTCTCACTATTTATGATAAGGCTGATGATTAATAATTCGGTAAGAACGGTAAATCTGTTCCAGCAGAAGCATTCTCATCAGTTGATGCGGAAAGGTCATTTTAGAAAAGCTCAGTTGATAATCAGCCCGATTCAGCACTTCCTCGGATAATCCAAGAGAACCTCCGATTACAAAGCTGATATGACTGATACTGCCGACGCCGAGAGAATCGATTCTTTCCGCCAGCTCTTTTGAGGAAAGCATATTGCCTTCAATCGCAAGCGCAATACAGCAACTATCCTCTTTTAGCACTTTTAGGATACGGTCACCCTCTTTTTTCTTAATCATAATCTCTATGGCTATGCCGGCATTGTCCGGAGTTTTCTCATCCGGTAGCTCCACTATCTCAAGGACACAGTATCTTGAAAGACGTTTCACATATTCATCCACTCCCTGGGAGAGATACTTCTCTTTCAGCTTACCCACACATATTAGCGCTATTCTCATGCTCTATATCTTCCTTCTGAACTTCTTCTCTTGCATATTCATATAATACACCGTTTTTCACAAGCTTAAGCTTTTCACCTTTAAATCCCCTTTTACGAAGCTCCTTTTGAAAATTATATAACATAAAGCCATGGAAAACGACAAGAATATTCTCCTGTGTCCAGTCAATCCTGTCAAGGAATTCATTAATCCGATGTATCGTATCCGTACGGTTCTCCGGTTGACTTTTAGACCTAAAATACCAGGCCAGTCTTCCACAGATATGCCATACCTCAAAGGGCAGTTTGATCCGTTCCGTATGCATAAAGGGTGCATTGTCCACTTCCCGAAGCAGCATATCTAACTTTACATTACCGCTGTATACTTCCTGAGCGGTTGTAACTGCACGCGGTAGATCGCTGGCATAGCAGATGTCCCATTCAATTCCATACATTTCAACCTTTTTTTTAATCACCTTCGAAATCTCATATTTTTCAGACCATTCACGGAATTCCTGGGAGGTCATCATTTTTTTATGCGGGCAATTCACTTTAAAGTGACGTAGTAATCCTATACGCATGTTCTTAAGTCCCATCTGTATTACCGTATTTTTAAGTATTACTGCCTATGTATTTATATCAACTTTCGTGATAGCTCAATTAGATATGTCATCCGAATCGTTAGCACTATTTCTATTATATATAGAAAACATCATCTTTACAATCCATGAACAAAATAATTAATAAATAATAAATATATTAATGTACATGCTTGAAATATTCTACACTATACATCATAATAGCAGATAAATAATCAAACTTGCGGGTTTACTGCAGGATGGAGGTTTGTGTGAAAATATTAGTTCTTTTAGCAAAAGGCTTCGAAACAATGGAATTCAGTGTATTCATTGATGTCATGGGATGGGCCCGCAATGACTATGGTTGTGATATTTGGGCTGATACCTGTGGATTTCATAAGGAAGTAGTCAGCACCTTCCATGTTCCGGTCATTGTAGATAAACTTATTTCAGAAATCAATGTCGATGATTATTCAGCTTTGGCTATTCCCGGTGGATTCGAAGAGTATGGTTTTTATGAAGAGGCCTATGATGAGAGTTTTTTAAGGTTGATTAAAGAATTTCGAGCCCTAAACAAAATAATTGCTTCGGTTTGTGTCGGTGCTTTACCGATTGGAAAAAGCGGTATATTAATCGGTATGAAGGGAACAACCTACCACTTAGATGGCGGGGTACGTCAAAACCAATTGCAGAAATTCGGTGTAACCATAATCAATCAGCCTATTGTTATTGATGATAACATCATTACCTCGTATTGTCCACAGACTGCGCCCGGTGTTGCATTTTTGCTTCTTGAATTACTTTTTACAAGGGATTTATCAGAAACTGTTAAAAAGGCCATGGGCTTTGAATGATAAGTGTACGCCTACTCTTAATTTATATTCACTTTATCAAAGTTTTCGTTTTTTCACAGTAACTTAATTATATCTTCACATTATATACACAATTAATTTGTATACTAATAACATAGATAGTGATAAAACACTTTCTACTCCCACCCTATTATACGCTATGGTTATACAGCTCCCCTGCTGTATAACAAAAAAGGCGGCGGCGCATTATAACTGTATAGTTATTTTGCGACGCCGCCTTTTTTCACGACCGAATGAATCGGCCAAACTAATTCATCCATTTATCTGAAATATGTATCTAGAGAAAAACTAATAATCAGTGCTCTGTCAATTTTCTTTAGTACATCCCTATCTAAGTGACATACTTTTTCTTTTAAGCGTGATTTATCAATCGTTCTCACCTGTTCCAACAAGATAACGGAATCCTTAACGATACCATATTTTTCAGCATCCAATTCTACATGGGTCGGGAGCTTTGCTTTATTCATTTTAGATGTAATGGCCGCACATATTACGGTAGGACTATGTTTGTTACCTGTATCATTCTGAATAATCAGAACCGGCCTGACACCACCCTGTTCGGATCCGACCACAGGTCTTAAATCCGCATAGAAGATATCTCCTCTTTTAATAACCACTTTATTCACACTCCAATTTAAGGCTAATTTTATTATTGCCATTTTAATCGTGTGTATACCATAAAGTGTAAAAAGTGCTTATAATTACAGGCGATCATTTGGATTTGTGCATGCATAATCCGATTCAGAATATACCCTTGGAATTCTTTTGCCTACGGTACAAACCAGCTCATAGGGGAAGGAATGGGACCACTCGGCCAACTCCTCCGCTGAAATGAACGCCTGACCGTCTCTACCAAGCAGCGTAACTGTATCTCCTTGTCTTACATCTTCCACATCAGTGATATCAACCATAAACTGGTCCATGCAGATCCTACCAATAATTGGAGCATATTGACCATGAATGATTACTTTACCGCGATTAGAAAGATTTCTGGAATAGCCATCGGCATAGCCAACAGGAATGGTAGCTATCCTCGTTCTGCAGCTGGATACATAGGTCGAACCATAGCTAACACCCACGCCTGCATCAATTTCCTTAACATATACCACGTGAGTTTTTAATTCCATCGCCGGAATCAGCTTAATATCTTGATGATTCACGTCCTCCGACGGATATAATCCATAGGTGGCAATGCCACAGCGTACCATATTATATTGTGCCTGCGGGTATTCCAAAATCCCTGCACTATTGGAAATATGTTTGACAGGAATGAATATCTGCTCCTTCTCAAGCATCTTAATAAACTTTATGTATTTGTTCAGCTGGGTTAATGTACTTGTTTTATCAACTTCGTCTGCACATGCGAAATGCGAATACAGCCCTTCTATCTCTATATTTTTTAATTCTTTCATACGCTTAATTTCAGCCACACCAGACAGCGAATCGCTAAAGCCGATACGGCTCATACCGGTATCAAGCTTGATATGGATCTTTGCAGTTTTTCCCTGCCTTTTTGCCTCCATCGAAAGCGCTTCTGCCATCTCATACTGAAATACGGTTTGGGTGACGTCATAGGCTACCACCAGATCGTACTGTTCCTTCGGTGTAAACCCTAGAATCAACATTGGCTTCGTGATACCGGCTTTTCTGAGTTCAACCGCTTCTTCGATGATTGCAACACCATAAGTGTCAATTCTACCACTTTCTCCAATCGCTTTTGCAATTGCAACGGCACCATGACCATAAGCGTCTGCCTTTATAACTACCATGATTTTTGTATCGGGATTTATCTTTTCTCTTATTTCCAGAAGATTATGTCTGATTGCACCTAAATCCACATTTGCCTGAACTCTGTAATAGCTTTTCTTATTCTGTGTACTCTGTTCCTCATTCATAATATTATCGCTGACCTTTCCCTGTGCCTGCAACTTTACCCTGCATTCACTCATTTTATTTTAAGACCTGATTGTTCAGCCGATTGGCCCTAGTACCTTCCCAATACAGTCCACGATATCACCGGACATCATGGAATATTTCCCTTTATCCTCGGCTGCCGCATCTCCGGCCAAACCATGAATATAGACACCGAGGCATACTGCCTCATATGAAGGCATACCCTGTGCAATGAGCGCTGCAATGATACCGGTCAGCACATCTCCGCTACCTCCGGTAGCCATTCCATTATTACCGGATATATTGATATACCTTTTCTCATTCTGCGTAACAATTGTCCTGGCATCCTTGATGGCATATATCAAATAATTATTATAAGAACATTGGCGAGCAGTGTCAACCAAATTATTGGCGATGTCGGCAACAGGAAGATTAATTAAACGGGATAATTCCATCAAATGCGGTGTAAGTATAAATTGCCTATTTGAAGAGTAATCATCTATCCGGTATTTTAGCCAGTCAGCAGCTAACAGATTAATGGCATCCGCGTCAATGATGACCGGAATCTTGGCACTCTTTATAACTGTCTCCAGTAAATATTGTGCTGTCTGTGACAGTCCAAGCCCGGGCCCAATGATAATAACACTTGCCCAGGATATGTTTGCAAGGAGCTTATGATCAAGTTCCTCCGGCGATAAACCCTGTTCATCATAGGCGGCAAACAGTGCCTCCGGTAGAGAGGTTTGAAGTATAATTCGATTGTCTTCGGATGTCATAATCTTAACCAGACCTGCTCCGGTCCTGTAAGCTGCTTTAGCTGAGAGATAGGCTGCACCACTCATTCCTTTACTGCCTGCAATCAATAGCACCTTTCCGTAATCGCCTTTATTACTGTAATTTCTTCGTATCGGAACCTTCGATAAGTCCTCCGGTTCATAATATACCATCTCCGGTTTTGCACGCATTGTAGACTCTCTCGGAAAACCGATATCAGCTACCGTGATTTCACCGGCACATTCAGCTCCCGGATATAGGATAAGCCCTAATTTCATATGACCAAAGGTTATCGTATAGTCCGCATAAATAGCTGTGTTCATTATTTTCCCGCTATCAGTGGAAATCCCAGAAGGAATATCCACTGAAAATACCGTATTATCCACTGCATTAATCCGGTTGATTATCCTTTCGTATTCGCCGGTGACCGATCTAGATAGTCCAACCCCAAAAATGGCATCAATTATTATATTATATTCACATAGCTTATCTGTGTTTTCAAATGTCATCCCTAATTTCCTTGCGATTTCCACTTGGGTCTTGAACCCATCACTGGCTTTTTCTTCTTCTCCAATAAAAAGAATAGCCACATGATAGCCCTGTAAATACAGTATTCTACCTGCCGCAATTCCATCTCCTCCATTATTACCGGGGCCGCATACAACAAGAATATGGTCCGGATTTTTAATAATTCGCTTCATGACAGCTACCAACTGAGCCGCCGCACGTTCCATCAGCTCTTCCTGTGGGATTTTCATCCGTCGGATTGTATCGTCATCAATCAGTCTCATTTCTCTAGAGTTAACTGCATACTTCATACAAATAAACATGCCTACCTTTCGAATGACATTGCCGCATTGGGTTACTAACACAATATTAAAAGACTGTTTCTCCAACTACAAAAGCATTGGAGTATTCCTTTGTATTCGTTATGGAGACATGTATACCTGTAATCTTCTGTTGCTTAGCAAGTTCTGCCGCTCCTCCATACAAGTTTACATATGGTTTTCCAAAAGGATCCCTTAATACTTCAATATCAATCGGCGCAAAGCCCCTGAAACCCGTTCCAAGCATCTTGGAAACGGCTTCTTTTACAACAAAATTATCTGCCGCCTTCTTGAAATCATTATTCACCAGAACTATTTCCTGTTCGGTATAATACTTCTTTAAAAATAATTCCTTTTGGCATGCCCGTCTGACGCGGTCTACCTCAATTAAATCAACACCTATTCCGGTTATCATATAACCTCCGTGTTTCACCCCAGCTTTTACTTGGCTCCGTGCTCTTTATCAAACATTTCCATAAGCTCGTGGCCAAGGATATCATGCATGTAGGTATATATTTTCGTATTTTTGACTTCCAAATCCTGTTTGATTAATATTTTGTGTTTCAGTTCTTCTCTCATATTGTAAATCCAGACGGCTACTTCCTTAAGCTCTGCTTTGTTATTTTCAATGCAGTCGTAAAAAATATTAATGCTTTCTGTCATCAATTCTTCATTTACTTCCTTAATCATATATGGAATCTCAGCAAGCTCCTCCATCGCCGCATCAATCTTGACATTAAGTTCATTGATAAACTGCTTATTCTTATCCAGTTTCTTTTCCTTTGTTTTACCGATGTTATCAGTTCCGATATTCATGTTCTCCATAATCTCGGTCAAAAGATTGTTTTTCAATTTTTTCATGTCTTTGATGTCGTTGACTAATTTTCCCTGCTTCTTAAGAAGATTATTCACCTTTTGTTCAGATTCCTTCATCTCCGGAGATTTCTGATCCTCTGTAAACAATTCATGCCAGCGACCATCCAAGGTCAGTATCGGCAATTTCTTATCCTTCACAATATGGCTAAAATCAACTTTTTTATCTTTCTTTCCCATGCGAAGCCCCCCTGAGCCTTCTTGCAAAACATACTCTTATTCTATATCATTTCCCGATAATCGATAAGATAGCTTCATAAGACTTTCTGCCAGATGTACATTCTCAACGGTAACGTCCTTCGGTAAGTTTAGGTCAGTCGGTGCGAAATTCCAGATACCCTTAACACCCCATTTTGCCAAGTCCGACGCAATCGATGGAGCCTTCGTCTTAGGTACGGTTACAGCTGCGATATCAACCTTATTCATCTTGATATAATTTTCCATTTCCTCGGCATTTTTAACAGTTATCCCTCGAATCTCTGTACCGATTAAGCTTGGAGCAATATCAAAAATACATTTTACGAAAAAACCACGGCGTTCAAAATCCGCATAGTTAGCAAGTGCAAGTCCAAGATTACCTGCTCCAATGATAATCATATTATATTTGGTATCAAGTCCAAGAATCTTTCCGATTTCTGAGTGAAGATATTCCACATTATACCCATAACCCTGTTGTCCAAAGCCACCAAAATTATTTAAATCCTGTCGTATCTGAGAGGCTGTCACCTTCATCTTCTCACTGAGTTCCTTTGAAGAGATACGGACAACATCCTTTTCCAGCAAGTCTCCAAGATATCGATAATATCTTGGCAATCTATTGATAACTGCTTTCGAAATTTCTTTCTTATACAATTTGTTTCCTCCTTGTCTGATTCCCTAGTACCATAATTATATTGGATTGTTAAGAATAAGTCAATGTGTTTACCGGGGAGGAAATGGTGAAAAAAGTTACCGTTCAGCCTTGCAAGGATAGTGACAAGACCGGGTATTGTATCGCTATGTCAAATATGTATAATACGTCAGATTTATTGACGGAATTAGAATTCGGAACTCTGTTATTGAAATGCTTCCTCTGTAAATTTCACGGTTTTTATAAATGCGATTGCTTCATCATAGGTGAAATATTTCTCGTTTAAAAAGATACAATATGCCATATCACCATCTTCTCTAGCGAAATAAATTTCATACATTTTACTTGTCTGGTCATCCTCTGAAATCGCTTTTTTGGAGTCTTCTGCAATAGCCACCTCAGCCGCCGTATATAAATCATGGCTTACCTCCATCAGAACCGCCTGCTCGTCCATATAATTCAAAACTACCGGATCCGCGATAGGCCCCGTATGATTTACATGCATATCACCTTTTATCAGCCTTCCGTCTTCAAAGGTAACAAATGGGGATGAAGAGTCCCATATGACTGAATTAGGAAGTAAAAGCACACCTCCTGCTGCATACCAATTAATCGGAGCGTTCTCGTTCAGCTCCGGCATCTCACCATTTTTCAAGAAGAGACTACCTCCTCCATATTCTAAAGTAGCAATAAAATCACTGTCCACATATCCCTCCGGAAGCTGATATGTCAGATAATCACTCATCTTGATATTCTTCTTTAAAAAGGAATAGATGTCCGTATTAACTGTATATTTTGAATCAGAAGAATAAATGAGTATTACATCCGAATCCGTATTCTTAACTAACCGTATCATGTCGATTTTATTATCAGCTTTCATGTATGAAACCTGTAGTTCATAAGACTTGCCATCATACATAAGTGAAAAGGTAAGATAGGCATTTAAAGCTTCCTCAGAAGACAATTTATCCGATATTGCATTACTATATGAACTAAAATCCTTTAAAGAAAAATGATTCCATTCGGTAATTTGTAGCAGTGTGTCCATTGTTAAGATTTTTTCATCGGATTCCTTCTCTATGTCGGAAGGAGGATAGGTTATGTTATTCGATGTGAGATCCATATCTTCGACATTGGAATCTATGTTATCATAAAGCTGACCTGCCTGATTAGGAGCCTCCAGCTTTAAAGCTACTGGGATAACATTCTCCTCGTTGGCTTTCGGATTCGCGGCACATGCGATGATAGTAATCAGACATACAATCAAAATCGGAATCATCAGCCAAAGCCTTGGCTTTCTGAAACTGAGTATGTTCTTTATTCTTCTCTTCACATCTGACTCTCCAAAGAAAAGTGGACCGGCTTTCGGAAATCTGTGATTCACGGCAAAGGATAATAATGACAAACTGTAATCCTTTTTCATAAAAATGCCCGACTCACTTAATACTTTCTCATCACAGCTCATTTCCATATCCCTGCACATGCAAAAAAAAGCGACCCATACCAGCGGATGGAACCAATATACCATTAGCAGAAGAAATGCTGCCGGCTTTATTATATAATCCAATCGTTTGATATGATATTGTTCATGCTTTAGAATATAACTCTGTTCCAGTTCACCAAGCCGGAATGGGATATATATTTTGGGTTTTAGAATTCCAAGTACAAAAGGTGAGGGGATTTCATCGCTTTGATAAATATTATCCTTTAGCAAGACTGCGTTTGCAACCCTGCGCTTTAGCTTATGAAAGGAAAATAGACTGTAAACCAGTAGAACAGCAATCCCGGTTATCCATAGCACCGCCATTATATGATCGGGGGTTATCATTGTATTCTGAACTTGATTGACAGCATGAATGTTTCCGTTTGAAGCACCTGTGGACAATACCTTTGTAGTTATATCTGAGGAATTTGTATTCCGAGTAATATTCGTAAAATATAACATCGTGCTATTATTTCCCGAATTATTACTGTTATGATAGAAACGAATATTTAGAATGCTGAGTATTGAAGAAAATGATACCGGACAAATTAAACGAAATCCAACCACACTCCATAGCAAATAAGAAAATACCTTGGGTGCTCTTCTAAGGAATAGACGTGTGAGTAATACCATAAGAATTACAAAGCTGGCTGTAACAGCCATGTTGATAACTGCATAGAAATATGCTTGTAATAAGTCCATTCTACTCCTCCTTGCTTTCAAAGGAGGAGTTATCCTCCTTGCTTTCAAAGGAGGAGTTATCCTCCTTGCTTTCAAAGGAGGAGTTATCCTCCTTATGCACCTCAATCATATGCTTGATTTCTTCTGCTTCCCCCTCCGATATTTTCCTTCCACTGAAGAATGCACTTAAAAACTGCGGTAGGGAACCTTCAAACGTACGTTCCACAAAATTGCCGGATTCCTGCGATTGTACCTGCTCCTTTGAAATTCGTACGGATACGACTGCTTGCTCATTTATGACAAAGCCTTTTTCACTTAGTTTTTTAATCGTTGTATAGGTCGTGGATTTCTTCCATCCAAGCTTCTCATAGCACAGTTCAACAAGCCTGCCGGAATTGATCGGCGCATTCGCCCAAACAATCAACATGAAACGATAATCACTGTCACATAATTTTAATGAATCCATGTATATTACCTCCTATGTGCCAAGGTCTATAATCACCAACCGCGTTTAAAGTCTATAACAATAGACCTGCAATGTCAAGCACATTCCTGGAGTATGTAACGCTGCCAGCTAATTCACCTTTACCTTTACCGTTGCCGCCAGCTTATTGGTAGCTTTATCATAAATCTTAATAGCACAGCTTCCTTTCTTCACTCCGGTAACTATACCCGTTGAAGAAACCTTGGCGATTTTACTGTCCGTTGATTGAAATGTCAAATCCTTATATCCGTTGCTGCTGACAAAAACCGCATTTTTGATGCTGGCTGTCTTTTTGACCGCCAGGATGACGCTCTTATATCTACTGTTAACCGAGGGGCTTACCGTTACCGGTATCTCAAATTTTTGATCATGATGAGTTACCATAATCTTTGTCGAGCCTGCACGCTTACCGGTCACGATACCGTCTTTATCCACAGTTGCAATAGTTTCATCCTTCGATTGATATGTTATATTCTTAGGCGTTACGTCAGCAGGCGTAATCATCAGGCTGATGGTTGCTGTTTTCTGATATATTACCTTGATATTGTCATAATCCATAATGGTGAAGTCGGGGTCGGCTACTACGACCTCACATTCCTGTTCAATCCCCAAATCCTCGTTAACTGCCTTTATCACGGCTGTTCCTTCGCCAACCCCTTTGATGACCCCATCCTCAGTAACCGTTGTCACCTCCGGATTCCCGCTGGAAAAGGTCAGCTTAATCTGATCCGGATTCTCAAGCAGCCATTGGAAGGTGCCCTCCGAAGTCATTGTAACCTTTTTTAGCGGGTCAAGCTTCACATTATATACCGAAGCCAGGATACCATGATATTCTGAATTTCCATCCTCAACATAATTTACATCAGCAAAATCAAAATAGTTTTCATAGATGGAATCCAGCGTATGTGACTGCAAATCCTTTTTCAGGGCAAGAAAGTATTTCACATCACCGGAACCGGCTCCCCAGGTCGTATCAACATAATACCATTTCCCGTCTAAACATACTGCATTCCAGGCATGAGAACCTGATTCAGAACCATTGTCCGCTTCACCGGAGACGATCTTGCACCTTATGCCAAGCTCGGTTGCAAGCGCATAATAAAGCAGAGAATAGCCCTGGCATACCGCCGTACCGTTATAAAGCGCCGCATAGGCAGAATATTTCATATTATCATCATTATCTCTATAATCATAAGTCACATGGCTTGTAACATAATGATAGGCCCAAGCAGCTTTCTCATAATCGGAAGCTTTGATAATGGACGGATTATCTATAATCAGCTTATGTATCGTATCATAGACATATTCTGTCTGCGCGGGAGTTTCCAGACCTTGGATATTGTAATTGACACTCAGCTTCTTAATGGCATAATCCAGCGTTGTTTGACTTACTGTAATCATGTTCATATTATAATAAGCATAGTCCGAATCGGCATAATCCTGAAGCGCATACTGGAGCCCATACAAATCGGTATGATAATCCGTTTCATCACCGGCATATTCTAATGAAATCTCCCTGTCATTCGTTGCCATTGCCCTATTGAACTCGATATTCTCATACTCCGGTGCTTCCACATAATAAGTGACCGCCTGAACCGACTGCGATATAATACTTAAGCTGAGTATCAGCAGTAAGATTGAAATCCTGAATTTGCGCCTCATATTGTCCTCCTTTGTGCCGCTTCCGCATAATAAAGCTACTTCATCCTCTGATTGCAGAAGAATTATTGGTTATATTTTAGCACATAATCCAGCATCCGACAATTATTGCGGATAAATCCTCACAAACTAATTTTATCCATCTTGCTGTTCAGACCCCACCGATAATCCAGCCGGATAATTTCGGCAAATGTTTCCGAATCGGAGAGGCCCAAGTACCCAATGTGGTCAACTTAAGGTAGATTAACTGTCAAAATCATATCACTAACTTAGGCTGGACTGTGAATAGTAACTTAAATCAATATAAATCGGATAAAATAGCTCAACCTTTCTTTACTTGCGTAAGTTCCTATGCTAAAATAATCAACGTATAAAACAGGTGAGATAGCTTCTTCTCCTGATAAGAAGATAATGAGGGATAAACATATGATACTTGCATGTAAAAATATAAATAAAGCATTTGGAACGGCAGAGATCCTTAAGTCTGTCTCCTTTCATGTAAATGAAAAGGAAAAGGCGGCTATTGTCGGCATCAATGGTGCCGGTAAATCAACTCTGTTAAAAATCATCATGAAGGAACTGCCTGCCGATGATGGTGAGGTGATTCTAGCAAAAGGAAGTACCATAGGTTATCTTGCACAGCATCAAAACCTATCCACTGATAACTCCATACTTGATGAGATGATGACTGTAAAACAAGATGTTATTGATCTTGATAGCAATATTCGTTCCTTGGAGCATGACATGAAGCATGCGGAAGGACCGAAGCTTGAACAGATGCTGAATACGTATACCCGTCTTGTACATGAATTCGAAATCAAGAACGGCTATGCCTACCAGAGCGAGGTGACCGGAATTCTAAAAGGCCTTGGATTCTTTGAAGAGGAATTCGGCAAAAAGGTCAACACCTTATCCGGGGGACAAAAAACCAGAATAGCTCTTGGAAAGCTGTTATTATCAAAACCGGATATTATTTTATTAGATGAACCTACCAATCATCTGGACTTAATTTCAATCGCCTGGCTGGAAACCTTCTTACTCAACTATAACGGAGCTGTTATTGTCGTTGCCCATGACCGTTATTTTCTTGATAAGGTAGTATCCAAGGTCGTTGAGCTTGATAACTCCAAATGTCAGTCCTTTGAAGGCAATTATTCTGCATATGTGCAGAAGAAATCCATGCTCGAGAACGCAATGCTGAAACAGTTTCTTAATCAGCAACAGGAAATCAAACATCAGGAGGAAGTTATTACAAAGCTTCGTTCTTTCAATCGTGAAAAATCCATTAAGCGCGCAGAAAGCCGGGAAAAAATGCTGGAGAAAATCGAACGGGTCGATCGCCCCGTGGATCATACCCAGATACATTTTCAACTGGAGCCCCGTATTATGAGCGGAAATGATGTACTTACCGTGACCGAGCTTGCGAAAAATTATGATCAGCTGACTCTGTTCACGAATCTGAGCTTTGATATAAAACGAGGCGAAAGAGTTGCTATCATCGGTAATAACGGAACCGGAAAAACCACCATTCTTAAGATTATTAATGGTCAAACGGATGCGGATGCGGGTCAGATTCGTCTTGGTGCCAAGGTAAACATTGGTTATTATGATCAGGAGCATCAGGTGCTCGATCCGGAGAAGACATTGTTTGATGAATTGCAGGATGCCTATCCCAATCTGGACAATACCGCAATCCGTAATATATTAGCTGCATTTTTGTTTACCGAAGACGATGTGTTCAAGCGTATTAAGGATATTAGCGGAGGTGAACGCGGACGTGTATCACTTGCAAAGCTGATGTTGTCCGAGGCAAATCTTCTGATTTTAGATGAGCCGACGAATCACCTGGATATTACTTCTAAAGAAATTCTAGAGAATGCCATCAACCACTACAGCGGAACTGTATTATATGTGTCCCATGACCGCTATTTTATTAATAAAACAGCTACAAGAATTCTGGATTTGACCGGACAGTCCTTATTAAACTATATCGGAAATTATGATTATTATCTGGAAAAAAAACCTGAAGTAGAAGCTGCGTATCTTGGAAAAGCTGCAACATCGACATCTATACCTACCGGAAGACCGGGTGCTTTTCCTACCCCCACAGCATCCTTAGGCAATGCTTACACAGATAATAAAGCGAACCAAACTTATACACAACCGGTCGGGAATGAAGGCGATAACAAGCAGAATTGGCAGCAACAGAAGGAAGAACAAGCCAGAATTCGCAAGAGAAAGAGCGATCTTAATAAGGCCGAAGATGAAATATCACAACTTGAAGTTCGTAATGAAGAAATCAATGACTTACTGACGAAAGAAGAAGTCTTTACGAATGCCGCAAAACTTCTGGAGTTAAACAATGAGAAAAAGAAGCTTGAAGCTCGCCTTGAGGGGCTTATGGAACAATGGGAGTTACTGGCTGCAGAAGAGACCTAATGCTTCATGAGTGAAGTATTAGATCTCTTCTACCACTTAAACTCTTTACATCAAAATAATTATTTATCTCCATAATTAAACCACATTGCGGGAAGCGCAGTCATCTGATTACCCGAAACATCATAACCATATTCCATAACCTTACCATTCGACGAAAGAAATGCCGCACAGTTTTGCCCGGTTCCCGGAGTCCTAAGCCATGTATCTGCATTCATCGTTGGTAATAAAGTACTGTAGGTCTGCGCTTCCTGCATGCTAAGAACAAATAGATAATCCTCTGTCTCACTGCCTCCGTCTGTACCATAGACTGTATTATCGCTGTTTGTTACAGTCGTAAGTACAATACTGTTTTGTTCCTGCTTTGAGAAAGTATCGCTTCTATATTCACTATTTAAAAATTCTCGTAGTTGTGAGGTTTCCCAGGTGATATTCTCCGGTACATTATGGTAGGAGATGTCTGTCAAGGCTTTCGTTTTAAGCAGAAGTACCTGATTATTATTATATTCCAGTATCTTCCATTTCGTTTTTCCTATACTAACTGTTTTTCCGACAACGCCGTTTTTGATAATCAGCTTTTCTAAATCAACTTCCCTTTCCAGGCTGTCTTTATAATCGCCCAAATCAGAAATAGTAGTCAACGCTTTGGTGTACTCACCCTTAGCCTCTAATTTCAAACCATACTGATACTTGCTCTCCAGTAATTTCTCCTCACTGTCCATATAAGAACCCAGATTCTCATATAGGCCTGACGCAAGGTGATATGAGCCAATTGTCATGGATAAATTTGCAATCATATATTTGGGGAAAGAGGTTTTTAGACCAATAACAAGTAGAAGGATACACAAAACAATCATTCCCCAACGGAAGAATGTTTTCTTTATCCCTCTTCTTTCCATACTTATGCTTTTTAGATCACATAGTTCCGCCAGTTCATCAGCATCCAGATATCCCTTGACCTTTCTGAATTCAGCGGCTGTCTGCTTAAAATCCTCTGTAGTCTTTGACTTGGTTTTATGAAATTGAGCCCTGTCATAGATGATCTTTTTTATTGCTTCTTTCGCCTTTTTTGCGTTACGTTTACACTGTTTTATATGAATCTCGGAATCTTTATATCCGGAAAGAGCAACAAACTGTTCTGTTACCTTCTTATACATCCGCACTTTATCTATGCAGGCCGTCATACAGCTGATACTTTCCATAAATTTAATTGCTTTCTGATACTCCGATTCTATTTCCTTACTTATTTCATCTTCCGTAACAATAGTGGCTTCAGACGCTTCCAATGTTTCTACGCTTGTTGTTTGTTGTTTTATCTCTTCAAAAGAATCGCCCTTCATGACCTGCATAACATTATCCTCTTTCTATTACCGATAGAATACTGCGCCGGTTCTTTGATATTACAAACCTTGCTCGCTGATATTTTGGATGGTATTCATGATATGCTCATGCGCCAATGCTTCAGCCAGCTCACCATCGCGCCTTTTTATTGCGTCGAGTATTGCTGCATGCTCGCGATTTGATTTAGTAACCCTATTAGGCATGGACAGAGTGATTTTTCGCACCCTCTCGACATAATGATGAAAATCCGATAGTACATGATACAGGATTTTACTGCCGGAAGCCTCATAAATCATCTCATGAAACTTATTATCCAAATCTACCATCTGATCGTGATGGTTTCTTCCTGCATGAAATTCAGATAAATATAATATCTCATCCAAAGCTTCAATTTGGGTTTCCGTAATATGCTCACATGCCCACTTGGCACATAATCCTTCCAGATAGGAACGTATCTTATAGATGTCATGGATATCCTTTGAAGTAATGCCTGTCACATAGGCTCCCTTATTGGGAATCATGGTAACTAAGCCCTCCAGTTCAAGCTGTCGCAGGGCTTCGCGAACAGGAGTACGGCTAACGCCGAGCTCAAGCCCAATGGTATTTTCTTTTAGCTCTTCATTTTCATGGTATATACCGGAAAGAATATCTTCTCTTAACTTATTAAAAACCCGACCTCTTAAAGAATAATTATCACTGGCATCTTTGTGAATGTTCAAATCATCCAAGGAATTTCCTCCTATCATACGAATAGTGGAACAAAGTGTCAGCTTGCTGACACTTTCGCGCGCGAGTGGATTGCGAAGCAATAAACTTCCTCGCTGCGAGGTGCGCATCCTACACGGAGCGCTTTAATCTTATAGGACAAACTTTCCTAAAAGATTAATATAGCCTCGCAAGATCATGCGAGCCATTAAAAGAACTCCAAAATTAATTCCGTTGGAATTTCATTTTGAACTTCTTCCCGGTGTATATTATATTTTCTCTATTGTTTCCATCAAATAATCTGCAAACTGAGCTCCGGTTGCTCCGGTATCTCTTCCTGTAGTTATCAGCTTACGCTCTGTTACGGTACAAATATCCAGTGCATGATAAAGCTTCTCGGACTCCTCTGTATAACCGATATGTGAAAGAAGCATTGCACCTGCACGTATCATACTGCATGGATCTGCATAAATATCTCTGCCTTCTTGTACCATACGGGGCGCAGAACCATGGATTGCTTCAAACATGGAATATTTCTTACCAATATTGGCGCTTCCTGCCGTTCCGACACCGCCCTGGAACTCAGCTGCTTCGTCTGTAATAATATCTCCATAGAGATTAGGAAGAACAACAACTTGAAAATCCTTCCTTCTCTTTTCATCAACAAGCTTAGCAGTCATGATATCGATATACCAATCGTCTGCTGAGATTTCCGGATATTCCTTAGCCATTTCCCTGAAGATATCGAGGAATTTGCCATCCGTTGTCTTTATAATATTCGCCTTTGTTACAGCGGTTATTCTCTTCTTATTATTTGCTCTTGCAAATTCAAAAGCAGCCCTAATTATTCTCTCGGTTCCCTGTGACGTAGCTATTGTAAAATCTACTCCAAGGTCCTCTGTAACATGAATGCCCTTGCTACCAACGGCATATGCGCCTTCGGTATTCTCACGATAGAAAGTCCAATCAATACCTTGCTCAGGAATACGAACCGGCCTAACATTGGCAAACAAATCAAGTTCCTTTCTCATAGCTACATTGGCACTCTCAACATTCGGCCACGGATCACCTTTTCTGGGTGTTGTTGTGGGTCCTTTTAAAATAACATGACATTTCTTTAACTCCTCTAAAACTGCCGGAGGAATTGCTGCATTTTCAGCCGCTCTCCGCTCTATTGTTAAACCATCAATTACTCTAAATATTACTTTGCCTGATTTTAATTCATCTTTCAGAAGAAATTCCAATATTCTCTGAGCCTGATCTGTGATAGCCGGACCAATGCCGTCTCCACCGCATACACCGATAATGATCTGATCCAAGGACTGATAAGAAACGAAATCTCCCTGTGCCTTCATATCTTCTA
This sequence comes from Lachnoclostridium sp. UBA1308, assembly GCA_002307215.1. Lineage (GTDB taxonomy): Bacteria > Bacillota > Clostridia > Lachnospirales > Lachnospiraceae > Mobilitalea. The sequence continues at coordinate 175,326 of DBTU01000047.1, forward strand.
CTCTTTTTAACTGGCTCTCCAATAATAGTCCGAATTTCTCTTTTGCTGCTTCAATTTTCTCTGCAGTTGTCATAATATACCGCGCCTTTCAATTTTGATGTACTGTCCAACAGGCAAGTCATATTCCTTGCCGGGCCGAAAGTCTTCTTACGGCTTAAAACAAGATGAATCAGCATGCTAATTCATCTTGTTATTTGAATTGTAAGATGTTTTGTTTTAAATGTCAAATTTATTATTATTTTTAGGTGAAACCCTGTTATGTGATACTAATACCCAGTTCTTCTTCTGCGGCACGAATCTTTTTCGTTAATTCGTCATCTGTAATTACTGTCATACGGCCGGTTTCATATTCTTGATCAACCCACACTTTGACTTTTACAACAACCGGATTGGACTTGTCAACCGCCTTTTCGCCCTTCAGCTTGAAAAAGGTATTAATCCAGTGTGCAATTCCGGCCAACCCTGAGGTATTGGACACTGCCACCAGAACCGGTCTGTTCAGAAACTTCTCTGTATCAAAAATATTATAGATTTCTTCATTTTTAAGTAAACCGTCTGCATGAATTCCAGCTCGGGTAACATTGAAGTTCTTACCCACAAACGGAGTTCTTGACGGGACGCGGTATCCGATTTCCTTCTCAAAGTATGCCGCCAACTCAGTAATAACCGTAGTATCCATACCATCTAAGGTTCCCTTTAACTGAGCATATTCAAATACCATTGCCTCAAGAGGTGTATTACCGGTTCTTTCACCAATACCAAAGATAGAACAGTTTACAGCTCCGGCGCCATACAGCCAAGCCGTAGTTGAATTGGTGACTGCTTTATAGAAATCATTGTGTCCATGCCACTCCAACCATTTGGAAGGAACACCGGCATGCATCATAATACCATAAATAATTCCTTGAACCGATCTCGGGATAACCGCACCGGCAAAATTCACACCATAGCCCATGGTATCACAAGCTCTTATCTTAACCGGAATATTATATTCAGTGCTAAGCTTCATCAATTCATGACAGAAAGGAATTACAAATCCATGAATATCGGAACGGGTTATATCCTCCAGGTGGCATCTGGCAGCAATTCCTGTCTCAAGACACTCCCTTACTACACTTAAATAGTGATTCATGGCTTCTGTTCTGGTCATCTTCATCTTATAGAAGATATGATAATCAGAACAGCTCACTAAAATACCGGTTTCCTTCATACCGATCTCCTTAACGAGCTCAAAGTCCTTCTTACTTGCCCTAATCCAGGAAGTTACTTCCGGGAACTGATAGCCTCTCTCCATACACTTATATACCGCATCGCGATCCTTCTTACTATATAAGAAAAATTCGCTCTGCCTAATTATTCCCTTTGGACCTCCAAGGCGATGAAGATAGTCATACATTGTCACGATCTGCTCTGTTGTATATGGTGCTCTGGACTGCTGCCCGTCACGAAAAGTTGTATCAGTTATAAATATCTCATCCGGAAGATTATGAGGTACAATTCGGTCATTAAACGCTATTTTTGGGATTTCATGATAAGGAAACAAATTACGAAATGTATTTGGCTCCTCAACATCCACCAAGGGATAAATCGGCTCCTCAAGCTGAAGCAGATTGTTATGTGGGTTAATATAAACTTTACGTTGATCCATTGATACACTCTCCAATCTAATATAAATATAAGCTTGTTTTATTGTATACAATAATACTTGTACTGTCAATCATTAATTATGTATTCTTCGACCATATAAAATCAGGCATAATGTCAAGCCAAATCCAAGGGATATCACTGCCGCAGATATGATATCAAAGTTCTGCTTTCCGAGTGAAAATGATGTTTCTATATCCCAATTCCATAATATAAATATGACCACCAAACAGATAAACACCAATTTACAGACAAAACCCGCTAGATTTATTTTATTCATATACTGCGACCTCCGTAATTTACATAAATTACCATAATTATATCAATTAATGGAAGTCGGTCAATATAGTTTCTCTATTTGGTTATCAGTGTACTAAAATACTAATCGCAAAATGTAAGATAATATAAAACAATTTGATAAAATTCACTTTCAATCCACTATATTACCTCATAAAGTGCTTAATTATTTCTACTACCACCGGAACTAATACCGCCGGCAGTAGATTACCGCATTTTATTTTTTTACCGAAAATCATATTAATTCCGATACCGAAAATAATAACCGAACCGATACAGGATATATTTGAAATTAATCTTTCACCCAGATAAGGCTCAACATACTTTGCCGATAGCGTAATCAGTCCCTGATACAGTCCTAAAGGAATCACTGAAAAAAATACACCGATGCCAAGTGTTGAGGCAATAAATACAGATACCGATCCGTCAATGATAGCTTTTGCATATAGTGTGGAAGCATCTCCGGATAACCCATCTTTTAATGCACCGATGATAGCCATGGCTCCGACGCAGAATAACAAAGAACTGCTGACAAAGCCTTCGACAAAATTCTGCCCTGTATCACCCTTCACTCTCAGTACTTTCTTAATCCATTCTCCCATATGCTCAAGTCTGGTTTCAATATCAATCAGTTCACCGAAAAATGCTCCGACTGCAAGAGATATCACCATCAAAATGATATTGGTAGTCTCAATACCTTCTTGATTAATCTTAAGCAATCCCTGAAGTGCCCCACTAAGACCAATCAGCATTACAGCAAGTCCAAGAGCATGCATGATGGTGTCCCTGAACCTTTGCTTTAAAATCCCTTTTAACATTAATCCGACTGCCGATCCGATTATGATGGCTGCCATATTGGCAATTGTACCCATTCCGACCATGGTATCTGCTCCTGTCAATTATCATTATACCTGCAACCCTTTATACGAGCCCGGTTGTGGTCTCTACATCCCGTAATGCGTATATCGTTCTCAAAAGAAGGTCATCCAGTTCCCAGGAAAGCATTTGAGCGCCGCGTTCTATTACTTCTCTGGAACACCCCGCGGCAAACTTCGGTGTCTTATATTTTTTCTTTACTGAGCTTAATTCCATATCAAGTGTACTCTTTGAGGGGCGCATGAGTGCTGCCGCACCGATTAAGCCAGTCAATTCATCTACTGCATAAAGCACCTTTTCCATTTCATGTTCCGGTACGATATCAACTGTCAATGCATATCCGTGACTCGCCGTTGCATGATTGATTCGTTCATCAATGCCACGTTCTTGTAGTATCTTTTGACTCATGATACAGTGCTGATTCGGATATATTTCAAAATCCAGATCGTGCAACAAGCCTACAATTCCCCAGAATTCTTCTTCCTTGCCATAACCTAGTTCTCTTGCAAAATACCTCATGACTCCTTCAACAACTCTGGCATGCTTTAGATGGAATTCATCCTTATTAAATTCACATAACAGCTCCCATGCTTCTACCCCTGTCGGTACTTTTCCCATTGCATTCATCCTTTCTGAAATAATGTCATATCTGTTACTATGATTTTCAAAAACTGCATCACATAAATTCCCGGATTCATCGAATATTAGCTTATACAAATAGTTCTTAGTGAGTCCGATTCATTTGACTCCTGTTAGATCCTTGATTACTTCCCCTGCTAAGATTAAGCCTGCCACCGACGGAACAAATGCATTACTTCCGGGAATCTGACGCCTCTGCGTACATTTTCTCTCGGCTCCCGGTGGGCAAATACAATTGCTTTTACAGCTGATTGCCATATCCTCTAAGGGCTTTCTGGCCGGTTCCATTGAATATAATACCTTTAATTTCTTAACACCTCTGGCCTTCAATTCTCTCCTTATAACCCTCGCAAGCGGACAGATTGAGGTTTTATAGATATCGGTTATCTCAAAACGTGTAGGATCCAACTTATTGCCGGTGCCCATACAACTAATGATAGGTATATTCATCTCCTCGGCGCGGAGAATCATCTCTATTTTTGCTGAAACCGTATCAATCGCATCTACAATATAATCATATTCAGAGAAATCGAACTGATCTGCTGTATCTTTTAAGTAAAAGCATTGATGTGTCATAACCTCGGCATCCGGATTAATATCAAGAACTCGTTCCTTCATTACATCAACTTTATATTTACCGACTGTTTTTCTTGTAGCGATAATCTGTCGATTGATATTTGTTAAGCATATCTTATCATCATCAATCAGATCAAGTCTACCCACTCCGCTCCTGGCCAGAGCCTCCACGGTATAGCCGCCGACACCTCCGATTCCAAATACGGCAACTCTTGCCTTCTTCAGAACCTCCATCGCTTCTTGCCCAAATATCAGCTGTGTTCTTGAAAATTGATTCAGCATTATCTTTCTCCTCTCTGATCAAAATCATCCAGAAATTGATAGGAGCTTTCTTTATCGTGGTAGCCGATAATCGTACTTAGGTTCACATCGTGGACACTACGAAAAATATTCATATCAATGCATGAATTCGTCTGACGAAATTTCTTAATCAGAGTTTTCATCTCCTGTCGTTTGGAGCCGCCCCCTCCATTGTCGCATAAGGTACAGTTTTCCGTCAGACGGCAGGCACACTGGATAAACTGTAGATCATGATATTGCTTCCAGGACAAAATATCAGCTTCCTTCACCAGATACATCGGACGTATCAGCTGCATTCCCGGATGATTCGTGCTATGTAACTTCGGCATCATAGTCTGAATCTGTCCGGCATATAACATACCCATCAATATTGTCTCTATAACATCATCAAAATGATGTCCCAGTGCAATCTTGTTACAGCCCCTAGCCTGTGCTTCTTTATAAAGATAACCTCTTCGCATTCGTGCACAAAGATAACAGGGTGATTCCTCCACGCCTGCCACAATATCAAATATCTGTGTTTCAAAAATTGTAATCGGAATATCTAACAGCTTTGCATTATTCACAATCGTCTGCCGGTTAATCTCGTTATATCCGGGGTCCATCACCAAAAATTCCAGATCGAACGAAATCTTCCCATGTCTTTGTACCTCTTGCATAAGCTTCGCAAGCAGCATGGAATCTTTACCTCCCGAGATACAAACTGCGATCTTATCACCCTCACTGATCAGCTGATAATCATTTACCCCATCTATAAATTTCTTCCATAAGGGTTTGCGAAATTTCTTTATTATACTTCTTTCTATTTCTTCATAGCGTTCCATCTAATTTACCACTTTCTATTTTATATAACCAGTAATCGACTGATTTACGCTTACTAATCGCTCTTCTCTTACATCCGTTACTGAACCAGTGTGCTATAACAGCGTGTAAATGCCTCCTGAAAGTAATTCAATTCTTCCTTCGTCGTAAGATGACTAAGGCTGATTCTCCACGAACACATGGCATTCTTCTTATCACCCGTAACCGCATAAACCGGTCTTGAGGGTGATCCCGGAACAGAACAAGCTGATTTCACCGAAACACAGATTCCCTCCAGCTCCAGCGCTTCCTGAAATTTTCCACCCCTAACTCCTTGAACACTTAGATTGATAATATGAGGCACAGAACAGGCTGTGCTGTTAATTCTGACTTTATTAAAGCTTACTAAGAACTTACATAAATCTTCATTCATCCTCTTAACGGCATCGCATCTCTCGGGAAGATGCATAAGGGCAATTTCCAGTGCTTTATCCATCGCTGCAGCCAGGGCAAGCGCAGGTGTCCCACTTCGGTATATCGTGGTACTGGTACCTCCGTGAAACAAAGGCTCAAGAACAACCTTTCCCTTCTTTATTAATATACCGCAACCATTTAATCCATAAAACTTATGAGGAGTAAAGGTCATGCAGTCCACATACTGTAGCGGGACCTCTACTTTACCAATCGCTTGTGTAGCATCGGTATGAAAATAACAATCCGGATATTCCTTCAGTATTTTTCCTATCTCATCGATCGGCTGAATCACTCCAAGCTCGCTGTCTACGGCGCAGACGGTAACCAATACCGTATCCTTTCGCAGCAGCTCCTTAAAATGGATCAAATCTACGACCCCGTCTTTTGTAATATCAACAAGATCAATCTCATACCCCTGTGTCTGAAGATAAGTTAAGGCACCGCTAACGGACGGGTGCTCCAGACAGGTCGATATAATATGCTTCCCATTATTCCTGTACGCATTTACCAGACCTTTAATCGCCAGATTGTTTGCCTCACTGGCTCCGGAAGTATAAATAAGCTCCGAAGGCTTTACCCCCGTAAGCTTCGCTATATGCTCTGTAATCCTGTCCATCTCAGCTTTCGCCTGTCTGCCCAAAGAATGAGTAGAATTCGGATTTGCCATATACCTGTTATTTATTTCAAAAAAGCAGCTCATTACCTCACTGTCCGTCGGAGTATTAGCTGCATAATCCAGATAGATCATTTTGCACCTCATTACTGCCATTAATCATTTTGCTCCTCGTGAAATCATCATTTCCTAGGAGTCTGATATCTTTTATATGATAATTCCTATTTCCTACTATGTCAATCAAATATGTACCTCACTGATCATCCGTCGTTACAATTCAGCCTTCAAAGAATGTGACAAGACATACCTTTCTACTGATAAAAGCTGCCTTCACCGGAATGAATGTAACTATATCCGATGGGGCAGCTTAATAGATATTTATTTTCTATAACATACAACCTATCAATTCAGAAAATTATTTACTACACTTCCTGGAAACTATCCTTACCAACACCACAAGTCGGACAAACCCAATCTTCCGGAATATCTTCCCACTTTGTTCCGGGAGCAATACCGCCGTCAGGATCGCCAATTGCTTCATCATAGATGTAACCGCAAACTGTACATTCGTAATTCTTCATGTAAAAACCTCCATTATCAGTGTTTTCATGCTGTTGCAAGTATGAATATACCATATTTGCTTAATTTTCACAATATAAAAATACTAATGGGGATATTTATCTAATATTAGGATAACTATTTTCTTCTAGCCCTCCACATATTTATAATATGGTATATATCGATTCTCAGCGAAAGCTAAAATGACGTCCTCTCTTTCGACTGTGGAGTAAACCACAGATCCTACTTTTAACAAGGTTGCATCAAAATTTTTAAAATTCTTAGTAATTTTTGTTCTTTTTATTGTCCCTAATGTTTTATTACTATTAAACGTTAATTCTTTTATCCAGTCAATATTACTTGCATTTACATACACTGCATCATTATATAGGATAAAGTCTATTGTATGATCTTTATTATATAAATTTGCAGGACTGGCATTATTAGCAGTAGATTTATTCATTTCCAATATAAGCATTACTAAAAAAGCGGAGCCAACAATGCATATAATAGCAACAAATAATTTCTTCATGTTTCACCTCATTTTATTATTTCCCACAATGTCAAATCAACTATTCTATGTCGCATTTTACCATAGACAGAACCACTTCTCAATATTAATTAAGTTAACATATTCAATACGATAAATAAAATGCAAAACGTATTACTATTCTTCAAAAGGAGGCATTAAGCATACGATGTTATTATTGCTTGTTATTATTTGTCTACTGCAATATCAAGCTCTTCTAAATATTCATTGAATTTACCTTTTTCAATCATATTATCTTTTTCTACATTAGTAAATGTTCCAGATAATTCATCATTATATGCTTCATCCCATTCAGTAATATATGAATCCTTTATAGCTATTTTCCCTTGCGAAGGATTCAATAAGGAAGCTGGAATTGATGCATCAATATCATTATAATCCATCAAGAAAAAATAGTATTCATCATTAATGCTCATCTTTCCTTTTTTTTGTGCCGTATCATCATATGATAGAAGTTTTATTTGAATCGTTTCTCCGATTTTATATATTCCCTTAGTTGTATTTAAAACTTCAACAGAATACACATCGTATGTAACAGAATTTTTCAACATTTTATTCTTTTCACTGTTTAGTTCATCTTTAGTCATTTTCTTTTCTTTTATTTGTTTGATGCTTTCTACTGATTTCTTTAGCTTAATATCTTCGGAATCGTAATTGATATCTTCGCTAGTGTCCTTATTTAGTTCATATTCTCTGTTTTCGCTATTAATAATAACACTTTCCAACACTTTTTCTTTTTCTATTTTAACAACCTTGCCCACTATTACAGAATCTGAAGCATCATATGCATCCTGTAGTGTTGGATAAAACGGATAATCAGCATGTCCTACCGGACGGGAAGAACAGCCTGTTAGTAGGAATGCTAGTATAATAATTATTGACATAATAGAAACCTTTATGTTTTTCATTTCATTACCCCTCTCTACACAAAATATGATTACATACTCTTAGTAATATTCATTAACTCCATCTATATCATCTTGTTGAGGTACAATCATAGTCTCTCGATTTCTATCATATCTCATAATTGATGGTGATTCTGCTGGATTATCATCCAAACAGAATGCATGTCCTAATTCATGCACAATAACACTTTGCCTATAATTATCTGTTGCATTACTCAATTTGTAGTCATTTAGATAAATTGTAAAAACTGTAGCTCTTCCGAAAAAAATATATTCCCACCAACTTGGAGAATAATAAGCATTTGTAGTGTCAGCATAACTATAGTTCTCTATACCATGATAGTGATCCGTATCATTACTTGACAGAAAATAAACCGGGGTAGAAGTATTGGTCCAAGCACTTTTTGAACTTGTAATTGCTGTATTATAGAGTGTTGTCGTACAGTCGTTTTGTAAATGAAAATGAGCAATATTATGTCCACTTCCATAATATGTATAGGCATATGTAATACCGGTGCAGCTTAACAAAAATATCATTGTTAATAAAAGCATGACTACTTTTTTCTTCATCCTTCATTCCTCCTTATTATATGGTTGGGTCTAATCCTATTTGTTACTCTTATTATAGAGTATTGTGAATATTTACTTCTAATTGCATCGTTCTCTACACTAGCGTAGATTAACCATATCATAATATCCAGAATATGTCAGCAAGCACAAATGGGAATCATATAAATTTAATATATGTTTTAAATATGTTAAATTATTATCAAAATCAAATATGTTAATTGATTATAGTAATATTTACTGTTATAATGAAAATGTAACCAAAGGAAGGATTTATTGAAATCACTTTCCCATACTGATTTATTCAATATTTGAAGACATGTTTTATGGATTTTGTTTTCTGCACATAATATTACACAACTAGAAAGGATGATAACTATGTTAGATAAGGAAGTAGTAAAATTATTAAATGAACAGATTACGAAGGAATTTTATTCCGCTTATTTGTATTTAGATATGGCAAATTATTATTCAGATCACAGCCTAAACGGTTTTGAGCATTGGTTTTTTGTACAAATGCAGGAGGAAAGAGATCATGCATTGTTATTTCGCCAGTATATATTAAATAATGGTGAGGTGGTCAAATTAGCGGAAATTGCTTCTCCTACGAAAGATTATTCATCTTTTCGTGAACCGCTTACGATGGCTTTCGAACATGAGCAGTTTGTTACCGCCTCCATCAATAATATCTATGACGCAGCTTATAAGATTAAGGATTTCCGGACGATGCAGTTCCTAGACTGGTTCATTAAGGAGCAGGGAGAAGAAGAAAAGAACGCAGATGATAATGTTAAGAAATATGATTTATTTGCAGGTGATCCAAAGGGCTTATACATGCTGGATAATGAAATGAAGACACGACTCTATAATCCACCATCGCTTGTTCTGTAAAATAACAGCTTCTATAAATTATGTGAAAAGATTATAGATTATAAAAAAACTGAACGCGACTGCATTCGTTCGTAAGAATGCAGCCGCGTTCAGTTTTTCCATGCATGATTGTATGCTATTTATCCGTTTTTATTTACTAAGTCCTGGGTAACGAATTATTTCGTCTCAAAGATATATTGATTTAAAATACTTTCAAGCAATTCCTGTCTTCCTGATTGATTCGGTGAAGTACCATTCTCAAGGGCATATGCTTCCAATTCCTTAAAGCCCACCTTACCTTCTACGATGTCCTTACCGATGCCTGTCTTATAGCTTGCATAGCGTTCTGCCTTAAAGTTTTCGAAAACACCATCCTCGATTAATGCGGCCGCTACCTTTAAGCCCTTTGCAAATGCATCCATACCTGCAATATATGCATAGAATAAGTCATCATCCTGGAAGGATCCACGGCGTACCTTGGAGTCAAAATTCAGACCGCCTTTGGTTAACCCACCAGCCAAAAGAATCTCATACATTGCCAGGGTAGTATCATAAACATTTGTAGGGAACTGATCGGTATCCCATCCAAGCATCGGATCACCGGTATTGGCATCTACACTGCCCAGTGCACCGTTAATTCTGCACATATTGAGCTCATGTTGGAAGGTATGTTGTGCCAAGGTTGCATGATTAGCTTCAATATTTAACTTGTAATAATCCTGTAAATTATATTTTCTTAAGAAAGCAAGCACCGTAGCTGTATCAAAATCATATTGATGTTTTGTTGGCTCCTTCGGCTTTGGCTCGATTAAGAACTGACCTGTAAATCCAATCTCCTTTGCATAATCAACCGCCATCTTGAGTAGTCTGGCAAGATTATCAAGCTCTAAACCGGTATCGGTATTTAGTAAGGTCTCATAGCCCTCGCGGCCACCCCAGAATACATAATTAACACCGCCCAAGTCCTTCGTGATTTCAAGCGCCTTCTTAATCTGAGCTGCTGCATAAGCAAACACAGTCGCATTGCAGGAGGTTGATGCTCCATGCACAAATCTGTCATCACTGAACGCATTGGTTGTCCCCCAGAGACATTTAATGCCGGTACGATTCATCTCTTCTTTAATGACAACTACAATCTCATCGAGTCTCTGATTCGTTTCCTCCAGCGTAGCTGCTCTAGGCGCAATATCCTGGTCATGGAAGCAAAAGAACGGAATTTGCATCTTCTCCATGAATTCGAATGCCGCATGTACTCTTTCCTTAGCCTTTTGCATTGCATCGGAGGTATTATCCCACTCACGGTGCATGGATGCTCCACCAAAGGGATCATTTCCCATATATGTCAGTGTATGCCAAAAAGACATGGCAAAACGGCACTGTTCCTTCATTGATTTTCCCATAACTATTTCATCCGGATTGTAATACTTGAAGGAAAGGGCACTTTTGCTTTGAGGTCCTTCGTACTGAATCTTTCCAATATTAAAATATGACATGTTTTGATTCCTCCTTTAATAATATTCTTTACTATTTTCTTTGGGTTATCCCATCAAATAAATGTGTATCGCTTATGTAATATCTACCATTTATATTATAATGTAGCCCGGGTGTTTATTCAAGATGATTATGTCCATTCAATGCATTGCAAAATAATGTTAATAAAATGTTATTATACTATTGACATTAGTGTGTTACGTACAGTATAATAATCTTGGAGGTGACAATAAATGTCAGAAAAAGATGAAATTATTTCCGGACTTCTGTTGGAATTACGGCGTGGAACCATCGTACTTGGTGTACTCTGTCAGCTTGCTACATCAAAATACGGATATTCACTAGTCCAGCAATTGGGTGAGAATGATGTGGCTGTTGAAGCAAATACACTATATCCCCTGTTAAGAAGATTAGAAAAGCAAGGTTTATTAAGAAGCGAATGGGAAACCTCCGGTACGAAGCCAAGAAAATATTATATTACAACACCGTTAGGCATTGAGGTATATACCACACTAAAGCAAGAATGGCTGCAAATGGTGGAAAAAATGAATAAATTAATGAATAAGGAGCAGGAAGATGGTGGAAAAAGAAATGTATGATATGGAAGATATGATTAACCGTTACATTTATCAGGTTATGAAACATTTATCCTCTAATAACAAAAAAGATATCGAAGCGGAACTGAGAACACTGATATCTGATATGTTGGAGGACAGCGCCCACGGAGGTCAGGCATCTCTGGAGAATTTAAAAGCTGTTCTGAAAGAGCTTGGCAGTCCATATGATTTGTCGGAAAAATACAGTGAAAATTCCCACTATCTTATCGGTCCGAAAATTTACCCCACCTATATTATGGTTATGAAAATTGTCTTATATGCCACTCTAGTAGGTATCGTTATTGCAGCGGCACTGAGAACTATTACTGTCTCGGATACTGTTTTGTATGTTAGTACCGGATATTGGGTAACCGATATTTTTAACAGTCTTCTCATATCTTTCGCCTGGGTAACAATCCTTTTTGTTATACTCGAACGCAAGGGTGTAAGATTCAAGAGACAATCGGACGAATGGGATCCTTCCACCCTCCCACAAACACCGACTCGTGAAATAGAAATTCCAATCTACAAACCAATCATAAATATCGCTTTTAATGTATTCGTCGCTGTTATATTTATCCTTTCCCCTCAGATTATCGGCGCTTATTATCTCTATGATTCCACCAAGGTAATCCCTATCTTTAATCTGGAAGTGTTGCCTCGAGTAATACCCTTATTCATCGTAATAATCGGTTTAAGTATTACGAAAAGTATATGGGAGATTATTGATCGAAAAATCACCTTAAGATATGCTGTATTTACCGCAGTCAGTGATGTAATACAATTATTGCTGTTAATAATAATTCTTATGAGGTTTCCGATATGGAACCCAGACTTTATAACAACACAAAATACAATATTCCATATCAGCAGCAATCTTTCCTATAACGAACAATTGAGCAGAATGAATATAATAATAATCAGTTTATTTGTACTCATCTTTCTGATAGAACTAAGTGTGAAGTTTTATAAAGCAATCAGATATGGCAACAAGTTTGAAATTTTATAATGCTATCAGATATGGCAATAAGTTTGAAATTTTATAATGCTATCAGATACGAAACAATCGTCATCAGAATAAAATATAAAATAGGCAGGCCAATCTTTGATATGATTGAGCCTGCGCTCTTGTTCCTTATGAATGGTGAATGAAATCACTAGCATATTTTGATTATTCCAAAAGTTTCTTAATGTTTAACAAACCCCAGCCCTGCTTCTCCCAATGCTGTCCAAGATCAACGGCACAGCTACGGAGCCTTAATTTCACATCCCTATTTGTAAGCTCCGGATGAACTGCCAGTAATAATGCAATTGCACCGGATACAACCGGGGTCGCCATCGATGTTCCACTTTTTACGGTATACATCATGGGAGCATCACTGGCCGATAAGCGTACTTCACCATTTCTGGTTCTCGTCGAATATCTGCTGATATTACAAGATATTATATTAGAACCCGGCGCCACAATGTCCGGTTTCTTAATGCAAAAGGGTGTCGGACCCCTACCGGAATAATCTTTTGATCTGCCGCTTCCGAAGACCTCAGCCGTAATATTATCATCGGAGGAGCCCACTGTAATTACCTTTCTGCTGATTCCCGGGGTTGATATTGACATTGGTCCGGGACCATTATTACCTGCTGCCACGACTACAACAATTCCATTATCCCAAACCGCATTTACCCCTTGCACCAACAGTGAGTTTTCATCTAGATTATCCTTCGAGGAGGTTCCGACAGAGATATTTACGACTCGAATATTATACTTTTTACGGTTATCAATAATCCATTGCAGGCCTGCCAATACATCGGAAATGTTACCATCCCCCCTATGGTCAAGCACCTTTACTCCGATAAAATTACATTCCGGAGCCACACCTTTATATTTTCCCTTAGAAGAAAAGCCATTTCCCCCTATTATTCCGGCAACATGGGTTCCATGACCATTATCATCATACGGATCTGTCCTATGATTTATAAAATCCTTGAATGCGGCTACTCTGCTACCGCCCTCTGTAAAGTCTTTATGCAGGGCAATGCCGGTATCCACCACGGCAACTCCGACTCCCTTACCGTGGTATTTATGTTCATGAGCCCAATGGCTTTCAATGATATCTCCGACCCTGTTCATCTGAGCTGTAATATGGGTGTCCATTTCCATACTAAGAAGCCCATGCATAGATCTTACGTGCTCAAGTCCGGCCTTGTCTACCTCAAGAACATATGCATCTATCATTGGAAGCTTATATTTAATGTATCCCAGACCTTCGATCGTCCGTTGCCATTTGTCATATTCTTCACAGTGTACAATAATCTGAAGCTTCTGCTTCTCGTTCATTGAAAGACTCCACTGTCTTTTTTATAATCCTATTCTGACAGCTTTGCCAATATACACTGCGATTCATCTATTATAGCATTCCCAGGTATCGATTCAACTCCTCTTCCACGTAAATCAACACCAGTCTGACAATAGGCTCTGCATCACCATATGTTCTCAAAAAAAATCCTCCATGGCTAAATCTCCTAATGATTTTGTAACAGTGATTTCATTCAATTGATTTCCGTATATGCTACTTCACATATGATAATAGTGAAAGCATCATTCCATAATTTGATTGGACTAATAAAATCTAAAATATGCAGTCTTTTACTGTATGCTTTTATATCATATTTTAATGGTTTAAGGAATTCTTTTCAGCTTAAATATATATGAAATCAAATATTTTTCCGTATTTTTCCCATATGATGCTATCCAAATTTCATCATCCATTATAAAGATATAGTAGTGAATAAATTCATTATTATTCGAGTATATACTATATTGATATTTTTTTTATAACTTTTAATGGAATATATTCCAAATACAGCCTTATTAAATTCATCTATTTTTTTATCATTCATTTTTTCTTTTACATATTTGGGGTTCAAAGCTTATTGATATATAATTTCATCGACTGTGTAATTTCCATAAAAGTAATTTTTTCTATTATTTACCTCTATTAAGCAAAGAAATATTAGAAATAGTAACATAAAGCTTATAAGTAAACCTATTAGTACTTTCTTCCTATTCATTATCATAAACCCTCCCCATATATTATTAAGCATTATGTAATTGGATATACTTATATATATTTTCGCTACAACATCAACATATTTTTACTTATGTGTATACTTATATTACTTCGATAGCGGACAGCTCAATATTACAGGGAATAAGTCATCTTTCGATATCTTGATTATTCTTATTTAATTAATTATCATCTATGGCAGGCTTATTAGAATATTCTAATGAATACTTTAAAGCATTCCCAAGTACCGATTCAACTCCTCTTCTACGTATGCCGCAACCAGTCTGATGATAGGCTCCGCATCTTTATCCCGATGATAGGCTGTAAAGCATTCATAATACTTTCTTCTGTCTGCGAACTTTACGTTGATCGGCAAGTATCCATTCTGCATCAGCTCAAGGTTCAACAACAACCTTCCGGTTCTTCCATTTCCGTCAATAAACGGATGAATACCCTCAAACTCCATATGAAATCTTGAAACCATTTCAATCACATGCAGCTTCTTCTGCATCACCAAATGTTCTCCTAAAAGCTCCTCCATTAATTTCGGTACCATATATGGCTGCGGAGGTTCATGTGTTGCGCTCAGGATACGAACAGGAATTTTTCGATATACTCCTCCGTCCTCCCGCCGGTCCATCAGCACCAACGAATGAATCTCTTTAATTATTCTCTCTGTAGGCTCCTGTTTATCTGATACAAGCTGTTTAACATATTCAAAGGCTTCCTTATGTCCTACTGCCTCCAGATGATCCTTTAATGGCTTCTTATCTATCGTAATACCTTCAAGAACCAAGGCTGTCTCCTGCAGAGTAAGGGTATTTCCTTCAATAGCATTTGAGTTATAAGTAAATTCCAGAAGAAATTCCTCCTGAAGATGCTTTAACTCTCCCTGCGTCAGAGGTCTGCGCGCTGCAAGCTCCTCCCTTTTTGAATCAATTCGGCTAAACAAGGATTTGTACCTATCATCAATCTCTTTTCCTCGAAGGCTTCTTCCATCAACAGGCTTTACAGCGTCGGCAGGAATCTTATAAGAACGCCCCTGCTTAACAACTCCTTCTATCATTCCTTCATTGCATAATATCCTTACCCGTCTATCACTGATATTCCATCTATTTGCTACCTCTTTGACTGTGATATATTCCATATCGCACACCTGCCTTTCTTACTGACAATTATATCATTTAATCGGAATAATATCAATCTGATTATTAGCCAATAAGCATTATATTATTCCTTTAGATATAAAAATAATTTTTTCTAGCAGCTTGAGGAGTTCTACTATCCTGTAGTGCTGTAAAAAAAGATATCGAAAGAGAACCATCTTCTTTCAATATCCTGATATAAAATTCAGTATTTTCAACCCATACACCGTTTTAGCATTCGACTGCTTCACATATGGGTTCTATGACCATTATCATCATATGGTACTGTCCTATGATTAATAGAATCCATGAATGTAGCTATTCCAACTCCCTTACCATGGTAGTTGTTTTCATGAGCCCAATGCTTTCAATGATTTGTTCCATAGGGATCATTATAATATAGCTTTCTGTACTCTGATGGTGTATATGATAGTTTTCTTTTAAAAACCTTACTGAGGTAACTGACATCATGAAAGCCCGTTCGATCGCTGATCTCATCGACCGTAAGATCCGTATCTCTAAGTAACGCAGATGCCATCTTCAAGCGCAATTCAATTAAGTACCTGTTCACTGATAATCCTGTAATCTTCTTAAAGTCATTGAGAAGAGTCGTCCGGTTGGTATGAAACAGGTCCGAAAGCATTTCAATTGTAATTTTTTGATTATAACAGGATTGAAGATAGTAGATTACATCGAATGCAAACCTAGCATTCCCCTCATAAAAAATTACGTGTTGGAAGCTTTCCTCATCCTCCTCCAGTCTGGCAAAGCAAAACAATATTTCTATCAGATAGGAACGACTTCTGCACGGCCAATAAAATGTATCCTGCTTATCCAGTAAATCTGTAAGAATCTGCAGCTTATGATCGATAGTGGCTGCATCCAGGGTATGTAATGAGAGTATCTTCGCCGATACCCCCGCCTCCTTCATAAACTGCATCAGATAATAAGCATCCTGCGTTTCTGACGCAGACAAATTACGGTTTGGGTTATCCATTACCTCCATGGTAAGCTTTGTATGAATCACGTTTGGCTTAAACCATAATATCTTAATCTCATCTTCACTTACCTTACGGAAAGTAATCTTATCACTTCCATTCAGACAAATTGCACACGCACCGGTCATAGCAAATTCTCTATCATTCAAAACAAAGTTACTTGGGCCGGATTTTATATATATAATTTTATAGTATTCCTCCGCATCCGCCTGATTTAAATCCATCAAGTGGTTTGTGACCGACATATACAACATATAACCAATATAATAATTGAAGCCGATTGTATATAGCATGTATGGCACCTGTTATCCTCTCTAATATATGTAAAATATTATAGTAGATAAAAGGTGCAATGTAAATATGATATAAAGCATCAGATATGCAATCCTTCGTATCAATTTCCCCCTCAGCATATTTAATC
The DNA here is from genome assembly GCA_002307215.1 of Lachnoclostridium sp. UBA1308. Taxonomy (GTDB): domain Bacteria; phylum Bacillota; class Clostridia; order Lachnospirales; family Lachnospiraceae; genus Mobilitalea. Next base: position 192,712 of record DBTU01000047.1, read on the forward strand.
ATTGGTACGTCTTTATACGATCCTGTATACACACTGTCCGTATGATCCGGATGGGCATATGTCTCCAGTATAGCCGCCGGCTTCAGGTCATTTCCCACAGTTGGTAATACCACCTGTTCCTGCGGCTGTGTGGGTACGTTTGTAGCTGTGATATCCGTACTGACAGCTGCATCCCCTGCACGGGCACTTTGAAAATCCTATGTAAAATCTGCAAGGAATTTTGTATTATTAATCAATTACAAAAAAACTTCGAGTAATACAAGTCATAATTATCCATAAATATGGTTGACATCCTCGGAGAATGAATTAATAGACTACAAAAATATCTATTATTATTTTTAAAATCAGGAAATCAGTCAAGCTCAACTTCATATGATACATTGTAATTATTATTAGGAGGAACATACAATGAGTGATTTACAAGCAACACATTGCAATGACCAAGGAAGCGGTAACGATTGTAGTTGTATCATTATCATCATACTCTTATTATGCTGCTGCTGTGGCGGTTCAAGCGGCGGTTTCTTAGGCGGTGGCGGTGGTGGTGGATTTGGAGACGGCGGCTGCGGATGCATCCTGATCATCATTCTCTTATTGTGCTGTTGCGGTGGCGGTTCAGGCGGTTTCTTCTAAAAACTGCTTTCCCCACACAATCATGATTTACTAACGTGAAAGAAAAGGTGCCCCAAAAGTATTTACTTTTAGGGCACCCACTTTGTATATATACCTTTGCATTAAAATTCTTAGTACTATGTTTATTAAAGACCGGCTCCCTTCATAGTGAAGTGAACCGGTTTTTGTTTTGATCACTTTTTTCTCTGCTTTTTTATTCTCTCATAACACTCCCTGTCAATTTCATAAACTGTATTTTCCTCTATTACAAGATCATCATCTTTTTTACTTTTATCATCTTCTCCTGTGGCTGGTCTTCCTAATTCAGAATCATTTCTACTATCAAATTGAAATCCGGAAAGCTTTCCGGAACGATAATACCGCTCACCCATGCTGTGCCCCAAAATTAATATTATCATTTCAATATATGATAATTTTTATAAATGTCTCCAAAATGATTGAAAGTAATTTTTATTTCCTTTATACTATAGTTCAATGAAAGAGCCCTTTTCAGATAGAAACATACCCTATAAACATACAATGGAATGAAGTGCGAATTATTGAAAAGCATAATTCACACTTGTAAGTTTGTGCCTGCGTAATCCTCGGCCCAGACTAATTCTAAGGGTAGGCATGTTTTGTTAGTGTGGAAAATCAAGATTTTCCACTAAGTGAATTGATTTTTAATTCACTTTGAAAATATTGTGCTACCGCCCAAATTCGCGGGTTTGCGCCAGAATGGAGGATTTATATGTCAGGATCCGTATATGGAACTATATTTACGATAACAACCTGGGGAGAGTCCCATGGTAACGGAATTGGCGTCGTTGTTGATGGATGCCCTTCCGGACTAACGCTGAATGAGCAATTTATTCAAACTTACTTAAACCGCAGAAAACCAGGTCAGACGAAATATTCGTCTCCCAGGAATGAAGAAGATAAGGTTACTATTCTATCCGGTGTTTTCGAGGGTAGGACAACCGGAACACCGATATCCATGGTTGTGTTCAATGAAAACCAGCATTCCGGTGATTATAACAATATATTGTCAGCTTACCGTCCCGGTCATGCTGATTATACCTTTGACCAGAAGTACGGCTTTCGTGATTATCGCGGAGGCGGGCGTTCTTCCGGTCGTGAAACCATCGGTAGAGTTGCCGCCGGTGCAGTTGCAAATGCCATTTTAAACGAGCTTGGTATCCATGTGCGGGCATATGCCAAATCGATTGGTCCGATTACCATTGACTCTGAAAAAGCAGATATTAATAATATCCAGTTGAGTCCTCTGTCCATGCCGGATCTTTCAGCATCAAAAGAAGCCGAGGATTATCTTTTTGAACAAATGAAGGATCATAATTCTGTCGGTGGAATCATCGAATGCACTGTGACAGGCATGCCCCCAGGCATTGGGGAACCTGTATTTGATAAATTAGACGCATCCCTTGCGAAAGCCGTAATGTCCATAGGTGCTGTAAAGGGTGTAGAAATCGGAGAAGGCTTTCATGCCGCCGAGCTTACCGGCTCCGAAAATAATGATGGTTTTATATCTGATGAAAAACATAAGATATCAAAAGCCAGTAATCATGCCGGAGGTATTCTCGGAGGTATCAGTGACGGTGCCGATATTATTCTTAGAGCCGCAGTCAAACCTACTGCTTCCATCTTTCGTCCTCAGCATACGGTTAACACCAAACATGAGAATGTTGAAATCCGGATAGAGGGCCGCCATGATCCCATCATTGTTCCCCGTGCAGTAGTCGTGGTGGAATCAATGGTTGCCATAACCCTAGTAGATCAATTATTTATGGGTATGACATCTCAACTAAATCTAATTAAAGATTTCTACAGAAACAAATAAAATAATTTTTATCAATTAACATCCATTTGGTAACTGACGTTCCAATGAATATTTGTGCTGTTTGTGGCAGGCGCCGCAGACAGCACATTTTTGCTTTTTTCAGCATATAATAATAGGACTATTGCAATGCCTTTTCCCGGCAGATTGGAAACTATGAATGAATGTGAACTGATTGCACTTGTTACCTCTGTTGCCTGCGGACTGTCAAAATGTTGCTCTCAGAATGACATTACCATCATGGCAGCTGTATTTAGCCAACTGGGTGATACCCTTGCAACAGTGTTAACATATAGAGAATTAAACGAGCAAAGCGAAAAAGAAGAAGGTCCAGGCGATCAGGAACCGGAAGAACCGAATGAACCGGATGACCAAAATCCCCGGTTTCCAATATAATTATGAATCATAGCTTCCAACGAGCTTCCAATATAATTATGAAAAGTTATTGACAATGCGAGATAAATTAGTATAATTTATATTGTTTGCTGTTTAGCGTAGCTAAACTTTGAGTTTATTGTCAGTAAGATTTTGAAAGGAAGCGCGTTATGCATATCGGATCCAAAATCAAGGAATTAAGAACTCAAAAAAGTCTGACACAAGAAGAGCTGGCTGACCGAGCAGAATTGTCAAAGGGCTTCATATCACAGTTGGAGCGTGATCTAACCTCTCCTTCTATAGCAACACTTGTGGACATATTGCAGTGCCTTGGTACGAATCTCGAAGAATTCTTCAGTGGTACCACGTTTGAGCAAGTTGTTTTTAAAAAGGCAGATTACTTTCAAAAGTATGATACCGAGTTGAAAAATGAAGTGAAATGGATCATTCCGAATGCACAGAAGAATATTATGGAGCCTATACTACTTAATCTGGATGCCGGTGGTTCCACCTATCCCGATAATCCTCATGAAGGGGAAGAATTCGGTTATATTCTGAGCGGTAGTATCACTCTTCATATCGGAAAACGGACACACAAGGTAAGAAAAGGTGAGTCTTTTTATTTTACAGCTAATAAACAACATTATATCACTGCTTCCGGGAAAACAGCTGCAACCCTTTTATGGGTATCTACTCCCCCCAGCTTCTAATACAAGATAAATTACAGGCAAATGGGCTTGTACCGAATACTTTATCATGAATTGCATACACCTTAAGGAGGAACTCCAATGACGGATAACAAATTAATTAATCTTGTAAATATATCAAAATCCTTTGGTGATACACTTGTACTGGATAATTTGAATCTATACATTCGCGAAAATGAATTCGTGACTCTGCTTGGACCCTCCGGCTGTGGAAAGACAACTACCCTTCGTATTATCGGCGGCTTTGAATCACCAAATCAGGGACAAGTTATTTTTAAAGGAACGGATATTACTAAGCTTCCTCCCAATGAACGGCAGTTAAATACTGTGTTTCAGAAATATGCTCTTTTTACCCATATGACGATTGCCGAAAACATTGCTTTCGGCTTGAAAATAAAGAAAAAAAGCAAAGCCTACATATTGGACAAGATCAGTTATGCTCTGAAGCTTGTGAATCTTGATGGCTTCGAAGATCGTATGCCGGATTCCTTAAGCGGTGGACAGCAGCAACGTATCGCAATTGCGAGAGCCATTGTTAATGAACCGAAGGTGCTGCTCCTTGATGAGCCTCTTGGCGCTCTTGACCTTAAGCTTAGACAGGATATGCAATACGAACTGATTCGATTAAAAAACGAACTTGGAATAACTTTTGTTTATGTAACCCATGATCAGGAAGAAGCCCTAACTATGTCAGATACCATCGTAGTTATGAATCAGGGGTATATCCAGCAGATTGGAACACCGGAACATATCTACAACGAACCTGAGAATGCATTTGTTGCCGACTTCATCGGTGACAGCAATATCATTGCGTCTACATTTGTAGAAGACAAGCGTGTAAATATTCTGGGTGCGGATTTCTCCTGCGTTGATATCGGTTTCGGAAGGAATCAGCCTGTGGATGTCGTGATACGCCCTGAGGATATTGATCTTGTGAAACCGGAGGAAGGGACAATCACCGGCAGGGTCACTTCTCTTTTGTTTAAAGGGGTGCATTATGAAATGGAAGTAATGGCTAATGGTCGTGAATGGCTCATTCACTCCACTGATTTATGTCCGGTTGGAAGTGAAGTAGGTATACATGTTGATCCCTATGATATACAAATTATGAAGAAGCCGGAATCAGAAGATGAACAGGCTACTATAATAAGCGAATAGAGGGGTTAGCATATGAAAAGAAAAATTAATTTTGTTAATATCAAATGGCTTTCTTTCCCTTACCTTCTTTGGATGGCCGGGTTTATTATCATACCCCTGATCATGATTTTCTTCTATGGATTATCCTCCGAGAAGGGCAACTTAACAATTGAAAACATTAAATTAATACTGGATCCGGTTAATCGAAAAGCCTTAGTACTCTCGCTTTTATTATCCGTAATCAGTACAATCATCTGCCTAATCCTTGCCTATCCGTTGGCACTGATATTAAATCGTACCAAGCTGAAAAGCAATAGCTTTATTCTCCTGATTATTATACTTCCCATGTGGATGAATTTTCTCTTACGAACCATAGCATGGCAGAATATTTTGGAACGAACCGGTGTCTTGAACGGTATGTTAAAGCTTTTGCACCTTCCTACCCTGAATATAATTAATACGCCCGGAGCAATTATCCTTGGTATGGTATATAACTTCCTGCCATTTATGATACTCCCCATCTACAATGTACTGATCAAGATCGATCAGGATGTTGTAAATGCCGCCAGAGATTTGGGTGCTAACAGTCTACAAACGTTTGGAAAAATTATTCTTCCCTTAAGTATGCCCGGTGTGTTAAGCGGCATTACTATGGTCTTCGTTCCCTCTCTTACAACCTTTGTAATCTCAACCATCCTTGGCGGAAGCAAGATTGTATTGATTGGTAATGTCATTGAACAGCAGTTTCTTAAATTAGGTAACTGGCATACCGGTTCCGGCTTATCGCTGGTGCTAATGATATTTATCCTTTTCAGTATGGCGGTTCTCTCGAAATATGATAAAGGAAGTGAGGGAGATAACTTATGGTAAAACGATTATTTAGTCGGTTTTACGTCGGCTTGATTCTTTTGTTTTTATATGCACCGATTTTTATACTAATTATCCTCTCCTTTAATAAATCAAAATCCAGGTCCAAGTGGGGTGGCTTTACGCTTGATTGGTATCATTCACTGTTTCAGGACAGTGATATCATGAGTGCTCTGTATACTACTCTTATTTTGGCATTACTGTCAGCTGTTATTGCTACAATCATCGGTACCGCGGCTGCCCTTGCAATTAACAGCATGAAGAAGACACCTCGCACTATTTTACTTGGCATCACCAATATCCCGATGCTGAATGCGGATATCGTAACCGGTATCTCATTGATGCTTATATTCGTAGCACTGAATTATACCTTGGGCTTTACAAGTGTGCTGTTAGCTCATATCACCTTTAATATTCCATATGTCATATTAAGTGTTATGCCTAAGCTCCGGCAACTGAATTCACATACCTTTGAAGCGGCACAGGATCTGGGTGCCACACCGGCTTATGCCTTTTACAAGGTTATTCTTCCGGATATTTTTCCCGGTGTTTTGTCCGGATTTTTTCTGGCCTTTACGATGTCTCTAGATGATTTCGTAATCACCTATTTCACCAAAGGTCCGCAGATTAATACCCTGTCAACAAAGATTTACTCCGAAGTCCGCAAGGGTATCAAACCGGAAATATATGCTTTGTCGACGCTGATGTTTGTAACCGTACTGATATTATTGATTTTTGTAAACCGCAGGAATACGGAGAAGAATGCTCCATTAATAAAATAAAGGCGTTTTAAGAGATAAGAGTGCGCAAATGGAATGCGCAGGAATGGGTGAAATATGAAAAAATTGCTTGTGCTGTTGATGATATCAGTGATGGCTATCAGCCTGTTGGAAGGCTGTGGTAAGGATAACCGTGAAAAGGTCTATGTTTATAACTGGGGCGAATATATTGATCCCGATGTACGTGATCAATTCGAGAAAGAAACCGGTATCAGGGTTATCTACGAAGAGTTTGAGCAAAATGAGGACATGTATGCCCGTATTAAGACCGGTGCTGTACGCTATGACGTGGTATGTCCCTCCGATTATATGATTCAGAGAATGATTGGGGAAGATATGCTAACCGAAATTGATTTTGATAAGGTTGAGAATATTAAGAACATTGATCCTGCATATTTAGAAAGTGCCGAGGATTTTGATCCGGGGAATAAGTACAGTGTGCCCTACTGCTGGGGAACGCTCGGTATTCTATATAATAAAACTATGGTTGACGGTCCGATAGACAGCTGGAGCGCCATCTTTGATGAGAAATATTCCGGAAATATCCTCATGATGGACAGTGTCCGTGATGCATTCGGAATAGCCCTTTCTTATCTCGGCTATGACATTAACGCCACTGATGAAACACAAATTGACGAGGCAGCTGAATTACTGAAGAAACAGTACCCTCTGGTTCAAGCCTACGTCGTGGATCAGGTACGTGATAAAATGATTGGCGGCGAGGCGGCTATCGGTGTTATCTATTCTGGTGAAGCTATCTATACGAAGAGAGAGAATCCTGATCTTGAATATGTCGTTCCGAAGGAAGGTTCTAATGTTTGGATCGATGGTTGGGTAATTCCAAAGAACTGCAGAAGTAAGGTAAATGCCGAGGCCTTTATAAACTTCCTCTGCAGAGGAGATATTGCCTTAAAGAACTTTGAATACATCACTTACTCCACCCCGAATAAGGTGGCAAGAGAAATGATAACGGATGCGGATATCAAAAACAGTCCGGTAGCCTTCCCGGATCAATCCATACTAGATAGATGCTCCACCTTTCAGTTTTTAGGGGATAAGATGGAAGCACTGTATAACGACAAATGGAATGAAGTGAAGTCCGGAATCAAATAATTCAGATGTTTATGGGGGGCAGGCACCGATATGGGGTTGTGTTAGGCTGAGGGGGTAGTAGTGTACAAGATACTGGCATGTGTTTCGACGCTAGGACACCCAGTAATAGTCTGTCCCGGATAAGACATGGGAATTCATCATGTCTTTCCGGAGCAGACTATTTTACCGGGCGTCCACACTGACGAAACACATCTGCCGGTATCCTGCACACTACTACCCTCACAGCCTTCTCTACGTTTTGACGGTGCCTGCCGATTTATGTATGGAAGGAGGCAATTATTCTTTCCCTTATTCTTACCATTAAGAAACGCTTGCTTAACTGACTTCTCTTTCTAAGTATGTTATATCATCCAATCATTAGGTATTACTGGTTTTTATAGAAATTTCCATGATTTCAGCTAATATTAAATGCAAATATATAACATCATTTATGCTCGGTTGAATAAAAGACTAACCAATTTTTTCAAGATCCGGCTTTATTTTGTCACGATATTTCTTGCTTCACCATTTTGGTAGGCTATGATATTATGATATACTTCTTGGACAACTCTTTCCCTGGCCTCTACGGTAGCCCAGGCGATATGTGGTGTTATGATTAGCTTTGTACTGTCCTGGATATCTTTTAAAGGATTATTTTCTGACATTGGTTCCTGGGAAAGGACATCCAGACCGGCGGCGGCAATCCAATTTTCTTTTAAGGCTTTTGCCAGTGCCTGTTCGTCGATAATCGGACCTCTTCCAAGATTAAGGAGCACCGCACTCTTCTTCATTTTGCTTAGCTGTTCTTCTCCAATCAAATTCAACGTCTTGTCACTTAGAGGTGCATGGATGGAGATTACATCCGATTCTTGAAGAAGGGTATCGAGCGTGACGCTTTCATAATCCTGATTCATATTCTTTCCGGAGGTTGAATAAAAGATGATTTTACAGCCAAATTGCTTTGCGACCGCTGCAACTCCTCTTCCAATTTCACCAAGACCGATAATGCCCCAGGTCTTTCCTGTTAACTCATGAAATTTCTCCATAAAATGACTGAAGATATCGGAACGAATATACTCTCCCGACTTTACAAAATGATCATAATAGCTCAATTTTTCATATACATAGAAAAACAAAGCAAAGGTATGCTGAACCACGGAATTCGTGGAATAGCTTTTTACATTACATACCTTGATGCCTCGGCTGTTTGTGAAATCGAAATCCACTACATTGGTTCCTGTCCCGGTTACACAGATCAGCTTCAGCTTATCAGCCTTTGATAAGGTCTTCGCATCAATAACCACCTTATTAATAATTAATATTTCGGCTTCACTAATACGATCGGTATATTGTTCCGGTTCTGAACTCGGGTATTTGATTACTTCTCCCAGCTTGTCATATGGGGATAAATCCACGTCTGATCCCAGCGTATCTGTTTCCATAAATACTATTTTCAACGAAATAGCCTCCCTGATGCTTTATCTGATTCTCTCAGGAAATCCAACTTTTTTCTGAGCCTTACGAAGAGTCTTGGTTGCATAATAATTTGCCTTTTCTGCATTTGTCTTGATGATACCGTCAATGTAATCCTTATCCTTCGAAAGTTCTGCAAATCTGGCTTGGATGGGCTTTAACATACCGGCAACAGATTCACCTACCGCAAGCTTAAAATCACCATAACCGCACGATGCAAATTCTTTTTCGATTTCAGCAGTATTCTTGCCGGTCACTGCTCCGTATATATCAATCAGATTTTTAATGCCGGGCTTATCCTCCGAATATCTGACCTCATTATCTGAATCTGTCACTGCCCTTTTGAACTTACGAATTATCATATCCGGATCATCCATCAGGTATATGCTTGCATTTGTATTTTCATCGGATTTTGACATCTTCTTGTCCGGTTCTTGAAGACTCATAACCCGTGCTCCTTGTTTACCGATATAAGGCTCCGGGACAGTAAATACATCACCGTAAACAGAATTAAAACGTTCTGCAATATCACGGGTAATCTCAAGATGCTGTTTCTGGTCTGATCCAACCGGAACCACATCTGACTGGAATAAAAGAATATCGGCCGCCATCAGAACCGGATATGAATAGAGGCCGGCGTTGATATTATCTGCATGTTTGACCGCTTTATCCTTGAATTGGGTCATTCGATTTAATTCTCCCATATAAGTAAAGCAGTTTAATATCCATGCGAGCTCTGCATGAGCTGATACATGGGACTGATAATAGATACAATTCTTCTCAGCATTTAATCCTGCTGCAATATATAACGTAAGTAGAGCCCTTGCTCTTTTCCTAAGCTCGGCCGGATCCTGACGAACGGTTATGGAATGCATGTCAACAACACAATAAAAGCATTCATATTCATCCTCAAGCTCCACCCAATTCTTTAATGCTCCCAGATAATTGCCAAGCGTCAGTGTACCGGTAGCCTGCATTCCGCTAAATAACGATTTCTTTCCATCCAGCATATTTTCCACATCCTAATTAGTAGTCAGGCTAATGTAATAGAGCCTGCGATCAATCAAATCTTATCTATCAATATATAAAGAAAGTCAGCAAATGTCAAGTTCACGATTACTCTAAGCAGACTATTCGTTACAATTCAGCCTTATCTAAGACTACCGCTTAAGACTAGGGCGGAAATGTTCCCATGGATGAGTATTTGCATTCGTCGGTACTTAGGTCAATGTGGTCAACTTAAGGTTGATC
>DBTU01000020.1 GCA_002307215.1 Lachnoclostridium sp. UBA1308
CGGTACATAAGGCTCTATAGGACAGAGCCAAAGTACCGACGAATGCAAATACTCCTATATGGAAATCATTTTTTCCCAGTCCGGATATATCTCTTTGAAGGCTGAACTGTAACCAAACTTGTAGGGAAAATGTAAACTTTTATTGCATAATTAGTCCTGCCATGTTATAGTAAAAAAGCAAATCCACTTTCTGCAAGAAATTGCTTGGCAGTTAAATGACTGTGTACAGGAGTTGATTTTACGGTAATAAGTTATGAGGATGTTTAAAAGGGAGTAGCTGCCTATTATAGGTGATAAAGTCAACATACTGACCTAACGGTCTGGCTTTATCGTGACTGATTTCAGTCAAGTGAGACTTTTAACACAAAGAGAATCCGCACCATTCTTAATAATGTGTAATGACATTATGAAAGAAGGTTGGGAGGAAGCTTTTGTGTTGAAGGTTTTTTTTATTGAAAAATAAAAACGGAGGTTATTAAAATGATGGAATTTCTAGGAGCAGCATTATTGGTTGTCGTAGCTGAGATGGGTGACAAAACACAGCTGCTTGCCATGGCTATGGCAAGTAAGTATAAGGTGAGACAGGTAATGATTGGAGTTTTAATCGCGACAGTCCTTAACCATGCGCTGGCAGTAGCGTTGGGGAGTTATTTGGGTTCAGTGATACCGATGAATACAATCAAAATTGTTGCGGGAGTAGCATTCCTGTTATTCGCATTCTGGACCTTACGTGGGGACAAGATTGATGAAGATGATAAGAAAAAGAAAAGATTCGGACCGATTGTAACGGTAGCAATCGCCTTTTTTATCGCTGAATGTGGGGACAAGACCCAGCTTATGACGATTACAATCGCATCTCACAGCGTCAATCCACTGCTTATACTGATGGGAACAACGACCGGAATGCTGATAGCAGATGGAATTGGTATTCTTGGCGGGGCGTGGATGTGTAAGCATGTTCCTGAAAAATATATCAAATGGGTAGCAGGCCTTATCTTCATGTTCTTCGGAACACTAACGATCTTTCAGTCGGTACCGCACATGTTATTGAAGCCGATTAACATTATCGTGTACTTACTGGTAGTTGGTATATTGACCTATCTGGTTGGAGTGAAATTCTCATATCCCGATCAATGTGTGGTGAAGGAGCAGCTGGAAGGTAATGAATAGATGATTTGTGTCGACAATCCCACTTTTATCTTGTCTATCTTCAATTCGCACAATTTCGCCTTTGAATGGTAATACATAAAATCGTTCATTTGCAGTATTATCATAGGGTGGCCTGTTTATATGTAAATTTCATAGATCTATATTCAATAAAGCATAGGTGGAGTGCGGCTCAACTAACGTTTATCCATTGGGGAATATGTGGCTTCCTATGCTTTATTGAAAACTTTTTATATGCCTGGCATCTTGCCTGAATTGTCACAATTTACACTTGATGAAATATTTGCAGTAGTATCTTGTGTGTTTTCTTTCAGCATTTCAATTGCATCCAGTATGCCTTGCTTCTGGGACAAATCCAGTGCTTTGACAGCCTTAATAAGACGTAGAAGTTCATCTTGATCTGTCGGTGATGACGAATTATTCTTCTGCATGGGCATACCTCATTTCTATAAATTATGGCTTTGACAACATCTGATTTGGCTATGACAATAGTATACAAAATATAGTAGAAAATGTCAATATCCTATATGCAAATAATTTGACTTAAACTGACAGTTTTGTTAATATCAGATTGGAAGGGGTGTGTGTATTGGATACAAGAGTAAAACAGCTGAGAAAAGCATTGAATTTGAGCCAGAACGCATTTGGAAAACGGTTGGGAGTAACTGCGGCAGGAATATCAAAGATTGAGAGCGGGAATCGGAATCTGACCGAACAGATGCAGCTTATGATAAGTAATGAATTTCAGGTCAATGAAAACTGGCTTAGGTACGGTGACGGAGAGATGTTCAAACGCAAGCCGCCCGAGGTTATCGGACAGTTAGCACAGTATTATCGGTTGGACGAGATGGATCAGAGAATAATCCTCGAATATGCCCGCCTAGATGAGAATAAACGCAGCATTATCAAGGAATATATTATGAGAATCGCATATGAAAGCAAGGAATCTGCGATACTTAAGGATGGAAATTCTAAGGCAGAGGTACTCAGATGCGCGGAAGAAGCCGATATAAAATACTAATATCTCGTTATGTTTTTAACCCATTTCATAGACCGATATCTCCAAGTAGATATCGGTATTTTTATAATCTCGTCACTCATCAGGATTACATAAACCACCGGCACCGGGAGCTTTAGGACAAAGGCAGCGATAAGTCCAAATAGAATCGAGATACACCACATGAAGGTAACATCAATAAACAGGCCGAACTTAATATCTCCTCCGGCACGGAAGACGCCTACGATTAGGGTTGTGTTATAGGCCTGGCCAATCGAGAAATAGGACATGACAATCATCATAATTCCAAGATAGGATTTAGCTTCGCCGCTAAGAGATAAAGCATCTTTTGCAATCTGTGAGGTGCCCAGTATTACAAGCGCACCGAAGATACTAACGATAATGGTCAGATTTACGAAGCGTTTGGCGTATTTCTTAGCAAGTTCTTCTTTACCTTCACCGAGAACCTTGCCCAAAATGATAGCTGTGGCAGTGGCAAGTCCGAAGGCTACCACCATGGCAAGCTGTCTGGTTATCTGAGTTACAGAATTGGCAGCGACCGCAGATTTACCCAGATGGCCGATAATTGCTGCGTTGACGCTTGTTCCGGTACCCCAGATCAATTCATTAATCATGACCGGAAAAGAATAGGTAAGAAAGTCCTTCATCAGCAGTTTGTCGTGTAGGAATAGATCCTTGACGTGAAACTTGATTGTCTTATTGATAAGGGTGGCATAGAGAAGGACAAGTATTAGTTCAATAAATCTTGCAATCAAGGTTGCGAGCGCCGACCCACGGATGCCCATGGCCGGAAATCCAATCAACCCAAAGATCAAGACGAAATTTAATAAAATGTTGACCACCAGTGAAATGGAATAGACTACGGTAGCAATAATGACACGTTCCACGCTTCGCATGATATTCAGATATATCATAGTGATAGCGCTTAATACATAGGTAAAGGATATGATGCGTAAAAATGCAGCACCCTGCAGTATTACGTCGGTATCCTCCTTACTCGCAAATAATTTCATGATGGGAATAGGAAACAACTGTACAACCACGGTAAACACAATGGATATTACAAGTGAGTAGCGCAGGGTAATGGCAAGGATCTTCTCGATGGTTCTGGTATCCTTCCTGCCCCAGTACTGTGCCGTAAGTACAGCAGCTCCGGAGGTCAGTCCGAAGAAAATAAGTGACAGAATAAAATATACCTGACCTGCAAGCGAAGAAGCTGAGAGTGCAGTTTCACTTACCTTGCCAAGCATGATAACATCAGCAGCTGACACGCCTACGTTAATGAGATTCTGTAATGCCATCGGCAATACTAATGAGAATACAAGCTTATAAAAATGTCTTTTTTCGTCTCGATCGTTGAGTGTTTCCATTTCAATTCCCCTTACTTATGACAACCGTTAGCAAATACTTATATTGCAGTCAGTTGATGTATGACAAAATACCACTTCCTGAGGGAAATGTCAATGAATATTCACAATTCCAGGGGTGTTCTGGGGACAGATCTAGGGAATGCTCTAGGGACGGTTGCTGACAGGAAGACCGTCGATTGGGTGCCGTGAGGATGATATTGGGGAATTAGGATGTGGTGGGGTGGCTTAGGATTAGGTGCTATAGGTGGTGGTAAGCAATGTATATAAAAGTGAATATAAATGGAACAAGTTTTTGCCATTTTTCTTTGACCATGGTATAATATGGAAGGATTATGTTCGACGATATTACTGAAAATAAAACAGAATTACTGTATGAAATGGCAAATAATAAAGTGAAGTACATTACTAAAAATTTAGTTACGTAGTATACCAATACGAAGTTGGGCTATGTCTAATTATGGGGATAATGTGATTGGATAGTAAGAAATATAAAACAACTGTTTATTCCATGATGCAATGGAAATAAAAGGTGATACCAATAGGAGAGAGCTGTATGACTAATACTGATAAACCAATAAATCAGATAAGTGAAGACAAACTAGGACGGAGTACATTTGCAAAACAACTTGCAAACGTAATTGTAAATTTTCAAACAAAAGATAATTATGCAGTATCTCTACAAGGAAAGTGGGGATTCAGTGGAAAAAAGAGTTTAAAGAACAAGCCACTCAGTAGCGATACTTCTGTTGGCAATGGAGATTTTTGCACATTATCTATATTTGACGAAAGAAAATAGGTGAATACTATGGTTGAAACAATATATTTTGCAGGTGGCTGTCTTTGGGGTGTACAAGCATTTATCAAAACACTAAAAGGTGTTATTAATACTCAAGCAGGACGAGCAAATGGTTATTCAAATACTCTTGAAGGTGAGTATGATGGTTATACTGAATGCGTAAAAACAGAATTTGACTCTGAAATTGTAACTGTTTCTCAACTAATGGGCTATTTTTTTGAGATTATTGATCCTTATAGCGTGAATAAACAAGGTAATGATGTGGGAAAAAAATACCGCACAGGCGTATATAGTAAAGTGCCACGACATTTGGAAGATGCCAAGAATTATATAGCAGAAAGAGCAGATAGGGATAAAATTGTAGTGGAGGTCCTTCCACTTATGAATTACATTAAAAGTGCAGATGAACATCAAGATAGATTAGGTAGGTGCCCTAACGACTATTGTCATATCCCTAAAGAGTTACTACACAAATATTTATAACCCGCTGTTAAAGAACAATATGTATGCGGAGGAGAGTAGTGGTATATATCGGCGTTGCTGTGATACAGCGCCCATTGGTATGGATAATAAAATGCTGTCTATAATGAGAGCAAATAATGTTAAGATTATTACTGTATCAGACGCTCATTGTCCGGAAGATGTGGGATATAGAATAAGGGAA
The DNA here is from genome assembly GCA_002307215.1 of Lachnoclostridium sp. UBA1308. Classification (GTDB taxonomy): domain Bacteria; phylum Bacillota; class Clostridia; order Lachnospirales; family Lachnospiraceae; genus Mobilitalea. The sequence goes on from DBTU01000020.1 coordinate 5,016, forward strand.
ATGCAGGAGTTGATCGAGGATCGAATAACTTAAAAGAATGTTAAAAAGATTATAGTTACAACGGATGAACAGTTGCTGCCTGTACAACCTCCACTTGTTAACGGAAGTGATGATTTCATAGAACCACTCTTATCTGAACTATTAGATATTGATTTTTATTGGCACTCGATTGATGTTCCAGGGAAAGGATTGGCATATTTCGGTATTAATATAATACCGCCGGAATCTCTGGATTCATTGATGAATATGATTTTTGACATTGCAGATTTATCCTTGTTAAAGGAACTGCTTATGAAGGCTAAAGCTGATAATAAATTTGTTATCCATTTCGGGATATAACTTCCGGTCTATGGGGCAGTTAAACTGCCCATTATATTTAGAACGAGAACCTTAAAGTAAAATAACGGAGGCGGCGATATGAACCTAAATGGCAGAATAAATAATCGTAAAATTCTAGTTATTCTAGCTATTATAGCTACTATTCTTTTGTCTATATTTGGCTTATTGTTTTTCCTGATTCATGGAAGCAATGCAAAACCCACATATTCATTCTCAGGTAACAATTTAACAATATCAGGTCAATATGGTGTTAAAATAAATCTTTCGGGAGCAACCGTTACTCATGAGCTTAGTCAGGTTCCTGCAACACCAATACATACAAACGGAGCTGCAATCGGAAATATTGAAAAAGGTTATTTTAAATTAGGAAGTTTAAGCGTTTATAAAAATGTCATGGATAAAAACGCTTCAGACTACATTCTAATAACCGACAACAAAAGCTCTGAATATTATATCAATTGTGCATCGCTTGTAGAAACCAACAATCTTTTTAATGAAATATCTAAGCATAATGGGTTCGTTGAATGATTATTAAAGCAATAGCTGATCTTTAAACTGATATTAACGGAGGGAAATGTTATGAAAAAGGATCCTAATCACAGAACTAACAGATGAATCTTGGTATTCTGTATCTCTTGATGGAGGCACAATATCTTTATCGGATCGTAAGCTATCAACTTATGTTAATGCCTTAGCAAAGGCGGGATTTGCCATTGACGAAATGATTGAAGAATCTGACGATGAGATTATTCAATTAAATAAAGATAGTGACTTTGCTAAAAAAGCCAAGATGCTTCCTGTAACATTTGTAATCAAGGCAAGGAAATTATAGTGAAGGAATTGCTTTTAATTTTGATGAAAAGAAGATAGTGCAAGGAGGTTTATTATGGATTTTAGAAAAGTCTTTGATACTATTCCGGAACAATTCGAGGAATGGAGACCGCGGTATTGTGATGAGTTATTTGCAGACCTCATTGAATATGCAAAGCTCGGACCCGGAAAAACTGTGCTTGAAATCGGACCCGGTACAGGACAGGCTACCGAACCTATCTTAGAACAGCAGTAAATGAAAGTGAAGAGGCACTACCTGTTTTGGAATGAGATAATGATTGTAGGTGTATCGGAGGGGTCATATGTTTGATTGTGAATTAGTTGGTAAGATAGGATCGATGGCATTGATTAGGCAAGATGAATATGATATAGATTATAATGTTTTTAGTAGAGTGGGAGCAGAGTTGGTTCCGGGATTTATTTGGATTAGCTCAGGTGCAGTTGAGATTGGACGTCTTGATTATATAAGAAGAAATGGTGGAAAAGAAATCGACAATTCTAATGTAGAAGAAGTAAATGCCTGTTATGCTGCTCAAGGGCAGAGCATAGTTATGGAAAATTATCGAAAGTTTATTAATCCGGCATATTCAGTACGGCAAGTATTAGTAGAGCACCAACATTTTAATGAACCCGAAAAATGTAACTTTATCAAGAAATTATTGCTAGATAGTGTAAAACAAAATTCGATTCCTATTATTAATTATAATGATTCTGTTAGTAACGATGAAACAAGAAAAATGGAATTGTATAATTTACGCCAACACCAAGAAAAGGTTGTTGAGTGTATTGATAACGATGAGACTGCGTCAGAGATAGCGGCACTCGTAAAATCTAAGTACCTAGTTATTTTGACTTCTTCAATAGGCTTACTAGAAGATCCACAAGATAGTAAGTCGTTAATAAAAGAAGTATCAGGAGCAAATGTTTATGAATTAATAGAAAATATCAATGAATTGAAGAAGTGCTGTGTTGGGGCGAGTAGAGAAGGTGCAAATGGTATGAAAGCAAAATTAGAATACATTTCCGAACCTATTAAAAACGGTACAACCGTTATAATCGGTCATTCCAAATATGGAATTAAAGATTTAATATCAGGAAATGCTGAACGAACAATATTAAAAGTGAGATGAGCATTTGCCGAAAGGAAAAATCATGACAAATAACGAAATAATAAGATTATGTGCTAATTACGAAGATAAAGCCAACTTTCTATTATGTTTAAGAAGCGGACAGAAACAGTAATTTAAGTTGTTTGGTTTATAGCAATAGGAGGGAGTTATAATGAGGCGGTGCAAGGTCCTGTTATTATTGGTATTGCTAATACTTTCGGGCTGTGGTAGCAAACAACCAAATAAAGATTTAACGAAAATAACTCTGTCAGAGACTACCGTTACACCAAGTGGTGCAGATGAGGACTCATTGAAAACATTGCCTACAGGAGTGATCACCGAAGCTTTGACACCAACATCGATACCAACTCCGATTCCTACACCCGGAATCAATGCAGATAGTAACACGAGGCAAGAATATATTGAGAGGTTGAAGACTACGTTTTCCTGTGGGACAACATCCTTTCGGATTAATGGGAAAGAAGTTGATATGCAAAATACTGACCTGGGCATTAATGCTATCACCGATTATTCCTGGTTTGGAAATTCTATGTTACAGGAGCCGTATTTGTTTCTTGACTGCCACATCAATCCCTGTGTTGGGTACGGTGCAATTTTTGATATCGAAAAAATGGATTTTGTATTTGATGCATTCGGAACCGATTTTACGTATAGGATGGATGATGCAGAGAGTATAGTGTATACCTACGACAATAGCATTTATAACTACTGGGGAGACATCATTTATCAGAATACAGATACGAATTACTATATTTATGACTTGGATTATTCTTCTGACTTAAATAATGCAGTCAAGGTAACGTTATCAGATATAGATGCGGAGAAACAGCTCGAGGTTACCTGCTTGAATTACCACACAACTAAGATAGAACCTCCTGAGCTAGACGGGATGCAAAGTAAGGACATAGAGCCTCTTGCAGAGTTTGATGTAGACCTAAATCATGATGAGAAAAACGAAAAATTGAATATATATAAGATAGAATCCGCCGGAGATTTGGCATTTCTTGAACGAACGGATAAGAACGGCAATACCATCAGACTGGAATATGCACATACCAGTCACGCCGGTTGGAATTCGGTATATCTTTGTACAATGAATAAGATGGATTATCTTTTCATTTTTAATCCATCTCAAGGTACCGGAATAGCATATTATACATATGAAGTCTATTATTTAGAAGAGCAGGACAAACTTCATCTCATTGACAGTGACTACTATTCTTTTAGCGACGAAGCCAAAGAAGGTGAGAAAGATGCGTTTAACGAAGAACTATTTCGTACCTTTGGGGATAAAGTGAATAACTACCTATCTCATAGCATTCTTCTTATGAGTACGGAAGATGGGATATTGAGGTATAGCACAAAAAAGAAACATGTATCCATAGCAGAACGTTATGAAACAGATGAATGGACTACTGAGATAATGGATAATCAAAGAGAAATAAAGAAAGGAAAATAATAATGTCAGCATTTAATTTCGAATCCATGACACCAATTACAAAAGGCTGGTCGGGTGATAAAAAGTACTGTGTTAATACAGCAAGTGGGGAAAAGTATTTATTACGTATTTCTCCTACAGAGCAGCACAACCGCAAAAAGGCTGGATTTGAAATGATGCAGCGAGTGGCGGCTCTGGGCGTGCCAATGTGTCAGCCTATTGAGTTCGGAATTTGTGAGGAGGGTGTGTATTCTCTGCAAAGCTGGATTGATGGAAAAGATGCCGAAGAAATGTTATCGATTATGTCTGATACAGAACAGTATGTATATGGACTTGAGGCAGGTCGGATTTTAAAACAACTCCATTCGGTTCCTCTTTCGTCAACACAGGAGGATTGGGAGATTCGCTTTAATCGCAAAATTGACCGAAAAATTCAAATGTACAAGGATTGCCAGGTAAAATGCGAAAACGGACAAGCCTTTATTGATTATATCAATGTAAACCGGCATTTACTCAAAGATCGCCCACAATGCTATCAGCACGGCGACTATCATATCGGAAATATGATGATTGATAAGGATCGTAAGCTGCAAATTATTGACTTTGACCGTGATGATTACGGCGATCCATGGGAGGAGTTCAATCGCATCGTTTGGTGCGCGCAAAATTCACCTTTGTTCGCTACAGGAATGGTAAACGGCTATTTTGATAATGATGTGCCTATGGATTTTTGGCGATTGCTGGCCCTTTATATTTCAAGCAACACTCTTTCATCCGTTCCGTGGGCAATTCCTTTTGGACAAACGGAAATTGACGCGATGATAAATCAAGCAAAAGAGGTACTAAATTGGTATGACAATATGAAGAATCCTGTTCCGACATGGTACAAGAAATGAGGAGAATTATGAATTTAAAATATGTAAAGGCAAAAAAAGAAGATGCAGAACTGTTAATCGAAATCTATAATGCATCATTCTATGATGATTATATTAAATATGGAGAGTGCCCTGCTTATGGCAGAACAAGAGTAAGTATGGAAGAATCTATTGTGAAATACCCTAAACTGATTATTTTTAATGATGATACTCCCATTGGAGCTATTTCAGTTGAAAAGAAAGGGGATGGAGAGTATTATCTCGGATGTCTTTGTGTGACGCCCCAATATCAAGGCAAAGGAATTGGTACTCAGGCAGTTAAGTTTATGTTGGATTATTATGTAGACTGTAATAAAGTTACATTGGTTACGCCTGCAGACAAAGAGGAAAATATATGTTTTTATACTAAGAAATGCGGATTTAGAATTGATGGTACAGAGATGGATGGAAATGTCAAGGTGGTTCATTTGTTAATGGAACGATAAATTTATTAGTAAGTATATGAGCAAACAGATAAACTATTTGGGAGGTCGATAAAATGAGTAAAAATCTATATGATCAGTTTCCGTGTATCAAAACGGACGAGATTACATTGAGGAAAATTGTTCCTTCTGATATTGATAGTCTCTTTGAAATATACAATAACGAAAAGCTTTTTGTGTATTCTCCTTCCAATCTTAAAAAGAATAAGGAGACAGTTGCCAATATGATTGGGCATTTTGAACGGGATTTCAACAAGAAAAAATGTATTTTCCTTGGAATTGTACGGAATACCAACCCCGATTTTATCATCGGGGTAGCGGAAATGTTTGACTACGATAGCAATGTGAATATGATAACGATAGGCTACAGGCTGAATGATCGATTCTGGGGTAAAGGGATTGCTACGAAAGCAGTGAAAGCGATGACAGATTACCTTTATAACAAGATTGGTATAAACCGAATCCAGGCGTTTGTGATGCCTGAAAATGCCAAGTCTTTCAATGTTTTAAAAAGAAATAATTTTGTAGAAGAAGGCGTTATCAGACAAGGTAACATTTGGAAAGGACAAGGGGTAGTAGACCTAGTACTGTTCTCAATGTTGAGAGCTGAATACATAGGATGAAGAACCTGAGAAGTTAAGGCGGCTTCCCAGTTGTAAGAAGAATATCATTAAAATTGGAGGTAATGTATGTTTATTAGTAATCTGATTCTAGAGACCGTATTGAATGTGTGTGTGGTAAAACAAGGTTCGGATGTTTATAAATCATTGGAGGAATGAATATGAAGTTATTTATTACAGTATGTTTTATGTTTGCAATAGGTTTTAGTGTCTCTATTATTGTTAGGAGTAAGAAGGTTCCTGATTTGAACAGAACGTTTCTGCTGATATCACGGATTGCGGCTTCTATCTGTCTGTTGGTTATGATTACGATGGTGGCTGATTTGGTGATACCAAAACAAATAATTGATATTACTGTAGAAAAAGAATCTTCTTCCATGGAAGTGTCTTTTGGAATTTACAAAGAGAAAATGGCGGAATCCGCTTATGATATAATTCGCGACGGTGAGAAGGTACAAATTCATGTATCAAGAATATATGATGAAATTAAGCAAATTACTTTAAATGATGGGAAAAATCAGACACTGCAATTCCCGACTGTTGATTGTTATGCTTTTATCTTTATGATTGTTATATTCGCAATCCCGAACATACTATTTTTCAAAAGAACCTATGTGGCGGACAGAGCAAAACGCTTTGGGTTTTGTGTCGGTATCATATCAATAATTTTAGGAAGTGTTAGTCTGATCCTTTTGGGTAAATTATTTTTGGTTCATGTGATACATATGATACCAATAATGTAAGAAGGGGATTTGATAACTAGTGAGTATTGGGAAAAGAGAAGGAGATTAACATCATGAATGGTAATTACAAGGTAATTGATGAAGCCAATTGGAAGAGAGCTTTGCACTGTCAAATATTCAGGAATAGTATAGAGCCATCCTACTGTATTACCTTTGAGCTGGATATTACTAATTTCTTGGCAAAAATTCGAGCTATGAAATATTCCTTTACATTTTCGCTCGTCTTTGTGGTTTCAAAATGTGCAAACGAAATTGAAGAGTTTCGGTATCGTTTCGTAAACAATCAGATTGTACTGTTTGATGAAATCAATACGGCTTTTACATATTTGGACATGGACACCGAGCTTTTTAAGGTCGTCAATGTTGAAATGCAAGAGACATTAGAAGATTATATCGCTGTAGCAGCTCAAAAAGCCAAAAATCAAAAAGAGTATTTTACAGGGCCCTTAGGTAATGATATATTTCAATTTTCACCTATGCCTTGGGTATCCTATACGCACATTTCTCACACAAATTCAGGTAAAAAAGATAATGCAACTCCTTTGTTCGATTGGGGAAAATACTTCGAGAGAGAGGGAAAAAAGATTCTTCCCTTCTCCGTTCAGGTACATCATTCGTTTGTAGATGGGATACACATTGGAAAGTTGGTAGATCATTTACAAAATTACTTAAACATGTTCTGAGTTGTGAACGCTAATTGATAAGCAAACTGAGAATAAAGGTGGCTTCTATTTTGTTTATTGGGCAGTTATTATCGAGGTAATGAGTAATTCTTATTATCTATATATCGTGAAGGTCACATGAATTTGGATTGCACATAATATTATATTTGGAGATGAGAATATGAAAATCGCAGCTATTCAGTTAAATGCAGACTTTGCAGACGTAAAATCAAATTTGATACAAGCTGAAAATTACATTAGACAGGCAGCTTTGGCAGATGCCGAACTCGTTTTGTTGCCCGAATTTTTCACATCCGCCATTGGTTTTTCTGAACAAATGCTGGATGTAGCCAAACAAAACAATCAAGTTCTACGATTTTTAGAACAATGGGCGGCTAAATACAAGGTGATTATCGGTGGATCTTATATTGCTTTCGATGGAGAAGACGCTTACAATTTATTTAATCTTGTTTTTCCGAGCGGAGAAATATTTGAGCATAAAAAAGACATTCCGACGCAGTTTGAGAACTGCTATTACACGAATGGTGACGAAAACAATGTGCTGTTTACGCCGATTGGAAACTTTGGAGTTGCTATGTGCTGGGAAATGATACGGTATGATACTTTAAAGCGGCTAACAGGAAAAGTTGACCTTGTGTTATCCTGCTCCTGTTGGTGGGATTTGCCAGTAGATGCACCACCCGATAGAGACTCACTGCGGCAGTACAATCAGAGTCTTGCATGTGAAACACCTGTAATACTTGCAAATATGTTAAGTGTACCGGTCATTCATGCAAACCATTGTGGTAAAGTAACAGCATTAAATTTCCCGGATGCTGATAAAATGCAAACAAGACAATTTGTAGGTGCAGCTCAAATCGCAGATGGGAACGGTCGTTTGCTTGCAAGAAAACTCTTTTCCGAAGGCGGAGGCTTTGTAATTTCGGACATCGCATGGGATACTAATAATCGAAAGAGATCAAATGATTTTCCTCCCAAGTATTGGATTCCTGATCTGCCCGATTCTTATATAAATGCATGGGAAACAGTCAATTCGAAAGGGAAACAATATTATAATACTGTCGCATTACCCTATTATAAAAGCTGCAGAGAATGAGCAAAACCCGAAGTCAGACAAGTTGAACTATCTTCCCATTAAGTTTATTTAGAAGTTATTATCAAGAAAGTACGAAATTAAATGATTATATATCACGCGAGAAGAGAGGTGTATGGTTTTGTGGTATCAAGGTATATTTGAACAGTTAGAAAACCTGCGAGATAGTGAACAGGGAGCAAAGATGTCGGCATATATGCAGAATCGCTTCTCCTTTTTGGGTATACCCAAGCCTGTATTAAAACAGCTTATTAAACCATATCTTCAAATAAGCCGGAAACTTGAATTTGATTGGGAATTTGTACGCTTGTGTTGGGAAAACCCGAACCGTGAAGTACAGTACGTAGCGGTGGAATATATTCTGTTGCATGAAAAACAATTTTTAGATACAGATATCGATAAAATCCGGGAATTAATTACTGAGAAATCCTGGTGGGAAACTGTTGATAGCTTGGACTGCGTTGCAGGAACGATTGTTATGAAGTATCCTTATCTAAAGGAAAAAATGCGGCAGTGGTCGTTATCCGAGAACTTATGGCTACGTCGTGTAGCAATTGATTTTCAGCAAAAATACAAGGAGAAAACAGATACCGCTTTATTGGAAGAAATCATATGTAATAATTTCGGAAGTAACGAGTTTTTCATTAATAAAGCAATAGGCTGGAGCTTACGAGAATACAGTAAGGTCAACCCTGAATGGGTGCGCGGATTTGTTGATAGATATAGAGATGTTTTATCCAACTTGAGCATAAAAGAGGCAAGTAAGTATCTGTAAGAGCTTATTACGCAGGTTTTATTAAGGCAATACAATACAACTTGACTGACAAATTACTCGTATGATGGGAGGAAAGAGATGCACTTAGGTTCTATCTATTTAATTGTAAATGATTTTGATAAATCGATTTGGTTTTATGAAAACCTACTTCAGATCCCGGTAACCAAAAAAAACATGGATCGATTTGCAATGTTTAATTTTGATGGACAATGTATTGCTCTTATGAATGGACATTTTGATTCTGAAAATCCGGGTAAAGTGATACATAAGGGTGAATATTCGGAATACTTTGATGATCTAAAATCAATAGCAACTGCATCGAATTCTCATAAGGTGGTTTTGAATTTTTGGGATGAGAATTTGCAGAAGGAGTATGATCGCTTAAGAAGTTTGCAACTGACAGACAATATAACAAGAATTAAATATATTTGTAATGTGAGTCCATATTATTATTTTCATTTGACAGATCCGGACGGAAATATAATTGAAGTTACGGGGGAGTATACGCCACGTAGCGGGGAGTTTGATGATTGACATTAGGAGGTATTCGATTGATTAAGCATAAGATAGAGTTGGATCGCTTTATACTAAAAGGACAAGTTGTATGTGAGTGCAGGGATCATATGCTTTATGTGACAACTAATCATGCAATACCCACGCAACGTTTTGATGCAGAGCATTTATCGATTAACTCGTATATTTATCTACCGGATAAATACAAATTACCCTTACGAATTGATATGACAGTAAAAATTGATGCGCCCGGATTATATCTACTATTTGGGAAAGGTCATATTAATCTCGGGACGCTATGCTCGGATAACAGACGTATCGATGATATTGTAAGTCCGACCGGAAAGACGATGAATTATCATAATCATATAGACATGAATGAGTTCACTGATATTTCTGTGTCATATAACCTGAAAGAAATGCAAATCATGATTAACGGCGAAGAGAGGTATTATTCGAAAAAAGAAAGATACATGAAGTCTCCGGCGTTCAGCGAAATGAATCAGGACGGTTTTGAACTAAAAATAGCCTGTGACAAGCTGGTGAACCTATGCATAAAATTACTCTCCATCACGGAGTATGATGATACTTGTGGGATTATTCCTTCCGGGGTAGAACTACCGGCAGCAATTACAAAGAATGATGTGGTAGCACCCGGTGAAAAGCCGATCTTTGAAAAATGCATATCTCTTTTGACCGAACAGATACATAATGAAATTGTGAAAATGGATGAATACCTGAAATCGCTAAAAACATTTAAATTTAAAAGACAGATAGAAAAAAACGGTAACAAGATAACGTATGTTGCCTCGGACTATGGATTTTCCTATGCAATATATTTAAGTAATGATATTTTTGACCATTCTCTGCAATGGTATCTTATAACAAACGGTAAATCAGAGACCTGGCATAGGAAAGCCGATAGGATGGAGGAAGTGCTGAACAGGTTGGCCAATACATCACCGAATTTCGCAGAGCGCATGTTCTATAGCTTGGAGGATTGTGTTGGATGCTACAAAGATTGTTTGGCGAAAACTCAGTACCGGTTACATGAAAAGCACAAAACAGTTTGTCATGGGAAGTTGAAATTTAGAATGAATGCTTCCGGCTTTGAGGATGTCCGTGCTTTTATTGAGGAAATAAATCGGCTTGTGTGTTGCAGTTCAGCCTTGCAAGGATAGTGACAAGACCGGGAAAGAAATGTTTCCATATAGGAGCCGCTTCCGCTAAGTTGCATTACGTAATTCGTATGCAAATACTCCTATACGGAAATCATTTTTTCCCAGTCCGGATATATTTTTTTTGAAGGCTGAACGT
>DBTU01000021.1 GCA_002307215.1 Lachnoclostridium sp. UBA1308
AATACTCATCCATGGGAACATTTCCACCCTAGTCTTAAGCGGTAGTCTTAGATAAGGCTGAACTGTAACACCGCAGTATCAGTTCAGCCTAGCAAGGATAGCGATAAGACCGGGAAGAAATGTTTCCATATAGGAGCCGCTTTCGCTCAGTTGCATTACGTAGTGGTACGTAAGGCTCTATAGGACAGAGCCAAAGTACCGACGAATGTAAATACTTCTATATGGAAATCCTTTTATTCCCAGTCCTGATACAGCTCTTTGAAGGCTGTACTGTAACTTACCGCAAGGAGCTTTGGGTTTATGATAGAATGTATTATTTTTATGGATTTGTAAGATAATGTATAGTGTAGATTGCATAAAAATACCTTTAAAAAGGGCAACATTTTTCAACAAAATACACTTGTATCTGCCCATCAATTGTCATATAATTAACATTGGTTTTAATTTAGAGAAAATTATTTTGAACTGTTAGGGAGGAGTAACATCATGGGTTTCATTGATGTAATTAAAGAAAGAGCCAAGAAGGACATAAAAACGATTGTTTTACCGGAAAGTGATGATAGAAGAACCTTGGAGGCTGCATCCAGAATTTTATCAGAAGGAATAACAAATATAATATTAGTAGGTAATAAGGACTCAATCGCAAAGTTAGGTCAGGGGCTTGATTTATCCAAAGCGACCATAATTGATCCGAATAATACAGATAAGCTTCAAGGTTATGTTGATCTTCTTGTTGAAATCAGAAAGAGTAAAGGTATGACACCCGAACAAGCAAAGGATATTTTAACAAAGGATTACCTGTACTTTGCTGTAACGATGGTTAAAGCAGGAGATGCAGACGGTATGGTATCCGGAGCAGTTCATTCGACCGCAGATACACTTCGTCCCTCCTTACAGATATTAAAGACAGCACCGAATACAAAGCTGGTATCTGCTTTCTTTGTAATTGTCGTTCCGAATTGTGAATTTGGGGCAGATGGAACTTTTATATTCTCTGATTCCGGACTTGTACAGAACCCGAATCCGGAGGAACTTGCTGCTATCGCAGGAAGCAGTGCGAAGAGCTTTAGACAGTTAGTAGAAAGAGAACCTGTCGTTGCTATGCTTTCTCATTCAACCAAGGGAAGTGCTTCTCATCCTGATGTTGATAAAGTAGTTGCAGCCACAAAAATTGCGAAGGAATTATATCCGGATGTAAAAATTGATGGTGAGTATCAGCTGGATGCTGCAATTGTTCCGAGCGTTGGTGCTTCAAAGGCTCCGGGCAGTGATATTGCAGGTAAGGCAAATGTTCTTATTTTCCCCGATCTTGATGCAGGTAATATTGGTTATAAACTGGCACAAAGGCTTGCTAAGGCAGAAGCATACGGTCCTATCACTCAGGGTATTGCAAAGCCGGTAAATGACTTATCCAGAGGATGTACCGCAGATGATATCGTAGGTGTAATTGCAATCACAGCAGTTCAAGCTTCAACGAATTAAGGAAAGAGGTAATATAAAAATGAGAGTATTAGTAATTAACTGTGGAAGCTCATCCTTGAAATATCAATTAATTGATTCAGGGACTGAGAAGGTACTTGCTGTAGGTCTCTGTGAAAGAATCGGACTTGAGGTCAGCTTCTTAAAGCATTCTCCAAATGGCGGTGAGAAGATAGTAATAGAAACGAGTGCAATGAAAAATCATGAAGTTGCAATCCAAATGGTACTGGATGCACTGATTGATGCTAATCACGGAGTGATTAAATCCCTGAAGGAAATTGGCGCAGTTGGCCACAGAGTAGTTCATGGAGGCGAGAGATTCGCTGCTTCCATTATCATCAATGATGAAGTAATCAAGGCAATCGAGGAGTGTAATGATCTGGCACCGCTTCATAATCCTGCCAACTTAATCGGAATTCGTGCTTGTGCTAATCTGATGAAGGGGATTCCGATGGTAGCAGTATTTGATACCGCTTTCCATCAGACAATGCCGCCAAAGGCATATCTGTATGGCCTACCTCACGAATACTATGAGAATTATAAGATCCGTAAATATGGTTTCCACGGAACCAGCCATAGCTATGTAAGTAAGAGAACAGCTGAATACTTAGGACTGGATATTAATAATTCTAAGATTATTGTTTGTCATCTTGGCAATGGTGCAAGTATTACAGCAATCCAAAACGGTAAATCCATTGATACAAGTATGGGCTTTACACCCCTTGCCGGCCTTGTCATGGGAACCAGATGCGGAGATATTGATCCTTCCATTATTGAGTACATAACCAAGAAGGAAAATAAATCCTTAGATGAAGTTATGAATATACTGCAAAAGGAGTCCGGAGTTCAGGGAATGTCAGAAGTTTCAAGTGACTTCAGAGATCTGAATGCAGCTATTGTAAGCGGTAATGAGAAGGCGATTGTTGCTTTTGATGTATTTGTTTATCGTGTAGCAAAATACATCGGTGGTTATGTGGCAGCTATGAACGGTATTGATGCAATTACCTTCACTGCCGGTGTTGGTGAGAATGATTCCAGAGTCAGAAGCGAAGTATGTAACTACCTTGGATATCTTGGTGTTAAGGTTGATCCAGAGAAGAATGCGATCAAAGGTCAGGAAGTTCTGATTACAGCGAAAGATAGTAAGGTTAAGGTCTGCGCTATTCCTACCAATGAGGAATTGACAATCGCCAGAGAAACGGTTGCGTTACTGTAACAGTATATCGTTACTATTCACGCAACGCTAGTTACAGTTCAGCCTTCATAAGATA
>DBTU01000054.1:0-2768 GCA_002307215.1 Lachnoclostridium sp. UBA1308
TCTCAAATCAGGGGTGTGAATTATGTTTTTCAATAATTCACACTAATCTCCTTCGTAAATTATGAATCTAATATGGTCGTATTTTCCATTGTTATATCTTGTTAATTATATAAGATTAGCATAAATGTAGCAATGATATATACACAGCATCCGATGAACTATCTTAACCGTTTGATAATGATACAAAAAACGCTGCTGCACAACCCAAAGTCATGCAACAGCGTTTTTTTCTTCCGATTATCCAAAGTGTCCACTGATGTAATCCAGTGTCTTTTTATTTTGCGGATCTGTAAAAATCTTTTCTGTTGTGTCATATTCTATTAAATCGCCCAGTAAAAAGAAGGCTGTTTTATCTGCGATTCGTGATGCCTGCTGCATATTATGCGTAACGATGACTACGGTAAATGTTTTCTTCAATGTGGCTAATAAATCTTCTATTTTAAAGGTTGAAATGGGATCCAGAGCACTGGTTGCTTCATCCAGCAATATTACCTCCGGATTTAGTGCAATCGTTCTTGCAATACAAAGACGCTGTTGCTGACCACCGGAAAGTGACAGTGCGCTCTTTTTCAGTCGGTCTTTCACTTCGTCCCAAAGAGCCGCCTGCTTCAGACTGTTTTCCACGATTTCATCCAGCTCTCTCTTCTTCTTGCCATGATATCTCGGTGCATATGCGATATTGTCATATATACTTAAGGGAAATGGGTTTGGCTTTTGAAATACCATACCAATCTTCTTACGAATCAGCATTGGATCAATCTTACTGTCGTAAAGATTAATCTGATCAAATATTACTTCCCCGGTAATTTTACAATTCAAAATTGTATCATTCATTCGGTTCAGAATTCTTAAAAAAGTTGACTTGCCGCAACCGGAGGGTCCAATTAACGCTGTGATTTCATTCTTTTCAATATCCATACTTACGTTATTAATCGCCTGCTTATCCCTATAATAGAGGTTTACATTTTTTGTTGTAATAATGCTCATTATCTGTAGCTCACTTTCTTTTTGAATAGGCCTGCAATCAGATTCGCTGATAGATTAATTACAAATACCAAAATCATTAAAACCGTTGCCATTGCATAAGGAACCCAATCCGGTGAGCCGCCTTCGGTAGCATATAAATATAGCTGAACCGTTAATCCGGCTCCGGGCTCTACCATATGCTTAACATAATTAGTCGGCATAGTATAATCTACCCCTGCTGTATAGAGAAGCGCTGCCGATTCACTGACCACTCGACCTATACTTAGTATTACAGCCACAACAATTCCCGGTAGGGCATTGGGGAGCAATATCGTTCGAATGATGTGCAGCTTAGAAGCTCCAAGGGAATATGCGGCTTCACGATAGGTTGGATTTACCTGCAGTAATGCTTCCTCTGTGGTACGAATCATTGTCGGTAACACAATCAGTGTACAGGTCAGTGCCCCTGACAGTAATGAGCCGGTTCCGCTTCCGATATTCAATGCATTTACAAAGAAAGCCAATCCAAATAGGCCATATACAATGGACGGAATTCCCGCAAGAATTTCAATTGCACCCCGAAAGGCCGATACAATTTTACCCGGCCTTGAATATTCCTGCAGATAGATTGCTGTCCCTATCCCAAGAGGGATCGATAAGATAAGCGTGAGCATAACCGTATATAATGTGTTAATAATCATAGGCGCTATACCATAGGTGTCGTTTAGACGCGATGGTGCGGTAGATAAAAACTCCCAATTAATATAGGGAAGTCCTTTTATAGTAAGATAAACAATAATCGCAACAACCAGGCTGATAATCGCTACGGTTACTGAGTAAATCAAAGCCCGTACCGTTATAATTCCGGGTCTTATTTGCTTCTCATATCTGTTTTTAGTCATTGATATTACCTGCCTTCTTCATGAAAAAGCGAAACACTGAATTAATGATAAACACGAATACAAAAAGCACCAAACCAATTCCTATTAATACTCCTCGTGTTTGTTCTGTTGCATAGGACATCTCAGTAACAATTGCCGTGGTCAGGAACCGGACCGGTTTCAGCATGGATGGCATCTGAGGGATATTCCCGGCTACCATCATAACTGCCATGGTTTCACCGATCGCTCTTCCTACTCCGAGCAGTATTGCAGCCATAATTCCCGATCTGGCAGCCGGTAATATAATGGTAAATAGCGCGTATTCCTTTCGAACCCCTAATGCAAAGGCAGCTTCTAAATAACCTTTATTTACTGCGTTTATACTCGTTTCACTTACACTGATAATCGTGGGTAATGTCATAATAATCAATACGATAACCGCCGAGAACATAGTAAGTCCTGACGAAAGATTGAATACTTTCTGAACGAAAGGAACTACAAAAACGAGTCCCAAGAAGCCATAAATAACCGAAGGGATACCCGCCAGCAAGCTAATAATCGAACGCAGAACCGATCCAAGCTTCTCCGGCATCAATTGTCCGATTGCCAAAGCAACTAAAATAGAAATAGGAACTGCAATCAAAACAGTAAAAAAGGTTGCACAAAATGATGATAATATAAAGGTTAATATTCCGTATTGTGGAGGTTGGTTTGCAGAGTTCCAGACTGATCCAAAGAGAAACTCCTTTAGCCCAACTTTTACAATGCTGGGCCCTCCATTTGCCGCCATAAATACTCCGATTAAAATAACTGAAATAAAAGTTATAAAAGCAAAGAAGAAAACAATTGCTTTAAAAATGGTGTTATTTCTATGTATTTTTTGGTTTTTCATTCACACTAGCTCCCATGTGCCGCCTTCGG
>DBTU01000054.1:3053-48123 GCA_002307215.1 Lachnoclostridium sp. UBA1308
GAAATTGTTCTTTATTTCACACTACTCCCATGTGCCACCTTCGGCGGCTTACTTGTCATGAATTGACTAATGGCACTGCTTATTTGCAGTGCCCATAGTCAAAACTACTTTTTGCAAACTCTATTTAACTTTTACTGTACATGTTGCTGTCTTGCTACCATCCTTCGTTTTAACAGTGATTTTAACAGTTCCGGCCTTCTTGCCGGTGATGACACCTTTTGAAGAAACGGTTGCTATTGAAGTATCAGCGGATTTCCATGTTACTGTTTTGACAGTTGCATCGACAGGATTTATTGTTGCTTTTAATGTAAGTGTTTTACCAACTCCAAGAGCAGCACTGGTTTTATTTAACTTAACACTGGTTACTGGAATGGATACGGTTACTTTACAGGTTTTACTAACATTAGAACCATCATTTGTAGTAACAGTAATGATTGCGGTGCCTTCATTTTCACCTGTAATCATACCAGTAGAAGACACTTGAGCTACATTATCATCAGAAGAGGTATAGCTTAATATCTGGTTGGTTGTATCTGCAGGAACTACTTCTGCTGTTAATGAATATTTGGAAGCGGGCTTAATATTTATTGCATTGCTCCTTAAGGTAATATTGGTAGCCTTAATTCTTACCAAATTGTTCTTAACAAATCCCTTTTTATCAATAATTGATTGTCCATCTGCACTTGCAATGAAATCTAAGAATGCTTGAGCTGCCGGAGTGATACTCTTTGTTTTATTAGAAACAAGTAAGAATGGTCTTTTAATCGCATAGGTACCGTCAGCTACTGAATACTTGGAAGGCTCAACACCATCAATTTTCAGTGGCTTTACCTTAGACTCATCCATATCGCCGAGGGACATATAACCGATAGCGCCTGAGTTGTTCTGAACGGAAGACTGCATAACGCCTGTGCTTGCTAAGGAACCATCGAGATTTACATCATAACCACTGGGAAGTGCTGTACCATAATCCACTTTAAAGAAATCCTCAAAACAACTTCTGGTACCCGAACCGGCTTCACGACCGAACGGAGCAATTTTAACACTTGTGGTATAGGAATTGCTAATCTGATTCCAGTTTAGTGCCGATGTGTCTCTGGTAAATATCTTGTAGAGCTGTGCCGGAGAAATTTCGTTAACCGGGTTGTTATTATTTACTACAATTGCAAGGCCATCAAGACATATCTGAACTTTATTTAATACGTCCGACTCGGCACTGGTCAAGTTTCTGCTTGACATACCAAAGTCAACACCGCTGCTTGCGTTTTTGGCATCTGTGATTCCTGAGCCTGAGCCTGTGACATTCTGCTCAACGATTTTGATATCGGGGTTTTTTGCCATAAATGCTTCTGCAAGTGCCTGAATCAGAGGATTAACTGAAGTGGAACCGGATAATACGACTGTTCCTGAAGCTGCTGCCGATACGTTCTCCGGAACAGAAGTGAAGTTGGAAAATACCAATGCTACTAATAACACTAACGATAAAAGTTTTTTCATAAGACCTCTCCTTATATAATTGATTTATTCATACCAAGTGGAACTTCTTATTGTTTCCTCTTGTACGCTTACTTTGATTACTTAATCATTATAACTTTTTGATTGTAAAATCTAATATCACTAAAGTGCAAATTTTGGAACTTATTTTGTATAATTTATGTAAAATTTCTTTTTAAACAAACCACCCCAAATGAAGATATGGGGGCAATTACAGGGTTTTATAGCATAAACAATTGATATATTATATAAACTTTTTATTAAAAAGTATTATATCCTATTGACATAGTTATACATTTTATGTATTTTCTTAGTATATATTGCTTAATTTTAACAGAAGGAGGAATAATGAATGAGCTACGAGAATATTAACATTATAAGCACTGGGGTATATCATCCCGAAAATAAAGTCGATAACCAATACTTTATCGACCACTTTGACAAATTAGGTATGGAGGTGTCCGGACTTCTAAATCATTTGGAAAGAAAATCCAGATACCTTTCAAATGTTCCCGATGAAACTGTAATCACAATGGGGTATAGGGCAAGCGTTAAAGCCTTAGAAGAAGCAAATATAGATATTAGTGAAATAGACTTGTTGATTTTTGCAACTGATACGCCGGAATATACATCTCCGACAAATGCGGTAAAAGTATTGGCTATGCTCGGTGGAGTTAAAGTACATATGGCCTATGACACAAATACGAACTGTCTGGGTATGTTAACAGCACTAGATCAAGCCAGTAGAATAATGATGACAAATAAGAGGCTAAACAAAGCCTTAATCATTGGCGGTATTCTATTCAGTTCTGTAAGCAATAAATTGGATATCGTATCCTATGCCAATTTTGGAGATGCCGCTGCCGCTGTTGTACTAGAAAAAAATACAGAGAATACAAAGCGAGGTTTTATTGATTCAATTCATATTTCACAGACATCAGAGAGCAATAACATATTAATGCCAAAAGTAGGATTTTCCAAGGTAATCAGAGACGGGGTAGAAGATGAAGCGGATAAACAATGGTCCTGGGAACCCTTTGACGGAAGTTTTATATCCGACGCATGGGTGGGATTAATTAATGAGCTTACTGAAGATAATGGAATTAAAGCAACAGATCTAAGTCATTTAATATTTTCACAATTTACTATTCCGGATGCTCGACTTGCATTAGAAAAATTAGGCCTCGATGAAAGCAGAACCACATATATTGGCGACGAGTATGGCTATACCGGAACAACAAGTCCTATCTTGGCACTGGACAGAGCTTTAAAAACAAGTAAAATCAATGTGGGAGATTATATCTCATTAGCATCTATGGGATCCGGTTCTCTCATTAGTGCTCTTTTATTTAAATTCTAAATCAAAATGGTATGTCAGAAATCTCTGAATTCATAATTTCCTGACATACCATTTTATTTGTTATATTGTTTGCAACCTCTTTGTTTACACTATTTTCGTAAGTGCTTCTGCAAAGCTGTCCACATACTGAACTCCCTCGGTCCAGCCAGGTATGCTTTTTCCGATTCTCTTGAACTGCATCATTGTAACCGAACTACCATTTGTTACAAGGAATCTTGACTTAAATGGAACATTCATGTATTGCTGTAATAATCCGCCTAACATTTCCGCAACCTGAGGATTGGAAGGCTGTAATTCAGGTGCATCGATAACCAGACTATAAGTGTTTGCCGGAAGTGGCTTCGTAAGTTCAGCATAATCCTTCATAAAAGATTCCCCATCTACAACCTCAAAAAAACCTGATGCCTGAGCATGGAATATTTTCTTACCTGCATCAATTGCCAAATCATAACTTGATCTTTTACCTTGGTACTTTGCCATTTTAATTTCCTCCTTAGCATATTGAAATACAATTACCCCCAAATTATAGTAGAAACAAATATATAATTCAAGTATTTTTTACTAAATTATATAAAATACCCCATATTATTACACGATTTTTGGAAAAGTAGTATTAATTTCCCATGTATATTTTGACATTTTTCATCACATTAGTTGATAAGCAAGGCCGAAATGCTGTTATGTCATAACTGTCAAAACACAAGAAGCTTCACACTCTCACTATGATGTCTAAACGGGAGTATGGGAAGCTTCTTGAACTGTATTAGCGGGTATTAAGTGCTTAACTAAATTTCAGATTTCTTATAAATCTCTTTAATAACTTCTTCAATTGGAATATTATGAATATCTATATCTATTACCGGTAATATGCCCCATAATTTATAGATTTCATCCCGTAATCCGTTTGAATTCGAGCAGATCTCTATACTGGCTGAAATTCCATTAAAAGCTATTACATTATATCCTACTAATTCTTCTTGATCAATTTTCTTACCGAATTTTAAATCAATCACTTTCTTTTCTGAAAAATATGTTTTGAGGTTATCAAGAGAATCATCAAAGGTAACCTTACCATTATTAATCACCGTAATATTTTCGCACAAATCCTCAATATCACTCAAATCATGCGTTGTAATAACAAACGAAATGTCTTTATCTTTGTTTATATTCTTAATAAATGTTCTTATTACTTCTTTCGAAATTATGTCTAATCCAATCGTCGGCTCATCCAGAATGACCAGCGGAGGTTCATGGAGCAGCGCACAAACAAACTCGCATTTCATTCTTTCTCCTAACGATAGTTGTCTGACCGGCTTGTTTACAACACTTTCAATATTCAGTAGACCAATAAAGTAATCTATATTATTCTTATATGTATCCTCCGGTATATCATATATCATTTTATTCAAATGGAAAGCATCAATTGCAGGAAGATCCCACCACAGCTGCGACTTCTGTCCGAATACCACACCAATCTTCTTCACCAGCTGCTCTCTCTGCAACCAGGGTGTAAACCCAAGTACATTCACTTTTCCTTCACTTGGATGTAGAACACCGGATAGTATTTTTATTGTTGTTGACTTTCCTGCCCCGTTCGGACCAATCAAGCCACGGATTTCTCCTTTTTTTAACTTGAGATTAACTCCGCTCACTGCTTCAACCATTTTATAATTTCTTTTCACCAGAGATTTTATGGCAGCACCCATTCCGGTTTTATCGCGCTGATTTACTTTGTATATTTTTTTTAAGCCTTCAACTTCAATTACATATTCATCCCTCATGTAATCCCTCCTATCTTCCGCTTTACGGCATTCAAATAAGTATAAATGCGCCTTTTCTTCAGCCGCCACCACTTGTATAATGTTTTAGGCACCTACCCCACAGCTTTAGGCTCAGGGCAGTAAATAGGATACAAAACGCTAAACTGTATAGCATGTTCGCATTTAAACCGCTTATCAATATCTTAGACGGTATGTATACCCATATAGCAAATGGAATGATTGTCATAAAAACGCCTCTTAAAATTTTCGAATATATATCCAAGGGATATTGTCCGAACCTTGAAAAAGCCTCCATGATTTCATTCAGTCTTCCTATATTAACCAGCATGATAACAACGCAGGTGTATATAATATTCATTGCCATAAATAATAATAGTCCAAACGATATAAATACAATAAACATAATCACATTTAGTATGTTTAAATGTAAATTTAAGTTGAAGACAGAATATACCATTAAAATAATCCCGGCAATAATTGCACCAAATTCATCCGGAGAAAAGCCGCTTGCTAAAATGATTCCAATCGAGGAATACGGCTTTAAAAGCAGCCGATCCAAATCTCCTCTTCTTACCATTCTGGTTACATATTGCGGGAGGTTAGCCCATATTGTATTTTTAAGTCCCAGAACGAAAAGCAGAACTCCTTGAAAGAGAATAATTTGTCCAAGATCCCATCCGGGAAAACCTTTTGTCTGTGTAAAGATTAGATATTGAAATATGGGTCCAACACTTGAAAAAATAAGGTTCATGATAGTACCCAGAATAAAATCAAAACGATATTCCATGCCGCGGGCCAAGGTTAATTTACTGTTACAAAAGAAAAGCTGAAACAATTTAAATATCTTTATCATACTACCCCCATGTACCGCCCTCGGCAGCTCTCAAATCAAATATTAATATAAGAAGAAAATAAAAATGAATTTCCAATAGAATTTATTTTTATATTCCTGGGTTTTGTTTCCGATGCTGCTTTGCGGCATCAACCGCCAACTGCACAGTATTTTTTTATCATGGTTTTCCAGAGTAATTTGTAGCATACATATAAGATACCTATCCAAAGTAATTGAAATAATAAAGTTTTAATCAAAATATCCGTGCCATTAGCGGTGCTTCGATTCAGAAAAAATTGAATCGGCCAATAATATATATATTTGAAGGGTAAAAAATCAGTAATAGTAACCAGCCAATGAGGATAAAACTCCATGGGAATCAGCGTCCCACCTGCAAAGGCTGTTAACAGATAAGTGATTGCATTTAGTGAATTATTATTGCTGATTGCCATAGCCATCAAGCCGATTACAAAAGCGCACAAAAAGTTAATAAAGAATGCCGGTATTACTACCACTAAAAATTTAGCAAAGGAGAAAGCCGTCAGAAACTTAGGAAAAATGATTAGGCTATAGATTACCATTCCGGGAATAAAATCCATGAAAAGCGCAATCACTCTTGACGCAAAGCAATCGGCTAAATTATATTTAAACAACGAAATCGGCTTAAGTAAATCTGTTGTCAGTTCACCGGATAAGATTTTACCTGAAATATCATTTACGGTTGAATTCCACACAAAGGCACTGACAATCATACCGGCTATGAAAAACCATACCATTTGATCGAGGCTGTAGCCTTTGATACTTGAAGTTTCATTATATGCATAAATGCTTTTAAACAAGGTCAGGTTAATCAGCACCAAAATAGGCTGCGACAATAATGTCATCGCAAATGTCCATTTATATTGAATCATCGCCTTAAATGATATTTTTACAATCTCTGAAAAGACCTTCATATGATACCCCCATCCTGTAAAAAAAGCCTTAGGTTTTATGTAATATTTTCCCGCTTTGTAACAGATATTTATAATTATATCTATTAATATACTTTTGTCAATAATAGTTCAAAGTCTATTATAATAGTTCAAAAGACCATTATAAAAGTTCAAAGCCTTTTATAGTAGGTGTTATAATAGGATTGTAATATTACTCTCCCTCTGTCCCGTTCGTACGCATGATATTTCCTTTACAATTCTTACCTCCTATCATAGAATAAAAGAAAACGAATGGAAATAATGCCATGCAAATAAAGAAAAAAGAAATCCGAGATGAAATACTTGCTGTTGCAGAAAAGGAATTCTTAAAAAGAGGATTTAAAAACTCTTCCATCAGAACCATTGCAACAAAATCTCATACGACACTCGGTAATATTTATCATTATTTTGAGAATAAGGAAGCGATTCTGGATGGGGTCATTGGGGATATCCGGAGAAGATTTTAAATATCATAAAAGAACATGAATCCGCTCTATTATCCATGGATTTTTCAAAAGAAGAGATAGAAGACAGTTTAATGATATGGTGGAAACTTACATGCCCAAATTCTTCCCGCTCGATATTTTATTGAGTAATTCCCTGTTGATATTACTGGATGGCTGTGATGGCACAAAATACGAAGCCTACCGCCAGCTCTTTCTTGATCTTTTCCAAGCGCATCTTGCTACCCATATGCGTGTAGAATCGGGTTCTTTCCTGGCACGGTCACTTGCTTATGGTTTTCTCTCTACGTTGCTCTTCATAGGAAAAAATAAAGAAAATATGACAAACGTCAAAAAAGATTTAACCAATTATATCAAAATGATGATTCTTGGCATGCCAATGTCACCCAAACAAGATGAATAGGCAAGCTAATTCATTTATCAGGAAGGAGCTGTTGCATATATAGGCTTGCATAATACAAGTTATATTGTAACAGCTCCTATTTATCTCCCTGTTTTATTCCACTGATTTGAGTGCACTTACCATATCGATTGTCTGCAATTTACGACTAAGAAACCAATTAACTAAGACTGATAAAAACAAAGTACCAAGAACGCTAATGCAGTAGGATAGTATCGAGACTTTAGCTGTCATATCAAAGCTGTCTCCCATATACATTAACATATATGCAAGTAACAGATATCCGCCCGGAACACCAAGTAATGTTCCAGCTAAGGTAAGCCATATATTTTGCATTTGGAGTAATTTACCAAGCCTTCTATATTGAAAACCAATAACTTTTAATGTAGTAAGCTCCCGCACTCTTTCATGAAAAGACAGTACTCCTAAGTTATAAAGAACAACAATACCTAAGATAACCGCCGCAATAATTAATACTATAATCATTACATTCATCGTCTCCATCATGGTATCCATCGTTTCCAACAAATCCTCCTTGGATTGTACAGAACCATATTGTTCCGGAGCAAATGTATCGGTAGTATTCTTCACATTATTATCAGCAGTAACCATTGAGTCCTTCATAACAAATGCAGTCGGCTTCATTAATTGATTCATTTTATTGTAGGCTGTCTCACTTGCAAAGATTCCTTGACTAATTGGACTTCGAATCACCTCCTCAATTTCACTTGTAATCCAAACCGTAGTCCCATAAATCCTCCACTTGAGTTCATCTCCGATCATTAATCCCTTTTGCTTTGCAATCTTATTTGTTATTACAACACCGTTCTTCGGTAGATCAATGTAGTTGTCTTCCATATCCTTTTGCTTTATGTAATCTCCGTCTCCTATCACGGTCAATAGCGTAGTTTGTTTTTCTCCATCGATTTCAATCTCGACCGCCGTCTCTTGAATAAATTGAAGTTCTTTATGGTCTCTCAGCTCTGACAATTCGTCAGAAGCTATACTCTCTGATAAATTGACCTTTGTATCATAGGTATTTAATTTCTTGTAGGACATATAGGTGATTTCTTGTATCGTATCCCTTAATCCAAATGCACATATAATCAAGGACATACACCCTATAATGCCAAGAACAGTAATAGTCGATCTCAATTTATTCCTTAATAAATCTCTCACATTCCACTGAAAATCAAATCGCATGCTATTCCACCATCTACTCTTTTCCAATTTGGTATGTTTACTGATTTTTGGAGCTTTTGGTCTAAGTATCTGCGCAGTCGTTCCACTAAGTTCTTTGTGGCAAGCCATATAGCCACTTAATCCGCAACATACAATGCAAATAATCACAGTTAAGAATACAATCGGCTCCATTTTACTTTTCCATTCGGGCATCGTGTAAAATCCTTTTTGAAAACCAAACATTAACGATGATAACATAATTGGTCCTGTGATTAGTCCTAATATTCCTCCGGCGGTTCCAATCAGTACACCATAACTCATATAATGCCTTAGTATTTTCCCATTGGAAAAACCCAGTGCTTTTAATGATCCAATCTGTGTTCTTTGTTTTACCGTGATACGTGTCATTGTAGTCAATGTCGTTAGAATTGCAATCATTAAAAATACGACCGGAAATATCGCTTGCATTGCCTTCATCTGATTCACTTCATTTCGAAACATTTTAACACTTGGCTGATCTGCTTGCATCACGAGAACTGCATATTTTGTATTGAATAAATCAGTAGTTATTGCCTCCAGCTGCGTCTTATTTGCCTTGGTCTCTATTAGCAACTGATTAAAATGCACTTCAAGGTCTTGACTTAACCCCTGTGCAGAGAGAAATGCATAGCCATAGCTGTCGTGATTAGGAATTACTTCGTTTTCATCCTTCAATGCATACAAATATTCCGGATTCATGATGAGACCCTTGACGACTTCTGTTATTATTTGCCCTTGAACAACTATACTGAAAGAGTCTCCAACCTTCTTATCATTTGCTCTCGCAAAGGAACTGTCCAGCCATATTCCGCTTATATTTGAGTTAAATTCCTCACCTTCAACTAAGTGATTTGCAGAGATTTGATTGCTTTCTACAATATTTAATTGGATTGTCTTCTGTGCATCATTTTCAAGCATTGCATTTACTTGACATCTTCGCTCAACCTTGGTGACTTTATCCTCTTGTTCTAACTGTAAAGCTTCCTCCTTCGTAAAATCCATACCATACAGATACGCATCCGCAATATTTGTTTCCTTATAAAATTTCTTACTGGATTGATCCATTCCTTGACCAACCGCATTCATTCCTGTGAAAATGAATATTCCCATAAAAATCATTAGAAAGATAGAAACGAATTGAGTAAGATTTCCTTTTAAATCTCTTAGCATTTTGCGAAAAAGCATTACCAATTCACCTCTTTCACCGGTTTGGGATTGTCATTGATTATCACTTCCCGCACCTTTCCATTCTTCATCTTAATCACTTTATCTGCGGCCTCAGCCAAGGCTGCATTATGAGTGACGATAATCACTGTTCGACCTCCCACATGGCTCATCTCTTGCAGTATGCTTAGAATTACTACTCCGGTATCCGAATCAAGTGCACCGGTCGGTTCATCACATAAAAGTAGTTTTGGATCCTTACAGATTGCTCTTGCAATCGAGACTCTTTGCTGCTCTCCTCCCGAAAGCTGTGATGGAAATTGATATTCATGTTCCTTTAGTCCTACTGATGCTAATAACTCATCGGTATCTAATCCACCCTTTACAATTTCTTTTACAAGTGCTACATTTTCTCGGACCGTTAAACTTGGCATCAAATTATAAAATTGAAAAATAAAGCCGATATCCGTCGCTCTGTAATTCGTCAACTCTTTATCTTTGTATTTTGTAATATCTTTACCATCTACAATTATCTCTCCACTCGTTACTGTATCCATTCCGCCAAGCAGGTTAAGCACAGTGCTTTTACCTGCTCCACTTGGGCCAAGGACAACTACAAATTCGCCCTTTTCAATTGTAAAATCAACCTGGTTCGCTGCCATGAACAGCTTCTCTCCCAATCGATACTCCTTATTTACATTCCTCAGTTCAATAAAATGACTCATGTCTACACCCCCGATTACTCAATGTTTTGTAACATAATATCCTTTCTATATCTCTTTGTAAACTACAAAACCCTATTAAAAATCAAAACTTAACAGGCGTTTATTATTGACGGAAAAAGTCCAAAATAATAGTGACCCCCTATCATGGACGAAATCCAACCAAGGGAGTCACTTCATACATCATTGATGCTAAGGCAGGGCTGTTCTTATTGTGATATGATTTCATACTGAAATGAGCCTATATTAATCCTATCCTCTGTAATCGTATACTGATATGTCCATTCTGTACCATTCTTTTTCTTTGTTTTAATATCAACTGCTGTTACCCATCCTTTACCTGTATAAAACTTCGGATGCGTAAATTTCATATTTTTCACTTTTTCCATATATACATTAATTTCATCAGCATTTGTCATAGACTTTGTATTTAATCCATAGGCATCCGATGTCTGTACCTGAATCTCATATATATTATCTGTATTAATTTTTATGTGATAAGTTTTATTATATAATACGAGATAGATGATTATTAAAATTAAAACGAGCAACAAAGAAAAAATATATTTTTTAGATTTCATTTTTCTTCCTCTCTTTCAATTATCAGTTATCCATTATCCATTATCCATTATCCATTATCCATTATCCATTAATATACAGTATATTACATTTCAATTACCTGTTCAATAAATTTATGTATACTCTCTAATACAAAAACGCCGCAACATAACTCAAGTGAAGATTCTCAATGTGTGGAATCCACCACTTTTGTCATGTAACGGCCATTATAATTTCCTTAATAATTATTTACATAAGGTCCTTTTATTTATCATCATAATACGGTTGCCTGTATAGATCCTTCTTTTTCAGGTTATTCTTTTTAGCACTCTGAAACCATCCCTGATTCCCAAAAAAGTAGTATAATTTTCGCGGTATTCTTATCGGTACCATAATATCAGAGATAATCCCACTTCCATCTTCTGCGATATCACTGCACATAATCTTGAAGGCATCCTTAAGTTCCGATAAAGTCTTCTTCATAAAGGAAGCTGTGGTTAAAGAAAGAAGCATTCCACCCCCGCCGATCGATACCCCAAAGCGGAAACTTGCTCCAATCTGGCGACTGAAACTTCGTATTACCCGTATAGCCTCCTCATTAATGTCTGTTTCAGTAAAGCCACAATTGACCACCGCATAGATTTTCATTTGCTTCCTTATGTATTGGTCTTTTGACCAATACATAAAATATTCTTGCAGGTACTGCATTAAAATGCCCGGAAGACAAAAGACATAAAGTGGAAAAATAAATATAACTGCATCTGCTTTGCTGATTATGTGAAAATCCTCATCTGTCTTGTTTTTTATTAAGCTTTGCCGTACGTTCACCTGATGTATATCCGCAGCTGAGCTGTTTATATTGTTTTCTAGTAAATGAATCAAAACTTCTGATGCACTTTGATCCTTATCCGGCTTTGGACTGCCGTTAACCAAGACAATTTGCTTTCTTGCACTCATAGACTGCCACCCACTCTCCCTAATTCGATTTTATTCAGATTAGTCTTTAAATCTTCTGTCGAATTACCATAGATGATCACCTCAATGGATCTTCTGTGCTTCTTGGTAATATCCTCAAACAGCTTTGCGTCTTCCCCCACTAAGCTGTCTGAATATCCCAGCATGATCTGTTTCGGATAGCTTGCATACCTTGATGTATGAGTTGTTGAGCTATCTTTCCTGACTACAAAAAACGGAAGTATGTTGGGTATCCATCTGTCCAAGGCATTTTTCATATTTGCGCTGAACTCTCCAAATACAATCGGGCACAGGTATACGACGATATCACTATTCATATAGGTGTCATTAATTTCCTTCATGAGATCAGGAATCACACATTCACCGGGTTTCTTAATCCAGCAGCCAAAACAACCCATACAGTATGCCAGCTCCCCTTTTCCTATTCCGGTTTCCGCAATATCATAACCTTTGTCTGTCAGATACTCTCTCGTACATTTATAAATGTCATCAAATATATTAGTTCGAAATTCCTTATCAAAGATAATATAAGCTTTCATAGCCCCTCCTTATATGTTTACGCCGTAAACATATGGTAACATTTAATGTTTACTTTGTCAACATTAAATGTTATACTAGATAAAAATCAGAGGCAGGTGAAACGTCATGTCAGATAATAATTACCACCATGGAGATCTAAAAGCCGAATTGATAAGGGAAGGCTTACTGCTTCTGGACAAAGAAGGGTATGATGGGCTCTCTCTACGTAAGGTAGCCAAAGCCTGTGGTGTCAGCCAGACTGCACCTTATCGACACTTCAAAGACAAAAACGAATTAGTTGAAGCAATCAAAGCCGAAGCGTTAAGCAACTTTAACAAGCATCTGGAACAAGCCGTTGACGCTTACCCGGATGATCCGGAAAAGCAATTGTCAGAAATGGGGATCGCATATATAAAATTTTTCGTAGAGAATCCTGAGTATCTGCGATTATTATTTCTTAGTAATTACCAGAATAAAAGTTGTGCTGATTTTACAAATCAACCGGAGCATCTAACCTCGGGGCATCCCTTCAAGACTTATCTCAATGCAGTGGAGCGGTATTATAAATCAGATACCAATCAACCGCTCGAACCCGATGAAATCATGCTCTACAGTTGGGGCCTCGTTCATGGCATTGCAATATTAGTTGCTAATAATGAAGTTAAATTGCAAAAGGACTATCTTACAATTGTACGCAAGCTATTCGAAATGGGTAATAATACAATCCAGTCCTAATACCTTACTGTAACCTTACACGAATATTTCTTATTACCTACCGTTGCTGTGATTATTGCTGATCCGTCTTTATGCTGCTCTATCATGCCCTTTTGTGATATTGTAGCAACTGATTTATTGCTGGTTGACCATTTCACATCGGAGGACTTTGCATTTAAAACTGAAAGAAAGGCATCATCATAGTACCCCACAGTGACCTTTGTCATATTTAAGGAAGGATCCTTCACCGTGACAGAACAAGTATAAGTCTTATTCTGATAGGTTGCTGTGATGGTAGTAGTCCCTGAACTTACCGGAAGCACCATACCATTTGTTACCGTTGCGACACTGGTATTGCCAGATTGCCATACAACATCAGTATTGACAGATCGTTGAAATTCATCCTCCAGCTTCAATTTCTTACCATACCAGGTCGGATAAAGTGTCAGCTTACTATCATTCAATGCATAGCTGGGTTGGGCAATTCTGCGTCCCGCCTCACCGGTATAGTCGTTTAGCCAGTCATATATCGGTTCCTGCGGATAATTAACAATAATATTACTAGAATTTGCTCCTCCTATAATATAACTGCCATCCTCTAAAACACTGGATAGATAGTAATTAGTCAGTTCTAAGCCAGACATCGCATGCCCTGAAATATAGGTTACACTCCCGGGAATTACGATTGAATTAATTGATGTTTCAGACAATACATACTCCTCCAAGCGCTTTAGTCCGGCAGGTAAGCGGACGTATTTCACTGAATTGGACTCCTGAAACATATAGGTTCCGATTTTCTCCACGGAATCAGGGAAAACAACAGAAGTAAGCTTCGGACAATAACGAAAAGCACCTGATGCAACCTCTTTTACAGAGTTGCCCATATCAACACTTTTCAAATTAGAACATGACCAAAATGCATCTTCATCGATTCGGACTACAGAATCAGGAAGAACGACATCGGTTACCACTTCATTTCCTGCAAATGCTTCATCATTAATGATATGAACCGTATCCGGTACTACCACTTTACCGGAGGTCTTCGTTGCATCAATTAAGACTCCATTGATAACAACAAATGGTGATTTGTCTTGTTGAACGGATAACCAGGGCGTTTCCTCAAACATATCCTCTTCTATATTGGTGGTTTTTGACAAGAAATTTACTTTGGTAATAAATGTATCGTAAAATGCACCACTTTCGATCGAAGTTACAGTTTTAGGAATTGTAATTTCCTCCAGATCATTGCATTTTACAAATGCCCAATAAGGTATGTTCGTAAGATTCTTAGACATCTTTATCTTCTTCAGATTTTCGCAACTGCGAAACACCTCACTACCCAACAGGGTGACGTTATCATGCATCACAATCTCTTCCACACTTTCGTTCAAAAAGAAAGCTCCGCCGGCAATACTCGTTACATTACTTGGAACCACAAACTTAGCTTTTTTATATTTTACTGCATCTAAAAGATAATTATCTTTAATCGCAACCTTATCCTTATTATATAACGATTTAAGGAAGGGGGTATCAGAGAAAACTTCTTGATTAAAACGGGTATTTTTTCCCATTATATTCACTGTCTTTAATTTCTTATCCGAATCAAAAGCTCTGGCATCCACTAAAGTCACAGATTCAGGAATCGTAACCGCCTCCAGTGCAGAACTGTAAAAGCAGTATGACCCTATTTTTTCCAACCCGGAATTCATTTTTACAGTTTTTAATTTCGCACACTCATAAAAAGTATGATGCCCTGCGTTCTTTAATGTACTTGGAAATGTAACAGAAACTACGGGGGTGCCTCCAAAAGCGCTGTCCATTAAAACATCTTCCCGACCCAAACAGGTAATTCCCTCAGGAATTACAACATTTTCCTCATTACCAAGATAAGCGAGAAGAATTGTTCCCCTGCAGTAAAAATCGCCTACACGATATTCTTCATCAATTTGCATACTCGCATAATCAAAATGATATGGATCCTCCGACAGTTTATCTGCTCCACTATAAAAAAAGTCATTGAAGCCCAAATTTGTAGCAGATTCATCGGTACTACCGGTTTCTTCAGAACCCTCGCTTGCTGCATAGGTTACCTGATTACTCATTGATAAACATAGGGAAGCAGCAAGCAATACTGCTACTATTTTAAATCTTCTAACCAACCTTTTCCTTTTCATAATTACCCTCCCAAGATCTCTTTTGTATACATCAGGACTTAAAACCCTCTTGTACGTCAGTTCTGCATTTCGACCTCCATAATTTGTATTTTTTCAAATTAATTCATTGTCGATTTTTTTGTATAATATAACATATTTCTATAAAAAATCAACTGCATTTTAAAACGACCGCTACTTTTGCAGTTGCCGGCGTCTGACACGTAGTCTAACCGTCCGTATCCAAAGTATTCGGACATAATTTATTTACATAAAAAACCGCTACACAACCCAAGCGAAGAATTTCACTTTCGTCATGTAACGGCTTCCATCTTTATTAATCCATTGTGTAAGGCATTAAAGCGATATGTCTTGATCTCTTAATAGCTACTGTTAAAGCTCTCTGATGCTTTGCACAGTTACCGGTAATTCTTCTGGGAAGAATCTTACCTCTCTCAGATACATATCTCTTCAATTTGTTGATATCCTTATAGTCAATTCCTGTGTGATTTTTATCAGCACAAAATACGCAAACCTTTTTTCTTCTGCGACCAAAGGTTTTTCTCTTCATCGGAGAATCGCCTCTATCATCATTATTCTTTCTAAATGGCATGTTATGACCTCCTTATCCGAATTATTTGAAACAGCGAGCTGTTTCATCTATTATTATTTCGATTAAACAAAATAGTTTTATCAAAATAATTGGGTCTGTTTCTCTTAATTAAAAGGTAATTCTTCGTCAATACCGTCCGGGATGTTCATAAATCCATCCCCCATTGCTGAGCTTGGTTCGGGTTTGAACTCTTTTTGGTATCCGCTATGGGATCCCGAGTCGCTACCTGCTCCCTTACTCTCTGCAAATTCAATTTCATCCGCTACTACATCGGTCGTGTAAACTTTAACTCCATCCTTATTGGTGTAGCTCCCGGTCTGAATTCTTCCTGTCAGTACCATCTTCATACCCTGCTTGAAATATCTCTCAACGAATTCGCCCTGCTTGCCAAAGGCAACACAGCCGATAAAATCCGCTTCCTGAGTATCTCCGGGTTTCTTAAATCTGCGGTCTACCGCCAAAGTAAATCTGGCAACTGCCGTAGAAGTCTCACCCTGCGAGTATCTTACCTCCGGATCTCTGGTTAAACGTCCTATTAATATAGCTTTATTCATAAGTTAAATACCTCCCTTTCGTTGGCCTTAGGGTTGTATAAATACAAAATAGTGACTTATTTATCTATCTTGTCGTCATTTAGCATCTTTTCGGATGCACAAATATCTGATCACGTTGTCCATGATGCGAACTCTTTGTTCGATTTCGCTCGGAACTTGTGAATCAGCTTCGAATTGGATGAAATAGTAATAGCCTTCTTTCATTTTTTGAATGTCATAAGCTAATCTTTTCTTTCCCCAATCATCAACGCTGGCAACATTTCCACCAAATCTGGTGATAAGTTCCTTTGCTGATTCTAATGTAGCTAATCGGGTTTCATCCTCGATTTTTGCATTTACAACTAAGGCTAATTCATATTTGTTCATAGTTGTTAAGCACCTCCTTCTGGTCTCTGGCCCTTTTCTAATGTTAATTGACTGACGAAGAATCAATATCACATTTAAAGAGCAAGGAATTTGTAGTGTAACATATCACAATTACAAATGATACCATAGGAAAGCAAATATTACAACCTCTTTTTTTGCCTTGCAGCCATATTCGTTATTATGTATATAATTCTTGTACAATAAAAACATAATACACAACTTAAATTAGAATAATCACTGAAATCCCTTCAAAGTGGCTCCTGCTGCCAATATACTTCCTTCTCCGGCTATTCAAAAAGTCTACTGTAATCGGACAATCTTTTCTTAAGTAATGACAGAATATCTTCCGGCTCCATGTCCTTCGCAAAGTGTGTCGAAATCGTTACCGGCGGCAAATTCGCGTTAATATTACGTTTTGCTATACTGCGTTTTACAACACTGAGCTTTGACAGAAAGCTTTCGATGTTCTTCGGTATCACGGCAATCGCCTTCCTATTATATATGGTTATGATTATAAAATCTTTGATATCATCAAAGGAGATATAGCCCACTCCACCGAGATAGGAATTGTCAACAATACCGTCTCTCGTAATAGTAAGAAGTCTTTTTACCTGCATCGCATTTACGATCGCTATAACAGCACCTATCAGTAAGACAATCATAGCCATTATACCAAGTAACCAATATCCCGTTCTTTGTTCGCGAACCCCGTATACTGTGACAGCGACGGCTGCAATAAACAGAAATACTGTACTAAGTACAATTACAAATGCCTTATAATTAGTTTTTTCTATAATAATCTCCTCCACAAAGGGTCCCCCTTTACCTTGTTAAGATTACTTCAATCTTATCTGTTTTAGAAGCTTTTTGCAATATGATTTTACAGCATTTACGTATTACATTTTCCAAATACAGTAAATGAATCAGTTATTTCAAACCCTACACCTTCAGTCACTGATCTAGACGCCACACTTTTGCTACCACATTCCCAAACAGGTTCGTACCCGTTATCAATTACGTATTCTACCATTTTTGACGAATATATTTCTATTTTGTTCTAAAAAAAGCATCTTCTAATCCGAAGATGCTTTTCTATAGACAATTATACATTATTTGTAATTATAAGTCTAGTAATATTTTCCACAGTGTAGTAGATTGAAATATCGGTAATCATAATGTTTTACTGCTAATAACTTTAGACAATGAACTTATCAATTGCTTCTTCGAGCTCCTTTGCCTTTTCTCTCATCTCCTCAGCCTGACTGTTCAACGTCTCTACCGCAGTGATCTGTGTTCCAATGTTGGTGCTTACCACCTCGGAGGATGCTAAGGTCTCCTCAGTCACAGCCGCAATATTTTTGATTGCATCAAGTACTTCATCCTTTGATACAGAAATTGTCTGCATATTCTTTGTGATATGATTAATCTTCTCCAGCAGATCCACCATATGACTGTCAACATCTTGGAATACCTTGACTGTATTATTAAGCGCCTCTGTCTGTGTACCAAGCATATGCTCCGCATTTTTTGCTGAGGAAGCAGTCACCTGGGTCTTTTGTTGAATTGCTTTGACTATAGTATCAATTTTCTTAACCGATTCAACAGACTGCTCTGCCAGACTTCTGATGTGTTCTGCTACAACCGCAAAGCCTCTTCCGGCATCTCCTGCTCTTGCGGCTTCAATGGAAGCGTTTAATGATAAAAGATTTGTTGTAGATGCTATCTCATTGATTGTTTCAACAATGCTATCGATACTCTTGGATTGCAGCTGCAGTTCATCAATATCTCGAATAATGACGCTAGTAACCTCAACGGTTGTCGTAACCTGCTGCATCAATTCACTTACAATACCTCTACCACTGCTGATTGCTTGCTGCGTCTTATTAGCTACTTTCCCGACCAACCGGGTGTCTTCATACGCTTCTCCAATCTGCCCTGCAAAATCAGTCATCTGCAAAAAGCTCTTTTCCGTATCCTTCGCCTGCTCACTGACTCCCCGACCCATTACATTTACCGTTTCCGACACTTCATTAATGGAAGTTAAAATCTCTCCGGAGGCGCCTGAAACTTTTAGCGCTGCATCTGACACATCATGACCAAAGTCAGCTGTCTCAGCCACCAAATCCCTGATTTGTTCCAGCATGTGATCGATATCATGCGCAAGTACACCAAACTCATCCTGGCGTGTTGTATTAATTCTAACTGTAAAGTCACCATCAGATACAAATTTAAAGGTCCTTGAGAATTTACTGATTATCTTTGCAATATCCGTTGCTAAAATCAATCCGATAAAGAACGCAACCAAGCAACAGATAATGACAAGTATCGTTGTTATTGTTTTGGTGATATTCAACTGACTCATAATATCACTTTGTGGTATTAAGGTACAGATTATGGATCCCGTTTCCCCGACCTTGGAATAAACAAAAACGTATTTCTTTCCAGTATAGGTCACGCCCTCTATAATATTGCTACTCTTTGAACCTGTTACAGCCTTTTCATAGAATTTCTGGCCGACAAATGCGGTGCTACCCTCCGCTATAGTAGGAACATTACCTTCTAAGGTCTCTCTGCCGTCTACTGTGATAAATGCTGTCATACTCCCTTTACTGATCAGTGATTTCTGAAGCACATCCACAACCCTATCCATCAAAAGGTCGCATACAATATATCCATCGCCTTTTGCAAAATCTCTTACAAAGGATGCCGCATAAAATTCTGCGCTTCCCGTGGTATCCTTGTCTACGGAGGGATGATCACCCAGCCATGCGGTACTTATTCCGCCGGTTTTCGTCGCATATTCCTTCCAGGCTGCTCCTTCCTCCGAAGAAGAAAAGTCAGTATATAGGTTGCCTAAAGGTGACTTGCTCATGGTAGTCATTGGATTACCTACACTACCAAAAGCATAAATATTATAAATGCCCACTGAACTGAGCTTCAAAGTATTCAATGTTTTCGAAGCCTTGTCGAGTAAATCCGCAGCGTCAGCTACCCCCATATTTTCAAAATTAGAATAATAATATGCAAAGTTCGTGTCGCCGGCCAGCTGTGAAGATTTCTTCTGAATATCTTCCATCATGAGCGTAATGTAAAGGGAGCTATTCTCAATACTGACTTTTGCTGAATTCTCATAGGTTTTTACAATGGTGCCTTTTGTGCTCCCATAAGAATAAACACCTAAAATTATTATAAAAAATACCGGTACTGTAAAGGCTGCGACTAATTTAAAACGAATCTGCCTTCTAAGCGGAAGTGTCTTTTCTCCGGCATATGTAATTAATTCTTTCACTTTTATCAACATATTTTTAATCATATGTTTCTTAGGCTTTTTGATATCCTTCTTTTTCTTACCTATATCCTTATTATCGCCCTTATTCTTCCATCCATTCCATAGTTTAAAGCCTGATATTCTCCTTATCTTAAGTCCCATACGACACCCCCCGGTATTGTGTATTCTCCTTCATTTCATTGGTAAGAATTCCATACCTAAATATATCATAATAAATGTTGTAAGGGCAATGTAACAATTCATCTGCCATAGCAGACATATTTAGTGGTTAAGTTATATTTTACCATAAAAAGCACTCCCATACTGGCGAATTTCACTGTTAATGGGAGTAATTGCAGGAATATTATAGAAAATAGTTAATTCTTTTTTTCCTAATTCAGTCAACGATATGGCGTACCAGTTTCAGATATAATGCAGCATATAGAATAGCATTAATGATGAATCTATAGGGCAGCTTCATAAGCTCATCCTCAAGTAAAATATCCTTGGGATTTGGTGACAGTAGTCTCATCTGTACGATCTGTTCTTTGATATTCTCATACTGCTTTGACCAATAATCAAAATCCGACCATTTTGTCGGAATAAGTTTTTCAGGAAAATAGAAGGGGGATGCGGTAAAGCGGGTCAGAATTACGCCATACCCTACTATCGCGGCAATACCAAACAGTCCAAGCAAAAGAAATACAGGAAGCTTAAACTCCTCTTTTTTGCGTATATAAAACCTAACTACTTGGGCAACTGCTGCCAGAGAGAAAAGCCATAACGGGATACAAGGTATCTCACTGATTATTCTTCTGTAAAAATATCCATCAATAATTACATAATCTGTTCCCAATCCATTCTGACACATAAAATCCTGTGCCCATTCCTCTCCCCGCTCCTTATTTTGATAAAGTAGCTCGAGATTCTTATATTCACTTCCGATATCATCTCCTTGAATTAGAAACAATGAAGACTTTGATTTAACAACACCTCTCACGTAATAGTCTTTGTTCCGATATACC
Source organism: Lachnoclostridium sp. UBA1308 (assembly GCA_002307215.1). Lineage (GTDB taxonomy): Bacteria > Bacillota > Clostridia > Lachnospirales > Lachnospiraceae > Mobilitalea. The sequence continues at coordinate 24,205 of DBTU01000054.1, forward strand.
ACAATATTTCCTTCTGCCTTATCCGAACCAAATAATTTGAAGGCAGTATCCGAATCAATTACGCATCCCTTTTTATCATCTTTGTATACAAGATTTCCACGGAGGATTGACATGGGCGTAACTAAACCCATATCTCCGGAGACAATTAGTGGGGTCAGCCTGACGCTGCGTTTTAATACATCATTTATAACCTCCGCCTCCTCGCACCTGATCCATGCCGTTACCTCAGGAATGTCAGATGACCCACGGCTGTTATTCATCTTTAGCACATGATCTATCTCCTGCTCAGTTACTCCCTCCCTATTCATTCGTATACTGACTGTCCGATACAGGCTTTTGAGCATAACAGTATCCTGAAACTGCAGGAAAGCAAAAACTGTTGTTGTTAAAAGTAAAAGGGTAATTATTATCTTGTTTTTACTGTGTTTCAACTTGCACCCTATCTCCTTCAGCTATGTTTTTATTACTGCCGACAATAATCATGTCTTCTTCCGATAAAGATGCTTCAATTGCGGCTGTTTTGGCATCTTGTGAAATAACTTTTACATCAAGACGGAAAGCGGATAGCATCTTGCCCAGGACACTGTCTGATTCCTTGGCGAGCAGTATAAATGTACTCTTGGAATCCTGTCTTAATGCCTGTATCGGTATGCACATGCTGTAATCCTCCGAACTTTTTAGGAGTTCATACTCTAAAACTGCACCTGATTTATATTCACCCTCCGGCAAAAGTGCAGTGAAGCTAACATTACCCTCTGCATCCGGCATCTCGATATTTTCAATGGAAGAAGTTATTTTTTCCTGATTATCGGTAATTTTAATATCTACTTTATCGCCTTCCGAAAAGTTCTTCATATCTTCCTTATTACCCATCATGGATAATTCAAAACCTCCGGTACTAATAATCAGTTTTTCCTGACCTGTCAGCGTAATTCCTTCTTCCAGTTCTGACGTTAGGATTACTCCTGATACCGGTGATGTTACTTCACCATTCTTATCAATTATGTTTTGAATCTGCTTGATTTCCTTCTTTTTAGCTTGAATGTCTATTTCTATAGAGCTTAGTTCGATTTTGATCGACTCTTCATTATTTTTTTGTGTTTGTTCCGCATTCTCCAGCCCTAATTCAGCAGACTTCAGTTCTCTTTCAGAATTACGCAGTACCGATTCAATATCCTTTAAATCCTCTTGATAATCATAGCTGCCATCCTTTATTTGAGACAATTCTTTCTTTAATTTTTCAACCTTGTCATATGCTGTATCAACCTTTTTATCCCAATCTTTCTCCGTCTGACTAAAATCCTCTTTTGCCCGGCTAAGCATGGTTTTTGCTGTATTCATTTTAACTTCATCAAGCTTTAGGTTGTCATACAGCAATTTGTACAGTGCCTCGTAGGCACTCACAGGTGCCTCCAGCAGAATACAACTTCGATAATAACTGATTGCATCCTCCAGCTGTAGATCCTCCTTCGTCAATTCATCAATTGTTTCTTGTATATCAGCGATTATTCTATTTGCGCTTTTTATCTCCGCATCTCTTAATTGAATCTGATCCTTATAAGCTTTCTTAATTGAATCTTCGGATGAAAACTGATCCCAGAAATTAATCGCGCCGTCCCATTTGCTATTAATATCCTTTAAGTCCTCCTTGGCTCTATTCATTTTTTCCTGAGCCTCTTCCACGTCTTTCTGATGCTCTGCGTATCCATCGCCATAATAAAATTCAACAATTGCTGTCTGAGCCTTTTGGATAAGTTCTTCACTTGCTGTTGTCACTGCTACCTTATAATCTTTGATTACAGTCTCCGCTTCCTGCTGTGGCTTTGTGAATTCTTCCAATTCTAGTTCTGCATCATTTACTGTTCTGTCAGCTGCCCCTATCGCAGCATCACTTGCTGCTTCGGTATCTTCCCATTCCGACTTTGCTGCTTCATAATCTTCTTCCTTATTATTCTTCACAGTTGTTTTCATTTCCCCCAGCATGGCTGTTGCAAGACGCAAATCCTCTTCTGCATTAGCTTTTGCCTCAGCTTCTTTTTTTGTATCATTTGAATTATTTCCGGATAAATCTGCTTTCTGATAACTAAGTTGTAGCTTTTTTAACTCCATTTCCAGGGTTGATTTTTTTTCCTCCAGCTGTTTCAAATCATAGGTAAATAATAAATCCTTCTCATCTATCTGCTGTCCTTCTTTTACAGATACTTTACTGATTTTGTATCCGCTTTGCAGCTCCATATATTTTTTTGCATTTTCCTTGATGGTTCCTGTTCCTTCTATATCATAGGATAAGCTTTTGTTCTCTCCCCCCCCTACCTGAACTTTAGGGACCATTGCGGAAGCTGCAACCCGGGACAATAGCGTCAATACTGCCATCATGACAAAGAAACCTATGATTAACTTTTTTATTTTATTTTCCATACTAGCCCAACATGCCTTCCCTTCGAATTAGTTTGTGCCGAGGATTACGCAGGCACAAACTTACAAGTGTGAATTATGCTTTTGAATAATTCACACTAAACACGCCTTTCTTATTCTTTCAGACCAGAAGCCGCAATTCCCTGTTCAAGATATTTCTGCCCATACAAAAACAACAATAATGCCGGTATCATGATAATAACGGATGCCGCAAACGCAACTGCCACTCTATCTCCCGTTATATCAGGTAAATATAAGGTCAATGGCCATAAATCCTTTCTTCTTGATAAAAAGGTGATTGGTTGTTCTATGGCATTCCAATACTCTATAAATCCCAGTATGATAATAGATAGAATTCCTGAGGAAGCTAGCGGAACTCCGATCTTAAGAAACAAATACAACTCATTCGTACCATCCAGCTTTGCAGCCTCAATCAAGGATTTAGGAATTGTTTTAAAAAACTTCACCATGATAAATACCGGAAACGTCGAAAATATATTTGGAAGTATGAGAGCAAGATGGGTGTCTACTAGGTTAAGCTTATCGAGCACCAAATAGCTTGATACCATGGTAACCTGAAAGGGGAGCATCATTAATATGATATATAGTGTGAAAAGTATCTTCTTCCCTCTGAAATTAAACCTAGCAAATGCCCAAGCTGCAGGCACGGCGATACAGACCTGACCCAATAGTACAGGCAGTACCTGAATACAGGAGTTCCAAAACATCACAAAAAAGTTAGGAGAATCAAGTAGCAGCTCCACAAATGGGCGAAGGGTTGGATACTCCGGAAATACCGACCAACTTACCATACCCTTCGCCTGATTTAATACCGGACCGACATTTTGGTGTACTTCATCCGCTCCCATGAAAGAGCCACTAATAAGCATGCCAACAGGTATCCAGATAAAGAGTGTAAGAAGAAGGAGTACTATGGTTCGCATTATACTTTTTAACTTCATACGTCACTCCTCAACCTTGTCAAACTTCCGAAACAGCAATATTATAAGAAGAAACATCAATACACACATTACTGCAGCGGCGCTCATTTTCTGAATATCGAGTGCCACAAACCAATTGTTTAGTAAATGTTGAAGCATATATATCTTTTCCTGAGGATAATCTCCTGATATCAGATAGGCCTCACGAAATACCTTAAAGGAATTTACAAAGGATAGTATCGTTATTACAAATACTGTGGGCAACAGCTCAGGCAGTGTAATATGTCGGAATTTCGCCCAGGCTCCCGCACCGTCAACTCCGGCTGCCTCATACATTGCGGTTGGAATTCCATTTAATCCGGTTAGCCACAGTATCATGTCATAGCCTATATTCTTCCATATATAAGTAAAGACCAATACTACAAATGCATTTCCTGTATTCATAAAGTCTATTTTGTCAAATCCAATATGTACTAATAAAACATCAATCAGCCCCTGCTTATGAATGAACAGCTTCCATAATAGCGCCACAGATGCAACCGGAATTGACATCGGGAGCAAAAAGGAAGTTTTGAGGAACTGGGTATGTCTCTTCTGGTTATATAACAGTAAAGATAATAATAATGAAAGTAGTAACAGCAATGGTATGCAAGTGATTAGAAACCGCCCTGTGTTACATGCTGCGAGTCGAAAAGCATCATTTTGTAAAACCGTCTTATAATTCGAGAGACCAACATAGTGATTACTCATCGCTTCACAGAAGGAACGCCTGATGACATCGGCAAAGGGAATCAATACAAAGATAGTCACCCCAATTAAGCTTGGAAGCAGGAACAACCAAGCGGTTCCTGCCTCCTTATAATACCTAGTGATTCTAAATTTCTTAATATCCATACTAGCTTAACATGCCTTCCCTTTGAATTAGTTTGGGCCGAGGATTTACTCTGCCAGATAGGTATTTACCTTTGACATAATCTCCGAGGTAACCTGATCAATATCCGAACCTCCTGAAAGGAACGATACTGCGCTCTGGATAATCATGTCATATAGAATTTGATTGATTTCTATCGGCTGATTTACCTTTTCAATTGCTTCAAGATAAACATCCCTATCTTCTTTACTCGGCCAAGTAGCTGTCACCATATCCCCATCTTCGTTACTGAGGGCCAGCATCAAATCCGGATTCTCCTCCTCAAACCATTTCTTCATCGAAGCTGCATTGACGGGAAACCCATCATACAGATTTGTATCTTGAACCTCTGTGGTAAATAAGAAGCTAATGAATTCCTTCGCTATATCAGTTTCTTTACTTGCTCTATTCAAAGCAACCAATCCTTTTGGAATAAAGCTCTGCCCGATTGTGTTGAATTCAAGCTTATTATCCTTCCTTAGTTGATTCGAAATCATAGTATCAATAACATTATTCAACTGTGATGTTCCCGTTTCATACTTTCCGACAGAATAAATACTATTTTGAAACAAATCATCACTGCTAAATATTATACCGCCAGCACTATTACTACTTTGCATTCCTGAAGCTTGATTTAAGACCTCAACCGCCTTACAATCCTCTGAGATTACCTTCATATCTTCCAGAAACTCTTTCAACCTCTCCTGCTCTAGCTTTCCATCCACACATATTTCATTAAAATGCAACGCCAGATAGTCCTTAAGCAAGTCCGCATATGTAGTTATACCGGTATAAGGCATATCTGTCTTCTTAATATGGGCCACCAAATCCGCCAGATTATTTGATGAATCTAAAGCTTCTTGATTACCAAGTATGATTGGAACACCAAATCGGATGGGTATTCTGTAGGTCTTCCCGTCCTTATCATAGCTGGCGCTAATATTCTTAAGCAGATCCCCTGCTTTGTCCATTTTTCCCACAATATCCGATATATCAGCCAGCACTCCTTTTTCAATATAGGAATCTATCGGAAGCCCATCCAGTAACAATATATCCGCTCCTTTACCGGACAATAGTTCCGTATTTAGCGCTCTTATATAATCCGATACATTTCCTTCCTCCTCGCCCATAGCGACAACATAGTTAATTCTTACATTTGCATTTTGAGCCTGGAAAAGTGAGATTGCCTGTCGGATTGTCTTGTTCTCCTTAAGCGAATAAACTGTTAATTCTTTTTCAGGAACAGAAGGTACCTTATTATCAAATACATAATGCTTTATCTGATAGCCCGCCTTATAATCTGAGTAAATTGCATAATATTCTTCCTGCTGTTCTCCCTCTGTTACAAATAAATCAGTGAGATAAAGAGAAGGCATACTCATTGAATTCAGCGCCCCATCCACCGTAGTCTCCCACAGAGTACCGTTCGAAACGATACGATGGATGCCGGCAGAGTCGCCCATGAAAAGCGTACCGTCTTCTTTGAGCGTATAAGCTTTTGTTGTACTCTTACCCTCATACACCAAGGTACGATCAATATTCTTTGTTTCTGTGTTATATGTAATTATCTTGCCGTCTTTGTTCGATACTATGATTCCATTATCGTCAGCTAAAAAATTTTGATTGTCTCCAATATCAATGGAGTCGATTTTCTCACCTACCGGCGATAAGAGGATTAATTTGTCCTGCGTCCATGTATCATTGATGGCAATATCCCCACTCTTTAATACACTAAATCTTTGAATCATCGGATAATAATCAGTTCCATTTACCGTCTTCACTACTTTATTTAAGTAGGACAAATCCAATATCTCGGCCTCATTTCCATCATTGGAGGCTTTTATAATAGTTGACACATAGCCATCTGTATAATTTTGAAAACAAGCATAATAATTTCCATCCTCACCCAAACACAGGTCAGTCAATTGTAATTGTAATTTTTTAAGCGCCTCACCGTTTAACCAGCCCGGTTCACTCTGCTTCCATGAGTTATCTTCCTGTTGCGTATAGCAGTAGAACATGCCCTTCGACGCATCCTGGGTATATACTTCAAACTGTTTTTGCGCATTTTGTATAATTTTCATTAATTGCTCATTTCCCGCCAGCTTTGGTAGTTCAACATCTTTCTCCATATACCTACCCATTTTTTCATCTGCATTATTATCTTTGTTGCTCTCATCATTGCTGACGCCTGCGTCTTTTCCAGTGTTTGTCCCTGCGTTTACTTCTTTCTTATCTTTTGTGCACCCTGATAAGCTGATAATAAACACCAGAACCAGAAGTATAGATACAAATCTTTTTCCCATTTCATGATCCTCCAACTTGTTTTCATATTTCATATATTAATAATAACAAGCAATTCTCTAAACAATCTCTAAGATAAAAAAAGATCATACACTAAGCATCAAAAGTTGCTGCGGGCATGACCTGATTTATAATAGCCGGTTGAATTAATCTACTTTTATTATTGTTGTTAATGAAAGAACCTGTTATTTGGGAGCAAAGAGCAAGCATGTTAAGTTAGTATGTTTATTTATTGTTTATTTATGTATGGGAAGGTTGAAGGCGAAGGTCGCGCCACCCCCCAAGGTATCCTTGCAGGATATGCTGCCATCATGAAGTTCAACTAATTCCTTCGCGATACTGAGTCCTAATCCGTAATGATTCTTATCCTTTCTGGATTTATCCTCCCGATAGAATCTCTCAAATACTTCTTTCTTCTTGAACTGTTCGATACCCACTCCGTGATCTTCTACTTCTATCCATAAATTATTTTTCTTAACAAAGGCACGAATCATAATCATATCCTCCTCTTTCGAGTAGGATACAGCATTATCCAGTAATACCGCAAGCACTTGCTTGATACGAAGGGCATCTCCTTCCACTATGGGAAGCATCTTTTCCTGAAGCTCTAATTTCAGCTGCTTCTTGCGTTCCTTGCAAAAGGGCACAAAGGTATCATAGGTATCAATTAATAGAATATCCATATCTATCAGTTCCTTCTTCACCCTCCACTGTTTCGCATCGACATTTGCCAGCAAAAGCATGTCTTCAATCAAATCTGATAACCGCTTACATTCCTTGTCTGTGATTTTTGCAAAGTATTCGGCTTTCTCCGGTTCTAGTAAAATTGCAGAGGAACTTGCGCGGATCACTGCAAGAGGTGATTTTAACTCGTGGGAGGCAGCCGCAATAAACTCTGTTTGGCGCTTTCTGCTTTCTTCTACCGGTATTAATGATTTTCCAACCATATATCTGCTGACAAGAAATAGCATTGCTATTCCCGCAAACTCAAGAAAGGCTATAAATAATTTCTGCTTCACAGCTGCAGCCGTTTTATCTGATAAATACTGAAGTATTACAACACTTCTATACCCGGGTTTCGTTGGTATGATTATCACCTCACCTAAATACCTGTCCTTATTCCTCCCACCAACGGAATATATCTCACTTTTTACTTCACTCATGGAAATAGGACGAAGATTCGTATCAATGTTATCCTCAATTGCTAATTCCTTAGTTTTATTGATCAACGTCTGCCGGTCCGTAGGTGTTTGCCAGGCACCGTGGAATAAGAACGGGATCCCATTCTCTTCAATTTGAATAATTAAATGGTTTTTTAACTCCAGCTCTGATAGCCACAGATTACTTATCTCACTGTCCATCTCAACCTTTTGACTAATTGTTATGTAGTTATTCCAAAATGTATCTCTTTGACTACTTTCCAGTTGCTTCTGTGTCATAATCAGAACAAGAACGAGAACCGTGGTTAATATAAAACCGGTGGAGAAGGTATATAATAAAATTAATCTATTTCTTATGGACTTCAACATCAACCTTACTCTCCAATCTGTATCCAATCCCATGTATTGTTTTTATGTTCGCTTGTGTTTCCAGTGCTTTCAACCTTCTTCTGACAAAAAAAATATAATTATCAAGATTGCCGTCTTCAACAAAATTGTCCATTCCCCATACGCGACCCAGTATCTGTTCCCTGGTCAGTATTTGTTCTTTATTCATAATAAAGTATTCAAGCATAGCACCTTCTCTTTTTGAAAGGGATACACTTTTGCTGCCACAGGTTGCCGTAAGGGTATTGATATTAAATTCCATGTCAGCATATCCAAGAAGCCCAACATCTTCTATTTTTCTTGGTCTTCGAAGAAGTGCTCTTATTCTGGCCAATAACTCATCTACCACAAACGGTTTCACCAGATAATCGTCAGCACCCCCATCTAGGCCGTCAATTCTATCGTTTATTCCATTCATGGCTGTAACCATAATAACCGGTGTTGCATTTCCCTGTCTTCGTATTCTCTGCAATAGAGTTAACCCATCTATCCCCGGAAGCATTCTATCCAAAATAACCGCATCATGCGTATGATTCGATATGTAATAATCTGCATCATCCCCACTATGACAGATATCCAACTCATATCCGGCTTTATTCAAATGCAGTGCTACTACTTCACATAATTCTTCATCATCTTCAATCAATAATAATCTCATAGACACCTCATATGTAATATAGCTATCGTTAATAATGTTACTCTAGCAGTTTCAAGGTTTATTTGAATTCATTGTTTCGTATCTGTTTCAAAAAGAACATCCTCAATGGGCATAAAGTAACCTTTACTTTCTTCTTGCATACGTGTTGTAAAATCTCGAACATAAAGTCGTTTTTGGACATATATTTTTTTACTACATTCAAAATGTAACAGACTTTTTTCTTCTTGAAATTGTTCATTGTAATTATTAAGCATTAATTCAGCGGTTTCTTCCATAGACAAATTTTCTTTTAAAGCATAATGAAATGTACACCAAATTTCAAATACCCCAAAGTGGACTAATAAGTCAGCATCTTGTAATATTTTTGCATCAATGGATAAATCACTACTCGAGCGACTATCATGCAAGGCAATCAATCGATAAATAATTGATAATTCATCATTTGTGCATAACCCTTCCAGCAATTCTTTAACTTTATTAGCCCCAAGTAATTCATGGTTGTCACTCCCATTACATATATCATGAAACCATGCTGCTACAATTAATGTATTAATATCTTCCTTATATCCAATTATTTCACATAAATGTTTGATTGTTTCGCAAACCCTTTGCCCATGGTAAAACTTATTTCCACGTTCTTTAAATGGATGACTTGATTTATACTTCATCTCAGAAATAGCGATATCCATAATAGCATTTAAATTCATAGTGATACATCCTTTGCAAAATTCTTCAAATCCTATTTATAAATTCCAATATAATACTATCACATTAAACAAAATAATTAAACTTTAGTAGTAATAAATGCAAAAAAGTTCCAATGCCTTTATTATAAGCATTAGAACTTTCTCTAAGAGAGGCGACAATGAGATTTGGACTCATGATCAGGGTGTTGCAGACCCATGCCTTACCACTTGGCTATGTCGCCGTATCAATTTCATTCGGTATTTTAGTATTATAGCAATGACGCTATGATACGTCAATAGAAAAACAACGTAATTTTAACGATAAAAATATAAACCTCAACAGCGGTAGACGTTATTCCATATTTAGTGATATGATACCATATAATATATTATGAAAAACAGTACACTTTCTATTTACAAAATGTAAATCATAACTTACATTTGTATTATGTCATTCTTGATATGTATTTATCAATCGATTATAAAGTTATCACATGCATTGAACAGAAAGGATAAGTTAAGAGATTATTAATCTTAACCAACTATTATATGAAGCACTTATTAGGAGAAAATCATAACCCGCGATTGGATTTTCTAAAATTCATCGGTCCCGGCTTATTAGTAACCGTTGGCTTTATTGATCCGGGAAATTGGGCCGCCAATGTGGCCGCAGGTTCCGATTATGGCTACAGTCTTTTATGGATGGTGACTCTCGCCACTATCATGCTAATCGTACTTCAACATAATGCAGCACATCTGGGTATTGTAACCGGCAATTGTTTATCGGAAGCGGCAGCTGTTCACTTAAAACCCTGGGCCAGTAAATCCGTATTATTTACCGCCATTCTGGCTGCTGTATCCACCGCCCTGGCAGAACTTCTCGGTGGAGCCATTGCTCTAAATATGCTGTTTAAAATACCTTTGAAGCTCGGCACACTAATTGTATTTGCCTTTGTAATGATTATGTTATTCTCTAATTCCTATAAAAAACTCGAGAAATTGATTATAGGCTTTGTCTCGCTGATCGGAATATCATTTCTTATTGAGCTTTGTATGGTACATGTGGAATGGGTAAAGGCCGTGCCAAGCTGGGTCACACCTGCTTTTCCTGCCGGGTCGATACCTGTCATCATGAGTGTACTCGGTGCGGTTGTAATGCCTCACAATCTATTTCTTCACTCTGAAGTAATTCAAAGCAGACAGTGGAATCTGCAAAATGATGAGGTAATAAAAAAGCAATTAAAATATGAATTCTTTGATACCTTGTTCTCTATGATAATCGGTTGGGCAATCAACAGTGCAATGATTCTAGTTGCGGCTGCAACTTTCTTTACCTACGGGCTGCATGTCACGGAGTTAAATCAAGCACAAGAAATGCTTAGACCTATGTTAGGAAATGCCTCCTCCATTGTATTTGCCCTAGCCTTATTATTCTCCGGTTTATCCTCTTCTCTCACTGCCGGAATGGCAGGCGGAAGTATCTTTGCAGGAATTTTTAAGGAGCCCTACGACATTAAGGATAGCCACACAAAGATAGGTGTGTGTATTACTCTAATTCTTTCAACGATTATCATCTTCTTTATCAAAAGTCCGTTTCAGGGACTTATATATTCGCAAATGTTTTTAAGCGTCCAATTACCAATCTCTATCTTTTTGCAGATATACCTCACATCTTCAGAGAAAGTTATGGGGAAATATAAGAATTCCATCCGTGGCAATATTACACTGTGGGTAATCGGGCTGATCGTAACCGGGTTAAATATCGCGCTACTTCTCAGCTATATAATGTAATCAGAAAACAAATGGTATGTACTCGCTCGTGACATCACGCAGAGACATACCATTTGCTAAATCAACCTATTGTTTATGATTAGTATTTTCCAAAATCATTATTTGATAATACTATTTTTATGTTTTTGTCTGCACTATCCTTTTCTGATTTTTCGCTTACCTGATTTGTCATCATCTTCCCGTATTTCTTCTCAAGCATATTCATAACTTCCGGATTCATATCGTCAAATTTATCATACATAGAATTGCTTTTTCTTAATTTAAATTTACTTACTGAGTTCTTCAGGAACTCGGCCTGACCGGAAAGCTCTTCACTTGCAGCAGCACTTTCTTCAGAAGTAGCAGAGTTCGTCTGAACCACTTGTGATACCTGCATAATTCCTTGATTAATCTGCTCAATGCCTATCGCTTGTTCATTTGATGCATTTGCTATATCATTAACCAATACGGCGGCTTTCGTTATATCCTCAACAATCCTATTTAAGGCTTCCGCCGTCTCATTTGCAAATTTAGTACCAACCTCTACCTTGTGTATTGAACCCTCTATCATATCGGTTGTTTCCTTTGCCGCATTTGCAGATCTTGCCGCAAGATTTCTCACCTCTTCAGCTACCACTGCAAAGCCCTTGCCGTGCTGGCCGGCTCGTGCAGCCTCAACCGCTGCATTAAGTGCCAATATATTCGTCTGAAACGCGATTTCATCAATAACCTTTATTATTTTTGAAATATTTGCCGATGAAATATTGATTTCTTCCATTGCTTTTTGCATTTCCTTCATCTGCGAATTACCGTTCAGTGCGTTATTTTTGGCAATTTCTGCAAGTTCATTTGCCTTATTTGCATTGCCTGTATTTATTTTAGTTTGGGCCGATATCTGCTCCAGAGAAGCTGTCAGCTCTTCGACTGAGCTTGCTTGTTCGGTTGCTCCTTGTGAGAGAGCAATACTGGCCGCGGACATCTGCTTCGCACCGGAAGCAACCTGATCGGAGGCGGAAGCAATATTAGACAGAACTTCATTGTTGTTATTTACCATCTCTTTTAACTTTTTACCAAGTAAATCACTTTCAGAATTTACCGTGACATCTATGGTAAGATCACCGGCGGCAATTCCTTCTGCAGTTATAGCCTGTGCGCGTATGTTGGCAATCATACGCCGGAAGGCATCCGCAAGACGCCCGGTTTCATCCTTTGAATTCACCTCTACTATGGCATTTACATCACCAATTGCCAATCTATCTGCCGCTGTTACCATAATATTAATTGGTTTACTAATCATTCTTGATATTATAATACCCAAAATCACTGCGAGGAATACCCCTGCTCCAATAATGACAATCATCATAATAATTGATGTATTTGCCAACTTATCATTATTACCGGACTTATCGGCTGCTGCCTTCGAATTATACTCAAAGAGACTATCAAAGGAAGCTTGTAAAACATCTGCAGTTTCCTGTGCATCCCCTAAAATTAAGCTCTTAACCTCGCTATCATTACCCGAATCTATGGCCGCTAAGACGGCTTCAAGTGCTACATTGAAATTTTTATCATCTTCCACCAACACATCATAAAGCTTTTGATCTTCTTCTGTAGTAATCGTCTTTTTGTAATCCTTAATTGACACATCTATCTTATCCGAATAAGTTTGTAATTTTGTCATGTATGTATCAACATTATCCGCGTCAATTATTATTTTCAAGAGATTTACTCGTATTCTTTGAAAAGATACATTTGCGTCTGCAATAATTCGGATGCCCTGGGTATTGCTTTCATATAACTGAGTATCTGCTTTATTAATAGACACAATATTGACTAATCCAACAGCACCCACGATACAGGCAATCATTGCAACCAGAATAAATGCCAGTATTAATTTCGCGGCAATTTTTAAATCTACGAATTTCCTAAACATATTTTTTCCTCCTTTGAATAGTATATTACATGCTATATCTCGATTTTATCAAGGTCATCCATATCGTTATCAGAAAGTAGTTTCTCGCAATCCAGTAAAAGCTTTACATCACTTCCGACCTTACCTATGCTTCTGATATACCTGTTTTGACTGCCCTTATTCATTCTCGGGGGCTCAACAATATTTTGATCATCAATTGATAATACCTCTGATACACTGTCAACAATTAACCCCACGGATACTTCATTAATATTAATGACTATAATACATGTTCTGTCATAATACTCCTGAAACTCCTTTTTAAATCGGAGGCGAACATCCATTACCGGTATAATTTTACCTCTTAAATTAATGATCCCTCTGATATAATCAGATAACTCAGGTAATTCTGTTATAGCTTGGATACCTATAATCTCAGTAACATATCTTATCTCTATCCCATAATATTCTTTTCCTAGGGTAAAAATTAAATATCTTCCCTTTTGCGTATCCTCTTCAAACTCAATTTCATTTGAATCCAACACTTCCATTTTATTCTCCTTTCCATCATGCTTTTTTCTCTTGCCTCAATTACTTAAATACTAATTGATAAAGCAGCAATATCCAAAATGAGACTGATGCTGCCATTTCCGAGCAATGTACAACCTGATAGTCCTTTTATTTTCTTTGTCCTACGAATATATTCGGGCAATGCTTTGACTACAACCTGCTGTTGTCCAAGAAGTTCATCTGCGAAAATGCAAAACATATTTCCGTCAACCTCTACCATAATAATTATTCCGCCGGAATATACAGTCGCGGCTTCGCAAATATCAAACAACTCATACAATTTAAGGACTGCATAACAATGCTCTCTTACCATAATCATTTCATTTCCATGTGGATCGATAATAATATTTTTATCCTCAAGTCTAAAAAATTCTACGATATTAACTGTTGGTATCGTATAATGGGACTTGCCGACTTTAATATTTATTCCATCAATAATGGCAAGTGTCAGTGGTATTTTAAGAGTAATTGTGGTGCCACAATCAGGAGTACTGTCAACGGAAATTGATCCTCCTATTAACTCCAGATTTTGTGTAACCACATCCATGCCAACCCCTCTGCCAGAGAATTCTGTAACTTCATCATTCGTAGAAAAACCCGGCAGAAATATCATTCCAAATAATTCTTTGTCAGTGATATCTGCAACCGGTTTTACAAAAAGTTGCTTTTCTCTCGCCTTCTGAAGTATTTTCTCCCTATCTAGTCCTTTTCCGTCATCTTTTATTATAATAAGAACTTCGCTACCGGCATTTTTTGCTTCTAAAGTTATTTTGCCTATTCTTGATTTTTCTTTTTCTCTTCTTACTTCAGGCATTTCAATGCCATGATCAATTGAATTTCTGACCAAATGCATCAACGGATCTGATATATGTTCAATTATGTTCTTGTCAACCTCTGTTTCCTCTCCCAGAATATCCAGCTTTACCTCCTTTCCAAGCTTTTTATTCATATCCCTCACAATTCGATTCATACGGTGGAATGTTGCTGCCAGAGGCACCATACGAATAGACATAACAATATCTTGTATTTCAGTGGTGATTTTGCTCAGCTGTCTGGCTGCTTTTTGAAAGCTATTTAAACTCAGTCCGGCCAGATCAGAATTCTGTGTCACCATTGCCTCAGCTATGACCATTTCACCGACCAGATCCATCAACTTATCTAGTTTCGTAACATTAACACTAATAATATTCTGTTGTACATTGGTGCTTTTATTTTCTTTCACAACTTCTGTTTTACTACAGTCTCCACTCTCTGACTTTGTATCTGCATCTATCTGCCGTATACCAACTAAACTGTCAATTACAGTCTCAAATTCGTCCTTTCCCTGCAGTTGAATAAATTCAAGCTCTTTTACGAATACAGCATGCCTAAGTAATTCTTTAAGCTCTTCATATGAGTTTTCTGATTTTATAAATATATAAAAACCATCACGGCGAATTACCTCGGCACTATCCTCATTTTCAACAATATCAGATGGGATATAATATATCTCATGCCCTGCTTTCTTGAAATTATTAACAATCGAATAGGCATGTACATTCTCCATTGAAATTTCTTCATCAAAAAATATATGTGCCTTATAATACATGCATGAGTCAGATAGGTTCATGCTCTTGAATTGTTCCGCTGATATAAAACTTGAGGGAACGATTTCCTTCCATTGTGATTTATTTAGCCTAGTCGGAATATACCCTTGTATTTCTTTTATCAAGCTATCACTGTTTCCATCCGAAGAGTTTCCGGCCATGATCTTTGTTTCCTCGTTTTTTAAGAAATCGACACATTCAAGTAATATATCTGTTAGCTTTGAGTGCTCAATAAATATATTTTTTTCATTTCTGATTGAAGAAAAAAGGTCTTCCATACAATGAGCAAGAGCTGCTATATTACCAAATTCCATCATTGCAGATGACCCTTTTAACGTATGCATAATTCTAAATATTTCATTAATAGCCGCATCGGAGAAGCAATTCTTTTTTTCATTTTCTAAAATATGTTCTTCCAGCTGATTAATTAATTGTGACATTTCAAATACAAAAACATCAAACATTGCGTTATTAGAATATAGGTCTGACAATTCCGTTCCTCCTTATCATATGCGTCTGATTTCATGCGAATCGTGATGCTGTTAACCATAAATAATAAAATACAAATGCTCGTTAGCTATCTCTACAATGCTTGAGTCCAGATTATCTGTAATAGAATTGTTTTATTTAGTATGTGATACAAGAAACAACAGAAAAACGTCCCTCTATTACATATTTACATAATTTACTATATATGTACGCATGTAACAAAATAACCATAATGTTACATGTATATATGTTTGTATTTATATTAAATATTATTTTATTATTTGGGATGAGGAAAACAGTATGACAGTAGAACCAATCAGAGAAAAAGAGATTATTATTGAAATGTATAATTATCTAATGAATAAAAATAGAAAATATGCTCTGCTATTTAAGTTTGGCCTTAATACAGGCCTAAGAATTAGTGACATTTTGCCGGTTAGGGTGAGTGATATTTATTCTGACTACAGTAAATTCAAGGAATATTTAACACTTTATGAAAAAAAGACGGGGAAAGAGAAAAAAATAAAAGTTAATAATGCACTTCGTAGCATTATTGATGAATATATTAAAATTGAGAAGCTTAATACGACCAGTTACTTATTTTATAGTAACAAGTCTAATCATCTAAGCCGAATACAGGCGTACCGCGTACTGAAAGAAGCCGCAAACTCTATTGGTATTGAGAACTTTGGCACACATAGCCTTCGAAAAACTTGGGGATATTGGACATATAAAACATCACAGCATAATATTGGATTAATAATGGATACTTTTAACCACAGCTCACAGAGTATTACATTAAGATATATTGGAATTAGCCAAGATCAAAAAGATGAGCTTTATACATTAGTACAATTCTAGAGTAATGTACAGATTATAGTACAAATTAATGGTCAGACTGAGGTATAGACTTATAGACTGATGTTTCATGTAATATTTAGTAGAATTATGTTGCAATTTGTGATATTGAATTATATAATACATGTAACATTATGGTTAAAATGTTACATGCGTTATATAATATGCCTATATTTTGCATATTTATACATTTATATTATCTTTTTATTTGGAATTCTTTCTATAATTATTTAAATATATTTGCTATATTCAAATTAATTGTACACCTTTTTACATATTTTAGATATTGTATTGCAATAATTGTTTGTTAATCAAAACCTTTAGTCTTTCAGCTACTCTTACCACTCTTGACATGATAACGCTTGGTCCTTTTTCTATTAAATCAATTTTATTTTCAAATTCTTCTTACTCCCCCCTTTCTATTTTATAATAAAATTAATTTTTTAACACGACATACAGATGTCATGTTTTTTATGATAATATTGAAAAGCATGAAGGATTCAAATAAATATATAATCTATACCAAGACTACAGTCAATGAAACCTATGCGAAGATATTGTATTCATTGAAAGAATATGAAGGGTAATTTAGTTTCAACAACTGCAATCTGGAAAGGTAATAAATGTATGAATTTTATGATTCAGCTCTATTTAAAAGATGCAACAGAAGCCATTGAGCTTTATAAAAAAGCCTTTGATGCCACCTTGGAGTATATCGAATACACTCCCGAAAAAACTGTTCTTCATTCAGAAATAATTGCTCATGGACAAAAGATTGCAATTAGTGATTCCCCGAAGGCTATCATAACCGGTACTGTTTTTCAAATCGATGTCGGAATGAAAAATGAAGAGGCTGTAAAGAAAGCATATGAAGTGTTAAAAGAAGACAGTCAGACGAACGTTCCGCTGGGACCGGTTTTCTTTAGTCCCTGTATGGTCGATTTTGATGATAAGTTCGGTGTCCGCTGGTGTCTGTACTCAGAATAGAGAAAACAAGAAAAATAAAAATGCGTAGAAAACATGCGCAGAATGGAGATTATTATGAATCAAGAAATAATTAAAAGAGCCGGAGAAATTGTTATGCAAAATACCGGTGAGACGTCACGCTGTGTATTAGCCTTGATCGACCTGGAGGGTTCTCCCACCGCATCTACGATTACTGCTTCGAAAGCGGAGGGTATCAGTTGGCTTACCTTCTGTACCGGGCTGGGCTCACCTAAAACCAATCGGATTGACAAAAATGGCCTAGCAAGTGTTTGTTTTTCTGCTGATGACTATAATATCACTCTCGTTGGTACCATAGAAGTATTGACAGACCATGATACGAAAAAAGAAATGTGGTATGGCGGCCTGGCTAACCATTTCAGTGGACCGGAAGATCCGAATTATTGTGTTTTACATTTCAAGACATTACGTTATAATCTTTTGGTTGATTGGAAGGAAGTAGCCGGGATATTATAGTTATTTGGTTTCAAGAAACTTACGTCCATCAAATTTGTATTTTGCTCCATCCTTAGTCCTGACAAAGTACATTTGATCTTTATTATAGACAAGTCCATAGGTTGAAAAATCCAAATATTTGATGCCCTTTTTCGTGTTCATGATAAAGCTATATTGGTAGCTCCCTGAACCATCTCTTAAAATGAGCTCCTTACTGCCATCAGCATCAAGGTCTACTGCCTCCCAGGAAGCATTTAGGGCAACTAATTTTATGGGCCTTTTCGTTTTATTATCATAATAGTAATATGTGGTGCTTCCTCCGTTTCCTAACCCAACTGTTAATACTACACCGGATTGATCTAGTATATTTGCATATTCCGATATACTAGTCGGTTCTGTAAAACCATCAAGAGCGTCCATTCGGTAATAGGTATCCTTTCGTTCATATCCTGAATAAATCTTATCCTCGAGTCCTTTAAATATTATGATATTACCCTCACCAAAAGGAGCAGTTTCAAGAATATCTTTTATCTCGTCAAACGAAATCTGTTCAAAATCGGATTTCGTCACTATTTCATTTCCATATCCATCAACCACATTTTTAAGATCCGGCTCATATCCGTCATAAATTGATATATAATCCGGTTCAAACTTTACTTTATTAAGGACAAAAGTCCCCTTACGGTAAATATAAGAACCACATATACTGCCTATCGTCTCTGAGGGACTATTATCCTTAAAAAGGCCCAGATAAAGTTGAACTTCTCCCGTAGTCGTTAATCCAAAACTCATAATACTCCAATTAGTTTCAGGTGTTTCTGTAATCCATTCAAGATAATCGTAATTTTTCTTTTCCTCTAAAAGCATATCATTAACTTTTTTTGCATCAGCTGCTTTAAGGCTATAATTATCTGTGTCCGTAAATGAAATATCCTTCATGTTACTTAGGTCAACAACATAGAGTCCCGAAACGCACACTCCCGTGCCACTTCCTAAATAAATCTGCACACACAAATCCTTGATACCGTCGTTTGTAACATCTGTTAATTCTGCCGAAAACCAAGCTTTTGATCCCGGATAATATGTAATAGGCCAATGATAGTTTGCTTCATTTTCTCCTACTTTTAAGTTGTATTCTCCCTTGCCGTCGCCAGGGAACATTAATGTTATATCATCTTTTGCAAAGATATAATAAAGCTGATTGTCAATAACTTTGTAACTGCGAAGCAACTCGTTATCTTTTGCTTCTGAATTCAATCTGCTAAACACTTCATCAAACTCAGGGTAGGTGTCTTGTATTGGTTCATTAATTACTTTAGTCGGTTGCGGAGGACATGATGCATCAGTTGCTTCTGCTTCGTCCGTTACTAATGCATTAGTAATTGCACTTGACGAGTCAGTTGGTACATATGAAATACTTGTATGCTTGGTACATCCGGTTAAGATAATGGATAGTAATAATAAAAATAATATTTTAACCTTCATTATAATCTCCATTCCGGGTATAGTCTCTCATTTCAAATATCGTAGTTTCCGTTCAAACAAACTTAAAATTTGAGACCATCAACTTCGCCTAAACGACCTAACATATAATACACTTAATTAACGAAACAAATCTTTGACTTAACTTATCTCTCATTTACATCAGAAATATTATTTTATTATGTCATTACTTTTTATCTAAATTGTATTTTCAAAATCTTTATACATTAAGCTTGGTTGAATTCCTGTATTATTTTGATATTTGCCGCTATTATACAAATCATAGTCTCCGTTTATATTATGATAATATATTTGCTAATGATAAATTGTAGCTGTTCAGGTTAATCCTTTTTTCATTAAAGGGTTCAATAATTATCTCTTTACCCATATGTTTGAGAATTTCTTTTCCTGATAATATCATTATCTTCCTCCGTATTGTATGAAACTTGTTTTTAATATTATAAATTATTTACATAAAAATATCTACTGATGACATATATTTATTCCATAAATATGTCACAGTTCAACCTTGCAAGGATAGTGACCTGTCAGGGGAAAAAATGTTTTCATATAGGAGCAAATAATCCTATATAAATTCAAATTATATTAATTGATAATCTTTTATAATTTTATAATCTAAGGGTTATTATGGATTGTATTAAGACTTCCAACAAATTCCTTCAGAGGATTTACATGTTAGAGCGTCACTTGTATTCGCAATATTGCTTATGCTATAATGAGACCAATAAAAATTATGGAGGTTAAGATGGATAAACAAAGAGAAGACGAGTTGTTATTTACTCAAGGGTGGAACGCAGAACTATTACTCCATATGCAGACCCATCCAATGGCAGATGCCCCGGAATTAATGCATCATTGCTCACAATATCATTATAACATTAACCAGATGGACCAGATGCTACAACCATATATCGGTGATTTAGAAGGATTTATTGAATTTCTGTCGAAGGAATGGGGTTGGATTATTATATATAATGAGAAAGAGAATACGCTCTTAGCAAATGAGAACAAAGAATTCTGCGTATGTCCCATTGTTAATAGTATGGAGGGAAAGCAGGTGTCTCCAATGTTATGCCACTGCTCTGAAGGCTTTGGTAAATTAATGTTTAGCAAGGTGATAGGCCGGGAAGTAAGAGCAGAGGTTGTCAGCTCCATACTGCGCGGAGATAAGAGTTGTTCTTATCAGATTCGGTTTTAACGAAGAATATATCAATAATAAATAACAGATCTACATATAAACTCTGAATAAGAGCTGTTGCGAAAATAACTAGTTTGCAACGGTTCTTTTGCGTATATGGTCAAGGGCAAAATTATCAACGAAATAATGCTTCCCAGCAAGAAATAATTTTAAAGCCTTCGTATTTTTAAGGCTTTGAGATGATTCTAATTAAGGCGACAACCAGATATGAACTGTTTGAACAGTTCCAGGACCCGCATAGAAAGGAGGGTTTTCAATATCTGATACTGGTTGCACCTAAAGAAGAAAACAGAAAAGTATTATACTGTCCTTGTCATTCAATGTATTTACCTATTATAGGTGAATTATATAATGTAGATTTACTAATAATGGGGTTAGGTTATATAAATACTATTAAAGACGGAGTAACAAATTTTGAAAGAGATAATATCAGGCTTATAAATGAGCTAAAGCCACAAAGGGTAGTATTTACTCATTTTGAAGAAGTTGATGAATTAAACTTTGATGATTATAAAAACTTAGAACAAAAGTATAGTAATTTATAATTCGCTTATGATGGAATGAACATAGATATCTAAAAATAGAGCCTTTTTAGATACCGAGTCATTCATATAAAGCGAATCAACTAACAAATAATAAATGGCAGTAGTTATAATATAATAACTTCTGTCATTTTCATTACTAAAATATACGTTATTTCATGAGTTAATTATTATGTCGTTTATGAATATAAAAACATTTTAAATTATCTGCGAGGTAAATTATTAACAAAGGTGTAGTTAAGGAAAATCCCCAAATATGCCTTTATTAATAGGACTACCCATCATCAACGGTTATCTACCGTATATAATACCTCGAGACGGGATTTGAATTCTACCCCCTCGATAAAATACTTATAGAAAGTGACTTTCCAGCACATTCATTTGCTACGTACTCAATAGGGTATGCAAAACAGAAAAATAATTATGCGAAGTTAAAATTAAAGTATGCCGTTTTTCCTTAAATACTCATCGACCTTAGAAAGAAATATTTTTGCATCTTCCAGTTGCTTTTCTGCGTCTTGTTTTGAGGCGATGTAAAAATCCTCATAATCGGATTTTTCTCTTAAAAAAGATGCCGTCTTTACGATTTTTGATGAATCCTTATCGAATTCTCCGGTTTTTACAAAGTTAAAATTAAAGTAGGCTATTATACCAGAATGCTTTGAAGAATCGTATCCAACTAATGCAGTAATAGACCGGATTGCATGAAAAATTGCGTAATAGGAACGATTAATTGATACTTTTTATAGCGATTCTTTTAGCATAACTTCAGATGCTATTAAATCTTCCATAGCCTTTGAATAACGGTATACTGATAATTCTTTTATGCTACCTTCCATAAAATCACACCGTCCTTTTTTACATTCTTATAGAAAGGGAGAACATTTTCCCATTTTAAAAATTCTTCATAATCAATATCAATAACAGAAAAAACCTTGTCATATTTGAAATCCAAAGCCAAAGCAAACTCAACTAATATACTTTGTACAGATTGACTTTTTGCATCTTTTACTATGATTGCTATATCAATGTCCGATTCATCGGTATCTGTTCCTTTGGCAACAGAACCATAAAGTATAATACTTACTAACCTTTCATTTAAAAGGTCCTTTAATCCCTCTACTAATTCATTCGTAAATATATAATTCATGACTTTGTCACCTCCTAATTTTCTAATAGTTTAACACAATATTGCTTAATTATCTACTTTCAAAAAAATAATATTCCGGCTTAAATTTGTTCATTTCTTTCATTATCTCGAATAATGAAGTTGATATAGGAGGCATTAAAAATTGGCTACCTGTTGCTAAATCCAAAAAAGTGCGAGACGGGATTCGAACAAATCTCAGCATTCACAAATACTGATAAATAGGAGGTTTGCGGCTTCTGTGATTTATCTGCACTCATTCATGCTCACAAGGAACGTGTGCTTTTTATTATATTGAAATCTGTCATAATCTCCATATTTTTATTTCCTTATATGGATTACATCTTGCCAGTGTTCGTCCGCATTCCCTTGAAAAGCTTTAAAATCGTCCTGAACAACCTGAAAGGAGATTCTCATTTCGTCATTATTCATTTTTGTTGCAACCGCAGCATGTGGAACCCAGCTATATGGAACATAACGTCCACAATCTCCAACACTTGCCACTTTACTGTATATTTCATTTATTTTCATATTCGATGAAGTCAAATATTCATTCAAAATGGGAGACAAATACAGTACACTTGGTAAAAACATTTCAATTGATGAAAAAAATATCTTATCTGACTTAAATTCAACAACATTTTCCTCTAAAATATCGACCAACTCTTGCTTGTTGCTACTTTGAAAAAAAACTATCGTCACATGAGGGGGGATTTTTGCGTCGAGCATATAACGATTACCACCGTTTTATACAATTTTATCTATAATAGCTTGAATTATATTTTCTGTATCATTATCAAAATATAAAGCTATGGCATATTCCATATATTTACCTCTCCTCTAATCGAATTTTATTTCTATCTATTCAATTTCATATATCTACTATATTCTTTAAACCCACAGTTTTGCCAGAATGCAAATCCTTGTTCGTTGCTACTCAAAACTTCTATGTCAATATCAGATGTTTTTAATTCTTCAAGAAGTAGGTTTAATGCAAATTTTCCATAACCTTTATGCCGTTGTTCTCTAATAACAAAAAACTGACGAAGATAATATGGGGTTTTAGTAATATCAACTAAAGCATAACCCACGACATCATTATCTAAGAAAAGGTATGCGTTATAATTTGAACTGATAAACCCTTTCATACGAACTTTCAGCTCATCAATATTCATTGTATTATTACTATTTTCATCATTGATAAGTTGTTTATTTAGAAAAGCGAGATTGTCTAAATCATTATAATCACACAATTGAATCTCCATCATTAATCGCCTCTTCAAGCTACAGTTTATCCAATTATATATTTCCTAATAAAGGAAGTCAACTTTAACTGTAATAAAGTGAATTTACTTCGTTACAGTTCAGCCTTGCAAGGATAGTGACATGACTGGGAAAAAAATGTTTCCATATAGGAGCCGCTTTCGCTAAGTTGCATTACGT
>DBTU01000054.1:48483-50182 GCA_002307215.1 Lachnoclostridium sp. UBA1308
ATCTCTTTGATGGCTGAACTGTAACTTTACTTCAATGATACACTTGTTCAGATAGTGTACACATTGAAAACAGATATGATAACGGTTACTCGTTTTTTCTTCGAGTAAACGGTGTCATATCTCATTTTTTTAGATATGAATTTTTTTATATGACATATTAAAGATATCAAAGCGAAGGGAGATAGATAGATAGATAGATAACAAACAAAGTTAAAAATCAACATAAAAACAAACAAAACAAGTGTTAATAAAAAACTAGAAGACGAAATTAATTTTCCTCGACTTGTAACGTGGCTAAATCTGATTCAAATAACACACTATCGGAGAATAGAATGTAGGCCATTAAAAACCGCTTCGTTAATAATGGTCAGGCTAGATACCCTCAAATGTATCCATAGAAGCAAAATCACTAGGTGCCTGTGATTTTAATAAATTGGCGCGTGCTTAGCTTTAACAATCAAATAAAATCAATCAAAGGAGTGTTGTTTATGTCACGAAATCGTATGAAAAATCATGAATCATTATTTCATCAGGTGCAGATGAAACTGCAATCCAAGTTGCAATCGGCCAATCAAAACAGAAAGACAAAGAAAAGGAACGCGTCTTATTAGCAGAAAAACGTAAAATCAGCCCCCATGCTATGTTGAGTTATGAGGAACGCATAACCATACATGAGATATATTCTTGGGGAACGCTTAAGGATTATCTAAAACACGCCTGCTACTTCGTCAAATGGTGCAAGGAACATCATAACTGTAGTACTCTTGACGAATGCAGATATTATGTGGATGAATGGCTAGCGAGCAGGTCGATATTATCTGCATATACACAGAAGTTGGAAGCATCTGCTCTGGCAAAAGTCTTTGACTGCACCACAGAAAATTTTATTAAAACTGCTACACGTCACAGGTCAGATATCACAAGAAGTCGGAAGAAGGCAAAAAGAGATAAAAATTTCTCTGAAACAAAGAATAAGGAGTTCATTGATTTTTGCAAAGCTACCGGTTTACGTAAGGAAGAATTGAAGTGCCTCAGAGGAACACAGCTGATATATAAAAACGGTCTTTATTACATTGGAGTTTCTCACTGTGCCAAAGGAGGAAGATACCGTGAGTCACCCATTATATCAAATGTTGATGACGTGTGCGCCAGAGGGAGGTAATTTGTCCCAATCTCTATAACGAAAGAAGTAGAAAGGGATACGAGAGGATAATATGTATGATATAGAATCCGAGACAGTGTTACATGAGCTTACCGAATATCAGTTAACGGCGAAGTTCAATCTATTAATTCACCGTCGAACAACGGCTTTCCGAAAACCCAGGAAAGCCATCACAAGAATAGAAACTGTTCACATTGGAAAAAGAAAAGAGAAGGCACATCACTTGCGTGATGCATCTTCTCTTTTTTAAGGCGACAATGAGATTTGGACTCATGATCAGGGTGTTGCAGACCCATGCCTTACCACTTGGCTATGTCGCCATAACTCCCTGAGTAGGACTCGAACCTACAACCCCACGGTTAACAGCCGTGTGCTCTACCATTGAGCTATCAAGGAATATATGACAGTAAATTTCTTATATTTCAGTTATATGTAATATAAGATTATAACTCTACTTTGTATAACATAAAAAACAGAAAAATACCTAAGTATCTTCTGTTTTATATTGACAGAATACTACACACGAAAATGATTACA
>DBTU01000037.1:0-9812 GCA_002307215.1 Lachnoclostridium sp. UBA1308
GAGTTGTTGAGCACGCATTAATTAAAAATCACATGGAAAAATTATATAATTTGATGTATTATTATTTTTAATAAGTAATTCGTATTCAGATGGCGAACTATAGATTTGGCACATAATACAGTGACAAATCAGAATTAGGAGAGAAATTATATGGATATTATTACAGAAAACTTTAATTTATATTATGAACATGATTGTGATGAGTCAGCTGAGCAGCTATATAATACATTACTTATAAATGGGGATAGTATTCTCCATTTTTTTAGCTTGAGAAAGTTGAAAAATAAGGTAGACGTTATTTTATATACAACAATTGAAGATTACATTGCTCATATTAACAAATGTAAGTATTCATATTATGAGTGGATGATAGCCGATACTTTCGATGGAAAAGTAAATATAATGTCAATAGATGCTTGTCGAAAAACGAATTCTCATAGAAATATGTGTTTAGATGATTATTCAAAACTTATTGTTCATGAGTTTGTGCATATATGTCAACAAGAAGTGAATGCTAATAGTTATGGATGTGAGTGGTTCTGGGAAGCATTAGCTACAAATTTATCGGGTCAATCTATGGAACCAACAGATGTTTTATATACTAAGGATGAGTTGATGTTTAATTATGTTAACATGCCAGATGCATATGCTATTTCATATAATCTCGGTCAATACATGCTACAAAATTTATCACATGATTTAATATACGAGTACATATCAAATCCAGCAATTTTGTGGAATGATACTGAAAAAATCTTAATATCAGTAAAGTTATCAATACCGATTGAAGAAGTGATTTGATTCGCTATCGTCCCTCATTCGCGAACTAAATATATAATAATTGAGCAGATTACTCTGCTCAATTATACCAACTTTCAACTGTGAGTTGTGACAACACCTTACATCTTACGAAGTATTACTGTTGCCTTCCTGTGAAACTGTTATACGAAACTTAAGAGTTGCTTCTTTCTTATTTCGTACAACAATGCAGGATACCATTGTATTTCCGATTGTTTTGCCTATTACCGTTCCGTTTTCATCAACAGAAGCGATGCTTGTATCGCCGGAGATCCATCTGCATTCTGAATCTAAAAATATATCAGAAATATTCAGGTCGTAGGTATCTCCGACTTGAATACAAATTTGATGCTCTGTAACTATTGCTTTTCTGGTTGCCAGATAGATACAACATATCACAACTGCAGTAATGCACATAATCAAAACACCGACTAGTAGGATAACAGTTTTCTTCATTCAAAAATACCTCTTATTCATAACAGTAACTCCAATTAGCTTCTGTTATTTCTTCCAATAGATTTCTATCATATCCTTATCCTTCAATGCAGATGTGAATTCTGCCCGTTCCCCATTTTGTAATACAACAAGCTCTGAGCCTTTCATAGAGGATAAATCAAATGGATAGAAATCAAATACATCGACAAAGATATAGCTGTTCTTATTAGAAAGCTTAACAACTGTTGAATTAACTGTTACATAAATATCCATAGTAGCGGAAGGACTGCTTTCCGCTTTTACCTTAGTCTCCGGAGCCAATTCAAACCAATTCGGCTTCTGATCTTTTGGTTCCGGCTTTGGGCTTTCATATTGTGGCTTTGAACTCTCATACTGTGATTTTGAGCTCTCATACTGTGGCTTTGGACTTTCATACTGTGGTTTTAGACTCACAAGCTCTGGTTTTGGACTCTCAAGCTCCGGAATGACTTCGGATTTTTCCGGTTCAAAGATCAACTTAGGTGTGTTTAATTTGAACTGTATCATGAATTTATCATATATCATCGTATCTAAGTCAGCATATTCATTATTGACCAGTATCTCTCCATCAAAGGTTAAATCCATATATTCCATAACCTGCTTCAAGGTATAGCAACTAAGAAGCTCAATTTCATCGTTGTCTTGTATCATATAATGACTAGATACCTGTTTACCGTTGACCTGAATTAATACAGGAAATAAAATTTTCGATCCATTGACGATAATGTTAAGATTACTGTTGTATTCCGGTAGCTTATTAAGCTCATATTTTGCATTATTACCGACTGTAGATTCAGTGATTTCTATCTTATCATTCTGGCTGATATTATGGCTGATTCCGACAATTTCCCCATTTAATCTAATATGAGCGGCTTCCCCTGTCTCTCCTTTTATCGTACGCTGAACGCCATTCACCGTAAAGGTTATGGATTTACCTCTGCGCGGAAATAACTTTTCATTGGGATATCCCATCTGA
Source organism: Lachnoclostridium sp. UBA1308 (assembly GCA_002307215.1). GTDB lineage: Bacteria > Bacillota > Clostridia > Lachnospirales > Lachnospiraceae > Mobilitalea. The sequence goes on from DBTU01000037.1 coordinate 2,249, forward strand.
ACAGCAGCATCCGAGATTGAAAGTTTATTTGTAAAATACAGCTTAATATGTTCACCATTTATGGTAACAAAGATGAAGTTATTACTTTGATCATAATAATTAAGGCAAATTCCGATTGGTGTAACAAGCAGTGAATCCTTCTTAATATGTTCTTGCAAAAATGTTACCGAACCAAGAACCTCTTCTCCCCGCAGTGCAACGCGTTCCTTCGGAAGCTTCAGATAATCTGCCAATAATTCTATAAATCCCGGTATCTTACCGCCTCCGCCTACGATAAATACGGCGCTGACGGTTTTTCCTCCGTTAAGCTCTATGATTCTGTCCGCAATACTCTGAGTGATCTTCTGTATGATTTCAGAGATATCAGTGAGAATTTCATCGGTAGTCATTCTGTGGGTAGCGCCCATGACATCCTTAAAGGAAACCTTCTTTTTCCGTAAACAAGCGACTTTAATTGCTTCTGCCACCTTGAATTCCACCAGATATTTCTGACCGATATAATCCGTAATTTCATCTCCGGCATATGGAATCATCCCGTACGCAATGATTGTACCATCCTTTGTGATGCAGATATCCGAGGTACCTGCTCCGACATCAACCATCGCAATATTAAGCAGCCTGAATTTCTCCGGAATCGCAACATTGATTGCTGCGATAGGTTCTAATGTCAGAGAGGCTACCTTAAGTCCGGCAGCTTCAACTGCCGCATACAATCCGTTAATAACCTCATCCGGTAAAAAGGTTGCCAAAAGCTCGGTACCAATCCGGTTTGCCTTATGCCCGTTCAATTTAAACATGGAATAACCGTTTACCATATAATTAACAACCGAATATCCAACACAATAGAAATTTATTTTATCACCCTTTAACTCCTCACGCAGTGTTTCATATGCCTTTTCAACACCCATAAGGTCAAGGGCATGAACATGTTCTTCATTTACCGTGGTTTCACTTGAAAACACATATTCCGTCATAACTTTGATTGTCTTTAATACTCTTCCTGCAGCAGCGATACAGACCTCGGTTAATTTCATCTCAATCTGCTTTTCTAATTCTGCTTTTACTTCCTTAATCGATTCTGTAACTTTATCTATATCATGGATCTGCCCATCCATCATTGCCCTGGTTTCGTGCTCCTTGATGCATTGGGCCACAACAATAAATTGATTTTTCTCCTTATAACCAACCGTTCCGACTATACTTCTTGTACCAATATCTAAGCCAAAAACCAATTGCTCCGGGTATTTATCGTTTTCCATAGCTGGACCTCCGCAAACTTTTATTGATGATTTTTTAGAAACCGATGATATAAAATCTATTATGAAAAATATAACAGATAAAATGACAAAAATCAAGCGTCATCGGCATTGCAATGTATGTGGCTGCCGGAGGGGAGTAGTAAATATGGTATGCTTAAGGTAGTGAAGGCTGCGAAAGGAATTCAAAAGGAGAGCAATGGATTTGTTTTGGAGTTCTTTGAACTGCTCGAATGATTTATGAGATTGTTTTTATACATTTATTTAGTCATTTATATTTAGTCGCATACTAAGTCGCTTTAATTTAACGCTATGCTTATTTTGAAAGAACTGAATTCGTTTGTATATCGAATTCAGTCCCTTCTATGACTATTACCTTTTTTGTGTTGTTATGATACAGCAACATGAATTGCTACTCTAGTTGTTGTAATGATACATCAGAGTGATAGTTTCTCCATCTGCTATTTTAATTTTATATCAATGTGAATTGTGTTCCAGCTGTTGAATAATTTACATCAGCGTGAATTGTCTCTCCATCTATTGCTTTCATTTACATCGGGGTAAACAGTTCTTCCAGCTCTTCTCTTGATAGGGTATTGATAAATACCTCTTTGGTGCTGATGATTGAATCGGATAATTCTTTTTTCTTGCGCTGAAGCTTAAATATCTTCTCTTCTATGGTTCCCTTGGTAATCAGTTTTACAACATGTACCTTATTCATCTGTCCGATACGGTATGCACGATCGGTGGCTTGATCTTCCACAGCAGGGTTCCACCACGGATCATAATGAATAACGGTGTCTGCACCTGTCAAGTTAAGCCCTGTTCCTCCGGCCTTTAAAGATATTAGGAATACCTTTCGCTCTCCGCCGTTAAAACGCTTTACATATTCATTACGGCTTTGCGTCGGGGTTGCTCCTTCCAGATAAAAATACGGAATTTCCAGATCCTTTAATTCATTCTCAATGATACGAAGCATGGAGGTGAATTGTGAAAATACAAGAATTCTGTGATCATTCGCAATTGCCTCAGGGATTAGCTCCATTAATAACTCAAGCTTACCGCTTCCGCCTTGATAATTCTCTATAAATGTGGACGGGTGGCAACAAATCTGACGGAGTCTTGTAAGAGCTGCAAGAATTTTTATCCTGCTCTTCTCTACACCGTTTTCTTCGATTTCAGAGCGAATTTCACTTCGGATATTTTCCAGGTATGACATATATACCAGCTTCTGATCGTCCGTTAATTCCGTCAGCATCTTTGTCTCATACTTATCCGGGAGCTCTGTGAGTACATCCTTCTTCATTCGTCTAAGAATAAAAGGAGTAATATGCTGATGCAGCTCACTCAGAGCTTCCGAATCTTCCTTTAAAATTGGTTTTTCATATGTTTCAACAAACCTGGAATGGCTGTTAAGGTAATCCGGCATAATGAAATCGAAGATGGACCACAATTCTGACAGACTATTTTCAATCGGTGTTCCGGTTAGGGCAAAGCGATGTGCTGCATTTAACCTTTTTACTGATTTTGCATTCATCGAGGAATCATTTTTAATAAACTGTGCTTCATCGATGAATACCGTATGAAAATCAATTTTTTCATACTGAGTTGCATCTCTTCGGATTAATGGGTAGGAGGTAATCAAAACATCATAATTCTTATATCCGGATATTAATTCCTGCCGATCAACGGGATTTCCGGTGACTACAAGTGCTTTTAAATGTGGCGCAAAATTCTCGATTTCATCCTGCCAGTTATAGATTAATGAGGTCGGACAGACGATCAGAGTATGGACATCCTTCATCTTGTCCAAGTTGGAGACAATATAAACGATTGATTGAAGCGTTTTACCAAGTCCCATATCATCGGCCAGTATTCCACCCAGTTCATTATCCGCTAGTGTCTTCAGCCATTTATAACCGGTAAATTGATAAGGCCTGAGCTCTGCCAGTATACCCTCCGGAAGAAGGTATTCCGTATTTGCAGGGTTGGCAATTTTATCTGCCAAAGCCAAAAAATCGTGGTCTCTGTCAAAAACAAAATCCTGGTTTGAAAATGCCTTGTCAAGATAGGCAGCATGATACTTTTCAAGAAGAATTTTATCATCCTTGATTGCATCTTCCTTAAGCTTTTTATCATTTAGATTAAGAGAACTCAGAATATGCGATACCTCATTAATGGTCTTGTCCTCAAGATTGATAAAGCTACCACTCTTAAGCCTGTAATACTTTTTCTTGATTTGATAGGAATGAAGAAGCTCTCTGAGTTCATCCTTTGGAACTTCATGAAAGGATAGATCAAGCTCCAGCATATTAAATTCTTTGTTCATGCGGACACCGGCCTTAAAGCCTCCAGGAGCGCGTATTCCAAGCCTTCTGAAATCCTCTGAGTAGAATAACAGCGCTTTTCCCTCAAGATTCATAACCTTGCCTGAAAGGAAATCATATATCTTATCTTCATCCTTAAGCAGATAGAAATTCTTATAAGGAACAAATCCCTCCTGTATTAGCTCAGATATTATCGTATCTTCTTGTTCCCTTTGTCGGACTATGATATAGGAGCCCGAGGAAGCGTTCTCAAAGGAGTTAAATTCATATTCTCCGTATTTATATTTCAGTTCAGCCTTAATACCGGATTTATACTTATCAAAATATATTTTAGCCTCCATATCGCAAGTAACATAACGGCTTTTTAATTCCTCCGGTACATCCAGAATCATAGTTTCACTAATCCTTGGTAATACATGCTCCAGGAAGCTGGTTTTGCTCTCACCGCGAAAAGTTAAAGCCTCCTTGTCCTTTCCGAAGCTATTATAAAACGGCTTATAATTACGAATGAATTTCTTATCCGGCTGATATATGACTCCGTCATAAAAAAGCAATTCCCCTGTCTCCGTGATAGGAAGCACTGCTTCTTTACCTTGGTAATCAATCGACACAGAATCCTCGTCAAGTGTCAGCTGATATGAAATCTTAGGATTTCCTCTCCTAAAGGTAACATTATCGTAAACCTTACCGTAAAGTTCCAGTGTTAAGCCTAAATTACCGGTGATATCAAGTAACTTAATCAGCATATTTTTAGTTAAGAATAGCTGCGATTTTGAGAATATTCTTGAGAAATGTGTACTGTCAATCACCTCCTGTATCTCATAAATACCCAGAAGATACTCTAGGAGCTTCAATGAAGTTACATCAAAGGTGCTTTCCCCACTTACATATTTAAACTCCTTGCCGATTGCAAAGTTTTCATGATGATAAATATCCGATAAGAACTTTTTTACCGTTTGAATCTTATATTTACGGTTACTTCCACCTTTAAGCGATAATAATGCCCTGCCATTATCGCCCTTCATTATGGACGGAATTGTAATTACAGACTCAAGTCCAAAGGTTTCTCCAACAAGAACCGAATCCTCCTGGGCGATAAAATAATCCAATAAGGACATTACCTTGCGTTCCTCCGGATTCTTGGATTCTGCAACTATCGTACGCTCCTGGTGTTTTAATATAAATAACAGAGCTGTAACTACATGTTTACAGGCTCCTTGATCCTTAAGTCTGGACGGACAATTACAGCTAAAATCAAAGGATCCGTCCTCTTGTTCATCCACAGTGACTGAATAATTATAATTCCCTTTTATTATTAAACGATACTGCTTATTTGCATTAGAATATGTCGCATTAACGATGCGGCTATCCTTATAATACTGTAAACCTCTGGCATAAGTTGTATCGTTAGAAGCTAAATTACGAATTCCTGTACGTGAAATCTGTATCATATACGCACACCTTTCCTGCATAGTATCTTATTATTATAACACAAATTAAGGGAAGTGTGTAATTAATTTGTTGTATTTAGAATATTGATCATGGGCTTTTCTATAAAAAAAGGGAGCATCCGATTCATCATCAGATGCTCCCTAACCTATTAAGTTAATCATTATTTACTTTGGTACCAGCCAATTCATCTCCAGAAATGCTTTGATGTGTTGCGCAAAGCTTATATTGGTCTGTACCTAAATTTCTCGTTCGTTCTATTGAAATCAATTAATGTACCTGGTGGCTTATACCGTCCTTTCTTTATATTATATTTCTGATTCAAATTCTGATTTTAACTCTGACTCTAATTTAATGCTGATTCTGACTTTGTCTTTAACATTGATCCTAATTCTAATGTAATCCCTCATTTTGTAACAGGTTATTACCTTATGTAGTAAGCGAATCTCTTCAAGGGACTCAGTCCTTTCCTATCAATTTGTTATTCTCTGAATAACATCTATTTTCTTATTCCGGATAATTAAGATGAATACATTTACCGTAGGGTAAATTTACTTCCTAATCTTTCCTGACCTTGTTTTCTTATTTAGATTACCTAAAATCTTATGCGGTTTGTACCATCCTTTCTTTTCATGTTATGATAAGTTTTATCTAAATACCTTATGGCCAATACCGTCCTTTCTATTTTAATATAAGATTGCATTTACATTTTCATTGGACTCATTCCCTTCGATTGTATTAGCCTTTAGGGCTTCGAGTTTTTTTCGTTTTTATTTTATATTTATATATTATATTACAATTGACGGTTTGTCAATACTATTATCTGTTAATACAAAATATATTTTGCCGTTAATATGTTAAATTATAGATTATCTCGAATTGACAGTTATCAATGGGTGTTTGCCTTAAATTGCCATGTAATTATAATTTACAAACTTATCTGTTTCCCATAATATTTTACAATTAATAAAATTACTGATTGAATTATTGAATACTTTCTATTACAATATCTAGTTAGGATAGATACATGATTAACTATCAACATGCGTTATTTATCTCACTACAACATACGGAGGTGTCTATGAAACATATTATCAGTCCCACCGACCTTACTGTTTCTGAACTCGATGAACTTCTTACATTGGCTGAAGAAATAATACAAAATCCAAAGAAGTTCTCCGAGGTGTGCCGGGGAAAAAAGCTGGCCACTCTATTCTATGAACCAAGTACCAGAACGCGGCTTAGTTTTGAGGCCGCAATGCTTAATCTTGGAGGTAGTATTTTAGGTTTCTCATCTGCTGATTCCAGTTCGGCATCAAAAGGTGAAAGTGTTGCCGATACGATTCGAGTTATATCTTCTTACGCTGATATCTGTGCAATCCGCCATCCTAAGGAAGGCGCCCCATTAGTTGCATCTAATTACTCTTCTATTCCAGTAATCAATGCCGGAGACGGCGGCCATAATCATCCCACACAGACCTTTACTGATTTATTAACAATCAAAAATTTAAAAGGACGATTAGATAAATTAACCGTCGGTTTTTGTGGTGACTTAAAGTTCGGCAGAACAGTTCATTCTTTGATTAATGCGTTAGTACGATATGAAGATATTAACTTTGTACTCATTTCACCGGAGGAATTAAGGGTCCCTGCTTATATTCGCGAAGAGGTTCTGGACGCACACAATATCTCTTATGAAGAAACCAGAAAGCTTGAGGCTGCAATGCCTAAGTTGGATATTCTTTATATGACAAGAGTTCAGAAGGAACGTTTCTTTAATGAAGAAGATTATATCAGACTCAAGGATACCTATATATTGGAAGAAAAGAAAATGACTTTAGCCAAGAAGGATATGCTTGTACTCCATCCGCTTCCGAGGGTAAATGAAATTGCAACTGAAGTTGATGACGATCCCCGAGCTGTCTATTTTAAGCAGGCTCAGTTTGGAGTCTATGTCAGGATGGCACTGATCATGAAATTATTGGAGGTGGAAAATGCTTAATATCGGTGGAATTAATCAAGGCATCGTAATTGACCACATCAAGGCCGGCGGAGCCATGAAAATCTACTCCTATCTTGATTTGGAAAATAAGGACTGTTCCGTAGCTGTCATTAAGAATGCAAGAAGTAATAAGATGGGCAAAAAGGATATTATTAAGATTGAGGGAACCTTGGACGATATAGATCTGGATATTCTGGGAGCTTTAGATCACCAGATTACAATTGATGTAATTGAAAATGGCATTATTGTTGAAAAGAAGAATCCAAAATTACCGGATCATGTGAATAATGTCCTCAAATGCAAGAACCCCAGATGCATCACTTCAATCGAACAGGGGCTGGTTCATTCCTATAAACTGACTGACCGTGCGAACGGAGTATATCGTTGTGTCTATTGTGAACAGGCGTTTGACCGAAGATAAATGTGAAAGATGTTTTTCTAGGAACGGTACGGCAGTCGTTACAGTTAAGCCAGCAAGGATAGTGACAAGATCGGGAAAGAAATGTTTCCATATAGGAGCCGCTTTCGCT
>DBTU01000037.1:10107-19996 GCA_002307215.1 Lachnoclostridium sp. UBA1308
ATAGGACAGAGCCTAAGTACCGACGAATGCAAATACTCCAATATGGAAATCATTTTTTTCCAGATCCAGATACATCTCATTGTAGGCTTAACTGTAACTGACAGTCAAATAGATTAACCTAGTCCATGTACCTGTTTTTTAGAATTATATTATTGATAATTCAATATGTACTTCATATCGTATCGAGATAAGTTATAATTAAAGGTATAAATAATCATTCAGTATTTTTCCCGAGAAATATTATCTATGTAGTTCAATAAACACCATGAGTATTCCACATTGTATATAATATTTTTTCTAACCCTATAATAATCTTTTGTAATTATTTTATGACCTATTTTATGAGAGATGAAATTTTATCTGCATACTGATATCTATTCAATAGTTTGTATTTCCCTTTTCCTCAGTTAAGTATTTATATGATCCATGAATTGCATCCGGCTTCCGATAATTGACCATTTGATATTCTTCATAAAGTTATTAATGTAGTCAACTTTCTTATCCGCATATTGTAGAAAATATGCATGCTCATACATATCAAGTATTAGTATCGGTGCTGAATAGGCAATGTTGCCGAGATCATGGGCATCTAAACTGATATTACGCAGGCGCTCACTTCTTTGGTCAAAGGAAAGAACAGCCCAGCCTCTGCTTGCTTTTGCAGTGGCAATGAAATCATCCGACCAATTCTTATAGTTTCCAAAATACATTTCTATCCTACTTTTAATATTTTGATTTGGTTCTTCTTCCTTGCCTCCGATATTTTCAAAGTATAGCTCATGTAATATTACCCCATCCAAGGCAAAGGTTTCTCCGCGCTTGCATTCCCTATAATAGCTAAACGTGGTGTTGGATTGTTCTCTCTGCGGATTTCCCCACATAAGCTCTTTATCAACCTTATTGATATTATTGACATAGCCTTCATAAAGACGTATATGTGCCTCAAACTGTTCCTGATTAATAACAGTAATCTCCCTTGTATAATTGAATTGCATTTTTTCTATCATAGCCAGTCCTCCTTTGTATTAATTTATGCGGATAAACAATACATATGAATCGGATTTTTATTATTTGTTGACTGACTCTTTTAAGTATTAACTGTCTATGTTATTATTGTCATAAAATCATTAGCGCATAGCAGATGGAGGGTTAATTGAAAATAGTACATTCAGAATCAATCGATTTAGAACTGATTCTTAAGCTTCAATACCTTGCTTATCAAAGTGAAGCACAGATTTATCAGGATTATTCCATTCCGCCTCTTTTGCAGACCTTGGAAGAGGTTAAGATGGAATTTAATAAGGGTATTATATTGAAGGCCGTAGATGATAACAATACAATTATCGGTTCCGTTAGGGGCTATGTTGAGAATGGAACCTTATTCATCGGTAAATTGATTGTCCACCCCGAATATCAGGGAAAGGGCATTGGCAGGCAACTACTGCAGTCAATTGAACAGGAATATTCTGACCTAAGATATGAATTATTTACGGGAAGTTTAAGTAAAAAGAACCTTAGATTATATGAGTATATGGGATATATAAGATTTCTCGAAAAACAGGTGTCTCCGGATCTGACTTTTATCTATCTAGAGAAAAACAAATAAAAATTCTGTGTTTCATCTGATGGGCCTTTGTTTGCGTATTTCTAGGATATCCGCTATCCGCTTACTTGGTTCAAAACCGAATTTACGATAAAAAGTATGTGCATCTTTTGTGATCAACTGCCACTGGTATACGTCCTGTAGTTCTTCACATTCAAGAATAGATTGAATTAGTCTTTGTCCGATACCCTGGTGTCTATAATCTTCATCTATATAGACATCGAGAATATAGGCGAACCTTGTTTTATCAGAAATTACTCTTGCATATCCAATCTGCTTCTGATCCATGGTAAATACGCCAATAACCAGAGCAGAGTTTTCTGCTCCTTTTATTACTTCTGCTATCTTGATATCCGGGCACCAAAAGGATTTAGACAGCATTTCTGTAACAACTGAAAAATCCATATTATGAAAACCCTGTCGGATCGTAATATCCTCCACCTTGACTCCTCCTAAAAACAGTAAATATGTCTATAATCACTAATATTATGAATGAGGCTACCGTATTATCTTTCTATTAAGAAAATTTCATGCGGCAGCCTCAATGTATTTTTAGAACAATCCTGTAATCATGCCTTCTTCATCCACGTCAATACCTTCTGCCGCGGGTACTTTCGGAAGTCCCGGCATCGTCATTACAGTTCCTGTTATTGCTACTACGAAGCCTGCACCTGCCGAAACATATACTTCGCGGATATTTATTGTGAAGCCGGTCGGCCTGCCAAGCTTGGTTGCATCATCGGAAAGTGAATATTGATTTTTAGCCATACACACTGGAAACTCTTTATAACCCAGCGCTTCTATCGTTTTTATCGCACCCTCTGCAGCAGGATCATAGTTAACGCCCTCTGCTCCGTAGATTTCCTTGGCAATCGTTTCGATTTTCTCCTTAATGGATAATTCGAGTTCATATAAGGGTTTAAAATGGCTTTCTTTTGTCTGCATGGTCGTCAGAACCTTATTTGCAAGATCAAGACCTCCGGCTCCGCCCTTCTCCCACACCTCGCATAAGGAAAATTCGCAGCCGCGCTTCTCACAGAATTCTTTTACATATTTTAGTTCAGCATCGGTATCCGTTACGAAACGATTTAGACTTACCACAACCGGAACACCAAATTTTTGAAGGTTTTCTATATGCTTTTCAAGGTTAACGATACCACTTGATAATGCTATAATATTTTCACCGGACAATTCAGACTTTGGTACCCCACCATTATATTTTAAAGCCCTTACCGTTGCCACGAGTACCACTGTATCCGGTTTTAATCCTGCCATACGACATTTGATATCCAAGAATTTCTCTGCACCAAGATCAGCTCCGAAGCCTGCTTCTGTTACCACAACATCTGCAAGCTTAAGAGCTGTTTTTGTTGCCCTTACACTGTTGCAGCCATGAGCAATATTTGCAAAGGGACCGCCGTGAATGATTGCAGGTGTATTTTCCAGTGTCTGAATCAAATTGGGCTTTAAAGCGTCCTTTAGAAGGGCAGCCATAGCTCCTACCGCATTCAGCTGCTTCGGGGTTACCGGTTTGCCCGCTTCAGTATAAGCTACAACGATACGGGCAAGCCTTTCTTTGAGATCCTTCATGTCATCCGCCAGACACAGTACGGCCATGATCTCAGATGCCACTGTTATGATAAAATGATCTTCCCTTACAACTCCATCAGCTTTACGTCCAAGACCCACGACAATGTTTCTTAATACTCTGTCATTCATATCTACACAACGCTTCCATACAATCTGATTCGTATCTATGCCTAGTGCATTACCTTGTTGTATATGGTTGTCGAGCATGGCCGCCAGCAGATTATTGGCTGAAGTAATAGCATGAAAATCTCCGGTAAAATGAAGATTTAGATCCTCCATCGGTACGACCTGGGCATAACCTCCTCCTGCTGCTCCTCCTTTAACTCCAAAACAGGGTCCGAGGGAGGGCTCTCGTAGCGCAATAACTGATTTTACCTTCATAAGTCCAAATGCCTGTCCAAGACCAACCGTTGTTGTAGTCTTACCTTCACCCGCCGGTGTTGGATTAATTGCTGTAACCAATACCAGTTTGCCGTCCGGGTTGTTTTTCACCTTGTTCCAAAGCTCATCCGATAGCTTTGCCTTGTATTTTCCATAAAATTCAAGATCGTCCTCCGAAATACTCAGCCTGTCAGCTACATCCCTAATATGCAATAATTTTGCTTCCTGTGCTATTTGAATGTCAGATTTCATTTTCAGCTCCCATCTGCGACTTTAGGTCGCATACCAATCAAGGGGTTGAATATTATTAATTCAACCATATACCTGCCTCTCAAGTATTATGCTATCTTTTTGTTATTTGTGGAATTATTATTGATTTAAATTGATTATACAGGAATTTTACTAAATATTTCAAGCAAAAAAAACTATTTAGGAAATACTTATCATTGATTGTCAATAACCCTTGATTTATGAATTGATTTGAGTATATACTGTCAATTAATAAGATTTTATTTTATTTTTTATTATTTTATCATATCACAGGAAATTTGTTAATAAGAAATCGATTATAGATGTAGACGATTCCTATTCTTAATTATATTGTTCGTGACTATTCAGTCACTGCGGGTATTGAATAGTTACTATTATTCTACTTTTTACATAGGAAAGGTTGTTATCATGAAATATAATACCATAATTTTCGATCTCGATGGTACCTTGCTAAATACACTGGATGATCTGCGGGACAGTTTAAATAGTATCCTTATCATGAAGGGCTACGAACCCAGAAGCTTTGAGGATGTAAAGCGTTTTATTGGAAATGGTACGTATAATCTGCTTCGTCTTTCCCTTCCGGTAAGCTGCAACGAGGAAGAGGTAACGAATATACATAATTTATTTAGGGAGCACTACAGTCATAATATGCAAAATAAAACCAGACCCTATTGTGGAATTATGGAGCTTCTTCTTGATTTGAATCGATACAATTATAAATTAGCTATTGTTTCTAATAAATTTGATTCTGCTGTTAAGGAATTGGCCAGTATTTATTTTGGAAACCTTATTAAAGTAGCAATCGGTGAGTCAAGCAAAATTAAAAGAAAACCGTCTCCGGACAGCATTTTTACCGCTGTCAGTGAACTTGGTTCAGAACTAAGCCGTTCCATACTGATTGGGGATTCTGAAACGGATGTCCGAACCGCAAAAAACGCAGGCATCCCTTGTATCGGAGTCACATGGGGGTTTCGCAGCCGTGAGGTACTTCGTACAGAAGGAGCCGATTACTTAATCGATACGCCAAGAGAATTATTAACTTTGATATAGGATAGCAAGTATTACCAAGGAAGTTATAAAGTCCGTCAAATAGATTATCCTTGAAGATATTTAACAATCTCTTTTGATTTCCTAGGGATGCTTAATAATTTAATTTGATTTCCCCTGAATGCATCCAACTATAAATTGTAAATATCTCTCAACTATATTAACATCGGTACACTGATATAACATTCTTGCACCGACCACATCTTCTATTTCATTAAAAATCAGCTCTCTATTATCGTCGATTATAAAATCTATTCCGACCAACCCAAAATCAAATTGCTTAAGAATTATTTCAACAATCGATCTTTCTTCTATTGAAAGCTGATATAAGGATACCGTACCTCCAAGTGAATAGTTTGAACGAAAGCCTTCTTTGGAGGTTCTCAAAACGGCAGCAATAATTTCCATTCCGATGACATAAACCCTTAAATCCTGATGTAGGCTACCGATGAATGGCTGTACAACTACATCCGAGCCGTTTAGTCCATTTATAATATTTTGAAGACTACTATCATTATCGTTACTATACGTATCTACTTCGGATAGGTCTGTCAGAAACACCTGACTTCCACCATGTCCATCAACAGCCTTAATCACTGTTCCCTGTACTGTCTTAGTTACTATTCCTGATGCTGTTTCAGTTACTGTTTCCGGTACAGTCTTGCTCAATACTTCTTCTACTTGTTGATTGCGATAAAAGCTACTGTCTACCATTTTGATACCGGTTTTGGCAAGATATTGATAAGTCTTAGCCTTATCATTGCATACCTCTGCTACAAAAGAATTATTAAAAACTCTAATACCCATAAACTCTAAGTGTTTACTGAGCAGTGGATAGATTGCTCTACATATTGCAAAATCCGGCTTTTTTATCTCCTGGTTCTGATACCGCAGAAACCAAAGATTGTTTTTTACACCAAATTCTATGTTCTCTACAAGAATAAGCTTGATATTTACATTAAGCTTTTCTCCCTCTTCTTTATAGAACTGAATATACTTTTCGTTATATTCGGCGCTTTCCTTATAATAGATCAGCCACGCTTCCATGTTTCACCGTCTTTCTTGTGTAATAACATGTCTTACTTCGTTAATCTCTTTTATTAATAATTCAAATTTCTGTATATATAATTTTATATACTTGATTATGATTCGAGTGTAAATATGAAAATCAACTAAAAGCATGGATATCGTTGTATATATATTCATGCGGGCAGACCGGCTGACGACGGCTGTCCATATTCGCTTTGAGACTCATGTGAAATGGCACCTACTTTTGCGACATTTTCATTTTAATTTAATATCTTTTGTTTGATATGTTCCATAATTGCGTCAGCAGCATTGATTCCGGTGCAATCATAGATATTTTTAAAATGTGCATTAGAATTCACTTCACATACGATTGGTTGCTCATCCTCGCCAAACAGCAAATCAACTCCGGCAAAATCAAGTCCGATACACTCACAGCATCTGACTGCAAGTTCACATTGCTCTTTGGTGGGATTATAAGGTTCCATTCTTCCACCGATTGTTAAATTGGCACGAAAGTCCCCATTTTCACCAAATCGTTGCATTGCAGCTATCACCCTGTCTCCAACTACCTGAAGCCTAATATCTCTTCCTCGGCTGGTGTGTATCAGCTGCTGAAATAGCATTGGTTTCGTGCCGATTTTAATCATAAGCTTCTCTAATTCAGAGAAGTCTTTCGCAAGATATACCTGTTGTCCAAAAGAACCGAAGCATTCCTTTACTACCATAGGAAAACCGATAGAATCAACTACCTCTGTCAGAAAATGATAATTGGTATATCCGATGTTATCGAAGGTCTTTGGAGCAATGATGGTCCTGGGCATAGGTATGTTGTATTTCATCAAAGTCAGATGAGTCAAGGATTTATCATCACAAATTTCAATTGCTTTTGATGAATTAAAGACCAAAAAGCCGGATTGCTCCAGATAATAGGCCAGTCTGATATCCTTATCCCAGAACAGAATAAAATCAGCCTCTAAAGTAGGTTTTACTCCTCCGATGTCAATCAATAGCTCCGCATTAGTACATAGCTTAAGATCGATATCTAGCTTGGTTGCAGCTTTTTGAAGCCACTCATGGATTTCATTTAATTTTTTTATATTATAAAATTCATTTACAACTAAAATCCCTTTCATATGCACCTTTCCTATCTATAAAATTACTTACTAAGTTCAGAGTAACATATAATAAGAGGCTGTTACAAAATCGCCCCAAAATACAAGCTATATATGCAACAGCCAATTTTCTTTAATACTCATCCAGATACTGTTCAAATTGTTCCGGCGACATCAGTATCTTTCTGGGCTTTGTACCCTCCTCGGGTCCGACAACCCCGGCCTCCGACAGCTGATCCATAATTCTTGCTGCCCTATTAAAACCAATTTTATAGACTCTTTGAAGCATTCCGATGGAAGCCTTGTCCTTCTCTATGATGAATTTACCCGCCTCAGCAAAGTACTCATCCCTGCCATTATCGCCTGCGCCCTGCAGGGACATTTCTCCTGCCTTGGCGTTATTAATTTTATCGTGGATATCATCGCTGTAAACTGCTTCATTATTGTTTTTCTTTAAGAAATCTACGACTGAGCTTACCTCTTTATCACTGATAAATGCTCCCTGAATTCGCACCGGTTTGGGATATCCGGAAGGGAAGAACAACATGTCCCCTTTCCCAAGAAGCTTCTCCGCTCCGGAGCCGTCAATAATGGTTCTTGAGTCAATCGCAGAGGATACCGCAAAGGCAACTCTGGACGGAATATTTGCCTTAATCAGACCTGTTATAACATTCACGGAAGGTCTTTGCGTTGCAATAATCAGATGAATACCTGCGGCTCTTGCAAGCTGTGCAAGACGACAGATTGCATCCTCAACTTCTCCCGGTGCTACCATCATAAGATCTGCCAACTCATCAATAATAATTACAATCTGGGGAAGCTTCTGATAATTCTCATCGTTCAGATAAGCTACACCTGCAATCTTTTCATTATATCCCTTGAGGTCTCTCGCTCCGACATCCGCAAATTTCTTATAACGATCTATCATCTCAACGACAGCCCAGTTTAAGGCTGCTGATGCTTTTTTCGGATCTGTTACGACAGGAATTAATAGATGTGGAATACCATTGTACACATTTAGTTCTACCACCTTAGGATCTATCATGATCATGCGAACATCTGCCGGTTTTGATTTATATAAGATACTCATAATTAAGGTATTGATACATACAGATTTACCGGAGCCTGTTGCACCGGCAATCAATAAATGGGGCATCTTTGCAATATCTGTTATAACAGTCTGTCCTCCGATATCTTTTCCTACTGCAAAAGCTAAATTAGCGGAATGCTCTGTAAATACTTTGCTTTCAATCAATTCACGGAAAGTAACCATCGAATTTTCTTTATTAGGAACCTCAATTCCTACCGCTGCCTTACCAGGAATGGGGGCTTCTATTCTGATATCGGAGGCCGCAAGGTTAAGCTTAATATCATCAGCAAGACTTGTAATCCTGCTGACCTTTACACCCTGCTCCGGCTGAAGCTCATATCTGGTTACTGCAGGGCCTACGCTTACATTCGTTATCGTAACATGAACGCCAAAGCTTTCAAGTGTACTTTGAAGCTTCATTGCTGTTTCCTTCAAATCTTTATCCTGGGATCCGCCTTTATTAAGCTTGGGTTTTGGCTGCATTAAAAGACTGGTCGGAGGAAATATATATTCCTTTTGCTGAGGTGTTTGAGAAATACTTAAATCTTCAACATTATCGACTTTACTGTCTGTTGTCTTTTGACGGCTTTTAACTTCCGGCCGTGATTTGCTTTTTGTTGGATCCGTATCCTCAGGTTCAATTTCAGTTTCTTCATTATAAGTTTCTTTTTCACCAAACTTGAGGCGTAGTTCTTCCTCATAGTTCGTAATGGTCGGTGTCTGATTATTATTACGAACACTAAGAACCTCTCCCTGGTTGAAGATATCTGATTCTTTTAGTGTCGTTGGATTGGTCTGATTAATCAGAAAAGTTTTTGCAGGTTTTCTTGCGGCATCACTTAGATTATCTTCTACTGTAATTCGCTTCTGTTCCGCTCTCATTTCCTTTCGATATTCCCAACTTTCTTTAATAGAGCTTTTACCCTTATTTGCAAGATATGTTAAGATAGCTTTGCCGGTTATTACGATAGCAGCGATAATCATAACTGCGATTAATATGATATAAGTAGCAACCTCAGCAAATAATTTGCAAAGAATCCATGCAATCAGACCACCAATAATTCCGCCGCCGTTTCTACTCTTATAGGAACTCATATAGTAATCCAATATCTTAGTATCGGTAGAAGGATTCACGAACATCTGTATCAATGCAGCCAGAGCTATAAAAAATACAAGTGCGCTGATTATCTTTCTTCCGGCCTTTCTGTTTCCGATATTGGAGATATAGAACGCTGTTGCAAAGAAGATAATAAAAGGAATAATATAAGTTATTCCCCCTACTAATCCAAAGATCATGCCGCTGATTAATTTACCGGCACTCCCGCATAAATTAAAATTGCTTAAAAGCAATAAAATAGAGACCACTAATGCAATCACCAGAATAATCTCATCCTGAACCGCACCGTGTTCTTTTACAATGTTTACCTTCTCAGTTGTGGTTTTAACTTTTCGTGAATTCGAGGATTTTCCCGTCTTATGATTTGGTGCCATAAATCTTATGATCCTCCTTACAGTCCCTAGCCCTGAACATCAAAAAGAATACCATAATCGGTATCCATATTAAGAGCTCCTGTCTTTTCATGGTAATTCTACTAATATCAGTAAAGTGCTCCTGAAATTATTATACCTTTTATAAAAATGATATGCAAGTCAAACTTCAGTCACCGCTTTGCCTACGTTACTATTCACAGCCCAGCCGAAGATGTTGATATGATTTCGGTAAATGTTTCCGAAACGGAGCCGCTCCCGCTTAGTTGCATTACG
>DBTU01000037.1:20339-46975 GCA_002307215.1 Lachnoclostridium sp. UBA1308
CGAAATCATAATGCCTAATTCCTGAATGGGCTGTGAACAGTAACTACGTTACAGTACTTGTAGATAATCGATACCTGACAAAAAGCCGGACTATGATGTCCGGCGAAATATCGACTATTACCTTTTGATTTATAAAAGAAACCTCATTTATTAAAATCCATATTTACATGATAAACTCTTTTATATAGAAATTCTTCATTTTGTGCTACTCTCGCCCGTCTGCTTTATGTTTTTCCCCGGATAATACTCCTCTTTTAAATAATCACCCATATCCGTTGAATAAATTCTTTCTATAATATCGTTTTCTCCTTCTCGGCGCGTTACAATTCTTCCGTTTGGTAGCATAATTTCACGGTACTGTGGCACCTCATCTTTGGCTTTCTCCTTCTTTATACTGTCAAAAATGGAAGGATCGGCATAAATTCTTTCTAAAGGCTTCGACGTATACAGCATCGCATCTATTCTCCTTTTCCTGCATCTATCATTTCATTGATTTTTCGAAGAGCATCCTTAATTCCTCCGACTTCATCGATAATTCCTTTTTTAACTGCCTCGTCACCAACTAAAATAGAACCTACATCTTTCGCCAGCTGATGTGTATCAAGCATCAAATCACGGAAACTGTTATAATCTATTTTGGAATGGTTCACAACAAAGTTAATGATTCGGTCCTGAATTTTTTCAAAATATTCAAAGGTCTGAGTAACACCTATTACCGTTCCATTCATGCGCACCGGATGTATAATCATTGTAGCGGATGGAACAATATAGCTGTAACTAGCCGAAACTGCAAGCGGAACACCAATGGAATGGGAACCTCCGAGTACTAGCGATACCGTTGGTTTACTCAGGGATGAAATCATCTCAGCTATTGCAAGTCCTGCTTCAACATCACCTCCGACTGTATTAATCAGAATCAGAAGACCATCGATATCCGTGCTGTCTTCAATCGCTGCCAATTGTGGAAGAACATGCTCATATTTCGTCGTTTTATTATGCTGTGGAAGACATTCATGTCCTTCGATTTCACCGATTACTGATAACAGATGTATTTTATGATCTTTCGTTCCGTTTTCAAGGACTGTCTGACCGTATTCACTGATTTTCTGATCCTTTAGATCCTCATTTTCTTTGATTACCTTTTCATTCTCTTGATTTTCCTGAGAATTTTCTTCTTTATTGCCTCTGCGGTTTTGCTTCGGAATGTTGATTTTTTGTGATGTTTCGTTTTTTATTTCATTTGGCGGCATTAAATTCTTTTGCATGAATGTATCCTCTTTCTTAATAAAATTTATTCAATTATGAAATGAGCTTAGATTCATAAAATATTCTTTTTTATTATGTGATAAAGCTGATTTTTTATTCCTTCCGGTCATCATATATAAATTACATCGATATAATATGACGTTGTATTGTCATATTATATTTGATAAAATAAGTAAAAGGGGGTGTCGTATGCAGATTAGTAGGTTATTTGAAATTGTATATATTCTGATGAATAAGAAAGTTACAACCGCAAAGGAGCTAAGTGAGCATTTCGAGGTATCCCAAAGAACTATTTACCGTGATATTGATACTCTCTGTCAGGCCGGTATTCCTATTTATACGACAAAAGGAAAAGGCGGCGGAATCGGATTAATGGATAATTTTGTGTTGAATAAATCAGTGTTATCTGAAAAGGAACAGAAAGATATTCTATCGGCACTGCAAGGATTCAAAGCCACGAGTTATGACGATACGGATCAGGTACTCTCGAAATTGAATTCTTTGTTTGGTAGTCAAAATACGGATTGGATTGAAGTTGATTTTTCTTACTGGAACAGTTCCAAAGAGGACAAACATAAATTCAAGGTATTGAAAGAAGCCATTCTAGGCCATTATGTTATTGAATTTGATTATTTTAATACAAAAGGTGAAGAAAGCCACCGAACTGTAGAACCTATAAAGCTTGTTTTTAAAGTTCAGGCCTGGTATCTTTATTGCTATTGCAGGGAACGGAAGGATATGCGCTATTTTAAAATATCACGGATGAATTCGCTAACTATGAATAGTGAAGTTTTTATACCAACTATAGTTGAAAAATCGGAGGAAGAAGAAGTTTCCTATGCAAGTAATTCTTCCATCATGGAATTAGTCATGAATATTGACTCAGAAATGGCCTTTCGAGTTTTCGATGAGCTCTCGCAGGAACAGATTGCACGAAATAATGATGGTAGCTTTACCATTCATGCCAAATTTCATTCCGGTAGCTGGCTTATCAGCTATATGATGTCCTACGGAGATCATATAGAGATTCTGGAACCGTTGTGGCTTCATGAACAGATGATTGAAACCTATAAAAATGCTCTTAAAAAAAACAAATATGACATATAGATGTCATATTATATATGTTATCCTCAGATCATCAGGTACTTCAGATTCTGTATAGGTTACCCAGAATCTGAATTTATGATTGAAAAACTATAAACATTTACTAGGAGGATAATAAATGGACAAAATCGATTACAAAAAGACATGTAAGGAGCTTTATGCTCCTGGTTATGAGCCCTCACTCATCAAAGTTCCGGCAATGAATTTTATAATGGTAAACGGGTGCGGCAATCCAAACGAGGAAGATGGTGAATATCCCAAAGCGGTTGCTCTATTGTATGCACTGTCTTATACCGTTAAAATGGGAAGCAAATCAGGATCCTTCGGTACGGGTAAGGATATTTTTCCCGACTATGTTGTCCCACCTTTGGAGGGTCTTTGGTGGATGCGTGATGAAAATGATTTTGATTTTACAAAGAAGGAACGTTTTTGCTGGATTTCAATGATAAGGCTACCTGAATTTATCACAGAAGAAATCTTTCAACAAGCAAAGCAGGAAGTGAAAAAGAAAAAGTTGGATTTAGATTTGGACAAAGCGAGATTTGAAATGTTCGAAGAAGGACTATGTGTACATTGTATGCATTCCGGTCCCTATGACAGTGAACCGGCCACTGTGGCAAAAATAGGCCGTTATATTATAGATAACGGCCTTGTAAATGACTTCGAAGGTAATATTTTTAGTCCTTCCGGTCGAAAACATCACGAAATATATCTTTCCGATCCCAGAAAAGTGAAACCCGAGGCTATGAGAACCATACTTCGCCACCCGGTAAGATATAAGTAATACTCGATTAGATAAGCATTACAGCTTATGGATGACTTCATCAGCTATAATGCTTTTTCTCAATCTCCGTAATACTTTCGGGCATGGAGAAATAATATCCCTGACCGATATCACAATGATTCAATTTCAGATAATCCAGTTCTGTCACTTTCTCTATACCTTCTGCAATTACATTTAAGTTTAAGGCTTTACACAGACTAATGATTGTAGATACAATTACCTTCGCCTCTGCGCTGGAGGACATATTCTGTATAAAGGATTTATCTATCTTTATGCTATCTACCGGTAATCGTATTATATAACTGAGAGAAGAATATCCAATACCAAAATCATCGATTGCCACCTTAATACCCATACTTCTTAGTTCATTCAATTTATCAATACATTCTTCTGAATTATTGAGAAGCATTCTCTCGGTTATTTCCAACTGTAGTGTGGCGGGATCCACCTCATATTGATGTATAACTGATAGTAGGTTTGGTATGAAATCCTTCATCTCAAATGTTCTCGCTGATATATTGATAGAAAGCAGGAGTGGCGGTTTCTCATTTTCTCTCCTGCTTTTTAATAAACTACAGGCTGATTCAAGAACCCATTTATCAATATTAATGATTGCTCCGGAAGTTTCCGCTAAATCAATGAATTTGTCTGGATATAATAGACCTCTTTCCGGATGGTTCCATCTGATTAGGGCTTCCAGTTCTGCTATCTTTCCACTTTTTAGATTAAATAATGGTTGATATAGCAGAAAAAACTGATTTTCTTCCAGCCCGTTTATGATATCGGCTTGTAATTCTTTGTATTGCTTGATTTTATTATGTATCAGCTTATCAAATTTCTGAACTTGATATAATCCTTGGGATTTTGAATAGTTCTTTGCAAGCGTAACCGCTTTTAACGGATCTTCGTCTTTGGTATCATCATTATAAGTAAAGATACCAATGTTAACATTAATTACTATCGTCTTTCCATTAATCAAATAGCTTTTTGATAAATCCTCCATCATTTTCATGGCTGTGAATTTAAGGCTATTCTCCTCTTGACCCTCCGAATACAGAATTACAAATTCGTCTCCCTTATAACGATAAATACTATTTTCATGAGAAGCATATGTATTAATTCTTTCCGCAAGTTCCTTAACAACTGCATCACCAATTGTATAGCCATAGGTGTCATTAATAAAGCTTAATCTGTCAATAGCGACCATGATTAAAGAAAAGTTCATATGTGAATCATTGTTTTTATATATATCAACATCTTTTTCAAGTACATATTGATTTAGAAGTCCTGTTAATGGATCATAATGTGTTAACGTCTTAATTTTATCCATCATACGGTTGAAACTGATACCAAGCCTTCCGATTTCATCCTTTGATTTAGGAGTAAATCTTATGGTCAGATCTCCAAGAGCACCACGCGAGAACAGGTCATCCAGCTTAATAATCGGTTTCGTGAACCTATCAACAAATATCCATGCGGCTGCTGTACAGATTAAAATCGTGAATACCGCCAAAGCCAAAAATAACTTTTTCAAACCATCCAAACTCTTTAAGATATCTGCTTCATTGGATCCAATATACACTCTCCAATTAGTTTCATTTATTAATGCATAGCCCATAATAATCTTCTTATCATCAAATACATAGGAACCATAGCCGGATTGATTCTTATTACTTGCTTTCACAAATTCCGATAAAGATGTATAATCCGAATCCTTTAATGAAATATCAAATAGATTATACTCGTCATCATGTTTATCAATATCCGATCTTGAGATTAACGCACCTGTTTTACTGATGATATATGCTCGCCCGTTATCACCGAAGCCGCGTGTAAGTGCGTAATTCGACAAGAAATCGACATCAAGTCTTGCAATTAATGCACCTACCAGTTTATTATCTCTATAAATCGGAACCCCTGCCATAATAACCGGTGTTCCTGTCTTTCTGCTTATAATAATTTCCGAAAAAGATTTTATACCTAAAAGAGTGTTTTTTATATATTCCCTGTCACTAAGATCAACTGTTGTGTCATCTATATAATGTGCAATCCCGTTTAAATCCACAACGGCAATATTCTCGTATTGGGGGTTTATCTGTGCCTTAATTATAACCTTCTGTTTCATCCATTCCATAGTTCTGATATCACTATTTTCGGATAAGCCCTCCAATGGTGTAATGTACTGGGTTATGTAATTGTTGAGATGATCCGCTGCTTCCTTTGCCACTCTGATAACAGCAGAATATTCTTCTTGTACCAGTATATCTTTACATCGGTAGTATGCCGAAATTCCGATTATTACAGTTACTGCCAAGATCAATATAAATGACAGCAACATCCCTTTCAATTTTATATTCATTTGCTCTCCCCATAAAACTCAGAAAATTCATCGGATGTAATATACGAATGTGTACAACTCTATTATAGTCCATTGCTTAATAAGTGTCTATCATAAAATCCCCCCGAGTTCTATATACAAATAAGCTTGAAATAAGTCGTATTATGTAAGAAACGCCGTGGGATTAATATATTACTTGTAATTAATCACACGGCGTTAACGAAAATTCAATTATTGGTAAATAAGTCCCAAATTTTAAATCTGCTCCAATGCTTGCTCAATATCAGCGATAATATCATCAATATGCTCGATACCTATCGACATACGAATCAAATCGGAGCTGATCCCCGCATCTAGGAGTTGTTGATCGGTAAGCTGGCGGTGAGTCGTACTTGCCGGGTGCAATACACAGGTTCTGGTGTCAGCTACATGAACAACAATCGCAGCAAGCTTCAGACTGTCCATAAATTTTACGGCTGCCTCTCTTCCCCCCTTAACTCCATAAGAAATAACACCGCAGGAGCCATTCGGTAAATATTTCTGTGATAACTCATAATATTTATTGTTCTTTAAACCCGGGTAGTTGACCCATGCTATTTTATCATTCTTCTCAAGGAATTCTGCTATTTTCTGAGCATTACTGCAATGACGTTCCATTCTCAGATGTAAGGTTTCCAGACCAAGGTTGAGTAAAAATGCGTTGTTTGGTGCAGGTGTCGAGCCAAGATCTCTCATTAGCTGTACTCTGGCTTTTGTTATAAATGCTGTTCTACCACAGTCTCTGGTATAGACCATGCCATGATAGGAGGTGTCCGGCGTGGAAAGTCCGGGAAATTTTCCATTGTCCCAATTAAAATTACCACTGTCAATAATTACGCCTCCCAGCGCTACCGCATGTCCATCCATATACTTCGAGGTAGAATGTACAATAATATCTGCACCGAATTCAAAAGGTCGGCAATTAATCGGTGTTGCAAAGGTATTGTCTATGATCAAAGGAATCTGATTACTATGTGCAAGGGTAACAAACTTAGCAATGTCAATTACAATTAAGCTTGGGTTAGCGATCGTCTCCGCAAAGACAAGCTTGGTATTTGTTCTTATTTCCTTCTGAAGTTCCTCGATAGATGAGTCAGGATTTACAAAAGTTACTTCAATCCCCATCCTTTTTAAGGTAACAGCAAATAAGTTAGTGGTTCCTCCATATATTGTACTGGAGGCAATGAAATGATCCCCTGAATCACAAATATTAAGTATCGAAATAAGACTTGCCGCCTGACCTGAGGAGGTACATAGTGCTCCGACTCCCCCTTCCAGAACTGCGATTTTACGTTCAACACAATCAACGGTGGGATTCGCAAGTCTGGTATAGAAGAATCCATCTTCAACAAGATCAAACAGTTTTCCTACATGCTCACTTGAATCATATTTAAAGGTTGTACTCTGATAGATCGGTAATACTCTGGGTTCACCGTTCTTCGGCTGATATCCGGCTTGGATACAATTCGTTTCGATATGATAATTACTCATTAATACACATCCTTCTTTCACCTTTTACTTTTCGTTTCAAATGTTATCATAACTAAATTTTTTGTCGCCGTCAAGAAAGATATATGAATTTCATTCATAACCGGTTACAGTTCAGCCTACAAGGACAGTGACAAGACCGGATTCATCTCTTTGAAGGCTGAACACAACCATAATTGATATAGATATAATCGATATATAAAATACAAAGTAACAAAACAAGAAACGGAAAGCACCTACAAATTCGTGTAAGTACCTTCCGCTCAACTATTAGTGTAAATATATCATTGGATTAATTATCAATATCCTAACATGTCTGCCTCTTAATCAGCTCGAGGATTACGCAAGCACTAACTATCTACTAGCTCCCATGTGCCGCCTTCGGCGGCTCTCAAATCAGGGGTGTGAAATTGTTCTTTATTTCACACTATTCTGCGTATTATTATCCTTCAGACCGAAAACCGCCCTGGCACTCTCTGCCTGCGGATCATGCTTTATGTTTTTAGTATGAAAGGTTCCGTCCGCTTTTTTGTTGTTTTTTGTACTTTTCATCTTATTACCCATATTTTGCCTCCCGATTATAATTAACATACCTTCAGATTACTGAACATATGTACTAGTATATCAATAATCATAGGAAACATTCATATGGTTGCTTATTTTGCATCAGCTTCAGTTACTAATACCTTACGTATTTCTTTTGTTCTGATTTCTCTGCTAATGTCATCAATAAAAGTTGACAATGCTTTCTGACCTTCATCACCAAGGAAACGGCTTCTTACGGAAACCAAGCCTTCGTCCTCTTCCTTTTGTCCGACAACAAGCATATAAGGCACACGGTCCAGCCTTGCCTCTCTGATTTTATAACCGATTTTTTCGGCTCTTTCATCAACAGTAGCAAGAATATTATTCTCTCCGAGCTCAGTTTTCACCTTATTGACATACTCATGATATTTTTCGGAAATAGGAAGGACTCGAACCTGTTCCGGGCATAACCAAGTTGGGAATAAGCCTGCATACTTTTCAATCAACCATGCAAGTGTTCTTTCATAACATCCCATGCTCGTTCTATGAATGATATAGGGACGAACCTTATCACCGTTCTGATCCACATAATACATATCAAACTGTTCCGCCAGAGTTGCATCCCATTGAATCGTAATCATGGTATCTTCTTTACCGTATACATTCTTCGCTTGAATATCAACCTTAGGTCCGTAGAAGGCTGCTTCTCCATCCACTTCGCTGAATTTAATCCCTAGCTCGATTAATATATTGCGAATACTTCCTTGTGTCTCTTCCCACACTTCTTCCGTACCAATATATTTTGCCTTATTATTGGTATCCCATTTGGACAAACGGTAAGTTACATCTTCTTCTACTCCAAGAATCTCCAGGCAATATTTTGCTAAAGCAAGGCAGCCCTTGAATTCATCGACCATCTGATCGGGTCTCACAATCAGATGACCTTCCGAAATCGTAAATTGGCGAACGCGAGTAAGTCCATGCATCTCACCGGAGTCTTCATTTCGAAATAGTGTTGAGGTCTCCCCGTAACGAAGAGGCAAATCCCTATAGGATTTTTGGCTTGCTTTGTAGATATAATACTGGAACGGGCAGGTCATCGGACGAAGTGCAAAGACTTCTTTATCCTTAGCTTCATCACCCAGAACGAACATACCGTCCTTATAATGATCCCAGTGTCCGGAAATCTTGTATAGATCGCTCTTCGCCATTAACGGAGTCTTGGTTCTTACATATCCACGTCTTTCTTCCTCATCCTCTACCCATCTTTGTAAGGTCTGAATCATCTTGGCACCCTTTGGCATCAGAAGAGGAAGTCCCTGTCCAATAACATCAACAGTTGTAAATAATTCCATCTCACGACCTAATTTATTATGGTCACGCTTCTTTATATCTTCAAGATGTGCAATAAATTCATCTAAATCCGCATTCTTCATATATGCAGTTCCATATACTCTGGTAAGCATTTTATTTTTTTCGGAACCTCTCCAATATGCTCCTGAGGACGATATCAGTTTGATAGCCTTAATTCCCTTGGTACTCATAAGGTGCGGACCGGCACACAAGTCCACAAAATCACCCTGTTGGTAGAAGGATAGCTTTGCATCTACAGGAAGATCCTCTATCAATTCTACTTTATAGGGTTCATCTCTTTTTTGCATCAGTTCAATTGCTTCTGCGCGGGGAAGAGTATAACGAACAAGTTCGTCACCCTCTTTTATAATCTTTTTCATTTCCTTCTCGATTTCATCCAGAGCTACACGATCCAGTGAAGGCATATCAAAATCATAGTAGAAGCCTGTATCAATGGAAGGTCCTATCGCAAGCTTTGCCTCCGGATATAACCTTTTAACCGCCTGTGCAAGTACATGTGAAGTAGTGTGACGATATGCAGACTTTCCTGCCTCATCATTAAAAGTTAATATACTTAAGGTACTGTTTTCCTCGACTAAGGTGCGAAGATCCACTACCTTGCCATTTAATTCACCGGCACATGCCATTCTAGCTAGACCTTCACTGATATCAACTGCAATTTCATGTACTGTCATTGATTTTTCGTACTCTTTTGTTGAGCCGTCTTTTAACGTAATTATCATAATATTGCTCCCTTCAAATATGTGATATAACTGTCTATATATACTTTTGCATAAAAAAAGTCCATCACTTTCGACCTGCTTTTTCTGCAATTCGAAAGGGACGAACGTATTATCTACGTCGCGGTTCCACCCTTTTTGGTATAAAACCCACTTCATTATGATAGATAACGGCATCACCGGACCGGATTGGGGTCACTCAGAGTTAGTTTTCATATGCTTCTAAATAAGATATTTGCACCGATCATATCTCTCTCTGTCATCTTCCACATATTACTCGTCTCGTCTACGTTTTACATATTATAATCCGTCAGAATAATCAATCGAACTATTAATATCAAATTTATTATATCATTCCCCCAGTTAAAGTCAAGACCAAATATTCGGGGCGACCTTTAAATATGATCCAAATAGTCGGGGCGACCATTAAAACGTTAGAACGTGTTACTATTCACAGCCCATTCAGGTATTAGGCATTATGATTTCGGCAAATGATTTTCGAAATGGAGTATTTGCATTTGTCGAAATCATATCACCATCTTTGGCTGGGCTGTGAACAGTATCTTTAGAAACCGATTGCTTTTAAATCAATCTCTTTTAGATTTCCGACGAGGGAGATGGATGCTGTTTTGATATCAAAGTATTGATTCATAAAATCTTTAATTTTTGTCACACTAACCTTATCAATTTCATCGATGATTTCTGCCATTGGTATAATTCTATTTCGGTTAATGATAGCTTTTCCGTTTGAATTCATTCTTGATTTTGCGCTCTCATTTCCAAGTATCAGCTCAGTTTTTATCTGCTCCTTTGTCATGATTAGTTCCTCATCTGTTACTCCCTTTTTCTTCATATCTTCGATTATCTGAAATATCTTCTTCATCACTGTTAATGTCTGTGAAGGATTCATTGCCGCATAGATATGAAACAATCCGGTCTCCCTATAAGAGCTACCATAGGAATAGATTGAATAAGTAAGACCACTGTTTTCTCTGATCTTCTGAAACAATCTGGAATTGATACTTCCACCAAATATATTATTAAAAACAGATAAGATGTAACGATCTTCTGACAGATAAGAAACGCTGTTAAAAGCTATGTTACAATGCAATTGCTCAATATCTTTATTTCTTTTACAAAACACTCTGTTATATTCCGGTATGCTTGTACTATGAATATCACTGCCTCTTTCCTGTTTTATTGTACCAAAACTACTCTCCAGTAAAGGTATAATTTCGTCTTCCATAAAATTACCGGCCACCGATATGATTATATTCTCACCCACATAATAAAAATTCATAAAATCAAGAATTTGTTCTCTGGAAACCTTCCTAACAATCTTCTTTGTACCCGAAATAAGGTATCCAAGCGGATGCCCCTTCCATACTCTTTGCTGAAGCATTTCATGCACAAGATCCTCAGGAGAATCATCATACATATCAATTTCTTCCAGAATAACACCTTTTTCCTTTTTTAAGGCTTTTTCGTCTATCAAAGAATTCAAAAACATATCAGACAGAATATCAATCGTAATCGGTAAGTGTTCGCTAAGAGTTGTTGCATAATAGGAGGTACATTCCTTACTTGTAAATGCGTTCATATTCCCACCTATTTTTGCCATCGCATCTGCAATTTGCTTGGCATTACGTTTAGCGGTACCCTTAAACAGCATATGTTCAATGATGTGGGCAATACCGTTGTTACTGTCATTTTCATCCGCTGAACCTACTTTTACCCAAATTCCAAAAGAAGCGCTACTTAAATATGGCAGCACTTCCGTTATGACAATAATTTTGTTAGAAAGAACATTGATGTTGGTCATGTAGGTTTCTCCTCAATTTGTAGTATATTTATTGTTATCAGATTAAAGAATGATTCTGATAACGTATTGAATAACGGAACTGCTGTTACACAGATTTCGTTTGTATTTATATTGATTATAAATATATGGATGATAATCCATACTAATTTATCCATACTAATCAATTAATATTCAAATTATTATGTGAATTACTAAAAACATAATTTACGTTTGTAAGTTAGTGCCTGCGTAATCCTCGGCCCAAACTAATTTAAAGAGAAAGTATGATACGTATAATATTTAATAATTTATACCAATTCTACCATATTCAGACATGAACTACAACAGACATCACAAGTTCAAAAAGCTACCTATCGAATATACAAAAAGCTACCTATCGAATGTACTAAAAACAACCACATGAATTTTGCAATATAATAGTGATTATAACACCCATCACTATATGCAGTAATTCATGTGGTAGCTTTTTGAAATATTACCGTATATAAAATTCTACAGTTATTTAATAAGTATACATACCAACTTTTATTTTTATTACTATCTTTATTTCAATTGTGTAATTTCATAGCCTTTACTCTTTAAAATATCAAGTACGCTATAATCACTGATATAATGAGCGCTACCAACAACTACAAAATAGGTATTGCTTCCCTCTGTTTTTAATAATTGATCAATATAGTCCGCCATTCCAAGATCCCTTTGTGTTAAGAGTTTATCCTTATATTCCTGAAACAGTATTTTATCTGCCTCACTCTCTTCTGTGGTATCCGTAAATGCATAATCTTCATCTAATGAACTATATTTGAGGAAACCATCAGAATCACCTTCATGCCATAATTCAAGCATGTTATCCAGGTATATAGTATTCATATTTGTCGCTCCATTTAATAATTCATTTAAGGAATCGACAGTATCATTCAGTAGATATTCGTCCAGATCGTCAGAAAAACTATCTAGTACCTGAGCCTGATATTCATAACCTTCAACTTCAAGCATCGGTTTCCCGTATATATAAGCATTAATCATGAAATTAACATCAATTCCCAAATTTGCTGCTCTTGATGCATCATCTGAATTACCGCTATCTGTATATGACAATGATGAAAATAACGTATCAATATACCAAGGTTTCAGCTGTGCGATCACATCTTCTGTATAGCCATATTTAGCCGCAAGTGTAATTACCTTCTGATAAGTATCTGCAGAAACATGCTCCTTTAAAGTGGTTCCATCCGCATACATTCCTAACGCCATGAAACTCTTGGCACCATCAGAATTAAAAGCATTTAATTCTACAACTAAATCATCAGCGCTATTATAAGCGTCAAGAATTGTATTGCTCAAAGGATAAATATCTGTCGATCCCAAATGTATGGAACCAAGCATATATACAGTATTTTCGCCTGATTTTGTTTCCCATAAGAAGCCTTTGCTGGCAGCATCCATTTTATCATACATATATGTGATAATTCTGGTTGCATATACACAGGCAGCTTCAATGCTACAAATATCCGTTAATGCTGGTTCACCATTTTTGCCCGTGTAAATACCGGCTACTTTCATATTAGTAACTGCCGACTTGCCTGAAAATCCATCATCCTTCGTAAATTCCATATTAGTCAATAAATAATAGAAGGCATTAAGCACCTCCTGAACAGTCATTTTCTCGTCAGTGGGATATACAACACTCGGATTCTTTGAGACACAAGCTGTTCCAACCAGTTTTCCGCGTACAGCGCAAATTAAGTTTATAATATTAATCTCAGAGATTGGAACCGTCATATCATAACTATCCCAACTGATCGGATAAATATCATAATTATCACCAACTATCAAGTCATTGAGGGCCCAACTACTGATATTAGAATCTACTTCCATGCTGCTGATTACAGCATCCGTGCTTGTAGCAGCTGCATATACAGGATATATCGGTATGAAACTAAAACTAATCATTAATGATAATAATATAGCTAAAATTCTCTTTTTCATTTTCTTCCTGCCTTTCATTACATCTTTATTTTCAATTTATATATCATGGATTAGTATATTGATATCATAACGAATTGTCAATAATTTCTTGTATGATTTAATCAAATAATTTCTTGTACGATTTAATCAAAACTCAATTCAAGTTAAGCAGTATATCACGGAGAAAATCGATTTAAATCTTTATGATAACAGTGATACCGTAATGTAGAATAAGGTGTAAGCTTGCTGACGCTTTCGCGCCCGAGCGGATTGCAAATCAATAAAAATCCGCTCTGCAGCAGATGTGATGCGATCTGTCGTAGAGCGGATTATAATCTTATATACCTTTACTGTACATCCTTAATACTAAAGCTGACTCTGCCCATCTTATCCTGTCCGAGGCATACCACCTCAACAATTTCACCTAAAGAAAGGACATCTTCAACATGCTCCACTCTTTGTTTTGAAATCTTGGAGATATGAACCATACCTTCCTTACCGGGAGCGAATTCAATAAATGCACCAAAATCCTTTATACTCACTACCTTACCTGAATAATGCTTACCTTCTTCAAATTCGGTAACAATCATTCTTACCATTTCTAAAGCATTCTGAATACTTGCCTTATCAACAC
Organism: Lachnoclostridium sp. UBA1308; assembly: GCA_002307215.1. GTDB lineage: Bacteria > Bacillota > Clostridia > Lachnospirales > Lachnospiraceae > Mobilitalea. Next base: position 34,401 of record DBTU01000037.1, read on the forward strand.
CGCATACAGATACAGCACCCTCATCATTAATATCAATCTTGACACCGGTCTGCTCGATTATGGCATTGATTGTTTTTCCTCTTTGACCAACAACCTCACCAATTTTTGAAGGATCAATCTTAATCTGAACAATTTTCGGTGAGTAAGGACCAACTTCTGTTCTTGGCTCGGAAATAACCGGAGCCATAACATCATTCAGAATAAAGGTTCTTGCTTCCTTGGTTCTATAGATTGCCTTCTCAATAATTTCTCTGGTCAAACCGTGGATTTTAATATCCATCTGGATTGCTGTGATTCCGTTATGAGTTCCTGCAACCTTGAAATCCATATCTCCAAAGAAATCCTCAAGTCCCTGAATATCTGTTAAAATGATATAATCATCATCATTTTCGCCTGTTATAAGGCCAACGGAAATACCTGCAACCATAGCCTTAATCGGAACACCTGCCGCCATTAACGACAATGTGGAAGCACAGATAGAACCCTGCGATGTAGAACCGTTTGATTCTAAAACCTCCGATACGGTACGAATAGCATAAGGAAATTCTTCTTCAGTAGGAAGTACCGGAACAAGTGCCTTCTCTGCCAGTGCGCCATGTCCAATTTCTCGTCTTCCGGGACCTCTGGAGGGCTTTGTCTCACCTACAGAGTAGGAAGGGAAATTATAATGATGCATATATCTCTTACCCGTTTCGTTCTCATCAATTCCGTCAAGTCTTTGAGTCTCAGCTAACGCGCCGAGTGTTGTAATAGTAAGTACTTGAGTCTGACCACGGGTAAACATCCCGGAACCATGGGTTCTCGGTAAGATATCAACTTCAGCTGTGAGTTTTCTGATTTCAGTAACTTTTCTACCATCCGGTCTCTTCTGATCCTTGAGAATCATCTTACGAACCGTCTTCTTCTCGAATTTATAAATTGCCTCACCAAGTAACGAAATCCATTCCGGATGTGACTCAGTATAACGCTCAACTAACTTGGCGGTAATCTGTCGGATGTTTTCTTCTCTTACTTGTTTCTCATCGGTGAAAACAGCCACTTCCATTGCCTCAGGAGTAATGAAGCTGACCATATCCTCATATAAATCTAAAGGTGTATCGCATTTTACATAATCATGCTTCGGTTTACTGACTTCAGCAACAATCGTATCGATAAACTCAATGATCTTTATGTTTAAATCATGAGCTGCAAAGATTGCTTCAATCATTTTATCTTCCGGAAGCTCATCTGCTCCGGCTTCAATCATGATAACCTTATCTCTTGTAGAAGCAACTGTAAGTGCCAGTGTTGACTTCTCTCTTTGAATAGAAGTAGGGTTAAATACGAATACTCCGTCAACCATACCAACCATTGTAGAAGCGGTAGGTCCATCAAATGGAATGTCAGAAATGCAGGTTGCGATTGCGGAACCCAACATTGCAGTTACCTCTGGCGAGCAATCCTGATCCACACATAATACCAGGTTGTTCAAGGTTACGTCATTTCTGTAATCCTTAGGGAATAAAGGTCTCATCGGACGATCAATTACACGTGAGGTAAGAACCGAATTTTCAGAAGGTTTGCTTTCTCTTTTGATAAAGCCACCGGGAATCTTGCCTACAGCATATAATTTTTCTTCATACTCTACGCTAAGCGGAAAGAAATCGATTCCTTCTCTCGGTTTGTTTGATGCGGTTGCGGTTGATAATACTACTGTATCTCCATAATGCATTAAGGCAGCACCATTTGCCTGAGCAGCTACTCTACCTAAATCTACGGTAAGAGTTCTTCCTGCTAACTCCATTGAAAAACTTTTGTGCATATAATTCTCCTTTTCATCTAACAAGTGTAAGTATCCCTTATCACTTGTAATTCTAAGAGCCGGAGGAACCGAAACAACTGAAAAACCCACCGAATTAACGGAAATCCGATAACCTTTTCAGAAGTCTCGGGATGTCCTCCCGTCGCCCTAACTATATTATTATACCATTATTATTACCAATATGCTATTGTTTTTTTGTTCGCATAATTAATGTTCCGTTATCATTCACAGCCCAGTCATGAATTAAGCATAATGATTTCGGCAAATGATTTTGCGATCCTCTTCCTGCGATAACTGAGTTAAATTGCAATCAAACCTATATATATTATAAATAAGAACATTAAAATTTATGTATCTTTCTACTGAACCTGTCGCCACCTCACGGCCTACGGCCCCTCGGTCGCGTTGGCTTCGCCGGTCTACTTCTGAACCTGTCGCCACCTCACGGCCTACGGCCCCTCGGTCGCGTTGGCTTCGCCAATGCGAATAAATAGAAGACCACGCTTTAGCAAGCAAGCTTGCACAGCATGGTCTTCTATTTATTCGCACAGGTTCTTCTGTTTCGCGCAGTTTATTTTCTTAAGCCTAAACGTTCGATGAGATTACGATATCCTTCGATATTCGTTTTCTTTAAATATTCAAGTAAACCTCTTCTTGATCCAACCATCTTAAGAAGACCTCTTCTGGAATGATGATCCTTCTTATTGATCTTTAAATGCTCGGTTAACTCTGTGATTCTCTCGGTTAATAATGCGATCTGTACTTCGGGAGATCCTGTATCCTCAGGTGTTCTTCCGAAATTTTTAATAACTTCCAATTTCTTTTCTTTGCTAATCATAGTATATTCTCCTTTCAAATGAATCGCCTGATACTAAGAACAAGGTCGGAGTATCCAAATTCTGAGTAACGGCTTAATTACCTGTGTATACTATCACATTCTATTTATATTGTAAACATTTTTTTATACAATTAGTATTTTTTATCTGATTCCTTATTTTATATGAAAATATTTTTTCGCCAGCATAACATCCTCATTCATTCTCTGCGTCAGTTCCTCCAGAGATCCGAATCTCATCTCAGACCGGATATAATCATGTATTTCCACCTTAATAATTTCACCGTACAAATTACGATTCATATCAAATATAAAGGTTTCCACACCGATGTTTTCATCTGCTCCTACGGTTGGTTTATATCCGATATTTGTTACACCGGGATATAAACATCCCTCTAGAAGAGTTTTAGAAGCGTATACCCCGCAGGGCGGTAATAGCTTAGTGGAGGGCGGGGTAATATTGATTGTAGGCATACCTATCGTCCTTCCAATCTTTCTTCCATGGACCACTTCTCCTCTTATGAAATAAGGCTTACCAAGCATAGTATTGACAAGTTCTATTTTTCCGTCTTTTAATGCACATCTTATAGTAGAACTACTGATTATTTTATCTTTATAATTTTCCTTTTCGCATACAATTACCTGATATCCGTATTCTGCTTCAGATTGCTTTAAGAGATTTACATCCCCTCTTCTATTAGCCCCAAAACGAAAATCGCTCCCGACAACAATGACCTTTGTATCCAACTTATCAACGAGAATGTCTTTGATAAAATCCTCCGGTTCCATCTTCATGGTAGCTTCGGTAAAGGGATATGAAATCAGTACATCAATGCCGCTCCGCATAAGAATAGAACACTTCTCTTCTTCTGTATAAATCAGTTCGAATTCCTTTTCTGATAACAGATTGGAGGGATGTAGCAAAAAACTGAACATAACTGCGGTAAGTCCTTGTTTTTTATAGGATATAATCCTATTAATCAGTAGTTGGTGTCCCTGATGGAGTCCATCAAATTTCCCCAAGGTGACTGCACTGTTCTTATATTTAAAATTGGTATTTCCAGCTATATACTCCATAATAACCTCCAAGCCCTGTATATCATTCTTCATTTGTCAGCAGACGGCTTAAAAAGATAAGTGAACGTACTCACTTTTATCTACTTCTATTGTAAAAACATCTTTACCGGTTTAAATAAATCTTTTTCCTGATCAAAACGATAGATACCAATAAAAATATCATCTGCATCGTATACACGGACCAAATTGGCGTCCACACATTGATGGGGATGTAACAGATGCATCGTCCCAAAAGCATTACCGTTATAAATCAATTTATGAAAATTACGATCTACCTGAACACGGTCATAGCTTAGAAATATATAATCTACAGACATCACATACTCCCCCAGCTTATTCTCTGAAACAAGCATCTCAATCTCCCCCAACTTCAAAGCTTTGTCTATAGAAAAGCTTCCTACTGCAATTCGCGAAAGGCATTTCATTGTCCCACCACAACCTAAAGTCTCACCGATGTCATGAAGCAAGGTTCTAATATAGGTTCCTTTACCGCATTCTACCAAAACACTTACTTCTTGATTATCCTTTGAATACTCAAGAATTCGGATATCCTTTATGATAACCCTACGTCGTTCTCTCTCTATCTCCTTACCCTGCCTCGCAAGCTCATATAATCTCTTGCCATCTACTTTAATTGCAGAATACATGGGTGGGAGCTGAAGATATTCACCTATGTAGCTCTTGATTACATCTTGAATCTCGGTAAAATCCGACGTAACAAGAGAAGTTTTTAACACTTTCCCTGTGATATCTTGCGTATCCGTAGTTATCCCAAGTTTAAGAACTGCTTCATAGGTCTTGTCCTTATCCGTAATCAGGTCAACCAGTTTCGTCGCCCTTCCGATACATACCGGAAGAACTCCGATTGCATCCGGGTCAAGTGTACCGGTATGCCCAATTTTTTTTATTTTTAAGATACCTCTCATTATAGCTACTACATCATGAGAGGTATATCCTTTTTCCTTATATATATTAATAATTCCGTCGATCAATATCATCGCTCCTTATCGGATGCCTGTCCATAATTGTAATAATATAAATCTGATATTCATCAAATATTTCTAATTTATTTGATATTTATTAGCGGATTATTACACCGCCGATACTGATTCGCTCTTTAGTACAGTAAATTTAATTCTTTCAACTGTGCCTCGATATGTGGTGTCAGATTATTAATCACATCATGAACAGTTCCATTCATTGTACAGCCTGCGGCTTTAATGTGCCCTCCGCCTCCAAAATATACTGCTATTTTATTTACATTTATCGCTCCGTTAGACCGTAAGCTAACCCTGAATTCATGAAATTGTATCTCGTAAATAAATACAGCGACCTCAGCTCCCTTTGTAACACGTAACTGATCAATAATACCATCCAAATCCCCCGAGGATGCTCCATAAAAATCAAGCATTTTTCGATTCATGGAAGCAACAGCTACCTTTTTATTCAAAACAAGAATACTTTCCATTAGACAGCGTCCCAGAATCTGATTTTGCATATATGTCTTTGCATAAAAAGTTTCGTCAATCAGCACAGAAAAATTAATGCCCTTACTGATTAATCTTCCTGCAACTTGCATGGTATATTCTGAAGTATTCGAATGTTTAAATACACCGGTATCATGAATGATTCCTAAATATAATGCCTCCGCTATCTCCTTGGATATTAGTTCATCATCCATGATTGAATATAGAACCTCACAGGTTGAGGAAGCAGTCGGCACCACATGATTAATATCAGCAAATTTCGAATTGCTGATATGATGGTCAATATTAATTGTTTTTTGGGCTGAATCAAAGAATTTTCTGGAATTTCCAAGTCGATCCATACTTCCGCAGTCAAGCGAAATAAACAGATCATAACTTTCATCTGTCTCATATGAGTGCTTTATCTCCTTTGTATGAGACAAAATATCATATTCATTTCCGAAGTTCTCCAGATACACATCGATCTGATCCAGTTTGAATTCTTTTTTTATCTGATTCAAATACAAGGAAAGTGCGGTACAGGAACCGATACAGTCGCCATCCGGTCTTATATGACCAGCTATTGCAATCTTTTTAGCACCCATTATTTCAGAAGTTATTTTATCCATATCTTAATCATCCTTCCTCATCTTCGGCTACTTCTCCATGATAATCGGTTTTATCTTCTTAATTATCATCCGCATCTAAATCCTCTTCTCCAGAATTATCTTCTTTAGAATTATCTTCTTTAGAATCATTGTCCATATTATGCTCAACAGATTTCTTATTTACTTCATCAATCAGATTTGACATATGGACACCATATTCAATCGTGTTATCGATTACGAAGGTAAGCTCCGGGGTATTACGAAGATTAATGGTTCTTGCCAACTGACCCCTCATAAAGGAGGATGCACTTTTTAAACCCAAAAGAGTAGAAGCCTTGGATTCCTTATCACCCAGCACGCTGATATATACCTTTGCAGTCTTTAAATCCGGTGAAACCTCTACAGCCACTACCGAGGTCATCGGATTGATTCTGGGGTCTTTGATTTCCCTACCGATTAATGTACTCAGTACCTTTTGTACTTCGCCGTTTATTCTAGTGTTTTTAATACTGTTTTTTCTCATATCATCACCATCACCCTTCCATCAGATACCATTTCAGATTTCACGAATATTATCATGAATTATAGCCTTTAATAAATTCATGTTATCTATCCATGATCTCTCAATAATAAAACCGCCCCAGACAGATGAATATTAAATTTTGTCTGCCGTCCTGCCTGGGACAGGAATAGATGAATTATCTCGGTACCTCTGCCATGACATAAAGTTCTACTTTGTCGCCTTCTTTGACTTCGTTAAACTTATCAAATACCAGACCACATTCGTATCCGGTAGCTACTTCCTTGACATCATCTTGAAATCTCTTTAAGGAGGACAGGATTCCATCATAGATTAAGGAATTATCCCTGTAAACTCTAACCTTACTGCCCCTGATTATTTTACCGTCAAGAACATAAGAACCGGCTATCGTACCAATACCTGAGGCTTTAAAGGTCATACGGATTTCGGCGTGACCAATAATTTTCTCTTCAAAAATCGGATCAAGCATACCCTTCATTGCTGCTTCAATATCATTGATAGCATCATAAATTACTCGGTAAAGCTTTACCTCTACATTTTCACGGTCTGCAGTATCCTTTGCAGCATTCTCGGGTCTTACATTAAAGCCGATGATGATTGCATTTGATGTGCTGGCCAGTATAACATCTGATTCGTTGATTGCTCCAACTCCGCTATGAATGACACGAATGGCAACTTCCTCATTATTCAGCTTAAGTAAGCTCTGTTTCATCGCTTCGACAGATCCTTGTACATCGGCTTTAATAATTAAGTTAAGATCCTTAATATTACCTGCTTTAATCTGTGAGAACAGACCATCTAAGGAAAGCTTTGCTTTTGTATCGGCAATCAACTTCTCCTTACTTTGAGTCAGATAAGCTTCCGCAATCGTTCTAGCTTCTTTTTCATTGGTTGTAGCAAGGAAAGTCTCACCAGCATCCGGAACTTCATTCAAGCCAAGAATTTCTACAGGAGTAGAAGGTGTTGCTTCCTTCACTCTACGGCCCTTATCATCGATAAGCGCACGTACTTTACCAAAGCAGGCTCCGACAGCCACATTATCACCAACACGAAGCGTACCCTTCTGAACCAAAATCGTAGCCACAGGACCTCTACCTTTATCTAACTCGGCTTCAATAACAATACCTCTTGCATTACGATCCGAATTAGCCTTTAATTCCATTATCTCAGCTGTCAGAAGAATCATTTCTAATAAATGATCAATACCTTCTTTGGTGTGTGCGGAAACAGGAACAAATATGGTATCGCCACCCCAATCCTCAGCAACCAATTCATATTCTGTGAGTTCTTGCTTAACCCTCTCAATATTTGCACTAGGTTTATCAATTTTATTAATTGCTACTATAATCTGAACACCGGCTGCCTTGGCATGATTGATTGCTTCAATCGTCTGAGGCATAACACCGTCGTCAGCTGCTATGACCAAAATCGCTATATCGGTGGACTTCGCACCTCTTTTACGCATAGAAGTAAAAGCTTCATGTCCCGGAGTGTCAAGGAAGGTGATTTTCTCTCCATTAACCTCAACGACATATGCACCGATATGCTGTGTGATACCGCCTGCTTCTCTGGATATAACGTTGGTTTCCCTGATTGCATCAAGAAGTGAGGTCTTACCATGATCGACATGACCCATGACGCATACAACGGGAGGACGTTTCACCATAGTAGTCAGATCCTCTTCCTCTTCCTTTAAGAGCTCTTCTACCTGATTAACCAGTACTTCTTTTTCAGTGATAATCTCATATTCAATTGCAATCTCTTCCGCTTCTTCATAAGTGATTTCCTGATTAAGTGTTACAATTTTACCTGCCAGAAAGAGCTTCTTGATCAATGCAGCGGACGGTCTCTTCATTTTATCCGCCAGTTCCTTAATCGTCAGAATCTCAGGAATTGCAATAACCTTAATTACTTCCTCTATAACATGCACCGGTTTAGGCTGGATAAACTGGCCTTTCCTTGGAACCAGCTTAGTTTTAATGTCATGGCCATCCTGATTCCTGTCAATCAAATTCTTCTCTTTATAATTTTTCTCTTTATTCAGTCTGTCTCTATTTCTCTTATTACTGTTGTCAGTCTTTGCCGCAACTTTTTGATCTAAAATTGTTTGATCAAAATTCTTGCGCTCACCGCCCGGCCTGCTAGGTCCCTTTTTACCGGGTGCCCGATTAAAGCTCTGCTTATCATCATCATCTTTATTCGAAGATTCGAAACCACGAGGAGCATAACCTCCGCCTCCGCTCGGTCTTTGTGCGGTATTCGGTCTGTTATAACCTCCCTGAGTGCCATAGCCACCTCTGTTTGGCTGTCCACCGGTAGTTGACTGAGGACGTGCAGGACCTCCTGCCGGTCTATTTCCCTGATAACCGTTACCCTGATAAGCAGGTCTGTCTCCTGTGGGTCTGTCTCCCGCCGGTTTGTTACCTTGATATCCGTTACCTTGATATCCGTTACCTTGATATGCGGGTCTGTCTCCTGCAGGTCTATTACCTTGATAACCGTTACCCTGATAAGCAGGTCTGTCTCCCGCCGGTCTGTTACCTTGATAACCGTTGCTGTTGTAAGGCGGTCTACTATCTCCGGCCGGTCTGTCTCCTGTCGGCCTATTACCTTGATAACCGTTACCCTGATAAGCAGGTCTGTCTCCTGCAGGTCTATTACCTTGATAACCGTTGCTATTATAAGGCGGTCTACTATCTCCGGCCGGTCTGTCTCCTGCCGGCCTGTTACCCTGATAACCGTTATTATTATAAGCAGGTCTATCTCCTGCAGGTCTGTTCCCTTGATAACCGTTATTGTTGTAAGCAGGTCTGTCTCCTGTAGGTCTGTCTCCTGCCGGCCTGTTCCCTTGATAACCGTTATTGTTGTAAGCAGGTCTATCTCCTGCCGGTCTGTTCCCTTGATAACCGGGTCTGTCTCCTGCCGGCCTATTACCCTGATAACCGGGTCTGTCTCCTGCAGGCCTATTCCCTTGATAACCGTTATTGTTGTAAGCAGGTCTGTCTCCTGTAGGTCTGTCTCCTGTAGGTCTTTGAACCTGAGTGCCTTCTGTAGCAGGTCTTACCACCGGTTTCTGACTAAGTGAGTTGTTTTGATCCTGCTCTCCAGTTGGTTTTTCTGAACCTTGTGAACCTTGTGAGCCCTGATATCCTTGTTGTCCCTGTCTCAATGCGTCATGTCCTCCTGCGGGTCTTTGTCCTGTCGTGCTCTGATGTCCTTGATCCATTGGTCTTTGATCTCTGTTTTGACCTGTCTGGCTGGGCCTCGCTGTATATTGTCCTTGTGCCGGTCTTTGATTCATCTGTGTGCTTCCGGTCTGTCCCGGGGTAGCAGGTCTTGATGAGTGACTAGCATTCTGCCCTACCGGCCTTGATCCTGTCTGGGATGCCTGAACACCGGCGCCTGTAGGTGCTAGCGTTTTTGGTGAAGCTTCCGTCGTAGCTCGGTGTGTAGGAGCTTGCCCCTGATTTACAACAGGAGCAGGAGCAGAAACCGGTTTTGATTCAGTATCTTTCTTGTTTACCTTAATAAAGTAATTCTTTACATAGGCTACCTCATTATCCTCCAGGCTGCTACTGTGAGTTTTTTTAACATTAAAACTTTTATCAAGGAAATCAAGAATATCCTTACTTTCTAGTTTTCCCTTCGTTACATTATTTATTTCATTTTTAAGCTCAAATATTTTCATTTTCGCCATACTTACTACCTCCGTTCAAATCGTGCATTACTTTCAGTATCTTTTCAATAGCCTCTGCCAAGCCCTTATCAAGAATAGCCAACGAAGCTCGAAACTCCTTGCCCATCGCATGACCCAAGCTATCTTTTGTACCAAAAAAGTAAATTGGCACATTATAGAAAGTACACATGTTAGTGAACATCTTCTTTGTATTGTCCGATGCGTCCTCTGCTATGATAACCAAAAACGCTTTTTTTCCCTTTGCAGCTTTTTCTGCAGACAGTTCACCACTTGCTACATTGCGCGATTTTGTTGCTAATCCTAACAGGTTATATACCTTCTTGTCTTCCGGATTCAAGTAATATCATCTCCTTTTCCAATGTTTCTACCAATTCCTTGGGAATGTTGACCTTGAGGGAACGTTCCAGGCCCTTTGTCTTGACTGCCTTTTGTAAGCAGGAAAGGGAACAACAAATATATGCCCCTCTGCCATTCTTTTTACCGGTTGAATCAATGACAATCTCATCCTCAGGAGTTTTCAAAACACGGATCATTTCTTTTTTAGACTTCATTTCACCGCATCCGGTACACATTCTTAATGGTAATTTTTTTGCCAACTTTTATCACATCCTTAATACATGCTAAATGGAAGTCATTATTCAGACTTTCATTAATGTCCATTTGTCTCAGCACCCTAATCTAGTAACTCATACTCTGGGATTCACTTTTAATATCAATTTTATATCCTGTGAGCTTTGCGGCAAGTCTTGCGTTCTGACCTTCCTTACCGATTGCAAGGGATAATTGATAATCCGGTACAATGACTCTAGCACTTTTTTCATAATCATCCACTTTAACGGAAACTACCTTAGCCGGACTAAGTGCATTTTCAATCAACTTTGCAGGATCATTACTCCAATTTATTATATCAATTTTTTCATTTCTGAGCTCATTAACGATGGCGTTCACTCTTGCACCGTTTAGGCCGACACACGCTCCGACAGCATCAACATCCGGATTGTGGCTCCATACAGCCATCTTAGTTCTGGAACCTGCCTCTCTGGAAATACTTTTTATTTCAACAGTACCATCCTGTATTTCTGTAACTTCAGCTTCAAATAATCTCTTAACGAGCTCCGGATGTGTTCTGGATACTGTAATTCTGGGACCTTTCGTCGTGTCCTTTACTTCAAGAACATATAACTTGATACGCTCCGTCGGACGGAACATCTCGCCTCTTACCTGCTCATTTTCTGAAAGAACCGCATCAACCTTACCAAGGTTAATGCTAACATTATTTCCCACGTAACGCTGTACAATACCAGTAACAATATCCTTTTCTTTGCCACTATATTGTGTGTACAGCACCTTTCTTTCTTCCTCACGAATCTTCTGTACAACGACTTGTTTTGCTTTTTGGGCTGCAATACGTCCAAAGTTTTTCGGAGTTACTTCTACAGCAACGATATCTCCGATTTCCTTCTTTGCATCCTTTGCCTTTGATTGAGCAAGGCTGATCTGCATTACCTGATCCGTTACTTCCTCCACGACCTCTTTCATCGCATATACATTAACTTCACCTGTAACTCTATCAATATTAACCTTGATATTATCTGCACGACCATAATTATTCTTGCAAGCAGCAAGTAAAGAGTTCTCCAGTGCCTCAAGTAATATATCTTTGCTGATATCTTTCTCCTTCTCAATCTGATTTAAAGCCTCAATAAGTTCCTTGTTATCCATTTTTCCATTATCCTCCTTTTGTTAAATAAAAATGTGCTTATTCTCGGACAGGAGGATTTAGCCTCCTTTTGTCTTATATAAATGTAAATTTATCTGAATAGGAGGATTTGGCCTCCCTTTATTGAAATGAATGTGAATTATTAAAAATCCAAGGTCAGTCTAACCATTGCTATATCCGCCCTCTGAATTATCATGATTGAATTATCTTCTAATTCCAACGATATTGTTTCATGGTCAAAAGCATCTAATATGCCTACCAATTCCTTGCTCTTATTAATCTGTTTATATAGCTTTACTTCAATTTCTTCGCCAATACTTTTTTCAAAATGCTTATCCTTCTTCAATTGTCTGCCAAGTCCAGGAGAGCTGACTTCAAGAATGTAGGCATCAGGAATAAAATCGTTTTTATCCAATAAGTCACTTAATGCCCTGCTGACCAACTCACAGTCATCCACCGAAATACCGTTTTCCTTATCGATATATGCTCTTAAGAACCAGTTTCCGCCCTCTTTTACATATTCTATATCATATAATTCATAGTGATTCTCGACTAATATCGGCTCAATCATCTTAGCCGTCCTAGCTTCATATTCCTCATGCTTTGTCATTCAATTACCTGCCTTCATTCTAAAATTATCTTATAACAAATTATCAAAAGGCTCGACTAGCCCTCTTTTCATTCGCGCAAACAATAAGAGTGGACTTTCGTCCACTCCTTAATTAGTCTTATCATTTAGCACAATATTTATTATATCAAATATAGGCAATAATTGCAAGTACTATTTTAAATCTGATTGATATATATGTTACAGTTCAGCCTTATCTAAG
>DBTU01000037.1:47380-87254 GCA_002307215.1 Lachnoclostridium sp. UBA1308
TATCTAATGAAGGCTGAACTGTAACATATATATTGGTTCGTTGAAATTTGCTGAAATTTAACTGAAAACACATTCTAGATAGCACCGTATATAATAGAACGCAGCTTTCTTATGTAATCCGGTCCTGAACCACCGCATCTTTGAACCATATAAATCATGACCAACTTCTCAGTAGGATCAACAAAGAAATAATTTCCGCAATAGCCATCCCAGCCAAATTCTCCAAGTGATCCATTCGATGCCGCCTTTGCGGTGTCTACAAGAATTCTGCAATAATTACCGTAATTATATCCGTATTGCGAATCCCAATTATAAGCTTTTAGCTGCTCCTCATCTAATTGCGGAGTTGCTATATACTCTACTGTCTTTCTACCAAGAATTCGATTACCGTTATAGGTTCCTCCATTTAACAGCATCAACGCAAAATTAGAATAATCTTTCATCGTAGATACTAATCCGGCACCACCGGATTCGAAAGCCGGAGGAGCCATATAATCAAATAATGCAAGAAAGTCTGCCGTAAACAACTGCAGCTTCTTCCGATCTGCAATATAGTCGTAGATTTGTGCGAAACGGCTTTGCTTTTCTTCCGGTACATAAAAATCTGTATCCTTCATATCCAGTGGGATAAATATCTCATCTTTCAAAAATTGACTGTATTTTTTACCGGAAACGACTTCAAGAACCGCTCCAAGAACATCTGCGGAGGCACCATACATCCATCTCTCACCCGGTTGAAAAGCAAGCGGCATCTGTCCCATACGATTACAAAATTCCAAGGTACTCAACGGATTGCCATTATGATGTGCGGAACATACTTCGTCATACAATGCTCCCATCAGTTTTCCGGTCTCTGTATCATCCGGATACTGTATTTCTGAGGTCATATTCAGTAAATCCTGAATCGTAACCGGCCTAATTACATCGACTAATCCGCTAGATGTATGAACCTTCTGGTTTTTAAAACCCTCTAGATAATCCGATACCGGAGAAAGAAGATCAAGCTGACCTCTTTCGTATAAAATCATGACGGCTACGGCAGTGATGGGTTTTGTCATGGAATGGAGTCGAAAGATGGTGTTGTCGGTGATAGGATTTCCTGTTTCTAAATCAGTCACACCATATACATGATCAAAGAAAGTATTATTATTTTGCATCACGCGTAACGATGCTCCTGCAATAAGACCGTCATCAATTTCTTTTTGAATAATACTTGAAAGATTAACTGTTATTTTATCATCCATAGATACCTCCACTATTCCTTTTGACAAAATAATATGCATTTGTATACTTTAGAATGACTTGCTTTTATACTATTAATAATTCGCTTTTAACTATAGAATAATTTGCTTTTATTCTATTGAATGATTTGCTTTTTTTTATTATGATTTACATAATGTCGATTAAGAATATTGTATTATTGCAGCGAATGATTACTCATTCATTTGATAGGTAGGAACCAGCTTCTTCACAAGTAATCTGATATCATCAGATTCCTGCTTTGCCGCCTCCTCTAATAATTCAACATCCTTCAAAAATGCTTCTTCATCCATATCAATTGGTTTACCAATATGTATCAACTTATTATCAGTATTTTGTAATCCCTCTTCATCCATTAAAAGTTCTTCATACAGTTTTTCGCCCGGTCTTAATCCCGTATATTCAATCATGATGTCTTTATCCGGTTCATAGCCGGATAATTTAATCAGATTCCTAGCCAAATCGACTATTTTAACAGGTTCGCCCATATCGAGTACAAATATCTCTCCGCCCTTGGCATAGGCTCCTGCTTGCAGAACCAAAGAAACAGCTTCCGGGATTGTCATAAAATATCTGATAATATCCGGGTGTGTAACCGTAACCGGTCCGCCTCTTAAAATCTGTTCTTTAAATAGCGGTATTACACTACCATTGCTTCCCAGCACATTACCAAAACGAACAGCAACAAATTCCGTCTTTGATCTTTTATTAATGGCTTGTATTATTAATTCACAAATTCTTTTGGAAGCTCCCATAATATTTGTAGGATTTACTGCCTTATCGGTTGATATCAAGATAAATTTTTCTACTCCGTAACATTCTGCAGCAAGTGATAATTTATAGGTGCCTCCGACATTATTTTTTATTGCTTCCGTTGGATTATATTCCATTAAAGGAACGTGTTTATGGGCGGCAGCATGATAAATAATATTCGGTTTATAATGCTCCATAATCCGATTAATACGATTTGTATTCCGTACAGAAGCAATCAAAACCACAATATCCATTTTCGGATATAGGCTAATTAACTCCTGTTGGATAGAGTAAGCATTATTCTCATAAATATCTATAATAATCAACTGTTTCGGCTGTTGCTTTACAATTTGTCTGCATAATTCACTACCGATAGAACCGCCGCCGCCGGTTATCATAATTACTTTATTGCTAATATATTTGGTAATTTCCTTAAAATCGACATTAACCGGTTCTCTTCCCAGCAGATCATCTATTTCAACATTACGAAGACTTGTCACACTCACTTCTTCATTAATCAATTGATACATACCCGGAAGAATTTTTAGTTTACAGTTTGTCTCCTTACAGATTACAATCAATTCTTTTATATCAGATCTTGTTGCGGATGGTATTGCAATAAAGATATCCGTAATTTCATGTTTTTCGGCTTCCTCAACAATCTTCGTTCTGTCACCGACCACCTTGATTCCATGTATATAACTACCTATTTTATCTTTACTATCATCAATCGCACAAATAACTGTACCTTTCACATAATCACTCAAAGAAATTTCCCTAATAATATGACTACCTGCCTGTCCGGCACCGATAATCATAATCCGGCTGGAGGAAACGGCATTATTATTCCTTATAGACCTACGCGCATACCGGTATAAGAATCTACTAGCCGTCACAAACAATATAATAAACATTGTACTAAGCGGATAATAGCTTCTCGGTACATGAATATGGAAAATAAGATACATACCAATCAGCTGCAATATTCCCGAAATAACACCAGCAAAAATAATATTAATTAATTCGTCAATGCCTGCATATTTCCAAAGACTTTTGTAAAGACGGAACAGTGAAAAAATTATTAATGTGATAATCGTATTGATAAGGGTATATGTAAAAACAGCATCAATATAGTATAGCGGAATTGAACTGAATTTAAAATCGAATCTTACAAATAGTGCCGAAAAAGATGCTATATTGATTAATATAGCATCTAAAACAACTAGGAATAACCGTCGTATCAATAACTTTTTGTCTACAATTAATTTTTTCACTTTAGTCACCCTTTATAATTTTTGCAATTTTGTACATAATATCATAGTAAATTTCACAATTCAATAGAGAAAGTATTCACTTTTAAGATAAAGCTCCATTTACATTGACGAACCTTCTCTAATTCCGTCATGTCGAAAAATGTACCCTATCGTTTTAATTATACATTTTATATCAAACAAAAAGCTAATGTTTTTCGTATACTCCCCATCGAGCCTGGCTTTTTCCGATATTGTCAGCTCATCTCTTCCATTTACCTGGGCCCATCCGGTAAGTCCCGGCCTAAGATTATTGGCATGATATGTATCTCTTTCCTCAATTAAATCATATTGGTTCCACAATGCCGGACGTGGCCCTACAATCGCCATATTTCCCTTTATGATATTGATCAATTGAGGTAGCTCGTCAAGGCTTGACCATCTTAAGAATTTGCCAAAAGGTGTAATGTATTGTTCCGGATTCAGTAATAGATGAGTGGGTATATCGCTGGGCGTATGAACACGCATCGTTCTAAATTTAATCATAGAAAATTCACATTTATGCAACCCGATTCTCTTCTGACAAAAAAACAAGGGTCCCTTTGATGTAAACCGAACCAGTAATATAATAATAAGGAATAACCACGATAATAGAACTAAAGCAATCAAAGAAATCAATAAATCAACGATTCTTTTTATGTATTTTTGATACATTTCCTTCGTCTCCTTAGTTATGATTTTTCTTATAATTATAGGCACATATTATGACAAAATATTGATATATATTTAGTCTACCAAACCAGCTATGTAAAGTCAATGTATGAAAAGCTTACAATTAATTTTTAAAAGCCTTTTAAATTACTTCAATGGTAATATAATGTTTCAATTTATTGCATAATCCAACATTCTATTGTATTATATATTTAATTTATTTAGATTGGAGTATCTATACTTATGAGATTAGTTGCACTTATTATGGCCGGTGGTCGCGGTGAACGATTTTGGCCAAAAAGCAGAAAAAAATTACCTAAGCAATTCTTGTCACTTACTGATGATGGTAAAACCATGATCCAATTAACAGTTGAACGAATACTTCCCTTAATTAAAATGGAGGATATCTTTATATCAACGAATAAGGATTATAGAGCATTGGTACACGAACAACTTT
Organism: Lachnoclostridium sp. UBA1308; assembly: GCA_002307215.1. GTDB lineage: Bacteria > Bacillota > Clostridia > Lachnospirales > Lachnospiraceae > Mobilitalea. The sequence continues at coordinate 51,812 of DBTU01000037.1, forward strand.
CGCAAATTCCGGATGAAAATATTATATGTGAACCTTATGGTAGAAATACCGCTCCGTGTATTGGTCTCGGGGCAGTACACATATCCAAAAAATATGATGATGCTATCATGTTTGTACTTGCGTCGGATCATTTAATCAAATATAACAGCATGTTCCTGAGCACTCTGAAAGACGCTGCGCTAATTGCAGAGGTTAATACTAATCTAGTTACAATTGGAATCACTCCGGATTATCCCGAAACCGGCTATGGATATATCAAATTCAATCCGGATCAATGTATGGGACGAGCATTTTCAGTGGAGCGATTTGTAGAAAAGCCTAGTTTGGAGACGGCAAAGGAATATCTTTCGTCGGAAGAATATCTATGGAACAGCGGTATGTTTGTATGGAAAGTTTCTACTATTCTTCAAAAATTCAAGGAATTAATACCGGAAGTATACGAAGGCTTAAATAAGATACAGAATGCATTCGGAACGGAAAATGAAGCCACTGTTCTTGAGAAAGAATTTTATGATTTACCCTCAGTTTCTGTTGACTATGCAATTATGGAAAAATCCAAAGACATTTATACTATTCCCGGTGCTTTTGGTTGGGATGATGTCGGTTCCTGGCTCTCTGTAGAACGCATTAAGAAATCAAATGAATTCGGTAATATTGTTCATGGCAATGTCATCACAATTGACACAAAGGATTGCATCATCGAAGCAGGTGAAAAATTAGTTGCAACAGTAGGTATCAAGAATTTAATCATCGTAGATACTGAAGATGCTATTTTAATTTGCGATAAGGATTCCTCAGGTAGTATAAAGAAAATATTAGAAAACCTTAAAATATGTAACCGAAATGAATATATTTAGGATAAAAGGAGAATAGAAATGAAAAATGCATTAATCACAGGTATTACAGGCCAAGACGGCTCTTACCTATCAGAATTATTATTGGAAAAGGGTTATAATGTATATGGTATCATGAGACGTAAAAGCGTTGTAGATTATGGTAATGTTGAGCACATCAAAGATAAGATACATTTTATATATGCAGATATGACTGATGTTATTTCTTTAATCAACGCAATGAAAATATCACAAGCGGATGAAGTCTTCAATCTGGCTGCTCAATCCTTCGTGGCTACCAGTTGGGAACAGCCGCTTGCTACCACCGATATTGACGCACTTGGTGTTACAAATATGCTGGAGGCTATCCGTACCGTAAAGCCCAACGCTCGTTTCTACCAAGCTTCTACTAGTGAAATGTTTGGTCTGGTACAAGAAATTCCTCAGAAAGAAACAACACCGTTTTATCCGAGAAGTCCTTATGGCGTCGCTAAATTATACGGACACTGGATTACCAAGAATTATCGTGAGAGCTTCGGCCTATATGCCTGTAGCGGAATCTTGTTTAATCATGAAAGTGAACGCCGCGGCAAAGAGTTTGTTACCAGAAAAATAACCAATGCTGTTGCAAGAATCAAACTTGAAATTCAGGATTGTATTGAACTCGGTAATATGGATTCAAAAAGAGACTGGGGCCATTCCAAGGATTATGTGAACGCAATGTGGTTAATGCTTCAGCAGGATAAGCCTGATGATTTTGTAATTGCTACAAATGAGACAAGAACCGTAAGAGAATTTGTTGAAATAGCGTTCGGACATGTTGGAATTACTCTCACTTGGCAGGGGACAGGCATCAATGAGATTGGTATTGATAATGCAACAGGCAAAACAATTGTAAAAATAAATCCGCTCTTCTTCCGTCCGGCTGAAGTTGATATTCTACTCGGTGATCCTTCAAAAGCAGAGCAAACGCTGGGCTGGAAACGCGATATATCCTTTGCTGAGTTGGTAGAAAGAATGATAAAAAATGATCTCAAATTGATAGAGAAGGAAATCAGTATAAGTAAACTTTGATTTGAATGTCAAAGTCGTTTTTAGGATATGTCATGAATAATCGAATTGTATAAATGTAACTTAGTTCTGTGGAGGTATTTCATGAAGGCACTTATCATTGGTGGAGCAGGTTTTGTAGGATATTATCTTACCGAGCATCTTTTAAATATTGGCTGGTCTGTAAGCGTTACTAAATTAGAGAACGAATTAATCAATAATAATGCCGTAGAACAATATAACCTTAATATATTGGATCAATCCTCTATTTCTGATTTATTGCATCAGACAAGACCGGATTATATCTTTCATTTGGCTGCTCAATCTTCTGTTGCTCTTTCCTGGAAGAATCCTTCTCTGACTGTGGATGTTAACATAAAAGGCAGTGTCAACTTATTAGAAGCTGTGAAAGAATTAGATTATAAGCCAAGGTTACTATTGATTGGTTCAGGTGAAGAATATGGTCATATCCTGCCTGATGAAACACCTATCTCAGAGAACAACCATGTACGTCCCGGAAATATCTATGCGGCTACCAAAGCCTGTCAAAATATGTTGGGTAAAATATATGCAGATGCATATCAGATGGATGTTATCATGGTAAGAGCCTTTAATCACATAGGTCCTCAACAAGCACCTATATTTGTTGTAGCAGACTTCTGTAAGCAGGTGGCTGAAATCGAAAAAGGATTACAGTCGCCTGTAATCAATGTTGGAAACCTGACGGTTAAAAGAGATTTTACCGATGTGCGTGATGTTGTACGAGCCTACTCTCTCCTAATACAAAAAGGGATATCAGGAGAAACCTATAATGTAGGCAGCGGTAAGGCTGTTTCAATTGAGGAAATTCTTAAGCTTATCTTATCGTGTTCAAATGCAAATATAAAAGTTGAAGTTGATACAAGCAAACTGCGCCCGACTGATATAGCGATCATTGAAGCGGATATTAGTATGTTACAGGAATGTACGGGTTGGAAGAAACAGATTTCTTTACCTGATACAATAATAGATACCCTAAACTACTGGAGAAATCAATAAACAATTAATATTCAGATGATTAAGAACTATTTCATTTCTGATCCAATTCATAATATTAAACAAATTATAATCAAAAGGGGTGTAGAATTTTATGGACCGGACTAAATATTATATATCTTTTTATATATCATCTTTATTAGGTTTTTTTTGTATACTTATTATTAGTACTAATCTCTTTCAATATATGACCACTTGTTTTATTTTCTTATTATCATTTATTGCTACTTATTCCTATCTAAAACACAAAATTATGGTATTTAAATTACCTTCATCTCTATTATATTTTATACCCATAATTCCTTTTGTCATCGTATCAATATATGGCTTTATTTCCCCTATAAATAAAGAATATGATTTAACAGGAAAATATTATGCATCCTTCTTAATTCCTTCATATGCTATGATTATTGTAATTATTCTAACCATTATCTATTTAATCTTTAATGATAGATTGCCTGTTTTCCATAGTAAACTAGCTAAATGGATTTTCGTATTCTTAGGCTTAAGTCTTATCGTAGCTGTCGCAGCCTTATTCCATATCAAATATATTATGCCATACGATTTGCATTATGATGCCTATTTTTATCCGGTTTATAGAATTTTAAGCGGTCAATTATTATATGTAGATTTTGAAAATATTTATGGCAATTATGCTTATATTATGGCTGCACTCATCCATATAACGGGTGGCGAAAATAATTTAATCAGTAGTTTTTCAACTTGGATATGTATTTTAACCGCAATTAGTTTTATCTCAATTTATTATATATTGTCTAAAATATGTCGAGATGCATTTTTTAATATACTAGGAATTGCGGCAATTATGTTTTTCCCAACATTATTTCTAACTAGACAACAGGGATACTCCTATTATCTGCAATATGTCCCACATCGTATTCTTTTCCCATGTCTTATTTTAGCTTTTATTACATATATATTTTATAGTAAAAAAATCAAGTATTGGAATATTATTATAGTATTAAATGCTTTTGCAATGTTCTGGAATTTCGAAACAGGTATAATCTGTGCATTAGTAAGTTTTCTATGTGATATATATTATTTTTTAATAAATTCTATTTCACAAAAAAATATTATTAATGGGAAAAAATATATACGAGAATTATTATTATATATCTTAAAGTGTTTTATTAAGTTATGCATTGCTGTCCTTCTGTTTGTATTTATATTGGAATTAATCACTTATATTAGCTCGTCCAATTTAATTAATCCGCTAAAAGCACTATTTGGCTTGCAAATGTTTTCTGCTGGTATTTTATCTTCCACCAAAATTAATACTTTATATTGGATATTTATCTGGATGATTCCTGGCATAGGTATAACACTGTCTATTAAGGCACTATTAGATCATATATTTCATTATAAAGAACCATCATTCAATGAGATCATCCTTTTCCCTTTATCCGTTTTATGTCTCGGTCTTATGACCTATGCATTGTTTAAGCAACAGCATCCTTATAATCTATCACCTATATTCTATATTTATATATTAATTATGATTGCCATTTCGCAAAACAAATCATATAATACGATACATAAAAATCGTAAAGAGAATTATCATTTTCTGTTTCGTAATATTGTCTTATATAGTATTGTCGGTATAATAGGTTGTTCACTATTTACGAATTACATATATTGTAACCGCGCTACTTATAAGAATGTTGAAGGTTATCTTCCTGAAACATTAGGAGAAATCGAAAAAAATGTTCCTGACCAGAATAAACTTACCATAATGACGATTAATAGTAGCTATTTCTATTATTTGCTAGATCTTCCTGATAACAAGAGGTTACCGGCTACAGCAGACTGGTTTGGCGATACACAGTCGGAACAAGTGCTTCAATATCTACAAACCTCAGAGGATACAATAGTAATTGATAACCTAACCCTAGCTCACCTTGCATTAAACAAGACAATATATCAACAATTTGAAGATATTATGAATAAAAGATATCAATCACCCTATATTTCAACAAATGAAAATATACATATTTATCTACTAAAATAAATATATCATCGTATATAAAAAAGAACGTTACCGATCAAAAACCGGCAACGTTCTTTTTTATCTTATAATGAATAATCATACTTTATAACATATTAAAAATTAATTCGTTCTTCTTCAACTACTAATGGCCTTTTCATTACTCGTGTATTAATATTGAGAATATATTCACCTAATAATCCAATGAAAAATATCTGAATAGATCCAATTAGAAATACACCTATTAATATCGGCGCCAAGCCCATAGGAAACTTATCCCAAAATAATATTTTCAGTACAAAATAAATCAGAGCAATAACAAGACTTACTGCAGAAAAAGAAAAGCCTATAATAGTAGCAAATCTCATTAAAACTTTTGAATATGACGTGATACCTAACATCCCAATATCATATAATGTATACCAATTATTTTTCGTCTTGCCATGTATTCTCTTCTGCTGCTCATACTTTATTTCTTTTCTTTGAAAACCCAATTCAGATACAATTCCACGTAAGTATGGCATTGGATCATCTAATTTATTCATAACTTCTATGAATTGCTTATCATACAAACCAAATCCTGTAAAATGTTCTATCTGCTCAACCTCGGCCATCTTTTTTATGGCTTTATAATAAATGCTTCTAAAAAAATACATTAATTTATTTTCTTTACTTTTGTTTTTTATACCAACAACAATTTTATTACCATTTTCCCACTCTTCAATAAATTTTGTGATCATCTCCGGGGGATCTTGTAAATCACAACACATAAATATCGTACAGTCTCCTGTTGTCTGACACATTCCATGATAAGGTGAACGTATATGCCCAAAGTTTTTAGCATTAAAGATTGCTTTAATATTACTGTTCTCCGTGCATAATAACCTAATTTTTTGACGAGTTGAGTCTGTTGAATAATTATCAATAAAAACAATTTCATAATCATATTTAGATAATACAGTATTGAAAATATTAACCAATCTACTGCTAATTAATACAACGTTATCCTCTTCATTAAATGAAGGTATAAGAATAGATATTTTTTTCATAACATTTTCTCCTTCGTAAACCATTCTAATACCATTTTAATTCCTTTTTCAAAAGGAATACCTGTATAAAATCCTGTGTCAGCTGTTAATTTTGATATATCGGCACATAGATGCATTACTTGATTATCAGAATAGTTTTTCTTGCCAATTTCGATATTTAAATCTTTATTGATATTATCCCGAATAATATAGATATATTCTGATAACTTTCGTACTTCTCCACTGCCGATACAGTATGTTGCATTTTCTTTACCATTTTTGCCTATTAGATAAAAAGCCCTAGCAGCGTCATCACAATACATATAATCCCACAACTGTTCTGATTTTGTAAATTTCGGTACATTTTTTGACATTAATGTTCTGATTGCATACATTATCATAGTATCATTATTATCATATGGGCCATAAACGCTAAAAACTCTCGTCCATATATGTTTCATGCCCAAATCTCTACAGAGTATTCTGCTTAGTTTTCCGGCTGTATACTTTGCTACCCCATAAGCAATATCAGGATTTACAGGTGTATCAGGTGATATAATCTTCTCTACCCTGCCATACTCAGCTTGTGATCCTGCTCCTATGAAAGTAGAGCAGCCTAATCGGTCTGCTAATTCCACCGCATCTAACGTATACTTGATATTATCGTTTTGGCAAATAGCATTATCTCTATTTTTCCGTCCTGTATGATCCCATGCAAAATGAAAAAAAATCTCGTAATCATCTCTAGCTATATTCAAATGATGAATTTCATCTAAATTACATTCCAGTACCTTAACATATTCAGAAATTGGAATTCTATTTATATTACTTGAATCCTTTCTAATAATAGCCAGCACTTTCGTATTATTTTTGATACATTCATTAATTAAGGCAATTCCAAGCATGCTCGTTGCACCTGTTAAAACAATGCTATTCATCGTTATTCCATCCTTATATTTTATCTCGCTCAGCTATCATATTAGCAGTAACCTCTTCCTTTGGTAAATACGGGAACATATCTTCGTAATTTCTTGAAACCAATGTACCGTCAGGGAGTTTATCAGAAGCAATTCTTGGCACAAGTAACTGCCATTCAGGAGTCATAACATCACATATTACCGGTCCGTCATACTCAAGAACTTCCTTAATCTTTGCTTCTACTTGATCAACATTCTCGATTCTTACTCCTTTAATACCATATGCTTTTGCAATCTCTAGAGAGTCAGGACACCATACGCCGGATGTCGGTCCTTCACCAACCAAACGTCCATCCATAAAATTGACTTGAGTATGCCTAATAAGCAAGTATCCGTTATTATTAAAAATAAATACCTTTATAGGCAAATTATTATGCTTAATCGTTGCAAATTCCTGAAGATTCATTTGTAAGCTACCATCCCCAGTAATAACAATCGTCGTTTTTCCTTCATTTGCAATACAGGCACCGATACCGGCAACCCAATAACCCATTGATGAAAGGCCACCTGTAGTAAGATATTTTTGTCCTTTCTTTAGTTTCCAGCTTTGGCATGTTACATGAAAGCAAGAGCCAGTATCCACCAATATATTAGCCTGATTATCCGCTAACTGAGATAATTTATCAGTAAAATAATATGAATTCACTGGTTTATCATTAACATATTCCGGTTGAACTACTGGATATTGATCTTTCCAAGTCTTACAGATAGTAACCCACTCTTCGTAAGAAGGTAGTTTATTTTCCTTCAATGCAGATAACATACTCAAAAAAAAGTCCTTACAATCCAGCTTGGCTTTATAATCTATCTTAACCCCCGGTTTATCAAGTTCTTTTTGATCAATATCAACAACAAATTTATACGCATTCTTTCCGAATGCCTTTGGATTGTGGCCAACTAAGGAAGATGCCAAACGACATCCGACTGATAAAATTAGATCTGCATTTTGAATGGCAAAATTTGCCGAGCGCTCTCCATAGTTTCCGGGACGGCCTACATAAAGATCATTGTCACTTTCAATTAAATCAATTCCCAGTCTTGCAGTAATTACCGGAATTCTTGTCTTTGTTATATATTCAAAAAATTCCTTTCTTGCATCAGCCAAACTTACACCTTGTCCAACGAGAAATACAGGTCTTTTTGCTTCTTTTAACAAGTCGTATGCATGTATTACTGCCTGTTTTAATGTTACTCTCCCCTCTTTTTCATGCTCTGGCTCATATTTTTCTTGATATGATTCATTCACTTCGATTTTCTGAATATCCAACGGAACATCAATCCACACGGGTCCGGGTCTTCCTGTTGTTGCATAATAATATGCTTTATCTAAATAGTAAACTAATTTTTGAGGATCATCAATTGTTATAAAATACTTTGTTACATTTTCAACCAAAGGCTTAATATTGATTCCTTGTACTCCATATTGACGTATTTTGGTTTCCTCCTGATATTTTACAAAAGATAATGCGGCCTGTCCGGAAATAACTATCATAGGCGCTGAATCGGTATATCCTCCAACGACTCCATTCATAGCATTTACACTTCCCGGGCCGGCAGTTACAAGTGCAATTGCAGGTTTATTCTTTAATCTACCATATGCATCTGCAGCCATTGCAGCAGATTGTTCATGATGAGTACAGATGATTCTGTAATTCTTATTTTTACCAACCGCATCATTGAGCCACATAGCTTGACCGCCTGAGACCATAAAAGTAGTATCAATCCCTTTTTTTGCAAAATAATTAAAAATAAACTCTGAAACATTCATATTGCACCTCCATTTGTCGTTTTATAATAAAGAACCTAATTGATAAGCTGTACTATCCACTTTTATAGGATTACTAAGTTTTTCGGCAATTTCAACTATCATATCCTCTTGACCTCCAACGACTTTCCTTTTACCTAATTCAATAAAAATATCTCTGGGATCAACATTAAATTCTTTTGCAGCTCTTTCAACATGTATTTTAAATGCAGAGAAGACGCCGGACATACCACTTATAATACTTAATGGAGATAAGCCAAAATCATTTCCCATAATACCTGGCATTATCTCCTCACTGGCATCCAACATTCTATATAAATTAGCATTGGATTTAATACCATTTTTCTCCATTAGTGCAACAAATGCCTCTAATTGGCAATTCCCCGCACCGGCACCAAACCCTCTTAAAGTACCATCTATTATGGACGCACCTTCTTGGTAAGCTATATAAGCATTTGCTACAGCTAAGCCAAGATTATTATGTGAATGAAAACCAATTCTAATATCTAGCTTTTCATACAAATTAGACACTGTTCTTTTCACCAATTCAGGAGTGGATGCACCGGCCGAATCCATTATAATAACGCCTTTTGCTCCATATGATTGCATTTTTAGTGCTTCATCAACAATCATCTCAGTTGAAGCCATATGATACATCATTAGTACCCCATAAACTTCTTTATTTTGCTTAGCAACATATTCAATGTGTTGTTTTGTAGTATCTGCCTCCGTACAATGACACCCTATCGTAAATAAATCAACACCATATTCGATTGCAGGCTGGATATTATCATGAATTGTTCCAAATCCAGGAATCATATAGACTCCTAATTTTGTTTTCTCCAGATTTTTACGAGCAGTTACAAGCATTTCTTGATCACTTAACAAAGAAAGACCGACTTGCAGTGACGATGCTCCCAATCCGTTGCCATGTCCTACAATAACAGTATACATTCCTGCAGAATCCATCGCAAGACAATAATCTTCTATATTTTTCTTTGTTAATTGGTGTTGTATGGCATGCGATCCATCCCGTAAAGTTGAGTCAAAAAATCTTAATTTACTCATAAGCTTTTCCTCCCCTTCAATCTATTTACTGCATATTTCTCAGCTATTTCAATCGCTGCACAAGTAATTATATCTAAATTCCCTGAGTATTTTGGTAAATAGTCACCTTGACCAATTACTTCGACAATAGTAGTAACCCTGCCATTTTCAAATGTAGGCTCCAAAACGAGATGATACCCCGGAACATATTTTCTTATTTTTTCAACCATATCATTAATTGATTTTTTTATTTTTATCATATCCGGATTATCAATAATTGAGTATAAGGTATTTCTCATTGTGATTGGCGGTTCTGCAGGATTTAAAATAATAATAGCTTTCGTATTTTGAACTCCCGTAAAATGAGTAATAGCTTCTCTAGTCGTCTGGGTAAATTCATCAATATTATTTCTTGTACCTGTTCCAGCAGATTTTGACGAAATACTTGCAACAACTTCAAAGTATTTTACGTTTGAGCAAACCTCTGAAATGGCATAAGCAATTGGTATTGTAGCCTGACCTCCACAAGTGATTAGATTAACATTATCTGTTTCAAGTGACCCATCAAGATTAATGACAGGAATGCACATTACTCCAACCCGTGCCGGTGTAAGGTCAACAGTAAATTTCTTTAATTGTTTTAGAATAGGAGCATTATACCTATGAACACTGGCTGACGTAGCATCAAATACAATATCACAGCAATCCGGATCATTCATAATAGCATTGATTGAATCATATGATACTCTTATCCCAAGTTCCTGTGCTATTTTAATACCTGCTGAATCAAGATTTCTACCTGCAAATAAACTACATTCAAGTATCTCAGATCTTTGTAATTTCAGTAAAATATCTGTTCCAATATTTCCAGTTCCTATGATAGCAACTTTAGTCTTCTCCATCCATTATCTCCTTTTGTAATCATGTGCTTAAGTAATTATTTAAATGCCCAAAACTTATTTAATAAAAAATTTATTGGTATAGTAATTATTAAATTTATAATTGGGGCAATTAATACTGATATACCCAAAATATGAACCCAAAAATATAATAGTACCGTTGTTAAAATAAAAGTTAAGCCATATGAGATGAATACTTTTACTATAACGAACTTATTTGTATCTCCAGTTTCAATCTTTTTAAAAACAAATTTACTATTCCAATAATAAGCATTAAAAACACTAATTACAAACGCAATCGAGTTTGATAAAATGTAATGCAACCCGATAAAGACACAAATATAATAAATTGCCAAACTTATAAATGTATTAGAGAAACCTACAATCCCAAATTTTATAAATTGCATGCAAAATTGCAGAAAAGTTCCTTTTGAATCGATGCCCAATCTATGAAATTCTCTTTTTAACATTCAACAGCTTCCTTTAGTGTTTTTATCATATAGTCTATCATACTCTCACTCATTCCCGGATAAACTCCTATCCAGAAGGTATCATTCATGATAATATCGGTATTTGTCAATTCACCTGATACCCTAAATCCTTCATTCATAGCTCTCATTTCGTCAAAGCAAGGATGCTTTGTTAAATTTCCTGCAAACAGCATTCTTGTCTGAACACCATGATCTTCAATATATTGGACAACTTTATTACGATTAATGCCTTGCTTACATGTTATTAAAAAGCCAAACCAGCTAGGATCTGAATTTTCACATGCTTCAGGTAAAATGAACTTGTCCTCCATCTGTTTTAAGCCTTGTAATATTCTGTTAAAGTTTTGTTTTCTTTTTTCAACAAAGGTCGGGAATTTTTTAAGCTGTGCACATCCAACAGCTGCCTGCATATCAGTAGCTTTCAGATTATAACCGAAATGAGAATATACATATTTATGATCATATCCTAGTGGCAGTTCACCATATTGCTTATCAAATCTATGACCGCATAAGTTATCTCGACCGGAAGGACAGATGCAATCTCTTCCCCAATCTCTGAGGGATTTGACAATTTTACTCAACAGTGGATTATCGGTATATACAGCTCCGCCCTCTCCCATCGTCATATGATGGGGTGGATAGAAACTCGATGTACCAATGTCACCGATAGTACCTGTCTGCTTAGTAACTCCATCGATTGTATAAGTTGACCCAAGTGCATCACAATTATCTTCCACTAACCACAGATTATATTTTTTACATATTTTCTTTATAGCACCTAGATCAAATGGATTACCTAATGTATGGGCTATCATTATTGCTTTTGTTCTATCAGAAATAGCCTCCTCTATTTTCGTGGTATCAATATTATATTGAGGGATAGTTACATCAACAAATACCGGAACTGCCCCAAATTGAATAATTGCTGACACAGTAGTCGGAAAGCCCGCAGCTACAGTAATAACCTCATCTCCTCTTCTGATTGTTCTATCACCAAGCAAAGGAGAAGTTAGTGCCATAAATGCTAGTAAGTTTGCAGATGATCCTGAGTTTACTAAGGAGCAGTATTTAATCCCTAGATATTTGGAAAATTCCTTTTCGAATTGATCAGCATATCTTCCTGCGGTTAACCAAAACTCTAATGAACTATCAACAAGGTTTACCATTTCATCATGGTCATATACTCTGGATGCATATGGTATTCTGTTTCCTTCTTTATACGCCGGTTTTGTATGATACTTATCACAATACTGTGAAACCAAATCTAATATTTCTTGTTTTGCCTGTTGTTCCGTTAAACTATCAAACATTCTGTTCATTCCTTTTCTATTCGTATTTAAAATCTTATTGTATATTGAAGAAATCTTTAATCTGCAAATCCATGCAGTTTCTCACATTTTCATTTTTAGTATAGCATTTTGACCATTCGATTGTTTTTTCAATAGCATTTTCTACATTCCAACGTGGTTTCCATTTAAATGTTGTTTTGATTTTCGAACAATCCAGCTTCAAGAAATTGGCTTCGTGAGGACCGCCATCATATTGATTCTCCCACTGAAGTCCGTCCCCCCATATTTTACAGAACATATCTACCAAATTACCTGTTGTGATACAATCGACTTCATCCGGTCCAACATTATAATAGCCTTCATATTTTTTGTCCTCATATTGTTTTTGAGCGATCATCAGATATGCATATAGTGGTTCTAATACATGTTGGTATGGACGTGTTGAGTACGGATTACGCACCACAATTTTATCATTGTTCATAGCAGCGCGAACACAGTCAGGTATAATACGATCATTTGCAAAATCACCACCACCGATTACATTACCTGCTCTGGCTGTGGATACACGAACTGAATCATCTGCAAAAAAAGAATTTTTATAACTATGAGTAACAAGCTCCGAGCAAGATTTACTATTCGAATAAGGATCAAATCCATCCAAAGGTTCATTTTCACGAAACCCCCACTCCCACTCATTATTATAATACACTTTATCCGTTGTAACATTCAAAACTGATTTCACACATTTATTCAACCTGACACATTCCATCAAGTTTACGGTTCCCATAACATTGGTCTCATATGTATAAACAGGATTTTTATAACTATCTCTTACAATCGGCTGTGCAGCGAGATGGAATACTATTTCCGGCTGAACTGCCTCAAAAACTTCTTTTAATTTATCTAGGTCACGGATATCACCGATAACTGAATTTATATCTTGTCCAATGTTAGCGATTTCATAAAGGCTTGGTTTTGTAGGAGGTTCCAAAGAGTATCCGGTTACCTGCGCTCCAGCAAGGGTTAGAATTCTGCATAACCAGGAACCTTTAAAACCGCTATGTCCCGTTACCAGTATTTTTTTATTATTATAAAAATTCAAATCCATTACCATTTCCTCCAAGGTGCCATACCACTAGCCCATAATTCTTCTAATTTTTGCTTGTCCCTTTGAGTATCCATACACTGCCAATAGCCTTCATGCTTATATGCCTTCAATTCCCCTAAGGATGCCACTTTTTCTAATGGCTCCTTCTCAAATATGGTACTATTTCCTTCAATATAATTAAAGATTTCAGGTTTCAACACCATAAATCCTGCATTAATCATGCTTCCATCATTATCACTCTTTTCTCTAAAAGATGTAATTGTATTATCATCCTCTATATCAAGAACACCGAATCTCTGTCCAACATTTACTGCTGTCATTGTTACCATTTTACCATGTGCTTTATGAAATTTAATTAATTTTGCAATGTCAATATCACATACCCCATCTCCATAGGTAAGTAGGAATTGCTCGTTCCCAATATATTTTTGAATTTGTTTTATACGACCGCCTGTCATTGTGTTTAGCCCCGTATCAACTAAGGTTACTTTCCAAGGTTCAGCAAAGTTGTTATGAATTTCCATTTTGTTATGATTACTAAAGTCAAAAGTTATGTCACTTCTGTGTAGATAGTAATCTGCAAAATATTCTTTGATTGCATATGCCTTATAACCACAGCATATAACAAAATCATTAAATCCATAATAAGAATACATTTTCATAATATGCCATAGAATAGGCATGTCCCCTATCTCAATCATAGGCTTAGGCTTTAAATGAGACTCCTCACTAATTCTTGTTCCAAATCCTCCTGCAAGTATTACAACTTTCATTTGTATTCCTCTCTTTCGAAAATATATACTTTATTTTAAATTTTATAACCTTTTAACTAATTTATTATGTCAAACAAATTATATTTAGTAATTCTCAAATACATCTCTCGTGGATCTAAAGGTGCATTTACTCGTTGTGCATCTGTTTTGAATTTTATCACATTTGCTCCAATTTTAAGATTTACGACCTGATCAAAGGTTATTCCTTTAATATTAACATCATAATCATATAATACATCATTTATATAAATTTTTAAATCAGAAATATCTTCATAATCTGAAGCAATATCAAATTTTATTCTTTGCTGAAGGTCTTCACTCTGATAATTATATATTATCAGCTCCGCATCGTTTGATAACCATAGCCATCGGTTATTCCCTTCACCTTCAAGACCGGTAAAACCCTTCCCTAATTTACTGTAAAAAGGAGTATCGTTTGCATTTACACCATTTTCATCTACACCAAAACGAATGGAACTAATATCTATTTTTCCATCATAGTCTAATTCGTATAACTTACTGTTTTTATCTTTGGATAACAGCTGCAAATCACTTACCGACAATACTTTAACATTATAGTTATCATCACCTATAGTATCTGTTGCCTTAAAGCAGATAGTAGGTACATCTTTTAAATTTCCCTGTAGATATATTTTCGGATTTAGAATTGAGACAATCTTCGCGGTGGTATTATCATCATTAATTTCAATTTCGGCTTTTTCTCCAACAATAAAGTATCCCGATTTTTCGTCTCCAGTATCATTAATTATATATTTTTTGCCATCATCTTGTATATTATAAATTCTGTCTTTCTTATCTTTCAAAGACTCCATGATATAAATAGTTATTGCCATTTCATGTAATTGCTTCTTTGCCTGAGCAGAGTAGAAATAGTCACCATCGGCTGTATCAAAAGTAAACGGTGCTAAACTCACAATCAGGTCTTTAGAGGTAACATCTGACAGAATTCCGGATTTCACTGCATTCACCGCATTTTCTCTGGGCCATCGATAAAAGGCGTTTGCTTCTTTTACAGAAGTTCTAGCCACTTGCTGATTTAATAATATTAGTATAACCAATATCCCCATTACGCAGCTTGAGAAAACTTTACTACTTCTCTTCGTAGCTTTTTTAAGTATCATTGTGTACAAAATGATACTCAAGAATACAATCCCAATGCTTTGCATATAGGAGGGTAAATGTCCAACACCCCATTGCAGATCTTTTTGATACTTTTGGCTAAGTGATATCAAAATAGCCGGCATAACAAATAAGATTAAGGACAGAATTATCAACATTAGGTTATTATTAGAAACTTTCTCATTTATTGATCTTTTATTAATTAAAATTATAATTAATATAAATAAAATCAAGACTATGATGTCCAAAACACGTATTCCTGTAATAAAATCAACAAAAGCATTTGTACCACTATGTCTTAATCCAATAAAATAACTTGATAACGGTAATGCACTTGAGCATTGTTTCAAAAATGTAAGAAACATTAATTTAATATCAAAATTTATAGTTACCCCATCGTATTGTTTCTGGAGTGTAGTTGATTTTAAGTAAAAAGTTAAGATAACCATGCTTAAAATAACTATGATATGCGGTATACAGAATTTTATTGTTCTTTTAGCATCTTTTGTTTTTATATATCCTACTAACAAAAGAATAAAAATAAAGGGGTAGGCAACTTCATAGGTACCACATGCCAGAAACTGAAAAATTGCACTTACGATAATTAATATTCGACTATTTTTATCAATACCTTTAATTAATGTGAGGATTGATAAAAATGCCCACATCAAAGTCATCTGCATTAGCATATGAAATGAAAATATTGCATTATTAACCTTACATGTATATTGCAATAATATGGGAAATACAAGCATAAACAAATACTGTAACCTTTTAGAGCCTGTAGTCTCCTTAATAATCTTACCAAACAGCAGACTATTTAAGTAAATGCTGAGTACAATTAGTAATTTATATGCAAAGCGCGTTATGACAGAAAACAGGGGATACACATAAAAAGCAAATGGAAAAATCCGTCCACCTAAAATCCATAGTTTTGCATAGCTAAAAGTAATTCCCATAACTGAACTATTATAATAAGCTACTCCATTTACATTGCAGTTAATCGAATCATCCCCATAAAACCCACTTTGAAGTACCATATAAAAATACAAAAAATCAAATACTAAAATCAAAATCATGATAGTATATTTATTAAAATATATAAATATTTTTTTCATTCACTTACCCTTCCAAATATATTTATCTATTATGCTAATATTATTTAAGTATGGTTTCGTTTTTAAAGAAATCAAATTCAGTTATTCTTAAATAAAGTTCTCTGGGATCCCCGGGCGCAACAAGTTGTACAGCGTTGGTTTTAAATTGTATTGTATTCTTACCAGGCTTGAATTTTGCATCCATATCAATTAATATACCATCTACATTTAAAGTATACTTTGTTCCTTTTCCATTAATATATAGTTTCAGATCTGACATTTCACCACTAGTAGAAGCAATTCTAAATTTCAGATGATACTGTTTATCTTTGTCCGAGAAGTTATTAACCACAAGCTTCGCATCGTTTGATAACCACATCCATTGACTATCGCCTTCCCCTTCTACAGCAGTAAATCCTTCACCCAATGTAAAGTTTAATCGATATAAGATATCATCCTTTAGCGTAGATAACTCTGGTTCGGAATACTCTGATAAGTATTCTTTGTTATAAGATGTTAAATCATAAAATACCAGCAGATTATCATCACTTATCATCGGTTCGATATTTAAAACTTTATTAATTGAAGTTGTCAAATTTGTATATTCCTCATCTGTATAAGCACTTTTATCTATATAAATTCCTTCAAACCCAGCAACAGACAGGGTTTTGATCATAGCTTCCACGTCTAAGTTTGTCACCTGATAATTGAATGAATCGGATCTTCTTCCCTTCATCCCTCCATAACTCCATTTTAATCCGGATGAATGAATATATCCGACTGCCAGCTGATAATCGGGCATTTTGTTCACTCCACCACCTTCCGGATACTGATGATATGGTAATTGGAATATCATCGCATTCTTTGATACACTTGCCTCAATTTTTTTTACAAATACATCATCACTGATATATTTTACTTTATTTGCTTCATAATTTGGAACACCTCCGGGGAATGCTTCATAAATACTTCCGCAGCAAAAAGCGATTGAAATAGCAATGAATAGAATTTTAATTATTTTCTTCTTTGAAATCTTCTCATACAAATATTCAACGATCAAACATACGGTTAATATAGCGAAAAATGACATGAATATAGAAATTCGGTTATAGCCTCTTATCATAGAAGAGATGAACAAAGCAAAAACACATCCAAATCCTCCGATCGTCCCTAATAACATAGCTGCAACATTTAAGTTTGCTAAAAATTTTAGCTTTTTTCCTAAATCGGTTTCAATCTTATTAATAAAGGCAAAAAACATCAGAATGATAAATCCAATGATACCTACAGCTCCCAAATAAGATGAACGGTTTTCATTTATTAACTGGGCACTGCTATTATATACCGTTAATATTCTATTTAAGATACCGATTCCATGCGTAGTCATTGGTAGAAATAATTGTATTATTTTTAAGCCATATACTTCTGCTGCAGCATAAGATCTTAATTCAATTTTACCTTCATTCATAATATTTATATAATATGGTATTAAATTAATAGCCATCAATATTCCAATGAATATTACCGCACTAACGCTTTGTATGAAGTATTTAAGCTTTCTCTTATCAAATCCTTTCATCATTCCTGTAACGCATAGAAAGAAGCAGGTGAAGAACGGATAATATGCAATACCGTTATTAGCTATTAAGATGCAAAATATTATAGCATAATAATTTCTCTTGTATTTGAAGAAATCTTTATTAAAAGCAAATAATTTATCATCACTATATACCCAGAATAAAAGTAAAACGGAAATAGGAATAAATTCATATGTGCTTAATGCAAAATGACCCATTCCTCTAAAAAATATATAAGGGGTGAACGTAAATACTAAGGAACCTGATACGGCGATCCAATCTCGCATTTTAAAGGCTTTTAATACAAAATAACAGATCAATGCAATTAATGGGAATATTGTTATAAACTGAAGATTTACACTTAAAACTACATTATGAGTAATTAATACAAGTATTTTTAGTATAAATGTATCTACATTATCCAATAACAGAGAGGGGTAATCATAATTATTTGCTCCGTAAGGAGCTCCTAAAAAATCATTATGAAATACCCATCCTGATTCCAGTACATTTTTTGCATTAACAAAAAGGAAAAAATCATCTCCTCCAGTATATGAAATCGGATAATTCAAATCCATAGTATAAAAAAGATAAAAATAATTTATTAATACTATCGGTATGACTATTAATATAAAACAGCAAAATAATTGTTTGCGATATTTTAAAAGTATTTGATTCATAATTCCTCCTAGTATAATTAGTGACATTAATATATAAAACCTAATAATATCCTTTTATCAATTATCTGTAACGATCCGTTTTTCATCGTATAGACTATTCAGTGCATCAATCATCAATTGAGTCGATTGATCCCACGTAAAGGGTTCGTAATCGGAAATCCTTCTTTTTCTTTGATAATATATCTGCTCATTTTCATAATTCTCAAGTATCAAATCAGCCAGCGCTTTCGGATTATCCGGATCAAAATACTGACAGAAATCTCCTCCGACCTCTTTTAGCACATCAATATCAGAAGCCACTACCGGTGTTCCCCGTTCAAATGCTTCGATGATAGGTAATCCAAAGCCCTCATTATACGTAGGAAATGCTACCAAAAATGCGTTTCTGTATAAATAATCAATCGTTGCATCATTGGCTCCGTTAATATGAAAAATTGATTTGTTAAATTTACTGTGAGCTTGTAATCTTTTTTCAAACTCATTAACATTCCAACCAATTCTGCCTGCAATAATAATATTGATCTCTTTATCAATCAGATAATTATCATATGCATCTAATAACAGCTTATGGTTTTTTCTGGGTTCTATTGTTCCAACCATTAGAATATACTTCTTTTTCTTAGCGATGAAAGCAACCTCTTCATCAATTTGTTCTATCTGCTCGTCTGTCTTTTTAAAATCTGATCCCAATGGAACAACTACTCCATTAATTCTATTTATTTTTAACCGGTCCGTTAAATCATTAATAGCAGTTAATGTACTTTGCGTTGACACCATAATAATGTCTGCATATTTTAAATTTGAAGACAGATAATTAATAAACCCAAAGACTGTACTCTGATGGCAATATTGAGGCTGAGTGATAGGAATTATATCATATATTTGAACTGCAATTCTTACCCCATTTTCTTTTAGTTTTGGTAACAGATAACTTCTTTTCAGTATAGACATCCAAACACTATCAATATCAAAAAATACTGCACCCGATGGAATATCATCAATCAAACATAATTCTGAAGTTAATGCATCAATGGCTGTATCAATATCATCTCGAAAAAATAATGTAAACTTTTCATTATTAACGATTTGAAATACTTCATTTTTATCATCATAATTCAATAAGATAATTACAAAATCCTTCTCTAACAACATTCGAATAATTACTTCTCTTACAACACGTTGTATTCCTGTAATAAAGCTAACGCTCATTAAGCTTGATATATCAATATATACTTTCATACACCCCCCTAATATGAACTATATCATATCATATCCCATTATTTTTTTAATTAATAATCTGAATTTAACTGGTAAACGTTGATAGAATTTATATATCCACATTTTTTGGTAGTTATCAAGATTTTTATAACTGCTTTCCTGCCCTGATATTGTCATATCATCTTTACATGAATTTGTATAATTATTGTATACTTTTATACTGTTTAGACTGAATTCGTGTGATCTTAAAATCGTCCTTAAAACCTGTTTTTGAAATATCGTCTTCGGAAGCTTGCCTGCTTTTTCCCATCTATGATAAGCAAGACTTTCCGGAAACCTTTGTAATAATAAGACATAGGCCATAAAAAGAAACTGTGAATTATCCAAATCCATCAGATTTAAAAGGTCTACATTATGTGGGTCACCTACGGCATACAGCATAATTTCCTCTCGTCTAAATTGAAAAAAATGCTTACTTGCTGTCATATTTTGATTTGCTACATCAAATACCCCACCGTAAATGGAATAATCTTCCATGTCATCCATATGCTCCTCCTCTCTTATCATCCGATTATATTACTTTTTAGCAATTAGTGTGTAATCATAATAACCAAATACCCTATTATTAATATAATCTATACTTTTGTTGATCTCCTCTAGGTTATTTATATTATTACTTTCAATATAGGGAATCTGAAAATCACATTTTGAAAATTCGCTATGATATTTCTCTACACTCTCATACTGACAAGAATTAAATAAATATTCCAGGAACAAATAATGGACAGGCTTGATATGAGAAAAGTCCAGATAAAAATTCCAATAAGTACTTAAATTCTGAGGATTAGGCGTCTCTAATATAAAGTAGCTTCCTTTTATTAATTTTTTATAGGCAGTTCTGATTAATGAAACTGCATATTCCTGTGATAAATGTTCAATAACCTGTGACATAAATATACCATTCAGTGATTCATCTTCCAGATTAGTAAGGTACGTCAGGGCATCACTATATTCAACCTGAAGATTGCGTTGTCTGCAAAAATCAACAAATGGATGATAATAATCAATCCCCTTAACTGTTATCCCATTTTCTTGAAGGAGTTCCATGAATTCGCCTCTGCCACAGCCTATATCAAGTACAAATCCCTCCTGTAAAGTTTGATAATATTTAATGTAATATTGCTGATATTCTTTAATAACTTCTCTACTGCCCCTAAAATGATTTTCATAATCAAAATAATCAATGTGACAATTCTCTAGGGGTTTTAAGTCAGTTCCATTATCAGGATTCTTCTTGAGAAAATCAATATATCCTTTAAAATTAAGAATTTCATTTTTCAACTCAATATTATCTTTGTTTAAACTGGTAATAAGCGGTAACACGTTTTGGATGATATGCAACAATTCGCTATTATTTAATGTTTGTTTGCTCAAAACCGGATCAATATACCATCCGATCATCTTTCGAATAATCCTTTTAAATGCTTTTTTAACAAACGAATCATTTCCTACATCTTCAGGTGAAATGATATAATTCTTATCAATTATTGCCGCACTTTCGTTAATGGCTTGAAGTAAACGCTTAATATCTTTGTTAGAATTATTCTCAATATTATTCAATTTATTACTCCTTTCAATATATTCCAAGTATGGTCGATTCTCATTAATCCAATATCATCAATAGACGAATACATTTCTATACTAAATGCCGATTTGAAATAATCTACGGGAATTCCCATATCACATTCAATTGCAATATCCATTATATATTCCCCTGGTAATAGATTTACTTTACTTAAAACAATCTCACATATACCATTTTGCTCAAGGGTTATATCGGAAATATTGTCTATACGTGTATTAGTACCATAGCATAAAAGCCCATCACCACGGAAAATACCTATTCCAAATACTGCATTATCAATTTTCTTAAATACATTATAATGAATTTGAAGAATTATGTCTTCGCCTGTACAGAATACACTCTTTAGATCTCTGTCTCTATTAAATGCCTCTATTTTAATTATCCTGGTATGTCCATTTCCCCATCGCTTATTATCGGTTTGAGAAATAGAATCGTTTTCTCCCTCTCTTGCCCTATCTATACTATCTGTGCTTACTTCCTCAGTAGTCTTTATATCTGATTCTTCTATTGCTTGCACTTCTAAATTATTTATTTCCTTGTTTCTATTAATTTTTTTATTTTCATTAACCTCTCGTATGTGTCCCATAAAATCCATATATGCAGGATGTACATCACGTGGTTTTCCTTCCATTTGAATCATTCCATCCTGTATCCAAATGGAACGGTCACAGAACTGCTCAATTTGAGCCAGGGAATGGGAAACAATTACAATGGTTGTTCCCAATGCTTTAATATTTCTTAATTTATTAATACATTTCGCTTGAAAATTAGCATCGCCAACTGCCAGAATTTCATCAATCAATAAAATGTCTGCATCTACATTAATTGCTACGGAGAAAGCAAGTCTCATATACATACCGGAGGAATATGTACGTACAGGGTTATCAAGGAATTCCTCCATTTCAGAAAACTCAATAATATCCTTTATTCTTGCATCTATTTCTTTTCGAGTTAAACCAAAGATCGAAGCATTAGTATATATATTCTCTCTGCCGCTCATGTCCGGATGAAAGCCTGCGCCTAATTCAATCAGACTGGATACTCTTCCATTCATTTCAATGGTTCCTTCGTCGGGATACATGATTCTTGTCAGAAGCTTTAAAGTTGTACTTTTCCCGCAGCCATTATGACCGATTAAGCCAATAGCTTCTCCCCTTTTAACTTCAAAATCAATTCCATTCAGTACCCACCTGGTTTCATATCGGTTTCTGTTTTTAAAAAGAATTTTTTCCTTAAGGCTTCTTCCTTTATCATAATAAACCTTAAACTTCTTTTTTACATTTTTAACCTCAATCGCGTTATCCTTGCTCATGTTACATTTCCTCCACAAAATGTCTTTTTAATCTGCCGAAAGAAATAGATCCAATGGCAAGAATACCTATACCTAGTATAAAAGCCTGCCCCAATGTACTTAATTCCGGAACCTGTTTGTAATATAAGATATCACGATATGCCATGATAATAGGTGCCATAGGATTTAAATTAATAATCGGAATAAATGCCTTCGGTACCTGTTTCTCTGAGTAAATAATAGGCGTTAGATACATCCAAGCCATTCCTACTATACTTAATATATATTCGAGATCACGAAAATAAACCGTTAATGCCGAAACCAACATCGTTATTCCTAAGGCTAATATATATTCCACAAGCAAAATAAGCGGCAAATAAAGAAGTGCAATAATATTTATACCAACTCCTGATATGATAACTACTACAAAAATAATGATAAAAGTAAGGAGCATATTGACAAATTGACTTGTAACAAATGATATTGGCAGTACCTCTCTTGGAAAATAAATCTTCTTCACCATATCCTGTTGAGTAAGTATACAGCTAGATCCTACCGAAAGACAGGTATTAAAAAACATCCATGGCACCAAGCCCACAAATAAAAAGAGATAATACTTATCTATGTCTGTTCTTAATATTACGGAAAATACTAAGGTATAGATACAAAGCTGTAATAACGGGTTAAGAAAGGTCCATAAGAAGCCCAAAGCAGAACCCTTATATCGTCCTCTCAGATCTCTTTTTACCAAACTATATATCATATGTCTGTAAGCATAAAGTTCCTGTAACGTTTTCATATAGATTACCTTTCAACTTGATATCATAGTTCTTGTAAAATTCGCTGGAACTTATTTCTACAAGCTTCCCATGTATAATTATTTTCTATATATAATAAAGCATTCTCTTTTAGCTTTTGATATTCCAAACTGTTCTGATTAAGAATGACCTTCATGACCGCCTCGAATTCATCATAATCATGATAGTACAAGCCTCCCTCACTTTTATCACAATGCCCTTTCAGTACAGTACACTTCCCATTAACAAGAACAGGTACAGATAAAGACATTGCCTCCAGTACAGAGATAGAAAGACTTTCATAAGCAGAAGGTAATATCAGAGCCAGACTACCTGAAATTGCATTAAACTTGTCCTCTTCACTAACAAAACCAATCGGAATCACATTATGATTATTTGGCAACTCCATCATTGCTTTACCAACAAGCACCAGTTTGACATCAGATGACTTATTGTTCAGTAAAAATTTTCCAAAATAATCAAATAAAATTTTACAACCCTTGTCCGTATCAATTCTGCCTACATATATGACATAATCGTCTGAAACACCAAACTTATTACGGAAATTCTCTGAACTAATATCTTCCGGTTTATTTACTCCAATACCGATAACATCATTTAATACAGCCTCATTATGGAAGGTTTTATGTACAAAATTCCTTTCCTCTTCCGTAAGATAAATGATTGCTTTTGGCGCCATAAAAATATTTCTGTAAATTCCAAAATAAATATAAGGTTCATCATGCGCTGTCGGTATTAATATTGCCTTTTCAGCCACTTCCGGTAAAGCCTTTACCGTTTGATAATAAAGATATGTTACAAATATAAAAACATCAAACTCATCTTTATGATCCTTGATGTATTTTATTAACTTTCCGGATAAAGGTCCCTGTGCTTTTATCCACTTTCTTTCAAAATAAGATATTTTTACATATTTCAATATTTTATTTAGTATTCGAAACTGAAGTAAACGGCGTTCACAATCAACCGGAAATCGTCTTACTTTTATTCCGTCGATTTCCTGAAGGCCTTCTTTATAATAATTAGCCCAGGTTGTATAATCGAGGGCGGTAGTAGTAAGAATCTCGACCTCTGAATCAGCTCGCAGCATTTCGGCTAATAACCTTGTATAATATTCAGAGCCTCCATTTACTTCTGTTCCATACCTCTGATTAACCAATGCTATCTTCTTATTTCCCATATTTCTCCATGATCTCAGCAACTCTTTTATTAATTGACTCCGCTGCTCTTTGTATACTAAGTTTATCATTAATATATAATTTTGCTTTTAATGCAATTAAATCATAAAAGCTCTTATCTGTATACAATTTATTCATAAAATGAGATGCTTCCGTAATATCCGGATCTGCCCATCGATTACCCTTTTTAAAAGGCCCCATGTCTTTTTCAATTTCTATTAATTTATAATCGACAAGACATGAAACCTCCTGATTCATAAATTCTATGTTCGACGACCAATTCGTTGCTATTGTAGGAATTCCAAGAAGCATAGCTTCAGCAAGCACCAGACCAAAGCCTTCTGACCTGTGAAGTGATACTAATACATTACTGCATTTAATCAAACTATTAACACAATCCTTATCCAAAGTATCTTGGATAATATAAACATTGGAATATCCATTCATTTCATGCTTAATTAGATTGATATCTTCTTTTACTGCATTATTTACCTTAATAATAATTCCCACATCTTGCTGTGCTTTGTCAAACGCTCTTTTAAATGCATCCATAGTTCCTTTAGGATTCTTACGCTCGGTAATGCTGGAGCTATCGTACATGACAAGGAAAAGGAATTTATCTTTCGGTAAATGGAAATAATCTCTGCTATATATTTGCTTGATTGAAACATTAACGCTGTAAGGAATTGTTATAATCGGTAAATTTGTTCTCTTACGTATGCTTTTTGAGATAAATTCTGAAGGTGTCCATATCTCATCCAGGCAAGAAAAACACGGAGTCCATTCCTCCGGAAATTCCTCCAGCTCCCAAAGCCAGAATGCTATATTATATCTACAATCCCATACAGAACTATCTAATTGTGCAAAGGCTAATCCAAACTCATAGGGATTAATATGAATCAAATTAATACTATAGGGTAATTCAGATGATATTTTATCATCCCATTTACTGGCCGCTTCTTTTACATTACCTAACTGACTATAGCTATAGATTGAAAAATCAATCCCGCTTGCAAGCAATTCATCAGCTACAAGTCTGCAGCTTTGTCCAAGACCGGATTCTGCTTTTATATTACCAATTAAATTTATTCCATGTTCGTATTTCCCCGGGACAAAAGAAATAACCTTGGTTGCTGCCAGGCTATCGATACTGCTGCGTATCATATTCTTCTTTAATCTACGAAGTAATTTATGTGGGAATATTTTAAGTAAGATTGGTTTTAACCGATTGGATATTAGTAATATTAATTTTGTAGTCTTCATATTCTTCCTTTTCTATTTAAATTAAATCTAGTCATATAAAGAATTTATCTTAATAATACACATATGTTATAATTGTTTTATTAACCTTCATATATCTCCAGCACCTTATCCAGCATATCCTCTTCAGTGAAATGTTCCTTAACTCTTTCTCTTGCTCTCATTCCCATGCTTTCTCGCTCTTTCGGATGATCCACCATCCATTGCATCGCATTCGTAAGGGCTTCGATATCACTCGGTTCTACGGTTAGTCCGGTTATTCCATTAAGACTGACATAAGGAACGCCGCCTGGTAATCTTGTATTAATGACCGGTTTACCATAAGCCATTGCTTCTATCTGAACGATACCAAAAGCTTCACTTTTATAGATTGAGGGAAGTACAAAGACATCGCATTCTTCAAAGGCTTTACATAAAATTTCATCACTGACGCTTCCAAGAAAATGAACCTTGTCCGTTAGTCCATATTCAACTGCCATTTCCTTAAGCTTCTGATCCAGCTTTCCGGTTCCTATCATCGTTAGCTCAGCTCCGTGAACAGAGCAAAAGGCTTTTAATAATACCTCGCAGCCTTTGTAATAAACAAGTCTTCCTACAAAAAGTATATTAACCTTTTCTTTTATATAAGCTGGCCTATTTTGTATATATTTATCCGCTCTCAACTCAATAGATTTTTCAATCCCATAGGGTATAACAACACATTTATTCCTATATTTATTTAAATAATCCGAACCATCAATATGTCCCTGTGTGGCAACTATAATTACATCCGCTCTGGATAGGAATTTCTCCATAATAGGCTGATAAAGCTTCATTAACAGCTTCTGACGTACGACATCGCTATGCCACCATACAACAACCTTTCCCTTATAGTCGGAAAGTAAATATCCGACATCGCCCAAAGGAAATGGCATGTGGAACTGTATGACATCTTTATCTTTGCACATCTTACGAAATTTCCAAAGAAAAGGGATTGAGATCGGTAATGAAAACATAACACCTAAGCTGCCTGCTCTGATTACAGATACACCATTCAGTATTTCTTTTTGTGTAAAACCACATTCTCTGCATGCCAGTACTTCCATATCCAGCTTGTCCTTCAGACCTTCCGCCAGCTGTTGTACTACTTTCTCAATTCCGCCTGTATAAGGATATAATTTATTAACCTGCAATACTTTTCTACAGTTCATACTTTGTCACCAAACACAAATGAACCTATCTAAAGTATATTACTTCTTTTTCAATAGGTTCAGTCTATCTTTCACTGTTTTTATTATATAATGAATTCATTTTTTCCTGATACAGCTTCATACGACTTATAAAATCTGTTTTATATTCATATCGTTCTTCCTCTGTCATATTCATATAAGTCCCATACTGTAGTTCACACTGCTCCAATCTCATACCACAATGAAAGCATATAGCATCCGGCTTTCTTGACACAATGCGAAAATTAAAACATTTTGGGCAAATGTATATCTTCAACATATGAAATCATCCTCTCCCAATGTGACTTATATCATGTGTATTATACTATTTGTACTGAGTAATGTAAACCTTTACTGTAATAAATATGTCTTTTTTGGTTACAGTTCAGCCTACAGGGATAGTGAAAGACTGGGAAAGAAATGTTTCCATATAGGAGCCGCTTTCGCTAAGTTGCATTACGTAGCGGTACATAAGGCTCTATAGGACAGAGCCAAAGTACCGACGAATGCAAATACTCCTATATGGAAATCATTTTTTCCCAGTCCGGATATATCTCTTATGAAGGCTGAACTGTAACCTTTTTTGTATGTAAGCTAAATTGAAAAATCAAGTTCCACCCCTTATCTCCCGCACCCCCGTTGTAAATAAAATACGATAAAATACTATTGTGTCAACTATTTATTGTCATGAAATTTGTAATAGCTAAAAATATTTCATTTTGTACGTTTTTTAACATAAAGTTGAAATTTGAACAGGACACTGAATACATAGTTGTCTTGATTTATTATCATCTAACATGACGACATTGTAATATCCTACTCATATTTTGCAGTTATCTGCTAATGCTATATTTATTAGAATTGTAACCCGGATAAGGTTTTTCAAGGAGGTACCTATGCATATTTACAAAATAATATTTTCATCCTTTGCTTCCCTGGGCTCGCTGTTTCTCTTTACAAAATTAATGGGGAATCGCGAAATGTCGCAGCTTAGTATGTTCGATTATGTCAGCAGTATTGCTCTTGGTTCCATCGCAGGCGAAATGGCGGTTATGTCGACCGACAGTGTCCTAGAGCCCCTTATATCCATGATAATCTTTGCCGTTACGTCAATATCTATCTCTTATTTAACCTGTAAATCAATGTTCTTACGGAGATTTTTTGAGGGACAGCCCCTGCTCCTCTATCAAAATGGGCAAGTATATGAGAAGAATTTGTTAAAGGCAAAAATGGATATGGATGAATTTCTATCGGTTTGCCGTATCTCCGGATTTTATGATCTGCAGGAGATACACACTGTGTTTCTTGAGACAAATGGTAAAGTAAGTGTTCTGCCGGCTGTATTACACCGGCCTGCTACCCCTGCCGACTTGAAATTAACCCCCACTCAGAGTCTGCCAATGGCTAATGTTATTATTGATGGAAAAATCTTGAAGGATAATTTAAAAAGTACCGGTAAAGACGAAAAATGGGTTGAGAAGCAGCTTCATGCCAGCGGTATCAAGAATATGAAGGATGTAATACTTGCAACCTATGACAGTACGAAGGACAAACTGAATGTCTATAAAAAATATCATAAAAAGAAGCTGCGTGATATATTTGAATAATGTAATAGTTCTGATCTAAAAAACATAATATGTTACAAGTTGTGAATACAAGGGAAGATTTCGAAGTATGTTGTCAAAACTCAAGACCTGGCATATTATCATTTGTGAATTGATTTTCTTATTAATTATTTCCTCCATAACCATTAAGGAAGGACTCGATCACGAGGCTGCAATTTATTCTGCTATGTATGATACGGATAAGAAGTTTATCAAATGGGTAAGTTTTGATATCTGCAGCGAAGCCCTGGAACAGGCGTATAAATATGATGTGGAATCAAGGTCAGAAGAGATCAAGCTAAACTGGATCGAAATACTTGCCTGCCTTGGCTGTAAATATGGCGGCGATTTCTCGCATTATAAGAAGAGTAACATGTCCGAATTGGTTGAAAAGTTGACAAGCGGGAAAGAGACGATAAAATCCCTCACCGAGAATATGAAGTATTATGATTATTATTATAATGCATATGATGCGGTCCTTGGCGGCCTAGTCGGTGAATATGAAATTGAAGTTGCAGACGAGTCCTCTCCCGGAGGGAAACGCTGGGAAACTCGTTATGGGCTTAAGGCATTTCTTCCGATTGCCAAATATTATCCCTATAACGATTTTGATGATTTCGGTGTCTCAAGAAGTTATGGTTTTCGGAGAAAGCATCTCGGACATGATATGATGGGGCAGGTCGGTACTCCGATTATTGCAGTGGAATCAGGTTATGTGGAGGCACTTGGTTGGAACCAGTATGGTGGTTGGCGAATCGGAATTCGTAGCTTTGATAATAAACGCTACTATTATTATGCCCATCTTCGTAAGAATTTTCCCTATAATAAATCCTTAAAAGTTGGCAGCATTGTTCAGGCCGGTGATGTAATCGGATATATGGGACGAAGTGGCTATTCCAGCAACGAAAATGTTAATAACATCACTACTTCTCATTTACATTTTGGTCTTCAGTTGATCTTTGATGAGTCACAGAAGGAAAGTAATAACGAGATCTGGATTGACTGTTATGATCTGATTGAATTCTTAGGCAGAAACCGTTCGGAAACTGTCAAGGATACCGAGACAAAGGAATACAGTCGTATTTACAAGTTTGTTGATCCTGTGGCGCAGTATTATATCAATCATTCCACGTACAAATACAACGACACTGAAATGGATATCCACATCTATGAATAGTCCTGTGCTTCCTAATATTGCTTTTTTATCTGCTTTCGTTTTATCAGACATAAGAAGGACAGAAGTGCGGGAACGGCATACTCAAATATCAAATTCAGATTCACTATCACAAAACGGTACAAATAGTTGAATTCAAACTGTGTACTACTGATATAATAGGTTAGATAAAATACAAGGATTGTTAAGGGTACAAATAGAAAGCTGTTTTCCTTAAGATTAAACAGCCAGACAAAACACCTCGACAAAATGATTGCAAATACACATATTGCTATAAAATCTGACATGAGGCAGATTAGAGTCACTAACACCTCAAAACGTTCGAATATGTTGAAGAAGGATATACTCTTCACCGTAATATAGAACGGAAATGGTAGATTCTTTGTAAGGCTTGTCCCCGATATTCCAAAGGTAAATAAAGTGATGATAAAGGCAAACGCTGTAAAGGTGAGAACACCAAACCATAGTTTTCTCATCTGCTCCTTTGCTACTGTAATGCCGAATTTATCCGCAAAGAATAGCGCTATGACTATATTTCCGCCAACAGCAATGACATGCTTTGAAGCCATCAAAGCCTCTTTCAAATGTATGGTAGATACCGGCAATAAATAATCTGAGCGCAATCTTCCTATCGCACACAAAAACATGATTGCAAATAAGAGTAGAATCGTAGCCAGCGAAAGTTCAGAAAAACGAAATATCGTCTTGATTCCACGAATCAGTGCATAAAATACCAGTACTGCCAGAATTGTTATAAAAAAGTCCGATCTGGTATTCGGCATTAATGTTAATTGCAGTGTCAAGCTATAGATGGTTACTTTAGCGGTAATTCCGATTAATATCCATATCAGGTAGAAAAAGATGATCACTTTAGCCAGAAATTTTCCCATCAACTGTACCATAATCTCATAAAGGTTGAGTCCCGGATACGACTTGATTAATAGTATTACAATTGCTGTCAGCGGAACTGTTGCGATTACCGACAATAACGGACTTAAATATCCGCTTCTGTCGGCCTCCTGTGCCAGGGCTTCCGGAACCTGACGAAGAACTGAAGATATAGAGATAAACAAATACATAAAGGTTATCTGTCTGAGTGATACTTCCCTTTCCATTACAACCTCCCTTCCGCTGCTAACACAGCGGTACTATGAAGAATGAAGCAGCCTGCCGCTTGATTTTATTGATAAAAGAACATCGCGTGTTATTCATTATTTTAGATATTTTTCCAAATACATAGTAAGACTTGGCATATAAGGGTTCATCAGATATATGATACCAAGTGCTAACCCCATAATTGTCAGGAACAGATATATAATCAGATTCCTCTTCTCTTTCAGCAGCTTTTTCCTCTGCTGAATCAAAGTATAAATAGCTGTAGCTCCAAATACATAAATCATATTTTCCCTCCAATATTTTTTATGATATATACATGTTTACCCTTCGAATAAGTTTGGGTCGCGGATTACGCAGGCTCAATGCACAATATCAAAATATGCAGAATATAAGAAATGAATTTCCAATGAAATTCATTTTTACATTCCTAATGGCTCGCATGGTCTTCGCGCGACTATTTTCCAAGAATAAATGCCTTTGTTATCTTAGAATTGATGTCGTAATCATAATTAATCGTACTGATGGAGGTATTCCAGTTGTCTTTGATGTTCTTCCATTCGGATACATTCTGATTCTCTACCAATCGTGCTAAGCCAAATATATCAAGCCCGCTTATTTTTGAGTAGTTCGTTGCTTTTTCCAGGATATCTTTGATATAACTATTTTGTTCCCCTGTAAGCTTATCAAGTTCTTTTCGTTTAAAAATATCCTGCTCCATTAATACCTCTTTGACCGTAGTTTCAAAATTCAGCTTAATTTTAACGCTTATCTCACGATCTGATATCTTCGCTTTCAGCTTTGTGTTGGTATAAGATATCAATAGACTGATTTTATCCTCAAGATAAACCGGATAACTACGCATGATGTTCTTAAGAAAATTGACCCCATCAGATGTCTCCTCATCTAAATAATCCTTTAGTTTATACTGATCAAAGACCGCATAGCCCTGAATCAGATATCCTGATTTATCTGCTATCAGATATGGAACTAAAATGCTTGATAGCGTCTGATCCATATCGTTTAATATATTCACTACTGTATTATCATTTCTTGTTAACGTTTCTTGTTGTTTTTGTTTCATTGCTTCCAAATCCTCATGAATCGTCTGCTTATTTTTAATACCCTCGTTCATAAAATCCGAAGCTTTTTTATCCTTAATTACATAGATTAATCCTTCCATCTTAATCGTTTCATCTCTTGACAGAAAATCAAGACTTTCCCTGATTCCATGCTTCGCTGCATCTGAACCGATTAAAAATGAGCCTGTTTGTGCTAAAGAGATTGTCTTCTTATTCTTTAACTTTAGATCCTCAAGTGCCTGATAAGCTGTTTTGCCCTTACCCTGTGCAATCTTTTCTGAACCCGTTCCTGACCCGGAATTACTGCTGCTTCCTCCGCCGGCGCTTGCGCTGCCCGAATTATACAGACCACTCACCGTATACTGATTGTTTGAATAATCAATACCAAGAACAAGAACTAGATCAATATCATCGATTTCTTTCCTGCTGAAATCATGGGTACATCCGCAAAGTAATAGAGGGACTAGCAAAAGTATTAATTTTTTCATCAGCAGATGCCTCCCTTTATTTTTGCTTTGTATGATTTTCCGGTGCAAGCTTTTCTGTACGTTTTCTAAAGTAACGGATCGGATAACGAAATATCGTATCCTTATGATTACTTTCATCGATATCAACAAAGGGTGACAGATACGCTACTCCATAATTATCCATACTGCAAAGATGTGTTATTAAAATAATCAGACCTACAGTCAGACCTAAGAAGCCGCCGGCAGAGGCAAGAAATGCAAAGACAAACCGAATGACGCGGATACCGCTGCTCAAATCCTGATTCGGCATAATAAATCCTGCGATTCCGGCAAGCGATACGATAACCACAACCAAAGGTGATACGATATTGGCAGTGACAGCTGCCTGCCCAACGATAATACCTCCCAGAATAGACATTGCCGTTCCAACGGTTTTCGGTAAACGAAGCCCTGCTTCTATCAATATTTCAAAGGAAATCAGTAAACCCAGGACCTCCGTTGATGAGGAGAACGGAACATTCTGTTTTGCTGCCTGCGTTGATAAAGCCAGCTGGACCGGAAGCATTTGATTCTGATAAGTTGTTGCTGCGATATAAAAGGCCGGCAGAAATAAGGTCACAATCATTGAAATATACCTGATTGCTCTTAACGCCGAACCGACGAAGTAATGATTTGCATAATCCTCGGGAGATTGCATGAGCATTACCAGCTGACACGGTAACAAATAGACAAATGGAAGTCCATCCACCACCAAAGCAATCCTTCCGTCAGAAAGATTGGCTGATATTCGATCCGGTCTTTGCGTAGCCATAATCTGTGGAAATAAGCTTTTCGGATTTTCAACAAGAAATTCTTCTATAAACGCAGGTGTCGAAATATTATCGATATCTATTGCCTTAATCTTCTCACGAATTTTGCTGACGGTATCCATATTAACAATATTACTGACATAGCATAGTGACAGATCCGTCTTGGACACCTTTCCGACACTCAGGCTTTCAATAACAAGATATTCCGAGCGGATACGTCTACGAATTAATACCGTATTAATTCGCATTACCTCAACAAAAGCATCTTTGGCACCCTTTATTACATTCTCCTCCGTCGGCTCGGAGATGGATCTTTTTTCAAACATACGAATATCATAGATAATGGCCTTTTTCTCGCCATCAAAAATAAATGCAACCATTCCGCTCATGACATATTTCAGTAATAGCTGGTAATCGCTTTCCTCCTTTGTAAATACATGGTATGCTCCACCATTTTGCAGATAATCCATTACGGCTTTCTCTGTTTTGTATTGGGCGATATATGGATCCTCTCGCAGTGACCGAAGAAGCGCCCGATCCACCAGTTGTGAATCAATCATTCCATCTACGCAAAAAATGTGAAATGTGATATCATTCTGATTAATCTTAATCGGTCGTACCAGTACATCTCCGCTTTTTGAAAACAACTCCTTAATCACCTGCGAATTAATAACCTGCTCCATTAATACTCCCTCCTGCCTTATATAAACCCATAAAATGATTCGGGCGTCATAAGTCAAATAAATGCTGTGAAATGAATATGTGTGCATATATATTCACCTGACTCGCCTTTACCTCAAGCGGTAACTTTCTTATTAAGCCTCAAAGATACAAAAATACTCGCAGCAGCTCGTATTTTTGCTGAGTCCTAAACGAAAGAAAGGACAACCGCTTCCAGCCGGTCTCAAAGGACTAAAGTTCTTCGTCATCTGAATATATATGCACACACATTCATTGATTCACCTTATAGATGACTTCTGACGCCCGAATTATAAAATTTCATATATCATTATATTTTTTCTATAAACCGAATATTTTATTCATAAATAGTAATGTTTTACCAAAACTTTTATTCCATTAAAAAAGGCCTATTCAGTTACCCGCCATTTTCCTCGAATTATAATTCTAAGGAATCTTAGCGGGTTTATGAATCGGCCAGTTTTAAGTCACACTCATTATGTAGTCAAATCATTACGTCCATGATACTAATCATGCGCTTTACTTTCTAAAAATATCTTCTGTCATATCCTTTATATGAACAGGAAGTACTTTTCCTTTTACAATCTTCTTAAGAAAAGCTTCAGCTTCTCCTTCATCATCCGTAAAATTTTCTATGAAACAATAATCCATACTATCATTACTACCTTCTACAAAACATTCCAAACTATACAAAGCATTAATAAATGTAAGACGATATACTACCTGAATTTCTTCAGCCTTTGTACTCTTTATGCTCGACTTTAGTGATTGTTCTATCATGTAACGCCACCCTTCTTCCTATTATATATAGAGAAACGACCACATAAAATGATAATACTTGACACTATAATTATATCAGAAGTTTATAATAGATTCGAGAGGCATATTACAAATTTCTTGATGTAAATAATTCTATCTGTGCCTCATAATGTCAGAATAGTAAATTACATCTGAAAAAAATCATAGGATTTTACCATAATTGTTAGACCATACCAATCTAGGATGCCTGCCCTTTGAATTAGTTTGGGTCAAGGATAGAAACACGATATAAAATATGTAGAATATAAAATGAATTTCCAATGG
>DBTU01000037.1:87534-126696 GCA_002307215.1 Lachnoclostridium sp. UBA1308
TTCCTAATGGCTCGCATGATTTTTGTGAGATTATTTTCGCATAAGACAACTCATTAATTTTCATAAATTTTATTTTATTCGATAAACAGGTACATGAGGCTGTTGCATCATCGCGTACAAAAATACAAGCTATATATTCAACAGCCTCATGTACCGTCACCTTTGCCATTAAATTAAGGATTTGCGCCAGCCATTTGTTTATAGATTTCATATTTCTCTTTTGCATAAAGCTCCGCTTTTTTGAATAAATCTTCTGCTTGCTCCGGAAATGCCTTTTCCAGTGAGCTATAGCGGACCTGTCCCATTAGAAAATCACGAAAGCTTTCGGTTGGCTCCTTTGAATCAAGGATAAACGGATTCTTTCCCTGCTCTTTTAGTTCAGGATTATAACGTAGGAGATGCCAATATCCACAGGCAACCGCTTTCTTAATGTTCTCCATACTTCTGCCCATACCCTCTTTAATTCCATGATTAATGCAAGGGGCATATGCTATTACTATGGAGGGACCGTGATGTTCCTCGGCTTCGCGAAGGGCTTTTATCAATTGTGAATTATCTGCATGAATACCTACCTGCGCTACATATACATTGCCATAGGTCATCATCATACGAGCTAAATCCTTCTTACCCTGCTTCTTACCGGAGGCTGCGAATTTTGCAATTGCTGCGGTAGGAGTTGATTTAGATGCCTGACCGCCGGTATTAGAATATACCTCAGTATCAAATACCAGAACATTGACATCCTCACCGGAAGCCATAACATGATCGAGTCCGCCATATCCGATATCATACGCCCATCCATCACCGCCCAGCATCCAAATGGATCGTTTGATCAGATAATCTTTGTTCTCCTTAATTTCTTCCACCAGCTGTGTTATTTCCGTATCTGTAGACACAAACTGCTCTAATCTTTCAAGAACCTTTTTACTTGCTTCTTCCGAGGTTTTTCCATCCTCCTTATAATGAATCCAGTCATGGAAGGCCTCCTTTACTTTCTCTTCCACATTCATGGTATTTAACTTTCTCATATGACTCTCAAGTCTGTTACGAAGCTGTTTGACCGCTAGGTACATTCCGTATCCGAATTCAGCATTATCTTCAAAAAGAGAATTTGCCCATGCAGGACCTTTCCCTTCTCTTCCTGTAGTATAACCGGTACTTGGAGCCGAGGAGGCCCAGATGGAGGAACATCCGGTTGCATTAGCAATCATCATGCGCTCCCCAAATAACTGAGTAAGAAGCCTAGCATAGGGCGTCTCTCCACAACCGGCGCAGGCACCTGAAAATTCGAGTAAGGGCTTTTTGAACTGACTATCCTTATACACCTGACCATAGGCGAGCTTATCTTTGAAGCTAATATGGGTACACGCAAATTCCCAATTTTCAATCTCCTTCGTCAACTGAGTATCGATAGGTTGCATAATCAGTGCTTTTCCTTTTGCAGGACATACATCCGCACAGTTACCGCATCCGGTACAATCCATCGGACTGATTTGAATCTTATATTGATAACCTTCAAAATTCTTACCGGAAGCCTTCTTTGTGACAAAACCTTCGGGTGCGTGGGTAAGCTCTTCTTCATCAATCAGAAATGGGCGTATGACGGCATGTGGACAGATATAGGCGCATTGATTGCACTGAATACAACGTTCTTCGATCCACTCAGGAACATTTACCGCAATACCGCGCTTTTCATAAGCAGTAATTCCGAGTGGAAAGGTACCATCCTCGATTCTCTTAAAAGCACTGACCGGTAAATCTCCACCCTTCATTTCAGACATTGGGCGCATGATCTTACGAATGAATTCAGGCTCATCCTCTTCTTCTGAAGACTTGATTTCTATAGACTTCCACTCCTTCGGAACGGAGACTTTTTTTATTAAGCTAACACCTTGATCTACGGCATCCTGATTCATTTTAACAATCTTTTCGCCTTTCTTACCATACATTTTATAGATTCCGGCTTTTAATTCCTTTACATAGACCTCCTCAGGTAATACATTCGTCAATTTAAAGAACGCACCCTGCATAATCATATTGATTCGGTTACCAAGCCCAATTTCTACTGCGATTTTGGTGGCATCTATGGTATAGAAGGTTACCTCCTTTTCCGCAAGCTGCTTTTTCATGATGTCAGGCAGGTTTTTCTCCAGTTCCTCCCCTTCCCATAAGGTATTCAGGACAAATACTCCTCCCTTTCTGATACTCTGGAGAAGATCATATTTATTCACATAGGACTGATTATGGCAGGCCACATAATCAGCATGCGATACCAAATATGTGGACTTAATCGGTTCCTTACCAAATCGAAGATGTGAGACTGTAAGACCACCTGATTTTTTGGAATCATAATCAAAATATGCCTGTACCTTTAAATCAGAGCATTCACCGATTATCTTTATTGCCTGCTTGTTGGCACCGACCGTACCATCGGAGCCCAGGCCCCAAATCTGACAGGAAATCATATCTTCAGGCTCCGCCATGATGCCATTTACCGGTTGTAGTGAAGTCTTTGATACATCATCCGTAATTCCGATGGTGAATCCGTTCTTAGTCTTATCCTCCTTTAAATTATCGAATACTGCGGCAATATGACTTGGATTTGTATCCTTTGAACCCAGTCCATATCTACCTCCGAAAATTTCAGGCGCTTGATCTGTTCCTTTATAACAGGAACATACATCAAGATATAAAGGCTCCCCCACAGCCCCGGGCTCCTTGGTCCGGTCAAGCACTGCAAGCTTTTTTACAGTCTTTGGCATACGGCTTAAGAAATGCTCCATAGAAAACGGACGATATAATCGTACATTAATCAAGCCATATTTTTCTCCCTTATGATTAAAATAATCAATTGTTTGCTCTATTGTCTGGGTTACGGAGCCCATCGCCACGATAACATACTCGGCATCACTCGAACCGTAATAATCGAATAATCCATAGGTTCGTCCTGTGTATTCAAATATTTTTTTCAGATAACCCTCTACAATCGGAATAATATCCTCATAAAATTGATTGGAGGCTTCCCTTCCTTGAAAATAGATATCCGAATTCTGAGCAGTTCCTCGGATTACAGGATGATTCGGTGAAAGTGCTCGGTCACGGAATTCCTTCACCGCTTGCATATCAATCATTTCCGCATAATCCCTGTACTCCAAAGCTTCTATCTTCTGAACCTCATGTGAGGAACGAAAGCCATCAAAAAAATGAACGAAGGGCAGTCTGCCCTTAATTGCACTAAGATGTGCCACCGGAGCCAGATCGACAATCTCTTGAACAGAACCGGAGGCTAACATTGCACATCCTGTCTGTCTTGTTGCCATAACATCCTGATGATCTCCAAAAATATTGAGTGCATGAGTAGCAAGTGCTCTTGCACTTACATGAATTACACCCGGAAGTAGTTCACCGGCTGTTTTGTACATATTCGGAATCATAAGTAATAATCCCTGGGATGCTGTAAAGGTTGTTGTAAGAGCCCCCGCTTGAAGAGATCCATGAAATGCTCCCGAAGCTCCGGCTTCGGATTGCATCTCGACAACATTAACCTCCTGACCAAAGATGTTCTTTCTTCCATTCGCTGCCCATTCATCTGTAGATTCAGCCATTCCCGAAGAAGGGGTGATCGGATAAATCGCCGCAACCTCAGTGAAGGCATAGGCAGCATAAGCAGCGGCGGTATTTCCGTCAACCGTCATTAAAATCTTAGACATAATTGCCTCCTTTTATAGTTTACTTCCATTATCTACCCAATCCTTGGCATCTTTGACGCGGTCTATTGAGGGCTTATTTACCTTGTCAACTTCATAATATGTCTCTGCATCCTGCCAAGCGGCTGTTCCTTCGCAGTTCGTCGGTTTCTTAACATTTTGCCTCTTATTATTGATTCCTTGCGCGTTATCATTACGATTGATAAACATCAGTTTCCTCCTTTTTCTGCTGTTTTGTGCAGCATTATATTCTGTTACATTGTTTCCTTCTTTCCTCATTCCTATTACATTCAGAGCATGTTTTATATGAATTATTTAATTTGATTCTTATTCTCCTTATAATAGAGGACCCCTGCCAATATAATGCATAAACATATCAGAAAATAATAGATAAACAAGGGGTGTGTAATGCTTCCGGATAGGATAACCAGAGATCCGATGCTGGCCAGTATCGGTATCAAATAACCCTTTCCTTTTCCTTTAATCAGGCCCTTCTTCGTAAGCCTCATTACCGCAACATATAGTACAATATAATTCAGATAGCTTACTCCGATTGCAATCTCGGATACATCCCCTCTCATACCGAATTTTTGCGTCAAATAATGAATTCCCATCCACACAAGAGACAGCACATACGCCATGACAGCTGAATGAAGAGGCATTCCTCCAAGACGGTCATCCTCCTTCTTAAAGTATTCGCTGGCGAAAATCATATTACGCAAAGCCAGTGAATACGGCATTCGGATGAACCCAAGTACAAGTCCGTTTACAGTACCAAGAACTGATATTACTACAAAGATCAATATTATCTTTGCTCCGATGTTCCCAAACAGCATTGTTGCTGCGGTAAATGCGGAGGCATCGCCCTGCTCCAGTACTTTGGGGGGTCCAATTAAGTCAGAGATTCCAACAAAATATGCGATATAAGCAATCAAGATAACAAGAGGCGATATGGTAAGCGCTAGCGGAAGATTTCGCTTACTGTTTTTGATTTCATTACTGATAGAGGTCGCGACAATCCAACCATCAAAAGAAAATGCAATGGGTGCAAAGGCTGCAACCCATCCTAAGTTAGTCGTGGCATTTGAAAAGTTATTTACATCGTTTGAGATCTGACCACCTGTATTTCCAAGAAATAATCCGGCAACCGCAATAACAAGTAATGGTATTATCTTAATGATCATCGCTGTATTTTGAAAATAGCCTCCCAACTTAGCTGATAAGGTATTGAGGATAAATAGCACGGTTAGGCAGAGGGTACCTATGATAATTGTTCTCTCTAAGTTATATGCAAGCCCCGATAACTGGCTGATATAAATTCCCGTTACCCAAGCTACCACAGCCGAAAGTGTGGGAAGATACAAAAAAGTCTGAAACCATCCAAAGGCACAAGAGGTTCCGATTCCGACGAATTCCTCCGTATATGCAATCAGTCCGCCCGGCTTATCCGTCAGATTGGCAAGTTGTGATATCGCAAGACAGCCAAATACAATTGCAATAGCAGCGATAATAAAAACTATTATGCCCAGTAGCACATTACCCTGCGTATAGCCA
Organism: Lachnoclostridium sp. UBA1308; assembly: GCA_002307215.1. GTDB lineage: Bacteria > Bacillota > Clostridia > Lachnospirales > Lachnospiraceae > Mobilitalea. Next base: position 92,796 of record DBTU01000037.1, read on the forward strand.
AGTACATTATCTGCTTTAAAAAAGATACCTGATCCGATTACTATACCTGTAATCATGGTAATTGCCGTAAATAAACCATATTTTCTTTTATCCATATACCCTCCGATCCTAAAATTTGTCATAGAGTATCCTTCCTATCTGTCGCATTAACTTTGCAGGCATGCCCTTGTGATTAGTTTGTGTCGAGGATTTCAGTCACAAAATCCTAATAAAAGCTAGTAAATATAAGAATGAAATCATTGATACGGCAAAAAAGGAATACCTAGTATTCATTAGGTATTCCTTATTATGTGCCAAATTTTAATTTTAATTTTATCGTAAAAAATATCTTTATATCACATCTGTTCATTTTAAATTATTGATTCTATATTTAATGCGAATACTTCCAATAACAAAAATCGTCCTTCTAAATATAAGTCTCAATCAACTTCTTCGTTTTTTTATCAAGAATTTCACCGGTTAACGCATTTGATATATAACAATCTATTTTCTTATGGGTTAAATGATCGGATAAGGGCGTATTCCTTCTTATATCAAGCAGAGCATATAGAATATCCGTCAGGATTAGTTTTCTCATCGTATCCTTCAACTGAGCTAAATCCATTTCTATAAGACGTCCTGCAATTAATTGATTAAGCTTTGGATGTACCGATGTAATCTTTGGTAATGCCTGAATACATTGACGTATCGTAATCGGCTTTTCATCTGCAAGTAGCGACAGATAGCTGTCTATCGTACTTTCCATCCTATCATCCATATCCCACTTTGCATTCTCAGCTATCAACATCAGTCCTATGCTGCGCTGATAAGAATTATCACTTTTCAACTTTTCAGTAAAGGTCTGCCAATATAGAAATACATCATCTGAAATTTGAGATCTAACTTGCAACAGTTGTAATGCCTTGTATCGGATTTTATCATCTTTTTCATTTAGCCACTGAACCAGGCAGAAAGTATCTTCCTTGCTGATTGTTTCTGATACTGACGCAAGATTTTCTTTATCAAGTTCTAATAAAGCCATTTCATCCATCATAATTGCTCTCCATTCTCCGATATAACTATTATTTGTAAGACATTAAATTAAATATAATATTTTACCATTCAGATATCAAGACCCAATAACGCTTGCTACTTAATGCTTTCATATATTATACCAAATTAAATCCGACATCAGTATGTTATATTAAAGAAAGGAATGAACACAATTGTAGAAGTATTAAAGAAAGGAAAGAACACAATTGTAGAAGTATCAATGACTTTATATTACTCTTCCAATAATTCCTTGATTTAAGTTCTAATAGACAAGCTCCTCAAATATTTCTTTTACCGTCGTCATTTTCTCCAGTCGATGAACATTATCACCACAGAAAATCAACCCTTCCTCCAGATTCCCTTCCACAGCATTGGTTAACGCTTTTGTAATACAGTAGGGTGTATCCTTCGGATTGCAGTGTTCCAGACAATTAAAGCATTTTGTTATAGCTACTTTTTTTTCGCTGACCCCTTTTAGAAAGGTATTCATAATAGCACGACCCGGCATACCTACAGGACTGATTACGATGCATACATCCTCTTCCTTTGCATTAAGATATGCATTCTTATATTCCTGACTTGCATCACATTCTTCGGTTACAACAAATCGAGTCGAAATCTGCACCCCATCGGCACCAAGCGAAATCGCATGCTTGATATCTGTCTGATCGAAGATACCTCCTGCGATTATTACGGGAATATCCCGGTTATATTTCTCTTCAAATTCTTTTTTACATTCAATGATTCCGATCATCTCGGTATCATAATCAAGTTCATCTATATGGTCCAGCTGTTCTTTAGAAAACCCCAGATGCCCTCCGGCGTGCGGTCCCTCGATAACAAGAAAATCTGCTGTGGTCTTATATTTTTTATCCCACATCTTAAGAATGACAGATGCTGCTCTTATACTGGATACAATAGGTGCAATTTTTGTCTTAAAGCCCTTCACCAGTTCAGGAAGAGTAATTGGAAGTCCGGCTCCCGATATAATAACATCCGCTCCACCCTCGCAAGCAGCCTTAACATAACGTTCGAATTGCTTCGTTGCTACCATAATATTAACACCGACAATACCGCCCTGTGCAATTTCCTTCGCTAACTTTAAATGTTTTTTTATTGCACCTAAGTTCGTCTCAATCTGATGCTTGTCAAAATCCGGTTCATCGTAACCGATCTGCGCAGTTGAGATAATACCGATACCACCTTCTCTTGCAACAGCCCCGGCCAGTCTTGACCTGCTTACACCTACGCCCATCCCACCTTGGATTATTGGAAATCTGGCTGTCAGTTCACCGATTACTAATGGTTTCATATTCATATAGTACCACTCCTTACAGATCTAAATTTTACTTTGATAATCAAACTATATCGATTTTTAAAACCGGTTTCAACCGGACAAATTAATTATATATTGATTATAGAGGTTATGTCAAGATGTAGTAGCCTATATTTCTATTTTATCTGGTTATTATTACTAGGTCAGAATCCGTAACAGTTTACTTAATCTCATAAATGTTAATCTTCTGCGGACATAGGGGCTTAATATTAATGTTAATTCTTTAATATCTGTTGGAAGTTTAAGCTCCTGCATTGAGGTGATACAACCGGCAGCCTTTAATTTATCCTTCATGTCCTCAGACTTAGGTAATTTTTTTAGCTCGAGTTCAATCTCCGGTAATTGCTTTAATAAATTATCTAAATCAATATCCATAAGTAGACTTCTACCGTTTTCCTCCATAACTTTTTGATACAGTCCCTTTTTACCAAAGGTAGCTTTCAAAAGCTCTTCCTCATAATCCTTATGGTCAACAACCTGACACTTGTTGCTTTCAATTGCTTTTTGTAGCTTCTCATAGTGTTCCAGACATAGTATTAGGCCTACTGAAACCTTTTCACCATGTAAATAATCGATTGGTTCATTGATCACATTCATTTCCCACAGATGAGAAATATGATGCTCTGCTCCTGATGCCGGTCTGGAATTACCCACCATCTGCATCGCCACACCGGAAAGAATAAGCGCATACATTAATTTTTCCATGCATTCACCGTCGCCACCCCTAATCTTACCAAGTATGCCGTCCACCTCCTGCAGCGCTTCCATCTCCAGTTGATAAATGATAGGACATATATATTCGCCGGTTACAATATGAGATATTTTCCAATCAGCAAGTGCAATATACTTTCCCATTAGATCCGATATTCCCGAAGCCGTCAGACGATACGGCGCTTTCGCAAAGATATATGTATCTGCAAGTACACAGATTGGTGCTTTGGCCGGAACCGTCTTTTTCATTCCATCCCAGGTAAGAGCCGCAACCGTGGATACAAAGCCGTCCACACTGGCAGCCGTAGGTATTGAAATGAACGGAATTCTTCTTTCATATGCAAGATATCTGGTTAAATCGTGAATCGTACCGCTTCCGACTGCAATCAGAATATCCGCCGAGACATTTAACTTTGCATCCAAGACAGAGATATTTTTATTATCAGCATGTAAGTCACTGCCATCTAATTCGACAGTTTCATATTTTGTATAGTATTCGCCAAGTGCTTCTTTTGTTGCTTGCTTTGTGTTGGTATCACATATAAATACCGGAAATTGATAATTCGGTAGATATTTCTTAAGATGCCTTACAGCATTCGCTTCAATATAAATTTCTTTCACTGAAATATCATGTGTATGCCCACAGCTGCATGAATTTGAAAAACGATCCAAATTAATCTTCATAAGTCCTCCTGTTTAATTTAAATAAGTTGTAACTATTCAGTCACTGCGGTTCTTTCGAACCGATGCCTAAATATGTTGAAAAGCACATATTTGGGCGCTGATTTTTCTTACAAATAGGACAGACATCCCAAAAATGATGCTGTCCCTTTTGTAATGATTATTTTATTCCTGTGGTATCATGGGCAAGATTACTGTAGATGGATACTCACTATCATGATATATTTTCTGTACTGCCGAACAATACTCTGTTTCAAACCCGACACGACCACCTGTGTTCAGATTAACATCCGCATCCGGGAATAAGCTGCTTGTGATGTCCAGTCTGATTTTATGTCCGGCCGGCAAAACGATTGATATATTCCCGACATCGATGATAAATTTATACACCTTTTCAGGTTCCAGAAATGATGCAGTCTCACCATCTCGGTACCTTGCACGTATTAATTTCATGCCTAGATTAATAGCTCTTCCATCCGGATGAACATCACTTAGCTTACCAACAAAATCAGTATCAATTGCAGAAGATGAGGCATACAGCTCTACCTGAAGCGGCCCCGTAATCTCAGTTTCTTCTGTAAATGCCGGTGAGGTATATACCAGTACATCATTTCTTTGCTCATTCGGACGCTGATCCTGAATCATAAAATGTCCGGCCTCACCTGTACTGCCGGGAACCGGATTGGAAGGATCGTGTATATAACTGTCTGTAAATTTATCAATGGGCATTTCTGTTGATAGGTACCCGTTTCCGGAAAGCGAATTTGCATTTCCCTGGCTGTGAAGATAATATTTCACATATTTTGTTCTCTTCAAAGGCCATTCATATTCGTCTCTCCATTGATTCTTACCCAATACGAATAATTTTACCGGAGCGCCTGACATATATTCACTGTTAATACCCTTCATCCAATAATCAAACCAGGAAATGAGTTTACCGGTAATACCTGCATTGTCACAGGCAGCTTCTGGCCCATAATCATAACCGTCTACATATTGTGATAATTGGTCTCCATGTGTCCAGGGTCCGATAATCAGTCTGGTTCCGTCTCTACAGGCTTCACTTCCGCCTCTTTTTTTAAATTCGACATAATTATAAATCGTTTTATCTCTAAGGAAGTCGTACCAGCCCGTTAAGATCAGACAGGGCACCTGTACATCCTCAAAGCCTTCCACGCGTCCGATTTTCGTGAGATATTCTTTATTATCAATGTTTTCTAAAAGCTCATTTTGAAAGTCTAACCCCGGAACTCCCGGTATGTTTGCTGCCGGCATATCTTTCAAAGGCAGATATTTCAGCTGTTCCTCTCCGTGTTCCATACAATACTGCATTTTTTCCAATGCTTCCTTGGATAGTGTATTTTCGATATATTTTTCTCTTTCCAAGGCTCTTCCGTAAATCCATCCATATAATACATTGGAAAAGACACCAAAGTCATAGATTGCGGGAAACTTAGTCCAGGAGGTCTGGAACGGACAAATTGCTTTCAAGTGCGGGGGTCTGCTCTGTGCTGCCGCTAACTGTGAGAATCCGTGGTAAGACTCTCCGACCATTCCAACCATTTCATTACACCAGGGTTGTAGGGCAACCCATTCAATGGTATCGTATCCGTCTTCGGTCTGGTGACCGGCGGGGTCACATACTCCGTCGGATAAACCGGTACCGCGAACATCCTGAATGACTACATTATATCCCTGTCCGGCCATTCTATGTGCACGAACATATCCGGATAAATGACCTGTCCCATCCTTAAGATAAGGAGTACGGTTAACGATTGCCGGATAGGGCTTATCATCGTCCGGTCTGTAAATATCCGCATATAAAATTGCACCGTCCCTCATGGGAATGGGTACATTATACATAATTTTAATATTCATTCCTTGCAAAATCATAGGTTTCTCCTTTCATTCATCCACCCAATAGGCATGGGCTTCTATCTGTGATACGTCAAAGCCTCCGACGGGCACTAATGTAGAAATCATACTAACCTCAGTTTCATGAAAGGTAAATTGAATATGACGAAGTCTGCAAGATTCCAACCATCTGATTTCCAACATCATCGTATCGGCATCACTATCAGTCCACCAGGCATTTAATGCAACCTCTGTTGCCGGATTACGCTTACTCTTTAAGGTATTTATGATTCGATCACCCTGTAAGCCGACATACACCGTCTGTATTCCATACTCACTTACAACTACCAGCTTCAGCATGTTTTTCTCGAAGTAAAACGAAAACGAATAGACCTCTTCTGTATATTCAGGATTAAATATTATTATATCCTCTGCAAAAAGTACTACTCTGCCACTTTGTATGAGGCATTTCCTTCCTTGATATCTTTCAGTATCCACAGAAACGGAGGATACTGTTGCAGCTTTAATAGCCAGATTCTTTAGTTTATTTTGTAGCTCCCGATACCCGACTTCATCAGAAGGTAAAGTTCCTTCCTTCACTTTTTGTGCAAAGCCAAACATGAGATTTCTTACTTTTTCATTGGCTTCACCGGAGGATATCGTCTGATTTAAGGAGATTACCATATCCTGTGACGGAAAACCAACTGCAAATTGTCCCATAGCACCATCTGCATAAAAGGCTTCTCCTTTGATCCACATCATTCCTCCATAGGATTGGTCATGTTTCGCATTTGGTGAATCTTCTGTAAAATTCGGATTAAGTGTTTTTGTAGCAATATTTACCCAGTCCCTTGATACAATCTGTTCCCCGTTCCACATACCCTCCTGAAGATACAGTTGCATGAGTCTTGCATTGTCTTCTGTTGTTGTTACAATTCCACCACTGCAATTTTCGTGTCCATCCGGATGCTTATACCATTTTATTGCATCTGCATTAATACCTATTTTATCAAAGAGTCTGGGCTTTAAAAATTCCCGTATTCCCATTCCGGTCTTCTTAACGATACTGGCAGCGACCATGGAACATGCCACACTATTATAAAAGAACGCCGTACCGGGCTTATGAACAATTTCCATTGTAAAAAACTTTCGTATCCACTCAGCATCGGTTACTGCCGGCATCTTCTCCATACCTGAGGACATCGTCAGCATATGAAACACCTTTAATTCATCCCAATATGGGCCTTTTGTATATTGTTTAAATTCCGGGAAAATGTCAACGACCAATTCCTCTTTTGATAGTATACCTTCCAGTTCAGCGATACCATACGCAGTTCCAGTCACTGTTTTTGTCAGTGACTGGGAGCCGTGTATTATTGAAGGAGCGTAGGGCGTCCACCATCCACCGGCCGCGATCTTACCATGTCGTAAAATCATCATTCCATGCATTTCTGTGCCGCTATTTTCCAACGCTTCAACAAACTCTATGATATCTTTACTGGAAATTCCCACTGTTTCCGGAGAAACACATGCTAAATTTCCGTTCACCAATTTATTCCCTCCAGATAGTTATTATACTTTCTCGGAATCTCTAGCCCTTGATTTATAAGGACTTTGAGATTCTATTTTTATAAAATCCCCCACTTTTTTCCGAAAACGCTTGACAAATACTAAAATTTGCGGCGAAGCCGATTAAATGTAATTTATTTTTTCGACTGGAGGCGATTTTAATGTTACCTGTTATTTCTGGCGGTCATTCCGCCTATCAAGATACTTTCGTATCTGATTTCCTTGCTCTATATCCCAATCCATTTACTCTGTCTAAAAGCACATGGAAAACGATTACCCAATTCTGGTATCTGGATTTATCCCTTACTGACTCTTTGTTAATGGACTCATATTCCAAATTTGGGCCCTCTCCTCGTCAGCCTTCCTGTATGCTGCGTTCCTATCTGCTTTCTATCAAGTTAAGAATTACTTCTATTACACAGTGGTGTTCAAAACTGAAAGAATGTCCTTTATATGCTATACTCAGCGGCTTTCCCGTGGATGATACACCGGGCATTGGTACTTTTTACGATTTCTTTACACGTCTTTGGTCATCAGATTCAAACAACCTTTCCCCCAAAGAACGATACGTAAAAGAAAAGACTAAAAAAGGCAAAAAGCACGGGGATAAAACACCTCTTGGTACAAAAATGACCTGTGAAAACTTGTTACCTTTTCTAATAAAACACCCCATTCAGAATACCCATCCATTTCAGCTTGTTTTTAAGCTTTATCATCAACAGTTTTTAAACGTCTCAGTAGAAAAAGGTCTCATAGATTCAAAACAGTTGTCGATAGCCGGCGATGGTACTCCCGTTCGAACTTCTTCACTTCCTCGAAAAAAACGTGTATGTGACTGTAAGGAAAAGGATATCGCTAACTGTAATTGCAAGCGGCTTTTCTCCCAACCCGACTGTAACAGTGGCTGGGATTCTTCTCGAGAATGTTACTTCAACGGTTACCATTTGTACATGTTTGTCGCATCTGATTCTCATAGTGATTTACCTGTTTTCCCATTACTCGAAAGAGCTTCCAGACATGATATGCTTTCTTTCCTACATACTTTTTTCTCGATGAAATCATATCTGCCTGAATTCAACATACAGAAAATGCTGTTGGATTCAGCTATGGATGCCTACCCACTTTACGAGTATTGTCGTAAAGAAAATATAATCCCCTTTATTGATTTAAAGAAAACAAAAGCAGATGGCACTAGTTATAAAAATGATTTCACCCTTGATTTCGATGGCACTCCTATCTGCAAAATGGGCTTACGTATGAAACACGATGGCATTGAAAAAGCAAAGCACCGAGCAAAATTTAGATGCCCAAAAGCCGATCGTAAACGTGGTTGTTTCTGCGAAACACCCTGCTCAGATGCAAAATACGGAAGAACTGTACATACACAGCTTAAGGATAATCCAAGGATAATTAACATACCGCCAAGAGACAGTAAGGAATGGAAAAAGGAATTTGACAGAAGAACTTCTGTGGAACGCTCTAATAAGCGTGAGAAAAATGATTATCTTTTAGAGGCGGGCAAGCACCGATCAACTAAGATGTGGTACTGCCGCCTCTATGGTATCATGATGCTCCAACATCTTGATGCCTGGGAAATGCCTTCCGTAGAAGATTTCCAAAAATCACTTAATAAACTTTCAGCATGATAAGTTTATTACATATTCATTTTAAGGCATAGTGCCTGCTATGTCTATTTCTCAAACACAAAATTTCTTCTTATTTTCCAAAATGACCAGTATTCAGTTTTCAATTTACGTTAGCACCGGTAGGTGCTAATTCCGAGAAGTTATTTATTGTTGTTCTATGTAAGCAGCCAATTGTTCACGGAAATCAGTGATTACATCATCAATCCCTGCTTTTTTGCATTTATCTACAAATTCATTGTATTTATCTTCTGTCTTATCTCCATAAATACCAAAGCAAAATGAAAATCTGTACTCACTAAATAGCGCGTTTAATACTGTTATTTGGGCATCGTATTTGCTTCCATCATAGGTAAATCCATTTACCGGGAAGGTTTCGGAAGGTACTTCGGCTGCTTCATATCTCTCACGAACTGCCTGTAAGTCATCTGTTAATTTTAGTTGGGGATCAGAGTCATGCTGCAGCAGATAGAACCATGAGCCCCAAGGATATGCAGCTGCATTCGGTCCAAGTTCACGTGTATTATCAGCTTCATTAATAGTATAATGCTCACCTTCGATTCCACCGACAAGAAGACTATTTACTTCTTTATCAAATTTCATACAATCAAGAGCAACTGCAGCTCTTTCTGAATTTTTAGAGGCTACCGGAAATGCAGCTCCATAACCCATGTAATTTCCACGTCTTGTTACGCTTTGATCATCAAAGGTGCAATCAAGATATACGATATCTTCTCCTTTTTCCTTCATTGTAGGTATCATATTATTAGCTTCATTCGGCCCAATCAAGTCAACAGCTGACTTTCCTTGAAGGAAATTATCATCAATAAATGTTTCATTGGTGATTACACCTGCCGGAAATATACCTGATTTATAAAAATCAGCCATTTCCAGTGTAAAGTCTTTATACTCCTGTGTATCTCCGAACCACTTCAAATCATCTACCGAAAATTCTTTTCCTGTATTATACTTCCAAACCATCCAGGTGGCACTTCCGCCATTCAAATCCATCATATGGTTCTTATTTGTAAACCAGTTCGTATCCGTTGGATATGAATTCTGTGGATTCAGTGCATACATACCGTCATTATCACCTGCGGCTATCGCATGGAGATATTTGGATAAGCCATCATAGTCTGTTATATCTTCTTTTGTAAATCCATACTTATCCAAAATACTTTGTGTTGTAATAACTCCCCCGGCATAAATACCGCTGTCATCTCTTGGTATGCAATAGATTGATCCATTATAGGATGCTTCCTTCCAAGAAATCTCTGCTTGATTTTCAGCAGTAAGAGGCATATATTTCTGGATAAAATCCCAATCCAGTGCTTTAAAGGCTCCGGATTTTACATAATCGGTATAGTTACACCAGGATGCACAATAAATTAAATCGACATCATCATCAGCAGCTAGGTATAAGGAATATTTCGTCTGAAAATCTGCCCATGATACATATATAAAATTAACCTTTGTGTTAATTTTTTTAATCATAAGCTCATTTGCCATATCCGTTACCTTCTGCCAATCATCACCAAGCACACCTACCACATAACAGTTAATCTCCTGATATTCTGAAAGATCAATGCCTGCCCATGGATTCTCTGCATCCACGGTTTCATCTGCTGCTCCGGTCACTGTTGCGACCGGCGCTACTGTTGGAGTTACAACATTATCTGTTGTCTTCTTTGATCCGCATCCCCAAAATAAACTTGAAATCATAACCACAACCAGTAATAATGCCAACATTCTTTTCTTACTTTTCATAAACCCATTCCTCCTTTTACTTTATGTCTCTAAAAACAGGTCAACCTTTCACGGCGCCTATTGTAAGACCTTTAATGAAATTCTTCTGTATGATCGGATACAGGAAAATAATTGGTCCGATTACCACACAGGTCATAGCCATCTTCATACTCTGTTCCGGAATAACTTGATGAGCCACAGCGGAAAGATCTCCTGAAGAAACCATACTCTTTAATGCATCCACACTTCCTAACATGTCCTGAAGAAAATACTGAAGGTTCTGTTTATTTTCATCTGATATAAAAAGCATGCAATTATACCAATCATTCCAAAAGCCAAGTGCCGAGAAAAGTGCAAGGGTTGCTAACAAAGGTTTTGAAATTGGTAGAATCAGTTTTAGAAAAATATACATTTCTCCCGCCCCGTCTACCTTGGCCGATTCGGATATTTCATAGGGTAACGATCTCATAAAATTTTTAGCAATTAACATATTCCATACGGAAAACATCATCGGAAGTATCATTGCATAATAATGATTTTTAAATTGCAGATATTGTGTACAAAGAATATACCAGGGAACTAACCCTCCATTAAATAAAGTGGTAAAAAAGAAAAAAAACGAAAAACCATTTTTCCAGGGGAAATTAGGTCTTGATAATACATAACCTGTCATGACACTTAGGAATACGGTTAAAAAAGTTCCTATTACAGTGACCGCTATTGTGTTTCTATAAGCTATAAAAATTCTTAATGGGTTTTCAAATACCCAACGATATGCATCTAAGGAAAAGGCTTGGGGCCATAACTGAAAGCCATCTCTAAGTAAAGATGTTTCATCCGCAAAGGATGATATAAAAACCAACCAAAAAGGGATAAAGCATATGAGTCCGAATAAAGCCACCAATGAATAGCCTATACAATCAAATACAATGATATCTTTCGATTTTCTGATACCTTTGCCAGCCATTTCTATACCTCCTCTTAAAATAATGAATTATCCGGATTATTTTTCTTAACAACCCAATTAACCAAAATAATTGTTACAAAACATAATACTGACTGATATAAACCTGCCGCACTTGCCATACCAAGATTCGAGCCCGACGCCATCGATCGGTAGATAAATAAGTCCAGCATATCCCCAACTTCCAGTAACACTCCGTTATTACCAATCAACTGATAGAACATTCCAAAATCTCCGCGAAAGATTTGACCGACAGATAATAATCCCATAATAAACATAGTCGGCGCCAGATTTGGAAGTGTTATTTTAAATATCTTCTGCCATACATTCGCACCATCAATACTTGCAGCTTCGTACATATCCTGATTAAGCGAGGCAACTGCCGCCATGTATACAATGGAACCATAGCCTGTTGCTTTCCAGATTCTAAAAAAAACAAGTAGATAAGGCCAAGGAGACGAATCTGTATATAAGTTAAGCCGATCCAAGTGAATATTCGACAAAAAAGAGTTGAATAAGCCGTAGTCATAATCAAAAACCGCCTGAATAATCGCCTTGGCAACAACCCAAGAGATAAAATACGGTAAAAACATAAATGACTGGAATATTTTTTTAAAATATCTATTCGTTAATTCATTTATAATAATTGCAAATCCAACCTCAAATACCATTCCTACTAAGATAAAGGCCAAATTATATAAAATCGTATTTCTTGATAGGGTCCACAGTTTACCGGAGATCATGAGAAATTTAAAATTATCGAACCCACACCAATCGCTTCCAAATATACCTTTTGCGTAATTAAAATTTTTAAATGCCATTACAATGCCGGACATCGGTAGATAGGCAAAAACCACGACATAAACCACAGCCGGCATTAACATCAACATAAACACTTTATTTTTTCTGATTTTAACCAAAAAATCCTTCATAAACTCCTCCTTGCGTAATACTTACTGCTTAAACATTCGTTTACTCAGATTCATGCTTTACATAAACCGATCGAAAGCCGGCCAGCTTATAATTATGTGTACGAGGATATGTAAGTCCTGTAAAATAGACACCTGCATGATCCTCTGCCAGATATGCCCCACCCGATAGTGGCAGAAATTCCCCATTCGTATTAGCCCACCGCCATCCATTTCCGTAATCCCATTGTTTATTGATTGGAAACATACCCAATTGTTTTATTAAGTCCGGAACTGCTGTACCCTTATCAGCCTCAATATCTTTACATGCACATCCGAAATTCGCATCCGTTATCACATCCTCGGATGCAGTCAATATAATATGTCCATCCTTACCTTTATACTTAAGGGATCCCTTACATCCGGGCATAACCAAAGAGCCGTCCGGCATAATCGCACGCCACCATTTTGAATCCTGTGAATAATCGCATTCTTCTAGCAGACAGTTTGCGTCAGGAATAATTTGAATTTCTCCCTCTTTCAGACGTAGCCCGGTATCCCACTCGTTCAGATTCCCGCACAAATCATAAATTCCTGAAACTGTATTATCATGACTCCAGGCTTTTGGTCCCGACCCTGTTTCTACTAATCCTTCCTTCCACAAAATGCCTTTCTCTTCCGGATAGCAATAATCATGCCCCATATCACTGTTTCCCCTTGGTAAAAAGCCCTGACTACTGGCCTTTAGGGCAATTGCCGCACGTAAAGCAAAATAGGATAAGTTCCATCCGATTCCTTTCTTCTTACATGCGAGTAGTGACTCCTCAAATCCAATATTTTGCGTGGGTATAGCAAACGGAAATGAATATCCTCTTCCATCAAATATGAAATTATGATATTTTGAAACATAGATACAATCTAATGGTTTACCATCCATAATAAAGGCAGGATGTACATCCGAATTAAAATTATGATCTAAATCACAATTTCTAAAATTATCAATTTTTACCATAATGGATGGTATTCCTCTGTCATCCGGGATTACTGTATTGTTTCCATCCGATAAAAATTCAATAGCCTCCTTAAATTCTTCCGAAAGTTTTTCTGTGATATTTGCAGGCGAATTCATCATTCCATGTATGCTGCCTATGATACAATCCGCTACTTTTGTAACCGCATCTTTTTTGTCTTTATTGTCAGTTATATCCTTGTAGAAATGTGTGACTCTTTCCAATATCTTATTGTCTTTCATCGTGAAATTTTCGTACATTTTCATCAATCCCTGTGCTTTCCGATTATAGTTAAAACGCCCGTTTTCTGCAGAATATAAGCACTTCCGGTACTTGTATTAATTATAATTGACTTGTATTCTTTTTGTGTAATATAATGTACTTATATTCCCGATGATGTAACATTTTGTTGACAAATTTCCCGGAGGTTATACTATGGATTCAACACTAGAGAAAGAGTTTTATATCAAGCTTTCCTCACATGACAGTATTGAGGAAACTGATTACTTAACAAAAAATAATACCTCAAAATATAATCATTTGATTTTTGTAGAAAAAGGGGTTTGTTACATTACCTCCGGCAAAAAGCATCTTCGCCTTTCTGACCATTCTATCCTTTATATTGCACGTAATGTTACCTATCAGCTACAGGTGATAGAACCAGTGAAATGCTTGTTTCATATATTCGTGCTCGAACGTACCACCAACTCCCTACATGCCGATCTCAAAAAGCTGTCCTTGGAATGTCCGATTGTAAATGATTTTTTCTCTCAAAAAGATCATCTGTGCCAATTGATCGACTGCGAAAGGTCATATATTACCTTAAATGAATTGGCTCAGGAATATGACGACAATAATGATCTTGAAAGGGAACGTGTACTAAATCATCTACTTTCTATGCTATATATTAAGCTGGCACGCTCCTTCCACCTTCACGGAAAACCTTCCGGTATTACTTACATATCAAGCGCAAAGTTTTATATTGCTGAAAATTATGAGCATGAATTAACAGTACAAATGATTGCTGATCATGTAGGCATCAGCCGTTCGTATCTGGAAACTATATTTCTGAAGTATGCAAAGCGAACACTTACCACCCATGTTAATACAGTCCGTGTAAATCGCGCGGCATATCTTTTGACCACAACCCAAATACCGATTACAGATATTGCATTTCAGGTCGGATATAACAACAGACAGCATTTTTCACGAATATTCAGTGCTCATTATTCTTGTTCTCCCCAGGATTATCGTAGTCGCTACAGTAACTTCATTTAATAATAAGAAGTGTTTTTATCTGAAAGGCCGAACTTTCCTAAAAATAAAAAAGAAACAGGCCTTGTATTCACAAGCCTGCTCCCAAAAATTTTTGCTATTGCTCCCAAAACAACCCGGCTCTCGCATTGCCGACAGGTACCCCAAGGAGCAATGGGTACCTGGCTGCGGCCCTATGGCTTAAGTCAGCCTTCATCCATATATGCTCTATTATGGAATTAGCGGGAGGATTAATCTTGAATCATATATTTCATTATGATGAATTGTATTAACAGCAACAACAATATTCGGATCATCTGCGGGGCGAAGTCCTGTGTTATGGTTATAATCAAATTTCATAAAATTACTGCTGGTAATGTCAATACGAATTTTATGACCTTTCTGATAGGTATAACTGATATATCCAATCTTTACTTCAACTTCATAGACTTTTCCATGTTCCAATAGTTCCGGTTCCCAGGAATTTCTATAACGCGCCCTGGTCGCTCCGTCACTTATGGCAACTGCCTTACCGTTTGGAAGTACATCCATAATCCTGACCATGAAATCTGTATCAACGGCTGAGGAAGACACATATAAAATCGCTGATGCCAAGCCAGAAAATTCTGTATCTTGCGTAAACTCCTCTGAGGTATATACCAGAATATCACCTCGCTTCTCCAGTTCTGAGGCATCTTTTCCTATGGATAGACTTGGAACGAGGTTATTCGGATCATAGATAAAACTATCAACCTTTTGATTTACCGATGCTTTATTGGGGGAAAGCTTCCCATTACCAAGGCAGGTATTTGCTCGCCCTGCACTTTGTAAATAGTAAATTTTATCAACCGTGTTTGTGAGTGGCCATTCCTTTTCACTTCTCCATATGTTTTTTCCAACAACGAAAAACTCGATTGGGTCCTTTTTCTGCGCCGGAGTTATTCCCTTTAACCATCTATCAAACCAGGCAATCATCCTTTGTACAACACCGATATACTCCTCGGTGCTGTTTTCTCCAAAGCTTAATTCGATACCCTCCGTTGACATTGCTTCACCGGGTATCCAGGGACCGATTAACATTTCTGATTCTTTTGCTAGTCCCTCTCCATCCTTTATTAAACCAAGATATTGATCTATTGTACTGTTTCTTGATACATCGAACCAACCGGCACATCCGAAGGCAGGAACATTAATTCGTGAGAAATCCATATCCTTGCCTTCTTTATGAATATAGTCCGGATTATCATAATTTACGACAAGATGATCGATATAATCCTTAAAAATCGGAAATTCATCAAATTTTGCGGCCGGCATATCTCTGAGCGGACGATATAAAACCTGCTTCTGATAATTCGCAACATATACTTCCATCTGAGGTATCAGACGGTTAGCTAATTCTTCATCATACCAACCCTCCTTAACCCGTTCCAATATCCTTGATAAACACCATCCAATATGTGAGCTAAACAAAAAACCTCTATTATTATTATCTCGATTTAACACTACACTTGTCTGAAACGGACAGATTGCCTTCAAATGCGGAGGACGTTCTGCAGCCGCTGCAAACTGTAGAAACCCGGCATAAAAATTACCGAACATTCCAACATTTCCATCACACCAGGGCTGTGTAGCAAGCCATTCAATCGTATCATACCCGTCTTTTCCGTCAGCAGTAAATCTTTCAAATTCTCCTTCTGATACACCGGTACCTCTTACATCTTGTACAAATACGTTATATCCGGCTTTTACATAAAATTCCGGATTATAAATCTTCCAATTACGTCCGGCTCTTTCCTTTTTAAAAATATAACGAAACAGTATTGTGGGGCATTTCTTATTTCCTTCTGCTTTATAGAGATTCCCATACAACGTAATTCCATCTCTCATTGCAGTCGGAATGTTGGTGATAATCTCCATTCTAAGTTCAATCGGTTTTTCTCTTGTCATAAAATTCCTCCTTTTTTCATTGAGCACCTATTCGTTACTTGGCAAACAACAAAGATATATTGAAATGTCATTGTAATGAATTATGCTTGAATTGGTAACCACTGAAGGAATACGGGTAGCCATTGATCCCAGAAATCAAAATCATGAAAGCCACAGCTTTCCATGAACAAGCAATCATAGGGATTATCTAATTCCTGAAGATATTTTATATTCTTTTTCTCGGTTGTAATGGTCCCATCCGCAGTTCCGCATACTGCAAATATCTTTGGAAGCGGTTTTCCGCTTTCTGAGGCTTGCTTCGCAAGCAGCATCAGATCATGTTCGGTTCCGTGTGCTTTATCCAATTCTATCTCTCCGAACACTAATACTCTTACAAAATTGAGTGGAACACGAATCCCGCCCGGTATCATACCAACGCCAAGATCTATAAAGCTTGCCGAGGAGAATATTCCGAGTGCTGCATATTTTTCAGGATAGGTAAAACCCATTTTCATTGTTCCATATCCACCCATGGACATACCTGCCACGAAATTATCCTTGGGATCGGCGGATATCGGAAACAGCTTTTGACAAAGCTGTGGCAACTCTTCCGTTACATAATCTAAATAACGTCCGGCATCTATATTGGTATAGAAGCTATTATCCACAGACGGAAGTACCGCAGCAATTCCTGCCTTTTTTAAATATCTTTCAATTGAAGAAAATCGCTGCCACATTGTATGATTATCCGTTGCACCATGTAGTAACCAAAGCACCGGATATTTACCGTCCTTATTCTTTCTTCCCTCTCCATTCTCAGGTAAAATTACATGAATGGTGGTTCCCCTGGTTAAGCATTCCGAATTTAATTCCATCGTTATAAGAGCCATACTACCTAACCTCCTTATTTTGTAACGCAATCATATTAACAAATTCCTTAATCCATTTATCCCAAAAATCCCAATTATGTTGACCGGGTTCCGTATGGAATTCATACTGATAGGGATTTCCCGGAAAGCTTTCAAAAAATTCTTTCAGTCCCAAACCTACCGGATATGCATGATCTTCCGTACCGACTGCATGGAATATTTTAGGCAGAGGAACTTTATTCTCTACATTTTGTCTGGCATACATTAATACATCATGTTCCGTTCCAACAAGATCACCGGTATCCTCAACACCGAAATTAATCATGTTAACACTCTTCTTACCTGTTCCTCCCGGCGATGCCGGTCCGCCCTCAACTGTTCTAAGATATTCCAGCGGAATAATACTACTTGCTGACAGTACACCAATCGCACCGTATTTATCCGGATTTCTGATTCCTAAGGACAACGCACCGCTTCCTCCCAAAGAAAGTCCGGCAATATAATTCAATTCTCTTTTTGCGGATATCTTAGGGAAAAAGTTTCTGCATATTTCAAGAAGCTCTGTTGTTAGAAAATCATAATATTCTCCACCGTAAGTCATGTTACAATAACGGCTCATCCAGGCATACGGCATAATTACAGTAATTCCTGTATTCTCTACGTATCGTTCAATATTTGTAAACCTATGCCAATCCGATTGAGTTCCTCCGCCACCATGGAGCAACCAGAGCACCGGGTATTCATCCCGTGTGTCGTACTGTGGCATAATTATATCCATGGAATTTGTCAATGCTAAAACTTTAGAAAAAAATTCTACATGCATTAAAGCCATTATCATCACCCTTATCTTTCTGTTTAAAATAAATACATTGATTGACAGATTTTCCGGCAGGAACTTACCACATGCTGTGATAATAACTCCACCGTCGGAAAATCTGCCAGAAAAAATCAATTTATTTTAATATTCTGTTGGATTTACTTTCTGTTATTATATCTGTCCAGTGCTGCTTGCTTAATCTCAAGGGCACGTTCAATCTTCATGGATTTGAGCTCATCCACAAAGGAACTATACTCATCCAAAGATTTTGTACCGATAATAAACTTTGGTGTATTTGTATCAACATAAGTCTGAATATCTGCCATTATCTTTGAGTACTCATCTGCCTCATCACTTGTAAGTGTCAGACCCATCGGCATACTATAATCCGAACCTGAGGAATTCCATACATCACAAGCTGAAAGCAACTTCGGATCTGCATTCTGATAACCACGTGAGTAATCTCTTAAGCCCGGGCAACCCTCCCAGGTATTAGCTGTCCACATAGTTGGTCCGTCGTTTCCATCTTCATTTTTAAGAATAAAATCAGTAAATCTCGGTGCTCCGTCAACCATGGTGTAAGTTGTCCCCTCAATACCGTAGTTGATTAAAAGTGAACCTTCCTCTGTGTAGCACCAATCAAGGAATTTGACAGCTGCCTCCGGATTCTTGCAGGAGGTAGTAATAGCCCAGGGATTCAAAATCGGTGAAGTTGTAAAACGAAAATGTTGGGTATCGCCCTCATTTTGAACAGGAGCAACCACGGGTGCGAAATTAATATTTGCATCTTCAGAAGCATGGAAAAGTGAGAAAAGTCCGTCATACGCAGCTGCCCATGTGACTACACCTGCTCCGGTTCTTCCTGATGCGGAATAACTCGGAGGAATTAAAATTGCATTAAAATCAGCATTTCCAATGAAATCGGGATCAATCAGTCCCTCCGTATACCATTTATTCATAGTGGTAAGGTATTCCTTAAATTCCGGTTGAATATATCCGTAATATACTTTTCCATCCACCTGATAGAAATCACTTCCAATATTCCAGGAAGAAAGAAACTCATCATCCAGTAGCAGGCCGGTCTTATCGATCATAAGCGGTGCATCTGCTCCTTCGGTGTCTTTATAGGCTGTAAGTAAAGTATGCCAATCCTCCATGGTTACAGGCTCACCTAAGCCAAGCGCATCAGCCCAATCTTTACGGTAAGTTAATCCTGCATATGCAGGCTCTGTGGTATCACTAACCGAATACATTGCATACATTACTCCACTATCTGTAATGGTATCCTTTTCATAAACATCACCACGTGCTCTGATGGCTGTATAATTTGGCGCATACTGTTCAATCAAATCATTTAATTGAATGAACACTCCATCACTGATTGCCTTCTCCCCACCACCGGGATAGGCTATGTTTGTATCACTTCTACCTTCAGAGTCCAAGCGAATGATGTCCGGATAGCTGTTGGATGCAATCATAAGCTGAAAAGCAGTAGCTTCATCCCCACTTGCCGGGTGAATGAACTTTAATGTTATTCCGGTTCTCTTAGCAATTTCTGCAACAACCGGATTGTCCTCCATCGTGTCAATTATAGTATTCGAAAAAGGCTGCCAGATAGTTAATGTCGTAGGTTCATCTACTAACCATCCTTCCTGTCCGGGTACCTCCTGAGCCGGCGTGGCAGTAGTATCAGCAATAGTAGGTGTAGGTGTAGCCGTTGTGTCCTCCCCTTTTTTACTGCTGCAGCCATTAAATGAAAACATCATAACAAGCAGAACAAGAAATAAAGATATTAATTTTCTCATAAAATTCTCCTTTCGATTGTTTTTCCCTCTACAAGTAATTTGACAAATAATCTCCCTGCATGTGACTTATCCGCATGCATAATTCAATCTGTGCAATTATTCTTCCTTTCACAATTGCAATAATTCTATCCCCCCCTTCAACGTTTTTGTAACGTTACAAACATATGATAAAAAAAACTAATAGTACTTACATTTTACATACTCCTACTTCACCAAACAGTCTTACACTACGGACCTGCAAAATACTTATCAACACTTTTATCTTGTTGTTTTTCTTAATATCAGTTCGGATTCCATTCTTATTTTAACATTGCTCAAGGTCCGTTTGGATATGCAATCATAAATATACTCAACACAATAATCTACCATCTTATCAATCGGTTGCCTTATGGATGACAATCCCATATCCTGATTATATTCAATATTTGCATCATCGAATCCTATCACTGCTACCTCTTCCGGGATCTTAATGTTTCTTTCATTCAAAAATTTCAGCGCGCCACTTGCCAATTCATCGCTTGCAGCAATAATTGCATCCGGAAGCTCTCCACCGTTCTCGATATATTCCTTTATAGCAGAATAACCTTTTGAAGAAGTTCTCCTACCGCCACGTATGATAACCTTATAAGAAAGATTGTGCTCCTTAATCCCATCCAGATAAGCAGACAACCGAATATCCCAAGCACTGATCTCTTCGTTCTTATCCGCCGATAAGAACATGATTTTCTTATGTCCCTTAGTAATCAAATAATCGAAAGCCGTTTTTATTCCATAATAATCGTCACATGCAACATCCGCAACACTTTGAACGGAAGAACCTCCGTCCAGGAACACACAAGGAGTCCCACGGTCAACAATGAATTTTGCTATTTCATCCACGGCTGTTGTGTACATGAATACAATCCCGTCTAGTCTCGCATTCCCAAGATAATTACGAACATCGGAAGGACTTAACTCTTCACCCAGGTACAAGGAAAGCCATCCTGAATATTGATTTAGCT
Source organism: Lachnoclostridium sp. UBA1308 (assembly GCA_002307215.1). Taxonomy (GTDB): domain Bacteria; phylum Bacillota; class Clostridia; order Lachnospirales; family Lachnospiraceae; genus Mobilitalea. Next base: position 113,922 of record DBTU01000037.1, read on the forward strand.
TTTTACTAAACTCACTGATACATTTCATTGTGAATGCTTGTGAAAAAATATCATCGTGGCTTTTACATATAATTAGACCAATATTATTGCTAACCCCGGTAACTAAGGTTTTAGCGCTTGCATCCGGCACATAATTATACTTTTCTGCAATATCAAGAATTTTTTTATGAGATTCCTTTGTAGCTCTGCCTTTTCTGTTCAAAACATATGACACCATGCTTGGTGATACTCCTGCTTCACCGGCAATATCCTTCAGTGTTTTTCTCATTATTTACCCCTCAGTTTTTATTTATATATTACCATACATCAATAGATTTATCAAATTTCACCATTTTATCCTTTTAACGATCCAATCATTACACCACTTTCAAAGTACTTCTGTGTAAATGGATATACGCATAGGATAGGTAAAGTTGCCGCGATCGTTGCACAATGCTGCAGTAATATCTTATAAGTACCTTGAGTCAACTGCGCTGAATTCAAAGTTGATCCTGTCGTTATCGAGGTAATATTACTATTAATAAGTATATCTCGAAGTATCAACTGTAAGGGAAATTTAGACTTTGATGTTAAAAATATCATGGCACCAAACCAGGAGTTCCACTGTCCTACTGCATAAAATAAGACAATAGCCGCAAGTGTTGCTTTCGATAACGGAAGATAAATTTTATAAAAAATTATAAATTTTCCTGCGCCGTCCAGCTTTGCCGATTCCTCAAGTTCTTCCGGTATCTGCTGCATGGCCGTTCTCATAATAATTATATTAAACACTGAAAGGCAACCCGGTATAATTATCGCAAGTCTACTGTCTTGCCAACCCAGCTTCTGAACGACAAGATAAAATGGAATTAAACCACCACTAAAAATCATGGTAAAGGTAATAAAAAACATTAAAGCATTTTGGAATAAAAGATTTTTTCTTGACAATATATAACCCGCTAATGCTGTAAAAAATGCTCCTAATGCTGTGGATGTAACCACATAAAATATTGTGTTTGCATATCCTACCAATATACTTTTATTATGGAATACAAGCCCATATCCCTTCAGAGTCGCTTTTCCAAGTGGCCAAAATATGACACCGGAATGCTTAATCAGCTTTGTCGGGTCCGATATGGAAGCAAACAACACATGCAACAGAGGCACAATGCAGGTCAAGGCGATGCATACAAGTAAAATATAATTTGCTATGATAAACATTATTCTTAAGGGCGATCTTTTTTCTACCATTTCTACCTCTTTCGATTTATCAAGTTAAAATAGACTTGTACTTGATAATTTCCTGCATATTTTATTGGCTGATAGTAACATTACAAAATTAATAACCGAGTTAAATAGTCCAATTGCTGTGCTATACCCATAATCTGCATCTATCAGACCCTTTCTGTAGGTAAAAGTCGAGATGACATCTGCTGTTTCATAGGTAATCGGATTATACAAAAGAATTATCTTCTCATATCCAACATTGAACAATCCTCCGATATTTAGGATAAGCATTATTATAATCGTTGGTGCTATCCCCGGGAGCGTAATATGCCAGGTGCGTTTTAAACGGCCTGCACCGTCAATCGCTGCCGCCTCATATTGCTCCTGACTTACGGAAGATAGAGAAGCCAGATATATAATGCTGCTAAAACCAATGTTTTGCCAAATATGTGACCCAATATAGATGGAACGAAATAACGTTGGGTCTAATAACAAATTTCTCTTTTCTCCACCAAAGAATGTAACGATTGATGTTATAAATCCATTCGAATCCGTAAAGCTTTTAATCAAACCGCAAATAACGACCAATGAAATAAAATACGGCATATAACACAACGTTTGAATTGTTTTTTTAAACATCTTACTTTTGATCTCATTCAATAGAAGTGCCAATATGATTGGACACGGAAAGAAAAAAATCAAGGTGCTAAAGCTTATTATGAATGTATTCCATATGATACTCTTTGCATAATAACTATCAAAAAAATCAATAAAATTCTGAAGCCCAATCCACTTACTGTGAAAAATTCCCAATGCAGGGCTAAAATCCTGGAAGGCCATAATGATACCACCCATAGGTATGTAACAAAAAACAAGAAAAAATAATACAAATGGCAACGCCATCAGGTATATTGACCAATTCTTTTTAAGATCCTTTTTAACGATTCCTTTAGTCACAATCTTCCTCCTTTGAAACGTATTTGTAACGTTACAAACTTTTATCAAAGTATAACATCGTTATATTGTAATGTCAATATCCTTTATTCATGTTTTATAATTTTTCATGTTTATATCATGTTCTTATGTGAACAATTACATGAATCACCAAATAATCTGTTCCCTTACTAGTTTTTCATAACGGCACTATACATTTACCATATTATGTCAGTTATTTTTTTTTAATTATTTGTATATTATTTTTCTATCGTGACATAATAATATCAGATACGATGTAAGAACTTATCTTGCTGAATATTAATATACTCTACTTTTTAAGTACTGTCGTATCTAAACAACAGCTTGAATTGACAAAATCAATTCAACTGTCAAAAAAAGAATAGATGGTTTGTAGTTTCGTCTCAGAATTACAGATCGCAAAATTCTTGAATGATTGGGAGATGGTAGCTTTTGGACAGACAAATTAGTTTATTGGAAAGCTTTGGTTATTCTTCAGTTTGAAAAGAAACTAAAGTGAATTGAAAAAGGTTAATGAATTCTCACTATCGAATTGAATATTGCATTGAAAAAATCTAATGAGGCACCAGATGGTAAGGCAGGGATACTGATTTATCCCTGCTCTTACTATGTTCTGGGGTGGATTAATGGCGCATGTCGTAGCCGGTGGGGCTTTGGAAGATACGGATTCCGAACTCTTGCGCTATTGATAAGATATGATCAAAGATATCGGACTGGATTGTTTCATAGGTCTCCCAGTTGGTAACATCTGTAAATGCATAGATTTCTAACGGAAGACCGTTCTCGGTCGGCGGAAGTTGGCGGACTAGTATAGGCATTTCTTTCATGAGTTTTGAATTATTCTTTAAATAGTTCTGTATATAAATCCGGAAGGTCCCGATATTTGTCATGTATCTTCCGTTTATTCCAAGCTTATCAGTAGAATCGTGGTTTTGATTATGTTGCATTAATTCTTTTTCTTTCTCTATGATATAATCCTTTAAATAATTAATCTTCTTGAATTTCTCAATCATTTCAGTTGTGCAAAATACAATGCTGTTAACATCAATATGAACCGAGCGTTTGATTCGTCTTCCACCAAACTGCGTCATTCCTCTCCAGTTTTTGAAAGAATCTGATACCAGTGTGTATGCAGGTAGAGTAACAATTGATTTATCAAAATTCTGAACCTTGACCGTGTTCAAGGTTATGTCGATTACATCACCGTCCGCGCCATATTTCTGCATCTCTATCCAATCGCCGATCCTCAGCATATCATTTGAGGTCAGTAAGATTCCGGCAATAAAACCCAGTATAGAATCTTTGAAAACAAACGAAAACACTGCCGCAACCGCTCCTATTCCGCCTAACATAAGAAGAGGGTTCTGATTCATCAAGGTTCCGATTATAACGATTCCGATTATAATAGAAAAAATAATTTTTACAATCTGAAGCAAACCCTTAATTGGTCTTATTTTGGCAATCGGGTAGGTTTTATATATCTCATTAATCGCATCCAACAATGCATTTGCTATAAATATCGTAATAATCAGAATATATACAACTGCTCCTCTGTGCAATAATACAGCTGCAACAGGGTTACCAAATACAGGTGCAAAGAGATACAGAATGATTCCCGGGAGAATATCGGAAAACCTGGAGAAGACCTTTCTCTCAAGCATAATATCATCCCATTTGAATTTATTCTTATAAATTAGCTTAGTACATAATTTTAAGATGACTTTTTTGGTTATCAGCTGCACAAGGATGCATAACAGTATTATGCAAAAAACAAGTATTACGAAAGACAAATTCTCTTTTGCACCTTCCTTTACATTCATAGACCCCACGAGTTTATTGATATAATACATCTGTTCACCGAACCTTTCCTTCATTAACAATTATTATTTTACTATCAAAGTAGCGGCATGTCAAACGTATGGAAGTATATTCCACTCAATATATGGTATGATTTTTTTCATTGTTTTCTAATGTTTCACCTTCTGACATATGCTATACTGTCCTCACATATATAGTTCTGATAATAAAGTTTCACTGGTAAATCCGGAATAAAAATAATAACAATCTGAAATGATATTAAGAAAAGAGGTGGAGTTTCATGTGGTTTTCAAAGTCTACAGAGAACGTGATAAAAGAATTCAACATTAATCCGGTTGTAGGTCTATCCTCGGATGAAGCACGGCAAAGATTAAATCAATTTGGTCAAAACAAACTAAAGAGTCAACCCAAGAAGAGTCTTATTGTACTTTTCCTTGCTCAATTAAAGGATATGCTGATCTATGTTCTGATTGCAGCCGCGGTAATAACCTTCCTCATACATGAGTATGCCGATTCTGTTATTATTCTATTGGTTATTATATTAAATGCCGTGATCGGTGTAATTCAGGAGTATAAAGCAGAAATGGCTATACAGGCACTTCAGAAGATGACGACGCCAAGATCCCTGGTCCGTCGTGATGGAATAGCTGTTGAAATCAATTCCTTAGAGGTTGTTCCGGGTGATATTATCATTCTGGATGCAGGACGATTTGTCCCTGCAGATATCCGCTTAATAGAAAGTGCCAATCTTCAGATTGAAGAGTCAGCTCTTACCGGTGAATCAGTTCCTTCCAATAAGGACGCCGGTTCTATTTTTACTGATCCGAAGACTCCGATCGGTGACAAAGCCAATATGGCTTATATGTCCACTCTTGTCACCTACGGACGAGGGGAAGGCATTGCTGTAGCCACTGCAATGGACACGGAGATCGGAAAGATTGCAAGTATTTTAGATACCAATACAGAGGAAATGACTCCTCTCCAAAAGCGTCTCGATGAGCTGGGACGTATTCTTGGTTTTCTGGCTATCGGTATCTGTGTTCTTATCTTTGTTATTGCGCTTATACAAAAACGTGATTTGTTTGAAATGTTTTTGACATCAATCAGTCTGGCTGTAGCAGCGATTCCGGAAGGACTTGCTGCTATCGTCGCAATCGTGCTGGCACTCGGAGTTACAAGAATGTCTAAGATTAATGCGATCGTTAAGAAATTACCGGCTGTTGAGACTTTGGGCTCCGTTAATATTATCTGTTCCGATAAAACCGGAACGCTGACCCAGAATAAGATGACTGTAGTGAAACAGTATACCCATCCTCATCTCACCGATATTTCGCAAAGTGAAGACGGTCTGAAGGCCACTCCTGAGGAGACACAATTAATGAAATCCCTGATTCTATGTTCGGATGCAACTTACGAAAATGGGGAAGGGACCGGTGATCCGACTGAAATAGCTCTAATTCTGCTTGGTTCCAGATTCAATTTGAGTCGTAAAGAGCTTCATGAAAAGTATAGAAGGATATCCGAAAAGCCCTTTGATTCTGATCGTAAGTTAATGTCCACCCTTAACGCAGAAGATAGTGGATACCGTGTACACACAAAGGGTGCTATTGATCAAATTCTTAAAATATGCACTACAGCATTCGTAAACAATCAAATTGTTCCACTGACCGACTCACTAATAAGTGAATATCTCCGTAGGACAGAGGAAATGTCTGATTCTGCTCTACGTGTTTTAGGTGCCGCCTTCAAAGATACCAATCAGATTCTTTCTCCTGAGGATATGGAAAAAGATCTAACCGTCCTCGGACTTGTTGGTATGATTGATCCCCCAAGGCTTGAAGTTAAGGCTTCCATTCATGAAGCAAAATTAGCAGGCATCCGTCCGATTATGATTACCGGTGATCATAAAAACACAGCAGTTGCCATAGCTAAGGAGCTAGGTATTGCAAATTCCCTTGGTGAAAGCATTACCGGAGCAGAGATCGATGCCATGTCCGATGAAGTTTTTGCGGAAAACATTAATCATTACCATGTATTTGCACGCGTTTCTCCGGAACATAAGGTGAAAATCGTACGTGCCTTCAAAGCACTGGGTAATATCGTTTCTATGACCGGCGATGGCGTCAATGATGCTCCTTCCTTAAAATATGCCGATATCGGAGTTGCTATGGGAATCTCCGGAACCGATGTTGCAAAAGGTGCCAGTGATATGATTTTGACCGACGATAATTTTACGACGATCGTTCATGCCATTGAAGAAGGCAGAAATATCTATAACAACATCAAGAAGTCTGTTATCTTCCTTTTGTCCTGCAATCTTGGTGAAGTAATTGCAATTTTTCTATCCATCCTGCTTAATTGGCCTGTTCCGTTGATTGCCACACAGCTTCTCTGGGTTAATCTGATTACTGATTCTCTGCCGGCTATTGCCCTTGGCGTTGATCCCGGCGACCCTGATGTCATGAAGCAAAAACCGAGGAATCCAAAGGAAAGCTTTTTTGCACAGGGCTCCGGAACCAGAGCGGTGATTGGTGGTGTTCTTATTGGTTTATTGACCTTACTGGCCTTTTATTACGGTTTATGGGAAAAGGGATATACGTTCACCTCGGGCTCTGTTTCCGACGAAGCATTGACCTATGCCAGGACTATGGCGTTTGTTGTATTAGCCGCTTCTCAGTTGTTTTATTCTTTGTCCATGAGAAATCAGGTAAAGACGATTTTTAAGATTGGTCTGTTATCCAATCGATTTTTAATTTTGTCGATTCTTATCGGTCTCCTGCTTCAATTTGTAGTTATTACTATTCCGTTCCTGGCAGATGCCTTTGGAGTTCATAATTTAAATCTAATGGACTGGATTATTGTTATTGCCTTCGCTCTCGTACCACTCCTGGTAAATGAATTAATTAAAATATTTTCAAGAAATTAATTAAAATCAAAAGCTGTTCTTATCTTATGGTTATCCATAGTAAGAACAGCTTTTCTAGTACCTTATGAATATATTAACTTGCTTTGTATTACCCTCATTATTCTTCCGTACCGGTATATATAAGAACAGCATCTCTTAAGAACTTTGCCAGCCCCGGCTGCTTCTTATCACAATAAGCTGTAAAACGCTCATCATCTACATACATCTGTGCCAATCCGGCGTGAGCTTCCTTACTGTAACTACTCCAGGTAAAACACAGCCACTGCTTGTGAAGATCTGCCACTTTCTGACCCAGCTTTCCGGCAGGATCTCCGGTTTTATAAGCATCCTCAAGTGTAACTAATACCTCCTGCCCTAGCTTCTCAAATCTATCATACTGTTCCTGTGTCATATTGAGAAGGTTCTTGTTTGACTGATCGATTCGATATCCCGAAGAATTGATTCTTGCCGGCTTAAGAATCCCTATTTCATCGTAATACCTTAGTGTTCTGGTACTGGTGCCTGCCAATTTAGCTAACTTTTGCACTGTATATTCCATAGCAATTCCTCCTTACAAGATGAGTCTAAACCATTACGCCGCGTTAATGTCAATCATTTATTTTAATTAAATATTAAATGTGATTAGGGTGTCAAATGTAATAGTAAATTAAATGTTTTAACTCAAATTAACTTCTAAAATAAAAAGCTACCTCTTGTATACAATATAAAATTATTGTTTCCATAAGTTATTCTTGCACTAAAAAAGTTATAATAAATAGTTTTGAATGATAAAATTATATATAAAATAAGATGAAATTTCTTTTACAACAAAAAAAGAGAGTGCGCACTCCTATCTATTTAGAGATCACAACTCTTTGATAACTTATTAGTTAATTTTCTATCCTGAATCTCTTATCATCAATCTGATCACACCATATTAAGGTGTCTATATCTGCATCAGCTTTTTCTGTTTCTTATCCCTTTTCAAGGCTGCAAGTAACTTAGTCAACTCATAGATATCTTTAAATTCCTTATAATGATTACTTACTGCTACTGTTGTTATTGTAAGTAGTGGAAATTGCTCCATCTCACCTCTTCGATTTGTTGTGGTAATATAACCATTTTTCAAATCGATTGGATTGTAATAAGCAAAAACATTTGTTTTGAATCGCTCTTTTATTTCGTCAAAAAAAGCTTCGTCAACAGATTCTTCCATAATGACTGTATAATCATCTCCACCGATATGACCTATGAAGTTTTTTCCGGGTATCATGCTTTTCAGCAGTTCTGCCAGCATTTTTAAAACCAGATCGCCACTCTCAAAGCCATAAACATCATTGTACGCCTTAAAATTATCAATATCTATATAGGAAATAGTAAATTCATCTCTTGATTTTATGCAGTATTCAAGCTTCTGTTCTACCATATTATTGCCCGGAAGACCTGATAGCGGATTGATTTGTTTCGCGTTATTGACTTCAATTTCCATGGATTTTGTCAGTAGATCCCTAATGGTTACTGTTCCGACATATTTTTCATTTTCAGTTACCACAATAAAATCATATAGTGAATCGTTTGGCCTAGACATAGCCAGATAGGATACTGTAGCGATTGGTGTCTGATGATCCACCATCAAAAATCTTTTATCCATAAGCTCTGAAATCGGTTTATTCTGATGGAGCGCAAACCCATAGTGGCCACTCATCTTACGGGCAAGTTTTTCAGATGTGATGATTCCTAGCGGTATTTCATTATCAATCACACATAAGCCAAAGAATTCAGTGTTTTGCTTAAATATCTGATACACGGATTTTGCCGATACGTTTGGAGAAACGATACCGGTGTAGGAGCATAGACTTCTAACATCAGAGCAGGCTACATTTTCCGAGCTTTTCTTTTTCATATCCTGAGCATCCATAATAACACCTATAACCGCTTTCGGAATTTCTTCCAATTCAGCTTTAGGCTTTTGGATCAAATAACCCTGTCCGTACTGCACACCTAAAGCAATTAAGGTTTCCAGTTCCTCTTTTGTCTCAATACCTTCCGCAATCAAGCTGATACTTGATGCTTTGGAAAGCTCAACCATACCCTTAACAAGGGCGGTTTTCAACAGGTCTGTATCAATATCTCGAATCAGCTTCATATCAAGCTTAATATAATTCGGATTTACATCACTGATCAGGTTAAGGCCTGAATATCCGGCTCCGGCATCATCAATCGCAATTTTATAATCCTGTCCACGGTAATGATCAATCGTTGATAAAAATCCACCCATATCCAGAATTACATTTCTCTCTGTAATCTCAAATATTACATTCTGTGGTTCGATTTTGTACTCCTGCAAAAAATCACTCGTAAAGCCTTTCTTAAAGTTAATGTCATGTAATATGTTTGGATTTACATTAAGAAAAAGCATCTTACTGTACGGAGGAATCAGGAAAATATATGCCGCTTCCAAAGCCTTTGTTCTGCATAACAGCTCCAGATCCCACAGACGATCATATTCTCCTGCTACAGCAAATAGCATCTCGGGATTATCAATCTCACTTTCACAGGTAATCCTGCTTAGTGCCTCATGTCCTAAAATACTACCATTCTTTAAGGATATAATCGGCTGGAATACTGTTTTTATCTGTCTCTCCTCAATAATATATTCCAGCGCTTCTTTTCTTCTGTCGCTCATCGTACGCCTCTTTCGTTTTTCTTCCATTTTATCAGCATTTACGATAAGTTTCCCGCATCTATTTGTTAATTGTTTGTAAAATTCATTTGAAATATTAGAATTGTTTTATTAAATATTCATTCCGACGGCAGCTGCAGCCAATCCACATAATACCGACAAAAGCTCATAAAGTAAAGATGTCTTTTTCCTACCCGATTTCATGAGTGTTATCAATTCATAATTAAACGTTGAAAAGGTGGTGTAGCCGCCCATTAGTCCTGTCCCAAACAGAAGCATCCATAGATTTCCTGCTTGAAAGGATATAAGTACTCCAAGAATAAATGCTCCCGTTACATTGATAAGGAAAGTAGCCAAGGGATAATCCCTATACCATATTTTCTTTATACCTTCCGTAATCCATGCCCGCAGAAAAGCACCCAGGCCTCCGCCGATGCCGACAAGTACAAAGTTAATTATCATCCTTGTCTCCCTTCAGCGGAACTACCCTCTTTTTGTATCTATGTATCAAATAATCACTGATAGCAACTCCTGCATATGCTGCAAACGATCCTCCTGCAAGACCGGCGAAAAGATAAAATAATGCAACCGTAAGTTTACCCTGATCAAGCATTTTTATGATGTCGACAGTAAATGCAGAAAAGGTAGTAAATGCACCAATAAAGCCCGTTCCCATGGCAGAAATCACTTCTTTTGAAAATATTCCGGTTTCCTTAAGCCCAATAAAAATAACCGGTAAAATAAAACATCCTATCAAATTAACGAGCATTGTTCCAAATGGAAAGCTCCTATTCATAATCAGTCCGATACCGTATCGACTCATCGCTCCTACAATACCGAATATGATGATTAGAATATACTTTTTCAAAATATTTTCTACCCCCTTCCCCCGAGAATGGTCCATGCTAAGTCCAATACTGACAATCAATGCTTAACAATTTTCTGCTTTCTATTTAAAATCACAATGGCCGCTATTACCATCATAATTCCAAGAGAACCGGTTACTGACAGCTTTTCTCGGAAAACAATGATTCCAATCACTGTTGCAACAACCGGTTCAATGGATGCAATAATAGAAGCAGTACTGTTTTCCATAAGGGAAAGTCCGGTTGTGTATAAGAAATAGGGAAGTATCGTGGTTATTAATGTGAACACAATCAAGTAAACAGTCATTTTGGTATCGTCGATCATGATACCGGTAATTTTCTTTAGATTAACGGCCGGTAAGGATCCGATACTTGCAAACAAGAATGTATACGCTGTTATTGTAAGCGGATGATACCCCCTCTTTAAGGCATATCTTCCGAAAATACTGTAAAGTGCATAACCAAAGCCTGCTCCGAGTCCGGTTAACAGGCCTATAAAACCGATATTGGCCGTACTTTCAAGAATTCCTGTTACGAATATACATCCTCCAAAGGCAAAAATTATTGCCATTAGTTTAGTCTTCGTCAGTTTTTCCTGAAAAAGTATGATTGAAAGTATCATCACAAGCATGGGTGCCGTATACAGTAAAATTGCCGCTACCGAAAGTGACGTCAGTGTAATGGTCTTAAAATAGCAAAAATTGAAAAACACCACACTACAAATTCCGGTTCCTACAAAGCACCAGCAGTCCTTAAGTCGTACTCTTAACAGTCTCCTGTCATAAATTCCAAGAAAAAGTAGCATTGCTATGAGCGTAATAAATGCTTTGATTGCCACTATTTCCATAGAATGTATTCCAAGCTTCTCAAGATTACGAATAAAAATACCAATCGTAGCCCATAGCATACCCGCAAGCAAGATAAAGACCGGTGCCATTTTTTTCATAGATATCAACTACTTTCTCTTCAGTACAGCGAATTGTTGTTACAGTTGAGCCTAGCAAAGACAGTGACAAGACCGTGAAAACGGAATGTTTTTTTTCCGTCCGTATTCATCTCTTTGAAGGCTGAACTGCAACGAATTCTTACATTCGTGTCATATATTTGTGTTATACATTCGTGCTATATATTGGTGTTATATATTCTTATAGGCATGTGATGCCTCTGTAAATTCATTTAATTTATTCTGTGCCAAACCACTGTCCAGAATTTCTTTCGCAAGCTTTACACCTTCCTTTAAGGAATCCGCCTTATCACCAATCATAAGCGCTCCTGCAGCATTCAGTATAACCGCGTGACGTCTGGGTCCTTTGTTCTTACCTGAAAAAACATCACGAATCATAACTGCATTTGCCTCAGGAGTTCCTGTAGCGATATCGCCCAACTTGCAACGCGACAGTCCTAATTCTTCCGGTGTAATCTCATAGCTTGTAATCATACCGTTCTTCAATTCATTCACTCTGGTTTTACCTAGAAGGGATATTTCATCCATCTTATCTTCGCCATGAACAAACAGGGCTCTGGTATATCCCAAGGATAGCGCAACCTCAGTTACCATGTCAAGTAATTCCGGCTTATAGACGCCCATGACATGGCGTGTAGCAAGTGCCGGATTGATTAATGGACCGATTATAGTATAAAAGATTGTCTTAATCCCGAGATCCTTCTCCGGATGAATCATTTTCTGCATCACCGGATGAAATAAAGGTGCATACAAAAAGGCCATCCCAATCTCTTCAATTAACTTTTCTACACCTGTGGGGCTTTGGTGAATGCATATTCCAAGAGCCTCCAAAACATCGGCACTACCGGACAGGTTAATATTTGATTTGCTACCGGTTTTCGCAACCTTGATTCCGGCAGCCGCAGCCACAAAGGCTACAGCTGTAGAAATATTAAAGGTATTAAGTCCTCCGCCGGTTCCGCAGGTATCCATCAGTTCTTCATCAACCTTTGGCTTTATCTGAATGCAGTTATCTCTCATTGCCCTAGCAATAGCAGAAATTTCTGCAAGAGTCGGTCCTTTCATTAACAAAGACACCTGAAAGCTCATAATCTGGATATCCGTCATTTCATCTTCATTGATTGCAAGAATTGCTTGGTAGGCTTCCTCTTCCGTCAGATTAATACCCGAGTTCAGTTTCAGTAATATATCATTGATATGATTAGCCATTTAATCCTCCATTCTGCCACAAGTCCGCGAATTTGGGCAATAGCACAAATTTGCCGTGTGCCGCGTTCGGCGGCTCTCAAATCAAAATAAGTAGAATATAAAAATGAATTACCAATGGAATTCGTTTTATATTCCTAATGGCTCGCATG
>DBTU01000037.1:126958-163641 GCA_002307215.1 Lachnoclostridium sp. UBA1308
TGATTTTTGCGAGACTATTTTCACAGTAACCCAAAATGTCTACCCTTCGAATTAGTTTGCGCTAAGTGTGCTTGCACACTTTGGTTACGCAGGCACAAACTTCTAAGTGTGAATTATACTTTTCAATAATTCACATTGCTCCCTTCATGCTCCTTACGTATTCCTCCACATAAGGAACACATTCCTTACCATATTGTGCAACAATCTTTATAATAGCACTGCCAACAATTACTCCATCGGAAATAGCAGCCATCTTAGCAGCCTGTTCTGTAGTTGAAATTCCAAAGCCGATTGCACATGGAATATCCTTCACTTCCTTAACCGTCTTTATCATATCACCGACTTCCGAGCCGATTTCACTTCTAACTCCCGTAACCCCCATGGAGGATACACAGTAAATAAAACCTTCCGCGTCCTGTGCAATCATTTTAATACGCTCTTTTGAAGTTGGAGCTATCATTGATATAAACGTAATTTTGTATTGATCACAAAATGGTTTGAGCTCTCCCCGTTCCTCGAAGGGAACATCCGGCACAATGATTGCATCCACTCCGACCTTACTGCAGTTTTCCATAAACCTTTTCGTACCATATGTATAAATCGGATTCACATAGGTCATAAAGGCAATCGGTACACTGCAAACCTTTCGTATTCTTTCAACCATCACAAATATCTGATCGGTCGTAGTTCCCGCAGCGAGTGCACGGTAATCGGCATCTTGAATGACAGGGCCTTCCGCAACAGGATCTGAGAACGGTATTCCAATTTCAATCAAGTCGGCCCCGGCCTTTGCCATACAAAGCACAAGCTGCTCGGTTATCTCAATACTGGGATCACCTGCGGTCACAAAAGGTATAAATGCCTTATTCTTAAGAAACACATCACTGATTCTACTCATAGATTTGTACCCCCCTGTAACGTGCAATTGCTGCCACATCTTTATCACCGCGTCCGGATAGATTAATTACCATAATCTGATCTTTCCCCATTGTTGGAGCAAGTTTTCTTGCATATGCAACCGCATGAGCGCTTTCGATTGCAGGAATAATACCTTCCGTACGTGCCAAATATTCAAAGGCATCGACCGCTTCCTGATCGGTAACAGGAACATACTCTGCTCTCCCCGTATCATGTAAATTAGCATGTTCCGGTCCAATCCCAGGATAATCCAATCCTGCTGAGATAGAATATACCGGTGCAATCTGTCCATATTCATCCTGACAGAAATAGGATTTCATTCCATGAAAGATACCAAGAGTTCCGGTTGCAATGGTTGCTGCCGTTCTGTCGGTTTCCACACCTAGTCCTGCAGCTTCACAGCCAATCAGACGAACCTTTGTATCCGAAAGAAAATCATAAAATAATCCCATCGCATTGCTTCCACCACCGACGCAGGCAAGTAAAGCATCCGGAAGTCTGCCTTCCTTCTCTAAAAGCTGTGCTTTCACTTCCTTACCGATGACACTCTGAAAATCACGTACCAACATAGGAAACGGATGCGGGCCCATGACAGAGCCAAAAACATAATGAGTATCCTCAACGCATTTCGTCCACTCACGCATGGCTTCGTTTACAGCATCCTTTAGGGTCTGTGTTCCTGAGGTCACCGCATGTACCTTTGCTCCCAGTAGCTCCATGCGAAATACGTTGAGTGCTTGGCGATCGGTATCCTCCTTACCCATGAATATCTCGCATTCCATACCCATTAGTGCAGCTGCGGTTGCGGTTGCAACTCCGTGTTGGCCTGCTCCGGTTTCTGCGATTACTCTGGTTTTACCCATTCTTTTCGCCAGCAGTACCTGTCCGAGTACATTGTTAATCTTATGAGAACCGGTATGATTGAGATCCTCACGTTTTAGATAAATCTTTGCTCCGTTAAGATCCTTCGTCATCTTTTCTGCATAATATAAGAGGGATGGCCTTCCTGCATAATTTTTGAACAGATCATTAAGCTCACGATTAAATTCTGTATCATTTTTATATTGATCATACACCTTTTCCAGTTCTATTACGGCATTCATCAAGGTTTCCGGTATATACTGTCCTCCATGTACACCAAATCTTCCTTTTGACATTTATTTCACGCTCCTGACTTTTGATATGATATCCATTATTTTGCCTTTATCCTTTATTCCGTCGGTCTCTACTCCACTGCTAACATCAACACAGTAAGGCTTTAACAGTGATATTGCTTGAAGAACATTACCGACGTGTAAACCTCCGGCGAGAAAATATGGTTTTTTAGCCTTTGATATGATTGACCAATCGAAGGCTTCACCGCTTCCACCGTACATATCTTCCGCATAAGTATCAAAGAGCAGATAATCACTGTCGAAACTCTCCGCTGCTTTGATATCTTGCTGCTGTCTCACTCTTACCGCTTTGATGATGGGATTTGTTATATACCTTTGCAATTCACTTATATATTCTTCATCCTCATCACCGTGTAATTGTACGACATCAATAATATTATTTGTGCACAGCCTGATTATTTTATCCTGTTCTTCCTTTACAAATACGCCTACTGCCTTGATTTCGGGGTTTAAATTACTTTTTAGCTCCCTTGCCAACTCTTCACTGACTTGCCTTCTACTCTTTGCAAATACAAAGCCGATATAATCCGGTACTGCAGCATTTACAAAGTCGATATCAACCGGTCTGAATAACCCGCAAATTTTTATTTTAGTCATATTCTGTCCTCACTCCAACCTCCATGCCTACCCTTAGAATTCGTTTGACACAAAGCCCGGAAGAATAAGGAGGGAGCACCACTGTGCGAGTTTCTTATTCTTCCCAAGAATTTTGGTTCTTAAAATTCTTTATTCGAATTACGAAGCAGGTTCAGTTGTTCTTTCTTATTCGGGCTTCTCATTAAGGTTTCACCAATCAGAACCGCATTCACATCGGCTTCTTTTAGTATGCGCATATCCTCTGCCGTTTTTATTCCGCTTTCCGCAACAAAGATGATATCCTTAGGCACCATTTTACGTAGCCTGACGCTATTATTTATATCCACCTCGAAGGTCTGTAGGTTACGGTTATTTACACCAAGCACCCTTGCTCCCGCACTGATTGCCGAAAATACCTCTTCCTCATTGTGCGCTTCGATTAAAGCGGATAAGCCAAGTTCACTACATAATCTCAAGAATTTCTTAATGGTATCCGTATCCAGTAAGGAACAGATCAGAAGCACTGCATCCGCACCAATCAACTTTGCCTCATAGATCTGATATTCATCAACCGTAAAATCCTTTCGCAATACCGGAATGCTTACCGCATTACTAATCTCTGTCAGATATTGATCTGAACCTTTAAAAAACTCCGGTTCAGTCAATACGGAAATCGCATCGGCTCCGGCAGCCTGATACTGCGTAGCGATATCCAGATAAGGAAAATCCTCTGATATGATACCTTTGGAGGGAGATGCCTTCTTAACTTCACAAATAAAAGCGATCTTATCTGCGTATATATCGCATACAGTCTGACTATTTCTTATTAAATTGCGATTTGTTCGTAATGATTTTTCAAAAGCAAAGGCCAATCGATTATTGAAGCTTTTTACACAGCCATTTTCATAAATCATTTCCTTGAGTTTAGTCAAGGGAAGTTCTCTCTTTGCATGCTCCACTCTAATTTTTGTTGCTTCGGCAATTGTATCAAGTATCATTATGATTTATTCCTTTCGGTGGTATCGATTTAGGAAGCCTATTCATTGGATAACCGGATGAAGTCATTCAACTTCTCCATTGCTTTCCCGCTGTCTATTGTTTCCGCAGCAAGCCTTACACATTCACGAAGGGTAATATTATTATACGTCATATAGAGGCAAATTGCAGAATTTAATAATACAATATCTCTCTTCGGTCCCGGCTCACCGCTCAAAATCTTTCTTGCGATATCAGCATTCATAGTAGGGTCTCCTCCGACCAGATCCTCTGGTTTGCAGTACTCAAATCCAAACTGATGAGGATCCAGGAAAAAGCTGTTAATCTTACTCTCATTTACCTCACAAACCGTTGTTTTTCCGCTTAAGGATACCTCATCCAGGCCGTCATGTCCATGAACAACCATCGCACGCTTTACGCCTAGATTAGAAAGCACCTTAGCCATCGGCTCTACAAGGTTCTCATCATAGACACCCAATAGTTGAAGATTAGCGTTTGCCGGACTGGATAGTGGCCCAAGAATATTAAAAATGGTTCGGACACCAAGCTCTCTTCTTACCGGAGCGGCATACTTCATGGAAGAATGATATACCGGAGCAAACAAAAAACAAATGCCGATTTCCTTCAATATCTTCTCACTCTTCTCTACCGGAATATCAATTTTGACTCCCAGTGCCTCCAAAACATCTGCACTGCCGCATTTACTGGATACGCTTCGGTTTCCGTGCTTTGCTACCGGAATCCCCGCCGCTGCTATGATGATAGAAGAAATCGTTGAAATATTAAAGGTAAATGCCTCATCTCCGCCGGTACCGACGATATCAAGAACATCTCCCTCGTGCCTTAATTTTAAACCAATATTTCTCATACTCATGGCACAGGCTGTGATCTCATCGATGGTTTCTCCCTTCATCCGGATTCCGGTAATAAAGGCTGCAATCTGTGCATTGGTGGCATTTCCGCTCATGATTTCATCCATAACCTCTCTGGTTGTCTCCAGAGATAAATCTTCTTTGTTCAAAATATTACGAATTGCTTGTTGTATCATACGCTCCTCCATTCTGCCGAATTACGGCCGGTTCGATTCAAATAATCTTGTGACTATTCAGTCACTGCGGTTCTTTCGAACCGATGCACACAAAATATATTGAAATGCACATATTTTGGCGCTGGACTTTCTCGAAATCCTGTGGATTTCTTGGGGTATTGTATAGTTACATAATCTTTATCTTTAAGAAGTTTTTCATAATTGTTTCCCCAAGCGGCGTCAGTATGGATTCCGGATGGAACTGAAGTCCGTAAACATCATAATTTCTATGCTGAACTGCCATGATTTCACCGTCATCATCCTCTGCAATGACAAGTAACTCATCCGGCAGAGTCTCCTTCTTCGCAATCAGTGAATGATACCTTGCAGCCATAATTACCGGTGGAAGACCATGAAATATTATGCTTCCGTTCGCTATATGGATATTACTCTGCTTTCCATGCATTAACCGCTTTGCATGAGAAATCGTTGCACCGAATACTTCACAGATTCCCTGATGACCGAGACAGACACCAAGAATCGGGAACTCTCCCTTCAACTCTCGAACCAACTGCTCGCAAACACCGGCGTCCTTTGGATAACCGGGACCGGGTGAAAGTATGATGTGCGAAGGCTTTAGTGCCCTGATTTCCTCTACAGTCAGTTCGTCATTACGAACAACTCGGATATCCGGATTAATGCCTCCTGCCAATTGTACTAAGTTATAAGTAAAGCTGTCGTAATTATCAATTAACAATATCATTATTCATTCACCTCGCTTGCCTTCATAATAGCTTCAATGACAGCCCTTGCTTTATTCGCTGATTCCTCATATTCATTTTCCGGGATACTATCCGCCACAATACCTCCGCCTGCCTGAACATATACCTTATCATTTTTCTTCACTGCCATACGGATTGCGATACAAGTATCCATATTGCCGGTAAAATCAATATATCCGATTGCTCCGCCGTAGATACCTCTGGGTGCCTGTTCCATCTCTTCGATGATCTCACAGGCTCTAATCTTCGGTGCACCGGACAAGGTTCCTGCCGGAAGAATTGCTTCAATCGCATCCAAGGCATCCTTATCGCCTCTGATATCTCCTTCTACCTCCGAAGTGATGTGCATAATTCTTGAATATTTTTGGATTCTCATATAATCAGTTACACGTACGCCTGCGTATTCGGAAATCTTACCGACATCATTTCTTGCCAAATCCACCAACATGTTATGTTCGGATAGTTCTTTCTCATCAGCCAGTAGCTCTCTTTCAAGTGCATCATCCTCTTCCTTATCTGCACCTCTTGGTCTGGAGCCTGCAATTGGGAAGGTGGTTAATTTGGTGTCATGTAATCTTACCAGTGTCTCCGGCGAAGTACTGATTAATTGTACATCATCATTTTGCATAAATACCATATACGGTGATGGATTTGTTGTCCTAAGAACCCGATATGCATTTAACAGACTATCCTTGTATTCCGTGGTGAATCGTCTTGAGATAACTGCCTGGAAGATATCACCGTCCACGATATATTCCTTGGTCTTCTCAACTAATTTACAGTACTCCTCTTTTGTTACATTACAGGTGAAATTCGGTTTACTTATATTGATTTGCTTCTCAAAAGGAGATACCTCGGTGATAAAATGTGTCAGGTCTTCAAGATCTAATATTGCATTATCGTAATTTTCCTGAATATTATCTGTTCTCATGTTAACAACAATATTGATTTTTTGTTTTAAATGATCATAAGCGATTACCTTATCAAAAAGCATCAAGTCAAAATCATTGAATTCGCTGCTTTTCAACTTCAAAACCGGTTCCGCATAACCAATCATCTCATAGGAGAAATATCCGACCAGTCCACCGGTGAATGGAGGCATTCCCTTAAGCTTCGGAGCTTTATACTCCTTCAGAAGTTCTCTTAGTACTTCAAAGGGTTTCTCTGTCTGAATTGTTTTTGTCTCTTTGTCCTCAATCGTAACCGTCTTATTCTTACAGGTAGCATGTACAATCGGATTGAAGCCCAAAAAAGAATATCTTGCCCATTTTTCTCCGCCTTCAATGCTCTCAAGAAGATAATATCTTTTACTGATCTCGGAAATCTTACGTAGCAATGTGATAGGAGTGATAATATCGGCATAAATTTCTTTGCAGATCGGTATAATGCTGTACTCCTTCGCAAGAGCTTTGATTTCATTACTGCTTGGTGTTATCATGGAATCACCTTGTTTTCATTGATGGATGAAAATTCCTTTCTTATATTTATTTAGTATTAATTATTTAGTAAGTTTTTCGTTAGTTATATTTTGAGCATAAAAAAAGCCTCTATCCCTATATTACAGGGACAAAAGCTTATGCTTCTGCGGTACCACCCGGTTTGATGTATTAAAAACATCCTCTCATTTTGCATACCATCATATGCACCCCACTGATAACGGACAGGGTTCCCGTAAGCTCCTACTCTCAATGATTTCAGGCTTCCCTCACAAGTCCATTCAGAATCACATCTGTAACCGCATTCCCACCAACAGCGGCTCTCTGTATACAAATAATAAATCTTACTTCTCTTGCTCATCGGTTTATCTATTAATAGAGATTATAACAACGGACAAAGGTTATTGTCAAGCGGAAATTTCAACAAATATTTTTTCTGAATCGTTCTAGGGACGGTTACTGACAGAAATCTGTCTTTGGACTGTTATAACTCCATTAATATCTGTTTACGCTTCGTTTGGTACTCTTCCACATTCACTCCGTTCAGGCCAGTAAACTATAACAATCATTGATTATGGTTTTTCAATTCATTTGACATTGCCAATCAAATAAGTTATATTTAATCACAAATTAATCGTATCGTGAGGAGAAAGACTATGAGTAAAAAAGTTGCAATCATTATGGGTAGTGACAGTGATCTTCCCGTATTAAAAAGTGCCATTCTTACGCTGAAGAATTATAATATCGAATTCGAAGTGCATATCATGAGCGCACACCGCACTCCTAAACAGGCTTGTGAATTTTCGGCAAGTGCAAGGTCAAACGGCTTCGGTGTAATCATCTGTGCAGCCGGTAAAGCGGCACATCTTGCAGGAGTAATCGCAGCGCACACAACCCTACCCGTTATCGGTATCCCCATCAAATCCTCCACTCTTGATGGCCTAGATGCTCTTCTTTCTACCGTTCAGATGCCGAAAGGCATTCCGGTAGCAACCGTTGCCATTGACGGAGCAGACAACGCCGCCCTACTTGCCGTACAAATACTTGCAGTGTCGGATGATGACCTCAGTAAGAAGCTTGATCAGTACAAGCTTGATATGGCAGACGAGGTTATTGCTAAGGATAACAAATTGCAATCTGAAATCTGGTAAGAAATTCTATTAGCCTCTATACAAGATCGTAAGTATGAAACAGAAAGAGTAACAGCAGGTTCACTATCAATGCTGTTACTCTTTCTTTGTTATTTGACTCTAATATAATTACTTTCATAATATTTATCAATATTATTACTATTGAGTTACTAAATTTATAATAGTGCGATTAATTATACTGCAACGTAAAAACATAATCGATATCAGTACCGGAATATCCATTCGGCAAGTATACCATAATCATATATTTCCCCGGTTGAAGATACTGAGAAAAGTATTGATATGTTTTCGTCTCATCCTCTATAAAAGTTCCGATGAGGGTATTTGAGTATGTATATACGGAAATATATGTATTTGTTAAATCATCTTTACTTCGTGAATATGCAGTTCCAATCAGATAACCTTCCTGTGTTACTTCAAGATAATAACAATCACCATATTCACTTGCTTTTATAGTTCCGTATACTCCATAACCCGATTCTGCAGTTTGGCAAATATCCGGATCCTGACTTCTCGATGGATCCTCATAAATTAGATTAGCAACAAACCAATCTGTCCAATAATCAATATATTTCTTATGATATTCTTCGATACTGACAGGATCATTCAAATTAATCTTTTGAAGTTCCTTAATATTGATAGCAAAATTAAGGTTCTGTCCACCTTCAATATACATGGTATTGATACCTATAACCTCCCCATAGGAATTAACGAGGGGACCACCGCTGTTTCCGTGAGAGATGGAAGCATCAATTTGGATATATTCAACATCATCAATAACTCTTGAAGCGGTCGATACCATCCCTTTTGTCATTGTTCCGGTCAAACCTAACGGGCTTCCTAGAGCATAAACATCTTCACCGCCGGCAACATCGCGGCTCATCTCCATATACTTATGGTCAAGATCAATCGCTAACACTGCAATATCTAAGGATACATTAAAACCAAGTATTGTTTTAATTTCATATTCTTTATTATCACTCGTTGTAACATTAATCTTTGTTGCCCCTTCAATCACATGATAATTCGTTACAATTCTTCCGTCACCAATAAAAAAGCCTGATCCCAGAACCTCTCCTCCATCGGTAGTTACCGATATTTCTACTGTAC
Organism: Lachnoclostridium sp. UBA1308; assembly: GCA_002307215.1. Taxonomy (GTDB): domain Bacteria; phylum Bacillota; class Clostridia; order Lachnospirales; family Lachnospiraceae; genus Mobilitalea. The sequence continues at coordinate 136,130 of DBTU01000037.1, forward strand.
AAGGTACGCATTTTGCATAAATATCAGTTGATGAGAGCTGTTTCTTCTTCGGTTTATTTACGACAGTAAGATGAATCGTCAATCTATCCTTCGTTGCACTCGAGGTAATTGTAAGTGTGTCCGTACCGGTAGTCAATGGCTCAATCGTAAGTGGAATCATTGAACCCGACCACTCTCCCCACGTATAGGATACAATCCCAGAGTTACTGCTATCTACGGTTAATATCTCGTCATCAAAACCATCGGTTGAATTGATCCAAATTTTTGTTGTGTCATAAATTGTTATATCGGTAGAGAAGGTGCCCAGGGTGTCGGTTCCGACCGTAACATTACATTTTGATGTTACACCTCCTGCCTTTGCATATACTGCGATGCTTCCTCCTGTTACGGCAGATAATTTGCCTTCCGGACTGATGCTTGCTATATCAGAATTAGATACACTCCACAGCACATTATCATCCATGCCTGCTGTCTTTGCTTTGAATACAAAAGATTCACCTACATTTAAATAATCAGACGACTGGATAATGGCTATGTTTGGATTCTTTACAGTCACGTTACATTTCAAATAATAGGACTTACCGTTTTGATATACTGTTGCAGTAATGATCGTCGAGCCTTTTTTAACCGGTTTAATTACACCTTTCGAGGTAACAGTAGCAATACTACTATTTCCGCTCTTATAGGTCAACATTGCACCGGCTGATATATTTCCGGGTTTAAGTGTATAGGAATGATAGCCGGTATATAATATAATCTTATTTGCTGATAAGGATGGTGTTTTTACAGCAGCCTCTACCACTATTGTAGTATAAGGAAGAGAGTTTATTGCTGTATCTGTTGAAAAAACAATAATCATTAATATAATTAACCGGATTAATATCCTTTTGATTTTTCCCAACACTATTTCCTCCCAATTGATTATTTATTGAATATAATTAATTATAGTCATCATGGAATTATTTTCAAGTTATATTTATTGTTTGGCATTTGATTTTTCAATTGTCTTAATTGCTTAATAAATATCATAGATTTGCGAAGTCGTGTAAAGATAATGGATATCTCCCAAAAGTCCGTTGTTCTCCTTTGATAGGAAGATATAATATTGACCTGGTGTTAGGTAATAGGTAAGGTATTCATAGTTATCAGCTACATACTTTATGGCCTTTCCTTTGAATAGCATATTTTCATCGTATATACTAAAACTCAAATTTTGCGTATCTGCGGAATTGTCCAAATCTACTTCTGCAACAAACCAACCGGGTTCTTGCATAGTGAACGTGTAGTTATCACCCGGCTCAGAAGCTGTTACCGTACCTTCAACTCCAATGTCGGACGGAACACTCTGAGAAGAAATTGGGCTCTGACTTAACATAGAATCTTCATGTATCATTGTAGCTATGAATTCTTGCTGCTTCAAATCTTCATACTTTGTATGATAATCAGATACAGTTAATGGCTGATTCGTATTTATCTTCTGAATTTCATTGATATTAATTGCAAAATCCAAGCTGTTTGCAAATCTGTAATACATCGTATTAATACCCATCACTTCTCCGTATGCATTGAGGAGCGGACCACCGCTGTTTCCCTTTGAAATGGCTGCGTCAAACTGAATATAATCGACATCATCTATTACCCGAGAAGCTGAAGATACCATTCCTTTTGTCATGCTACCTGTTAATCCGTACGGACTCCCGATGGTATAGATATCCTCTCCGACCTTCACCGGAGTCTGAATCATCACAAGACTTTTATTCTTAGAATTTATTTTCAATATAGCAATATCGAGTTTTTCATCATATCCGAGTATATCCGTAACCTTATATTCTTTCTCGTTATAAGTCTTAATTGTTATTTCATTGGTTCCACTGATTACATGATAATTTGTCACGATAATACCGTCATCTATGAAAAATCCGGAGCCCAGTGCTGTACCATCATCTGAAGTGCTGGCTATTTCTACGGTTGCCTCTCTGCATTTTTCATAAACCTCCTCAGCAGTTAATTGCTTGTTAGGTGCAGGTTTATCGGATACCGCTATATTCAGAACAAGCTTATCGTTTGATTTATCTGTTGCTATTGTTATCGTTGCCGAACCGGTGGCTTTCGGTTTGAGATTTAGTGAAATCTTTCCATCTATCCATTTCTTACCTAAGGTGCAGCTGATAACTTTCTGGTTATCTACCGATGCTGTAAGTTTCTCGCCATCTATGTAATCATTTGCACTAATCCAGATAGTTTTGTTATTATATAAGGTTATCTCCTTTGATAAGGTTCCTAACCGATTTGTTCCTATTGTAACAACACATTTCGCTATTAACGTGCCTGCCTTTGCATAAATTGTAACAAAGCCACTCTTAACTGCTGTAACGGTACCTGTTTTGCTTACTGACGCAATCGAAGAATTTGATACACTCCATTCTATCTTTTTCTCGGTACCGATTGACTTAGCACTAAATTTATAGGTGTCACCTGTATTTAAATAATCCGAAAATTTTTCCAAACTGATTGAAGGCTTCTTAACGGTTATTTTCACCTTAAAATGATAGGTTTTACTATTTTGTTTGACTGTTACGTTAATATCCGCAGACCCCTTCGTTAATGGCTTAATCATGCCTTTTGAATTGACCGTAGCTATTTTGGTATTGCTCGATTTATATACGATACTTGATTTATCTGATAAATTACTGATCTCCATACTATAGGTCTTATACCCAACATATAATGTCATTTTATTAGTCTTTACGGTAGGTTGCTTGACTGATGCTTCCACCTTGGTGGGGTATACTGTATTCCCCATTTCTGTTATACCGATTGTCAAAATTAAAACCATGAAAATCCTCATCATGATTCTCTTCATCTTCATCACATTCATACCTCCGGATTTTATGTTTTGTTTGTTTAACTGTCGATGGATTTATATACTAACATCCATTACTCTATCATAAAAACAAATCAAGTCAATCATGTGTTAATTCTTTCTAAAGTGTTGTCATTATCCTTGCAAGGCTGAACTGTAACCGTATTTAGTGAGATCCAGAATTCCACTCCGTTTTCCTTATTCAAAACACCGCATTTACCATGATGCGCATTTATGATGGACTGTACAATATAAAGCCCCAATCCGATATTATTTTGCGAGGTTCTTCTTCGTGCTTTATCCTCTCTGTAAAAGCTGTTCCAAATTTTATCAATATTAGTCTCATTGATATTTGGGCCCTCATTAAATACTGAAATTACTGCTTCCTCCTCTACCGGCTCCACCTTGATTATGATTTTATGACCCTTTTTCGTATAGCTGATAGCATTTGATATATAATTATTAACGGCCACTTCAATATACATTGGATCAGCGATTACCGTTTTGCACGGTTCTGAATGATATTCACCTACGATGTCCTTATTCTTCATCAACAGAGTGTTCTTTCTGAATATCTTTTCTATGAGCTCCTCCAGATTAATCTCTTCCATATTCAGCTGGAATAATCTATTTTCAAAATCAGATAGATTCAGTAGATTTTTAATGAGTATATCCATTTTATGGGCTTCATCCTGAATTGTTTCGTAGTAAAATGTTTTATCAATCCCGGGGATATCATTGCTCAGAATCTCAGAATATCCGGTCAGAATTGCCAGCGGTGTTTTGAGTTCATGGGAAATGTTTGCTATCAGTTCTTTCCTCTGTTCATCAAGCTCACTCATGTATTTATAATCAATTTCCAGCTTCCTGTTAGCTTCTGTAAGACTTAGGATATTTTCCTCCAGTCTGAGGGACATATTATTTATATTTCGTGCCAAACTTCCGATTTCATCCTTACGTTCTATATCCTTAGAACGCAGTGAAAAATCTAGCTTTGATATATGAACGGTAACATTATTGATGTCCTCAATCGGCCGCGATAACTGTTTTGTAATAAAATATACAATCATACATCCAATAATGACGGCAAAGCTGGAGATGTACAGTATGAACATATTTGTGCTTTTCATATCAGTACTGATGGACTTTACGGAAAGTCGTATTACCATGTAATAGCTTTCTCCTCCGTGTTCAATTTTACTAAGTAGACGTATACGGTCTCCATCCTGCATATTTGTCATAATAATTGTCGGTTTCTCTGTCACATAAAGCTCTTTCGGATATTTACTAAAATCAAAATCAGGTTTAATCATCTGTGGGTTCATCATTGGTGCTCCCATCGAATGAAAGGTATAGATTGGAGTAAATTTATCATCTGTAATTATAATATCTAAATTATTATCAATATCCAGATTTTTGATAATTTGGCTCATATCCTCATCCGTTGATTTTGCCTCATGAATAATCTGCTGATTAACATTTTTCATCATCTTTGTCTTCTGATAAACATAATATTGCTCAGCAAACAGGAAATTGGCTGCCATCTGAATTGTAAAAATGATCAATAGTATTCCGCATATCGTAACAGTCAGCCTGGCCTTTATTGACTTAAACATACATTCACCTCAAAGCGATATCCTCTACCGTGTATTGTCTTAATATAATCCGCGCCGATTTTTGCCCTTAATTGCTTCACATGGGTATCCACCGTTCTTCCGTCGCCAAAATAGTCATAGTTCCACACATTATTTAATATTTTCTCTCTGGAGAGTACAGTGTCAATGTTATTTACCATATATATTAACAAATCATATTCCTTTGGAGTAAGATAAATCTTATCATTGTTCACCTTTACGACCATTCCTATCTTATCGATGGTAATCCTACCCACCGAAATCATCTCATTCGAATTAAGTCTGGAGCGATTAAGAACAGCTTCAATATGAGCCAGTAATATGACCGGAGAGAACGGTTTCGTAATATAATCATCCGCGCCGTGCTTAAATCCGCACAATTGATCGTACTCCTGACTTTTTGCTGTCAACATGATTACCGGAATATGTGAAACTTCCCTAATCTCAGCTAATACCTCAAGACCGTCCATCAGTGGCATCATAACATCCAGCAATATCAAATCAATCTTATTATGTTCCGCATAAAATATCTCCATTGACTTTTTTCCATCTTCAGCCTCTAATACTTTAAAATTGCAGCTAGTCAGATAATCCTTAAGCATACGTCTTATTCTTGATTCATCCTCTGCGATTAATATTGTTCCGTTACTCATTCTTCCATCCTCTTTTCTAAAAACATTATATGTACAGAGATTACAATTGGCATTCTTAGAAGTTCTGTACCTGTCTACAATATCTATTACAATTTTACAACAAAATTTGTGATGTAATTGTGATGTAAATATGTAGATTTGATTTTCTTTGGATAGGCCAAAACCAAATCAAGGCATTAGTACTGTGATTTGTAATAAGTAAAGTAATACATTTTTTCAGAACGTCAGCTTGGATATACCTGTCTAATAGCTGCAGATACAAATTCCGCAAGTCCCGGCGTCTTTTTGTCCAAATCTTCTTTATACTTCAAATAAGCCTGTCCGATTTCACGAAAAGCAGTATCATCACAGGGAGTCAATATAGTCATTAATTCCCTATAAAATATAACCGCCTCCTTTGCCGATAAACTCTCCGGGCCATCCTTCATTGCCTCACGAAACTTTTGGATGACCTCCCCACAGAGAGTAATTAGTTTGTCAAAATCTATGTTCATTATATTTGAAGCGTTTTTTACTATAGATACACTACCCTTGAATATGCCGCTTTTCACAACCGGAAGGAAAAAGGCACTTTCTATTAACGCTCTAATTTCATTTGAATAAGTTTTCTTAAGCGCTTCAATTCGATTTTTCTCAAAATCCCTTAGCATTGAAACATCAAATTTATCATTTAAGATATGGTCAACTGACAATATCATTTTTTGCAATTGGGATTCTTTTTCCAAAAGGATTTGTTTATGTTGCCGCATTAACTCCTTTTCCATTTCCTTTGGGCTTTCAAGTATCAACCGAATATCGTCAAGTGAAATGCCAAGCTCCTTATAAAACAAAATGCTCCATAAGCGACGCAAGCTCTCCTCATCATATTGACGGTAGCCTGATTCTTTTACCGCACTGGGTGGCAATAGCCCGATTTCATCATAATATTGCAAGGTGCGACGGCTTACGCCGGAGAGCTTGCTCACTTCATTTACACTCTTCAATTTTCATCCTTCTTTCTTTCTGTTCAATAATTGATAAAAGTTTTTCAATTTTTCAAAAAGCCATTGACTCGAACGCTACGTTATAGATTATGCTCTCATCATAATCAAAAGGCGGTTCTTTGTAAAGTGAAAAACAATGAACAAAACGCCACACATAACTAGGAGGATTTATTTATGTTAAATAAGAATGAAAAAGCTTCAAAACTTGAGCCAATTCCAAAGAGCATTATGAATATTGCTTGGATTTTAGTGCTTGGTGCAATTATGCCCCTACTTGATTCAACAATGGTCAACATAGCCATCAAGCACTTGAGCTATGATTTCTGTACCGGACTTGATTCCATTCAATGGGTAATTTCGGGGTATGTGTTATCCATGGCAATTTCAGTGCCCCTTGCCGGTTGGATGGTTCAACGTTTCAACGGTAAATGGTTAATGATTAGCGCAAATATATTATTCTTAACTGCTTCGATTGCTTCGGGATTTAGTTGGAGCATTAATTCAATGATTATTTTCCGAATTATTCAAGGGATTAGTGCCGGCTTTATTATGACATTGGTGATTACTTTGGGTATCGAAGTTGCAGGCCGGGATCGAATGGGACGTATGATGTCAACCATTGGTATTCCAATGGTTTTGGGTCCAATTCTTGGCCCTGTTATTGGAGCTGTGATTGTTCAATTCTTATCATGGCGTTACATTTTCTTTGTCAACATTCCAATAGGTATTCTTGCCATTACATTGATGATTATAAAGTTGCCAAACTTCACGCCGGTTAACAGGAAAGCTAAATTCGATTTCATTGGAATCACTTTATTGGGTGCCAGTTCAGCCACCTTGATATATGGAATTGCCAAAGCAGCGAAAAATACTACCTTTAACAACATCGTAACTATCACATATGTTGCAAGCGGGGTCGTAATTTTAGCAATCTATATAATTTATGCCGCAATCAAAAAGGAACATGCAATTCTCCCACTACACTTGTTTAAGTCAAAAAATTTCAGTGCTGTCATGGTTGGTTTGTTCCTTGCAGGGATTGCCACAAACGGACCAATGTTGTTATTACCTTTGTTTTTCCAAAACATTAAAGGCTTCTCAGTTTTAAACACCGGATTGATCTTAATTCCGCAAGGTATCGGTATGTTAGTTGCTCGCCCTTTGATTGGTAAGTTAACTGATAAATTGGGTGCGCGCAATGTTGTCTTGGTAAGCTTGACATTAGCCATCGTTGGCACGATTCCATTTGTCTTCTTCGGTGAAGCATCTTCCCTCATTGTTGTGAGTGTTTTCTTGTTTGTTCGCGGTATAGGCATAGGTGGTGTCGCTCTTCCAATGATGACTGATGCATACACCGGCATGGTCAAACAAGAAATTGCGCAGGCCAGTGTCGGAACAAGACTCATGCAAAATATTGGTGGTGCGTTTGGTTCCGCAGTACTTGCAACGGTTGTTAGTCTTTCCATCCAAGGTAAAGTACCAACGACTCCAATCATGACCACTGCTTACCATAATGGTTTTATGTTAGCCTTAATCCTTAGCTTGGTATTGCTCCTTCCAGCTTTGTTCTTAACTAACAAGAAATCCAAGAAATTATAGATACAAATGAAATGAGCGAATACATATATTAGCTTACAGAAAGCAAGAGACTTCACACACCACCCTCATACAGCGCATGATTGGGAGTGCGTGAAGTCTCTTACATTGTTATAAGCGATTTCACAACAGCCTATTATATACAGCAAGCTAATTACTTATTTTAGAGTGCAAATCATCTTACCTTTACCGCTCGGTGTTATCATGGTGTCATTACCCTTAATCTCAAAGCTTCCGTTGTCAACCGAAGCAATATTACTAACATTTATTAATACAACAGTATATGCCTTCTGTGATTTAACATCAATCGTTATTGTACTTCCACTCTTAGCTACTTCTGCCTCCACTGCAAGTTTCTGCTTATTATCATAAACCACAGTGGTGGATGGATTATTATCCGACAACTCGTAAGCTCTTAGAGTCACCTGATCGGAATAATCATATTCTGCATCATCCTCTTTCGCTCCGATTGCAATAATACTTCCGGCTTTTACCATTAACGGAATATCCAGATAACCAATCGTCTTTTTGTACCAACGTCCACCGACTTGTACCTCTCCGGTGAAGAAATCAGTCCAATTTCCTTCCGGCAGATAATAATTAGCCATCCCTTCATCATTGAAAACAGGTGCGACCAACAAAGAGTCACCTAAAATATACTGCTTATCAAGATAAGCGCACATTGTATCTCCGGTAAATTCCATAACCATACTTCTCATGGAAGGAATGCCTGTCTTCGATGTTTCGATTGCATTACGGAATAGATAAGGCATCAGAGAAGCCTTCAATCTGGCAAAGAACCTGACAACCGCAACCGCCTCATCATCATATGCCCACGGTACACGATAAGAACTACTTCCGTGCAAACGGGAATGGGTGGATAATAATCCAAAAGCACACCAACGTTTATATACATCCGGAGTTGAGGTGCTCTCAAAACCTCCGATATCATGGCTCCAGAAACCAAAGCCTGACATAGTAAGTGATAATCCACCGCGTAAGCTCTCTGCCATGGACTCATAATCGGACCAGCAGTCTCCGCCCCAGTGAACGGGGAATTTCTGTCCGCCGACTGTTGCACTTCTTGCAAACAATACTGCCTCGCCCTTGCCACGTTTTTTCTCTAATAAATCAAATACCACCTTATTATACAAATAAGTATAGTAATTATGCATCTTCATCGGATCCGAACCGTCATAGTAAGCCACATCGGTCGGAATTCTCTCACCGAAATCTGTCTTGAAGCAGTCAACACCCATATCCAGTAATGCTTCCAGTTTATCAGAAAACCATTTGCAAGCTCCCGGGTTTGTAAAATCAACAATTGCCATACCCGGCTGCCACATATCCCACTGCCATACATCACCGTTCGGGCGCTTAATGAAGTATCCGCCCTCTACGCCTTCCTTAAATATTGCTGCATCCTGGGCAATGTAGCTGTTAATCCATACACAAATCTTTAAGCCCTTCGCTTTTAGGCGTTTGAGCATTCCAACCGGATCCGGAAACACTCTGGAATCCCATACGAAATCACTCCAATGAAAATCCTTCATCCAAAAGCAGTCAAAATGAAATACTTTAAGCGGAATACCGCGATCCAACATACCATCAACAAAGCTGTTTACAGTTGCTTCATCGTAGTTGGTAGTAAATGAGGTCGATAACCACAAACCAAAGGTCCAAGCCGCAGGTAATGACGGCTTTCCGGTCAAATCGGTATAACGGGTCAGAACCTCCTTCATTGTAGGTCCGTTCATGATAAAGTAATCAAGTTCTTCACCCGGAACGGAGAATTGAACCTTCTTTACCATCTCAGAGCTTACTTCGAAAGAAACCTTTTCCGGATGGTTGACAAAAACGCCATATCCTTTGTTTGAGATATAAAATGGAATGTTCTTATAGGACTGATCGGTTGAAGTTCCGCCGTCTTCATTCCAAATGTCAACTGACTGACCATTCTTGACAAACGGTGTAAAACGCTCACCCAGACCATAGATTAACTCTCCGACGGACAGTGACAAACGCTCTCTCATGTAGGTATCATGCAGATTTCCATCATCATATGCAAGGCCTTTCCAATCTGTCTTCACATAGGCCAGATCACGCCAGCCGCTGTCAGTGATTTTCTCATTACCGCGGTAAAAGACCATCTTCCAATTGGCTTTATTAATCTCCAGACGAAGATTTCCGCTGTAAATCTTAAGGAAATCATCTTGTTCCTCCACGATAAGACTTCTATTCTCATCTACATCAATTTCAAATTCAGGGGTTTTCTTCTTTACACCCATATAATGGTTTGTGCGAATCCTTAATACATCAGGAGCCGGAGACGAAATACGGATCGTAATATTAGGTCCGCCCAAGGTATCTCCTCTATGATTTATTTTATGAGTCGGTGCATTTATGGTCAGCAGATTGTCTTCCTTATTAGAAAAATAAACTTCTGCGGGAGTAAACACCTCAGTTCCTTCCTTGTGCATCCAACATCCATTACTAAATTTCATAATATCCTCCTTACCATGCATTCGCATGTTTATCATTACTTGTTTTAGTAGATTATAACAAATTTTCAACAAAATACAAATGTAAAATTCTTTCATTAACATGGCATATATTGGTTATCCTATCCATGTTTTTCTCAAATATGTATTAATAGCTTCTTATTCTTCCCATGAATTTTGGTCTTTTCAAAATTCTTTATTCACACTAACTACTTTACTAAGATTATTAAAAACGCATATAATACACTTATACAATATCTTATATTGGAAATTCTTTAAATCACAATAATTATAGATAGTAAGCATGAAATATTATATTTTTACAATGGAGGCTATCTGATATGAAATCCGAAAGAATTATATTAATTATATTTATCCTGCTGATGCTTAGTGGCTGTAGCTTTTCATCCAAGGAAAACTCCACTACTGAAATCACAGCCTCACCTACTTCCAAGGTAGGTGTGACACCCACACAAATCCTTCATCCTACCATATTTCCAACCGCCATTGTTGCAATAACAAAAGCGTCTACACCCACACCTTCTCCGACACCAATACCAAGTAATGACCAGCACGCACAAGATATCCTTGATTCCATGACACTTAAAGAAAAAATCGGTCAAATATTCTTTGTCCGCTGTAACGATGCTACATCAAAAGCTGATATTGTTAAGTACAATTTTGGAGGTTATATTTTATTTGCATCGGATTTTGAAGGAAAAACCATTTCAACCGTGAAGACCGCCGTACGACGCTATCAGAAAACCTCAAGAATTCCGATGCTGATTGGTGTAGACGAAGAAGGCGGCACCGTAAATCGTATCAGTAAATTCAGTGCTTTTCGCTCTAAACCCTTCAAATCCCCCATGGAGCTGTACCGCGTGGGAGGCTTCGATTTGATTGTCAGTGATACTATTGAAAAAGCAAAGCTCCTTAAGAGCATGGGAATCAATATCAACCTTGCTCCCGTTTGTGATATATCAACGAATTCTGCAGACTTTATCTATAAACGCTCCTTTGGTAAGGATGCAGGGGAAACATCAAAATATGTTAAAACCGTAGTAACAACGATGAACTCCAACCAAATTGGTTGCACTTTAAAGCATTTCCCCGGCTATGGTAACAATGTTGATACACACACCGGCATCGCTATTGATTCAAGGAGCAGCAATACCTTCTACAATAGTGATTTTCTTCCCTTTAAAGCCGGTATTTTGGCCGGAGCAGGCAGTGTTATGGTGTCCCATAACATTGTAAACTGTTTTGATAAAAAACATCCGGCCTCACTTTCGCCTGCCGTTCATGAAATTCTTCGAGAGGATCTTGGCTTTAGCGGAGTCATCATGACAGATGATCTCAGTATGGATGCGATTAAGCAATATTCCGGTGAAGAAGAAGCTGCTGTTACGGCGGTTCTTGCCGGTAACGATCTGCTCGTTGTATCCGATTATGATGTACAGATTCCCGCTGTCATCAAAGCGGTCAAGAATAAAAAAATAACAGAGGAACGAATTGACGAATCCGTACTTCGAATACTCAAGTGGAAGCTGGAACTTGGAATCATTAAATAGCTCAAACTTCTAAGTGAGTTACGAATCAACTCGACTTTTCTTAATATCTTTATAAAAACTTGTAATAATTGTATATCCAAATATAAGTTGAAATAAAGACAGTATATTGTCATCATAAAGCATAAATTTCAATAAAGGTCTTATAAAGACATAAGTGGAAAATTTACCGGGAATGTACATAAAAATATTGGCAATCGTAAAATAGAGAGATGGAAGTCCTAAAAAAATTAATTTTGGCGAATTAATTTTCCAAGTTCCTCCGATTTTTATTTCTTTCAATAAATGATCTAACCCTAACACCAGCCCAATCATCACATTAATAAGCAATAATATAATTATATAATAGTAATTGATTTGAAAAGTTAGACTACCGTATTCTTTCATTAATTTTGTAAAGTGCACTCTCAGCAATACCATTATTAGTATAATCATAATATAAAAAAGATACTTCAACCACTGTTTTAGCTTCATATGCTCCCCCTCAATCATTTTATTGTAAAATTTTGTAATAAAACACGATTAATTTTCTTAAGTAATTTTACATCAAATTACTTAATTTTACCAGTGCAATAAAGCTTTTGTGCAAGAGAAACTTAAGAACTTATCCGTATTCATATCAAACCATGTGCGACTAATAAGTTAATCTTTCAAGTATTTCGTTGATACTCCGCTAAAAGCATCCAAAAATCTTTAGCCTTTTATACTGGCAAATCGTCAATTTGTGCAACAGGCTAAAAGTCCGTCCTCAAAAAGACATTACATTTATATCTTCACTGCATCATCTCTTTATTTTCCGTCCTAACGCCGAAATCATATGTATAACTTACTGCCTAAATAATTCTTCCTGTTCAAAAACAAATATGACAAAACGACAAATCCGTTGCATCACCCATGTACCGTACAGAATTGCCGAAATTACTGACAGACCCCATACAGTATAGAGCTACAGGATAGAATAGGCCGTGAGTATCTGCAATGTATTCCGTCAGTGTGGACTGTGGACTACAATGTCCGACATCAGAAAGACATTGCCCTATAATGTCTTCTCTGATGCGGATATTGTAGTTTGCTGTCCTAACGTCGGAATCACATGCAGAAACTCACGGCCTATTCTATTCCTGTAGCTTCGATATCACACATATCGTCTGTCAATAATTTCGGCAATCTCACTACCTATCCCTTTGTCACCCCATTGCCATCCCTTTGCCAACTTTCTTAAATCCGTTATTCCACTATTTCAAGTCCCCCGTTTGTTCCGATCCCTTCATATAGGATATTTCCGCTTCGGTCTGCGAATCGAATCTTTACAACTGCATTCATACTTTCTATAATTTTTCTGCACATTTGACCATGGACCGGAGCTATAATAGGCGCTCCTTCAACATGCGTTATGCAGACATCGAGACGAAAGCGACAATCTTTTATAGTTAAATAAAGCTTATTATCCTTTTTATATAGATTTTTGATACAGGAACCATTATATGTTGTAAACAAAAAAATACGTTCTTTATAACGAAAAAAAGCCAGAAATCCTTGAAAGCTACTACCAAGACACGGTATCTCAGCAACGCTGATAAATAATGACACATCATCCGGTTGAAAATGATTGGACTCAAACCACACCCATGATTTTGGCATTGATTTGCCCCAGTTTTTCTCGACATACCCGATTCCTCCAGTAAAATCAATTGATTTACCCAATATATTCAAATGCCCGCTAATATCATTTTGAATATTTATGATATCATGGCAACATTCCATACAGGGAAGAAACAAAAACGGACCCATAACCCCGGGACGCAGAATTGATTTCGGAAATTCCATGATATTGCTAAAATAGAGATCACCATTTATGCTTAAATCTTTACCTACAATATTCAATCTGATTCTACTCTTTGAAAAATAATTATCTCCGATCATGATTTCAAACTTATTCTCATTGAAACTGAAATCATCGATATCATAATGATAATAACTGGACTTATTATTCGAATCAAGAATCTGAATAAATGCATGTGTATCCCACTCACCGATTGCGATGCCGGGGATAATAGCATAGGAGGTTTCTGCCTTGCTGTCTGTTATTTTATAATACCAACCCTCAAAATACTTCTTATATTTATATTTTCCTTGAAAGATATCCGGATTTAAATATTTCCTTAATCGATACATAAACTATATTCCTTCTCCATCCTAAAATTCTATTGTTTTTCAGTTTTGTTCAGTGCATCTTCCGCGTTTGGACATTCTCCCGTAAAATCACCCCTCAGAATTTTCAATGCAGTCTTCTCTGCATAGATTTCATCCGAGGTCCGGACACCCCATTTACGAATGAAGGGAAGTACCGGACACCAACCCTGTAGGGCATGCTGCAACATAAAAGCAGCCACAGTTCCGGTCAATAAAAACCAGAATCTGCTCATCTTTATCCCCAGATAAGAGCTTAACAAGATTAATAGTGATGCGTTTACTTCCATAACCCGCTCTGTATCCCACTCCTGACTTAATTGTTTAATACGTTCTGAAAGGCCCGGTTCATTCTTAAAAATATCCAGATACCGGAGTGTCTGATTTCTGATATCCGCATTAATCTTGGGATCCGTTCTAAGAAATACTCTCTTTGAGGTAGGCGGTAATATATTTTTTGTTTTCATAATCTGCTCCATTCCGCCGCTACTATTGCGACTAACGTCCAAGCCTGCGACTTGCTCGCAGGCCTAAATTCAATATGTGAAAATCGCTTTTTATTTTCACATTAAATACGTTTGAATTAGTATGTGTGATAAATGGCAGAATATGCAGATAAAAAAACCGTATGGATTGCAAATATAACTCATTTACAATGCATACGGTTAATATCAAATTTCAATTTAATATTTTGTAGCCATCAAAGAAGAATCCTTCTTTTCAAACGAACCGATACCGGATAGAATAAACAAAAACAAAGGTAAGGTTTGAACCCAAAGCAATGTTATGTCCGTAGTACCGTGTACCAGTGCTGCAGCGGTTACTGCCAGAATAAGCGGAGTAATCATTTTTTTATTCTCTTTGAAGCATACCCTGATGATTAATTTATAAAATCTTACAATATACCAAAGTAACAGACCGCCTCCGATTAATCCGAAATTGAGTAGCAGATCCAGATAAATACTGTGTGCATGCGGAATAATCTGATTATGATATGAGTCATCAAACAAAAACATAAAGGAATATAATCCATGACCTAGCATTGGTGACATAATAATCCGGTTCAAAGTCTCCATCCATATCTGCTGACGGAGCATCACTGTAACCTCAACATCATAAAGTCTCGGAATAATATTTACACCAAGGATGAATACAAGCATACCACCAAATGCTGCTGCAAATAACCACCAGGAAAGCAGACGGTGCCTTTTTAAAACAACCAATAAGACTGCCACTCCAACGAATACTTCAACCCATACAAACATACTTTTACATAAATACATACTGATCACATTAAGAGCAGCAACCGTATAGTAGAACCAACTGCGACCTTGCTTTGTAAGTACCTTATAGGCACATATTATAATTACCGTACCCACGATTGTTCCAAAATAATTCGGGTGAAAAAACACCGCTGCGATTCTCTGATGATTGCTTCCATGATCTAATATTTGGGTGATCTTCTCAATTATTGCATAACCGAAACTGGTTAGACTGAGGCAACATATTAAATTCAGAGTTTTTTCAAATAATTCTGCAGTCATAATTGTCCTGATATACAAACCAAGTACAATGGCAAGTGCTACGCCAATTCCTGCTACTAATCCGATCAAGTTTAGATACAAAAAAGGAACTATAATCGCATATACAAGAAACATCTTAAGAATCATGGAATCCTTATGTACAAATATCATTTGACGTGTCTGTTTATTTACTAAAATATAAATCGATAAAAATACCAGTACAATCGTTGAAAGTATATAAGGTAAAAAAATAGCGGCAGCTGTATAAGATGCTACATTAATACCTACCAGAGATACTTCAGCCCGACGTTTTAGAGCTATATTTTCTATGACATTCATCCTCTTTCACTCAAAGTAATTCAAATATGTGCTAAATAATAGTCACCCTCAACACAAGAATGTATTTTAGCACATAACTACAAAGGATGCAAGATTAATTCTTAAAAAAATAATATAACTATACAATTTGACCAAATTTGAACCAGCTCTTTAATTTTCGTTGTACACGTAATCTTAAGCTTTGGGCAATAAATCTAAGAAATACCGATGAACACGCAGATCTTCTGTCAGTTCCGGATGAAAGGCTGTCACAAGTATATTGTTTTGTCTTGCTGCCACAATATTGCCATCCACTTCTGCCAGTATTTCTACCCCATCCGTCTCAGATACCTCTTCGATATAGGGAGCACGGATGAATATCATCGGGATGTCACCGATTCCCAGAAAATAGTTTATCGTCTGAAAGCTTCCAAGCTGCCTACCATAGGCATTCCTCTTTACGCTAATATCCATGGCATCTAAATAACTATGATCGTCATTGGATATCCTTTTTGCCAGTAAAATAAGACCGGCACAGGTTCCAAATACAGGCAATCCCTCTGTAATCAGCATTTTCAGGGTATCAAACATATCCATTTCCTTTAAAAGCTTACCTATTACTGTACTTTCGCCACCCGGAATAATGATTGCATCAATAGACTTATCGAGATCAGATTTCTGTCTTATTTCAAAGGCTTCCTCACCAAGTCTTTTAATCGCCTTCGTATGTTCGGCGAAAGCACCCTGTAATGCTAATATGCCTATTCGTTTCATAATTATCTTCACCTTTCAAAGCTAATTGTATTAAACCAACTTATAATGTCTGCAGAGGTTATCATACTCCTCTTTGTGCCATCAGAAGCTCAATTTCCTGTTCATTTATGCCTACCATCGCTTCTCCAAGATTCTCAGATAATTCTGCAAGAAGCTTTGCGTCATTATAATTGGTTACGGCCTTGACGATAGCCTGAGCTCGTTTTGCAGGATTTCCCGACTTAAAGATACCGGAACCCACGAATACTCCCTCTGCACCGAGTTGCATCAGTAGTGCTGCATCTGCGGGAGTAGCAACGCCTCCTGCTGCAAAGTTGACCACCGGAAGCTTACCGTTATCATGGACATAACTTACCAGATCATAGGGAACCTGAAGCTCCTTCGCTGCCTGAAAAAGCTCATCCTCTCTCATATTTGTAAGCTCTCTGATCTGTTTATAAATCAGTCTCAGATGACGCACTGCCTGAACGACATCTCCTGTCCCGGGTTCTCCCTTTGTTCGAATCATGGAAGCGCCTTCACTGATTCTTCGTAGAGCCTCTCCCAAATCCTTAGCTCCGCAAACAAATGGTACTCCAAATTTATTTTTATCAATATGATACGTATCATCTGCCGGAGAAAGCACTTCACTTTCATCGATGTAATCAATTTCTACGGCTTCCAGAATCTGAGCTTCCGCGAAATGTCCAATTCGTACCTTTGCCATGACCGGTATCGATACCGCCGCCTGAATTCCCCTTATCATCTTTGGATCACTCATTCTGGATACACCGCCTACCGCTCTAATATCTGCCGGTATTCTTTCCAATGCCATGACTGCACACGCTCCGGCAGCCTCCGCAAGCTTTGCCTGTTCCGGTGATGTAACATCCATAATTACTCCGCCCTTCAGCATCTGAGCAAGATCTTTGTTTAATTCATATCTCTGATTCATAATAACCTCCTATAGTATTTTTATTTTCTTCCTTGATTAATAAACAAATCATAAGTTCTGCCTCAAGTTATATCTTGACGTCAACTAAAACTTGATTTATTATAATTCCAATCTGGTATTGTTATAAGTATCAGAATATGCAAATCTAATGGTATCAGTTTTGAAAGGAGATATCTCCATGGATATGATAACCCCACGGCTAAACTTTAGTGATAAAGAACCGATCTATCATCAACTTTATTCACATATTAAGAAGGAGATACAATCCGGAAGAATACTTTATGATACGAAGCTGCCCTCAAAACGGAAGCTCTCTGTCTATTTAAATATCAGTCAAAATACAATTCAATCAGCTTATGATCAATTAATCGAAGAAGGTTATATTACTTCCATTGAAAAGCGTGGCTTTTTTGTCTGCAAAATAGATTTTCTACAGCATTTAAAGGTAAATCCGGTATTATCGGAAGGAGAACACCCGGATTCGGGAAAGATTCAATTTGATTTTTCTTATCATGGAATCGATATTCCCTCGTTTCCTTTTACAATCTGGCGAAGGCTGATGAAAGAAACGATGAATGAATATGACAATGAGCTGTTAATGCCCGGCGATTCTCTCGGATATATGCGGCTACGCTCTGCCATTGCCGCATATCTTCATCAGTCCCGTGGTGTCAACTGCACAAGTAACCAAATCATTATCAGTTCCGGTACGGAGATGCTGTTTCAGACTCTGATACAGCTTTTTGATAAACAAAGTATCTATGGAATTGAAAATCCCGGATATGAAAAGCTGAATCAATTATTTCTAGGGAACAGAGCGGATTATAGGGCTATACGGATTGACCGAAGTGGTATGCAGCTGACAGAGATTATGAGAAGCAACGCCAATATTCTCTGCATTACTCCTGCTCATCAGTTTCCTTCCGGCCAGATTATGCCGATCAGTCGAAGAATGGAGCTTTTGAATTGGGCAAATGAAGCTGAGAACAGATATCTGATTGAAGATGACTACGACAGTGAATTCAAGTACAGTGGTAGACCGATTCCGGCTCTGCAGGGTCTTGATCATAATGAGAAAGTGATTTATATGGGCTCCCTTTCGAAATCCATCTCGCCAACCCTGCGTGTCAGTTATATGGTTCTACCATTGCATTTGATGAGAAAGTATAACGAGATGCTTTCTTATATCCTCTGCCCTGTACCGATGCTTGAGCAGAAGGTTCTTTGTAGTTTTATTGAAAATGGAAACTTTGAAAAACACTTGAACAAGATGAGGACAATTTATAAGAAAAAGCGAGATATCCTGGTAAAATCGATTCATGAACTAGACGTCGGTATTGAGATACTTGGTGCAGAGGCAGGACTTCATCTACTAGTGCGTGTACCGAATGGAATGTCAGAGGAGGAACTGATAAGCTCCGCCTCCGACATGGGTATACAAACCTATGGAATCTCTAAATATTACCTGGACAAGACCTATCAGGAAGTTGCACCTACTTTACTGCTTGGTTTTGCTACCATACCGGAGGAAAGTATAACAGTGGCCGTCAGTCTGCTTAAAAAAGCATGGTTATAATCTCGCAAAAATCATGCGAGACATCAGGATTACTTCAGTAGCTCGAAGGATATCAGCACCTTAAATATGTCTCCGTCTATTTCTACTTTAAATTCGCCACCACAGTTTCCGGTAAAACCTTGAGCAATCGAGAGACCAAGTCCGCTTCCTTCCTCTGCTCTTGAAGCATCTCCGCGGTAGAAACGCTGTAATATTTCCTCCGAAGTAAAATCCATCTGATATCCTGCAACATTTTTCATTGTAATTATTGCTTTGTTACCGACAATATCCAAGTAAATATAGACTCTGGTATCCTTCAGGGAATATTTTAGTGCATTATCAATTACATTTTGTAACACCCTGTAAAGTCTCTTACCATCGGACATGATATTGACCGAAGTATCCGGCAGCTTCACCCTAAATTCCAGTCCTGATTGCTTAATTTTATCTCCCATTTCTGCCAGTGTCTGCTCCAACAGCTTTTTTAAATCAATGGTATCAAACTCAAGGGTTATATCTCCACTGGTACTCTTCGCAAGATCAAACAAATCTGTGACCATATTTTTCAGCCGTTCGGATTTTGTTTGGAGAATTTTAATATAGTCGAATGCTGCTTCTGACAAGCCCTCTTCTCTTGCAAGCAAATCTGTATAGCTGATGATGGACGTAAGCGGTGTCTTAAGATCATGGGATACATTCGTAATCAGTGCCACCTTCATCCGTTCTGCTTTCATCTGCTCTTTTATGTTTTCCTGAATTCCCTGATCAATATTTGTAAATAGCGTTCGATTCCCTTTCACATACCATATAATCACAAGGATTTCCAACAACAATGCAATTGCAGCCAATGTTGGCCGTACCATTGAAAAAATCACTGCCATAAGAAACAGAATTATAGTTAATATAATCATAATCAGCTGCCTGCAATACAGCTTATCCGTCATGGATGCCTCCGGGAATATTTTTTTGTAGAATATATATTGAAAGCTGATTGTATTCACTTTATATAAGTTCTGAAGTATGATATATAATAAGCTATGACTTATTAATCTTCCTGCTTTCACTTTTCTGATAAGAGAAAGAAATAAAGTGAATATTATGATAGAAAATAAAGCAATTGCCGCAGAGAAAAATAAAGCTGACAAAAAAGTCTTTTCTTGAAAATCTGTTAAAAACTTCATTCCATGCTCAGAAAAGCTTAACGCTATCCTTTTATCGTCTTGAAAGATTTCTCCTATATTACAATAAAAGAAACTGATAATGAATCCTAGCAGGATAATATTGATGTCGGAGTATAGCTTATCAAATATTGAAAGATGCACCTTTTCATCCATATGTTTTTTTCCTGTGATACACATCAGATAAATCAGCATCAGTATACCAAGTAAAGCAAAGCAGCAGCCTATAATAATATGAAATAGCATTTTATTTTTGTCCCGTAACCATATCTGCTGTTTTTGATTCAAGTAAACATCAGTAAACGTCACGTATGCCTCCAAGTCCTTTTTGTAATAACCTGTTACTGACGTGATATCTTCTCCTGACAGTTCATCAATCCATTTCGCATCCTTCATAAAATAAGATGCTCCCTGATACATACCGCTAAAATCCTTTAGGGAACAATTCGCATTTGAATACACCAAGTTACCGTCGATAAAATAGTAGAAATACTCTGCATTGTCTATATGCTTATGAAAAAATCTGATTTTTTCCACCTGTTTTAGGGCCTGCAACAGCTCGGTGTGATAGGCATCGCTTTTTATGTAATCATCCACCCACACGCATTCACTCGAAATATTCTCCCTATTACCCAACGGAATCTGTAAAACAGCCGTAGTAATTGAAGCAACTCCCAGAAGGAAAGCAAACACTTTTGTTACAATACTTGTACTAAATCTTCTCCATTTTGTATCCAATTCCCCACACCACCTTCAAATAATTTGGCTCCTTTGGATTAATCTCGATTTTTTCGCGGATACGTCTGATATGTACCATGACTGTGTTTTCAACTGAGTATGCCGGTTCGTTCCAAACCCGTTCATAGATCTTTTCTGCCGCAAATACGATACCGGCATTCTTCATCAGAAGTTCCAGTATCCTATATTCTGTGGCGGTAAGCTTAACAGCTTCCCCATCTATGGTCAAATGCATGGCGTCCGTATCTAATGACAATCCTCCGTTCGTGATAAGATTTGTTTTCTTTCGGCTGTTGTCAACATCACCCAGCAACAGATATCTGCGAAGCTGGCTCTTAACTCTTGCTAACAGCTCCTGTGGATTAAATGGTTTCGTGATATAATCATCCGCTCCCATCGATAATCCAAGTATCTTATCACTATCCTCCGATTTTGCTGACAGAAGAATGATTGGTATATTCTTCTGTTCCCTGATTTTCATCGTTGCAGATAATCCATCTAACTTCGGCATCATAATATCAAGCAAGATCAGATGAATGGTATTCTTCATAAGAGCATCCATCGCTTCCAACCCATCATATGCCTTAACTATCGTATACCCCTCCAACATCAGCAGCTTTTCAATCGCCTTAACAATTTCCTTATCATCATCAACAACCAGAATTTTCTCTTCTCCCATGGTACCTATCCTTTCCTTCGAAAGCCAATTTCAATTGTGGGGAATAAAACTTTCAATTTCATTGATAAACATCTTACAATTCTCTTAAGAATTGCCTGAATTCAGTTCTTTTTTAATTACTTGCCATGAAGGTAGGAACTTATCCATATAAGCTTTGAACACATGATTATGGCTTTTCTCCAACAGATGAACCAGTTCATGAACCACAACATATTCTAGACAGCGTGTCGGTTTCTTGGCAAGCTGAAGATTTAGACAGATCTTCTTGCTTCTTATATTACAAGTACCCCACCTGGTCTTCATATCTCTGATTATAAAACCGCTGGCATGTACACCGATAATTTTTTCCCATCGATTAATATATCCCGGTATCTCCTGCATCAGTGCATTCCTATACCAGTCATATACCGCCTTTTTTCGTTGTTGTAGAGTACATCCTTCCTTCATTGTCAGAATCAACTTCCCCTCCTCTATTTTGGCAAAGTTCCTTTTTCCCTGCTCCGTGATTATTAATAATCTATTTCCCCAGACCGATACTTTTTCTCCTTTCATAAACTCCGGTTCCGGTTCGTAGTTTCTTAGCCTAATTTTACTTTGCTGTACCTTTATCCAATCGAGCTTTGATAACACAAATCTTTGTATCTCTGTCTCACTGATTCTATGTGGTGCCGAAATATGTACTTTGCCCTCCGGAGGGAGAATTCTTAAATACATATTTTTTATTTTTTTCTTTTCAACTTCAATGATTAATCCGTTAATATCATACTGTTTCATTTAATAACCATGCCTTTCATTGCCTGCATACTTTCGGCAGCTCTCAAATCAGGGGTGTGAAATTGTTCTTCATTTCAAAACCGATGTTAAATTATTATACACCAATTATTATTTTATGAAAACAAATGTAGAGCATATTTGATTACTTCTTCCTTTATATGTCAATAATCAAACCAAGGAGGTGGATTCATGATCGCATTTATTAAAAACTATAGGCTTGAGATGATTAAGAAGAAATTTATACTTCTTTACCTGTTAAATGTAACGGATATTATCTTTACGGTTCTTTTATTACAGACCGGATATTTTGCAGAAGCTAATATAGTGATGATGAAAGTTGTGCAAAATCCGGTAGCCAGCATTCTCTTGAAAGTTATCCTGCCTGCTGTACTTTTGTACTATATTTATAAACGTATGCCCCATACCGATATTCTTCAGTTAAAAGCAGCAAATGTCGCAGTAAACATTTCCCTCACCATCTATGTGCTGGTTAACCTATCACATCTGGTATGGGTAGCTCTACTGCCGATATTCATGTTGACTTAATATACCTGCTTTTTGAATTCCAAATAGTACTACAATTGCGGATGATCAAAAAAGGCTGAACATCCCAAAAATGCACCCCAGGATACTCCTAAGTACATTTGGAATGTTCAGCTTAACAATCTCTCCTAATCACTATTATCAATAGCTGCATAACAGCTCATTTTAATCTGATATTTCTTTTCTGATATTTCTTTTTCTGATATTTCTTATCTATTATTTATTTATTATTTCCTATTCCTGCCGAACCGGTAGTTCCTGAATCAACTGATATAAATCTTCAAAATCACCCTGTTTGAAGCATGTAATATCCAAGCCCTCCGGGCTGATTAAACATTCCTTCAAAAGAAAGGTCTCCATTCCAAGTTGGGAGACACACATATCTTCCGTAACATCATTTCCTACCATGATACATTCTTCAGGCCTTCTATTGATACTTTTAAGTACTTCTTTGTAATATTCCAGATTAGGTTTACAATAAGAACTAACCTCGTAAGTCGTAATATGATCAAAATCTTCCGGATCAAGACCGGCCCATAAAATGCGAGTCAGTGTAGCGATTCTTGGAAATAAAGGGTTCGTAGCAAGTACAATCTGATATCCCTTATCCTTTAATAACTGAATGCAGGTATTGGCAAGCGGATGTGTGGTGGTAGTTATCTTCGCCCGTGAAAATTCATTTCTGTAAAAATCATCGAAAATATTTTCTATCTGATTAGGTTCCATCGCTATGCTTCCCTGTTCATCGCTTCCAAATATTCGGCCAAATTCCGTCCAAAATCTCTCTTGATTTGTCATGGAGCCATCATTGGAAAGCATGAGTCCGGTCCCTGCCATTAACGCCTGTATTAATTTTTGAGGATCATATCCATATGTACTCACCGTGCCGCATAATGCACTCAGATAGGTGTCCAAAAACTTCTTCTGACTTGGCATCGGTAATAAGGTTCCATCAAGATCAAATATAAATGTCTTCATATACTTTCTCCGTTCCGTGGCCTGATATCGACCATCCTTCACTTTTCATTGTTTTTAATATTACCAGAAGAAAACCTTGAAATCAACCTGTTTTATGGCAACTTATCCTATTAAATGTTACCGTTCAGCCTAACAAGTATTGTGACAAGACCGGTATCATTTTTTCTCCGTCTAAATACATCTCTTTGAAGGCTGAACTATAACTATAAAATCGCTATAGTTACGTGTAATAGGATATAATTTACTACATGTACATGTTAAGATACAACCTTTCATTAGTGGTAAAATAAGTATATTATGTAAATATTATATGCTTGATAATCCATCAAACCAATTAATTATCCGATAAGAAGAAAAGAGCGAAAACAGACTCACGAATGAGCCTAAAGCCAACACAGAAATGGAGAAAGCCATGAAAAAGTATGATGCTTATTTATATGGAATGATTCTTATTACCAATAGTTTTTTATTAAAGGGTTCTTATCCCGTGGCGGACACTTATGGTGAGATCAGGAAGCGATATGCCCTTCCCGGCGGAGAAACAGGAACAGCTGCCACCATACTGTCTAATTTCGGATGTAATGTGATCATGGATGGTACCTATATGGGAAATCGCACCTATCCTCAGATCATAGACTTTTATCAGGGAAAATCGGTTAATACTAGCAGACTGTATCTTGATAAGAGTTTTGACGGACTTGAGGACTACGTCATCATTGATCAAAATACAAGAACTCCCTTTGGAATCTTCGAAGATTACTACTCGAATGGATTGAAACGATGGAATGACTCAGTAGAAGAAGATATTCTAAACTCTAGGGTTGCCGGAATCGACCCTTGGTTTGGAGACAAGGCAATGAAGGTTGTACAAATATGTAAGGAAAATCACATTCCTTATGTAACGATTGATTGTCCTTATGATAGCGAATTACATAAATACTGCTCTGTTAATGTATTATCCAATGAGTTCATCTCTGTTCAATACCCTGATGCCGACCGTGATGAATTATTCGAAAAATATACTGCCAACACGGACGGTCTGGTTATCTTTACGCTTGGAGCCAGAGATATTGTTTATGGTCGTAAAGGCCCGTCAGAGGAAAGAAAACATTTTAAACCATATTCTATTACTGTTGTCAGTACCTTAGGTGCCGGAGACAGCTTTAAGGCAGGTTGCATCTATGCCCTAGTTCAGAATATGAAGGATGATGACTTGGTACATTTTGCAGCTGCAACAGCAGCCTGTGCCTGTACTGTATTCCCTCTTCCGTTAAATCCACCAAGGTTAGATCAGATTAATGAACTCATTTTCGGAAAGCAATAAAACTCCTAACTAATAGGAAGTCATAGATTGTTATTCATAAAGGAATAATAATTGCTGCCACTCCGTTTCCGGTTCATAATCTTCCGCATTCTCCAACCCTGCATCCCTAAGTATCGTATCCTTTAGGAGTGTTCTTTCCGTCTCGGTGAATAAACCAAAAACTTCCGTGTATTCACTGCCGTAAAAGCACTCCTCTAATAACACTGCCATATCCTCTAAGCTTTGGACCGACTCTCTTATCTTTGCAATTTTCTCTGATATTAGTTCGGTATCACTTAGCTCTTCAATTAACAATCGCAGTTTTTCATCCTCCATTGGGATTCCATCTATATAGACAGCCTTTTCCACTGACTGATCAATAAAAGAGATGAATATTTCCTGAAGTGAATCCGTTTGAAGATTATTACAAACTCTCACTGCTAGTTGAGGTAGTATTTCTAGTGCATAAGTTTTTATTTCCGTATCCGGTAATAATTCGTCGAAAACTTTATGAAAAGAATTCGTAAGCTTAATCAATATTTCCTCCTTATTAAGCCCTACAAGCTGATTTCTTAGCCAGCTTCTTTCCTTCACCGGAATATCCAGAACATCAATACTCAAATTTAGCATAGCACATCCTAAAACATTTATAAAAACCAATTCAAAGATATTAATCAACATATGCTCTGAATCCTTATGAAACCCGGACAACAAGCTCTCAATCTTCTCTTCCGAGAATTGGGAAATAAAATCTTGTTCCAGCTTAAACCGCCTTAAATATTCATAAATATATTCCACTCCAATTAGATGATCAACAGAAAAGCAGAGCTGATAATCAATACTACAAGGCATGTCATGAGCTCCAAACTCCACCTGATAATCATGAAAAAACTCAGGTATACCATGAGAGATTGTATCCTGATAGGCATAATTATTTATCTTTAACCTACCCTTCTGCACATCCGACAAAAGCTGTTTTGCTTTTAATATTCGTATATTGACCGTATCCATTCCCTTGTAAAATAAAACAGATATTTTCTTCGCCTTTAGTATTTCAAGCAAATCATCAGTTTCAGACATTTCTTTCAAATAAATCCCCAGACAATATGTTACAGACTGAAGGATTTCCTGCGCCTTCTCAATTCGTACCGAACTGCTTTCGCCATTCGTAAATCGTTCTGTCTCCTTGCCTAAAAGTTCAATCAATTCTAGTTGAATTTTTTCAATCTTTTCCTGCGACAACAGATTCCGAGTATATATCTCTTGTAATAATGACTGGAAAAACTGTCCTTGATCCAATTGATGAAAATTTATATGATTTAACGACTCTAATTGACTCATAATCGTAATATCCTCCCTTAATTAAAGATACATATCATCTCTATCCCAATCTAAAAAATCAATATAATTATCTTCATATCCATCGGAAGATCTGTATTCTTTAGTTCCACTGCGGATATCCCTGCAATAATTTTCAAGCATAGTTGTACTTAAAAATTCAAAGGAGCCCTGGCAAACATCGTCAAAATAAGTCTTCATCAAATGTATCAGTTCATCATCCGATATATCCTCCAAGGAATCATTTTTAAAATAATAAAATATTTCCTGAAGTTGCATTAGGGCTTCCAGATAGCCATCCTGATTAAAATAGGGTGAATCGGAAAATTCGATAATAATCTTTTGAATTACACTTTGTCCAAACTCAATTCTTCCACAACTTTCCAGCACTTCCTTGCGGTTTTCCACTAATTGATGAATCTCTGTTTCGGCTAGCTGTAGTCCGAACATTGAGGTAAAATCATTACATTTTCGTATTTCAGTTGTTATCTGTTGGTTAAATAGGGCCATCGGTAAAAACATGAATTGATCACTCATATGGAATCCTCTCTTTCCTAACAATGTAAAGAAGGTATTGTTAATAATCATAAAATAAAGTATTGAAGATAATTACTCTTACTGAAAATAGTTAACAGAAAAATAGGACTGAAAATAATTACTAAAAAAGTATTGACATCTTAGGTACATTGTGTTATAGTATCATAGAGATATAATGTTTGTGTATCTATGAGCCATAATATATGATTATAGGCTCTTCTATTTTAATTGTCAATCTATTTTTAAAAATTTCCTAAACAAATGGTTACTGTTCAGCCTTCAAAGAGATATATCCGGACTGGGATAGAAATAATTTCCAGATAGAAGTATTTGCATACGAACTACGTAATGC
>DBTU01000037.1:163943-284512 GCA_002307215.1 Lachnoclostridium sp. UBA1308
GTCTTGTCACTATCCTTGCTAGGCTGAACTGTAACAACAAATACCCCCTGCTTAATTACATTTGTTTTATAACATATAAAGGGACCTTTGCAATATCACTTCTTCAGCAATTTTGTATACATCCCTTTTTTTATATTGAATTCTACTCTATCTATTCATAAATGACCTTATCATCTTCTGTATTCAGATTAAGCACTACATGGTAGGAGGACAATGCCGTAATTCTTATTACAACCCTGCCCTTTAATTTCCCTCTGTATTTTGCCTTCAACTGTTTAAACAAATCATAAAAACCTTCATCCAGAATTACATCACCGGCTTCATTAAAATCAATGGATACAAGATTATCTTGTTTCGTAATCTTTGGCTGTTTCACATTACCGAAGGTATTTCCATTCAGTAGTTTTTTTAAATTTCCTCGGGGCAATAAAAGTTCACTTGTAAAAGACTTTTTTTCAATGTATAACTGGCCGCCTGAAAGTTCATATTGCAGTGTTTTCATTTTCACCCCTCAAAATTTATCATATACCCATATGATGCCGGTTTTTTAGCATTTTTGGTTAATACCCAAAGAGTATTCTGATTCACAGCTGTCGGAGCTTCCCCATCCCCATCTGTAAAAATAATAACCAAAGGAATTTTTAATTCATCCGCCAACTTAAATACCGGTCTAAAATCTGTACCGCCTCTTTTCTCCCTCCTGCTGTCTGAAACAAAGGTGCTTAAGGATACCGGTTCCGTACACTGTGTATCAAATTTGGTAACTAGCATGGATGTACCGGTTATTTTATTGATTTCTGTCAGTTCATGATAGAATTGCTTCACAAGAACATCTGAAACAGATCCGCTCTCATCAATAGCAATCAGAGCATTGACGCCAACCGAACGCTTTGTTCCGGGTAATTGCTCATATCTTCTCGACTGACGCTTATAAGACTTGCGAATAATCATTTTTCCTCTACCTGTGAGAAAGCGTTTTAACATTACTCTCCAGTCTATCCGGATGTCAATTACTACTTCATTTAATCCTTCTTCAAGGCTAGACGGTATCACTCCCTCTGTTTTTGCATCTGAAAATGTTTGAGCCAGATTACTTTTAAAAGCGCTTACTTCCATTGAAGAGACATTATCCTGTGATAATTTCTGCACCTTAAACTGCATTTTGCTATCCGAAATCAATATGTTATCGCCTTCCATGGTCAATAAAGATGCAAATTCATCACCATCATTAATGATTTCGTAATAATATTCCGCATTCTTTTGTCTCTCAATTGTATTCTTTAATTTCACTGACATCCTCTGTGTCGTGATTGCATCCTCCGGTATATAATGATCCGAAAGAAGCTCATTAACGGCCATATCACAAGCAACCGACCACAAAATTATCTCACGATTATTTCTTCTGTATTGATGCAGAAGAATAACATGAAGAAGTTCATGAAGAACAACTCCTATTTGATGTTGAGTCGACATTCTATTAAACCAGACAGGATTATATGTTATGATCTGATTCGGAATTGATGCCATTTTTATTGTTTCAATGTTATCAGATTCTACAAATGAGATCGAAGATGCGACATAGCCATAGAATGGCTGCTCAATTAGTAACTTCATAACTATATCATTGATTCTCATGGTATCACCCCTATTCTGTACTGACTAATTCTAGGATTTTATCGCTGATTTGTTCAAATACCGTGAGTTTTTCCATTAATTCATCTACATGTTCTGAATTCAAGGCTAAATACTTAAAAAACAATACCTGTAGTTCTTCCGGCAAATCGGATAGGAACATATCGATACTTATTAAATGGTTATCACAGAGCGAGTAACCGGCAATTACCTTTTTTATTACATAATTCAGTATATCCATATGTTTATTACTAATAAGGTATGTAATTTCATCCCTTACATCCGGATAATTTTCAAGTAAACTTGTTGTCGACGGGATTTTTAGGTTCTTGTTTTTTCGAAAGGAATAGAATGCTACCGCTGCCTGAGCTCCTACAATACCGGCAATCAACTCCTTCATCAGTTTATCCTCAAGGTTACAGTTATTAAGAAGTTCCTGTACCTTAGTCCATCCCCTTGGAGTCGGATATTTTGATAATGCTGTAGAGTCTGCCGCCTTCTTAACAATCAGCAGCATGTCCGGACAGGCATTCAGATAGGCCAGCACTTCATCATTTGGATTATTTTTTAGAGAATAGGTGATATAATCATCAATTTCAGCATTAACTTCGATAGAAATAAAACGATCTATCATTGCATCATCCAATGAATTAACCAAATAATTCATCGTATCCGGATTCATGGTTACACCGATTGCCCATCCCGGTGCAATATCATGTCCATTAATCTTTTTTTCTAGTAATAAAGGATATAATACTGATACTGTATCACTGGAAACACGGTTAATCTCCTCAAGCACAAGAATACCCTTTGGCGGGTATAACTCCATTTCGATTGCCTGTTTTGTAGGAAGAAACTGTGGCGCAAGATATATCGTTATGCCATGCTTTTTATCCTTATCAGGAAGACCCATGAAATCCGGACCTTCTAGGGCAGCAGCATATAGATTAATATAACCAATGCCGAGTTCATCCGTACATTGTTTATACGCTGATGTCTTTCCAATTCCTCTTTCACTGATTAAAGCTGTTACACATTGTGTATTAAGGTACAATTCTTTGATACATTCTTTTGCTTCATTAATTTTCATGATATCTTCCCCTATCCCATATTAATTCTAAAACAATATCTTCTATATTTTAGCTTTATGATAATTAATTGTCAATTTGCAAATATAGCTCTAATGAATATTTATATTCACAATAACTTAACATGCCTGTCTTTGAATTAGTTTGGTCCGAGGATCGCGTAGGCACAAACTTCTAAGTGTAAAAATTGTCTCGCAAAAACATGCGAGCCAGTAATCTTTTATAATTCACACTATTTTCATGCAGATTATGCATAATCATTGTTGAAATAGTAATATTATGGTATATTATAATTTAAATGTAAAATAATTGAATTTATTTTAGGAGCTAATATATGAATACATTTTTATATTTTGAAATTAATGCTTTTTCAATCATAATTTCGGCTTTGATATTCTTAAATCTCTATCACAAGACTAATACTAATACGAAAGAACAAAGCCTATTTTTATCTATTCTTATGTCAAATATCTCAATATTGATATTTGATTCTTTCATGTGTGTTTTCGACGGAAAGAATACGCAATTTTATAAAATAGCTCTATTGATATCCACTTTATTTTACTTTTTACTACAGCCCTTGATCTGTATGCATTTGTTCTATTATGTCGATTATCAAATTAATCATAAAAATGAACGGCTAAAGAAGTTCTGGCTTCCTGTAACGATACCTGTCATTGTAAATACTATTTTGTCTTTCCTAAGCTTATTTAATAATTTGTTCTTTTATTTTGATCAGAATAATGTATATCATCGGGGTCAATATTTTCTTGCTTTACCTCTGATAAGCTTTTCCTATCTATTATTTATATTCATAAATCTGATGAAAAGTCGCAGACGAATCACCGGCACTTATTTTCGTTCATTTTTATCCTTTATCTTCTGGCCTACAGCGGGTGCATTGATGCAGTTTTTATTTTATGGTCTTCCACTCATTTTTACCGGTATGACAATATCCATTCTAATCGTGTATATCAACATACAAAATCAACAAATGTACCATGATTATCTGACCGGTCTTTATAATCGCCGCCAACTCGATTTGTATTTGCAGAGCTTTAGTCAGAAAAATAAAGCAAAAATAGCAGGCATATTACTTGACATCAATTCATTTAAAAGTATTAATGATCAATTTGGACATTCCACCGGAGATGAAGCCTTAAAGTATACCGCCGATTTGCTTAAAAATTCCTTCGGTTATAATAGTTTCATATCAAGACTTGGAGGTGATGAATTTGTCATATTATTCGAAGCAAATAATCGTTCCGATTTGTCCAAGGCTGTAATAAGACTGAGAAAAAATGCATCACAATATAATCAGGCAAAGTCTCTTCCCTATGAACTGAATTTCAGTATAGGTGCTGATATCTACAATCCCGAAACAAGAATGACAGGTCAAGAGTTTTTAGATCATATTGACAGCCTAATGTATCAGGAGAAAAAAGCAAAATAACAACTAATATTTTACAGCAACTAAGGGGCTTTTGCAATTTGCAAAAGCCCCTAATATTATACCGTTCTTTCATTTGCTGTTATAAAGCACTCTCGCCGCGTTCCTTTGTCCTGATTCTAATACAATCAAGGACTTCACTAACGAAAATCTTTCCGTCACCGAATTCACCGGTGTATGCTACCGAGGCAATAAGATCAATAATTTCCTCCAGCCTATCATCCGGTACAACCAGCTTAATCTCTGTCTTAGGTAACGCGTTCATAACAACAGAATTTCCTCTTACGTATTCCGTGTATCCATATTGATTACCACAGCCGAATACTTGATTAATAGTAATTCCGCTAATTTTATTTTTAGTAAGAACATCTTTCAACTCTTCTAACTTTTCCGGCCTGATAATTGCTTCTATTTTCTTCACTTTGCCAACTCTCCTATTCGTATATAGTTGTGATTAATCCATACCTGTGAAGGAAGGATATGCCTGCTCACCATGTTCAGCAATATCAAGACCCTGTGCTTCTTCTGCCTTTGATACCCGAATATCCATAAACAGCTTCATAACAGATAATATGATAAAGGTAGCTACGGAAGCTAATGCAATTGTCACACCGATTGCAATCAATTGCTTTACTAAAAGGCTTGCCGATCCACCTATGAATAATCCGTTTTCCGTAATATTTTTATTGACCTTAATACTGGCAAATAATCCGGTTGCAATTCCGCCCCAAATACCACCGATACCGTGACATCCAAATGCATCAAGTGCATCATCATAACCAAATTTGCTCTTAACCTTTGTAAGGAAGAAATAGCATAGCGGACTTACTACAAAGCCTATAATGAAGGATGCCCAGATCGGTACATATCCTGCTCCTGGTGTAATAGCAACCAGACCAACAACAGCACCGGTAGCTGCACCAAGAACTGTCGGCTTACCATGTAATATTTTCTCTATCAGCATCCAGGAAAGCATTGCCATAGCTGCAGCGGTATTCGTAGTAATAAGCGCACTTATTGCAACTTCATCCATTGCTAAGGCACTCCCACCATTAAATCCAAACCATCCAAACCAAAGAAGTCCTGCTCCAAGTACTACATAAGGAATATTATGCGGTTTATAGGATACAATTCCATGTTCTTTTCTCTTGCCAAGCAAGATACACGCAACTAACCCCGAAACACCGGAGCTGATATGAACAACATTTCCTCCTGCAAAGTCAAGTGCTCCAAGCTTGTAGAGGAAACCACCGGCTCCCCATACCATATGTGCCAATGGATAATAAACAATGATTGACCATGCAATAATGAAGATAAACAATGCAGAAAACTTCATTCTTCCTGCAATCGCTCCACAGATTAATGCAGGCGTAATAATAGCAAACATCATCTGGAATACTGCAAATAATGCTTCCGGTATTTTCTGCCCCTCAGAAAGTGCCGGACTAACATTATTAAAGAATAATTTGTCAAGACCTCCGATGATACCTGCATGATCTGTACCAAATGCCATAGAATATCCGATTGCCACCCAAAGCACGGAAGCAACTCCGCATATAAAGAAGCATGACATTAAAGTGTTTAATGCATTCTTTCTTCTCTCCATTCCTGCATAGAAGAAAGCCAATCCCGGTGTCATCAAAAACACTAAGACAGAACATAAGACAATAAACGCGCTGTGACCATAATCCATAAAATACACCATCCTTTTCCCGATTTCCCAATCTGAATATTGATAATTATTATGCGTAGGATATCAAAACCTATGCAAAAAAAGCGATCACTAATTAGGGGTTACCTAATAAGATTGATCGCCTTCGACTTATAAAACGTATCATGGATTTTTCTAAAAGTCAACCAGGTTTTTCGATTTAATTAATATTAATTTATATTAAATCATGTTTTAATATTTCTAGGAGGTGCACAATTACGGTATTTAGTAAGAAATGTGCTTAAGGGGCTTCCAATATGTCAACAATTATTTTCATTGATTTGTCATACTCTGAATTAGAAGAATTTTTGAAAATAAGCAGATCATCAACTATACTCGGATCGTCAATCGTTGTCGGAATCGAAAAATCACAGCTAGCAATATATTCAGCCCAGTGTTCCAGCTTCCAGGTATCCCGATCAGAATTGCGTGCTATCATACGTTGCCGACAGACCTCGACAGAGGTTTCAACCCAAACAACAACGAGTCTAGTGCCCTTCTCTATCAATCTATCTTTCAGGTTGTTAATATAATTTACATCCCTGATTTCCTCTGTGAAAGGAGCATTAATAAGTACAATATCATCATATTCCAATGCTTCCAGAGCAAGCGCTACAATAGTTTCATATTCATAATCTCTGATATTATCTTCAAAAAATTTGGAGCTTCGGTTATAGGGTTGCCCAGCCACTATAAAAATCTGTTTTGACAGTCCGATAAGTGTATCTTTATCCAGATATACCACATGCTTTAATGTTTTTGAAAGCTGCTTTGATATAAAGGTTTTACCGCAAGCCGGCGGTGATGTAACCAAGATTAATTTTTTCATTTTTACCATTCTCCTGTTCTTTGGAGGATTTCTCCTGTTCTTTGGAGGATTTCTCCTGTTCTTTGGAGGATTTCTCCTGTTCTTTGGAGGATTTCTCCTCCAGATTATTCTATGATTAGCATTCCTTCATCAGACTGACATAGAACCCGACTGTCTTAATCAAGGTATCAACACGAATTCTTTCATTATGTCCGTGTATCATTCCACGCTCTTCTTTTGTCAACTCCATCGCAGAAAAGCGGTACACGCGGTCAGATATCTTACAATAATGTCTGGAATCGCTACAGGCCATCATCAGATAGGGCGATACGATAGCTTCCGGCCAATAATTATGGATAATGTGTTTGAGTTTATACCATTCCTCACAGTCTGTATCCGAGGAGATGGATGGGTTCATTCCATTAATTATTTCAATTTTTATTTTACCATTATGAATTATCCTCTCTAGATATTTTATTGCTGATATTATCGTATCCTTTCCAATCAGGCGTAAATTTACTCCCATGGTAGCCTTTGGTGGCAGGATATTAAAGGCTTTACTACCCTCCATTCTCGTAATGGCACAAGTGGTACGCATCATGGCATTCAATTCACCGCCGGAAGCCTTACAGAACAAATCAAGTAAAGGTTTAAAGCACCATAAATTGGCAAATAAAATACGATATGTAAAGCTTGAATGTCTGCCAAGCGTATCAAACATTTCTGTAACAGGCTTCGTAAGCTGCGCTCCAAAGGGCCGCTTTTCGATATTTACAGCAGCTTTTGACAGGATTCCAAGAATCGTATGCGTTGGAGGTGTAGAAGCATGTCCTCCCTTGCTTTCAATAGAAAGCTCCAAATTAACACTGCCTTTTTCTCCGATACCAACCAGTGCACAGGATTTAACCATACCGGGAAATACTTTGTCCACAACTGCACCACCTTCATCCAACACAAAAGATGGATTTACATTACGACTTTCCAGCTGATTTACAATGTCTGCGGTTGTATCACCATCGATTTCTTCTTCACCCGAAAAGGAAAAAAAGATATCATGCTCCGGAGCATATCCATCCGAAATTAAAAATTCGGTAGCCTCCAAGACAGCACATAATGTTCCCTTGGTATCCAGTGTCCCCCTTCCCCATATCATTCCGTCCTTCAAAATACCATCAAAAGCGGGCATATCCCAAGCACTTTCTAATACAGGTACAACATCATAATGTGCCATTAATACCACCGGCTTTTCCGCTGATTTGCCCTTCCAATGATATAATATACCGGTTTTTCCGATAAATTCACGCGCACATGATTGATGTATCTTTGGAAATTTCTCTTCCAATAGATTTATAAACTTATTAAATTCTCCACGGTTTATCTTACTTTCGTCCCTGTCTGATATCGTCTTGCAGCGGATCATTTCAATCATATCTGTAATGATCTTATCCTTGTCAAGTGAATATTCATATGATTTTGCAGGTTCCTCCTGTTTTGGACGGAAGCTTATAGCACGAATGATAATCACCGTAACTAACAACAAAAGAACAAATAGTAAGGTCAGAGCAATAAATCCTACCATATTTACCTCCATTTCTATACAATATCACCATAATCTTAAATCAATTTTTTTTGATAAAGTATTCTTGCAACACCTATTGATATCAAAGCTCCTACCGGTACCAGTATTCCAACCGATTTTGCCAGAGCAGGCACAAGCAGAAACAGAATAACCATAAAGCATAAAGGCGCGATTGATATCTTCCAGTTTTTACTTACATATACAACGGCAAGTCCGCCAAACAGAGACGGTAAAATGTTATCAAAGGCCGGTTTTAATGTCGGTGAATCAATGATGGGAGAAAGCTGAGCCAGTAAAAGTACTCCGGCCGCGATTACCAGTGTGGTGACAATGGAGGAGGTTGCGATGGCTATGGTTGATATGATTTCTCCTTCCTCCGTACCGGATTTTACTTTTGCATTCTCCATAGCACTCAAGGCACTTGGAACTTTTAGATTAGTTAAATTGCCGGTTACGAATCCCAAATAGGATCCGCAGGTTCCAAGCATTGGCGTATAAGTTATAACTTCAATGACACCTACTGTCCAAAAGATCGGAGCAACACCCATGAGACCGGTCAGTACCGGAGTGAATCCGGGCCATGCATTATAATAAATACAGATTGAAATCGGAACACATAATAACATAACAATTGCCGTCCAGATCCATATCTGTCCGTAAACATGTGATACTTCATCATAAGATTTTTTATTCATCACTCTTCCCCCCTATCCAATCAATGGTGTTATTACCACTGCAAAAGCCATTGCTCCAATCATACTAATGGGCAATGCATAGTTTTTCATCCATTCCATTTTACATACCTTATACAAAATACCGCAGAGAGCCATTAAAAATGCTGAAAACAAGAGGACAAATAAAGGAATAAAGCCGGGCAGACCACTTCTGACATCTGCAAATACCATTCCAAGAAATGCGGAAATCATACCGAGAAACATGGCGGTAACAAATAGTTCACCCCATTTATTGTCTTTGTTTTTAATGGACAGCAAACCTTTTTGAATCCGCTTTAATAATATAGGAACGAGAAGAATACTTGGCATAATACCGAGAGTCATTACCCAGGCAATCGCAGTATAAGCTTTCGGATCTGTTATCGTTTCGGAAAGTGAAATACCCAGTGCCTTAGCTGTTGATGTTGCAGCCGGAAGCTCATAGGTGATTGCTCCAATCACACTTAGCCTGATCCACGGTAGCGGTAATCCAAGAAATTTTGATAAAGTAACCACACCTAGAAGTATTGATACCGCCGGTGCAATCGTAAAGATTGCTGTTGAAATAATAATTTTTTTAACTTGAGGCATGTCCATTCCTATCACTCTCGCTCTTTTGTAAGCTCTGATTAAGAAAAAACCGGACTGAGCGATTACGAACAGAATGACGATGATTGCTATCACATAAAGGAAACCGCTATTCGGATTGAAATGCATTGGAAAACCCCCTTCATAATTTACTGATTATAAATAAATATACCATTTTGTGGAATACTCTGCAATACAGTTGCTTCCATAATATAAATGCATTCAAAAATACGGGAATGTTGATTTTTTGCAACACACCCGTATTATTTGAGAATAACTTATTTAAAATTGTTTATAGACAAGGAATCCTGCCGGTTCAATTGAACGGTACAAGCTTGTAGGTCTTGCCTCCCTCGACATTAAATACAAATCCTATTTCGGTCTTTATCACAGGAACCTGCAAATTGTCACACGTCACCTTCAGTTTATCACCAACCACCTCAATGGATTCGCAAAACTGCGGTCGAACAACAGCCTCCACAAGTTTTCCATTCTTCCATACCATATCAACCTCACGTGCTCCGCGTGCACGTAGACCGGTGATACTGCCGTCCCTCCACGAAGTGGGTAATGCCGGCAGGAAATGCAGCGCGATGTGGCTTTGCAATAAGCATTCCGCTATGCCCGCAGTGGCGCCCAGGTTGCCGTCTATCTGAAAAACTCGTATGGCATTGAGAAAGTTACGAACTGTGGAGTCTGTGAGCATCCTTTTAATGTCCCGATCCGTCTTCTCTCCGTCCAGTAGTCTTGCATCCAAGTTAATGTACCACGCTAACGGCCAGCCTCTCTTTCCTGCACCATGTTCTACACGCAGTTCCAGAGACTTATTAACGGCCTGCATCAACTCCGGTGTATCACGCCAATTAATGCTACGGCCGGGATAACAGGCAAATAAATGTGAAACGTGCCCCATACCGGGTGTAAGCTCTGGGTATTCTTGATCCCATTCGAGCAATTGTCCCATTGAGCCGATTTTATCCTCCGGAAGACGTGCAATTATATTTGCAAATGTTTCGGATAGCTCCCGATCCACACCCAGAAGCTGTTGTGTCTCGATACATGCAGCAAAGAACTCACGCAGAATCTGATTATCCATTGCAGGACCTACGCAAAGCGGTGTGTCATATCCATCCGGTAGGACGTAGCGGTTCTCGGGTGATATAGATGGACAGGTGACAAGCTTATTGTCTACCTCAATTAAATAATCCTCATAGAACAAGGCCATATCTCGCAGAATCGGATACATCCTGTGTAGAATATCCGGATCCTTGGTATACAGATAATGTTCCCAAACATGTAGACCTAGCCAAGCACCTCCAGTCACCCAAGGCATGGCTGCCATGTACCAATCCTGAGGTGCGCAATCACCATATAAATCCGTGTTGTGATGACAGACCATACCGCGCATACCATACATAACACGTGCCGTTTCTCGGCCCTTTTCCTGCATCGTCTCAAGCAAATCCATAAGTGGCATGTGCAATTCAGAAAGATTGCCTATTTCCACAGGCCAATAGTTCATCTGCAGATTAATGTTTATTGTGTACTTGCTATCCCACATCGGCATGAAGTCAGCATTCCAAATTCCCTGTAGATTAAGTGCCGAACTGCCCTCTCGCCCACCGGAGACAATGAGATAACGACCAAACTGAAAATACAACGCTGCCAACGCAGGGTCGTTGCCACCTGCTCTAACTGCTGCAATCCTCTCATCGATCGGTATCGCTGATGTAGGACCCAAATCCAATACACACCGGCTCATCAGCGTAGAGAAATCCTTAATGTGTTCCTCCCTTAACGCCTCGTAGCCTTTCTTTTCTGCCTCATCCAGTCGTTTAAACACTTCCGATACAGGGTCTTCAAAGCGGTTAGAGGTCGCTGAAGCCAGATATAATATAACTTCTCCACAATTTCTCGCGAGTAGCTGTGAGACGGGATTGTGAATCTCGCCGTCGCACACAATACGTACGGCTGTGGCAAATTCCACTTCGGCATCATGGCCGCGCATGAGGAAGGTATGATCGTCTATGGTGCGGATTGAATCGGCATTTGGTGCCCCCCAACCGCCATTACTCACCATCTTTCCCGGCCTTCGATCATCCATAGTAATCGCATCTGAAATGCCGATGCGATTCATCATGACATCCAGGTTAATAGCGCCTGAAGTTTCGCTACAATAGCGGATACACATCACCTGTGCCGGGTGGCTGATATACATTTCTCGTTGGTAACGGATACCCTCCTGTGTATGCTTGATACTAAGTACACCCTTCATCAGATCAAGATCAGAGGTATAGTCCTCAGCTCCCGTACTATTTGGAATGACACCCATAGTAAAAGGTAAATGCTGATTCAGAGCGATATCCAACTCGCCCAATAATGTATAATGGCGCATACAGCCCGGCGTACCGGCCATATACTGCATGATTAGTTCCTCGGCATGGTACATGTCTCCCAAGAGCACTAGGCGTCTAATTTCCGGAAGCTTTTCCTTTAGTGAGGGATTGTTTCGATCCATAAATGCGCCATACCATAGGGAGTCGTCATTTAATTGAATACGTTCCACGCAGGTGTGACCGTAGACCATTGCCCCAAGTCTGCCGTTGCCAAGCGGCATCGCGTCATCCCAGACCGCTGCCGGAGTGTTATAATGAAGCTGATAAGGTTGTTCCATAATTTATCTCCATTCTACCCTTTGAATTAGTATGTGCCGAGGACTACGCAGGCACATACTTATAAATGTGAATTATGCTTTTCAATAATTCACATTTATCTCCATTCTACCCTTTGAATTAGTCAATTAATACATCAAGTTCCTGAATCAATACATTCCTCAGTTCAGATACATCCAGTGCTCTCGGTTGCAGTCCTTTCTTTGAACAAATTGCTGCTGCAGTTCCTGCAGCCTCACCGAGTTCCAGCATATTACCCATGGATTTTCCGGCACAATGTCCCATGAAGGTTGCGGAGGCACAGCGGCCGGCAATAAGTAAACCATCTACATTTTTCGGTACCAGTGATCGATAAGGATAGGAATATCCTGATTTCATAGGGCCCATATAGATCTGATTTGCATCGATATAACCGTATTTTCTTGCAACTGTATCCTCAAATTCCGGCCCCTCCTGGGAATCTTCCAAGGTCTGCACATATTCACCCACAATGCGCCGGGTATCGCGTACCCCCAGAATGTTTCCAACCTTATCAAGGAAGCAGTGTTCCGTACCCGGTACTTTGTAATCTTTGAATACGCGCACCATATCGATTGCCACCTGTAGCCCGTTCCTACGGGCTTTGGTTAGATCATCGGAGTTCAAACCGTTTGATGTCAGGCTTTGATTTCTCCAGGCACCGTTATTAACCCCTATAATACCGGGTAGAGTCCCTTCATTAAAGCCATACCATGCGGCAACATAGTAATTCTTTGTATGGGCTTCGTCCATTAATGCGTTAAACTCCTTATAATTACCAAGCCATGCAAAGAAATCCGCCTTGTCTATTCCGCCCAGAGAATAACCGAGCGTGATAGGCATATGGATACTGTCTTCTTCTCTACCCTCCATATATTCACATCCCGCCGCATAGGCTACGTCGCCGTCTCCTGTAGCATCAATAACAATATCAGCTGAATAAGCTATGTATCCTCTCTTTTCCTTTACGACGACACCTGTTACTTTGTTACCCTCTTTTAATACATCCACAACAGGACTATACATTCTGTAATGGATACCTAACTCTTCCAGCATTTCGTAAATTGCCAGTTCTGAGTATTCCACGTGACAGCTAAGTCCATCACCGTTTACTTTATCCTCACTGCCCGGTCTGGATGCGGCTTCGCCTAATTTTTCAATGTGTCTAACTAACATATCATGGGCAAAGGAACGTTTTTGTTTATCAATTTTCAATCTGTTAATCGGCATCCAAGGTACTGCATTGATGATTCCACCGGGTAGGTTTGCACTCTCTAAAAGCATTACCTTCGAACCGCAGCGGGCTGCAGCAAGCGCTGCTCCAAGTCCTGCCGGTCCACTTCCGCAAACAATTACATCATACTGCTCTTTTGCTACAAATTCCATTGTTTTCATATTAATCTCCACCTCCATCATAATTTGAACATTTATAATTATTGGAACATAATAATGAAACGATATTTTACAAATCTATTCTCTCATGATTCTAATCTCAATACACCACAGGTAGATCATGCTGCTTGAACCACCCTGATATCTTTTCCATTTCTTCCTTGGAGGGTCCTTCCACCTGAGGCATTGTGTCCAATCTTGCGACAGCAGTGAATTTCGATCTGGCCATGGAATGATATTTGAGTAGCCTAACTGTCTTTACACTTGTAATTTCTTTCAGAAATTCAGCAGTACGATTCAAATTGTCATAACTGTTATTAAT
This sequence comes from Lachnoclostridium sp. UBA1308, assembly GCA_002307215.1. Lineage (GTDB taxonomy): Bacteria > Bacillota > Clostridia > Lachnospirales > Lachnospiraceae > Mobilitalea. Next base: position 177,917 of record DBTU01000037.1, read on the forward strand.
ACCTGGAATGATTGGTATTCGTATCTCGACGGCTTTATCATGCATTCCGAGATTTTTAAGATTCTCAAGGATTAGCCGATTCGGAACCCCGGTATATCTTTCGTGTAATTCAGATTCCATGTGCTTTATGTCATAGAGGAATAAATCTGTATCCTGTAATACTTGCTCGAAGGCATGCCATGACACATATCCGGATGTATCAACCGCAGTATGGATACCTGCTTCCTTGCAGCTCCTAAGAAGCTTAGCAATAAACTCAACCTGAAGCAGCGGTTCGCCTCCCGACAAGGTAACACCGCCAACCGAGTTATTGTAGAAATCCATGTCCGGCAATATTTCATCCATTATATCACCGACTGATACTTCTCTTCCATATAACATAAGGGCTTGCGGATAACATACTTCCGTACATTTTCCGCACAAAAGACATTTTTGTCTGTCAAACAGTCTTATTCCGTCGTTACTCATCAGCTGTGCCCCATTTGGACATTCTTCAACACAAGCTCCACAACCGGAACATTTTCGCGAAAAATATGCAATCTCAGGCTTGGTACTGATGCCTTCCGGGTTGTGGCACCAGACACAGCTGAGCGGACAACCCTTTAGGAATATCGTAGTTCGAATACCGGGGCCGTCATGGATGGAAAATCGTTTTATTTCAAATATCTTACCGGTCAATTTCTGTGGACTTTCTTTCATCAGGCACCTCAATCTAATGTAAATTACGAGTTGAAAAATCCGATCGTTCGTATCCTCTTTACATTGTTTTAGAATGTATGTTTATTTTCTTCGATAAACTGATTTTGCTCATATTCGGATAGCGTAATAAAATAGACATTCCAACCGGTAACACGAATTTGCAATGTCGCGTAGCGTTCCGGAAAGCGTTGTGCTTCACGCAACATTTCGGTATCAAATATATTAAATTGTAGGGCGTATCCGCCTTTTGCAAAGTAGGTCTTAATCAGGGCAACAAACGCATCAAGCCCCTCACTACCGTTAATTGCTGATGGATGCAAATTGATATCCAATACTGATCCATTCGGAATCTCGAGGAAATCTAATTTACTAACGGAGTTGATGAGAGCTGTGACTCCTTTCGTGTCCATACCGGTCATTGCATTTAATCCAGGGGACAAGGGGGTACCTGCTTTTCTGCCGTCAGCAAGTGCACCGGTGCATTTGCCGAAGCTCCAACGATAGGTAAGTGAAAACATAGAGGCCTGGAACCATCCACCTCTGTTATTTCTGCTATTGTTCACCTTCGAGGTATACCAGTCCGATATCTTTTTTCCATACAAATCAGCTTCGGGATTGTCATTACCCCATTTTGGCAGGCGGTGGAGAATGTACTGTCTAAGTTGCTCAAACCCCACGTAATCGTTCTTTAGAGCTTTGTTAAGTTCCTCCATCGTAACACGTTTTTCATCAAATACCAGATGTTTAACCGAGATTAATGAATCAACAGCATTCGCAAGGCATGACCCCATACATCCGGTATTATTATACTTCGGGCCCTGTTGTCCTACGTCTTTTCCCCTCTCCAGACAGTCAATAAAGGTGCCTGCCAGCAGTGGTGACGGATTAATCTCAGGCCAGTAATTTTCGAATGCTCTGATACATTCCATCGCCTCCTCAACCTGATAATCCAGCTGTTGCAAACAGGCTTCGTAAAATTCATCAAATGATTTGAATTCTCTTTCATCACCGGTTCTCGGACCAAATTTTATTCCGCACATCGGATCGGTTCCATTATTTTGAGCCAACTCCACGCATTTTGCAAGATTCACCCGAATGCTCATATTACAGGCAATCTCTTTGCCCTCCACTGCCGGCTCATAACAACCGATCAAGGTATACGAACGAGCCTCCTCCAGTGTTTTACCACGTCTTACAAGTGCAGGAACGGCGACCTCATCATTGATAAGAACAAAGGAAGTCTGACCATTTCTTATGATATCTGATACCCTTTTCAGAAACTTCTTTGGGGTATTCTTGCAAAACCGCACCGATAGCTTAGGATCTGTGGTTTTCAGTTCTTCGTATGCCTCCAGAGCCAGATAAGAAAGCTCATTCACCGCACTGCTTCCATCCGGATACTGACCTCCGAAGAAGAAATTCTTACCATTGTCCCTGCCCTTTGTATTCGCAAAGAATTTTGTCCAGAAAAATTTAATTAATTCCTTAGCCTGCGTTTGTGTCAACCTTCCCGATTCGATATCTGCCTTGTAATAAGGATACATCAGCCTGTCAAAGCCACCCATGGAACGGACATATTCTCCTTCCATTTCAATCTGTTGATGCATTAGATAATATAGTTGCAAGGCTTCATGTAAGGTTTTAGGCGGTTTTTGAGTAATGTTATTTAACGATTCCGAAATTTCGGATAGGTGTAATCTGTACTGAGGAAATTCTGTTATCATTTGATTGGCAAGTACAGAAAGTCTATTTGCGAACTCAATGGTAGACAGATATACAATGTCCAAGGCAAGGTAAAAATCCTCCTGTTCTCTTGTGATAAGTTCCCCAAAGGCATTACGGGATTCTTTTGCTTTTACAAGTAAACCCTGCAACCCGTTATCAAACAGGAACTTCCAGCCCGGCGTCAGATGCCCAAGATCAAAGACAGCATCGACGGCTCCTATGTTTTTAGCTTGCTTTAACCAGGCAGTCTCGTGAGGCAGGTGATTTGCTTCCACTTGTGCCTGCCAAATACCGGTTAATTTTCTGAGAATATTTCCGTGGTCAAGTTTGTCGGCAAACCAATCAAGCGGGTCAACTGCAATTTGCCCCCGTGTCACAATAATATGGTAGATTTCTGCCTTTTGTATCACTTTCGGTTGTGAATTGTTATCCAAAAGATAGTGTTCGATTTCCTTTTCTAGTTCCTGAGCAGTCATACCACTCCCCTGATCAAAAACAGTTTCTTCAAATTGTTTTTCCAGATGCTTTCTGACTGCGTCAAAAGTACCCCATTCACACAATTCCCCTTCAGCTGAATAAAATTTAGTCATTACTTGCCTCCATTTATCCGGTTAACGAACTACCACATTCTGCGGCTGTCCGTTCAACCAATTCAAAATATTATCAAAGGTAATTACCGCTCTCTTACTCATTGCTTCCTGTGTTGCAAAAGCAATATGTGGCGTTAGTACAGCATTTTTTGCATGGAAAAGTGGATGCTCGGTCTCGAGTGGCGGTTCCGTTTCAAAAACATCAATTCCTGCACCGGCAATCCTTCCTTCATTCAAAGCTTCTGCTAACGCTGCGCTGTCAACCACCGGACCTCTTGCTGTATTAATCAGAATAGCGGTTTGTTTCATAAGAGAAAGGCGTTCTTTGTTGATCAGATGTCTTGTACTCTCCGTAAGCGGTGTATGTAAGGTAACAATATCGCTCTGAGCCATCAATTCCTCCAAGGATACGTACTTCAGTCCATGAGAAGCGGCAACCTTTTTCTCCGTTCTGCTGTAGCCAAGTAGATCACATCCAAAAACATGGGAAATTTCGGCAACCCTCATACCGATTGCTCCTGTTCCCACAATTCCTATTGTCTTCCCGGCAAGCTCATTACCAACTAAACCTGCCTTAGTACCACCATTTCTTACAACCGTGTCACAAGGAATTACGTTTCGAAGTATATCTAATATTAAGCAGATTGTCAGCTCTGCTACTGAATCTGTTGAATATCCGGCGGCATTACATACAAGGATTCCTTTTTCGTCACAGGCTTTTGCATCAATATGGTCAACACCGGTAAAAGCAACCGATATCATTTTTAGGGAATTGGCAGATCGGATTACTTCGCCATTCAGCGGAAGATTTGATACGATTAAGATGTCAGCTTTTTGAACTCTTTGTATTAAAGTATCCGTATCCTCTATTCTGTCATACGCAATAAATTCGTGACCCTCTTTCGTCAGTATTCCTGAAATCCTGTCTAGCATTTCACCATTTATCCCTAGGGGTTCTAGCATTACAATTCGCATATATTTCTCCTTTTACCTTAAGTAATTTCACTATATAAAATTTAATTTCATAAACATATTATATCATTTGATTGAGTCACCGTCAATGAGTTATGGAGGTTTCTAGATATACCCCATCCATGATTAGCGCTTCCTTCAGCAACCGGTATGGCAGTTCGCGTGTCGTGCATTCTTTCCTTGCACAGATTGCCGCTGCAGTTCCTGCCGCCTGTCCCTGTCCCATGCAGCTCACGGTATTTCTTGTGGACATATGAGCGTCATGATCAGAGGTAATCATCATACCTGCCGCCAGTAAATTATCGATTCCCGATACTCGCAAAGCTCTATAAGGAATGCCATAAGTACCCCCATTTAAAATCTGCATACGCGGCGCATAATCATGGAAACCATAGGACATGATGTCATCCTCAAAATGCTTTCCTTGTAGTATATCCTCGATGGTTAGGTCATAATCGCAGGTAATACATCTTCCACGCCTGATACACAGAGAAGGACTGGTTCTGGTAATAAATGCATTTTCACATCCGGGAATAAATCTACGAATCAATTCCATCGCTTTATACTGACGCTTTCTGAGCTCCAGTTCTGCCAATGCTGCTTCATCCCTGCTCGTTGGACTGACTGACATCTTGTAATTAAGCTTGATAAACATAAAATAATCATCATGGAGTGTAGTGACAACTGGAGCCATTCCAATCAAAGCCGCTTCCTTAAAGAAATCCGGTGAAGCCTTTGAAAGATTACCGTCAATTCGTACTATCTTTCCTTCTTTACCGCTTCGTGTTCCCTCACAATATTGTGTCAAAGAATCATTTTGGCTTAAAAACTCACAATACTTTTCAACACTTACTCCGCCCACACCTATACTGTTTGCAACCATATGATCATTGGGTTCTGTAAAAATTGCCCCAGCATGAGCGCAAAGATCTCCATATCCCGAACAATCTACAAAAGACCCGGCAAAAAACACTTCTCTTCCTGATCGGCTTTCCACCAGTGCGCCTTTTATCCGTGTTCCATCCATGACAACACCGGTCAACATCGTATTGACAAATATATGAACTCCGGCTTCCTCCAGCATTTCAAAGGCTACAAGCTTATAGATTTCTGTATCTATTACCGTGCATACCGAATCATAATCGTAACCTTTCAATACCTCCGCATGTCCTGTAGTACCTCCCTTTTGGGCCAGCCTTTCAATAATCTCCTGTGGAATACCCTTTACCACTTGACGTTTTTCAACACCTGGAAAAGCCTTCCACAAATTATAGTAGCTATGAAGGGCTGTGCCTCCCTCAACAACGATTCCACCCAGATAACCTTTTATTTCAATCAATGCTGTCTTAACTCCTTGACGTGCTGCTGCTAACGCTGCAACAACGCCGGCGGTTCCTCCTCCGACAACTACCACATCAAACTCTCGTATCGGTAATTTTTTAACCGGCTCTTCAAAGTATTGCATCGTAATTTCTCCTTTTCTATCCTTTATCAATCACCCAGATAAACTCCGTCCTTTATAAGAGTATTTCGCAATATATTAATATCTATATTCCTAGGTTTGCTATTACTCTTTGTACATAAAGCGGCGGCGGTGCCGACAGCCTGCCCCTGTGCCATACAAGATACCGTGTTACGTGTAGACATATGAGCATCCCAGGTGCTGGTTATCAATCTACCGGCCACCAAAAGTCCATCAATTTTTATTGGTAAAAAAGCTCGATACGGAATTCCATAATATCCGGCATCCTTTATCATTATTCTTGGTGCGCAATCATGGAAACCATAAAGCATCACCTCATCATCAAAACGACAGCAGTTTACAATCTCGTCCAGCGACATATCATGCTCGCATTCGACTACACGGGTATATCTGACGCCTATACTTGCCGGAGTCCAACTGACATAGGCCTTTTCAAATCCCGGAATGTGCTGCTTTAGCATCCTTGATAAAGTCATGGCCTGCTTACGCAGTTTCATCTCAGCTCTGGAAAGGGTTACTGTATCAGTCGCATCCACTGCTCTGAGCGAAGCGGAATTAATATAGGAATAGTCCCCTTCATATCTGGATACCCCTAAAGGTCCCCACATGCCCTCTTTATCCATAAATTCAGCAAAGATAGGAAGTTTCTTCAGTTCGAATCCCAGACGAATAATATCATCGGTTTTGCTACCCTTATCTGCATGTACAATCTGATTCACCATGTTATTTTCTTCCAGATATGCTATTAGTTGTGGCATATTAACGCCACACATACCAAAGGGCATTCCTGTGCTGGTGCTTTCATGCATTTTAATGCAATCTGCACCCGCACGGGCTGCAACATCCGCGTCTCCGGTTGTATCAATGACAACATTCGCTATAATCGCTTCACGGCCCGATTTACCCTCGATAATTACACCTTTTATTGTACTGCCCTCCATGATAGTGTCTACTACCATTGTATGGAGTAGCACCTGTACACCAGCCTCCTCCATCATATCAAAGATTACCTCTTTAAAGATTTCCCAATCAATGATTGTGATAACGGAATCATAACTGCCACCCTTGTCCTGTTCCAAATGGCCCGGTGATCCACCGCCTGCTACCAGACGGTCTATTATCTCACTAGGCAATCCTCGCACAACCTGAATTTTCTCTGCGCCCGGGAATGCTTTATATAGATTGAAGAAGCTATGCAGCGGGCCCGCACCGTTCAGCATGGTACCTCCCAGAAAATTATATCGATCTACAAGAATCGTTTTTGCTCCATTTCGTGCGGCTGCAATTGCTGCTACTACGCCCGCTGTACCTCCACCTGCCACCAGAACATCACAATTATAGTTAATTGGAGTTTCCCTGACTTCTTTTATAAATTGAATATTCATTTGATCCTCATTCTCTGTCAATTTATATTTCACCACCTTTCATATATTATAGTTAATTAAACGCAAAATCAATCATTTCACTAGGTGAAATGTAATTCCACTTATATTATAACATTCTGATTTTCTTCTGTCAATTCCACTGGATGAAATGATTTTCTATAATTTTATTGAAAACCGAGACATAATCTGCTAAACTTTTTACATATATAAATACAGACAAGGAGAATGCTGAATTGAATGAAAAACAAAGTAAAAAAAATCAATCAGTTGAGAAGGTTTTTCAAATCATTGAGATAATGGCCGAGAATAAAGGCTCGATGCGTTTGCTGGATGTATCGCAAAAGCTGCAGCTTCCCGCAAGTACTGTTTTAAGATTCCTAAATACACTTCTGACCTTTGGTTATGTATATCAGGATGAAGAAACTCTGAAGTATTCACTAACCATGAAATTTTGCCATATAGGTGAGCTTGTCCGATCAAAAATCAGTATTCTTGACATAGCAAAGCCGTTCCTTGTCACCTTATCCGAAAAATGTCATGAATCAACTTGTTTGGCAATTGAAAATGATATGACTGTGTTATATATTGATGCTGTCGATGGGCCCGATAAAATGTTAAAGACGTTACAACGTATCGGCAAGTGTGCTCCCATGCACAGTACCGGAGTCGGAAAACTAATGCTCCTAGGTTATGACGACACCAAAATCAATAAATACATTACGGATAAAGGATTGTCCTCCTTAACACAAAATACGATTACAACTAAGGAACTGTTGCTTAAGGAGCTTGCAAGTATAAGAACCTTAGGTTATGCACTAGACAATGAGGAATGCGAAATCGGGGCAAGATGCTTAGCAGCACCCATTAAAGATTATACCGGCAATACGACAGCGTGTATCAGCGTTTCGGGACCGGTAAGCAGAATGTCAATGGATAAAATTAATTCTATTAAGGATTATGTGAAAGAAGCTGCTGAAATTATATCAATCAGAATGGGCCGTATTTAAGATATGCCCTTATGTGTATGGCTGTGATGGACATCCGGTGTATGGTTATGAATGTGCTCCATTTTCTCGTGAGTATGTTCATGACAGTGCTCACCGATAACCTCCGGAATATGAACATGGTTATGGTGACTGTCACTATGGTTATGTTTATGATCATGTGTAACCAGTAAATGCAAATGTTTGTGGTTATGATATTCTGATACCGCAAAATATGTTCCGACAAGCATTATAAGCAGAGCAGCTACAAAGTAAATCGTAATTTCTTCCCGAAAAACAATCCACGATATAGCAACACCCAGAAATGGTGCGACTGCATAAAAGGCACTTGTTCTGACCGCTCCCAATTCCCTCTGTGCATATATGTAGAAGCTGATACTTAAACCATATGCCACAAACCCCAAGAGCATAGCCATACCTATATATATCAGATTCCTACTGTACTGTTTATAAATTATGGATATCAGGAGGGATCCTATTCCTGAACCCAGACCTTTTATCATCACAATCTGAAAAGGATTTTTGATTGAGAGCATACGGGTACAGTTATTCTCAAAGCCCCAGCAGATACAGCCCAACAGAACAAATACAGAGCCTATTGTGAACGAAAAGACAGAAAAATCCTTAACAGTAAGTATGATACTGGATAAAGTAATAAGTACAATTGCAAACCACATCCGTTTTCCGATCGCTTCATTGAAAATACACAGAGCTATAACAGAGGTAGATACAATTTCAAAATTATTTAATAAGGAAGCATTTGCTGCAGAGGTATAGGTCAATCCGAACATGAGCAGAATCGGTGCAGCCATATCCAGAACAATCATCCAAATTACGGCCGGAAGTTCTTTCGTCGTTATTTTTGCTTCCTTCTGCTGTTCATTACGCATACGTTTCAGTCTATCCACTATAAACATCCCTGTACCTGCTCCCAGATATAAAAGTGCAGCCAGTAATACAGGCGGAAGCTTTTCGAGAAGAAGCTTCGAAGCCGGAGAACTTATGCTATACAAGAGCGCTGCAATCAGAGCCATCATTACAGCATTCATTTTCCCGTTATATTGTTTACCACTAAATTGATTCTGAGTTCTCATACATACCTCTAATTATCTGTAATTTTGATTTTCAAAAGCGTGTAAATACTCTCTTTACCCTTCATCATAGAACTAACAAGCGATAATATCAATAGTTGAGCTGTAATTGCCAAGCAGAACTTTAATAATAATTAAAATTTATGCATTTCCTATTGTACAACCATCATATATTACTATGGATAAGCCATCATTATGAAACCCCTACATCATAGAACACACTAAAAAACATAGCCGCCTTGGCTATAAACACAATATTAAAATATGCCGCCTTCGGCTGCTCTCAAATCAGGGATGTAAAATTGTTCTACGGAATTGCATCCATAACAATTGTGATATTATTCAACATAAAACTATGTACGGTTAACTTAAGGAGGAGCAAGTTTATGGTAAATAATAAAGACGATCAACATTTGTCAAGTAAGAGAATGGTATTTAACGGAAAGGGACAGGTGACAGTAAACCCTGATATTGCAATTATCAGGCTTGGTATTCAGACAAACGGGGAAAGTGTAACAGCTGCACAGACGGAAAATGCAAAGATCAGCCAACAGATTCTTGATTCGCTTAAGAAGCTTGGAAATATAGAGATTAAGACATATCAGTATCAAATTGATAATCTCTTTGACTATCAAAACGGAACTCGTATTGACCGAGGATATTCCGTCCGTAATGTCTATGAAATCAGAACCGGTAATATCGGTCAAGTAGGACTCATCATCGATACCTCTGTCTACAATGGTGCAAATCTCGTTGAAAACGTAAGCTTTGATGTAGCTGCTCCTGAAAAGTATTATCAGCAGGCACTTACCCTCGCTGTGACGAATGCCTATAACAAAGCAAAAACCGTCTCCTCCGGCTTAAGAATCATGTTTGATCCGGTTCCTGTACTCATTACAGAAAACAGTACACAGCCTGTACCATATTCACCGATGTTTGCAGCCAGGGAAGGTGGATTTACTACTCCCATTGAATCCGGAACCAAACAAATAGAAGCCGCTGTTACTGTTGAATTTACATATTAGTATTAGCGCCGAAGTCACTGAAAAGTCCATTTTTCAGGTAGCTAAATGAATAAAGTTGTATAATTGAGGTGTCAAATCGTATACCAAGAAGGAGGGTAAATCACCCTCCTTCCACTATGTGTTATACAAAATATTCTTCTCTGGAAATTCTATCTTCTCTAAATTATTGTTTTCTCCGGAAGTATATTCATCTTATAAAGTTTGTCTTCTCAGAAAGTTAATCTTCTCTAAGTCTCTTACCTTAAGCCAGCTTGTCCATAGCCTGATTCGATTGCCACTTTGTCGCTGTCAATTATTCATGTCTTTCATTAGATTTAACACAGTTGCATTATAGTTAATATCCTGCATGTTATAATTCATATTATTCTCATTTGTATCTTCCTCATCCTTATCCTTCATAAACAGATCGAGGAACTTCATGTAATCATCATAGTTGAACAAAGTGTCCAAATCAGTTGCCGGATCTCCGGAATTACTTCCATTCAATAAATAAGCATAATTGCTTGATGTCTGTGTCGGTACGGCTACTGACGCGACGTGAAGATAGCTTTTACCGGAAGTACTTTCTGCTACCGCGCTGTCTGATGAATTACCGGTGGTATCTACACCGCTCTTTTTCAAAAAGCCAATAATCTTTTTCACATAATTTTGCGTTTCTTCAAAGGGTGGAATCCCACCGTATTTTGCCACATTACCACTGCCTGCATTATATGCAGCTAATGTAAGACTTGTATTGCCACCATATTTCTTAAGTAGACCTGCAATGTATTTAGCTCCGCCCATTATATTTTGCTCCGGATCAAAAGAATCCGTTACGCCAAGGCCCTTTGCCGTGGAAGGCATCAACTGCATGATACCCTGAGCACCGCACCTGGAAACAGCATCCGGATCAAAATTCGATTCAGCTTTACCGACAGCCTTTAAAAGTTCAACCGGTACATTATATTTATCCGCTGCTTTATCAAAAAAAGCATCAAGACTTTGTGTTTCACCCAGATACGAGGAAAAATCAGTATTGTCAGAGTTTGACCTTGTAGCATTCGTGCTATATGAGTTTGCAGTATCAACATTTGATATTCCGATTATTTTAGCCATAACATCTCCTTCACGATATGAACATGAATCCATACAAAATTCCTAATATAATATTACGCCATTTTTATATATTTTTCAACATAAACAGATATCATTTTATTTTCATTTGACCTCATATTGTAGTTTGTGGATCTCTTTCAAGTGTAACAATAATACCAAATTTAAAAACAGTAATAATACCAAATTTAAAATGTGTATAGAAAATAGCAGGTAAGTGTAGTATTATGGATACAAACCATCTGAACTCGGTGCCAGACAGCTCAAATTTTAGATAAAATCATTTATTATATGGAGGTATGAATTATGCAGATGGACCAATTACAAAAAGACATGATTGCAGCAATGAAAGCAAGGGATAAGATTCGTAAAGAGGCCATATCTTCCTTAGTTTCAGCAGTGAAAAAGATCGCAATTGATGAGGGCTGCCGTGATGATATTCCTGAGGAAGTTGTGGATCGTGCTATCTTAAAAGAAATGAAATTGGTGAAGGAGCAGCTTGATAGCTGTCCTGACGAAAGAGTAGAATTAAAATCGGGCTATCAAGTTACTTATGACATTATTAAGGAATATGCTCCCGTAATGATGTCGGAGGATGAGATTAAATCCTTTATCCAAAGCAATTTTGCAGCTGATGTTGCTACAAAGAATAAGGGAATGATTATGAAGAATATAATGGCAGAGCTAAAAGGGAAAGCTGACGGAAAGCTGATTAATAAGGTTGTCGGTGATTTGTGTAATTAATATAGCTTGAATCAATAGAGTGTATCCTCAAGTTTGCTTTTGAGGGTACCCTCTTTCTATATTTATGTTATTTCAGTGGGAAATTTTTTATTCGTATATCAACTTACTCTTCCACTGTACAACAGTTACATTTTCTTAACCCTGTTAAAATATTCCTGACTCTCCTTTATTATAATACCGCTCAGTGCAACCAATGCAATCAAATTTGGGAATGCCATCAGTCCATTAAAGATGTCGGCTATGTTCCAAACCGCTTTTACCGTCATATAAGGTCCGAGAAATACAGCCAGAATATAAAGCCAGCGATATACCAGTACTGTTCTCATGCTTCCGTTCGTTAGATACTCCACACAGCGTTCGCTGTAATAATTCCAACCGATAATAGTTGTAAATGCAAAGAAAATAAGGCACATCATAAGCAGAAACGAGGCTAATCCGGGACTAAAGGGTAATCCTGCGCGAAATGCATGATCCGTAACCTGTACCCCCTCAAGGCCTATATTCCAGGATTTCGTTACTACAATACTTAATCCTGTCATGGTGCAAATAATGATTGTGTCTATAAAAGTACCGGTCATTGATACAAGTCCCTGACGTACCGGCTCTTTCGTCTGTGCGGCTGCGGCTGCAATCGGTGCACTTCCCAGACCTGATTCATTTGAAAAGATTCCTCTTGCAACGCCCTTCTGCATTGCCACAATCATTGCTCCTAAGGCTCCGCCTGCGACTGCTCTTAAGCCAAAGGCTCCTTGAACGATTTCTACTATGGCACTCGGTATGGCAGACGCATGGTTGAATAATAAAATAAGACAGATAATGACATAAGCAATCGCCATGAATGGTACAACAATCTGAGCAAAATCAGAGATACGCTTGAGTCCTCCGATTAGTACCAATGCTGCAAATATTGTTATTGCAAGACCGGCCAATATAACCGCTATCGAATAGTCCATTCCAAAAATGGATACAGATGTCTTCACCGACTCTGCTGTAAAATTGCCGACTGCTGTGGTAATACCATTCACTTGGGTAAAGGTTCCTATTCCCATTAATCCGGCGATAGCTCCAAAAAAGGCAAAGCATTTAGCAAGCCAACGAAAGCGTGATCCCATTCCCATCTCAATGTAATAAAACGGTCCTCCCAGTACATGTCCGTCCTCAGAGATCTTCCTGAACTTGACTGCAAGCAGACCTTCGGCATATTTTGTCGCCATTCCAAAAAAGGCCGCAATCCACATCCAGAACAAGGCACCCGGACCGCCAGCTACGATCGCAGTCGCAACTCCGACAATATTTCCTGTTCCAATGGTTGCCGAAAGTGCCGTACACAGAGCCGCAAAACTTGTGACCTCTCCGGTTCCGCCTACTTCGTTTTTAACCATAAATTTTAATGCTCTTGGTAAATGATGAACTTGTAATAACTTAAGCCGAAGTGTCAGATAAACTCCGATTGCCATAATAAAAATGATTAATGGTAATCCCCAAACCATTCCATCCAGCCAATCAATTATTTCATTTAGATTTGTCAGCATAACCGGTCCCCCTTTGAACCAATGTGAATTATTGAAAACATAATTCACACTTAAAAGTTTGTGTCTGCGTAATCCTCGATCTAAACTCATTCGAAGTGCAGGCGTTTTCGGTTCGTATAATATTATATATCTTGAAGTAAAACAACAGCATTTATTCTATCATATATTACCTTTTTCATCAATCATAATATAATTGTAAATTTCCATATAACAATTGACAACTTATGGAATTCATTATATACTTACTACATTAGTTATGTGATGTAGTAAGTCGGAGGTGATTCATATTTGAAAATCAATGAGAATGTTCTTGCTCCTATCTATGTTCAAATTGCTAATGCCATCGAAGATGATATTCTAAATGATAAATTGATGGAAAGCAGTACTTGCTATTCCCAGCTTATTATTGCAAAAGAACTTAAGGTTAATCCTGCAACTGCTGCGAAAGGAATTAATCTTTTAGTCAGCCGAGGTGTCCTGGAGAAACAAAGGGGACTTGCGATGGTCATTAGTCCGGGAGCAAAGGAATTGATTATCCAAAGAAAAAAACAGACAGATTTTGAATACAAAATCGAAGAACTTGTTAAAACGGCAAAACAGTTACATCTATCCGAGGATTATCTTCAACAAAAAATATCGAATTATTATATGACTTAAAATTTGCAGGTAATATGTGAAGAAATGGAGGGAATATGAATCATGTTATAGAGATGCAGCAGCTTTCCTTTTCCTATGGTAAAAAGCATGCGCTTAAGAATATCCGCATTCAAATGAATGAAAATCAACTGATCGGTCTGATTGGTCGAAATGGTTCGGGTAAAACCACCATGATGAAACTATGTGCCGGACTACTTGTGCCCAAAAGCGGAGAAATCAAGGTATTTGGACAAAATCCTGTCAATAACCTATCCGTTCTTAATGAGGTCATATACAGCTATACGAAGGTACCTTTCAAGGCTCCGCTAACACTGGAACGAATTATCACGGATTTTGGAAGGTTCTATGAACATTTTGATATGGTATTTGCCTATAAGTTAATGGATTACTTTTCCTTAAACCATCGTGCAAAATACTCCAGTCTGTCACAGGGTATGTGCAGTTTGGTCAGCTTTATCTGCGCGATTTCAACAAGAGCAAAGCTTACCTTGCTCGATGAACCCGTGATCGGAATGGATATCACAATAAGGCATATGGTATATGAAATCCTATTACGCGATTACATGGAATATCCGCGCACCATCATAATCTCCAGCCATATATTATCAGAAATTCAGGATCTTTTATCTGAAATGATCATCATAGATAACGGAGCGGTGCTTCTTTATAAAGCACTGGATGAACTTCAGACCATGGCATACCGGATAGAAGGAGGTCGAGAAGAGGTTGAAACCTTCCTTACAAACCGCACAGTATTATATAAAGAACATAAGGTTACCGGCTCTTTGGCCGTCCTTGAAGCCTCCTTCGACGCTGCAGCCGATAAAGAATGTAAACAGCTTAATCTTTCCTTATCCAAGGTTACTCCGGAGGAGCTTTATATCTATAAAACAAATGATAGAAAGGAGATGGATATCGAATGTTTGTGGGAAAAACAAATTTAGATAATATAAGAAAGTTACTAAAAATCCGTATGCGCGAATGCAAAGGCATACATACCATATGTATCTTATTAGGCGTTGTTTTCCTGATTAGTATTGTAAATCTAATCAATACGGTATCCACCTATCAGGCGGAGGCGAAACTGATTGAGGTTTCACTATACTCCAATTTCACTTTGTTTTTTATTGTAATCAGTGTAATCAATTATGCTTTTCAGTATGGTGAATACAATGAAAACCATCAGATATTTCCTCAGACTATGGTTACCCAGTTTATTTCCTTCGAACTGTACTGCTTTTTTGTGAATATAATAGCTCAGGCTTTTGCGCTTGGACTATATCTACTGCAATATCTAATATGCCTGATAATCGGCCGTGTGCATACGAATGTTAAGCTTGCCTATCAATTTGATTGGACCTTTGTTATTGCCGGCTTTTTTGTATACCTATTATATGGTCTGCTTCTCTCTGCCCTCATCATATTAATAGCTTCGCTTGTACGAAAGCTCCAGTGGTGGGCTATTGTATTATTGGGCGCGTTTCTATTCGTATTATGGATGACCAGAGAGCAGAATTTGATTGGGAATATGCTGGATTTCTATTTACTTGAAACTTCAATTATTATTTTTTTCATCAAGTCCGTTGCTACCCTACTGATTTTGGAAGCCCTCAATCATCTGATTAATTATTATACCGGTATAAAGGAGACTAGAAAGTTCTTCTATCGGCATATTATCATAGCCTCCGTCATAATTCTTGGATTTTTTATAAATATATCTGTCAGCTTCTCGCAAATCGATTCACGTCAAAACAATGAAGATTACTGGAATTCCATTTCTATTCGGAACTTCGATTTTTCGAAAATGGATGCTACTTGTATTATTAACACAGACAGCCTTCCGACTGATTCTACCCTAAAGATTCGCTATGCTAATGCGCTCGAATCCGATTGCATAAATAACGTCGATGAGCAGCCTTCAGACGATAATAATATTCGGATTTATTATATTCCTCAAAAGAATATTAATAATTATATCAATTTAACTGCTTTCACCAATCAAAGAATTGAAGCCACACTTGAAACGGATATCCTTAAGATCAGTGTAGCTTATGATAAAAATATTAAAGTGATTTCAGAGTATCCCTATTCTACCTTAATGAAGTTTGACTGCTTCATCGGCAAACCATATGCCAAGCCCTACTACGGGAGCATGTCAAGTATATCAACAGGACATATTCAAATAACCCTGCCGGAAAACAAGCATTTTACAACACAATTTAATCAATAGATTACACTGGATTTCCTAATTCGATTCATAAAACAAAAACCTTTGAACGGATTTATATTTAAATCCGTTCAAAGGTTTATTTTATAACTGACCTTCTTCATATAAATGATCAATCGCATAGGCAATCCCGGACTCATCATTTGACTTTGTAACGAATTGCGCCACTGCCTTTAACTCGTCTACCGAATTTCCCATCGCAACCGCCATCCCGGCACAGGACAGCATCTCAATATCATTATGATTATCACCGAAGGCGATAATATCCGATAAATCTACTCCACATCTGTCCGCCAATAACTTCACAGCCTTCCCCTTAGAGGAGCCGGCAGCCATAATATCAAGCAAACCCTGCGCCGAGCTTACCGCGTAAAGTGACTTATGTTTTGAACACATTGTAATATGTTCCTCGACCTGTTCCTGCGTCGGAAAGATTAACAGAACTTTCAGAATATCCATACCTTCCATGACAGTCATATCATCACTATCAATATATTTTACCTCAAAACTAATATCTGCGATTACTGTATTATTAATGCTCTCATACCTGACTGCTCTTGGATTATTTCTATTGGAAAACATGACATAGGGTGTATAAACCAGAAAATCGATCTTTTCCTTAAAGCTGTGAGTCAGTAACTCTTTTACTACTTCTTTATCCATGACATTGGAGTAAATGATCTCTCCCGTATGGATATTTCGAATCAATCCCCCGTTACAAGAGATGATATGTCCCTGCAGATCCAACTGCTCGATATATCGTTTCACCATAAGATCCAGTCTTCCGGTAGCGATTATGACCTCGATTCCATTCTTTTGCAACTTTTTTAAGGCTGCTTCGTTCTCATCCGATATATTATCACTTGAATTAAGCAGTGTTCCGTCCATATCACAGACACACCATTGATATTTTGGCATATGAAGTTTCCTCACCTAGTATTTAGTCTAGCGGTGAATTACTGCTCTCTTATAAAGCAACTCCGCATTTTGGATTACGCTCCATATTATATACTATGTCGAGTGTATTTACAAAAGTTTTCTGTCCGATAAAGCAAAATAAACGGAATACCATTCAGCATCATACGGTTCCCATAGCCTGCCTTTATCGCCCTGGCAGCTTCCTCTACAGTCCACCAGCCCGGACGTCTGCAATAGGATCTACAGATATCACAGCTACAGGCCTGTGAAGGTGGGTATTTTTTTTGTTAGTTAACCAGACTTATTCCCTATAAATAAGTTAATAAAATTCAACAAAATGTCCAATTTATATAGTTTCAATATTAACTAATTATATTAAATGTGCTATGATTGAACTATCCGAACGGATGATATTTGAGTACAAAGCATTTCAGAAATGGAGGTTATCATGAATTTAAAAGACACAAAAACCGAGAAGAACTTAGCCGCAGCATTTGCAGGGGAAAGTCAAGCAAGAAACAAATACACATATTTTGCTTCCGTTGCTAAAAAAGAAGGATATGAACAGATTTCAGATCTTTTTACTAAAACTGCCGAGAATGAGAAAGAGCATGCCAAACTTTGGTTTAAGGCAATGGGTGAACTTAGTACTACAGCCAACAATCTACTGCACGCAGCCGAAGGTGAGAATTATGAATGGACTGAAATGTATGAAGGCTTTGCAAAGGATGCCGAAGAAGAAGGCTTCACCGCTCTTGCAGCACAATTTCGTGCAGTTGCACAGATTGAGAAAGCCCATGAGGAAAGATTTCGTGCACTACTTCATAATGTTGAAATGAAGGCTGTATTTGAGAAGTCCGAGGAATGCATATGGGAATGTCGCAACTGCGGACATCTTGTTATGGGTAAAAAGGCTCCTGATTTATGCCCTGTTTGTTTCCATCCGCTGAGCTATTTTGAAGTAAGAAAAGAAAACTATTAAAAGGTAAAGCAATAGCTTTCGTTCTTCTTCGTTTCAAAGATAAGAATTCCATCCATAACGCAATAGGTAAGCGGTATTCCATCCTTTGATGTGATTACCGCTTTCTCTGATTTTATTTTGCATCGTTCTCCATTCTTTGAATGGATGATTAATTTCGTAAGCTTTCCATTCTTCCACGCAGCATCAAGTACAAATCCATTACGGGCACAAAGACCAGTAAAGTTCCCACTATCCCATACCTTGGGAATCGCCGGAAGGACGCTGATATATCCCATATGACTTTGGATTAACATTTCCGCAATCGTTGCTGTTCCGCCAAAATTGCCATCAATCTGAAAGGGCGGACACATATCCCAGAGGTTATCATTTGTGCAATCTTTTAATAGTCCCTGGAACAATTGATGCGCTCTCTCACCGTCTCCGGTTCTGGACCACATCAGTGCTTTGATTGCCCTGCCCCATCCGGTAGCCTCATCACCTCTTGCATTTAGGGAAGCTTTTGCCGCCTCTAAAAGCTCCGGTGTCTCATAGTGAATACTCTTTCCCGGGTACAGTCCCAACAGATGTGAGGTGTGTCGATGGTGGGGATCTACCTGACTCCTGTCAAAGATCTCCTCATCTTCTTCAAACCACTCTTTGAGAACTCCTGTCTTTTCACTGATCCAATAAGGCTTCAGATCCGTAATCAATGCCTCCACTGTGCTCCTCAGCTCCACATCAACCTCCAGAGCTTTTGAGGCGGCAATGTAATCCTTAAATAACTGTTCAATCAACGACTGCTCATAGGTATTACCATTAGAAACCGGTCCATGCTCCGGAGAATAAGAGGGTGATGATACCAAGCGTTTTTGTTTGTGGTCATAAATAAGTTCCTGTATATAGAAGTTAACACTTTCTCTCATAATCGGATAGATTGCAGCTTTTAGGTATTCCTTATCCCCGGTAAACTCATAATACTCCCAAATGTTTTGATCCAGCCAAGCACAGGCTGCCGAGGACCATCCCCAATAAAAGTCCCAGCCCGGACAGGTGAAACCAAACGGTGTACTCTGTGTATGCGCTATCCATCCGTTCTCCGGATGCTCATCATCCGTAACGACTCCATAATACTCTTTTGCAGTAACACGTCCCGGTATGCGCAGACCCTCCAAATAATCCACAAGTGGTTTTGCTGTCTCTGCTATATTCGTTACATAAGCAGGCCAGTAATTCATCTGAAGATTTACATTGATATGATAGTCACAGGCCCATGGCGGTGTATTCGATTCGTTCCAGACGCCCTGCAGATTGGCAGGTAACGTTCCTATTCGGCTTGAGGATATCAGAAGATAGCGCCCATACTGAAAATATAACATCTCCAGATATCTGTCCTGCGTATAATTCTGCATTTGATTCTGATTCTGCTTATGATATTGCTCATGATTAATTATAGAATTATTATTCGCGCAACTTAGATGGCTCTTATATTCATGAAGTAAAACATCAGTAGGAAAATCGATGTAGTCCCCGCCGAGCATTACTTCCGCCCGATCAAACAGGCTCTTGTAGTCAGTAATATGCTCTGTCTTTAACTCAATATATTCTTTCTCTGATGCAGCTTTCATATATTTACTTACCGTATTCTGAGGGCTGATACCGCTTCGATAGGAAGGATAGAGATTGGCGTAATCAGTAGCCGCTGTAAAATAAATGATTACTTCATCGGCAGCACTAACGGTAATACTATCACCCTTGCACATAAGTCTTCCACCTTTTAAGTTGAGCTTAATCTGTCCTTCATACGCAAGTCCATTATCTTCGATCTCTCCCGAACAGATTATAGTATCCCCGATAGCTCTAATCACTGCACCCGGCTGTGTCTTAGAAAGAGATGCGGTAAAGGAGAGTGCATGTCTTTGATTCGCTGTTAATTTTACTGCGATGATATTTGCGGAGTAACTAGCAAAATATTCCCGCTCGTATCTGATACCATCACAGGCAAACTCAACCCCCGCCACTGAGCTTGCAATATCAAGCCAACGTCTGTAATCAACCACCTTGCTTTCTTCAATATTACTATATTTCAAGATGAGATTTCCGAATAATTGATATGCGCCATAACCCTTGGGAATTCCGGTAAGCTTCTGTACGAGTGAAGCCGCTTTGTCATGTTCCCCGTTAAAAAGCGCTTGTCTGATTTCCTTATTATATTGATATGAGTTCTCGTTCCGATTACCGCCTCTGTAATCCGGCCTGTTTTTAGATGGACCGCCCGTCCATAAGGTTTTCTCATTCAAGACAAGTATTTCCTCTTTTATCCCGCCATTTACGGTGGCTCCAAGATATGCATTTCCGATTGGGAGTACCTCTGTTTCCCATTCAGTTGCCGGCTTCGTGTACCAGAGTACCAGCTTTCGACTATTATTATTTTCTTTCATTTGACCTCCAATATTACTGTTTTTTACATGGAAGGAAACTCATGGCATCCTTCTCTTGTACATATTTATCAATTAAGTGTTATGTTCTTATATTAGGAGCATATTGTCAACCCGACTTATTAAAGATTTATATTATGAAATTCTAGTGTTTACAATAGTTGTTTTTTTCTGTCTCGCTTTCCTATCAAAAAAATACACCGGTTTCATACAATTCAAAAATTTATTAGTAATGCTAGTAATCCTACATCCGAATTATCGTATAGGATAAGGCAAATGAGAACACTCCCGACCATAACAATACATTATAGAGTGAATAATTCTCATTATATATTTGAATATCACGATAAACAATACTATAATAGATAATATATGAAAATCCGTATATCAATCAAAGGTCTAAATATCAACAAGGTGAATAACATGCAGCTATACATCGCCTGACAATTGGTTGTTCTACAGCAAAAGTAATGCACACCGGGAGGGACTAACGAATGAAACTGCTTTTGAGATTGGGAAGAGACGCGATCAGGTACAAAACACTTTACATAGTTGCAATTATCTCAACCCTGACACTAACTATTATTAATCTAACTGTACCAAAGCTACTATCTTCCATTATCGCATTGGTTGAGAATGGCAAGACCGATCATTGGTCAACAAAGCTCCTAACACTTACCCTGTCATTGATCATACTGTATCTGCTTCGTATTTTATTCCGCTATCTAAGCAATTTCCTTGCACATAAGGCTGCGTGGCATCTTGTAGAGGATATCCGCGTTAGAATCTATAGTAGAATTCAAAGCTTTTCCATGAGCTTTTTCCATGACAAACAGACCGGAGACCTGATGAGCCGAGTTGTTAACGACACCTCAACCTTCGAGCTTCTATATGCACATATCATACCGGAAATGATTACGAATATCGTAACCGTAGTCGGAGTCATGGTGATTTTGCTTTTTATTAATGTAAAACTGGCACTATTAACTTGTATCCCGGTTCCCTTCGTATTATTCTCCGGATGGATTTTCTCAACTAAAATTCGCCCTAATTTTATGAAATCGCAGAAAGCTCTTGCCGGATTAAACTCCAAGTTACAGGATAATTTCTCGGGTATTCATGAAATACAAGCCTTTGGTAAGGAATCCTATGAGGAAGAGCAGATTTCAAATCAGGCCGGTGCCTATACAAAAGCTATCCTGCATGCGCTGAACTTAAGTGCCGCATTTCATCCCGGCGTGGAATTCTTATCTTCTACCGGCTCGGTGATAGTAATCGGAGTCGGTGGATTATTAGCCTTCTCCGGTAATCTTTCTATATCGGATATTGTAGCTTTCCTGCTTTATCTGGCGCTCTTCTATACTCCTATCTCCGGCCTAGCCCGTACATTAGAGGATATTCAGCAAGCATATGCCGGAGCTGAGCGCGTCATGATGATACTTGACACGCCAAATGATATTATCGATGTACCGGGAGCTCAGGAGCTAACTGATGTACGGGGTAGCATCACATTTGATTCGGTTGATTTCAGCTATGATAAACAAGTCCCAATACTGAAAAACATTAATTTTACCTGTCAGCCTGGACAGATGATTGCACTGGTCGGTCCGACCGGTGTGGGAAAGACTACACTGACACAGCTGATATCACGCTTTTATGAACCGACAAACGGCCATATCTTAATTGATGGAAAGGATTTAAATACAGTTACCTTACAAAGTCTTCGTGCGAATATTGCTCCGGTTCTTCAAGACACTTTTCTTTTTAACGGAACAATCGCAGAAAACATCGGGTATGCTGATCCAAATGCCGAATTGGAAGAAATTATTGCTGCTTCAAAGGCTGCAAGAATTCATGATAATATTATGGATATGATTGACGGTTATGATACCCGGGTGGGTGAGCGTGGTATGCGCCTTTCAGGAGGTCAAAAGCAAAGAATAGCGATTGCCAGGGCTATTCTACGTAAAGCTCCGATTATCATACTGGATGAAGCTACTGCTTCCGTGGATGTTGAGACAGAACGGGAAATCCAACGTGCCATCGCAGATCTTGCCGGTACCCGTACCATAGTAGCGATTGCTCACCGATTATCTACCATCCAAAACGCAGATCTCATTCTGGTACTTGAGGATGGCTGTATCGTACAAAGCGGAACCCATGAGGAATTATTACGACAAGAAGGATTATATAAGCGTCTAAACCAAGCTCAGACAAAACACTGATCACTATAGGAAGTTATCGAGCAGACATGCTATCACTATAGTTGCATAGAAGAAGTGGAAATATAACAATATTTAGTATGATATACAATTTTCTAACGAAAGATTCTTCACATAGGAGAACGGAATGGATAAATTATTAATTGTTGATGGTCAAAAAGGTAATAAACGAACAGATATTAATGATGAATACAATGCAAATCGTTATTTCGTCTTTTAATTCAGACTTTTTTCAACTTATTAATAAAAATACCTTTATATTAAGGTATAAGGGTAAGCAAACCATGATTCTTGATCCAAAAAACTTTTATGAAAAGTATGGAATTTTACCACAATATTTTGCTGATTATAAATCAATGGTAGGCGATACTGCAGATAATATAAACTTGAAGATAAAGCACCAATACCGTTATCTATTTGTGAGTTATTATTTGATATAAATAAACTATCAAATACGACTGAAATATTAAAACAAATTGGAGTAAAATAAGGAAAATATGAAGATGGCTTGATTCGAGCGTCAAATCCCCACTTTTATTGTGTCTATCGTTAATTTGCATAATTACGCTCTTGAATGGTAATACATAACATCGTTAATTTGCAACACGCTTCCGCTTGGATGAAGTAAGTAGTGGTAAGCAGTTACAGTAGCAATGGCGAACTTAATAATTGTCCAGATTTGATTTTCAAGTTCGGATTATATAACACACAATATATCATGATGTATTTTGAAAGAGGGTAAGAGAAATGAGCGAAATTAAGTTGATTAAACCATCTGCTGAGTATACAGAGAAAATTGCGGAATATAGAGCGGAATTTCCTGCTGAACGTGAGAGAGTTACATACGACCCAAGCAGAATCCCGGGTATGGATTATCTTGAAAAGTACGACAAAATACTTGACTGGCTTCAGTTTTGCGAAAATATGTCCGACAAATTAACTTGGTATATGGCATTTCGTGAAAGCGATAGTAAGATTGTCGGTTTTATTGTTTTTCGTCATAAGCTCGAATACGATGATGACGATATAGAATTTGCCTCAAACTTCGGCTATTCAGTTTGTCCAAGCGAACGTGGTAAAGGGTACGCAAAAGAGCAGTTACGGCTTGGCTTACAGAAAGCAAAAGCGTTCGGGCTTGATAAAGTGCGAATTATTTGTCGTGATATAAACATTGGCAGCAATAAAACAATTCTTGCCAACAGCGGTGTTCATGTTGACACGATTCACGGTGAGAAATCGGGATTGAATGTTAATCGTTATGACATCCAGATGAGTATCAACAATATGTTGTGACAGAGCAAAATATTTTATTAATTAATTTTACTATTACATACTTAAATTCGAGCGTCAAAAGTCGAAAACAAACTTAAGACATGGATATCGTTGTATCTATACTCATGCGGGCAGACCGGCTGACGACGGCTGTCCATATTCGTTTTGAGACTCTAGTGAAAATGGCGCCTACTTTTGCGACATTTTCACTATGTTTTGAGGCTCAAATAAGAATATGCCTAGGAAGGAAAGGCAACCAAATGAATATAGATACAACGAGATTCATGTCATATCCTCAATACGACTTTTGACACTCGACCATACTTTACTAATATATTTTCTATATGTTTTATTTGTTTTGCATTAAATCTTTTGCAATAAATCTTTTGCATTAAATGCTTTTCACATCCAACTTGATATGAACATCTGACAGCTGCTTTGCATCTACCTCGGAAGGAGCTCCCATCATAACATCCTGTGCTGTCTTATTCATCGGGAACGGAATGATTTCTCTGATACTTTCTTCTCCTGCGATCAGCATTACCATTCGGTCAACACCCGGTGCAATTCCTGCATGCGGTGGCGCACCATAACAGAAGGCATTGTACATTGCAGGGAATTTTGCTTTCACATCCTCTTCCCCGAGTCCTACCAATTCAAAGGCTTTTACCATACTCTCAGGATCATGATTACGTACCGCTCCGGAGGATAATTCTATTCCGTTACATACTAGATCATACTGATATGCATTGATATCAAGAGGATTTTGATTCAATAAAGCATCCATTCCGCCCTGTGGCATAGAGAAAGGATTATGACAAAATTCTAACTTACCGGATTCCTCTCCCATCTCATACATCGGGAAATCAACAATCCAGCAAAATTCATAGCATTCTTTCTTCATGTGTCCCGGTGCTACATTTCCAATGAAACGTCTAAATACTCCCGCAGTCTTCTGTGCTGTCAACTTATTACCGGCCACAACACCGACAAAATCGCCAACCTTTAAAGATAGGGCATCTATTACTTGCTCTTTACGTTCCTGAAGGAATTTAGCGATACCACCGATAATACTACCGCTTTCATCTAACTTAAACCAATACGCCTTTTGGCCTGACTGCACTTCTACATCAGCGCAGAGAGCGTCAATTTCTTTTCTGGTTCCATTGTATCCGCTGACTACAACCGCTTTCACCGTCTGTCCTTCAAAGGGCTGGAAGCCACAATCACTCATGCAGGCAGTCGCATCCTGAACAACCAAATCAATTCGAAGATCGGGTTTATCAGAGCCGTAGATCTCCATCGAATCATTGTAGGAGATACGTTTGAACGGTGCCTGTGAAGCGGTTGTGTATTTACCGTATTTTGCAAAAATCGGAGGAAGAACCTCTTCCAATATGCCGAATACATCATCCTGAGATGCAAATGCCATCTCCATATCAAGCTGATAGAACTCGCCTGGTGAACGGTCTGCTCTTGCATCCTCATCACGAAAACAAGGTGCAATTTGAAAATACCGATCAAAGCCTGAGGTCATCAAAAGCTGTTTAAACTGCTGAGGTGCTTGGGGAAGTGCATAGAACTTTCCCGGATGATTTCTTGAGGGAACCAAATAATCTCTTGCGCCTTCCGGAGACGAACAGGTCAGAATCGGAGTTGTGATTTCAAGAAAATCATGCTCCATCATACTCTGCCTGAGATCAGCAACGATTTTACATCTTAGTACGATTTTTTCTTTTACTGCAGGATTACGCAGATCCAGATATCTGTATTTAAGTCTTGTGTTATCATCAGCCTCTCTGGAACGGTTGATTTCAAAGGGTAATTCATTATACATGCATTTACCCAGCACCGTAATATCCTCGGGAAGTACTTCGATCTCTCCGGTTGTAATCTTATCCGTCTTACTGGAGCGTTCTCTGACAAGACCGGTTATGGAGAGCGTTGATTCATTATTTATACCTGCAAGTTTCTCCATCATCTCTTCATTATCAATTACTACCTGCGTAATTCCGTAAAAATCACGCAGGATTAAGAAGCCCAGATTCTTACTGAGCTTACGCATATTCTCATACCATCCGACGATTGTTATCTTCTTCCCGACATCGGACATTCTTAATTCATTGCATGTATGTGTTCTTGACTGTACCATATACGCCACCCTCTACTTTTATTTTTAATACCTTTATTTACTAAATACCTTTATTGATTAAATGCCTTTATTAATAAAATTCCTTTATTAATTAAATGCCTTTATTAATAAATTCCTTTATTAATTAAATGCCTTTATTAATTAAATTCCTTTATTGATCAAATCCTTAATTATGGCTTCTGCCTGCTTTGTATCCGCTTTTCCCTTGGACTGTCTCATGATATGACCAAACATGATATTGATTGCTTTGTCTTTACCTGCCATGATATCGGCAACTGCCTTCGGATTGGCATCGATTGCTTCCTGACACCATGTGACTAAATCATCCGTCGAAATATCTTCCAGATCCTCCGCCTTAATAAATTCCGCTGCCGACTTTCCATTCTCTAACATCTGCTGAAGTGTAGTTTGAGCCATCTTAACGTTGATTTTCTTTTCATCATACATCTTAACCAGCTCTGCAAACTGCTTCGCATCCGTCTTAATTTCAAACAGCTCTTTATCTTCCTCTGTATTCAAATTAGCATAGATGATTCCGGTAATCAGATTGGAAGCATTCTTGACACTTGCTCCCTGCGCCAGTGAAGCTTCAAAGAATTCGGTCACTCGTCTGTATTTATACATCTGCTTTGCTGTTAACTCAGGTAGCTCAAGCTCGGTTACATACCTTTTTAATTTATCAAACGGTAACTCAGGAAGCGAGCTTTGTATTTCATCCACCTTCTCCTGCACCATTTGAAAACGTATGATATCCGGATCGGGGAAATAGCGATAATCATCCGAGTTTTCCTTCTCTCGCATCGGGGATATGGTATCGGTGACATCATCGTAGCGCATCGTCTCCTGAATGATGGTTCCACCTGATTCCAAGATATCCGTCTGTCGTTCCACCTCTGCATACATTGCCTTAAGTATGAAATTCAAGGAATTGATATTCTTGGACTCGGTTCTTGTCCCGAACTCCTTGGTACCGACTTCACGCAAGGATACATTAACGTCACAGCGCATGGAGCCTTCTTGCATCTTGCAATCGGATATTCCTATATAACGCATGATCAACTGAAGCTTTTCTGCATATTCCTTCGCTTCCTCAGGGGTAGAGATATCCGGTTCTGATACGATTTCAATTAACGGAACTCCTCCACGATTGTAATCGACATAGGTAAAACCATTTTCATGAATGAGCTTACCTGCATCCTCCTCGATATGGATACGAGTAATTCCTATCCTTTTTCCGCTGTCCAAGTCGATAAAACCATGCTCGCAAAGCGGTTCATCATACTGAGAAATCTGATATGCCTTCGGCAAATCCGGATAACAATAATTCTTTCTGTCCATATGCGAAATGTTATTAATCTTACAGTGAATGGCAAGCCCAGCTCTGACTGCATATTCAACAACTTTTTTATTTAATATCGGAAGAGAGCCCGGTTGACCGGTACAAACCGGACAACAATGAGTGTTCGGATCTCCTCCGAAGGCTGTCGTACAGCCACAGAAAATCTTTGTATTGGTTGCCAGCTCTATATGAGTCTCAATACCGCAAACTATTTCATATCTCATATGCTGACACCTCCTTCATATACACCCACCTTGTCTTCGCTGTTTTGCTCATAGAAATATGCCATATTCAGGATTGTCGCCTCATCAAATTTCTTACCCATGATCTGCATTCCAATCGGTAACCCTTTTGAGTCCTTACCGCACGGAACAGAAATCGAGGGAATTCCTGCAATATTAATCGGAACCGTACAAATATCGGACAGATACATATCAACCGAACTGGTTCCCTTATAATTTAGAGGAAATGCTGTATTCGGTGCTGTCGGAGCGATTAATACATCACATTGTTCAAATGTTTGCTGAAACTCTTTAATGATTTCTTCCCTGATAATGCAGGCCTTCTTATAATAAGCATCGTAGTAACCACTGGAAAGTACATAAGTTCCAAGCATGATACGACGTTTTACTTCATCACCGAAGCCTTCGCTTCTGGTACGATAGATCATATCCTCGATGCTTTCATAGGAATTTGTCCGGTGACCATAACGAATCCCGTCATATCTTCCCAAATTGGAAGAGGCCTCCGCACAGGCGATAATATAATAAACCGGAAGTGCTAACTTCATTGCCGGAAGCTTAATCGGGATAACCTCAGCACCATTTTTCTCAAACAACTTAATTGCCTCAAATATCTGCGCTTTCATATCCGAATCTATACCATCAAAGAACTCTTCTGCAATACCGATTTTCTTTCCCTTGATATCCTGATTTAAGTTCTCCATCAGATTGCCATATTCAAAAGTCTTACTTGTCTGATCCCTAGAGTCTACACCTTTGATTACATCAAACACGATTGCCGCATCCTTCACACTGTAGGTCAACGGTCCAATCTGATCCAGGGAGCTTCCGTAGGCAATCAGCCCATAACGGGATACCGCACCATATGTGGGCTTGAGTCCAACAATACCACAAAAAGATGCAGGTTGACGGATGGAACCGCCGGTATCCGAACCCAGACCATAAGCTGCCATATTGGCACATACAGCCGCAGCTACACCGCCGGAGGAACCGCCGGTTACATGCGCCATATTTCTTGGATTTAGGGGCGCGCCATAACAGCTTGACTCTGAGGTACTTCCCATTGCAAATTCGTCCATATTAGCCTTACCGAGTAGTACGGCACCCTGTGCCTTAAGTTTTTCCCATACAGCAGAATCATAATACGGCTTGAAGCCGTCCAGTATTTTTGAACAGCAGGTTGTCAGTAATCCGTCCGTACAGATGTTATCTTTTAAGGTCATCGGAATCCCGCATAACTTAGACGCATTCCCGGTCTTTAGCATACTGTCCGCATTTTCGGCACCCAAAAGTGCTGTTTCATAGGTTGTATGCACATATGCATTTATTTTTGGATTGGCTTCCTCAATCACTTTGATATATTCCTTCGTAAGTTCCACAGAAGATATTTCACGGCTTTGAAGCTTTGCAGATAATTCAGATATTATTTCCTTCATAAAAATAACCATACCTTTCTATATAGCCTGCCCTTTGAATAAGTTTGGGCCGAGGATTATGCAGGCACAAACATGCAAGTTACGCCTTACTTCTCTTCACACTGAAAAATCCGTTCTTATCTTCCACATTGGAAACGATCTTTTCATTCGGCAGGGAAGCTATCATCTGATCCTCACGCAGTTCTTCAAAGGAAATAATTTCTGATCCTACACTCCGAATTTCCATTGTTCCGCCTTCGACTGATTCATTAATGGTATCTGCAAATGCAATGATTTCATCAAATTCACCTACGAACTTCTCAAGCTCTGCTTCGGAAAAGCGCAGTCTTCCGAGCTTGGCGAGCTTTTCAATCTCTGTTCTTGTTACTGCCATTGTTTCATCTCCATTCTCAACCGGCAATACAGTCTTAAGCCATAATGCCAAGTCAAACTCTATTACCATTACGGTCTGATTTTAATATGAACCTCACGTAATTGTTGTTCAGACACATCGTTCGGTGCGCCGCACATAAGATCTTGTGCTGTTCCGCTCATCGGGAATGCAATTATCTCCCTAATATTCTCTTCATTTCTAAGTAGCATTATCATACGATCAACGCCGGGAGCCATGCCTGCATGCGGCGGTGCTCCGAACTGGAACGCATTATATAACGCTCCGAATTTATTCTTTAAGGTTTCTTCGTCATAGCCTGCAATTTCAAATGCTTTTACCATAATATCCAAATCATGATTTCTTACCGCACCGGAAGAAAGCTCAACGCCGTTACATACAATATCATATTGATAGGCTAAGATGTCTAGCGGATCCTTGGTGGTAAGGGCCTCCAAACCTCCTTGCGGCATGGAGAACGGGTTATGGGTAAAGCCGACTTTACCGGTTTCTTCATCAATTTCATACATCGGAAAATCATTTACATAGCAAAAGCGATATGCATTCTTCTCATAGATTTCCAGACGTTGCGCTAGCTCAGTACGTATCTGACCGGCATATTTGCTAGCCATATCCTCGGTATCTGCAATGAAAAAGATTACATCGCCGGGCACTAAACCGGCTTTATCTGAAAGCTCACTTTTTATTTCATCCGGAATGAACTTATCAATCGGTCCCTTATAAGTCAACTCTTCTTTCACTTCAAGGTATCCTAACCCGCCCATTCCGATTGACTGTGCAAAGCTTAACATCTTCTCATGGAAACCCTTGGACATCTCTGCATGAGCTTTAATTGCTCTTATGGTCTTGCCGTGGAAGGGCTTGAAGGTACATTTTTGGAAGAAATCTGTCACATCAATAATTCTGAGTGGATTACGCAGATCCGGCTTATCTGTACCAAATTCAAGCATTGCCTGCTTATAGCTGATAATCGGATATGGAGCCTGAGTAATTTGATATCCTTCCGGAGCGTACTTTTGAAAGGTCTCGGTTAATACCGATTCTCCAACGTGGAATACATCCTCCTGAGTTGCAAAGCTCATCTCAAAGTCGAGCTGATAAAACTCTCCCGGAGATCGGTCTGCACGTGAATCCTCATCACGAAAACAGGGTGCAATCTGGAAGTATTTATCAATACCTGATACCATTAACAGCTGCTTATATTGCTGAGGAGCCTGCGGCAGTGCATAAAATTTCCCCTTATGCTTTCTGGACGGAACGATATAGTCTCTTGCTCCTTCCGGTGATGAAGCACTCAGAATCGGAGTTTGGACCTCCACGAAGCCCAGCTCTGTCATCTTCTGTCTTAAGAAGCCGATTACCTGAGAACGGAACAGAATGTTTTCCTTCATCTTACGGTTACGAAGATCAAGATAACGATATTTAAGACGTACATCCTCACGGATTTCCTTAGAGGTAGCAACCTCAAACGGTAAATCTCTGTATACCTTACCCAGTACAGTGATCTTCTTCGCATCCAGTTCAATCGTTCCGGTCGGAAGCTTGGGATTGTAAGTTTCTTCATCACGCCGCTCAATCGGGCCCTCAATGGATATACATTCTTCTTTTTTAATACCCTTAAGCAAGTCAGTATTACGGAGTACCACCTGCATAGTGCCGTACATATCGCGTAAATCGATAAAGGAAACGCCGCCGTGGTCACGGATATTCTCTACCCATCCTGCTATTTTAAGTGTGGATCCGATATCACTCTCTGTAATCTGATTCATGGTTTTGCTGCGGTAATTATCTGACATTTTTTCTCTCCTTTTATTCTTCCGATATTATTAAAATTTGTTAGGCTCTGATCGATATAAACCGGTGGAAAGGTATCATATCTTTGTAAACATAGCCTTGCTTTATAAAAAATTCTGACGGGAATATCTTCTATTTATCAGTATTTCTATATAAAAATAAAAAAACTGCCCGCCCCAAAAAAATAATTTTCAGGGCGAACAGTTATATCATGTCCGCGGTACCACCTGTTTTACTGTCTAATACAGTCACTCTAGTGTTGCCAATTAACGCTTAGCATACGACGCACCTACTTAATCAAATGTTGTTCGGATTACAGCTCGAAAGTGTTATTCGCATAAATTCACTTTACAGGGTTCTCACTGTCTCCTGCTCACTGGAAATGATAATTTATGGTACTTCTCTTTGTCATCGCTTTGCAAAGTATTATAGTACAGATTTCAATGTTTTGTCAATTAATTTTTATAACATCAAGCGGTAGATTGCAGCAACATCCTTATCGTTTAATTTTGCAAAGCCGCCAATCGTGCCTTGTCTTCCATTACCAAAGCAAGCTGACTGTGCCATTTTCTCGATATCTTCTTCTTTTGCTCCAAGCTCAGCAAAATTTGATGGCATACCTATGGATTTTAAGAAATGCTTCAGCGCCGCAATTCCGGCTTTTGCTGTATTTTCAGGATGATTAAAATCCATCTGACATCCCCATACGCGAACCGCAAGCTGTGCAAATCGATTAACGTCATGCTTCATGTTGTAAGTCATCCAAGCCGGAAAAACAACTGCAAGTCCTGCTCCATGTGCGCAGTCATAGACAGCAGAAAGCTCATGCTCAATATCATGGCTTGCCCAGTCCTGTACCCTGCCAACACCACAGGAATTATTATGTGCCATCATTCCCGCCCACATAATATTAGCTTGTGCCTCATAATGCTCCGGTGCTTCTATGACACGAGGTGCTTCCTTTATCATCGTGAGTAGTAACCCTTCAATTAAACGATCCGTTACTTCAACTTCACTTGTCGTTGTAAAATATCGTTCAAACAGGTGAGCACATATGTCTGTAATACCACAGGCAATCTGGTAGGTGGGTAAGGTCTGGGTTAATGCAGGATTTAAGATGGAGAAGGCCGGTCTGATTCCCTCACCGGAGGCTCCTCTTTTATACATTCCGTTCTCATTCGTAATTACAGAATCCGGAGAGCCCTCACTTCCCGCAGCAGAAATCGTCAAAATAGTACCGACCGGCAGCGCCTTCGTGATTGCTTTTCCTTGATAGAAATCCCAGAAATCACCGTCATAAACAGCACCGGCTGCAATCGCCTTCGAAGAATCAATCGTGCTTCCTCCTCCGACAGCAAGTACAAAATCCACCTTCTCTTTGTGGCATAATTCGATACCGGTGTATACTAAGCCGCTTCTTGGATTAGGCTTTACTCCGCCGAGCTCAACATATTCAATTCCTTCCTCCTTCAAGGAAGCCTTAACTCTGTCCAGTAAGCCTGTCCGTACAACAGAACCTCCGCCAAAATGAATTAATACCTTACTGCCCCCAAAACGTTTCACATACTTTCCTGTATTGTTCTCCTGTTCCTTCCCAAAAACAAAATAGGTTGGACTATAGAATACGAAATTATTCATCTGCTTTTACCTTCCTTCCAATGTCTAATACTATTATTATAATGAATATTCAAATTAATACAAGAAGGCACATTTTTGTACCTAAGGAATAAAGAGATCTAAGTTTTTCTATTTGTATAAATATAGTGGAAGAATTTATGCGACAATGTTACAATAACAATAATTGTTACTGTTGGGATTTGGGACAAATTTGGTGTACGCTGGGGCTTTATGCTTCCATAAGAAAGGATGAATATAGTATGAAACTTGGAGAAGTAGGATTACAGACAAATGATGTTGTAAAATTAGCTGATTTTTATAAGGTGCTATTGGGTATTGATAATGAAAGTAATGATACTGTTCATCAAACAATTATTGCTGAAGAAACCATGTTAACGGTATATAATGACGGTTCTGCAAAAAATAACTCAAATCAAAATATCTGCATTGCTTTTTCTGTAGATGATGTTGATGCAGAATACAGAAAGCTACTGGAACTCGGCGCTGATATCATTGAAGAACCGACAACGCGTCCGTGGGGAGCCAGAAACATGAGCCTTTATGACCCGGATCGGAATGTTATATATTTACGAAGCATACGAAAATAAGGGCTATAGCCCTTATTCGTCGCAATTGCATTGACTGTTGGTTAATATAAATCTGTCACCAATATTCTTATACCCCCAATCACACATGAGTTCCAATAATGGATATAGGGATTTGCCCAGTTCTGTGACTGCATACTCAACCTTAGGCGGTACATCCGGATACACGGTTCGTTCAATCAGACCGTCTGCCTCCATATCACGAAGCTGCATCGTAAGTGTCTTCTTGGGTATGTATTCGACAAAGCTTTGTAGCTCTCCGTATCGCTTTTTCCCGTTTTCAATCAGATGATGCAAGATTAATGGTTTATATTTACCGCCTATCATTTTTAGTGTTATTTCCATTTCGCATGATACTACTATTTTCTCCTTCGTTTTTACCACCTCTTTATTTTCAGTTAATAATGTAAACAGCGATTCTGCCCTTCTAGGAAGCGTAGTCGCTTGTTACTATCCGTCCCATCTGACTCATGACCATTTCATAATAACGACCGTGTTCGTTCATCAAATTCTCATGATTTCCGCATTCCAGAATTTTTCCATCACCAATTACCATGATATGGTCTGCATCACGAATTGTCGAAAGCCGATGTGCGATTAAGAAGCTGGTACGGTTCTTCATCAAGCTTACCAGTGCCTTCTGTATCTCCTTCTCCGTCTTTGTGTCAACGCTGCTGGTCGCTTCATCCAAGATTAATACCGGGCTGTCACAGAGGACCGCTCTTGCAATGGAAATCAGCTGTCTCTGTCCCTGACTTAAATTATCGGTGGCTGCACAGACAAGAGTTTCATAGCCCTTCGGTAACTTATCAATAAAATCATGGGCATGTGCGATTTTCGCCGCACTGATTGCTTCCTCCGTCGTGGCATCCGTCTTGGAATAACGAATATTATCAAGAATTGTTCCGCTAAATAGATTGGTATCTTGTAATACGACGGAGAAGCAACTACGCAGACTGTTCCGCTTAATATTCATAATCGGTACCCCGTCTATCCTAACTTCTCCGCTATCCGCATCATAAAAACGGGTAATCAGATTCACAATTGTCGTCTTACCGGCTCCTGTCTCGCCAACCAGTGCAACTACCTCGCCGGGATTTACATGAAAGCTGACATTTTGAAGAATCGGCTTTGCCTTATCATAGGAGAAGCATATATCCTGAAAATCGACCTCTCCAATCGGGTTCGTCATATCTATAGCATCCAGATTATCCGGAATCTCTTCTTCATAATCAAGTATCTCAAAAACACGTTCCGCTCCGGCAAGCGCGGATTGTATTGTATTGAACATACCGGCGATTGAATTCAGCGGCCATGCAAACTGCTTGGAATAGCTTAAAAAGCTGACAACTGTTCCTATTGTCAGTCCGTAGTTTACGGACAAGAAACCACCCACAATGGCAACAATGGCAAATACAAGATTATTAATGACATTCATAAGCGGCATCATATAGCCCGACCAAATCTGAGCCTTCTTGCTGCTCTCGCACAGTCGTTCATTCGTTTCTTTGAATTGCTCAAGAATCTCCTCTTGTCTTGCAAAGGCTTTCACCATTTTAAGACCTAGAATATTTTCCTCAATCATTCCGTTCAGTGTTCCAAGACTTCTTTGCTGTGCCATAAAATATGTCCTGCTTCTGGTAGCAATTGTTTTGGTCAGAAATACTACCATCGGAACACAGAGTAACACCATAAGGGTAAGCACAATATTTAGATGGAGCATCACGAGGAGGGATCCGGTAAGTGTTAAGATGCTTGAAATCAACTGTGTCGTAGTCTGTGCAATTGTGGAGCTGATATTATCCACATCGTTTGTAATTCTACTCATGGTATCACCATGGGAGCGTGTATCATAAAAGTTTAGCGGAAGCTTCTGCATCTTCCTAAAAAAATCAGTTCGTAGTGTATATACCAGCTTCTGCGAGATGCGAAGCAGTATTACTCCGTTCAAGAAATTAAGCATCCAGCCGAACAGATACAGGCCGACAACCATAATCAAAAGAGAAAGCAGCTTATCGGTATCCACACTCCTGTCCACAATATGAAAGGTGTTAAAGGTTTTTCCCACATAATACGGAATAGCTACCGAGACCACGGATGCCATAATGGTAAGTAAAATTGCTATAAAAATTGTCTTAGCCCACCGCATATATATTTTTATAATCCGAAGGAGTGTTCCTTTTGCATTTTTGGGCTTTGCAGTCGGTGTAAAACGATCCCTTCCGGCACCGGGACGAAAACCGATATTGGGAGTCTTGGGTTGATGATTAAATTGTTCTGCCATCTGTTAAGCCCCCCTACTGTTATCGATCTGTGTACGGTAGATGTCCTGATAGACTTCACAGGACTTCATTAAATCTTCATGTGTTCCGAATCCGACACTCCTGCCATACTCCATGACGAGAATCTTATCCGCGGACATGGCCGTACCACAGCGTTGCGTGATGGTTATCAAGGTCTGGTCATAACCGCTCTTACGAAGGTTATCTAATACCTTCGCCTCCGTAACCGCATCAAGAGCACTTGTTGCATCGTCTAAAATCAGCACCGGTGCTCCCTTAAGTATGCCTCGAGCAATCGATATTCGCTGCTTCTGTCCTCCTGATAGATTAACTCCTCCACTTCCAAGTAAGCTGTTAAATGCATCCGGCATCTGCATTACAAAATCCGCCTGAGCCTTTAATGTCGCATCCTGAATCATCTCCATGGAAGCTTGTTTCTTTCCCCACATGACATTATCTTTAATACTTCCGGAAAACAACATCGGCTTCTGAGGAACGATTGCTATATTATCGCGTAGTTCATCCGAACCAAGCGTTTTTATATCGTTATGACCCAGCATAATCTTTCCCCGGTCCACATCATAGAAATGCAGCAGCAGCCACGCTATTGTTGACTTTCCGCTACCGGTAGGGCCGATAATCGCCAGACTTTCCTTGCTCTTAACAGTAAATGAAAGGTCTTTGAGTGCCGGAACACCACTTCCGTTCGGGTAGGCAAAGGTGACATGATCAAAGGTGATACTTCCCTCCGCCTTCATTCGTCTATCACTTTTCGCAAAGTCCTCTTCACTGTCAAACACCTCACCGATTCGTGAGGTAGAAGCCTTGGTACGTACGAACATAGTAAATACATTCGTTATCATAATCAAAGAGGTAAGGATCTGCGCCATATAGATTGTAAAAGCGGTAATATCTCCGGTATTAGCTTTACCCGTCATGAACATTCTACTGCCGAAAAAAATAACCGCAGCCGTACCGGCTCCTACAACAAGCGTTAATAAGGGTGATATCACTGTGATTACCATCTGAGAGGAGATACCCTTTTGCATCAGATTATCATTTGACTTTTCAAAACGATCTACTTCCTTTTCGTAGGTACCAAAAGCTTTCACGAGTCGTACTCCGATCAGATACTCCTGCACCTTTGCATTGACCTCATCCAAAGCCTTCTGCAACTGATAAAACCTCGGATAACTGAACTTCATACTTATGTATATCAATAATGTGACAATTGCAACAACTCCGTAAATAACAAAACTTAACCTGATATTCAAAATACTTGCCAGTATGATACTTCCAATACAAGTTATGGGAGCCTTCAAGAATATCCGCATGATACCATTCACGAACTGTGTTATCTGGGATGTGTCATTTGTCATACGTGTGATGAGGGAACCGCTTTCTATCCTGTCTGCACCAATCTCTGAGAAGGACATGATTTTCTTAAATAAATCAGCTCGTAGATCCGCACCCATTCTTTGTGACACATGACTTGCCAGATTATTTCTGACGACCGCAAAACAG
This sequence comes from Lachnoclostridium sp. UBA1308, assembly GCA_002307215.1. Lineage (GTDB taxonomy): Bacteria > Bacillota > Clostridia > Lachnospirales > Lachnospiraceae > Mobilitalea. Next base: position 215,333 of record DBTU01000037.1, read on the forward strand.
GCACCTATGAGCGTTACTGCAAGCATGATTAAACCCCAGTAATAAACCTTTGCCAGAGACCCCTTTTCAATCCCGCTATTGACGATATGTGACATTAGTGTTGGTCCAAGCAAATCACAGACCGCTTCTAACGTCACACACAAAACAGCTACTAAAAATGGCACCTTATATCGATAATAATATTTTTTATAGAGTTTCATTTTAATAACCATGCCTTTCTCATAGCCTGCAAACTTTGGGCCGCAGGCACAAATTTGCCGTGTGAATTATGCTTTTCAATAATTCACACTATTCCTTCTTCCGGTAACGTTCAACCTATAGTTGTCGTTTTCTGATATCTATGTTACAGTCCCAAGCGGGCCTCTTCAATCGCAGCCAGATTAAACTTTTTCATCTGTAAAAATGCTTCTGTGACTCGTACCACCTCTTCCTTGGTTCCGGTCGTAAGAATATCATTCATTTCTCCGGGCACTATCTGCCAGGATAATCCAAATTGATCCTTTACCCATCCGCATTGTTCTGACTCCGGTACAAAAGAAAGCTTATCCCAATAATAATCAATTTCCTCCTGATTATCACAAAGTACCATAAAAGAAAAAGCCTCGTTGAATGTAAAATCACCGCCATAGCCATGATCCATAGCAACCATTTGCATTCCATAGAGATTTAATTCGCCGTAATTAATTTTCGCTCTTTCATCTATTGCTTCTTGTGGGGCATAATGATTGATGAAACTTCTTCTATATCACGACAGGATACCATAAGTGAAATGGATGGATTTAATGTAAATATCGGGCCTGCACTGATCGTATTGATACTAAAATTTGCAAGTTTAAAGTCTACAAGCTTACAATCACCCGAGGGAGTATCTTGTAGCGAAGTTATATTTATGATATCCGAATCCGGAAATAAACTGACATACCACCTTGCAGCATCCACTGCTTCCTTGTCAAACCATAAATGCGGAATGATTTTTTGCATCCTGAATCCTCCCTGTTGCTAATCATTATTTTATTATATCAAATGATGTAATATTAACAAGAATATATTTCTAATATTACTAATATTTAATTTTCTATATTCGGCAAAAGGCAGCTATACTGAATCCTTTATCTATTATGATACATATTTAAAATTATTTATTTGCCAACAAATAAAGAGTATGTTTCTAGCGGCCTATGGCTACTTTACATACTCTTAGGTTTGTACTTAAATAATAAGGCTTTTACAAAATTAATTCCTAGATATCAGCTTAGCAATTGTTCCAGTCTGCTTCTATTAATATCGGTTACCAGTCCCTCAGAACTCCAGTGCTGCTTGCATCCGCAATAATTAAGTAATACGCATTGGGGAACATATCCCAATTCTTCCGCTTTAAAACCACCGGAAATCAGTTCAAGAACACAGGCAATCCCAATCACACCATAACTCATTTCTGTGGACGAGATCTTTGTATGATAAAGCTCGGAACCATGATAGACTATTACCGTCTCAGCATGATATTTTTCGCCGATTTGTGAGATTTGATTCACAGGACAGGATGCCGTACATTTTGCACAAGTATATCCCATTTTCCCGGTTACTGCCTTACATTGATCCATCTTAGCTGCCATACAGCCCGGTACAAATATATACACTTTATCAACCTGTTTGAATTCTTTACGATAAACCTGATTCAATATTTGAGCTCCGACCATATTGATATAATATTCATTGATACATCTTGTTATAAATACATAATCTTCTCTATCCTTTAAATCAAGTTCGGCATTCCTAATAAACTCCGAGGCGTGAAATGTATATTGACACAATCCATTTTCACTCATTTGAAGAAATTCATTGGTTAGGCCTATTATATTGGGGAAATCCTGATTGATGCTGCCAGCCGATTTCCAAAAGATTATCCATTTTTGTAATCTATCAGCAATTTCCTCATATTCCTTTGTATTCGATAACCAAGCATAGATATCTTCCAGCTGCTTGATATATGTATTATCCTCTTTTTTCGCACAGGATATGTAAAGTACTCCAATATAAAGTAACTCCAGGCCATATTCCGAAGGAGACAAAAGCCTTATCGCAGGATCTTGTTGCCTGTAATTAATGAAATCATGAATCATATTGTTTAAATAGTTCTTCATCATTTCTTCTGTATGTATTGCAAATTTCTCTGTCAGTGCGTAAAAATATTCATCCAGTAAATAGGTTGGAGCCTTTTGATTCATGTCGTCACTTCCCCTCCGTTTATGAGCCAATTGCCTTATTAATTGGTCATCACTGTATATTTTATATCAGCATTCGCAATAAATTCCACACATGTATCATCTATCCTAATAAAATCGATTACTTTGCCGATTTCCATAATTGTAATGGGAGTATTTGCACGAACTCTGCAGATTCCTGATATCCTAGAGGTTATCTCTGCGTCTTCCAACAAAGCATCCTTCCACCGGATATTAACCTCATAGCCACCTCTGGCTCTTAGGCCGCGGATTTCACCATTCCTCCAGACTTTTGGAAGCGCCGGAAGTAGTTCAATTTCATTTTCATGACTTTGCAGAAGCATTTCTGCGATTCCCGCGCATACAGCCTGTATTCCTTGATTTCCTTCAAAGGAAGGTGTTATCGTACTGTCCTCCTCGCGGGGATGAATGCTGATGTCACTTAACATACGATGCAGATAACTATATGCCTTATTACCATCCTTTAGTCTTGCATAGAGATTTATCTTCCAGGCACCCGACCAGCCCAGCTTGTCGTCCCCTCTTCTTTCCAGTACAGTTTGTATAGCTTTCGTTAGTTCAGGACTCTTACGAGGAGTAATGTCATTATCCGGGTATAATGCAAACAAATGTGAGATGTGACGGTGATCAACTTCGCTTTCTTCAAAGTCATAAAACCATTCCTGCAGTTGACCATATTTACCGATCTTATGCGGTGGAAGTCGATGCAGCTTTTCTTCTAATTGACTCTTAAATTCCATATCGATATCAAGAAGGATACATGCATTGATACAGTTTCTGAATAAACCACGTATTATCTGAGTATCTATGGCCGATCCCATGGAAAGCCCTACCGGCAAACCATCCGCAAGATTGATAAACTTGTTCTCCGGTGAGGTTGACGGGCATGCAAGTAACAGTCCCGATTCATGATCTTTAATCAACAGTTCCATACAAAACTCAGCCGCGTCCTTCATAATCGGATATATCCGTCTCAGATATTCTTGATCCGGCAAGAAACGATAGTGCTCATATAACTGTTCGCATAACCATGCTCCAGCCGTCGGGAAAAAGCCAAAGTGCGCCGAATTGCTTGTAAAAGCAGTATTCATCCAAATATCAACCCCATGATGCGTGCACCAGCCGTGAAAGTCAAACACCTCTTTCGCTGTACGTTTCCCTGCCTCATATAATTGTTGAACAAATAAGAAAAGCGATTCATTGATTTCCGGAAGATTTGTATTCTCAACCGGCCAATAACACTCCTGAAGGTTAATATTTAAGGTCCAACGACCCTCCCATCTTCCTTCCAGGTTGTCAAGCCAGATATTATGATTATTAAAGGCTAAGGTTCCTTCCCTTGCCGCAGCAAGTAACAGATATCTTGCATATTGGAAGTATGTAGCGGCAAAATGAGCATCCTCATTGCCGTTTTTTAGGTTCTCCAGCTTCTGAGCGGTATCTTGCTCCGGATGTTCCTCAATCCCCAAAAAGATTATACATCGCTGGAAACGTGGCTGATAATCCATAAGATGTATCTCCAGCAGCTTATTGTATGTGAGGTCACCCACATTAAGATACTGCCCGCAAGTTGTTCTCTCGTCTCCTGAAATATCCTCCCAATTCACATAATTGGTTGCTCCTGCAAGAATCAGAGTGACCTCATTTGCATTACTGATTCGAATTCCTGCCCTTTGCCCATTACTTTGATTTAGAGCTACAGTTGACTTTGTTCCTCCCTGCACGGTCATCTTAAGACCGGCTTGCCATTTCATCTTACTTTCTATGATAGGATCATAGGGAGCCTTGATTTCTGTAATCAGACGACTTTGTACCCCTCCCCTTATAATCAATGTTCCATCCTCGTCTACAAAGCTTAATGCATCAGCATGCAGACTATCAAGCCATGCAGTGACATTGATTTTACCTGGCTGATCTGAGGTTAATCTCATTACTACAATTTGATCCGGAAAGCTTGCAAATATCTCTCTTTTGTAGGTTACTTCGTTACATTTGTAAGTAATGGTTACCACTGCTCTATCCATATCAAGCTCGCGACTATACTCCTCATACTTGTCATGCTCCTCAAAGCTGAGATTCAAAACACCCATAGCCTGGTAGCATTGTGTATACATCGGCCGGCTTCCCAGCTTTCCAATTTCCTCATCTGCTTTGGTATAATCCTTAGCCAAAATAAAATCGCGTACTTTTTTAAGAATTTTAGGGCCTTGTTCATTGTTTGGATTATAAGGACTTCCCGTCCATAAGGTTTCATCGTTAAACGTAATGATTTCTCGGGAGGGTGTGCCATGTACCATTGCAGCAAATCGCCCCGTTCCTATCGGCATCCCCTCCCAATACTTAAGCGGAGGTGTCTTATACCACCAGCGCGAACATGGGAATTTTGTATTTTTATTCATTTTAATAACCATGCCCTTTCCAAAGTCCTGCGATTTGTGCAGTGCACAAATTGCTGTGTGAAAGATTTATCGTTCACACTAATCATCCTCTTCGCTAACATTGATTTTTTAATCATTATTCATTATAATAATTCTGATATAATGTAAAATATTGAAAAGTATGGCAGATAATCTAGTGTTTATGTAACTTTCCTATCAACAAAACAATGGAGAAACTAAATGAATAATAACATCACCGATCTTCCGGATCCCTACAAATTCCTTGATGGATCAATTGTAACCTCACCTGATAACTGGTCTGCACGTGCCAAAGAAATATCCGGGCTGTATCAGTATTATATGTACGGCACCTACCGGGATGGTAGCTTGGAGAACCTAAGTTATGATATAACCGATACAAGTATGTCAATAAAGGTAGAGCGTAAGGGTCTTTGTTCATCCTTTCGCGTAAATATTCAACTCCCGGTTGGGAATCCGCCCCATGAAGGATGGCCTGTAATCGTCTGTCTTAATGCAATTCCTACAAAAGACTATGCTGTCAGTCGCAGATATGCAGTAATCACTTTGAATACCAGTACCATTGCCGAGGATAACAATATGCATTCCGGAGCCTTCTATACGCTATATCCCTATGGAGATACTCCGGAAGAACAAACCGGGGTTTTACTCGCATGGTCCTGGGGCGCCGGAAAAGTAATGGATGCTTTGTATCAGGGAGCCGGGATACATTTACAGATCAACCCGGTCAATTCCATCTTAGCCGGTGTATCCCGTTGGGGCAAAGCTGCACTGGTATGCGGGGCCTATGATAAACGCTTTAAAATGGTGGTTCCTTCCTGTTCCGGTGCGGGTGGTACTGTGATTTTCAGATACACCTCGGAAGGGAAAAGCTACGATTTTCACACAATCGGTGGACCTGACACATATACCTACAATGTAAATGAAGCATTAGTTAATCTGCAGTCATCGTATGAGCAAGGCTGGTTTAACACTAATTTTCTGAAACTTACATCAGTGAATAATCTTCCCTTTGATCAGCACATGCTCTGCTCATTGTGCGCCGATCCAAACCGCTATCTATTCATTATCGGAGCCTGTACCGATGAGGACTGGATCAATGCACCATCTATGTGGCTTTCTTATAAGGCCACGAAGCATGTCTTTGATTATCTGGGTCTTGGTAATCATATCGCTGTCAATATGCATCTGTCAGGTCATGATATTATTCAAGAAGACATGCTTAAAATGCTTGATTATTTTGATTATAATGTATATGGAAAAGTACCCCATACCACTGATTTATCTGCTCTATCAACCTCAGTGTTCGATTTACCGTCCAATCATGATCCTCTTTTTGATCATTTCGACCTTAATTGGACATACACTTATTCATGATTTTATGTATTACCATTCAGAAGCGAAATTGTGCAAATTGACGTTCCGCTATTCAATTATTATATTGCTCCAAATGCAATGTTGCGTATACGATGATGTGTATATTCCTCCATATTTGGTTGTAGATTATGCATATATACTACAGATGTCCGTTCGCTTGGATCTATGGCGGCATAAGTACCCATCAAGCCTGTCCATCCGAATTCTCCGACCGATGTATTACTTGTCGTCTGTGCCTCTAGCATTGTTCTCACACCGAGACCATAACCGTAGCCTTCCAGATAGGTGTTGGTATAATCTTTCATCTGTTGCTCATTCAATTGGTTCGTGCGCATCAGATCAATCGTTTTGCGGCCAATAATTTTTTCTCCCTTATATTCTCCACCGCAAGCCAACATCTGGGAAAAGGCTGAATAATCACGTATACCGGAGAATAGACCTGCACCTCCGGCTTCATATTTTGCCTCCGGTTCATGTCTCTCATCAAACATTCCCTTAACGGGAACTATGGTTCCATCCTCGGTACGCTGATACATGGTCACCATTTTCTCTCGCATATCGCCAAAATAACGGTAAGCGGTGCTTGTCATTCCTAACGGATCAAATAATTCCTCTTTTAAAAATTCTCCGACCGTTTTTCCTGATACCACCTCGATTAGTCCGGCCACCAATTCATGACCAAAGCCGTATAGCCAGTGGGTTCCGGGATCAAATATAACAGGAACCTTTGACATCGCTTTAATATCCTGTCTGAGTGTATAATCCCCAACCTCATTTTCAAGATCTCGCCTAACCTTCTCCATCATCTGATGAGTATATTCCGGACCACCGTAACCAATCCCCATGGACATTGTAAAACAATCTCTTACCTGAATCGGACTTTTAGCAGGTCTGATAAGATGTGTACCATCCTCAAGCATATCTACCACCATAGTACTGTTCCATTCCGGAAAATATTCAGAAATAGGGTCATTTAACAGGAATTTGCCTCTTTCAAAAAGCATCATAGCAGCAGTACATACAATCACCTTTGTCGTAGACATTTGTCTGAAAACCGATTGCTCGTTAACCGGTGTCTGCTTAACTATATCAGCATAACCGTAATAATTCTCAAACAGTATCTCGCCATCCCTTACAACAATACATCCACAGCCTGTCGGGCCGTTCTTTATATGGCTTTTTAAAAAGGTATCCAAGTCTTTCCATTTACTCATGTATACACCTCTTTTTCATATTTTTTTTACTGTTATATTAAACATTTTACCATATTTCTTATCCTATTTTATCAATAAATGATAATAATATCAATCACCGCCTTATATGAGAAGAACATAGCAATATTTGCGAAGAAAACATTGAATAATCCTAGTATACTAATGTCATTCTAATAAAACTACATGGAGAGAACGAATATGGAGAAAAAATCTATGCAAAATCAACCTTTAGTAACACATATCTATACGGCTGATCCGTCAGCACATGTCTTTGATGGCAAGCTATATATCTATCCTTCCCATGATTTAGATCATGATGGACCTGATAATGATAACGGAGACCAATATAAGATGGAGGATTACCACATCTTGTCTATGGACGGTATAGACTCTCCCTGCGTAGATAACGGTGAAGCCCTTCATATGAAGGATGTTCCCTGGGTTAGTAAGCAAATGTGGGCCCCTGATGTTGCTTATAAAAATGGTATGTATTATCTATTCTTCCCGGCAAGAGACAAGGACGGAATCTTCCGAATCGGTGTTGCAACCGGTAAAAATCCCGCCGGTCCATTCACACCGGAACCGGATTACATTCCTGGGAGCTTCAGTATTGATCCGGCTGCCTTCGTGGATGATGACGGAAAATCCTATTTATATTTCGGTGGTCTCTGGGGCGGCCAGTTAGAGAAATGGCAAACCGGAAGCTTTATTCCAAATCCTGAAGGACCTTCCGGCGACGAACCGGCTTTAGGGCCTATCGTTGGAGAGTTAAGTGATGATCTGTTATCCTTTAAGAACGGAACACAGGAAATCAAAATTGTTGATAAGGACGGTAGCCCCATCACTGCCGGTGATGAGGACAGAAGATATTTTGAAGGACCTTGGATGCATAAGTATAACGGATATTATTATTTATCCTATTCCACCGGATCCACTCATTATTTGGTTTACGCCATCAGCAAAGATCCAAAAGGCCCTTTCACTTATCAAGGAAGAATCTTAGAACCGGTAATCGGATGGACCACCCATCACTCCATTGTTAAATTTGAAGATAAATGGTATCTCTTCTATCATGACAGTTCCTTATCCGGTGGCGTTAATCATAAGCGTTGCGTGAAATATACTGAATTAAATTATAATGAAGATGGTACAATACAGACAATTAAGCCTTATGAAAATTAAATACAACAAAAAAGGGGAGCATATCATTGCTCCTCTTTCCTATTCTGCAAAAAAGGATACTCCATCTAACTCATAACAATTGACCGTCCTGTTATGAAGAATCTGAGGTTTACCTTCCACTTTTCTTTTCATTACTTTTCCCGCTACCACAAAGAGTTGTTCTACAATATCCGGCTTCACAGTAAGTTCACCATGTGAAGCAAATACTATATCGAAACACTCTCGCAAGCCTTGAAGTTTCATCATGCTTGCACGAAAAGCATCAAAGTTACGTCCGTTTCCAAACATAAAAATGCTTCCGGTCTGAATGCTGTCACCACCAATAAGAAAACGTTTCTCTCTCTCGAGTAAGGCAATGCTTCCGGGGGTATGACCCGGTATCAGGATCACCTCGAGACAGTAGTTACCAAGGTCTATGGTGTCACCCTCCCAAATCGGATCCATTTCTACTGCGCCTGCATTCTTACTTTTATAATAATCAAATTCAGAAGGGTGCATCAGACATTTTTCAAACTGTCCTGCAGCTCCTTCATGATCTCCGTCCGCATGTGTAAATATAACTTTGATCGGAAGCTTCGTTATCTCCTCTACATACTCCTTCAGATTTCCGCCAAGACCGGTGTCGACTAATAATCCTTCTTTCTCTCCTACTAATAAAAAACATCGTACAAAGTCCTGCTCAATACTGTAAAAGTCTTCTGCTATTTTTAATATTTTATACTCTGACATCAATATCTCCTATCTCCTTCGGCAACTGTACGATTCAATCTAAGATTTATCTTTATACTAACTCATGCTGAAAAGGAATAACCTAAGACATCATATACATACAGGCGCGCCAACTCCGGATCAAACTGGATTCCTGCATTGTCATATATTTCCTTTGCTGCCTCTTCTTCCGAAACAGGCATCCGGTAGCTTCGCACACTGGTCATTGCATCAAAAGTATCCGCTATTGCAATTATCCTTGACTGAAGAGGAATGGCATCTTCTTTCAGTCCTCTTGGATATCCTCTCCCATCCCACCTCTCATGATGAAAAAGTATGTATTCAGCGATATCAGTCATTTCATTTGCCGAGCACAAGATTCGGTATCCGATTTCAGGATGTCTTTTCACTTCTTCATATTCTTCTGGCGTCAATTTACCAGGCTTATCCAGCAAACTATCTTGAATTGCAATCTTCCCAATATCATGTAACAGTCCGGCGTTTCGTATCTCCTTTATCTCATGTTCCGGCATTTTTAAAGCGATTGCAATCTTCTCACATAATTCAGCTACTCTGTGCGAATGCTGTTCTTCCCTCTTGTTCTTCTCATGTAGCGTATTAATAATAACGCCGATTGTTTTCCCTCTCATGCTTGGTCCGTCAAACAACTTTTTCTTATACATGCGATCCTCTGCACTTTTTAATACATCATTGATATCCTCACTGCTATCACATTTTGCTTCCCACCCAAAGGAAACCGAAAGATTTATCGCATTCACCATTTCCTTGTCACAATCAGCTTTTATATTTTTCACAATTACATCCGCATCATCCCGATTCATATTCGGTACCAGAATTACGAATTCATCTCCGCCAATACGAAATATCCTGTCCTCATACGGATATAATCTCTTTATTACATTTGCAAATTTCATCAGCATCATGTCTCCGGCTTTGTGTCCAAAAGAGTCGTTCACCAGCTTTAAACCGTTTACATCCGACATGATAATACATAACGGAAAATTCTTATTATCATCCAGTCGCTTCAATTCTTCTTCAAAAAATCTTCGGTTAAGCAGTCCGGTCAATTGATCATGATAACTCAGATATTCAATTCGCTTCTGATATGTACGCTGACTTGTTACATTTCTAGCTATTGCAAGTACTCCATCTTCAAAACATTTTATAATACAAAACTCAAATATCTCTAATTCTTCATCCTGTACAAACTCATATTCAAAGCTTTGCACGACATCCGTGGCTAAAGCAGCTTGAATTTTATGATCAATTATATTAACGACATCTTCTCTAACAACATCTCTAATGTTTTTATTAAGAAATAACTCTCTCGGCATATATGGGAGATTTTTCAGACTTTCTTGACAGTCCGTAATTGTTCCGTCCCGATTAATAATATAAATAACATCCGGAAGTACATTAAGTATTGCCTTATTGTATTCATTACTCTTCTTAAGCTGATCTTCACTGAGGATTAACAACTCATTCTGTTTTCTTAATTCTTCCTCTGTTGCTAATACCTCTTCGAGCGATGCTTCTGTCTCTTCATTGGCAAGATTAAGCTTCATAATAAGCTGGCTGGTCTGATTCTTCATATCGGCTACAGCAGTTCCAAGTACTGCAAATTCATCTTTGCGCCTTTTTAAGTAGTCCGGAATCTCATTATCATAATTTCCTTCACTCATATCCTTGAATTCATCCACCAGTATATGAATAGGCTTCGTTATGTTCTTGGCAACAAAATTGGTGATAACAACTACAAATCCAAGTATTACTATCAATACAATAATGGAAATGATAGCGGATACAATAATCGGATTTCTATAAACATTGACCGGAAGCGACTGTATGATAATTACTCCAAGTTCTGAGGCTTTCACTGCCGCAATATAGTTAACACCATCTCTTTTATAATAAACAATGCCTTCTTTATGGTCCTCAATATATTGATACAACAATGGAAGTTCTGTGCCTATATTATAATTATTGATTAGGTCGATATCATTCGCTGCGACCACGGCTCCATCCTCATCAATTATAATCGTATTCTCTTTTGAGGTACTTGAATTAGATATAATTGTATTGGAGAATCCATCCAGATTAATTGCCAATCCAAATACAGCCAGAATCTGATTATTGTCATCTAGAACCGGATAGCCTGATACCATCACCGGTAGACCTGATACCGGAGATTTAATTAATTTACCAAGGTAATGCTTCTTACTTTTCAATACATTTATATACCATTCCGAACCTTGATCTTCAATGCTATAATCAATAGAGGTACCGTTTACACCATCAATATAAACTAAGCCATTATAAACAAAAAAAGCATTTTCTAATAGCCCGGGATAGTTGCTCATTTCACCCTCCACGTCAGCCTTTAAGATCTGATAATAAGCACTATCATCCTCACCGGCTTTCAGCTTCGTAAAATAGTTCTTGACTTCCACATCATTTGCAATACTTTCCGACAATCGATGCAAGCTATTGATATTCACTTCATAAATCTTAACTTTCTGCTCTGCATTAGAAATCAAACTTTGTTCCGTAAGAGATTGGTTATTATTTACATATCTGACGATGGATATTCCTGATATTAGACAACTTGATATAATTACCGTAATCAAAATTACTAGAAATAACTTTGTATAATAATTATGAATTCCTCTCATTGTTTTCTCCTATGTGACATTATTCGCGCTTTTATTACATCATATCATATGATAGGTTAAATATACCAGTGAAATCTTATGGATGACATATATTTATATAAGAAAGATGTAATTAATAATTACACCTATTGACGAGAGCATACATGGCTCCTATGCCTTCTGCCGAAATCTGAATATAGTCAGTGAATATGGATCAAGGTTCACCTTATTACCGGTATTGATACCACTTATTTTCGTAGTAACAGGCTCGATGCTTTTTGGAGTCTCAAAGGAATTCGAAGACTCCGGAGCTGTTCCTTTCAAAACCGTTTTCAGGCCTTCCCTATCGATATTATTTTTATTATTTATTTTATTTGTATTTTTCATATTAATCTCTATCATTTGTTCACAGCACAGAGGATTTACAATTTTAATTATGATATCTCCGTTATTTATATCTTTACTTGCTACTGAATATATGGGTCCTTTTTTCAATCGGTCCACAATATCAAATTGAAGCAACTCATCAATATAACATCTTATTCTGCTACCTATTACACGTAATTTTATGCTATACCACCTGTTTTCGATGATTGATGGGATTTTTGCTGTATCATAATATGGTGTCATAACGATAGTTCGTCCATCTACAATCTTTTCAAAAGAACTCTTAGTATTACCCCATCCCCCCAAATTCAGTTGTAGATAATTTTTCTCATCCTGATGACCTAAGATAATACGAAAGCCTTCTGTCCCACCTATCTTCTTAGCTCTCAGAGTTACGGTATAATTATCGGCATTAATTTTTCCGACATAAGCAATTGCCTCAGCGGAAGTCATATCAGCTTGCTCAAAGATACCGTTATTTGCAATCCAATTTCCCCCCATAGCGGTCCAGTCAGATGCATCGGCCGTAAAATCATCGCGAAATAAAATCACCTTTGTAGCATCCTCGGTGACCGTGATCTCTTCAAATTGAACTGCAGTATTTTTTGTAGCAAACCCTATCGCGCCGTGTATTCTGTGACCGGTCTCTCCACGCTTGATGATTTCAGAGGGCAGTGTAATATGACCCATATTTTTCATAAATAACATCTGTATGTAATAGTTTACGGTTCCATAAGCAGTAGAATTATCAAAGAAAATTGCATCGGTTCCCCATTGAGTATAATTACTCTTTGCAAAAAGGGGCGCATAAGCGGCCAACTCCACAACATCCCCATTTTCTTCAAGGTGGGTCATATAGGCTGCCTCCGACAAAGCATTCTCCAGTGTATTACCAAGTGTTGCATATTCCCCCAAGAACACTTTACCCAGTCTTCGGTCGTAATTATCATATTGGTTCATACTATCGTATAAAACTCCCGGTCCTATATAATAATGTTCATCTACAATATCAGCATCAATAACCCCTTTTTGAACTCTCGACCAGGTTTCCAGATTAATACTGTCATTTTTACCAAACCCTCCGTCTGCAATCAGCTTAAGCTCCGGATATTTAAATCGCAAGGCTTCAGAAAAGAGCTGATATCTTTGGTAATATTCCTCGCCGCCATTTTCATTTCCTATCTCTAGATATTTCATATAAAAAGGCTCTGCATGGCCCATTTCTGCTCGAAGTCTTGCCCATGGATTATTCATATCCGTGCAATTTGCAAAATCGACAAGATCAACTGCATCCTGTACTAATTCACTCATTTCCTCCAACGGAATCAAGGTTGGTGTAAATGTTCCTTTTGCCGGATGAGATATTCCGGCATTCATACATGGAATCGGCTCAGCACCTAGATCCTCTGCCAATATGAAGTATTCATAAAAGCCAAAGCCGTTGGACTGATTATAAAATGGATACTTTCCGCTGAATGCCCAGTTATTAAAGCTGCTTTTACGTTGTTCCAGAGGTCCGACCGTATCCTTCCATTGATACCGGTTCGTAACAACCCTGCCTTCGACTAAGCAGCCACCCGGAAAACGGAAGAATTTTGGCTCCATATCACCTAACATTTGTCCCAGATCCTGCCTGACTCCATTGGTTCTGTTTTTCCATGTTTTTTGCGGAAATAAGGATACCATGTCAATATGAAGTACTCCGGCTTCTTTCATAAGAATCTGAAGTCTTGCCGTTGATGTGGATGCACTGGGCTGCAACACACAGCTTAGCTTCTTCCATTCAGCGGATACTCCTTTTAGGGAGGTCAATGCATAGACCTTCAAACCATCCTCACTCGTGAGGCTGACTTCGATAGGGCCGGTATAATCATCACTTTTTGCATAAAGCGAGAAATAATAACAATCATCTTTCACAAGCTTCATTCCCGGTGTTGGCGTAATTGCTGTATCTGGTGCATCCGGGAAACCGGTGTTATAGACGCCAACTCCTGTTCCTGCTTTCATTGCTGTGATCTCTAGGTAATTTGGGTTATTTACGTTAAGCCCGGAAACACTTTGGGTCGCTATTGCCACCTTGCCTCCCCCTGTCTCGAGCTTATACCAGGCATATAATCCTTCTTTTTTCTGTATCATAGCATCATCTTCCGACTTTACAAATTCAAACGATTTATTCTGTACAAGCTCAGGATATAATCCACCATCAAGCCCATAATTTATGTCTTCAAAGAAAAGCCCAAACAAATTAGAGCTGATTGTAACACCTTTTCCTAAAGCGTCCACTTCAACTTTATATACAGCTTCACCGCTTGGTAATATTGTAACCATAAAATCTTTCGTAAAGGTAACAGCATTTTTTGTAACTGTTGCCGTCAGATCTAATTTTACAACAGTTTCTCCCTCTGCCGGCCTGGTTATTCTCCCCCTATTATCCAAGTGTGCTAGATCACTGGATTTCCATGTTATATCTGTACTATAAAGCGTTGTCGGAAGAACTAAATCCTGAGCTACAATAGATGTATCTCCAATACTTAAATCCGCCAATGCCGTAGTTACAAGCTGTGTATCTGACATTTCCGCATAGGTTAAGGCTGCTACTTCATCCTTATCTAAGGCTACTGAGTATATTCTAAAATCGTCGATTTGCCCTGAAAAACCGGGGTCCCAGTGGAACGACTTTCCGATATATCCAGAGCAATCCTTTGAAGCATCATATAAATCAGAAGGCTTAATCGTTACCTTCGAATTATTGGTAATCTCAACTCCGTCAACATACATAATGCTCGTATTTGTCTCCGAATTAATTGTTACCACCAGGTGTTTCCACAATCGAATCGGTAGTACAGAGGATGCAGCAAGTCCTTGTTCACCTGTTGTATTTTGATTACTAAATGAACCATCCATATTAGAAATCGCAGAATAAAGTTTACCTGAATTTCCTTTCGGCGTTGCGAATATATACTTCTTTGAATCAACACCAAGGGCATAAATCCATTGATTTAACATGGAACTGTTGGTCCATTTTACCCTTGCTGCAATTGTTATATTATTAACTTTCTTTAGGACACCCTTTGGGATTGTAATATAGGATGAATTACTTCCTCCAGTGATAAATGAGCTTCCAATCATACCTTTTCCCCAGGAAGGAATGTTTCCATAGCTGCCATGATAATTGTTGCCTGATAAATCTAAGACATCCGTACCGGTTGTCTCTTGAAATTGATACCATAGCTTGAGATGCATAGATATATCTCTCTCTGACAATTCTAATTTATGATTCATTATTATCTCCATTCTACTATTAGGAAAAAAGAAAAGGTACTTCTCTCTTGTTTACATGTCTCATCACATAATTGATTATTACATATAATACTAATGAAAATATCTATTAGGCTAATCATATGTTTTCACACGAAATGTAAGTAATATACGGAAAATTATAGAATATAGATTATGCTGAAACAATGATATATGCTAATACATGATTGATATATTCTAAGATTGGATCATTTGTAATATGAACATCCTTCGACTATGATTAGCCTTGGCAGTATGCGTTATATTTTAAAATTATTATTGACTTAGAGTTAACTTCATGGCTTATACTATTTATCATATATATATTTCAATTATGAAAGGACTTTCCTATGATAAATTCAGATTTACAGACTTCAAAGCTAGGTAATACAGGAATTACTGTTACAAGATTTTCAGCCGGCGGCCATTTTACTTTAGGGCCCTCTTCTCATAACGATGTTCCCAGAAGAATCAAAGAATTGAATCACTTACTTGATCTCGGTATCAATTATCTTGACGTTCAATGGGAACCGGAGGAAGAAGCAACTGCCGAACTTATGAAAACCAGAAAAGAAGAATTCACTGTATGCTGGCCTTTACACGGTGTGACACAGCTGGGAGGCGATTTGACAAAGGAATATATTCTTGATTATTGTCAGGATCATCATAAACGATATGGTATCGATCATGTGGATATTTTATTGTGGGTAGGACTTGAATTATATCCGGAATCGGAAGACAAAGTCATGCATGTATTGCGTGAGGCAACTACCAAATTAAAGGCACTTGGTTTTTGCGATCACCTGGCTTTTTCGTGTCATCATTCTCCGCAAATGGCGCAACATGCCCTAACGAAATTTGATGATTTTGAAGTTATGATGGTTCCCTACAGTGCCTTGCATCCCGGTGTAGAGCGGGAATTACTACCCTTTGCAAAGTCGAAGGGAATTGGATGCGTTGGAATGAAGCCATTCGGTGGTGCCGGTGGTTTCTTTAATAAAATTTGGGCAGGTGAAATGAAATGGAACACTACTGATTTTGGATATCAGAGCTGTCGTCCGTATCAAGCTGCCATCCGCTTTGCTTTGCAAAATCCAAATTTAGATTGCGCTGTTCCCGGTATGCACTCTATAACACAAATGGATGAGCTTTATGAGGCACTAAAACACCCCCTCAATGAGGAGGATATTCAAATACTTGATATTATGAAAAAGACTATGCTTGAAAGCAATGTGGATGTCCAGATTCGTAGGGATGGCTTCGAGGGATTATCGAAAAACATCTGGGATTAAGCTTCATAATGGTTATCCATTCACTCCTGTAGCAGTCAGAGTATTCCCGCAGTTAGGACACACATAGAATTTTACTTTTTTCATATTTCCTCCGTCTGTATCATTAGGTTCCAAATCCCCTAATAATATTCTCTCAATATTTATGCCTAATACCCCAGAGAGTTCGCGTAATAAGGATACATCAGGACATCCCATACCACGTTCCCATTTTGAAATGGTCTTGTCACTGATGTTCATAGCCTCAGCAAGTTGTTTTTGTGTCATTTTACTCTCTTTACGCAAACCAAGTATCAGCTTACCAACCTTTTTACAATCCATATTTGCTACCTCCCTTTCTTATTAAGAATAATCTAAAACGTACAATAATTCAATCAACGTTCCGTAGAGTTTTTATATAAAAAATAAATGAAAAATATTAATATTTATCCTCAATAGATTCTATTCCATCAAAATGTCTGACATATTGCATAAATAATTCCATATTTTAACATAAATCAAGTTGACATTATTTTACAGACATGGTATATTATTTATATGGTATAAATTACCATTTTTTATAGATTATGTTTGAAAACCCAAAAACCCTATCAAGTTTTAGAAAGGAGATTTATTATGTCAAAGAAAATTTATTTAAGGTTAAGTATTGTTTTCATGTTAGCTCTATTTATTTTCTTCCCATTTATGAGTACAAATGCACTTGCAGCAACAACAAAGTACGTTTCGGTGAACGTTCAACAAAGCTTTTCCGGCACTAGCGCGGATACCAATGCTCAAATTTACTCGTATTTGACTTCGCATTCCACTTATAATTATGACGATGGATCTTACCGGGGTACAATTAGCATTTCAAATGTAAATTATACAGTACAAACCCTATCGAGTGATTACTATTACTACGTATTCACTATTACCTACTCCGGTGGGGTAACCAGATATCCGGAAACAAAGGTTGTTACTATGACCTCTCGGTTCAGCTTTGTTGCTACCTCAACGGACTTTTACCCAACACTTTATGCCTATATCAATTCACATGGCACCTATAATTATGATAACGGAAGTTACATGGGAGTACTTTCTATTTCAGGTCTCAACTTAGTTTCGCAGACACTGGATAACCCCAATACTCAAACCTATTACTATATATTCGACCTTACATATTCCGGAACAGTTACCAGTTACTAATACCGTCCGATATCGGACAAGCTAAAATCAGACAGTAGCAAAACCTATCAGCCGACAGAGTATCAACTCTGTCGGCTGTTTTTGATGGAAAACGAAACTTATTGGTGTGCAGGCTTATAATGTAATTAGAATCATAAATTATTCAGAGGATTTTATGGATTATATGGAATATATCGGCATACTTCCTCAGGGAATGATAACACAAAGCGGTAATATTCTTCGTGTAGATAATGCCTTAGTCGAAGAAGTATTCACAAATAATAATGATAATCAAACCGGCTATGTACTGATATCCTACGGTGTGGAGGATCAAAATGACATGATTCGCATTGATATCCTTAGGCTTAACGTAGGAAAAGATACTATAATAATAAATGAATTCGGAGAAACCATTTGTTTATGCGAGCTAAGAAGGGAAATGAGGATTGATGCCGAATTTTCCTCAGCCATGACAAGAAGTATACCGCCTCAATCGAGAGCTTACCGGATCATGGTAAGAACAGAGGAGCTTTCTATAAATGTTACTACAGACCGCGTTGTGAGTGTAGATATCGGTAATAGCTTTTTTCTCACAGGAAATCCCTATGATATGAACGATCAGATAAGGTTTTCGGTCGGAGATGCTACGATCCTTCTGCATCAATAACCCCCAAGAGTGCAACAACAGTTTTGGTAGCTTAATCAACTGCTACGGCCTAATAATTTCCACCTTTGATGGCTCCATACTACCATTCGTTGAGGATTGGGGTTGCCTTTATGCCTTCAAGAACAATTATGCCAACATTACTTCGTAATTGTTTGCTTTTATAATTTGTATTTGATATCATGTGATTTGAAGCTACATTGAAAATAAAATAGGTAAATCCTCCACAGATCAGGAGAATTAGAATGGATTCAATGGATAATCAAGAACCAAAACATCAACGACGAATTCGCTATGAAGGCACTCATCCTAAAACATTTAAAGAAAAATATAAAGAACTGCAACCGGAGAAGTATTCCGATACTGTGGCAAAGGTTATTCAAAAGGGCAGTACTCCTGCAGGTACACATCGTTCCATTTGTGTGAATGAAATACTAGAATTCTTACAGATAACTCCCGGACAAACCGGACTGGATGCTACACTTGGTTATGGCGGCCATACTCAGGAGATGCTGAAATGTTTAAATTCAAAGGGTCACTTATATGCAATTGATGTGGATTCTATTGAATTACCGCGTACCACTACGCGTTTAGAAAATTTAGGCTATGGCTCCGATATTTTAACCATCAAACAAATGAACTTTTCCGATATAGATCAAATTGTCCTCGAATCAGGGCCACTTAATTTTGTATTAGCGGATTTGGGGGTCTCTTCCATGCAAATTGATAATCCGGAAAGAGGTTTTTCATTCAAAACTGATGGGCCACTGGACTTACGACTCAATCCGGCAAAAGGGATTTCTGCCGCATCGCGTTTGAAAACCATTACACAAAAAGAATTACAAGGTATGTTGACGGAAAATGCAGACGAACCATATTCTGAAGTTATCTCTCGTGCCATTATATCCGCAATAAAAAAGGGAATCGATATATCAACTACACTTAAGCTTCAACTGATTATCAAGGATGCATTGAAATTTATTCCGGGAAATAATAGGGATGATGAAATCAAAAAATCCTGTAGGCGTTGTTTTCAAGCGCTACGAATTGATGTAAACAATGAATATGAGGTTTTACACACATTTTTAGAGAAACTTCCCGCTACCCTGGCTGAGGGAGGACGTGTTGCCATACTTTCCTTTCATTCGGGAGAAGATCGACTCGTCAAAAAATCATTTCAACGTTTATTTCGTGAGGGTATCTACCGAGATATTGCTCCCGATGCTATTCGACCAACCTCAGAGGAATGTAATACAAATAGTCGTGCCCGTTCTGCCAAATTGCGATGGGCTATCAAAGCATAATAACTATTGCTCCCATGCTGGGCGTGCCCAAAAAAAGGCTGTAGGAATATGAAAACCTACAGTCTTTTTTGATTATAAAAATTTTGACATTATCATTTTATTCCTTATTCAATCTAATTCTGAGTTAAAACAATTCAAAAGGAATACTTATTATTCAACATATTTAGCTGCACGCTCGTCAATAATCTCCTGTGCACCTGAAGCTAGCCAATCTGAAATATCTGCATCCCAAACTTTATCAAAGTCGGCTTCTTTACAGGTTACCGACTCAGCCATAAACGTCTTAGCTTTGTCGCCCAAGGTTTGAGAATAAGGGCCAGCTGCACTAAGCGTTACCGGAACAACAATTGCCGGACGAGCATTCGTCAATGCATTCGTGTATGCATCAGTAATAAGCTGAGAATCTACTGAATAAGACTGAGCGAGAGCTTGTGCCATCTTAGTATCGTCACCTATATCAAGACCGTTAATCATGATTGTATAGTCAATATTTAAAGCAGAGTTCATAATCTTCTCATCTGTTGCTGCAATTATCTTCGGAACACCGTTAACCATTTCATGAGTTACACCCTCATCGCCGATCTGTAAATAGTAACGGTTTTCAAACTTGGATAACCAATTGATGTAACGAAGTGCGCCATCAGCATTTTTACTGGTTGCCGGAACAAATATATTTAGACCAGCTGCATCATAGGAACCTTTCTCAGTTACTCCGGCACTATTTTCAAACGGATCAATGGAGATAAACTCAGCATCAGGTACGTTAACCTTTAAATCACGTAACAAACCGGGTGTATCGCGATATGCCTGATCCCAGTTATGTATAAATGCTCCGACTACGCCACTCTTTATCAGATTGTCACTGTCAGTGTCATCTTTATACAGCATGAATTGATTGTCAACAAGGCCTGCATTGTACATCTTATTTAAGAATCGTACGCCTTCCTTATAACCGGGAAGTAAATAGCTGGTTTCAAGTGGTGAATTTACCCAACGATCCTTCCTGCTAAGGTTCGGATCGACAAAAGATTCGAGAAGGTTAGAAGCACGCCACTGAACATCGCTGGTCATTGTAAACGGTATTACCTTATCTTTGCCAACTCCACCCGGATCCTGAGTCTTAAAGGCCACAAGTGCATCGTAGAATTCCTGTGTCGTAGTAGGTATTGCTATCCCCAGCTTATCAAGCCAGTCCTTACGGATAAAGGTATTGCATCTTGCAAGATTCATACGACGTGCAGGTACGGAGAAAAGCTCTCCTGTCTGTGTATTAACATTTCGCATAATCAAATCTTTTCCTGATATAGCAGTATCTGCTCCAAGGAAAGCTTTCAAGTCAGGTAAAAGTGTATCTACATATGGAGCTAAATTTGTAAGTCCGCCTAAGTCACGGTAATTTGCAACGATGTCCCCACTGTAGGTAAGACATACGTCCGGAGCTGTACCGGCAGCCATAAGGTTGTTAAGCTGATCCGTCTCCTCCCAACGAGATACTGCTACAAAGGTAACCCCAAGGTTTAGCTCTTCCAGACACTGTTTCTTAATCCAATCTGTATAGTAGTTGTTTGTCGGATCTGTCTTACCTCCGTCCGTACCACGGTCAAAAACCTCAACCGTAATTTCACTGTATTCCGGCTTTGAATCGACAACTGCAGTCGGAGCCGTTGTAGGGGCTGTAGTAACAGTATTATCCCCTTGATTTGTTGCCTGCTGTTCCTTGTCTTTCGCTCCACAACCACTGAAAGCAGTGATTATCATTGCGAATACAAGAATGATTGATAACAATTTCTTTCTCAAATTACATCCTCCTATTAAATTATTTTATAAAAGCAACGTTATATATGAAACGTTGAATCTACCAAGTTATATATTTTCATTCTTTGATTGCCCCAAGCGTAACACCTGATATAAAATACCGCTGTAGGAATGGATATACAATTAATATCGGAACTGTTGCAAATAAAACAGATGCCGCTTTTAGACCTTCACTGGCGGTCGGCGATGCAAAGCCCTCCTGTTGTGCAGTATCAATTGCGGAAAGGTTATTAATTATCTGATAAAGCTTTAATTGAATTGGGGCGTATTTGGGATTTGAGACATACATCAATGCATCTGAAAAGCCATTCCATCGTCCGACCGCATAAAATAAGGCTAGCGTCGCTAATACCGGTTTTGATAATGGTAAGTATATCTTTATCAAAATGGAAAACGGACCTCCGCCGTCTATCTGTGCTGATTCACGCAGACTTTCCGGTATTCCGTATAAGAAGCTCCGCATAATAATCATATTGAAAATAGACAAACAGTTAGGAATAATCAATACAAGTGGCTTGTCAATCAGATCCAACTGTTTCATCAATAAATAATTAGGTATTGTTCCAGCGCTGAAATACATAGTAAAAATCATCATACTGTTTAAAAACTTTCTGCCCTTTAGTGAATCATAAATTAACGGGTAGGAGCATAATGTTGTCATCACCAAGGATATAATTGTACAAACCAGTGTTAGGAAGGCTGTCCACCATATGGAACGCGTGAACGCAGAATCCTTTAGTACATAAAAATAAGAATTTAAGTTTAGGCCCACCGGAAAGAAGGATACCTTATTATTTATCATTGCCTGTGGTGAGCTTAAAGAGCGCGCCAAGATATTGATTAACGGCAAACTGCATAATAATACAAACAATAGGCATATTGCTGCTATGATAACATCGTCTATAATACGTTTCTTAGATTTAACCATTATTCTTCCCTCCCTAAATAATTCCGCGCTCACCGAACCGTTTAGCTACGGCATTCGCGGTTAATAAGAATATGATGCAGACTACGGATTGAAACAATCCTACTGCAGCTGTAAGTGAAAACTGAAATCCTCTGATACCCACACGATATACATAGGTGCTTAATACGTCTGCAACATTCATTACAAGACTGTTTGACATTGCGTATGGACGATCAAACTCACTTCCAAGGATACGTCCAAGATTCATGATAAACAGAATAATAATTGTAGATCGTATGCCCGGCAGCGTTATATGCCAAATTTTCTTAAGTCGTGAAGCACCGTCCACATCCGCCGCTTCATATAATTCCGGGTTAATACTTGTTATCGCAGCTAGGTAAATAATCGTGTTCCAGCCCATTTCTTTCCATACTCCCAGGGCGATATATGTACCGATATATAAAGCATTTTCGGTGAGAAAGTTTACAGAACTCAGCCCCACATTGGTAAGCATAACATTTACCACCCCTGTACGAGGAGCAAGAAGCTGCTTTGCGATTCCACTGATAATGATCCAAGACAGAAAGTGAGGCAGATAAACAATTGCCTGTGTAAACCGTTTGTATCGCCGAAAAGCCAATTCATTTATTAACAAAGCAAGCAAAATGGGTACCGGAAAACCAATCGCTAAATCAAGCATATTAAGTATTAGTGTATTTCGAAGAGCGTACCAAAAATCCTTTGAGGTAAAAGCCACCTCAAACCACTTATAGAGCGGTTCAGACCACTGAGAATCCCATACACCTTTAAACATATTATAATCTTTAAAGGCCATAGCAATATTAGTCATTGGCAAATACCGAAATACAATCGCGAATGAGACCGGTAATGCCATCATCAAGTACAGTACCCATGTCTTTTTAAGATATAAAGCCATTTTTTGCATGGATTTTCTCTGTTTCATAAAATTCCTCCTGTTTCCTATCATTTTCTGGTTTTATCACTTTTATGAAAGTCAACATAAAAGCTACCGATTATTTACAGTTCTTATATGATATACTTATAAAGCCAATATTTTGTGCAATATATACATAAAAAATGAATAATCAGAGCATTTATATTTAATTATAACAATGCATCGTTTGAAAAAACATGGGTAAACTATAGAAATTATGTAATTATCATGGATTATTTTACTATTTAAGCCTAATTGTACTTGCTAATATTTACAAATTACTGTATCATTTTAACTAAATAAGGGTAGTCATATCTATTGAATTTATGAGCTTAAGTAGAAGGTTACTTTTGAGAAAAGCTTATGCTTATTGATTAATTAAGAGGGATATTCATGGAGAATGAAATTTTAAATAATATAAATGCAATGATTCATTACTATAATCATAGAATATGTACTCCATCCTGGTGCATAACTGATGATATTATTAATTTTGTCGATTTGACTTACGTAGTGAAAGGCCAATCCGAATATACAATAAATGACACAAAGTACATAGTACAGTCCGGTGATCTTCTCTGCATACCGAAGGGCAGCCGTCGTTCTGCAATAAGTTGTCCCGAAAACCTTATGGAAGCCTTCTGTGCAAATGTAATTCTCCGTGATGTTAATGGAGCTGATCAAATCCTACCCCTTCCTCTCATCTGCAATATCGGTCAACATAGGGATATCATAGCTTTATTCAATGATTTAAACTATGTTTGGCGACTTCGAGATCCTGGCCATATATTAAAGGCGCGAGCTATTTTCCTAATGATAATGCATCGTTATTTTCAGTTAATTTTATATCAAAAGGATACAAGTATCATGGATAAAAGGATCAAGAAAGTCATGTATTATATGTCAAATCATTTTAAAGAACCACTTACGGTACGAAAAATGGCAGAGTTGGTCAACTTAAGTGACATGTATTTCGGAAATCTTTTCAAGCAGGAAACCGGAATATCGTTTCATAAATTCTTAACCTCAATACGTATGAACCATGCTGAAGATTTACTCTGCGGCGGTGAATATAAAATCAATGAGATAGCGGATGCTTGCGGATTTTCAGATGTTTTTTATTTCAGTAGACAGTTTAAAGAAAACCGTGGATTTGCTCCTTCAAAAGCCATAAGCTCCGGAAAAAGCAAGAAGAACAAGTAATCTATGCATTCATATATGTCAAGCAAAAATCCACCCGTTGCATTTGAACGGTTGGATTTTTGTGGGTCTGGTGTTCCATCATATGTTAATATTGACAAAAAATATGAAAGAGTTATACTGTTTTTTGATACCATTATTAATATCAATGTCATTAGATTATAGCATACGAAGGAGATTTATTATGGGAAAAAAAGCAACTATTACTGTTCATCCGTCTTACCTGATCGGTGAGATTTCTCCACGTCTTTATGGTGCATTTCTGGAACCGATTGGTCAAATGGTGGACGGTATCATGTACAATCCGAAGCATCCGACGGCAGATGATATGGGCTTCCGCGGTGATGTGATCAACTCCCTGAAAGAAGCGAACCTTCCGGCAGTGCGTCTTCCCGGAGGAAACTTTGTCTCGGGTTGGGACTGGAAAGACTCTATTGGTCCCAAGGATCAGCGAAAGGTACATCTGGATACCGCCTGGCATCAGATTTATACCAACGAGGTTGGTCACGATGAATATTTGCAGTGGGCAGAACGTGTGGGCTTTGAACCGCTCTATACCATTAACCTTGGTACGGGAGACATAAATGATGCAGTCTACATCACCGAATATACGAATCACGAAGGTGGCACCTATTGGTCCGATCTTCGGCGTAAAAATGGCCATGAAAAGCCTTACGGCGTTAAAATATGGTATCTAGGCAATGAAATGGACGGTCCTTGGCAAATCGGCTCCTGGGAGCTCGATCCGCGTGGATATGGTATTCGTGCCAGTGAAGTATCCAAGGCAATGAAATGGGTGGATGGCTCCATTGAAACAGCTGTATGTGTCTCATGTTCACCTTTGATCTGCCACTACCCGCAATGGGATTATGATGTACTACAGGAATGTTATGAAACCGTCGATTACATTTCCATGCATTATTATCATGTTGCTCCTCCGAATGATTATGCTGCCTTACTGGGCGGCTCCATCTATTATGAAGATTATATTAATACAGAAGTTGCACTATGCGATTTCGTACAGGCTAAATGCCATTCACCACGTAAAATGAAGCTTTCCTTCGATGAATATGGCAGCGTGAGCCGTCCTGCCGCACAGCCAAATTACGGATTTACTCCGACTGCAAATCTACACCGCAGCTTTTACAACTTCAGTGCAGATGCAAAATATGTCCTTCACGATCCGGATAATATGGGCGAAGGTATGATGTTCGGACGTCAGGGCGATATGATTGGTGCACTTGCTAACACCTCGGTACAGCTTGCATTCCTGCGTCATGCAGATCGTGTAAAGATTGGCTGTATGACACACGGTCTCGGTGCTCTGTGTTCCTCCAATCATGATCATGTATGGCACTCTGCTGCTTATTATCCTTATTTACATCTGATGCGCTATGGACACGGTGTCTCACTGCAAACCGCTGTAGACTGTGAGACTTTCGACATTCCTGCATACTATATCGATGAGGGTACACAGTTCCAGAAACGTGAAGACCTACCTTTCCTGGATACAGCCACCGCTCTTGATGAAAATACAGGCGAATTGAATATTTTTGTTATTAACCGAAACTGGAATGACGACATGAGCACCGATATCGATGTAACCGCCTTTGAAGGTTGGAAATTTGTTGAGCACATCCAGATGTACTCAGATGATATGAGCACCCGCGTTACCTTCGATAATCCTGATGTGATTGTGCCATCCATAAATCAGGATACCACATTCCAAAACGGTAAAGTAAACGCTAACCTCAAACGCCTTTCCTGGAATGTGTTCCGCTTCACAAAATAATACCTTTGTGATTCAGAAGAAGGGGCATCACTTTTTACACTTTATTCCTGTTTGATTAACAACTTGCTACTTTGTATCCATTATGATAAAATCTTATTATTCTAAAAAACGAGAGGATGGTTTATTTGTTAAGTTTATCTGTTATGGTGATTTTCAACTAAATAGTTGAGATAGGTTCCCTTTTAAACTGTGGGTTATAACTTACTTTTTTAAGTGTACCTTTCTAAAGACGCAACAATTGCGTCTTTGGATTATGCCTTACAGATTGCCTTCTACAATAACCATTTGAATTATAAAAAATGCCAATCTTCGCTGACCATGTCAATGATGTCGGTATTTAAATTATAGCGATTCCTTCGCTGTAGTTTTTGTAGAGTGTAACAGGCTTATCCTGTTGCACTCTTTTTTGTTTCTTAAGACGTTGATTGTGGAAAATCTCAAATCACGATACCACATAGAATAAGGAGAAAAGAGTGAAAATGCATTTGAAAAGCAATTTGCAGTTGTTATGGGGCAAAAAAGTCAGCTTTTTTTTGAATTATCGGCAGGTGATACCTTTTTACTGTTCAAGGAGCTTTACGGAATACCAACAGATGAATTCGAAACAAATTTGAACCATTTCATAAAATTGTTTGATGTTGAAAAACTGAAAGATATGGATTAAGTCCTTGCTTTTTTCATAATATCCTCTCATTCCACAGTCATTTTATTTTTACTTTTATTGATTTGTATTATAAATTGAGCCCTGACCCGGTGATACCCAAAATCTCCTGAAGCTGTTCCAGCTTTGAACAGCCCACAATTGCAAAACCATTCAGTTCATTTTTTATTATATAATCCAGGGCTGCCTGTGTCGGAGTAATCTCATTTTTTTTGCAATACTTTATTAATTTTTGATAAAGCTCAATATTACCTTCTGAATAAAATACTTCATGTTTCTTCGCAATATCAGAAAGATCCTCTTTATAACCACAGGAAAAGACACCATTTGCTTGCGAAGTATAAGCCAATACCGGAATTTCGGCTTTCAGATATATCTGATGCTGCTGATCATCCATACTTAATGTACCGTATCCAAAGGCTTCCTTGCCCTTTGCAACAGCATAACTCCACTGAATTTGAGAAGCCACAAATGGCGTTTTTCCACTTCTCCTCGCATAATCATTTGCCTCAAGAATTCTTTCCGCACGCCAATTAGATGCACCAACCATTCTGATTTTTCCTAATTTAACTAATTCGTCCAGAGAATCCATAATTGTCTTCACCGGGACTTTCTCATCATCTCGATGTAAAAAATAAAGATCTATATAGTCAGTCCGTAATGCTTCCAAGCTTTCATTGATGTCTGAAAAAATATCATGTTTCGTTAATCTGGATTGTTCCATGTCAGACATTGGTGGATGACCACCTTTGGTAATAAGCATGAACTCCTCCCTGCAATCCCTTTCGGTCAACCATTTTCCAACGGTCTTTTCACTTACTCCATGTCCGTTTTCCAACCAGTCACAATAACATCTCGCGGTATCTATTACATTTCCACCATTGTCTCGATATAAATCCAGCACTTGAAACGAAAGTTCTTCTGACATGTCTGTTCCGAATTTTACGGCTCCCAAAATTATTTTCGAAAGTTTATGCCAAATTCCGTTTTGATCTTTAATCATTCCATATTTCATATTATCCCCTTTTATCCTTCCATAAATTATCCTCAGATAGACTTTCACCCATTTAACGCTCTTAATCAAATATTATTCAAAGCATTAATTACTACAATAATATCATTTTGAGTTGACTCTAAGTCAATAGAATTTATATTTTTTTTTTTGCACTTATTATGTTATTATTTGACATTACTATAACAAAAAATCAACCGTTTATTTTACTTGTACTGTTGATTTTTCATGGTCAAGGATGTAACTAAACCTCTATCTGGTTTGCCTTAAACAACGTCCAAGGCTGTGTCGGGTGATCTTCAAGATACCCTTCCAACCAATCCCATTGCGGATGTCTCTTAAGAAATTCATCTGCAACAAATGGCACATTGCAAGATCTATCATATTTAAAAGGTTCCACATATGAATGACCTCATATCGTGCGGTTGCTGGGATTATTTTCCTTCTCCAAATAGATATCCTTATGATCTTCCATGATTAAGGCTGCTATCTCGGCATTGATTTGACTCTTTTAGGAAATCAGTATTGTAAATCACCCTCCGATGTATTAGAATTAGGTTTATTGTCCCAAACAACATAAAATAAGCTTAAAATGAGGTGTCCTGTTTATGAAAAAAAATTCGTTACTCGGAGAGTCCATGCTCCTTCTTTCTGCTTTTATCTGGGGAATTGCTTTTGTAGCCCAGCGCGTTGGTAGCGACATGATCGGTCCCTTTACCTTTAATGCGGTACGCATGTTGATCGGTGGACTTACTCTGCTCCCCTGCATTTATTTTATGCGTAATAAAAGCAATGAAAAAAAAAATGAGATAACAAAGCAGCAGTGGTTAAAGAGTAATAACAAGTTATTACTCGGAGGCATCGTCTGCGGAAGCGTATTATTTGTTGCCAGCAACCTTCAGCAGATCGGAATGTCTTATTCAACAGCCTCTAAAGCAGGCTTCATTACTGCTTTATATATCATTATAGTTCCGATTATTGGTATCTTTTTTAAAAAGCGCCCAAGTATAGCTTTATGGATCAGTATCCTCATCGCCTTATGTGGTATTTACTTACTTTGTATCACAGATGAATTCAAAATCTCTTCCGGAGATATTCTGTTAATCCTTAGTGCTTTTTCCTTTTCCATACATATACTGGTGATTGATCATTATTCTCCGCTCGTGGATGGCGTCAAATTATCCTGTATTCAATTTTTTGTTTGCAGTTTTCTCTCCTCCATAGCTATGGCATTCCTTGAAGTGCCTAATGTCTCCTCCATTCTTCATGCCTGGCTGCCATTACTGTACACGGGTGTTTTATCCTGCGGAATTGCATACACCTTCCAGATACTGGGCCAAAAACGTGTGAACCCGGTCATTGCTTCCTTAATTATGAGTCTGGAGTCAGTATTCGCTACTCTTGGTGGATGGATTATATTAGGTGAATCACTGTCTCTTCGCGAATTATCAGGCTGCATTTTACTTTTTATTGCAATTATTTCAGCTCAGCTTCCTGTCAAAAATGCAATCGGTTTCCGATACATGTACAAGCGGTAATATGTCTCCTTTCGAAAGAGTTCATACCATCAAGGTCTGTTGTTGTAGAAAGAAGTATTTTGACAGCAAAAGCCATTGCATGATATATTAGTATATATAATCAAGCTATTATCATATTAGGAAGATGAAATGAGGATTTTAGTATGAAGAAAAAAACAATCGTAGTCGCTTTAGGAAGAAATGCATTCGGAACAAGTTTTCCGGAACAAAAGAAATCCATCATCAATGCCGCATATGCTATTGCCGATTTGGTAGAGGATAAATACAAGGTCGTTATCACACACAGCAATGGCCCTCAGATTGGTATGCTTCATAGGGCAATGACAGAATTCTACCGTTCGGATAATGCTTTCACCGTTGCTCCTATGTCAGTTTGCGGTGCATTAAGTCAAGGATATATCGGATATGATCTGCAAAATGCATTACGTACCGTACTTTTAGATCGTGGTATTTTTAAGCCGGTATCTACAATAATCACACAGGTTCGTGTGGATACCTTTGATCCTGCTTTCCAACACCCAACCAAAGTTATCGGACGCCTTATGACAAAAGAGGAAGCCGATGAAGAAATTTTAAAAGGAAATTATGTAAGTGAGGAAAGCGGTGGTTATCGTCGCATCGTCGCAACCCCGAAACCAATTGATATCTACGAAATCGATGCGATCAAGGCGCTCGTTGAGGCAGATCAGCTTGTCATTGCATGCGGCGGTGGCGGAATACCGGTACTGGAGCAAGGAACAACCCTTCGCGGTGCCAGTGCAATCATCGAAAAGGATTTGGCGAGTGAAAAACTGGCCGATATGCTGAATGCCGACATTTTATTATTCTTAACAGGAGTTAAAAAGGTTGCTCTGAATTATGGGACTGAAAACGAACAGCCTCTAGACTCATTAACAGCGGCTGATGCGAAGAAATACATTGAAGAGGGGCACTTCCCAATCCCATCCATGCTTCCGAAAATTGAAGCAAGTGTTGATTTTGTAACAAAGAAAGAAGGCCGCAAAGCGATTATCGGCCATCTGAACAATGCCCGCCAATGTGTACTTGGACTGAGCGGCACGGTAATTACACCCTAATACGTCAATGGTAGGAATAAAAACGAATAAACATTCATAAGTATCACTGTATGTTTTAAATTTATATAATGAAAGGGCACGCTCATTTGAAGACGAGTGCGCCCTTTCGAGTTATTAGCATTTCAATTAATCATCTAAGCTGATGCAACCTGTATAACAACATATTCAGCAATTGCTCCCGGAAACAACAGAATCGTCTCTATCGTTCCGCTTGGTACGAGATAATATACGATAACTGCCATCAATCCTAATGTGGTTTCAATTCCAAACAAAAAACCATACACTTGACGCTGGCTGGAATCAAAATTGCCAAGACTATCATTATTCAGCCATGAGCTTCTTAGCATATCCTTGAGGTGCTGTTAAGGTATACCTCATGATCGGCTCCATCGTCATAATACCGATTTCCTTCAAGGCCTGATATACTACTTTTTCTGCCAATCTTCGAAAATCCGACGGTGTACTTGTAACGCTGCTGTAGTCAGAATACATAAAAGTCACCTTAGTGTCTACCACCTCACCGTAAAGCCCCTTCCTGATCCCTTTTTCCACCCCTTCTCTTACACCATTCTGAAATGATTTGGTCAGATCCCCGAAGGACACCTTGGTTTCGTATTGAAAACCACTGCCTTCCTCTAATGGCTCCAACGTAAGGCCTACTCCCGCCTGTAATAAATTACCCGGTCCGCTCAAAGGTACAATGCAAGTTATCTCCGCCAATGGTTTATCTTTCTTCACAGTAATAACGCTGTCGAATTCTGTATCAAGATGAAACCTTTCCTTTAGTAGCATCTGTATTATTTCCCTTTGTAGATTTCCAAACAATTTTAACTGTATTTCTTCCGTCTCTTCCTCTACATTCAAGGCCAGATAAGGATCTTCCATGGTAAGTATCTCCAAGGCTTCCAGCAATTCACGTCTACTTGCAACCGGTATAGGTCTTACTCCCACCATTAATAGGGGCTTGGTTTGTGATAGGACAAGCAACTTCGTTTTCACTCCTACCCAGTCTCCGCAAATTAATTCTTTTGCATCCATAATCAGGTATTCATACACTATCTATGATATGTAACTATTAAATAAAAGAAATAAGCCCACCATGCATACCGGTAGTCAAATACCATAACAACAAATCGAACTTTCTATTAATACCTTCATCTGAAGCAAAGGCCCAGATGTGTTTTTCTTCTATTTGTACTGATGTTATAGTGATCCAGTGCCAGTTTTGAAGCCGTACTTCCTCTCCTCTTGAAAGATTTAAGAATGCGATCGGTGTATCCTGCTCCATCGCTTTTTGAACAAATTCAGTTAATTCCTTCTTAGTCCTTTTAACTTTTGTATTTTTATCTACAGAAAGTAAATTTGTCTTCAAGGATAACCCCCTTGACTCAACATATTTATTAATACTATTGATGTACATATCAACATGATTTACACCCATTAAACCAGGTCTTACATAGTCAAATAACACTTCCATATGCCGGATGTAGTCTTCTTTTAATTTGCTTTTCTGATCGTAAAGCTTTGCATATTCTGCTCTTGTTTCAGCTAAATAGGCCATAATATTCGCCGCCGATGTAGCGCCGCAGCCTGCTTGTCTTGCCCAGTACTTCGGATACCAGGCCTGATTACCACCAAAGGATACCCTGCCGGTATTCTCCTTTATCATAAATGATTCCGGATGTTTAATTGAAAGTAACATAAGTTTCACCATCCTCTCTGTAGTATAAAAGAAGTTTCTTAATGTAGAACACTATATTCCATTTCAAATCACTTTGTCAATACAAGAAATATAAGTAGTTATTTTATTCAATACCCTAATCATTAAGAACGTTTGACCGATGATCTTTCGATTATGCATATGACAAAATATATGACTTGGTATATGAAACAAATCGGCAGAACCGGAATAATACACATTCCAATAGCAGTCCAACCAAAAATCTGTAATGATGTATTGTTGTATGCTAGGATGGTGTTCCGAGACTAATACTGAAATCATAGAAAAAAATCCATATTTAACCAGAAAGCTTGATTCCGAGGAGGCAAAGACAAATAAAAACCTCCTTCTGAAAATATCAGTATGGAGGTTTCTATTATAGCGCAATTCATTAGAGCTATCTGTTATAAGCCACTACGTTTCACTGTTTTTTTCCATTCCTTCTGAAATACGATTTTCTCATTTTCCTTGACATCCATTGTGGCCGTCAGATAGAAGTTTTTTATATCAGCCTTCTGAGTTGTCACAATATCCGCATCAATCATCCAACCATCTCTTCCGATTTTCATTTTTTGCCGGATTGTATATACTGCGGAAAGTGGATTTTGGTTAGATAGCACCAGCTCACGTTTTAAATCATGCTCCACGGTGGTATCTATCTCATCAAAACGGTATATACCTTCCCCGAAGACGCCTCCGATCCCATTTGTGATACAGGTCCAGGTATCGGTTACTATATCATAGGCAATACTTCGGTCTACTCTTCCTTCTGATAAAAGAGTCATCGGCGTAGGCGAAGCACTCTCCGGCTGCATGTCCGGTCCCTTTGCATCTTTTCCGTGAAATTCCGGCAGTATCAGCTCCGCTGTCTGAAGCTTCAGGGTTAAGGCTGCTTCCTTCGGCATATTCCAGAACATCGGCCAGAAGGTCGTTGCCAGGGATAAGCGAATTCTGTGTCCTTTTTCAAACCGGTGTGCACAGCAGTCAAGGCTGACATGGGCTTTCACCTTTTCTCCCTTCCGCAGCGGAACCACCTTATCATGTCCCTCTAAATGGCTTAAATTCATTACCCCGTAGGTAACTCTTGCCACTGCACCATCCAAAAAAACATCGGATATTTGTGCAAATAGCATTGCATATGACTCATCACAGGTCATCTCCCCAACAAATTCCGGATACCCCAATATTTCAAGCGGTTCTTCTAGAGGCTCTGACGTAAAGGTGATTGCCATACCATCGTCCAGGCGCTGATCACAGGGACTTTCTCCCGCAACTCCGGCACCCATCCATTCCCCGGCAAGTAGTCCATGATTCTGGGGCGTTTTTATAAGAATGCTTGCTTCCTTTACTGAGGCTTTTTCCGTAAGCTTTCCGTCGACCATATATAATTTTTTAGTAAGAACTTCTTCTGTCGGCCAGGAATTTAAGCCCACCCATCTTCCTCTGCTAAAGGGGTATGCAGAGTTCGGAAGCATACTTTCTTCCATATAAACATTAATCATCTGTCCATCCATAATGTCATTATGGATTCCCTTTAACCAGTAATCCCACCACTTCTTTGCCTCCTGCAAAAATCCGATTGCCGGACCAGGTATTCCGTCATGAGCATATAAATGAGCCCATGGTCCGATCAAGCCCTTCCGCGGAACAGTAAGCCCTGCCATCAGACTCAAAACTGTATTGGTATAGGAATCCGCCCAGCCGTCCACTGCGAAGACCGGCACCTGTATAGCCTCGTAATTCTCGCATACAGAACCATGCTTCCAATAGCTATCCCTTGTCTGATGTTCCAGCCAGAGAGCCGGCCACATTGGCATTTCTTCCAGGCGCTTCAGCCAGTCACTTTTCCAGTTTTTCCCTACGAGTATAGGCTCCGGTGGCCGGCACATGTAGGCAAACATGATGGATCCCCACCAGAAGTTGTCATTTAGCAGACATCCGCCCTTATAGTGAATATCATTGTTGTAACGGTCGTCGGTAAATCCGACGGTGATTATAGCCCGGAGCGCGGGCGGCCTTCTCGCCGCCACCTGAAGGGAATTAAACCCTCCCCAGGACTTTCCCATCATTCCGACCTTCCCATCACACCAGGACTGTCTGCTGATCCAGTCAATCACTTCCAAAGCGTCATCCTGTTCCTGTTTCAGATATTCATCTTTTAATAATCCGTCCGATTCGCCCGAGCCGCGCATATCAACCCTAACCACCGCATATCCGTGTCCGGAGAAATATCCGTGCATCGGCTCATCTCTTCCGCGTGTACCGTCTCTTTTTCGGTACGGAATATACTCAAGAATCCCGGGAACCGGTACTTGATTCGTTTGCGGAAGCCAGATCCTTGCGGCCAGACGTGTTCCATCCTGCATCGTAATCCATACATTTTCTTCTACCGTAACCGAATAAGGAAAATCCGTAATTATTCTTTTTATCTTCGATTCTGTATTCGTCATGATACTTTCTGCAGTGATTCCTGCATTTCACACTCCTTTACTCTACATAGCTGTAATCATACATTCTGTTATACTGAACAAGACCGTCCTCGATTTTTAAGTTCTTACTGTAGGCACGGCTTCCGTTCGGGTAATAAAGCGGAATCTGCGGTACATCCTGACTAAAGATTTCGATTGCCTGCTTATACATATCTTTTCTTGCTTCTGCATCTGTTTCACCGCCTGCAGCTTTCAGTATGCTGTCTAAATCCGGATTGGAATACCAGCTCCAGTTGCCGGAAGCCCCTTTACTATCAGTATCCAGGGAACCATACCAGATTTCATCCATGTCCGTCGTACCAGCCGCCCAACGGCAAATACCTATTTCAAAATCACCCTTTGTCATTACTTCATCAATTAACGCACTTCTTTCCATCTGCTGTACGGTTACGCTTAAGCCAATGCTGGTCAATGCATCCTGAAGAATCGTTGCCAGTGCCGGATACGGATCATCCGCATAGGTTTTTATTACAACGCTCTTTCCGGTGGCACCTGCATCCTCCACCAGCTTCTTTGCAGCCTCTATGTCGGTTTGATACCAGCTTCCGGTAACCTTGGGATCACCGACCGTGCTTCCGTCCCTTGCTCCCGGATAATCGCAGATAATACCCTGTCCCTCGGCTCCGACAGTCAGCATATTCTCACGATTCACCGCCATAGCAACCGCTTTTCTTAAATTAACATCTGAAAAGGTTCCTGTTTCACAATTCATAATCACTTCAAAATATATAGTGGATGCATAATCTATCAAATTCAGACTGTCATCTTTTTGAATATCGCTATAGGAAACACCCGGGATATCATCCCAGTAGGCTTGAATTTCACCTGTCTGTAATGCGATCACAGCCGTATTAGAATCGGAAATTGATTTTAATTTAAAGGATTTGACAGCGGGTACCCCACCAAAATAGTCTTCATTTGCTTCGTAAACAACTGACTCACCCAGCTTCCATTCCGTTACTTTGTACGGTCCGGTGCCTACAATAGTCTCCACTGATGTTCCATAGGAATCCCCCGCTGTTGTGCAGGCTTTTTCACTTAACACTGCGAAATAATTGATATTAGATAGGTAATCCAAAAATCCAATGCTTCCTTTTTTTAGTTTAATATAAACGGTATATTCATCGGATGCTGTACAGGATTCTACCAGCGGCTCATAGATCCATGATGTATATGCGGATGCAATAGCTTGATTCATGGAATATACGATATCGGAGGCCTTCAACTCACTTCCGTCCGAAAATTTTACTCCTTTTCTCAAATGAAAGGTGTATTCCATTCCGTCCTCTGAAACATCATAGTTCTCTGCCAGAGAAGCTGCAATGGCTCCGGTTTTATCCTTGGTCACCAATGAGTCATATACCTGCGTCATACTATAGCTCTCATATCCGTTTATTGTATTATAGAAATTAAAGCTCTCTGTTACTTTCGGGATTCCTACTACTACCTCGCGGGAGGCTTCGGGTACTGTTGAATCTGTTTTTGTTTCACTCTTTTTGCAGCCGGTGAATAGTGCGGCACCCAATACAATAATCATTAATACACATACCAGCCTCTTTAAATTCTTCATACTTTTCTCCTGTTTTCCTTTTGTTTTGTTTACAGTTATGATTTATATAAACAGCATGCCACATAGTGCCCATTTTCAAGGCGTTTTAGAGCAATATCTGTTTTTTTACACTCCTCCTTGCAATAGTCGCAACGGGAAGCGAAGCGACAGCCCGGATTCGGATTAATTGGGTCTGAGACCTCTCCCCTAATGATCAGGGAATCCTTCTTTTTCCTCAGCTTCGGCAACGGTATCGCCGAGAGTAACGCCTTTGTATAAGGATGCAGAGGATTGGCAAATAACTCCTTTGAGGGTGCTCTTTCCACACACTGTCCCAGGTACATGACTGCAATTTCATCTGATATATGCCTAACGATGGACAGATCATGCGTTATAAATATATAGGTCAGCTTCATCTCCTCCTGCAAATCCATAAGCAGATTAATAATCTGCGCCTGGATGGATACATCCAGTGCAGAAACCGGCTCATC
This sequence comes from Lachnoclostridium sp. UBA1308, assembly GCA_002307215.1. Lineage (GTDB taxonomy): Bacteria > Bacillota > Clostridia > Lachnospirales > Lachnospiraceae > Mobilitalea. The sequence goes on from DBTU01000037.1 coordinate 252,456, forward strand.
ACAAACGATGAATTTTGGTTTTAGGGCAAGCGCTCTTGCGATACCGACACGCTGTCTTCTTCCTCCATCCATTTCATGAGGATATATGTTGATAAAACGCTCTGCCAGACCCACTGTTTTCATCAGTTCCAGCACTCTTTCATACCGCTCGCTTTTATTGCGAAATATATGGTTTCGAATAAGCGGCTCCGCGATCAATTCATAAACAGACCTTCTCGGATCCAGGCTGGAAAAGGGATCCTGAAAAATAATCTGCATCTCCTTCCTTAAATTCAAAAGCTCCTTCCCGCTTAGGTTTGTTACATCCCTTCCGTCAAAAAATATCTTTCCGGAGGTGGGTTTGGTCAACTGAAGAATCGTTCTTCCCAGCGTGGATTTTCCGCACCCCGATTCCCCTACGACTCCTAAGGTATTACCTTTTTGAATTTCAATATTGACTCCGTCTACCGCATGTAGCATGCCGCTACTTACCTTAAAGTGTTTCTTCAAATCAACGGTTTTTAATAATGGTAGTTCCATATTAATCCTCCTCGTGATACAGATGACACATAATACTGTGTCCGTTCTGATTGATAATTGGCGGACTTGAGGTTTTACATTTTTCCATGCAATGAGTGCATCTTGGATGGAATTTACACCCGGAAGGCAGATCCGAGGGATCCGGCATCAGACCGTCAATCGGGTTCAGACGCCTCTGTTCTCCCTCCAGATCCGGAATGGCTTCAAAAAGACCAATCGTATAAGGATGATGGTTTTTTCCTTCAAATATATCTTCGATTTTTCCCTGCTCCACGATTTCTCCTGCATACATAATGGCTACTTTATCGCAAATTTCGGCAACAACTCCCATATCATGGGTGATCAGAATTATGGAGGTATCCATTCTGTTTTTTAAATCTTCCATCATAGCCAGTACCTGTGCCTGAATTGTTACATCCAGTGCGGTTGTCGGCTCATCAGCTATTAACAACTCCGGGGCGCACGCCAGTGCTATGGCGATTACCACTCTTTGCTTCATGCCTCCGGAAAATTCATGTGGGTAATCATTCTTTCGGTTGGGTTGAATTCCGACCAGAGCAAGAAGCTCGTCCACCCTGTCGTTCATCTCTTTCTGGCTTTTTCCACTGTCATTATGAATGACCAGTGATTCCAGAATCTGATTTCCCACAGTCATAACCGGATTTAGAGAGGTCATCGGATCTTGAAAGATCATGGAAATCTGAGCTCCGCGGATTTTTCTCATCTGTTTTTTTGTTTTGCTTAACAGATTTTCACCCTTATAATTGATTTCTCCTTCCGGAATGCTCCCTGTTCTTTCGGAAAGCAGCCTCATAATTGCAAGTGCCGTTGAAGTTTTGCCTGCTCCGGTCTCACCGACCAATCCGACTGTTTCTTTTTTATCAAGGGAAAAATTGATCCCGTTTACTGCTCTGACTGTTTTTTCACCTTTATAGGTCACATAAAGATTTTTAATTTCCAGCAATTTTTCTTCCATTTTAATAACCATGCCCTTTCCAAAGTCCTGCGATTAGTGCAGTGCACAAATTGCTGTGTGAAAGATTTATCGTTCACACTAACGTAACATGCCTACTCTTCGAATTAGTTTGGGCCGAGGATTACGCAGGCACAAACTTCTAAGTGTGAATTATGCTTTTCAATAATTCACACTAATCCCGAAGCCTAGGATCTAGTGCATCCCGAAGACCGTCACCTAAAAGATTTAAGGAAAGTGCGGTCAATACAATTGCCAATCCCGGGAAAATAACCAGATGCGATGCTGTTGTCATAAAATCTTTTCCCTCGGACAGCATATATCCCCATTCCGGTGTCGGCGGCTGTACTCCCATTCCAAGAAAGCTCATAGAAGCGCCCCATATAATCATGGTACCGACAGACATCGTAGCCTGTACAATCACAGGTCCGATTGCATTTGGGATCACATGGCCGATGATTACATATCTGTCCTTTGCCCCACAGGCCCTAGCTGCTTCAATATAATCCTGACCCACTACGGTTAAGATGGCAGAGCGTATGATTCTGGTGTAGGAAGGAATCATCGATATGATAAGTGCTATCAACACATTTACAAGCCCTGCCCCAAGAGCGGCTACAATGGATAAAGCCAGAAGCATGAAGGGAATTCCCATAATCGTATCCATAATCCTCATGATGAAGACATCAGCTTTCCCACCATAATAGCCTGCACAGGAGCCAAGAATTCCTCCCACTGTGATTCCCACCGCAACTGCTATGATTCCCATGGACAGGGAACGCCGCCCGCCATGAATGATCCTAGCAAAAATATCTCTTCCATAGCTATCTGTTCCAAACCAGTGCTTTAAGCTCGGTCCCTGCAGACGGTCTGCTATATTCTGTGCAAGCGCATTCCTATAAGGGGATATCAAATCTGCAAATACAACCAAAAGGACGATGGAAATAAAAATTATTAACCCAAACATTGCAATTTTATTTTTACGGAAGCGTTTCCAAACCTCCGCCGTATTGCTTTTCTTTTTTATTTCTTTTCCCACAAAATCACTTCCTTTCTGCCTACCTCTTTGTATAACGAGCCCGGATGCGGGGGTCAATATAAGCATACAATATATCTACAAAAAGCATTACCAACATGTAAAGCGCTGCAAGCACCAGTGCCGAGCCGGTTACTAACGGTGCGTCTTTCATCCGAATTCCGGTAAGAACCAGTGAACCCACCCCGTTAATCGAGAATACCGTCTCAATGGTAACCACTCCCCCCAACAGGCCGCCGAATTCCATACCCGCAGAGGTAATAACCGGAAGAAGAGCATTCTTTAACGCATGCTTAAAAATAACGACCTTCTCTGTCTGCCCTTTTGCTCTTGCCGTCCTGATATAATCCTGCCTTAAGGCCTCCAGCATGGTAGTCCTTGTCATTCTTAGTAAAGAGGCTATAACAGAAAGTGCCAGTGTGACGGAAGGTAAAATGTAATGCCGCCAGGTATCGTTTCCGTTGGAAGGCAATATTTTGAGCTTCAGTGAAAATAGCAATATAGCAATCATTCCGAACCAGAAGCTGGGTATGGATGACATCAGCATGGAGGTCGCTGTTCCTATCATATCCAGAATACTGTACTGCTTTACCGCAGATAAAACACCCAGTGGAATTCCTATTAACATGGCGATAGCAATAGCTGCCACTGCCAGCGTTATCGATACCGGTAATTTGGAGGTTATCTCATCAAATACCGGTCTGTTATTCCTCCAGGAATCTCCCAAATCTCCGTGAGCCGCATTCCAGACAAATTCCCCGTAACGCTGCAAAAATGGTTTATTTAGTCCAAGCTTTTCGTTTAATTCTTGCTTTTGTACTTCAGTTGCTTTTGAACCAAGAATTAAAGAAGCCGGATCGCTTGGCGTTAAATCCATAATCCCAAATACAATGAAGGTAACAATCAAAAGCATTGGTATCAGAATCAGTATTCTTTGTAATACGTATTTTCTCATTTCTTGCCCTGTATAATGAACCAGCATTATACTATCCTTTCCTTTATTTGTTTTTATGTGTTTTCTTCTATCTTACAACTGTTATGTATGAATCCTTTTCAGAAATTTTAACTGGGACAGTAATAATCCTGAAATGGTAAATAATACGCCGACAACCGCAGAGCTGCTTATTCTTTCCTGCAGAAACATCGTTGAAAAAACAATAGTTACAATCGGCAAGGCATATAAATAAGCATTCGTCTTCACCACCCCTAAAATATAAAACGCTTTATTCCAAATTCCATAGCAAAGCGCCGATGCTGCACAGCCCATAAATATCAGATGCAAAATTGCCGGAAATCGAACCAACTGTGTTATTTTTTCCGTATCAAAACCCGTAACAGCCAATACCGGAAGCATGGAAATCAGACCATAAAAAAAACATTTTCTTGTGATAATGAGCGGAGGATACTGTTCCAGCTTTTTGATCAGTACCGAGTATACCGCCCAGACAAATGCAGACACAAGTGCAAGTACATCTCCGAGGATATCCGGCTTCCATACATATACCCCATTAAACCCCACAAGCACAATGCCAATAATTGATACAAAAAAACCCAGTATAAATGTATTAACTAATTTTTCCTTTTTATTAACCAGTTTGTTTATTACCGCGGTAAACATCGGTGAAATGCTGACAATGACACTTATACTTGATGCCTGTGTCATGGTCAAAGCCATATTCTGACACAAAAAATATAGGGTTACGCCTGTAATACCACACAAAATGCAATAGAATTCATGTTTTTTTTCTTTCAATTTCATTTTTTTCGGTAACAATATCCAAAGGGTAAGATAACCGAGAAAAAATCTCCAGAACAGCAGTTCCTGCGGTGAGATGATTTCCAATAATCTTTTTGCAGATACCATTGCACCGCCCCACACAACAATACAAAAGCATGCGAGCAGATGCGCCGTTATTTCTTTGTCGGCTTTCATTTCTAGTCCTCCGATTTTATTTTTAAATAAGATTAAGCAACAAGCTGTTTCACTTGTCAGGACTAAGAAACGATGGCGTTTACTGCTCTCAGTAAACGCCATCGTTTCTTAGTCCTCTTTTTTTTCGTCAATATATAACATAAGTATTTTTCTGTAATAACTCATAATTTCATCCTGCATCTTTTTTACATCCTCCGGATTATCGTGTAGTTTTCTTTTATCCAGAAAATCCTTTAAATAACCTTTGTATAGCTGGATTATCATATCACTCAAAAAGCGGATATCCTCCTTTTTGATCAGCCCGTCTTCCACGCTTATATAAAGCATTTTATAATTTCTTTCCGAAAGACTTTCCGAAATGAAGATGCTTTTTAAGGTATCATCAAAGCCTTCCAGTTCTTCCGGAAAAATACTGTAATAATCTGTGATAATATAATTCATCTTCATACTATACTTATTAAAAAACAAGATATCAAACATTTTCGGATCCCGAAAAGAATGCTGTAAAAAGCATTCCCAAGTTCTTAAATACAGCTCAATACTGCTTAAGGACAGCTTTAAAAGTTCATTGACCTCGCTTAAATATTCTTTTAAATATTTCAAACTGACATACAAAAGTAATTCGTCCATATCATTAAAACACCGGTACAAACTGGATGCATTACAATTGATTTCATTTCCCAGACGACGGATGGTTACATTGTTCTTCCCTTCGCTGTATACAATCTCATATGCCTTTTGGATATATCGTTTTTTTAATTCGATTCTTTTCATCGCTTTCTCCCCGTTTTTTTCATTATAATTTCTATATTTTCATTTGTCAATAATTATGTGATCATGATTACATCTTGATTTCATATAGACAAATTATTTCGGGGATCTGCGAAACTACGAATCATACAGCCCGGATGCTTTCCTGAGCCGCTTCTATATTCCTTCCTAGAAGGAAACCATACTCCAATGGATCATCTTCATCTAAAATCCATTCATTCATGCCGGTGATATATGCACTCCCGGTAATCTGCGGAATAATAGCCTTTTTCCCATTTATTTCAACCTCTTGAACCACCTCCCCTTTGAATAACGCACCGGTTATACTTTCATATACAAAGATTTCTCTCAGCTTTAATTTCCCTTTTGCATATAAAGCAGCCAGCTTTGCACTTGTACCGGTTCCGCAGGGAGATCGGTCCGCCTGTGCATCTCCAAAAATAACACAGTTTTTCAAATCCGCTTTTGGATGATCGGCATGGGCATAGAATTCCACTAAATCCACCGTTGTAATATCCAGATAAGGATGTTGTATTATGACTTCATTATTAATTTTATTTCGAAGCTCCATGCCAAGCTCCGTAATTTTATTCATATTGTCCATTGTTAATTCCAGCCCAATTTTGTCTGCATCAACCAGTGCAAAAAAAGAGCCTCCGAAGGCAATATCGCATGAAATCCTTCCATATCCGGAAATATCAATGTGAAGCTCCTCCTTATATAAGAAAGATGGGACGTTTTGCATACTCACTTCTACCGCTTTTCCATTTATCACGGACACCTTAGTACGAATTATCCCGGACGGTGTATCCAATACTACCTCTGTATACGGCTCCGTAATTTTCACCAGACCTGTTTCTACTGCCATAGATGCTGCACCGATACTGCCATGCCCGCACATATTAAGATATCCGCCGCTGTCCATAAAAACTATGCCAATATCCGCTTCAGGATGCACCGGCTTTGTCAATAAGGCACCAAACATATCCCGATGTCCCCTCGGCTCCAGCATCAATGCCTTACGGTAATGATCATAATGCTCCTCCAAGTACTTCTTTTTTTCCATCATGGTTTTTCCGGGTAAATCCGGAAAGCCCTCATATATTATCCGTGTTGCTTCTCCCATAGTATGCGAATCAATGGTCTTAAATAAATGTGCATACGCTGATATCACGGGTTTATATTTCATATTAGCTCCCATCTGCCAGCTTCGCAGAGCTTAACTGTTCCGTCACTGCGTTTCTGAATGAAATTTATACATTATGCCTGTATTCATAGGGGAGTACTTTGCACATACCAAAATGATCTGCTTCTTTTTCCATAAAAATTAAAGTATCTTTTAAAATTGCTGTCTGCATCTCCTTGTTATTCGGTTCGCCTGCATTCGAACCGATCGGTACATGGGGTGCCGTGATTCTCGGTGCTCCCTGCTGTTTTGCTATGGGAGCCAAGGCTGCGATTACGCAGCAAGATATGCCCACCTGCTCACAGCATCTGGTTACAATCGTAGCGGAACGATGACAGGTTCCGCAGCCTCCGGTACAGAGCACAATGTCAACACCCTGAGCTTTTAGCTTTGAGGCGATTTCCGGCCCTGTTTCTTCCCTAAACTTGTCTACATAGCCGCCTCCGCCCATAAAGCCGTACATTTCCTCTGCCAAACTTCCGATAAAGCCTTCCTGAACCAGCTCCCTCAAACGGTCAAGCGGAAACATTGCATTTACATCCTTATTAATATCCGAATTATCAAATCCGCCGTGGGTCACCATAAGCTCGGAGGTGGAAATATCGGACGGAATGGCACGATAAGAATAATCACCTGACGTATGAAAGGGCTTCTGTGATTTTTGATGAATTCCTCCCGCTGTAATAAATGCTACTTTACATTCGCTTAATGGCTTTGCAAGTGGCGTCCATACCGGATCCGGCGTAATCGGGACAAAGATTTCTGACTGCATTCCTTCTATTACTGTTAATTTCATAAGTTCCCTCCATTATATATTCACGTTTTTCAAACAGGCCGTTACATAAGTTAATCCTCTATCACCTGCATATAACTGAAATAAAATTCTACCTTAAGGCCTGGCTCTAATTGCTTGTCTGTAAAAACCCAGCGTCTTGGAACTGTAATGACCCCAAGCCTGCCCTGAATATCCACTTTAGCGGCAGTGTCATTTACGGAAACGATTTTACCTTTCATAAGAACCGGATTTAACTCATACTGCATGTTTCCACCTGCTTTCTGCTGTTTTACAATCCCAGAAGAAGATTATTGTTATCAATCACATCCTGTGACCACTTTTTAGGGGCCGGCTTTATTTCTACTCCCATCATCTTATTCTTAAGCATCTGAATGGATCGCAGTGCATCCTTCTCACAGATTTCCGAACAGCCTGCAATTTCGTTTTCAAAGCCACCCTTGTCTTTGTTAATCTCAATCATCGCATCCGCATACATGTTACCAACAACCAGCTGTCCCTGATATGCACAGAAGGAAACGCCGACGACAGGTATATTTCTCTTTCCGATTTGATTGATATGTGATATGAAATCTATATGATTATTCCCAAAGCCTTCTGTTGTTACAATCGCTCCCTCGGCCTCCAAGGTTTCCACCCATGCGCCCAGTCTTTCGGATACGAAGGTTTTCTCATCATTAACCTGAGGACTTCCTACGAAAATAACACCGATAAAATTCAGTTCCTTATCATTTGCAAGTTTTTCAACCAATGGCTCTCTAAAATAATGACGTGTCATTTCTTTAGTTGCCGGTCCGATACAGGTCAGAGCATGAATCCCTCCGTCTCGAACCTCATTCGGTGAAAGCATCAGCGGCACATTTCCAAGATCCACATTTTTCTGTCCGCCAAGGACACCGCATGGCTCGGTTGGACAAAGGATATTGTCATGCATCGCACCCTGTCCCATGATTTCTTTTATAAGCACGACTCGCGGCCTTCCGTACTTTTTCACATCCTGACAGAGCTCTTCCCGCGCCGGAGCATCCTTTGCCTTCTTTAGAGCCTCCCTAACAGATTGGATGATTACATCTTCGCATTTATGAGCTGCATAAGGTCCGCGCCGTTCCATACCGACCAATCTTTGTATTTTTGTTTCCACTCGGATAATAATATCTGTTTCATCCGCACATCCGGGATTGCCAAATGCCATTTTTTCATCCAGAAAGCCTTCCGATGAACCGAATTCATGTACTTGGGTACCGTCTTCATCTACGCCTGTCAGCATAAATACAGCGCCCTCCATTACATTCGTAACTCCTTCGCCCAGAACTCCCTCCACTTTCGTGGCAATCGGGCAGACATCCATAATCGTATCCGTATTAATGTGACGGCCGTTCGGTTTGATCACATCCATTTTAATCTCCTTAATTAATGGATCGGCCTTGATTGCCTCCTTTAATACAGCTTCATCTATTGTCAGTACTCCGTTTTCAAATTTAGTTTCCGAACCGATTAACACATCGCTCACTTTATAATATTTTTTTATTAAGGATCTTACAATTTTATCTACTTTTTTTTCTTCGATAATCTCTTCCTTAATATCCGCCGTCCTGCCTGAAAAACCCTGTGCAAACAGACTCGAATAAGGGATATCCAAAGATAATCCTTTTAATTCTTCGATTTCAATATGTATCATGCCTTCTTTCCCTATCCCCCTGCTTTTATTTTCTTCCTTCTTCGTCCTGATTTCTACCTTGTCAGCTACTGTTGCTTCTTTTACAACTTTTATTTCCTTTGCCCCATCGATCATCGAGGGCAGTATCGGTGTTAAAGCCTCACAGTCTGTCAGCAGTGTCGCTCCCAGAACCTGCTCAATCACAAGTCCTTCCTTGCTTAAGGTAAGCAGACCCGCTTCCTCCATATCCTCAAAAAGGCTGGGATCCTCTAAATCTGCTGCCCCAATGACAATACCTTTGCCGCGCCGACAGCAGAAAATCGCAGGATCTTTTAAATGAGCTTTCAGCGTTTCGTTTGTAATAGACATATTCTTTTCTCCTATTCCTTTAATTTTGTTATTATTTTGGTGCCGTTACTGATTTTCTTCCGTTTTATGATATTTACGTATCAATCTATGGTTTACTGCACGCAAGACCTGATCTGTACAGTGGAAAACCTTTAACCCTAGCTTTGGTGCACAGGACATAACGGTATTGGTACAGTCAGTACAATTGCTGATCAGCACCGCTTCGGCTCCTGCTTTCTTTAGCTTCATTATTTTTTCCACCTGCCCCGGACAATGCCCCGGATTTTCACACTTTAAGGCTTCTCCATGCTTAACTGCCTGTTTGCAGTATTCTGTACCGCATACTCTGCTTCCCATGCTAACCGCTATTTCTTCTAGTCTTCTTTCATCTGCTCCGCAGGCACATACTAAAAGTCCAATACTTCCAGTTTCATGAAAAAAGCATTCCGATACAATCAGACCCCCTGTTGTTTTTTGGACCGCTTCCTCCGGTGTGGTTCTTTTGCCGGTAAACGGACCTCCCATAATTATTTCTCCGAACTCATCATTAAGCCCGCCAGCCTGTTCAAATACACCGGAAACCTTCTTTCCCACCGGTACATTTTTAATAATTCGAATGCTTGCATTCTCCTTTAATTTACCAGCTACGGTAATGTCTTTATCTATCAATGGCTTTTTCTCTACAATAGCCTCCCGGATACGCAGTGCTGTTTCTGCATTGAATATCACCGCATCTGCCTGGGAAGGCAGTGCATCAGTTGGAAGCAGAATATGCAGAGTATCCCGGATGATAGCTCTTTCTTCGCCCGTCGGATACATATCCTCCAGTTCCACTATCTGATATCTTTTCTCTTTATCTGCTGTCTTTAACGCAGCAATTGCTTTTTTATGAATTTTTTTAATTGCTATCATCCCTATTTTCACCTGCAGTAGCTCCAGAATAATCTGAAGGGCTTCCAGTAATTTTTCAGCATCCTCTTCAATTCTTGCGATGTTATGTGCTAGAACAGGTTCGCATTCTACTGCATTGATGATCGCTGTTCCCTTACTGCTAAGCCTTGTTCTTAATTTTACGTCTGTTGGAAATCCCGCACCTCCGAGCCCTATTAGGCCGGCTTCTACTACCAGCTCCCATGGCGTTTTTCCTTCCAGCTTCTTGTAGGAAGAAAAATCTGTTCCGGTTTCCCTTATCACGATTTCTTTCTCGGTCACCTGCAATACCCGCCCTGTTACACTGCTGTGAAGATTGGCTCCAAGACTCTTTGGCTTAGCTGCAATCAGCTCTCCTCGTTCCACTGTATCACCCGCTTTTACTACTGCCTGCGAGGGAGACCCTATGTTTTGTTTTAGATAAAATATAAAATCTTCTGCCATCATATCCATTCTTTCTGCATAATAAAAGGCGACAGATACTTTCGTATCTTGTCACCCTCGACCTTTACTCTTTTATATAGGAGCATCATATCTCATTTTTATTGATGAGTAAAGTTCCGATTTGAAATGTTATATATTCATTTTCTTCATGTTTAAGATTGACGACAATAAGGAAATGACCTATACTAAATAAGATGAAACAGCATACTGTTTCATCTTATTATAAATAAAGGGAAGTGGACTCAGATTATGGATATTAATAAATACCGTCTTTTTGCGGATGTTGCAGAGACAAAGAATTTTACCAGAAGCGGAGCTCGGCTTGGTTATTCCCAATCCGGTGTAAGCCATATATTAAAAAGTGTTGAAGCCGAACTTGGTTTTCCGTTATTTATACGGACAAAGTACGGAGTCAGCCTTACAGCTAATGCAGAACTTCTGCTTCCTCTGATCCGAACGATACTCTCCGAATCAGAAAAGCTGGAACAGACCATTCATTCCATACATGGACTTGAAACCGGAAAGCTGACTATCGGTACTTATTCCAGCATTTCCGTCTACTGTCTTCCCTCCATTCTTCATGAATTTAAGGAACAGCATCCTCAGATTGATATTTACTTAAAGGAAGGGGGAGCAGATGATATTCTTCAATGGATTGACGGAAACGTCGTTGATCTCGGCCTCTTAAGCGTGCCTCGTTTCCGTACGCTGGACTGGATTCCCCTTGGTAAGGACCCTCTTATGGCAGTCCTTCCGAAGGATTATCCGATTTCAGAAGAGAAAGAATTTCGAATGGAGGATTATGAAGGAAAGCCTTTTATCATCTCAGCGGCAGGAACCGATTATGACATTCACTATGCTCTGGAAAGTTCCGGTATTCATCCGAATCTGAAATATTCTTCTATGGATGATCATGCCATTATCTCTATGGTCATCCATAAGCTTGGAATCAGTATACTTCCGAAGCTGATCCTGACAGATTTTGAAGATAAACTGACACTGCTTCCCTTAAAGCCTTTTTATTACCGCGAGCTTGGAATCGGGATGCGTTCTTATGCGGATCTATCTCCCGCTGCCAAGAAATTTGCAGACTTTACAAAGGAAAAACTATCCTTATTTCCCAATCTAGCTGATAAAGCCACATCAACCAGAGATTCGGCCGGTACCGTGTATCGAATTTCCAGTCACCCTGTACTGTCCAGTGGAATAAGTCCGGAAACATGTCAGCGTGACCGGTAACCGCAGCATTCCTCTAATGCAATCACTTTATTCCGTGACCAAGGCATATGCGGATATTTTTCGAATCCTCCAAGTGATCAGCATGGACAATAAGTAGGAGAATACAATAGTGGAAACGCAGAAAGCAGTTACCCAATATGGATCTACGATAAATCCGGCTTTCATAACTCCCATACTTTTCATGGAAAGCGAAATCAACGAGTTTGTATATAATGCACCTAAAATCGTTCCGATTACCACACCTATGACAATAGGAATCGTAAAGCTGATTGAAAGTTGGTTCATCAATTGATAAGTGGTATATCCAATTGCTTTTTGGATGCCAAGCTCCCGTTTTTTGCGAATCACTGAGGAGCTGATGACAAAATATAAAACCAACGTGACTACAAGCAATGTAATAATAAGCATAGCAAGCCCCATTGCGGCTACAACATTCTGATAAGATGCCATCCCCTCTGCCATTTCCTTATCGAAATCTATTGCTGTCAGCAACATACTCTTATCAAATTCACTCTCTAATTTATCGACGAATTTTCCGGCATCTGTTCCTTTATCCAGATAAATATATAAGGACTGGTGTTTAAAATTCGGGTTAAGCCGCTCATAATCTTTTGCCAGAATGGACGTGCTCAATCCACCCATCTGAGAACCATTTGATAGTCCTACCACTTTAAACTGTTCTTCATTTTCACCATAACGGACAGTGACAGTATCACCTATGGTTTTATCCAGTCTTTTGGCTAATATTCCGGCAAGAGAGATTTCATTCTTATTTTCAGGATACCGTCCTTCATACACTAACTTAGTCTCTTTTCTATCATAATTGTCCATTAAATAAGCAACAACTTCACCACCATCGACTTTTACTTTTACTTCATCTAAATACTGCACTTTCCGAACATTATCCATGCTTTCGATGGTTTTCACTGCTTCCGTTTGATTCTTCTCCGGATTAAGTACCGCAATTACGTTACTTATTTCCATACCCGGAACCTCCGCAAAAGCTTTTGTATCAATCGTTGTATTGTAATACATAATCACGCCGAATACTCCGCTAAATGTGACTGCGATAAGAATAACAATGATCATCACATTTTGCTTCATACTTTGCAAAACGGATTTAAATGCCAATGTAATCGGTAGATTGCCTTTTGCCTTTTCAAGTTGAAGATGATTTCTTTTATACTTGCGGGCAGTAGTTTCCCCACGCAACGCATGAATGGGATTTAACTTGCTGATACGATGCGCTGCTAAAAATGCTATCAATATAACTATTAACAATAATATGAAAAATGCTGCACCACTAATACCACCATCAAAACCTTGTTTCCATTTAAGTCCCGATTGTTGTTCAAACACAGCTGATACTGCGGGTAGTGCAGGGTAAGAAAGAGCAACTCCGATCAGACTTCCAATGCCCGCAATCAATGTAAACTGTAATATAACTGAGAGGATAATTTGCCTGCTTGTATAACCGATCGACTTTAATGAACCTATTTTCATGATGTCTTCTTCTATGCTGTTAATAATTCTAAACCGAACAACCAGTACGCAGACAATCACAATAATCATTGCAAACATAACCATCATAGCCGCGACCATGGAGGCCATCATACAACGGGCTAATTGAATCAGTTCAAGGTCAATGACCACAAGCATAGTCGACGGATCAGCTGCCATTAACGAAGCCGAATTTAAATTCAGTATTTCACGGATACCGTTTTCAATTACAGGTATGTTTTTCACGTCATCTAAATTAGTAAATACAACATGCGTAAGGTATTCAGGTTTACTTAAAATACCCTTCACCTTCTGATAGGTATCTTCCGGCAGATAAAAGCCAATATAGCCAGTGTCGGTCGAACTGAAGTAGATGTCCTCGGTATAACCCTTCACCGTAAAGGTTAGCGTTTTTTCTGCTTTTGATTCTTCATCTGTATAGTTAAGTTCAATTTTATCATTCAGCTGATAGCCGCTAACAGCCTTAAAAATATCCGGAACATAAACAGACATGTCTTCTGCCGGTAAATGTTCGCCAACGTATTTCCACTTGCTTATCCCTCTTTTTTCATCCATATTACTGAACATAATGGGGAAGGACTTTTCTTCACCATTGGACAAAATATTTGCATCCAGCACAATCCCATCATTCGTTTGCGTTTGCTTTACATGTTCATTTTCATCAATATAACTTTTCACTTCATTCGTGTATATCTTATCCGGTATCGCAAAATATACATCTGATGGTTTGAGTTCACCCTTCAGATTGTTAAAAAAACTACCGTAATTGATAACAACTAAAAGGCCCGAGTTTAGAAGCAGTGCCGCTAAGACAAACATTATCACCAAAGTCGTGGAGGCTGATTTTGTTTTTCGTATATTCGCTATTGCATGTATCCATAGTTTTTTCACATTACCACCCCATTTCAGAAAGGAAAGACTGGAGTTTTTCATGTCGTAACTTATTACCACTCACATATTTACCCAAATTACATTCACCACTGATTACACCGTCTTTTATGTAAATAATCCGGTTGCCACGTCTGGCAGAATGTAGATCATGTGTAACCATAATAATGCTTTGACCACCACTATTAATATCGGTCAAAACATCAAGCACCGCATTTCCCGCTGCAGAATTCAATGCTCCTGTAGGTTCATCAGCAAAAACGACTCTCGGCTTGTTAATCAAAGCGCGAACGATGGCAGCACGCTGATTTTCTCCACCCGAAAGCTGATTCGGAAATTTTCTCCATATCATTTCAGTTAAACCAACCTTTTGAAATAATTCTTTCGCATTAGCAACAATAGACTTTTTATCACCACTGACTAAATAACCGCTTGCTAAAATATTATCCATAATGCTCATGTTATCAAGCAAGAACATTTGCTGAAAGACAAATCCGCAGTTTTGCCTGCGAAATACCGCTAACTTGTCGTTATTCAAATCAGCAATCTCAGCGTCAAAAAAACGAATAGCTCCGCTTGTCGGCCTGTCCATTCCTGATAAAGCATAAAGCAAGGTAGATTTACCTGCCCCTGATGAGCCCATTATAACAGTAAAATCCCCTTCATAAAATTCAATGTCCAGATTTTTTAATACCTGCTGCTCTTGCGTTCCGGATTTAAAACTTTTGTTGAGTTTATTTGTCTTTAATATAACCTTTGCCATTCTTTCTCTCCCTTTAAGTTGTTTTTATTAGGGACTGTAATACCAAGAAACAAATTCTTTCATTCGCTGGTGTAATTCCAATCCTTATTACATTAATTTCATTATATTGGTAATAATTAAAATGTAAATAGCTATATCTTAAGAGGTAAGTTTTTGAAAGTAAGAGGTAAACTTTTTATTATAAAACAGATTATATGATTACATTAAAGCAAATAGGCTATCTGAATTTTAATTCTGAATTAAGTAGGAGACTTATGAACCCCTCGCTTTAGGATGTATTATTTTAAGATTAGCAGCCCCTTCCCTGTAAAAAGGACAGGCAACACGCATATTCTACTGCGTTTGTCTGTCCTTTTTACACTATTTTTATATAATTATAACCGTTTCCTTTGATTCACTCCTCGATGATTTTGAATTATCCAATTAATATTTATAAATTAGTGCCTTACTCTTAAGCTTATAACTATCATCCTCTGTTTCATTTTTTGTTCCAAGACTATAATATACAACAAATTCTTTCCTATCTTCCATGATTACCATTTGTTGTATCTTGCTTAAATCATATCCCTCGAATTTCGTCTGCTGTTCCATTAACACCTTGCCTGTCTTGGCATCATAAGCTCGCAGTATTAATGGTGAATTATCAGAAAGCTCCATTCTTTCTACTGTAACAAATATATTTCCTTCCTCTGACACATGAATCAGCTGACTTTCATTTTTACTCTCTAACTTATAACCGCCTAATTCCCCTTTATCATCAATCGTTGCAACAATTCCACTACCCTCATGATTTCCGGGAAGTAAGCCTTCAAAAAACATGGCATATTGATCGGACAATAAGAAGTCCTGATCTACATCAGCCTCATAGAATTTCATATTTTCACCATCAGTACCTACTGCACCAATTCCATCTACCTGCTTCTCTTCCGTCAGATACTTACTTCCCGCAAAATACAAAAGTTGATTATCCTTACTAAACTGAAGAGAATAAATATATACATTTCCTTTAATTGATTCTGGATACTCCTTATATAATTTACAAATCTCCTTCTTCTCATTCTTCTCTAAATCATATAAAAATAATGCTCCATATCCTCCCTCACGACAATAATTCACATATGACAAGTATCGCCCGTCCCAAGACAGTGCAACAGGATCAATCATTGATGATTCATCTCGTTCCATTAATTTAGAAACATCTACCGTCTTAGTTTTCTTTAAATTATCATCATAAAAAACTATTTGAACTGCATCTTTCGCGAAGGTCTCATACTTTATGGCATAACCACTATCTAAACAATATAATTTTATATTAGTAGCTGTATTTATATATGATTCACTTTCATTAATAACTTCATTTTTATTGATATCATATTTACATAACTTTGAAGCATTATCATAATACAAGTAAATTCCATTACCTGCATATTGGGTTTCCACTGCAATATTTATATCTGGCAATCGTTTTGTAAGCTCTTCAAGTTCACTGCCACCTATTTTAACATTTTTCAATATTTCTTGTGTATCTGCGATTTCTTTTTCAGCATAATTGGCTTCTTTTAAATCGTTAATCACCATCATACTGCTTGTTTTTTCGCCATTTTCTAATACCTTTTCTCCTTTGGCATCTTCCACTAATGTAGTAATTGCATACACTGTGTTGATTCTGCCATAATTGCTAATGTCCAAAGGAATATTACAAGTATCGCTTTCACCCGACTTAACTGTACATTCCAAATAATCCTTTTGTTCAATTTTAACAGGCTTATTATTAATGTACAAAACAGTACGATACTTGCCCTCCTTCTCTCCCTTAATTGAGATAATAAAGTTAGCCACTCCATTTTTTGCTACAACATATCCTGCATCGGTTTTTCCAGATAGAACTTCACCAGGTTTTACTTCGGAAGTCCATGAACCCTGATATGCTAGATATTTTGTTTTAATTGTACTATCTTCTTGGAATTCAATCGTCACGGGATTAGAGGAAGTCGACATTCCCGAAAAATCATAACCGACATAGGATTCATCCTTTGGTTGGTAATCAGGATTGATTACTTGTACAAAATTAAGAGTTAAATTATCGCCTTTTTTCCCTTTCACCGGTGTGAAAACGAAAGAAAAATCTGCTTCTCCAGTATCTGCCACATTAAATACATGCATATATTCTTCCTCTTTTGATAGGGTTTTACCATTCATTTTTACCTGGTATGGTTGAGCAATTCCATCAACGAGTAATAACATTCCACTAACAGAGCCAACGCCGCTTCCTGTTAATTTATAAGGGATTTCAAGTTGTTCTCCACGGTACACATACGAAGTTGCATTTGTTGGTATACCAATTGATACACCTCCCCCATTCTTTACTTCTTTACTCCTATTTGCTAATAGATCCAATATATTTACTCCATAAGCTGCATAACTTATGGTGGGCACAGCAATCATAATTCCAAGGATGACACAGGCAGCTAATGCAATTTTTTTACTTATCGTTCTATAGTTTCTATTATCTTGCTTGGCTGTTTTCAATTTAATTTTCTGAAGTGTATCACTACACAAATTTGCACGCATTTTATTTTTCTTCACTTCATAAATGTACTCTTTCTTCCACTCGTCCATAATTATCTCCTTCTATTCTTTCTTTTAAAAGTTTCCTGGCTCTGCTAAGTTTTGATGCAACCGTTCCATATTTCATAGCAAGTGAATGACCAATTTCTTCTATTGACATATTCTCATAATAGAATAAATGTATGATCACTCTATATTTTGCGGGAATACTTAATACATATTGGTATATTTCACTGTTACCTTCGTCCTCCATAGGATATGATCTGGTATCCTCACTTACTTCATATGGTTTGGTATGACGGAACCAGGCTGATTTCCATAAGTCCTTACATTTGTTAACAGTCATTCGAATAAGTAAAGCCTTAAGATGTTCTTCACTTTCAACATCAATATTTTTCTCAATCATTATCAAAAACACTTCCTGAAAAACATCTTCTGCATTTGCTTTATTCTTTGTCTGAGATAATGCCAGCTGGTACACCATATCTCCATATTTCTTCATAATAATCTCAACAGTATTAATACTATTTGCTTCCACGGTTTCCAACTCCTTTCATAAGGAATACGATTGCAATCAAAAAATCTATGCATTTCTATTTAAATAATTTTGTTTTTTCTTAATTATTCTTAATTACATAATATCGTCTCTTTTTGAACGTTTCTCACAGTTAACCAATCGTTCTTATGAACATATTATAGCATGTACCCCTCACACTAGGATGTTCTATTTTTGATTGATAGCAGACCCAAATACGAAAAAATTAATTACCATTTTAGTTATTGTGGTGCTTGTCGCATTCATCTGTTTTGCCATCTATTATTTAATTAAGAATAAATACTCACCCGCAAGGTTTTCTGTTGTTAAGTTTACAAAAGTATAAAAAAAGCCCCTCGATATGTTCCCACAAACACATACCGAAGGGTAGAATCAATAATAATACGGGGGTGTAACTGGATTGCTTATATGCGTTTAAATACCGGAGAGTACTCGATTGGTGCATCAACTGTTACCGTTATGCCGCCGGTATATTTTTCTCCGGTAGAGGTCAATGTCCACTCACCTGCAGGAAGATATACATCTCTCTTGAATTCATTCAGATGAAGAATCGGCGCTACCAGATATTTGTCACCAAACATATACTGATCCTGAAGTTCCCAACATTTCTCATCTTCAGGAAATTCATAGAACATGGTGCGAAGCAAGGGAGAGCCATTCGTATGAGCTTCTTCATAAAGCTTTTTGATATAATCATGCATACTGATACGGATATCATAGTATTTCTTCATGATCTTATAATTGTCTTCCCCATAACTCCAAAGCTCATTTGGCTGGCCTGTATGAAGGTAGCCGCCACCCCAGTCTCTGTTATCCAGCGGTGGAATGTTGTAAGGACCTCTGTCCCCGTGCATACGCAGTACAGCGGAATACACAGCGAACTGATACCAACGAATTAGGAGATTTCTGAAATCAGGATCATTGACATCATCTGTCATGAAGCCACCGATATCTGTCGTCCACCAGGGAATACCTGCAAGTCCCATGTTCAGACCGCACTGTAACTGATCAGCGAAGGCTTCAAAGGTACTTGGCACGTCACCGGACCAAACCACATTGCCATACTTCTGGGAGCCTGCCCAGGCACAGCGAAGCAGATTTACAACAGGCTTATTTTCCTTACTCATCTCATCATAAAATAAGCGACTGTACATCTGAGGATACATATTGCTGATACTCAAGGCAGGTCCATCACAATATCTGTAATTCTCAAAATCATACACACCATAATCCGGTTCAGAGTTATCCAACCAGAAAGCATCGATACCAAAATCGTAGTAATTTTTCTTGCATACTTCCCATACATACTTACGTGTCTCGGGATTAAAAGGATCAATTTCCACACAATCGCCCTGATAATCATAGGTCTGTGCAGCGCCACGCTCTGTCTTGATCAGAAGTCCTCTTTCCATCATCGGACCAAAGTTTTCACTCTTACGATCCACAGAAGGCCATACAGATACGATAACCTTGATTCCCATAGAGTGAAGCTCCTCCACCATAGCCTTAGGATTCGGCCAGTACTGTGTATCGAATTTCCAGTCACCCTGTACTGTCCAATGGAAAAAGTCAATGACGATCTGCTCAATCTTAATGCCTTCCTTCTGATACTGATGAGCAACAGTCAAAACCTCATCCTGGGTTCTGTAACGCAGCTTGCATTGCCAAAGACCCATCAGATCTTCCGGAAACATGTCAGCGTGACCGGTAACTGCGGTATAGTTTGCCAGAATCTGCTTCGGTGCATCTGCCACAGTGATCCAGTAATCCATCTTCTCGGTAGATCTTGCAATCCACTCTGTATAGTTCTTACCAAAGGTTACACGACCAACAGCCGGGTTATTCCAAAGGAAGCCATAGCCTAAGGAAGATACAGCAAAAGGTACAGAAATCTGAGAATTACGCTGTGCCAATTCCAATACACAGCCCTTTAAGTCCATATCATTTTGCTGATATTGACCCATACCAAAGATTTTCTCACCTTTATTACTTTCAAATTTTACATTCAAAGAATATTCGTTTCCGCCAATGATTCCCTTCCACTCGCGGTTAATCACTTTCAAGCAACGGCTCTCTTTCGAAATGGTTCCATCATACATACGGAAATATTCACGAAGGAACAACTTATCGTCTTTATAAAACGAAATGATACCCACAAAATTCACAACTGCCTTAATACGACCATTCGTGAATGAAGCAATCTCCCTCTGATCAATGGTTCCATCGCCTACCCAATGATCTTCCTTTTCAATCTTTACACTGCTATCTATATTCTCTATATTTTCTGTCAATGCCCAGTCATTTCCATTAAACTTGCCAAACATGGTAGTACGTACTCTGACGGAATCCTTACCCCAGGCTTCGATTCGCCCCATTTCGCCATTTTGGTAAAACACCAATGCTCCATTGTCATCTAAAAATTTCATAGTACATCCTCCTATATATCAATTGATTTTTTGGATTACAATGATATAATAATCTATAAACAATTACATTTCTTCTGAAATACTATATATTTATGATGCTATTCTATGATTTAAGTTGTAATTCAGATTGTTATCCATGGAGGTCAGATATGAAATCTACGATAATTGCATCTCAAGGTAATAAAGAACAGCGCCAACACAGTTCCCCATTAATTCCCTACAGTATCTATGAATGCCATATACCGGATTCATTTCCCAACGTGCCTATGCACTGGCATAACGAGTTTGAAATTGATTATGTATTACAGGGAAAGGGTGATTTCATCTGTGGAGACGAACACTTTCCTGTATACCCTGGAGACGTGATTATGATTTCTCCCAATATGTTGCATGCCGCCTACCCTTCTTCCAATATGAATCTTAATTATATTGCCTTTGTATTCCACGCCAACATGCTCGGGCTTGAAAGCAATGATCGCAGCAGTACCCATTGTATACGCCCTCTTATCACAGGACAACTGCGTGTAAATATGAAATATGACTTGGGTCACCCTGATTATTCGGTCATACACTCCCTGACAGAGACAATCGTAAGCTGCGCATACAAAAACAATCCATATGATGACCTTTTATTAAAAAGTACTCTATTGCAACTCTACTGGTATTTTGAAAAGAGCGATAATCTGTCTTCCTTTCAGGGCAATGATATCAGTTATTCTTCCCTCATCCGTCCGGCTCTGGAGCATATGACCTATCACTATATGGATTCCATCACAATCAACGAGCTTGCAGCTAAATGCGCTATCAGTGCAAGTCACTTCATGAACTCCTTTAAGAAAGCCGTTGGCTGCAGCGCGATTGAATTTCTGACCCATCTCAGGATCAAGGCTGCATGTACAGCGCTAACAGAGACAACAGATGACATATCGACTATCTCCTACAGCTGTGGCTTTGACAACCTGTCTAATTTTAATAAGCAATTTAAAAAAATCACAGGAAGTTCGCCTCGGGAATACCGTAAACGATAAAAAGAGGCAATGAAACTTACCATAACTAACCCCGCTTGTAAATCGAGATAAGACTAAATGTTTTCCTAAATTAATAACTCTGTATCACTCATCTCAGCTCTTATCGATTACAAAGGCACTTCCCAATGTGAATTATATTCAATTTGAATCAATATTACATATAAACTCGCCAACTCCAATGCCGATTGCAAAGACAAATTTACCGTGGAATTCAAGTCTGGCTTGACGGTGGATGTGGAAGGATAATATTCTTATTAATCTTAAACAGTTCCCAACAAACCGCAAACACTTTTAAATCAGAGTTTCATTATTGACAAAACCGATATGATAAGCTAAACTGATTATAAGTAATACCGATTACAAGTAACGCTTACTATATTTTGGAGGTTAGTGATGAATATAGAAGAATCCTTAGGGTTTAAGCTGGCAAAAGCATCGCAGCGTATGTTTGAACTTTTTGCAACCTGCCTTGATCAAGCTGGTATTACATCAAAGCAAAATGGAGCAATGCTAATTATTCATAAGTATCAAAACATTACGCAGAAAGAGGTTTCCATTCTTCAAAGAGTAGACCAAACAACTATGGGGCAAATTATCGATCAGCTTGAAGAGAAACATCTCGTCATGCGTATCATGCACCCGGCGGATAGACGCGCTTACTGTCTCGTTTTGACCGACGAAGGGAAAGAACTCATAACCTCCCTTTGGGTCGAAATGAAACACTGCGAGGATATATTTCTGCAAAAGTTGAACAAAGATGAAATCACGCAGTTATTCAAATTGCTTGATATAATTGAAAAGGAGTAAAAAATCATGAGCAAAATGGATTATTTTAAAGCGAAAATCGAGGCGACTATCAGCCCAATGGACTTTATGCAGGCAGCAAAAACCGAACCGGACAAGTATTTACTTGTTGATGTGCGAAATGCCCCGCCGCACCTAATGAAAGAAAAGGTTGCCGGAGCTACCCATATTCCTTTGATGCAACTGCCGGACAGACTAGGTGAACTGCCGAAAAGCAAAACAATAGTTGTTTACTGTTGGGATACCTGGTGTAACATGGCAGCTAAGGCAGCGATTATTCTATTGGAAAACGACTACGACGTTCTTGAATTATCGGGAGGTATCGCGTCATGGAGATCAATGGCATTTCCTACCGAAACCGTTGAATAAATATTATGCAGCCCACCGCCAATACGGAATACAACGAGCCGTTCGTCCAGCGGCTGATTGAAAAAGTCACTATCTACGAGAACAAATTCACCGTGGAATTCAAGTCCTGTGTGGTGGATGTGGATGAATATGTCTGAAAATAAAGAAAGCACTCTACGAAATTACAACGTAGAGTGCTTTCTTTAGCCGTAGTTTGTGAATTGAAAGCTTATATTAAACTCTTCAGTCTTTTAGCCCTTTCAAAAGCCAAAAGTAAAAACTCCTCTGGTGGTTTCCGACCAATCAATCGTTCCGTCAAACGGTAACCGGTGCTGATCGTCAATACCGCCGTTGTCATGCAAATGTAGAGACATCAAACGTGAGCCATGATTATCAATAATTACCCTTTCACATACCTGAAAATTATCAATTCTTTATTAATGAATCTTAAATACACGTACCGCATCTTTCAAATCCTGTGCATCATCACTGAGCTGCTGTACAACATTATTTAACCTATTTACTTCTTTCAGCTGATTCTCAGCAGTAACACTAAGTTCTTCTGTAGCCGCTGCAGTCTCCTCAGCTGTAGCTGAAATACTTTCGATTGCCCTTAGGGTATCATTCTTTGCATTCTCAATACCTTCTACACCTATTGAAATTTGATTCAGATTATTGGTCAAGCTCTCAACATGCTGATTAATATCTATAAATACACTTATTGTAGAGTTTAATGCATCCTCCTGTGATGTTACAGTGCTCTCAGCATTTCTTGCTGTCTTAACCGTCTTTCTTGTCTGATCTTCAATTCTTTTTATAATTATAGCGATCTCATTGGAAGATATAAGTGATTGATCTGCCAATTTGCGGATTTCTGCGGCTACTACTGCGAAGCCTTTACCAAATTCACCAGCTCTCGCTGCCTCGATAGAAGCATTCAGGGAGAGTAGGTTCGTCTGTTCTGCTATTGAATTAATGGTCTCTATGATACCTTCGATATGCTTGGATTCTGTCTCCAGATTCTCAATATTGCTTATAACGCTACTTGTTATGTCCTTCGTATCCTTAGCTTTCTTACTAAGAGTATCAATGATTTTCATACCATTTCCTGCAATTTGCCTCGTATTACTAGCAATCTGCTCGATATTATGAGTACTACTGTACAGATCATTAATCTTGTCAGACAAATCCGCCATCTGGTTCAGGCAACTTTCGGAATCTATAGCCTGTTGTGACACACCCTGTTCAATATCATTTGCGGCTTCCGAAATATGCTTTGTTGCATCTACTAGGATTCTGGAACTTTCCGATACAACTATCGATGATGTTGATACCGTATCACTGGTACCCATCATCTTTCTGATTAGTTGATGCATGCTATCAATTACATCGTTAATGCTCTTTCCTAGGATTTGAAATTCGTCTTTTCTTTTTATTCGTGTATAATTAGTCAAGTCACCTGACTCTATTTTATGAAGCACTCCATTCACATTAAGGATAGCTTTGTTAAATCCTGAAGCGATAAACGTTCCTAAAACAATGGCTATAATACTTGCAAATATAACGATAAAAATAGTGTTATACTTTACTCCATCCGCTTTCTTAATAATCACACTCTCCGGAATTAAAGAACATACTATGCTACCATTACTGTCCATCTTTGTGTATGCAAATAAATAATTTTTCCCATTGAATGTAACATATTTACTTCCATCATTCGCTTCTATGTCTGTAATAGTATTTTGATAATAGGACTGATTTGTAAACTTAAAACCATCAGGAACAGTTCCGGAAATGATTTCTTTACTGTCACCAGTAATAAACGCTACAACCGTACCATCCGGGAAATTGCTGTTAGAAATAGTATCGGTTATAAATTTATAAGATACATCTATAACGATACACCCCGTTGGTTCCAGATGTATATTATTCAGATAAGTAATGTAGCTTAGAGCATATGATGAACCACTACTTCCTGATAAATCATCAAGATAAGGATGATTACCAATCCATATTCCATCTCCACCAGCTGCCTTAAGTAGAGTACCTTCACCGTCAGTCATAAAATCACTATATTTCAGATTTGAAGCATCCATCTTATTACTGGAGAATGGTGTTCCATAATCAGATAGGATATAAATATTTGAAATATAATCGAAAGTTGAAATATCTTTTAATACAGAAGACTTCACTTCACTTTGATGAGTTAATTCCTCTGATTTTTTATTATTATAAAAACCCGAGTAATAATTTATCATTATCTCATTTGAGTTTAAAGCAATTGCCTTCTCAGAGATCGTTTCAGTTCCAAATTTTATATACTTTGCCATATAATTCATGGTTGACAAAGTTGTGCTTTCATAGCTTTCAATTAAGCCCTTTGAAGATATAAGATATGAGAGTATACCTAAAGAAATTATCAGAAGCACTGGAACCGAAAAACTAAGAATTAATTTTACTCGAATACTATTTAGCATATTAAGTAAATTTTTAACGCCATGCTTTTTACTCTCATAATTTTTCCGAATAGTATCTTTCTTTTTTATATCTTTTTCTTTTCCGTTGTACATTCTTTCCCCTATATTCCTTTCATCTATTTTACATAAGTAAATAGTTACATATCATAAACACTCGTCCTGTATTTATAAAATACATTCCAGAAAATTCTCTTACTTTCATGCTAAATACACAAAGGACTTATGGTTCTACTATACTTCCTGCGAAGCACCGTTGAAAACTCCACTATTATCTTGCATGTTAATACATACTAATATAAACGGTTTATTCAAAAGTAATAGCTAACCCAGTTTTAGCTGATTCTCGTATCAATTCCATTAAACATAAAACCCTTCTTACCTCAGGTATTGTTACTATAAACTCTTCTTCACCATTCCAAGCCTTCAGGTAGTTTTTAAAATAATCAACATGTTTTGTATCAACCGTTGGAAGTTCCTCTGTTACAATCAATCCTGGGGTTGGTTCTCCAAAGGAACGGGTTGGTCCTGATGCTGTCATGGTCTTCTTTCCAAGAATATTGGTAAGTAGCCTAGATGTTCGAACAATCTTTCCCTGCGGATTAAAACCATCCACATACATGGATCCGAGATTTCCTCCCATGAACCAATGATGTTCAAACCAACCAACTTTATCTGTAAGATAGTAAGTTCCCAGTTCTATCTCCGCAGTAATATTGTTTTCGAATTTTAAAATAATTTTAAAGTAATCATCTACTTCCGAGTTTATTATATTACGTAAATCTGCGTAAACCGTCCTAACTTTACTATCGATCATCCAAAGAATTTGATCCAGAAGATGAACTCCCCAGTCATAAAGCATTCCGCCTCCTTCATTTAAATACACATGCCAGTCATGCATATTTCCATTAAATCCATAAAGGCTTGACTTAATTGTGTAAACATCTCCAAGCATTTTGCTACCATACACTTCTTTAGTAATCCGAAAGTCTTTGTCAAATCTTCTTTGCTGATGTACTGTAAATTTAACTCCGCATTCATTTACTACCTTTACCATTTCATCTAGTTCCGCGACTGACATAGCAACTGGTTTTTCGCATATAATATCTTTAGCGGCTCTCGCTGCTTTACATACTAGATCTATATGTTGCTTATTATTAACAACAATAAGCACTACGTCAATATCATTATTTGCCAGCAGCTCATCTGGATTATTATAACGAATAATCCCAGACCCTACATCCTTCAGTTGTTCTTCGTCTATATCGCAGATGCCAACAACCTTAGCTCCTTCTAGTTGCGTAAGCATTTCTTCGTGTACATGACCCATAAACCCATGTCCAATGATACCAAAATTTACTGTCATATCTTTCCTCCTCATGCATAATATGTTTATCGCTAAGATTTTTTCTTCTTGCAACCCTTCGCTAGGATTTCTTATTAAGCTTTCTACCTGACTTAAAGGTATATGCTGCTAACACAGATGTCAGTTAACAATAACTATGAGCCTATGAGCTTATTTACAAGCTACAGAATTGTTATAAATATATGTATTATGTCATATTCCTAAAATGACCGCTAATTACAGAAAGTCACTTATAGGTATGAACATAATTGATAAGAATAAAGAATTTTTACTTTATTTTATAGCATCACAATATTTATTTCCTATTAAGATAAAAATACGCACTTTTCACACGTTGAAAGTGCGTATT
Source organism: Lachnoclostridium sp. UBA1308 (assembly GCA_002307215.1). GTDB lineage: Bacteria > Bacillota > Clostridia > Lachnospirales > Lachnospiraceae > Mobilitalea. The sequence goes on from DBTU01000037.1 coordinate 279,376, forward strand.
AATTATGAATTAATTTTAATTATTTAATAAAACTTCTTTACCGGTTTCTGCTGATTTGTATATAGCCTCAAGAATCCGAGTTACAACATATGCCTGTTCAGGTTTAACCAATGGCTCTGTACCGTTTATGATTGCATTTATCCAATACTTTGCTTCCTCATAACCTGGCTCACCAGTTCCACCTTCAAAATATGCAACCGCTCCAGCCTTTGTCAGATGTTCTTCTGTCAACATACCATTATGTCCACGATTAATTATCAACTCATCTGTTTGATAGCTCATACCACTATGAATTTCTGCTCCGGCTTTAGTGCCACACAGTGTTGTAGAGGCTTCTTTTGATTCCAATAAATTAATTGCCCATGAAGCTTCGATAATAATTGTTGAGCCATCCTCCATCTTAATCATGCCAAATGCTGAATCTTCAACCTCATAGGTTTCAGGATTCCAAGGTCCAAACATATTACCCTCAACTGCCTGTTGCAAATGTCCTAGCTTATAAAATACAGATCCTGTTACGCTTACTGGTTTGTAATTATTCATCATCCAAAGAGTAATATCAAGTGCATGAGTTCCAATGTCAATTAATGGTCCTCCTCCCTGAAGTGCCTTATTCGGAAATACGCCCCAGGTAGGAACAGCGCGACGTCGGATCGCATGAGCCTTAGCATAATAAATATCACCCAATTCTCCCGCTTCACATGCTTTATGTAACATCAGAACTTCCGGGCGAAAACGGTTCTGATAGCCTATTGTGAATTGTTTACCACTTTTCTTCCATGCTTCAATCATCTTCTTTGCATCTGAGCTGCAATGTGCCATCGGTTTTTCACATAGAACATGCTTACCAGCTTCAAATGCTGCAACCGTAACTTGTGAATGCGATACATTTGGCGTTAGTACATGAACTACATCAATCTTTTTATCTAATAGCATTTGATTATAATCAGTGTATACTTTTGCATTTGCTGTTCCAAATTTTTTTGCTGCATTTTGTGCTCTTTCCTCAATTATATCGCAAAATGCCACTATCTCGCAAACATCGTTCAATTTACTAAGTGCTGGCATATGTTTTTTAAATGCAATTCCTCCGCAGCCAACAATACCAATCAACAATTTTCCATTCTCCATATCTGCACACAACCCTTTCAATAATATTTCATTTCTAACGATCAAGTTTCATCTATTGAATTATTCCTGAATTTGTACTACATTTTTAATTTTCTTCGTAGCATTAACCTTTGTATACATTATCCTTGTCAAGTAGACCGCTCCCAATAATACAAAACCACGTATTAATTGTGTTATACCACCACTGGCACCACATAATACCAAACCGTTCTCTAATAACGTAATCGTAAATACTCCTAAAATCAATTTATATATTTTGGAACCCATTCCTCCTTGTACCGGTATCCCTCCTATAAACATTGCCATCATAACTTTCATTTCAAAACCGATTCCAATGGTATTACTGGCACCTCCAACACGAACAACTGTAAAAACACCCGCTATAGCTGCCATAACTCCTGATATTACAAAAGCAATAATCTTTATTTTGTCCACACTGATTCCTACATGTTTAACTGCATTTTCATTTTCGCCAATAGCTTTCACATACGTTCCAAATGGGGTAAAATTGAAAACATAGGTTATAATTACAATCAATGCAACTAACGTACATACTTTAAATGCAAAGCCATCTATAAACTTAATAGATAAGGGTGCCATAATAGCCTGACCATTAAGAAGCCAACTTAGAAAAGCTCTAAGAGCAATCAGCATAGACAAAGATGCCATAAATGATGGAACTTTAAATTTACTGGTTATTATGCCCAAAAATATACCCGAGCATGCTCCTATGAGAATGGCAACCGGAAACATCCATATAGCACCGAAATACTTACCCGCCATTGTTGCAAAAGCTGCAGCTACACCAAGCAATGCACCATGTGTAATATCGGTTCCACCCATAGATACAACAAATAACATTCCAAGACCAGCAATAATAGTTGTTACTGACTGACTAAATATATTTTCTATATTCTTTTGACCAAGTACCTGACCTTTGGTAGCAATAGCAAATATGATCGCCATTACAGCAAGAATAACAAATGGTACTAACGAATTTAATTTTATCTTCCTTTTCATCATAGCATCACCTCTATTATCCTATCCTCAGTAAAGTCAGTGTCTCTATAAAGCATACCGGCTGCTTTTTGATCCTTCATAATCATAATCCTGTCCGACATTCCAATAACCTCAGATAATTCATCACTAATTAATATAATAGCAAGTCCTTCGCTTTTCGCCTTCTTTAAAACATCGTATATATATGCTTTTACGCCGATATCCACACCACGTGTCGGACAATCCAAAATTACAAATTTAAGATCTTTAGTCAGCCAGCGTGCTAAATTTACTTTTTGCTTATTCCCACCGCTCAGACTCTTTACTATATGATTGATCCCAGTTGATTTAATATCAAATGATATTAAAATATCTTCAGCCAGTTTCTTAACTTTTTTTGGATTCAGAAACCCAAATCCACCTGATAAATCACTTACTGAAGGTACTGCAAGATTGTCTCCTATTCCAGCCTCCAACATCAGTCCGTCAGAATCTCTATCCTTCGAAAGATATGCTCCTCCGGCCTTTATCACATCAATTGGTTTTTCCAGCATCATTTTATTTGTGTTTATCTGTATTTTACCTGTTCTTTTCGCTGACAGGCCAAATATAGCGCGACCTAATGAATGAATACCTGCATCACTTAATCCACAGATTCCCAAGATCTCTCCTTTATGCAGTTCAAATGATATGTTCTGAAGCTGTCCCGGGACATTCAAATCCACAACCTCCAGAACAACTTCATCCTCAAATTGTGCTTCCATATCGTTGCGGTAATAATCGCCGGTAATCTGACGTCCTATCATCATACGTTTTAATGCATCCAATGTAAATTCCGACGAAGCCTTTGTTTCAACCAACTCACCATCTCTTAGTACGGAAATTGTATCGCAAATTTCAAGAATCTCATCTAAATCATGAGTAATCATCAGAATGGTTTTGTCCTCACTAATAAAACGCTTTATAAATTTATAAAGCATTTCACGTTTGTCGTGCGAAAGTGCCTGAGAAATCTCGTCTAAAATCAGGAAATCCGGATTTGTAGATAATGCCCTGGCAAGCTCAAGTATTTTTCTTTGCTCAATGGATAACTCTTCTGCCATACAGCGCATTGGAATTTGTCCAAGTTCCCAATAATCCAGCTGTTTTTGTGCTGCCGCCTCAATTTCTTTCAAATCAACGATTCCAGCTACAGTAAATTCATCTGTTCGGCCTAAAAACATATTGATGGCCGGGGGAAGACTTCCAACAACCCCAAGTTCTTGAACAACCATAGCCACATGCATTTTATTTGCCGCGATAGGATTTGCCGGATTATATTCTTCCCCGTCCTTATAAATCCTTCCACTATCTTTTTTCTGAATACCGCATAAAATTGATGCTATTGTGGATTTGCCCGAACCATTTTCACCCGCCAAACCATGAATAGTGCCTCGGTTTATATTCAGATTAATATTTTTATTCGCTTTGGTATCCCCAAAGCTTTTACTGATATTCTCAATTTTAATAAATTCATTCACCATTATTTCACCACTCCTTTATAGCCCCAATGCGAAATGACACCGCAAAGAATGACAATTAATCCAAGACAGATTTCCTGACCTGTACCAGAAGGTACTCCAAGCAGAGTAAGTACATTAAATAAAGAAGTCAAAAAAACACTGCTTATCAAAACACCTATCGGTACACTAACAAGGCGCGATAAGGACATTCCCAACAATATAGATGCCAATGATTTAAACATTAACGATAAACTACCGAGACCGCTGTTTGAACTGAGCTTCCCCGTATAGCTTATCTGTATCATAGCTGCCACACCGATGAAAACACCTCCTACGATTGCTCCCAAAAGCAACGTTTTCTTTGTACTAATCCCCATTGCCCTTGCAACACCATTATCCCCTCCGACTGCTCGGATGTTAAGACCCAACGTGGAACGATTAAATAAAATATATGCAATTATACATCCAACAACCCAGATAATGGGCATTAAAGGCATTTGACCCAAACCGCGAAAACCAACTAAATAAATACTACTGGATCCCTCTGTTTTACTTCGGATTTGACAATATATCGTTAATATCGCTTCAAAAATCAAAGCCATGCCCAATCCTGAAATCCATGAAGGAATCTTTAGGATAACCGAGCAGCTAACACTTAATAATTCTAATAATACTGCTGAAATAATTGTAATAGCGATTAATCCGAGGTAACCCATTCCGAAGTCCATTGCACAGATTGCACCGAGATTTGCTGCCAGCAATACATTGGCACCAATTGATAAGTCTATCAAACCACCCGTAAATATAAACATCATTCCCCAAGAGAGAAAACAAGGAAATATAGCATGTACCATAATCGTTTTCATATTATTTAGTGTCAGCAACCTACCGCTTACAGATATATTTAAGATAACATAAATGATTAAAAGACATACCACTAATAATATTTGAATTTTTGTTTTTTTCTTCATTGCGCTGTTACTGCTTTTGCTCAGAGAAAATGACATTTTCCGACCTCCTGATAAAATTCATTCGTGTCAAGTTTTGACACCCCTTTTAATTTGCACATTCGTTATTTTATAGGTTTCATCGCTTTTTTACATCAATAAACAATGACCCCCTTTATTCGGTTATAATTAAAGTTTCCAAGCAAAAAAGATGTCGTTGTTTTAAACTCAATTATGACTTATTTACTACTGTATTTTCAATCTCCGGAGAAACAAATCAACTATTCCTACAACTTCTTGCGTCGCTCACATGATATACATGCGGAAACATCCTGTAAATGATGTCGACATGTAGATGAATGCTAAGATCATAACTGTTAAATAGCAGTTGCACATTTATCTTTGTCATTACACAAACTATCTTAAAAATATTCTTATAAAAGTATTTTCTTTTCCTTCGTGTTATCATAGCTCACTTGACACTTCATAAAATTCTGGTGTGCCATATTTCTATGGCACACCGAAATTATATGTTATTCCACACTAGCTCCCATGTGC
>DBTU01000028.1 GCA_002307215.1 Lachnoclostridium sp. UBA1308
CCGCTATCAGTCATAATAATTTCTTTCAGCACCTTTCTCATGAGGGCTGAATCATCTACAATAAGTACTTTAATCTTATCAGTCAATAGCATCACCTATTATAATTATTTGACAAATGGAGCATACCCCGGAGCATGAATTTACTGATACTCCAGGGCGACTCCCTTAAAATCCGGACTTTAACTGAAACTCATTACCTTACTAATGTCTAAAATTAAAATCATTCTTTTTCCACCGTCGAGTTTTCCGACACCTTCTACATAATCACTGTCAATTCCACTGCTCAATATGTCCGGTGGTGCCTCAATCAGCGATTTTTCGAACTTGATAACTTCCGAAACCGAATCTACCACAATTCCGGTTCTTTTACCATTGAAATCAACTATGATAATCCTTGTAGCATCGGTTACCTGTTTTTCCGAAAGCTTGAATAGTCTTCTTAAATCCAAGGCTGGAATCACATTCCCTCTAAGATTTACAATTCCTTTAATATAGTAAGGCGCCCTGGGCATTTTCGTAATCTCAGTCATCCGGTTGATTTCCTGTACATTGGCAATCTTAACACCGTACTCTTCCATATCAATCTTAAAGGTCACCAATCGCTCTTCATCCAGCATTTTACTGGCTATACTTTTTTGGTCTGCGCTCTGTTCACGAGTCCCACTACCGCTGATTTCAACGATTTCTTCTACTGAAATTAACTTAGAGGGTTCAAGGATCAAAATCATTCGTTTCCCATTATTCAACTTAGCAACACCTTTTAACTGTTCGCCGCTTTGAGTAGAGAACTTAGGGGGTGGCTGGATAATACTTGCCTGCACTCTCAATACCTCTGAAATTTTATCCACCATGATACCTGCCGTTACATTCCCCATATCCACCACAAGAATTCTGGTATGATCATTAACCTCTAGATGTGACATTCCAAAATAAGTTCTTAAGTTAATAATCGGAAGCAAATCATTCCGTAAAGAAATAACTCCTTCTATATAATTCCCGCAATTAGGGACCTTAACAATCTGTGGAACCCGAATAATTTCTTTGACCTTCATGATCCCGATAGCATATTCCTCCTGATCAAGGAGGAAGGAAACCAGTTGCTCTTCTTCCACGGCTTCAATATTCGTGCCAGTTAAAGTACTGTTTTTATGGGAGTCTTCCTGTTCATTACTCTGGCTTTTATCCGCATTATGTATACTTAGTGCACTTACAACATCCAATAGCATTATAAGTCTATTTCCATTATCCAATTTCACAATACCATTCAAATAATTAGTATCTAAATTTTTAACAATCTGAGGAGGTGCTTCTATGTCAGCCGTATTGACTCGAAGTACCTCAGATACTTTGTCCACAACAATGCCGGTTGCTTTACCATCAACATCAATAACAAGAATTCTACTGTTTTCATCTTTTATCTTTCTTTCCAGATTAAACCTTTTTCTTCCGTCAATGATTGGCAGGACGTTACCTCTTAAATTGCAAGCACCTTCTACATAACTGGGCGCATTCGGAACCTTTGTAATATCCGGTACCCTGATGATTTCCTTTACATCCATGATATCTGTCCCAAATTCATCGTCTCCAAGAAGGAAAGTTACCAGCTGACGCTCTTTAAAACTGTCATTGCTTAGTCCCGTAGCCATAACGTTCATCTCCATTTCTTACATATTCTGAAGTTCATCAGCCAAGCCTGATATTTCTTCAATGGCTTCGGCAAGTTCTTGCATGCCTTTTGACTGCTGTGTAGCTGCTATTGATGCCTGTTGTGCTCCGCTGCTGGCTTCCTGCGCTGCTGTAGCAATTTGATCATTGCCTCTACGCGCCTGTTCCAGTGCTATTAAGGATTCTTCTGCACCTTTTTGAATTTCGACGGTACCGGAAAGTATTTTTATCATATTTTCTTCAATAATATTTAAGTTGTGAGTTGTCTTCTTTGCCTTTTCCACCTCGGCAAAAGAAGTTTTACTGGATAATTCCGTATCTGTTGAAACTCTTTGGATTTGATTCTGAATACCACGAACAAGATCTTTAATCTTGTCGGTGTTTTCTGCTGATTCATTAGCGAGAGCTCTTATATCGCCTGCTACAACTGAAAAGCCTCTTCCGAATTCCCCTGCTCTAGCAGCTTCAATAGAACCATTTACCGCCAACATATTTGTCTGTATTGTAACATTTACAATAGCATCGACGATTTTATCAATTCGTCTGGTGGTTTCCTCAAGACTCTTAATATTTTTTGCAGCTACTTGTGAAATTTGTGCTGAGGAAGAAATACCTTCAATCATGCTATCAATAGCTATTTTATTTGTTTCTAAAAGTTTCTGAAGTTCCTCGGTTTTACTAGCTGAAAATCCGGCTCTTTCACTCATTTGTTTAGCCGCCACCGCCAGTTTTTCAGCAAGGGCAGAGGCTCTGTCTGTAAGTTCCGCCTGGGCTTGTGCCCCGGTTGAAATCTGTTCCACTGCTTTTAGTATTTCCCCTGCAGTAGAGTTTGCTTCCTCAACGTTTGCTGATAATTCCTCGGAGGCTGCCGCTACTGACTCGGCGGATTTTTGTGCATCTGTGGACACTTTCAAATCTTCCGCCATCTGAGAAAGATCTCCTGCCCCGGCATTTAACTCATTAAATGCTTTATTTTGCATTTGTATTGCCTTTTCTACTTCCTCGGCAGCACTGCTTTGCTGCTCTGCAGCTGCAGCGATTTGTTCAGCAAATGCTAAGAATTCGCCTGCTCCCTTATTAGAATCTACTGCATTCTGAGAAACTTCAGCAATACCTTTTTGTACCAAATCGATTTCTTCATTTATTTTTACGAGATCCGTGGTAATTTGCTTGGCTTTCTCAACTTCATCATTTGCAGCCTTGCCTGCGTTCTCGATATCATCTACAACAACTTTTACATTACTCTGAATTTCATTAACAAGCTCTCTAATATTTCTAGCTGACTTTTCGGAGGTTTCTGCTAGATTTCTTACTTCATCAGCCACCACCGCAAACCCATTTCCGTGCTCTCCTGCTCTGGCTGCTTCTATGGATGCGTTGAGTGCCAAAAGGTTAGTTTGTCCCGCAATACCCAGAATAGTGCCTACGATTGAAGCTATCTGATCCGAATTATCTTCCAGCTCCTTGACCACCTGCATAATTTCATGATTCGTCTTCTCCGAGCTATTCAGACTCTCCTCCTGGGCAATCACAGCATGCGTTCCATTTTCAATCACACTTAGAAATGCAGAACTCTTCGTACTGATTTCCATGGTGTTATCGGCCACATGATGTATCGCTACCCCAATCTCATTCAGTACAACAACATTCTTCTGCATATGATCCGATTGATCTCCTGATATATTTTGCAATGAAGTCACCTGTGAATTAATTACCTTAAAGCTCTTCGAATTATCACTGGAAGTAGCTTTCAGAGCCGCCGTGTTATGAAATAAATCTGCCGAGAGTTCCTGTACTCTGCTTAGAATCTTTTTTAATTGTGAAGCCATTACTGTTGCGTCTTCTTCACGTTTACCGGCCAATGAAAATAGCGTGTTAAAAGCCCTAACAATAAAAGTAGCCACCAAGGCTACCCATAGATAGCAGCAATACCGAATTATAACATCCCGAGATACCTTAATAAACGCCTCCAGCTCAACCGGGTAATGATTCCACATAAATACATCAATTCCTATTACAGCAATTAACGCATACCATATAATTTTAACATCAAAGAAAAAGATAGCCGCTGCTATTACAAAGTATCCCAACGCATGTGTCTCTGCCGTATTCTCGGTAGTTATTCGCATGAGGAAAAGCAGTATGGTCAAAGCAATCATCATGACCCATTTCGTCCATACTTTGTCCGGATATTTTATATTAATCCACTTGAGCAACAGACCGTTCAATATAATCCCTGCCCATAAAACCCCCAGCATAAACCATGTCATACTTTCACTGGCAAGACCTGCCAGCATGGTTGCTGTCGTTGCAAGTCCCATTATTGCTGATACCACCGTAATAACTAAAAAGAAATAGTTTTTTGCCACTTTGTCAATAAGCTTTCTCGTATCCGATTTGATTTCCAAGTTCATATCCCCCATTTTCTATAATTATTTTCTCCATTCATCTGTTAATCCCCATATGATAAATTACCAGAAATAAATACATATATTTATGTCACAATTCTACACATTATTTCAAATTATTACAAGTATTTTATATAATATATATTGAACTAATTTCAACTAATATGAAGAAATGAAAGAGATATGTTCTAAATAAACAATCCAAAGATAGGTAGTTGACAGAAGTGCTAGTAAATTACATTTAGCTTTCCGAATGGTATTCAATTACCGGCACTTCCGTCAACTACCGTCCCTAGAATGATACCGCTAACCCGTTGTTATTCCTCTGTCTCAATTCTGAATTTACGAAGCAGCTTTTCGGCATCTAAGATACAGTCCGGATAGTTTTTCATTGTTTTATTGATTTCTTTTAGGGCCTCTTCCCTTTGTTTTCCATTTATATCAATCCGCTCTCTCAGCTTCTGTCTACGGACATTCAGCCGGTGGCGTACCTCCACCATTTCCTTTTCGTCCAGAATTGCATTTGGCTGATAGATCCAAACCTCTGCATCAGCAATCCCAAATTTTTTCAATTCTTTGAATAAGGCATGATTATTATCGTCGAGCGCATCCGAGTTTCTCTGATACCGTTTAGTCTCTTCCTTTACCTTAATGTATTCATACCATAGCATTTGCAGCTGCCCGTGATTATTCACCATGTATTTCTGATACGCATAGTCAATATAATTCAGATTATTGACAGATTTTATCTTAACCTTGTTCATCAACATAATCTGGCGACCTTGCTTCATCTGCACAAGACGAACGTCGGCATGATTTTTTCTTGACTCCATGAAAATGTAATATGCTGCAGCCATACCCATCACAACTGTCAAAATAAAAGGCCAGGTGTAATTTGCTTCGGAATTACCTGAGAGCATTGCAAATAACGTAAACAGGAATACAATTACAATGATGACAGTTATTGCAATCCCCTTTAGGAAGGCCTGCTTACCGATAATCTCCGCCTCCTCATGATCCAGTTTCTTTCGTTCCTTCTCAAGATGATTCATGTCCTGTTCAATGATCAGTTTATATTCTTCGTTTTCCTTAAGTGTCGCAAGCTCTTTGGGCAGCTGGTCCTCATATTGTTCCAACATTTTGTATTGCTTGTCTGTTAGTATACTGCTTTTACTCTGAAGCTTACTCCTTTCTTTCGAAAGGCTGGCAATCTTCCCGGCTGCTTCTTCGAGTGGGCCCCTTTCCTCCAATGGAATCAGGTCGATTTTTTGCATATCCGTAAGGTAAGAGGTCACTGCTTGATATTCCACTTTTGCTTCTTCAATCTGGCGACCGTTGTCAAGAATTATTTCACAGTTATCCTTAATATAACTAATTCTCTCTTCCTGCGTGTTCAGTCTGGCAGGATGTTTGCTTTCTTTCTTTTGTCTAACCTTATGACTATCCTCCGCGCTTACTTGTTCCACATTACTATGCTTTCGCGAAAACAGCTTAAATAATCCCATTCTCTCCTACCTTTCCGACCTATAGACAATTGTGGAGGAAGTATTAACACTGTCTGACACTGTCCTTCCATAAAGCAATCATATCCTCTGTCCTTTTATAAAACTCATCCCTGCTTCCGTGCTTTTTTATTTCTTTTAACTCATTAATTTCCTTCATAATATCGGATTCTTCCGCATTTTTATCAATCTCACTAAGATAATCCCGAATTTTAGAATCGAGTTCTGCTCCAATCTGATATTCCTCAGCACTCTTCTCATATTCTTCATGATTACCGCTAAGCTTAAGTGCCAACAGATATTGAATCAGGCTTTCTTCTCTGTGATTGCGCTCATATGCCTGATGAAAAAGCTTTGTAGCTTCCTTAAGTCCTGTAATATGTATCCTGGCCACTCCCAGATTATGATACAAATCTCCATACTCTTCCGGAGTCAGCTCGGCTGCATCCTTTGAATTGATGATACGTTCATATTCAGAGGTTGCTTTTAAATACTGATGTTCTTTCAAATAATTTCCTGCTTTGATACAACTTCTTTTTACCATTGGCATTCCTATTACCCCATCCAAGGTCTTTAAAAGAGCTTTAATCTCCTGCTCTGTATAATAATCGGTACTGCACAATACTACCGTTACCATCGTCTTAATATCAGCGCCTTGCATTTTTAACAAGCGTAGCTTGTCTGCACGTTCAGGCAGCTTCAGTTCCACTGTGATAAAATCAAAAAGTGCATCGCAAAACATGTCCTCATCAATCAGATATACCTGATTATAAAGACAATAGCATAATTCTTCCATAGAATAGACCCGCAACCCCACCTGTGTTAACAGATAGGGTCTTTTTGTACGCGTTCCGCTGCAAAATATTAATTTACCCATCACTGCCTCCATCACAATTGATCAAATTCCTTTTTTATAAATCAACTATAAATTCCACTAATTGTCCTGTTTCAGTATAAATCTCACCAAATCCAAGATCCGTTACCGTAAATAAGCCTGTAAACTTGTCCTTACAGGTCAGATTAATCAGTAATCTGGTCATTCGGTTCGGACGCTTTGGCATTTGGTTGACTGATAGGATTTTTCTGCTTGACTCCCCGGTCATGATATTCTTAAGAATAATTTCAAGCTCAACTGTATTCTCCGGTATTACCTCAATGCTCTGATCTACCTCATACCAATTTTCTCCGGCATAAGCCAACTTAAGATCCCGGTATGCAGTATCGGAATATACTCTCACAGATACACTGCTCGTAATCATATCATCATTTAACAGTAGAAAATCCTGAAGCGATAAATCACCGGCTAATTCCTTTGCAGCGTAACAGGCTCCCTTGGTAAATAGATTCTGCCCGAGAAAAACCCGCCTCCCGATACACAGATTCTTAATAACCTCCGCATCCCAGGTTCCATCAAAACCTCTACCGGTCAGATAAAGAGTTGTTATGATCTGTTTATATAATGCATTATTTGCTACATTTTCAAATATATAAGCTGCATCTATATCCTTCTGCTTCAACATAGTAATATTTAGGGTATCAGTATAATCTGTTTTTAATAGTCCTGCAATGATTGGATTTGCTCTACGATTCATATGAATCTGATAGAAATACAGGCCTTCCTTGCAAAACTCAAACATTCCGATATCATTCATCCGGAGTGATTTATCCTGATTTAATGCATAGTATAGATATACTCCTGCATGACTCATTACCACAACGCGGTCCCTCTCAAGTCCAAGTGAGGAAAGGGCCTCATATATTTTATCCACGAATTCCGGTTCGGTATTACGGACCGTAACAACCAGTTTTGTTATTTGCTCCGTGGGAAAATGATTTTTTATCGCTGTCAATGTTTTCAGAAGATATTTCTCAAGCAGAACAACACCGGAAATCTTCTGCTCCGCTAAATCTACTTCCTCCCATAGTACCTTGTCCAGCAAATTTTCCACCGGTATTCCATAATCTCCGGCGACGCAAGAAATCGCCTCTTCCCCCACCAGCCACTGCTTTGTCTCTGATTTGAAGCAAAGCACTGTAGGTATCATGCATTGCTCATCCTGTTCACGAATACCGACGGGAACCGGTTCCATCGTTTTTAGACTGAAACAACTGATCTGTGTATAATCTTCACATAAATCATATCCTACAATCAATTTTCTAGGTGAATCCATTCACTATTCCCTCCCCGGTTGTCCGCCCTAGCCAATTGGCTTAAAGCATTGTGATACGATATATTCTTTTTTGGCATAGTTGGCAACCAGCTCCAGCAATATTTTATCATTCTTCTTTTCCATTGCGCATAACATCATATTGATATTGTTGTAGTTCGATTCATCCTGCGGTATGGCTTTGCAGTCATAGAGGATGCTGAAGTTTTCCGTAGCAAGAATTTCCTCGTCGGATTCCTCCGTTATTTGGTACTGCAGCTCTTCATGATAGAATAAAAGAAACTCCTTTGTATAAATTCCCATAAAACTGTTATTCATACATTCTGTTATTAATTCGTCTTTACTTTCATGTAACAGTCGGTAATGTATGAATATTCTCTTTTGGGGATTGGCGTGACAACTAACAATATATTTATCTGCAATCCGATCAGGTAAGGTTATACAGTTCTTATAATCCAGAAAGAACGCAAGAACAACTCCCTTTCTGACCAGTCTTTGAATATTGTATTCGGCAAAGGTGAGTTCGTTTTCTGATAAGTCCTTCTCTGTGGCATGGTACTTCAGCCATGCAAGTAGACAGCAATCATTCTCTTCATAGAAAAGTTCCCTCTTCATGATTTGAAACAAACCGTTATCAAGCTGCTGTCCATGAACCAGATATCTGTAGGCATAATAAGTTAGAAATGCCTTGACTAGCAAATGATTCGTGACCGCTTTATAATATGTATTGAAAACCAGAAAACTGTCCTCCATATAACTCTCCGTATACAGCATTTGTGACAGCAGTCTTTCCTCGAGGTTATGGCATTCCAGCTCAAAGCCTTGCGCGGCCTGCCATAATCGGTACATCTCACTGATGGTTCCATGATAAAAATCAATCAGATATCTGAGAATGAATTCATCATATTTATCATTAGAAAACACATAATGACATAGATTCAGCATGTAATTCTGCTTTTTCTCGGAAGCAGAGGTCCTGATCCATATGGAACACAGCTTAACGAGACGATTGATCGGAATACCTTCCAGACCATAAGCCTCAAGTGCCTCCAAAGCTTTCAGATAAAAAGCCCTGACAAGCATGATTTCAATATATTTCGGACGCTCCTTTAAACTTACCGCATTCAAGTCGAGGTGTCCTAAATAATACTCCAGCATCTCATCTTCCGGGTTCTCATAATAATACTCAATTAGAGTCTGACGACAATACGTCGCATACTCCTCTGACATTCCCTCTATCAAAAGTACCTTCTTCCGTAATTCAATGGCACTGCTGCTAAGGATACGATAACTATGATATCGGTCAAAAAGATGTAGAAGTACCTTGGGATGATTGGTGTATTCGGCACAGTTATTCTCATAATCGGCAGCATTCAAATATGGATTCAAGCTATAATCGATGGATTCTATATAGCGATTCCCATAGCTGTCAACGAGAAAGATTTCCGCATTACCGGAATAGATGTCAACCTCAGCTCGCCCTAGTGTCAGAGGAACGATATCTTCTGTCTTAAGCTCCTTATGAATGACGATTGCACTTACGATATTGGAGTTATGACAGATAAGTTCATGACGGTATAAGACATAAGGTAAATGCTCATATACTTCTTTACTTAATAACGGTTTACTTAAAATATCCTGATAGAGTATAGCTAGATCACGACTGATTGTATGACTCTCTAGCATTTTCAGTGCAAAAATTTCCATTTTCCTATCATACGATCTATAAATAGAAACATCGGTATCCTTATTCTTAATCACTCCCGCATACAGATATGCTTTCCTATTATCACTTAAATTGCTGTTATACAGAAAATATAAAAGAACTGCCTGTGACAGGTTATCCTGTATGGATTCCCCCGCACAGCAGATATAATATTCGTATAATTCGGTAATCCTCAGTTGTGTTTCTACCCCAAGTCGATACCATTCAAAATACTTCTCTTCTTTTTTTATACCTTTAATCAGCATGCAGCAAATAGCTGACAGAATTTCTGTATCATCAAATTCATCATACAATTTAACCAGCCCGTTGAATATTATAAGGTCAAAGGATTTTCTCTTACCGGCCAAATAAGTATACTGCTTGGCTGTTTCTCTGGATACAATCCAATTCTTAATTCCATAATTAAGAACTTGAATCTCAAAGTCTGATAACTCACGAAGCAGGTACGGCTCCTCATTAAAGATACAAACCGCTTCATAGTACATAATCGGACTGTGACAGCCTCTATCAAACTGTTCTTTGATATCGGCCAGCTTAATCCCTCTATTTCGTTCGTAACGCTTATCTGTATATAATAGAAACCACAGAATCCGCCAGTCGTAGGATCCGCTATTATAAAATTTACGAATGGTTTCTGCCGCATTTGTGATGATAGTCTCATCCTTGCAGTTCAAAGCCTCCAAGTAAAGATATGCGCAATACTCCAGTATGGATTTTTTCTTAAGAATAACTTCATCTTTTGAAAAATCGGAAAGCAGCTCTTTCGCAAGCTTATCTCTGCCTGCTATGATAGCAAGATATGTTTTCATTAAATCTCTGACATAGCTCACTTCAGGGCCGGGCAATCTTGTAATTATGGCTTCTGTATCATCAATGTACTCGGGCAATTTTATACGGTTCAATCGAAAGCTTAAATAAGTATCCATAAGACCGACTTCAATTTTCTGTTGATAGCGTCGCTTAGAATCCCTGTGCTCTGTCTTTGATAACTTACATACCACCGATACCGTCAGGGTCTGATGTGCTGTTTTAATAAAGATATGTCCAAAATTATTACCAACTGTTAAAAATTGTGGATCAATTGCATATGCAATCTGATGGGTATTACCAATAAATCGATCAGACCATAAGAATTTCTGATCTATCTGAATGAACGAGGCATCTGTACTGACTCTGATTTCAGCATAACCCCATTGATTCTTCGTCAGCGTTACTTTATCAGATGATTTTTCATTGGACATATGGTACTCCACCTGTGTTTTATCAATATCCAAATGGATGGCGGCTTTTTTCTTGATGGTAACCAGAAATTCCTCCAAAGCCTGACTAGTCGAAATACTTTTTCTTAAGTTACGGTAAATAGACTGATACCTGACTTCATTCGCAAGAAAAACCCGTTCAAAATCCTCTGACCGAAAGACACTCTTCGCATCTGACCAGTCCATTCTCGCTAAATTGGTAAATTGAAAAAGATCCTTAATTTTACCCATGGAGGACATGCAATAGGGATCTTCTATTTGAACTGTAAACGGAAGCGAAACTTCACCAATTTCACTTACTATGTTGATTTCACCGTGGATTTCATCACCGTTCTTAAGACTTAAAGCATTGAATTGATAGAAAATTGTATTTGTGATATCTTGAAATGTCGATTCTTGAAGCTTCATTAATCGGTTGGAAGAGTATATTGTCCCCTTCATACGCTTTCCTGCACTGTTACTTAGCGTAAAGCTACCCTCGTGGATTTTACCGGCAGTGACGGTAAGGCTGATTTCTTCTTCTGATAAGCAGATGAGAGGCAGCTCATATTCAAAATCCCCATGTGAAAAACGCTCAATCTTTTCCTTCAATGTCGTCACCTCAAGAATTATATTCATCATTGGAAGCATTGCAATTTAGAGAAAATAGATTATAATAAAATATTATAATTCAATTGGCAAAAAAAATCCAGTACAACGTTTCTGACTCGAATAAATAGGGAGGTATCATATGATAAAGCATGCCGATCATTTTCATGGAAGTGATTTGGAAACCATAGAAAAAATATATGGAATCAAGAAAGAGGACATCGTAAGTTTCTCGGCTAATGTAAACCCACTTGGGATTTCTCCGAAATTAAAATCCACTCTGTCACAGAGAATTGATGCAATTATGAGTTATCCTGACCGTGACTATACCGAGCTTCGGAAATGTATCGCTCTCTATGTTAATGCAGAGGCGGAGAACATTATTGTCGGTAACGGTTCAACCGAGCTGATATCACTGTTCATCCAAATAAAACATCCAAAAAAAGCTCTTATTATCGGACCGACCTATTCCGAATATGAACGCGAGATAACGCTTGGAGGAGGTGCTACACACTACTATCGGCTTGAGGAGGAGAACGATTTTAATCTTGATCTTCATAAGCTGGAGGAGGAACTGACCGCCGATACAGATCTTTTAGTTATCTGTAATCCGAACAATCCGACCTCAACTGCCATATCAAAGAATGATATGCGCAAAATCCTTGATATTTGTAAACAAAAAGGCATCTTTGTCATGGTGGATGAAACCTATGTTGAGTTTGCTCCGGACATTCAGGAAATCAACTGTGCTCCTCTGACCGGATATTATAATAATATTATAATCCTTCGCGGTATTTCAAAATTCTTTGCTGCTCCGGGGCTTCGCCTTGGTTATGCAATCTGCGGGAATTTGGATTTATTGAAGGAAATCAACCAGAGAAAAAATCCCTGGACGATTAACAGTCTGGCGGCGATTGCAGGCGAAATCATGTTCACCGATGAGGAATATATTAAGGATACCAGATCCTTAATTACCGCTGAACGAACCCGAATATGTCAGATACTCGGAGCCTGTCCGAATGTTCGTTTTTATGAACCGACCGCTAATTTTATTTTGATTAAAATCCTAAAGGAAGAAGTAACTTCGATGGATTTGTTTGAGGCTGCTATCCGAGAAGGCCTCATGATCCGCGATTGTTCCACCTTTCCCTTCTTAAATAATAAGTTTATCCGTTTCTGCTTTATGTCTCCTGCTCAAAATGATGCGCTGTTGAAGGTGCTGCTGGAGGTCTTGAGATAAATCGGATGATTCGAAAAGGTAAAGTGGAATATCATAACAACGAAAGAAGAAGTTGCGGTAATTCATGCTCTTGGTATACTACCAACATATCAGGGTAAAGGCATTGCTAAGCAAATGGTAAGAGAAGCAATTCTCATTTGTGGTGATAAGCGTCAAAAAGCAATTCGTTTAGACGTGCTAGGCTCTAATACTCCAGCACAAAAACTTTATGCAAATATGGGATTTCAATATAGAGATACAATCAAATTGTTTTATGAGGATACTGGAATGACAGATTACTTGCTATATGAGTTCACAATGTAAATACCAATTTATTGGGATGATTTGCCTCACAGTTTGAATAGAGAATTTTACGTATTAATTGAAAAATTCAATCGAGCAACGTAATTTTGCGCTCTGCTCAAAAATATATTGAATATCAACAATATGTTTTGACAGAGCCCTTAGTTTTAAAGTCCATTTATAAATTTATAAATTTTAAATAAATTTTACGAATTACTGATTGACTTTAATATATACTATGATATAATTTCATTTAATTTGGTGGCTAACTATTAGGTGACTAACTAATTATGCCCTTCCTAATTCGACATACAAAACAACCCGCAACAACAAAGGAGGAACCACAAGAAAATAATGAAACCCGAACTAGTAGAACTGTTACAATCTTTAGCAGAGATAATTAAGTTTATTCATCTGCGCTCCTATCATACGCTGAATGATATGCAGATATATCCCGGTCAGCCTAAATTGATCATGCTGATCAAGGAAAATGAAGGGATTACACAGAGAGAATTAGCTGAGAAGAATTTTGTCACACCTTCTACTATAACAGGAATGCTTAGTAAGCTGGAAGTTAAAAATTATATTTACCGCGTTCCGGATACGATTGATAAACGAATCATGAGGGTTTATCTTACACCGGAAGGTCAAACTTTTGCTATTCATGCCAATGAATTTATTAATTCCATGATTGAGCAGATATTTGATGGTATCGATGATGAAGAACTTGAAACCTTACAAAGGCTTTCACAAAAACTCAAGAATAACATCCATAACAATGAATCCTAATGGATGTTCTATATTCTGACAGAAATAATACTAGAAAGGAATGTTGCATGTTAAAACTACTGAAATTTCTAAAAAAATCGGTAATTGCTATACTTGCAGTTATCATATTGCTGATTATCCAAGCTAATTGCGACCTAGCATTACCAACCTACACCTCCGATATTATAAACACCGGTATTATGAAGAATGGTATCCAAAGCTCTGTACCTGACGTGATTCGTAAGACCGAGCTGGATAAAATAACCCTGTTCATGACCGATGTAGAGGAATCCACCGTACTTCAACACTATACATTAATGAATGAACAGGATTACAGTGCTGATGAATGGGCAAAATACTTAAAGAAGTATCCTTTATTAGATACAGATAAAATGTATCTCTGGGATGGTAACGAAGAACCTGCACTTGCAGATGCCTTCAGTCTTCCCATGATGCTTGTATTATCCCTAGAAGGAGACAGTGATACATCAAAAGCAACCAGACAAAGTCTCCTCGATCAGATTGCTCCTGGTTTTAAGCAAGAAGATGTTGATATTTTCAGCATTATATTGCAAATACCACCGGATGGTATGGCGCAAATGGTTCCTGCCATGAGAGATAAGGTATCAGCCATGTCAGATATGATTCTTACTGCAGCAAATGCCTCTTATGTGAAAGCAGAATATGAAGCAATTGGTATTGATGTCGGTCATATGCAGTCGAACTACATCCTATATACAGGTGGCTTAATGTTAGGTCTCGCATTGATTGGTATGCTAGCCGCTATCCTTGTAACCTTGATAGCTGCAAGAGTATCGTCAAAAATGGGTCGCGATTTGAGAAGCAACGTATTCCAAAAGGTCTTGTCCTTCTCAAGCAAGGAAATGGATCAATTTTCAACCGCTTCTTTGATTACCCGCAGTACAAACGATATCATGCAGGTTCAAAACCTGATGGTATGGGTCATCAGAATCGTTATCTACGCTCCTATTTTAGCCTTTGGTGCCGTGATTAAGGTTCTTTCAACGGAAAGTTCCATGTCTTGGATTTTAATCGTCGCTGTTGGAGCAATATTTGTATTGATCGGCTCATTAATGATAATTGCTATGCCGAAATTTAAATTAATGCAAAAGCTAGTCGACAGAATCAATCTTGTTATGAGAGAAATCTTAAGCGGACTTCCGGTTATCCGTGCCTTTAGTACGGTAGATCATGAGAAGAAGCGCTTTGATAAAGCAAACCAGGATTTAACAAAGAATACACTGTTTGTATCGCGTGTTATGACATTTATGTTCCCGATTTTGTTCTTAATCATGAACTTTGTTTCCATTCTTATTATCTGGGTAGGAGCCAAGGGCATCGATCAAGGAACTATTCAGATCGGTGATATGATTGCCTTCATTCAATATACGATGCAGATCATCATGGCTTTCTTAATGCTTACTATGATCTCAGTAATGCTCCCGAGAGCATCGGTTGCTGCGAAGCGAATCGACGAGATCCTAACTACTAAGTCCTCGATTATCGACCCTCTAAAAGAGGAGATTACCGGCACAGGTACAAATGGAGTTCTCGAATTTAATAATGTTTCCTTCCGGTATCCGAATGCAGAAGAGGATGTTCTATCCGATATCAGCTTTACTGCTAAGCCCGGTGAGACTACCGCAATCATAGGAAGTACCGGTAGCGGTAAGTCCACACTGATTAATCTGATTCCGAGGTTTTATGATGTAACGAAGGGTAGCATCCTGCTTGACGGTACAAATATTACAAGTATGAAGCTGAGCCGACTTCGCAACATGCTTGGCTATGTTCCGCAAAAGGGTGTGTTATTTACAGGAACGATAGAATCTAATATTAAATTCGGTAATATGAGCACTGACGATGAACTGATGAAAAAGGCAGCACGAATTGCTCAAGCGGAAGAATTTATCGATGATAATTCCGAGGGCTATCAGACTTCCATCGCTCAGGGCGGTACCAACGTATCCGGCGGACAGAAACAGCGGTTATCCATCGCCAGAGCTATTACAAAGAATCCTGCAGTCTACGTATTTGATGACAGCTTCTCAGCACTTGATTACAAGACTGATTCCAAACTTCGCAGGACGATTAAGGAAGAATTAACCGATAGTACAATCATTATCGTAGCCCAAAGAATCAGTACCATCATGAATGCCGAACAGATTATTGTACTCGAGGATGGGCGTATTGTAGGTAATGGAACACATAGAGAGTTACTTAAAAATTGCGAAGTATATCAACAGATTGCATCTTCCCAATTGTCAAAGGAGGAATTGGATTATGAGTAAAGAAGAAAACAAAATACAGGCTCCTTCCGCACAACACCAGCCTAGAAGACGTATGGGCGGGCCGGGCGGCGGAGGCCCAGGTGGTCCCGGTATGATGGCCGTCGAAAAGGCAAAGGATTTCAAGGGAACCATGAAAAAGCTGATATCCGATTTGTCAAAGTATAAAATAGGTTTCTTCATTGTTTTCCTATTTTCCATCGGAAGCTCCATCTTTACCATTATAGGTCCCAATATCATGGGAAATGCCATAACCGAGATAACAAATGGCGTTATTCGTAAAATAAGCGGCGGAACCGGTATTGACTACGACATAGTGAAAACCATCCTAATAACCTTGATTGTTTTATATTCGATCAGTGCTGTTTTTTCATTAATTCAAGGATTTTTTATCACCGGCATTACCCAAAAGGTATGCTACAGGTTCCGTAAAGAGATTTCAGAAAAGATCCATCGTATGCCGATGAATTACTTTGATACGACATCCCACGGTGAGATTTTGTCAAGGGTAACAAATGACGTTGATACCTTAAACAACAGCCTTGGTCAAAGCTTAACCCAGCTAATCTCATCTATCGTTCAAATTGTTGGTGTATTAGTCATGATGCTGACTATCAGCATTCCGATGACCCTGCTCGCATTATTAATACTTCCGATATCCGGAATCGTGGTTAGTAAAGTAATTAAGAAGTCACAAAAATATTTTAAGCAACAGCAAGAATATCTTGGTCATGTAAATGGTCAGGTCGAAGAAGTATACGGCGGACATAGCATTGTGAAGGTATTTAACAAAGAGACCGAATCTATTACGGAATTTAACGAAAAGAACGAAAAGTTATATGAAGCCGCATGGAAATCCCAGTTTTTATCAGGTCTTATGATGCCCATCATGCAATTTATCGGTAACATCGGTTATGTGGGTGTTGCAATCCTTGGCGGTTATCTTACCATTCATGGAAAGATAACAATCGGACAGATTCAATCCTTCTTTCAGTATATCCGGTTATTCACACAGCCGATCGGTCAGCTCAGCCAGGTAGCGAATATGTTCCAGTCCACGGCTGCCGCTGCAGAAAGAGTATATGAATTCTTGGAGTCTCCCGAGGAAGTACAGACAATTGAAAACCCTGTGTCTATCGATAATTTGAATGGTAGCGTTGAATTTAGAGATGTTCATTTCGGATATAATCCGGATAAGATCATCATCAACGATTTCAGCTCCATAATACGTAAGGGTCAAAAGATTGCAATTGTAGGTCCCACCGGTGCCGGCAAAACGACTATGGTGAAGCTTCTGATGCGCTTCTACGATATCAACAGCGGTGAAATCCTTATTGACGGTCACAATATAACAGACTTTGACCGAAGCGATCTACGCAGACTGTTTGGTATGGTATTACAAGATACTTGGCTGTTTAACGGAACCATTATGGAAAATATCCGCTACAGCAAGCTTGATGCTACTGATGAAGAAGTAATCAAGGCTGCTAAAGCAGCCCATGTACACCATTTCATCAACACCTTACCGGACGGCTATAACATGGTACTCAATGAGGAAGCAAGCAATGTATCTCAGGGCCAGAAGCAGCTGCTTACAATTGCCAGAGCTATATTAGCAGATCCTAAGATCTTAATCCTTGATGAAGCAACCAGCTCTGTTGACACCAGAACCGAGATATTAATACAAAGAGCGATGGATAGTTTAATGAAGGGCAGAACCAGCTTCATCATCGCGCACCGTCTATCAACCATTCGCGATGCGGACTTAATCCTCGTTATGAATGAAGGAGATATTGTAGAACAAGGCACTCATGAAGAGCTTCTTGCAAAGGGCGCTTTCTATGCTAACTTGTATAATTCTCAGTTTGAGAAATCGGCATAAACTAGCGTTGTGGTATCATTCCCAATACCTAATGGTAGGTTAAGTAAATCAAAAGAGATCCGCTGATTATACGTAGCGGATCTCTTCTGCTATTACGCTATATTATTCAATGAAACTATTTAATCTCAACACCTAAAAACCGAGCCAAGGCAGCAGCCTGATAGGTATCTACAATAGCTCCTACCAGTTCTATATGTGTATCTGAAATCATAATCCCATCAATTCTACTTTCTCTAAAATCTAACCCCTTCAAAGGAGTCCTAAAGAAATCACAATTATTTAAAGTTACATCTTTTAATTCTATCTCCTTTAGAATGCATTCTGCAAGGCAAGTATTGCTAAAGTTGGAAGATACAATTATCACTTTTTGCAATTTAGAGTGTTCAAAATTAGAGTAGGTAAAGTTAGAATCTGAAAAAAGTACATGCTTTATCGTTGAGTTCTGGAATTTACTACCCACTCCTTTACAAGAGATAAATTCGACTTGGCTAAAATATCCATTTTCAAAGGTACAATTAGTAATATCACAATTTTTAAAATACACATTTGTGAACCCTACTTTACTAAAGTTACAATTCCATAGCCTGCAACCATCAAATTCAACGCAATTATAATCTACCCCTGTTAAATCTTCATCTGAAACGTACTCTGAGCAAAACCTAAATCTCTCTGCTGTACGCTCCTGCGTTTGCAACTCTATGATCTGGTTTAACATTGAACCTGCTTCTCTAAGATCCATTATCTGTGGTGCATTTATCTTCACTTTGTTGATCCTCACTTTTATACAGATTCGTACTAATTACTCCCTTGGAAATGATCAGCTATCGGTCTTATCTTTCCTTCTTAGCAGCTTCGATCTGCTCGGCAAGATCATTTAAATATACCCAGCGCTCCATCTTTGCTTCCAGTTCTTTCTCCAGAACTTCCTTTACTGCCATCAGCTCACTTAACTTTGTATAATCAGCAGCAGCCTTTCCAATCGCAGTCTGCGTGTCCGCAAGCTTCGTTTCATAGGTTGTTATTTCCGTATCAATCGTATCAAATTCCTTCTGTTCCTGATAACTTAATTTCAACTTTACATCTTTCTGCTTCCAAGTAGTCTGACCTGCCTGCTTCTGCTCCTCTGAGCAGATATTACTCACTTTGGGTGACGGAGTATCCTTTGCGGCACGGATGCTTCTTGCCTCCATATAATCCGAGAAATTTCCCTCATACTGGCGTATCGTACTGGCTTCAAAGGAAAATATTCTTGTTGCCATTTTATCGAGAAAATAACGGTCATGCGATACCGCAACGACAATACCGGGGAAGCTGTCCAAATAATCCTCCAGTATCGTTAGTGTCTGTATATCCAAATCGTTGGTGGGCTCATCAAGTACCAACACATTAGGAGCATCCATCAACACCTTAAGTAAATAGAGTCTTCTCTTCTCTCCACCCGACAACTTCGCTATCAGGGAATACTGCATAGCTCCGGTGAATAGAAATTTCTCACACATCTGAGAAGCTGTTATCGTTCCCTCAGAGGTCTGAATGTACTCCGCGGTATTTCGGATATAATCTATTACTTTAAGACTTTCGTCCATATATTCATTTTCCTGAGAAAAATAGCCTATCTTAATCGTGGTTCCTAACTCAACCGTACCCGAATCCGGTGCAAGCTTTCCGGTCAGAATATGAAGCAATGTAGATTTACCGCAGCCATTCGGACCAATCATCCCAATACGGTCTCCGGGTAGCAAAATATAGGTAAAATCACTGATCAATTTCCTATCACCATAGGACTTACCAATCAGATTTAATTCTATCGTTTTCTTACCAAGTCTGGACGAGAGAGCATTAATCTCAACCCTATTGTCGGCATCTATTCCCTTACGATCCCTCAGCTCCTCAAAGCGTTGAATATGGGCTTTTTGTTTGGTAGAGCGTGCTCTTGCTCCTCTTTGCATCCATTCCAATTCCATTCGAAACAGGCTCTTCGCCTTACGTTCCGTTGCTTGTAGCATATCCTCTCGCTCTGCCTTAAGCTCCAGATATCCGGAGTAATTGGCCGTATAAGAATAGATACTGCCTTGATCAATCTCAATTATCTTATTCGTAACCTTATCAAGAAAATATCTATCATGTGTGACCATAAGAAATGCACCTCGGTATTTGAGTAGATATTCCTCCAACCACTGAGTCATCTCATGATCTAAATGATTCGTAGGCTCATCTAGTACCAGAATTTCCGCCGGGGTCAGTAGGGTGCGGACTAGCGCTACTCGTTTCTTCTGACCTCCCGATAAAATTCCTGTGAATGCTGTAACATCCGTGATGCCCAGCCGTAGCAACATTGCTGTTGCTTCACCCTCCAAGTTGCGATATTCCTCCTCGGCCTTCTGGTTAAGTACCACATTCTGCAAGATGTTTAGTTTCTCATCAAATACCGGCATCTGGGGCAGATATCCGATACGAATCTTCTTCCCCTTCGTAACTGTCCCGATGTCCGGCTCCTCCAGTCCTGCAACTATCTTTAACAGAGTAGATTTACCTGTTCCGTTAATACCAATGACACCGATTTTCTCTCCCTCACTAATACCAAAGCCTACCTGATCAAAGAGCATCCGGTCTGTATAGCTTTTACTCATATTTTCTATCGTTAATAAATTCATGATTTACCTTTCTGTGTTACCTTTTATTCCAGATTCTCTGTCAGTAGGTCTGTCCCGCTATGATAGCAGTCTTTGATTTCCCTTAACATACCTTGATAAAAAAGGTCAGCGGTATGTTGCCGCAGCTTAGCAATCTGTTCAGCTCTGTTGGTGTAAAACCTACCATATAGCTTCTCCAATTTATATTTATATTCATGAAAGAAGGATTCCTCCGAATCACTTGTCCCATCAAGAACATTTCCTTTCTCATCTAATGAGTATAACGGTTCCGAAACAATTCCTTTATATACAAGGGTTCTGGCTATTCCTATGGCTCCCGTCGCATCAATTTTATCAGCATCAAATAGAATCTTGGCTTCCATACTGCATGGATCATTATCCCTGCGATATCTGTGAGATTGAATACATTCCCTGACATGCGAGGCCTTACTCTCTTCGTAACCAATTGTCTGTAGATACTCATAAGCCATCCTGCTGCCGATCTGAGCATGACAGACTTCAGGGTTTTTGAACTGCTCTTCTCTCCCGATATCATGAAGCAGACAAGATATTATCAACACTTCCCTATCCACATCTTCCTCATATGTTGCAATATCAAGTGCCATATATAATACCCTATAAATATGCCCCTTATCATGAGCACTGTCCTTCATACACTGAAGCATATGTGCCTCTATTGTCCTGTATAGTGTCTGATTCATTCTACCTGCACCTCGTATTTTTCCACATGTCTCATATGTTTATATGTCTCATATGTCTCATATGTCTCATATGTCTCATATGTCTATTGTACCGAATGAAACCAAAATCATCAAGGATATTTATCTGCTCCTGTTATATTCCAGTGCACTTGTTAAGAATGACAAAATCAGGGGATGTGGTTTATCACAGGAAGAGCTTAACTGCGGTTGAAATAATGTAGCAATATAGAACCCTGAGCTTTCAAGTGTTAGTATTCTGGCTTCTCCATCTTCATCCACACCCGACACCTTAAAACTATGCTGCTCAAGTATTTTCTGAAAGTCTTTATTTAATCCAAAATCACAATTATACTTTTCTTCAATTTCAATTCTTTCATAGATTTGATACAACCTGCTATTCCTGTCTATGCTGATATGTCTTGACTGAGCCATTAGTGAACATGATAAAGCCGCTATAAAAATATTTGGCAAATAAGGATTAAAATCTCTATTCATCAATTCATCGAGCTGTAATACGTTTTTGGCAAATTCAAGAGCGGCATGCTGAAATCCACCGCAGGTTCCGAGAAATGGGATCTTGTTTTCCCTTGCATACTGTATCGCATGAATCGCTCCCCACATGCTTTGATAGGGACTTCCGGGAGCACACCATAAGCCGTCAAATTCTAGCAACTTATCACCAACTCCTTGTTCCAAATCTGTAGTTGGCAGCCAGTATGACTCTTGATGTATTCCTAACTTAGCAGAGCAATGCTTTATCGCCTCCTGGGTTGCCAGATGTGATGGTCTTCCATCATAATCACCTATAATACCGATTTTCATGAATTCGCTCCTTCCAGATATTCCTCTGCATCAGCTATTTATTCATTAACACATATTATTTACACATTAAGTAGCGCAAAAAGCAATAGTTATTTTAAAATATTCTGTTGTGTCTCTTTTTCCTTCAAGGGTGAACTGTCAGGGAACAGCATCGATGCCCCTACACTTGCGGCTAAAATGCTAAAGATGATAAGCAGTGACCCTATGGTCGATATATGTAGATCAAATATAAGTATCGTCAGCTTAATGCCGGTAAAGGTAAGGATAAAGGCTACCCCGTATTTCACATAACGGAACCTCTCATGAAGTTTCCCAAGAACAAAGTACATATTTCTAAGTCCTAATAGTGCAAAAATATTAGAGGTATATACAATGAACGCATCCGTGGTTATCGAAAAGACAGCCGGAATCGAGTCAACCGCAAACAAGATATCTGTAAACTCAATAATAATTATAACTGCAAACAATGGCGTGGCATAGAGTATTTTATTCCTTCTTACAAAAAATTTATCACCTTCCAGCTTATCCGTTACAGGGACTATCTTGTTTAGCAATTTAATCACCCTGCTGTTCTTATAATCCATATGTGCTTCCTCGCCAAACATCATTTTAAGTCCACTAATGATTAGAATTGCACCAAATACATAGAGCACCCAATGAAACATATTGATGACCGCTATCCCCAGCAATATAAAAATCAATCTTAAGACTATCGCTCCTGCGATACCATAAGTCAAAACTCTTTTCTGATATTCCATCTTAATTCCGAACGCTGAGAATACAACAATAAACAAAAATAAATTGTCAATGCTAAGGCTCTGCTCAATCACATAGCCTCCCAGAAATTCAAGCGCTTTTTCTTTCCCCATAAAAATCAATATTCCGATATTAAAACAAATTGCTGTCCCTACCCAAAAAGCTAACCAGGATAATGCTTTCTTCGTCTGCATAATATACCTCCTTAATTTTGCAAGAATTCGGCTACTCTGAATTCTTTATTTACACAATAGTTCCATTATTGTGACTATTCAGTCACTGCCGTTCTTTCGAACCGATGCACACAAAATATGTTGAAAAACACATATTTTGGCGCCGGGTTTTCTCGAAATCCAGCGAATTTCTCGGGTTACTGAATAGTTACCCATTATTTATCTTTTTGCTTTTAATATATAAAAAAAGACTTCTAATATAACCTCGCATATGCAAAGTTATATCAAAAGTCTTGCTATCCATAAATGGAGTATAAGCCAGGCAATACCACTGCCGATTGTTGACTTAATACTTATAAGCTACTCCCTCTTAATATTGTTACTATAAAGTATTGGGCCTTCTGTGTCAATCTTCAGATATTACCATCCTATCTTAGGATGATATCATTTCTTCCGGGACCGTTGGATACCATCGTAATCGGCACCCCCAGCTCCTTCTCTATAAATTCAATATATTTTCTGCAGTTTTCGGGAAGTTCCAGGTAGTTTCTGATACCACGAATATCCGTCTTCCAACCGGGTAGATTTTCATACACCGGCTTAGCCTTGGCAAGCTTAACAGTAGTCGGGAAATCTTTTGATACGACACCGTCAATTTCATATCCGACGCAAATTGGCAGAGTATCCAGATAACCAATCGGATCAAGTACTGTAAGGGCAACTTCGGTTGCACCCTGCATGCGACAACCGTATCTCGATGCAACAGCGTCAAACCAACCCATACGTCTCGGTCTTCCTGTTGTTGCGCCATATTCACCGCCGTCTCCACCGCGTCTTCTAAGCTCATCTGCCTCTTCACCGAAGATTTCACTGACAAATTCTCCTGCACCGACAGCACTGGAATACGCCTTCACAACTGTAACTATGCTCTTTATTTCATAAGGAGGAATTCCTGCTCCGATCGCTCCGTAAGCAGCAAGCGTGGAGGAGGAGGTAACCATCGGATAGATACCGAAATCAGGATCCTTTAACGCACCCAGCTGTCCTTCCAGCAATATGTTCTTGCCCGCCTTAATCGCCTCATAAAGATATGCGGCAACATCATATACATAAGGTTCCACCATATTTCTGTATTCTATCAATGTCTGAAATAATTCTTCTGTATCAATCATCGGCTTATGATACATATGCTCTAAAATGATATTCTTCATTTCACAAACACGACCGATTTTCTCTTTTAATAACTCATCATCAAATAATTCCGATACCTGAAAACCGATCTTTGCATATTTATCGGAGTAAAAAGGTGCTATACCGGATTTGGTAGAACCGAAGGATTTTCCTCCGAGCCTTTCTTCCTCATACTGATCGAATAAAATATGATAAGGCATCATGATCTGGGCTCTATCCGATACCAAAATCTTAGGTGTCGGAACACCGCGATCCTCCAAGGATTTGATTTCCTTTACCAGGTAAGGGATATTCAGAGCTACTCCGTTGCCGATAATGCTGGTGGTATGTTTATAAAATACTCCTGAGGGCAGTAAATGAAGTGCGAATTTGCCATATTCGTTAATAATTGTATGCCCTGCATTGCTGCCGCCTTGATATCTTACGACAATATCGGCTTCCTGTCCGAGCATATCTGTAATCTTACCTTTTCCTTCATCGCCCCAGTTAGCGCCTACAATAGCTTTTACCATAGTAAATTCCTCCTTGGATTACATAATAAAACTTAGTGTTTTATTACAGTCAAATGTATTATACCCAATTACCTACTGAGTATAATACATTTTTTCGTATAAGTAAAATCAATATTAATTATACAATGCATAATCAATGATTATACTATGTACATAAATCCTCCTAAGATATCAGCACTAAAGGTTATCATTTAAGGCTATCATTTTATTTTATAGCATAAGGTTAACGTTGAATGTCAATTTTATTTGTCTATGGAAGAATATTCCCTGCTGAAACATAAATTTCATACCATTCTTCTCTGGTCAAGTACAGCTCTGAGGCACCACAGATTTCCTCCAGACGCTTTTCATTCATGGTTCCGGTAACCGGCTGCATCTTAGCGGGATGTCTTAACAACCAGGCCATAGCTATGGCTGTATTGCTGACTCCGTAACTTTTAGCAATCCGATTAATGGTCTCATTGAGCTTCGGAAATTTATCATTATCCAGAAATACTCCTTCAAAAAATCCGAACTGATAAGGAGACCATGGTTGTATAGTTATGTCTTGCAGTCTGCAAAAATCCAGAATACTTCCATCCCTGTCAATCGCCTTATCCGTTGTCATATTAACCTCAAGACCGTTACTGATCATATTGGTATTGGTTGCGCTCAACTGCAGTTGATTAGCTACAATCGGCTGCTTTACATATCTTTGTAATAGCTGTATCTGCATCGGCTTTTGATTGGACACGCCAAAATAACGAACCTTACCGGACTGATACAGATGATCAAAGGCCTCAGCCACCTCTTCCGGCTCCACCAGCGCATCCGGCCTGTGAAGCAGAAAAACATCCAAATAATCCGTCTTTAACCGCTTCAGAATTTCATCAACGGAATTTAAGATATACTCCTTTGAAAAATCAAACCTTCCCTGCCTTATTCCGCATTTAGACTGTAAAATCATCTTCTCACGTACGGACGGACTCATATGGACAGCCTCCGCAAAAATCTCTTCACAATGTCCCGCCCCATAAATATCCGCATGGTCAAAAAAGTTTGCACCAAGCTCTAAGGCCTTCTCAACAAAGCTTTCCGCCTTCTGCTTCTCAAGTCCATTAATTCTCATACACCCGATTGCTATATTCGGGACCTGTAACCCGCTTTTACCCAGTTCAATCTTTTTCATGTCAATTCCTCCAGTATATCATATTTCAGCCTTCACCGGCTGTTATTGTTTCATCTGTTAACATAATCAACGATAGGATGCCCTATTGATTTCAATACAATTCTCCGTTGACAAATGGTATTGGATCAATTGTAAATAACCCACCTATGGCTTCACTATAATCCTTAGAGTTTACTCGAAGTCAAGAGCAATCGTAGGCCTTATATTAAAACATCGCAGGAAAGTTCTTACCACCTGTCAGCCTCTCAACGATTTCATCCGCCGCTCTCTGTATAAAATCCAAAGTTTCCTCAAAGGTTATATATGTTGGCTGAAGAATTTCTTGTGTATCCTTTATATAACGGTGAAGCAACCAGTCTCTGCAAGAATATATTTCATCCTCACTGAGATACCCGGCGACCGGATAAACCTTCGCCTCCTCTAGGCCTTTAAATATATCACCAAAGTCGGTATAATACTTAGCAAGCAGGAAATCATTCCTGGTCATGTCGCTGACAACATATTCAAAGAAGCGTGGGTCACCCTGGTCAATATCAAGCTTTTCTAAGGTCTTACAGAATTCTTCACGGACTGTCACAACATAAAGCTCATCTGCCAGGACATGCACCACATACCCCCGATATAAATCCAGCAAGCCATCGTCAATCTCTCTGTACCTAACAATGAAATCTGTAACCCGGCTGCAAAATAAAGCCCTATTTTCTTCCTTTACAAAATCCCTATCCAGGATGTCGTCACGAAAATGAGTATGCTTCTTATATTCTCTTATGTAATTCTCTCTAAGATGAATTGCATCAGGAGCAAGATTTCCCAGATAGAAAAGGCCCCTATCACCGATTGTTCCCTCCGGCAGACGCTTACAGATTTCACTTGCCAATACCAAATGCGTAACTAGACCAGCCATGCTGTCCCTCCATCAATAACTCTGTGTAGCAATACTGTATGATAAGACTGTTTTCACCTTTTATCACAATGCCACTTTTTTTAGACAAAATGGCTCCATTATTTCAAATATTCTTATTAAAAATGATAACACGAAACGAACTAATGTTCAATTACTTTTACTTACTATGGTATGAAATCAGCTATTTATCCTATCGGGTCTAATAAAATATATTAATTAAAAAAGGTTGTAGAATAATGTGGAAATGATATACTGGAAGAAAATATCTTTTCATTCTTAACCACCGGAAAATGATGAAAAAGGAAGGAGAATACCTCATGTATCCTATTCGATATCCCTGTTAACTTTTAGCCCGACCACCACCATACCTTATATGATTTATGCATTAGCATGTAGAAAATTATATAAGGAGATTTACTATGAATTATTATAAAAATAAATGGCTTTTATATGCGATTATCTTCTTTCATAACTTAATTCCGGCTTATGTCATTGAGCGTCTGTTTTATCAAGAACGTGGAATGACGGTACAAATGGTGGTTTATTGCGAAATAGTGTATGCTATCGCAATTATCCTATTTGAAATTCCGTCGGGTGCCCTTGCAGACAAAATCGGAAGAAAAAAGCTGATTGTGATTAGTAGCATTTTGCACGGTTTTCAATTTTTTGCTTTGGTTTATGCACATACCTTTAGGGACTTTGCTATTGTAACTTTTATTTGCGGTATTGGAACAGCTTTTAGCAGTGGAGCCTTTAACGCATTACTTTTTGACTCATTAAAGATGAGCAATCGGGAATCTGAATTTGAAGCTGTCTGTGGAAATATGAATGCTCTTGATTTTACGGCTGGGTTATTAGCTGCATTGTCCGGAGGATTTTTAGCCTTTCATTTTGGCTTTACTTTTAATTATTGGCTTTCATTCATAAGTTCAATTTTAGCAGTTGCATTTTCTTTATTTCTGCAGGAACCGTCAACTCATTATTTCAGTAAAAGCAAGCTAACATTTCAGCAGATTATAACAACAGCATTTTCCTTCTTTAAGACCAATATCAATGCTTTGAAGATTTGTATAAATGCAACTATTATCTCCGCTTGCATTGTCTACATTGATGAGTTTTGGCAGCTTTACTTAGAACATATTTCATTTTCTGTTATGTTTTTTGGAATCGTCTCATCGATTATTTGTGGTGGTAGAATACTAGGATCCTTACTTTCTGCAAGATTGTTAAAACATTTTAAACTCACTACTATTCTGATCTTTGTTTCGTTTTTATGTGGCTTTGGTATCGTAATGGCCTCCATTGTTCAAAGTGTTATAGGTGTTCTGGGTTTCATATTAGCTATAAGCATGGCCGCATTGATCGACCCTTTGGTAATGGGGTATTTGCATCATCATGCCGACCCTGAAGCAAGAGCAACGATTGAATCAATTATGTCATTAATAGAACGAATCATAACTATAATTTTAGGGCTATTCTTTGGATTTGTTGCAACAAAATTTAGTATAATAACGGGATTTTGGTTCATTGGCACCTTTGTCATTATACTTACGATCATTTTCTATTTTATATTTCATTTAAGGAAATTTACCGGCAACTTTAAAACTTAGACTCATTCATATTTTCAAAGGGGATGTACAATGAAAAAGTTATTTCTTATCATGGGATTTGTTTTGATATTACTTGTTGGCTGTAATAAAGCCAGTGAAAGAGTTACAATAACTACTGACAGAACTTCATATACTCCTTCAATGTCATCAGCACAAGGAATTAAAATGACACCTAATTTTGAAACGAAAAAGAGTTACGAAGATTTAATTTATCACTGGGAAACTGCCGAAGGTGAATTTATTGGCATAGGAAAAGAAGCGGAGAATCAAGGTGAACCTGTTCTATGGAGTGCTGTCGAGAATGATAAAGTCGTAGACATAAAGAAGTCATTCGATATAGAATTAGAAGTTATCGATAGTGATAGTAAGAAGGTATTAGCAACTACAAAAGTAACAATTACTCCTAACGACGGTTTTTATAAAGTAAAGCAATGATAACCTAATTATTTAAATAAATCTATTAATAATAATCAAAATTATTCTTAACCATAGCCTTTTATTATATTAGAATAGGGGCTTTTGCATATATAGTGCACTGAAAAAGTCCCTTTCATAGTCTTGACATGAATAAAGGTGTATGATTCGAGTGTCGAAAGTCGAAAATTAACTTAATGTATGGATATCGTCGTATATATAATCATGCAGGCAGACCGGCTGACGACGGCTGTCCATATTCGTTTTGAGACTCAAGTGAAAATGGCGCCTACTTTTGCGCCATTTTCATTATGTTTTGAGGCTCGAATAAGAATATGCCTAGGAAGGAAAGGCAACCAAATGAATATATATACAACGATATTCATGGCATATCCTAAAGCGATTTTTGACATTCGAATCGATTATACATCTTTATTCATTAACTACCTAAAAAGTGACTTTTAATTCCAACCTATTACTACTTTATCCCGGTCGACCCAAATCCATTACTGCCTCTTTGCGTTTCATCAAGAATATCTTTCTCATCAAATTCCACAGCAAGATACGGCATAACAACTATTTGTGCAATTCTTTCATTGGGATTTATTGTCTTCCTATCGTTCGTATCATTATGCAACGGAACTATAATTTCGCCTCGGTAATCACTATCAATTACGCCAACGCAGTTTGCCGGTCTTAAGCCTTGCTTTGTTGCCAGTCCGCTCCTGGCATAAACTGCTCCGAAATATCCATCCGGTATCGCTATTGATAATCCTGTTCCAATCATAACTGTTGCGTGTGCTTCTACATTTACTGCTTCTACATTGTTGGAATATAAATCCCATCCGGCTGCCTG
The DNA here is from genome assembly GCA_002307215.1 of Lachnoclostridium sp. UBA1308. Lineage (GTDB taxonomy): Bacteria > Bacillota > Clostridia > Lachnospirales > Lachnospiraceae > Mobilitalea. The sequence goes on from DBTU01000028.1 coordinate 29,559, forward strand.
CTCACTTCCCCTGGTTGGAAGCAGTGCTTTCTCATTTAGCTTTTTAATATCTATCTTCATAATTTTAGTCCATCCTTTTATGTTTCCATCATATCCAACAGCTTTTTTGCTGCCGTTGAGATGGGGTTTAATTTTCCTGTAATGATGCAGAAATGCCTTTGGGGAATCTCCTTTTCAAACTGAAGCTCAAACAGATCTCCTGAGGTTATCGCTTCCTGGGCAAAATTTCTCACGACACATCCGACACCAAGATTTCGTATTGCAAACTTAACGATGATATCACTCATAGCCAACTCAAATTCAGGCTTTAGGACGACATCATTTCCCTTTAAGAATTCATTAATATACTTACGGGAGCTGGTATTATGCTCCAAGCAAATGATTGGAAGCTCCTCAAGGGCCTTAAAGGATAATATACTTCCTCTAAGCCGACTAAATCGACCACCTGCCACAAATACATCCTGTATTTCATTTACCTGCTTGACCTCAATCTCCGGCTTTGCTTCAAAGGGCTCACTGACAATACCAAAATCAATCTTACCCTCATAGAGATATTCCAGTGTCTCAGGAGTTGGTGCATTCGTTACCGTCACTTTGATTTTCGGGTATTTTTCATGAAATTGTTCCAGATAAGGTAGTAGATGAAACTGAAGTGTCATGTCGCTGGCACCGATTCGGATTTCACCGTTTTCAAGATCGAGCATTTTACGGAATATCTGCTCACCCATGAGTATATATTCATAACCTTTCTGGACATAGTTAAAAAGAACCTCCCCCTCCGGGGTAAGCCTGACTCCCTTTGGAATTCGGAGGAACAGTTTACTTCCAAGGCAGGACTCCAGCATCTTGATTGCTTGACTGACTGCGGGTTGGGAGATACAAAGTGCCTCACCCGCTAGGGTAAAGCTCCCTGCCTTCGCTACATGGTAAAATATTTTGTAATACTCTAAATCAACATTCATGGCGTATCCTCTGAGGTTTCTGGCATTTAACCATAGTATACTATGTTTTCCTGTCTATTTCTACATATTTCTCGGACATAGTCTCAATATTTCACTATCCGCGGCTTTACATCTCTTCCAATATCACCCTTCCGGTCTCTCCCACAGCTTTAGTATTATCTTGATTCCCAGAAAACCACCTTCCATATTGGTACTGCCACTGCCTTCCATACGCTTCAAATATCTGCTCATATTCAAAATATTATAACAGCAAATATTCATGTACAATTATCATAAATTACTGGTTTATATCTAAAACTATCAAGGTATAGCATGATAGGTCTGCTTATGAATTTACTGAGATAAGATTCATTATAATGTAAACGGCATGTTTAACACAATTGTAAAAACTCAGATAAAAAATGCTCTTGAGGAAATGGATGGAGTGCAGAAGGTGAATATTGACCTTCAGCGTGCGACAGTGGAAGTTGACTATAATGAACCTGCTGCCGAGCAGGAAATCAGAAACACAATCGAACATATCGGATGTAAGGTAGAATAACTAAAAGTCAGGAGCTGAATATTATGCCGTGTGTAATCACAGGGTATCAATAATTTCAGTTCCTGATTCATTATAATAACTATGCCTTTCTTCACAGTCTACAAACTACCTATACTGTAACACCGGGCACATCGAATGGAGTATCTGTATTTAATAGTGGTTTTTTAAGCAATAAAAATATATAATGATTTACAGTTAGTGCGGTAGGTTGCTCCCTCCCAATAACAATAACATGATTACAGTGGAATAACCTATGAAAATGAAACACTTTATTAAATTTTCCTTCTTTGGTGTGTGCACAGTTTTATTGAAACAAAAAAGACCGATATTGGGTACTATTATTGTTACGGACCAATGTAATTATCCTGTAAGCATTGTTCGGTAAATAATATTACGTCTAAGATATATCCTTATCAGCAAATACAGTCAGAGATGCGGCTGTTATATAAAAAGGGAATTCGGATTTTATTCTTGTGTGGCGGTGAAACCTTTCTATGGAAGGATGGTGATAAAACTATCCGAGATCTGGTAAAGGAAGCAAAGGAAATGGGTTTCTTGATTGTAAATGTGGTTACGAACGGAACCTTCCCTCTTGATTTACCGGAAGCGGATTTAATTATGCTCAGTCTCGACGGAGATAAAAATAAGCATAATATGATCCGGGGTGATATGAATTACGGGAAGCCATTTTGGGCTTCCCGTAAAAATTGTCACATTATCAACTCTGTTACTAAACATAGCCTGAATCTATTATGAAATCATAAAGTTCATATAAAACCGTGTACGGTCATCACACCTTAATATCTGCCTTTAATCCCAACAGATCATTATTCTCATCAAGAATCGGTTGAATAACCTCTCGAATAAATTCTTCGGTCTGCTCCTTGGAACGTCCGGTGTATTTTGCCGGGTCCATCGTACTCTTTAACTCTTCCAGAGTCATGTTGAAGGCAGGGTCTGCCGCAATCAGTTCAAGCAGATTGTTCTCAAGTCCCTTTTCTTTCACATTTTTGCCTGCTTCCATGGAAAGTGTACGGATTCTCTCATGAAGCTCCTGTCTGTCACCACCTGCTTTTACGGCATCCATCATAATATTTTCAGTTGCCATGAAAGGAAGCTCCTGCATCAGGCGTTTCTCAATTACCTTCGGATATACCACGAGTCCGTCAACTACATTCATATACAAATCAAGAATCCCATCCACCGCAAGAAAGGCTTCCGGAACACTGATTCTCTTATTTGCCGAATCATCCAGGGTTCTCTCGAACCATTGAGTTGCAGCTGTAATTGCCGGGTTGAGGGCATCCACCATAACGTAGTTTGCGAGGGAAGCAATTCGCTCACTTCTCATCGGGTTTCTCTTATATGCCATCGCGGAGGAACCGATCTGGTTCTTCTCAAAGGGCTCTTCTATTTCCTTCAGATGCTGAAGGAGTCTGATATCATTGGAGAATTTATGCGCACTTACCGCAATTCCGGCCAGCATATTAAGTACACGTAAATCTATCTTTCTGGAATAGGTCTGCCCGGATACCGGATAACAATCCGAAAAGCCCATTTTACCTGCAATTACTTTATCCAGCTTCTTAATCTTCTCATGATCGCCATCAAATAATTCCAGGAAGCTGGCCTGTGTTCCGGTCGTTCCCTTGGAACCAAGTAACAGCATGCTATCTATCAGATAACAAATATCATCATAATCAAGCTTTAACTCCATCAGCCATAGAGCCGCTCTCTTACCAACGGTGGTCGGCTGTGCCGGCTGAAAATGAGTGAAGGCCAGTGTCGGAAGCGCACGATATTCCATGGCGAACTTAGAAAGCTCAGCCATAACATTAACCAGCTTCTTCTTCACCAGCTTAAGTGCTTCGGTCATTACAATAATGTCTGTATTATCACCGACATAGCAAGAGGTTGCTCCCAGATGAATGATACCCTTAGCCTTCGGGCACTGCTCTCCATAGGCATATACATGGGACATTACATCGTGACGAACTAAGGCTTCTCGTTCTTTCGCCACCTCATAATTGATATCCTCCTGATGTGCTTTCAGTTCCTCGATCTGTTCCTGCGATATATTTAACCCAAGCTCTCTTTCTGCTTCTGCGAGGGCTACCCAAAGCTTTCTCCAGGTCCTGAATTTCATGTCCGGTGAAAAGATATATTGCATCTCCTTTCCCGCATAGCGCTCGGATAAAGGACTCATATACTTATCATTGCTCATGTTATTGCCCCTTTCTGTTATCATTTACAGATACCGCAAATGCAGTATCTAAAATTTTCTTTACCAATTCATAAGCTCTTCCAGTTTACCCACTAATCGTGCTGCCATCTTATTATGTGTAATCTTGGTTGGGTGCCAGTCAGCACCAATACCGTCCGTTTCCAGCTGATCGTCGAAGGCCATATAATAGATATCCTTTATTCCCTCAGTTGTGAGTAGATTTACCTGATGTTCTATCTCAGCGCACAAATCCTGTCCCATCGCACCCAGGGTACATAAAATCTTTGAATATGGATTTAAGTTGCGTACATTTTTAATAAATTTATGATATTCCCTACCGAAGGTTTCCACCCTGTCCGGGATTTTCTTTGTATAGCTTTGATCATTCGTGCCCAGATTGATGATGATACAATCCGGTATAAATGCTTTATTGTTCCAAATAGATAACTCCTTATTACCAAGAGCAAGATCCGTTGCCTTATCTGTATACGGATACATCGCCGGCATCAGCCAGCTATCATTTGGAATCTCTTCCTCCGTATAGTTCGAGATGATTCCTATTCCACTCCACGAAATCAGATGGTAATCTGCATTAAGAGCTCTTGCTGTTGTAGCAGCATATGCCTCCCAGGGATTTTCTTGAGCTGTAGTAAAGGTATCCACATTCAATACACCTTCAATTCCATACCCACAGGTAATCGAATCCCCGATGAATTCCAGCTTTCTTATACCTGCTTGAGTTGGAACAGGCTTCGTTCCATCCGTAATAATTCCTTTGATTCCTACTCTGCCAAAGGCTACCTCCGAATATTTAACCAGTCTTATCTTTGTTTCCTTCGCTTTTGTTCCTTGATAAAGCAGATAGGTGTCCTCTTCTTTGTCTAGTACGAGGCGTTTGGAGGGAGTCTCTTCTTCATCTACAAATACCGCTACTACTGCTCTGTGAATGCTCTCAAAGGAAGAGCCATCCGACCATAGCACTGCTTCTGCCCTCGTTCCGGTAAACAAAAACTCAATTGCTGAACAGGAATAATCAATATATGTGATATCCTGATACCTTAAGGTTCTTCCGATTACTCTGACATGACTGTCATCCCCATGTACTATCATTATAATCCTCCACAAACATATTAAAGATCGTACTCTCCCCTAATATCTTGGGTAGGGGGAGCAATCGGATAATTACCGGTAAAACAGGCATCGCAGTAGCCCTTATCTCCGCCGATCATTTCGCTCAATCTTTCCGCAGATAGATATCCGAGCGAATCCGCTCCAATCATATCTCTTATCTTATCGATTGAATTATTGTGAGCAATCAGCTGATCTCCGGTCGGGATATCAGTTCCAAAATAACAAGCATATAAAAACGGTGGCGAACTGATTCTTACATGAACCTCGGTGGCTCCTGCTTTCTTAAGCATTCGAACGATCTTCTCACTGGTGGTTCCACGTACAATGGAGTCATCTATCATAACTACTCTCTTGCCCTGAACAACCTCAGGCAGAACATTTAACTTAATACGGACACTGGAGACACGCATGGCTTGTTTTGGTTTGATAAAGGTTCTGCCGACATAACTGTTCTTAACAAAGGCCATACCAAAGGGTATGCCTGATTCGAGTGAATACCCAAGTGCCGCCGCATTACCGGAATCCGGTACACCGACTACGACATCCGCTTCTACCGGGTAGGTTTGTGCCAGAATTCTTCCCGCCATGATTCTTGAATTATAGACACTGACTCCGTCAAAGCGACTATCAGGTCTTGAAAAATAAATATATTCAAAGATACATTTTGCAATCTTTTGGTTGCACTGTGAGGTATCGGAATGGATTCCTTCCTCGTTAATCATTACCACCTCACCCGGTAATACATCACGGATGAATTCGGCATCTGCCGCACTAAGCGCAGCTGTCTCCGAGGCAAGGATATATGCATTATCTCTCTTACCGATTACCAGCGGATGAAAACCGAAAGGATCTCTTGCGCCGATTAATTTTCTTGGGCTCATGATTACCAGGGAATAAGCCCCGCTCAACTTCTTCATCGCTCTGCGTACCGCTTCTTCCACTGTTGCAGAATTCAGACGCTCCCTCGCAATATGATATGCAATTACTTCGGTATCGATCGTGGTCTGAAAAATAGCTCCGGTATATTCCAATTCCTTGCGAAGCTCCGGTGTATTAACCAAATTACCATTATGGGCCAGGGCTAGCGTACCCTTAATATAATTCAAAACCAGCGGCTGCGTATTATTGATGTTGCTGCCTCCGGCTGTGGAATAACGGACATGTCCAATTCCGATATTACCCTTAAGGGTATCTAAATGCTCCGGGGTAAACACTTCACTGACGAGCCCCATACCCTTCCACGCTTTCACCGCGCCCTTCGGACCGTCGGTGTCGCTGACAGCGATACCGCAACTCTCCTGTCCTCTGTGTTGTAGCGCAAATAAACCGTAATATATAGTGGATACTATGTCATTACCATCCAAATCATAGACTCCGAATACCCCACATTCTTCATGTAGTTCATCCGGGTTATAACTGTTATTTTCCATATTCATGCGTACTGATCCATCCTCTCATTCATATAAAAGTTAACAGGTTAACCATCTCTATCGCAACAAAAAGGGAGAAGCTCACGAATAAGTCCTCTTACGGAACCTTTCGTTCATGGCATATCCGGTTTTGCATCATTCAAGTCAGTAAGGGGCTGACTAAAAATATATTTTAGACCAGCCCCTGAATTACCATAACAGACTGACCTGCCTGTTATCTTATCTTAATTTATCCCTAGACGTTTGAACACTTCCTGGTATGCATCCTCAACGTTGCCGAGGTCTCTGCGGAAGCGATCTTTATCTAATTTCTCATGAGTTACGATATCCCAGAGTCTACAGGTATCCGGTGAAATCTCATCTGCAAGTATTATCTGTCCCTTATATCTACCAAATTCAATCTTATAATCAATTAACTCAATACCAATGCCCGCAAAATATTTGCAAAGCACATCATTCACCTTAAATGCATATTTTGAAATAATATCTATTTCTTCTCTGGTAGCTACACCGATAGCGATTGCATAATAATCGTTAATCATGGGATCACCCAGAGCATCATCCTTATAAGAGAATTCAAGTGTGGGGGCAATAAACCTGATGCCTTCCTCCATGCCAAGTTTTTTAGCGAAGCTTCCTGCAGAAACATTTCTTACAATAACCTCAAGCGGAACGATGGCTACCTTCTTCACAGCGGTTTCACGATCACTTAATTCTTCGATGTAGTGAGTCGGAACACCTTCCTTCTCCAACAAACGAAATACATGATTTGACATTTTGTTGTTAATTACACCTTTTCCAACAATCGTACCCTTCTTCAAACCGTTAAATGCTGTCGCATCGTCTTTATAATCTACGATTAATACATCTTCCACATCGGTATTGTAAACCCTTTTCGCTTTTCCTTCATACAGCATGTCTAGTTTCTTCATTGCAACTGCACCTGTCCTTTACTATATTTTTTCATATAATTTAAGAAGCTCTCCGTTACACTTACATATTATAATGAAACAAGCATTTACCGCAATAGTATTTTGTCGTTTTCAAGAACAAAACTTGAAATTTGTCTATATGCACAAATTTAGTTGCGAAAAGAGATGCTTTTCCATCATATTATTTTATACAAAAACATCTTGCAATCCTATATATTAAGCTTATTTATGTCACTCATTAACTGTGATTATAAATGAATTTTATTCTTATTTTGCAGCTCTACCATCATTGCATTTGCTCTCCTCTTGCGGTACAATTCTATCGTAATTCGTAAAGTTTGACCTACCAATCACACAAAGGAAGATTTCCCATGAAAATAATACTAGAGAAAATGATATTTTTCTTTCGTGCCGAAGCTGTGTTATGTATCGCGGCTGCCGCTGCGATTATCACAATGTTTTTCGTACCGCCCTCCTCACACTACCTCTCGTATCTGAATGTTCGTGTGCTGAGTCTTTTATTTTGCCTCATGGTTGTGGTATCGGGCTTTCAGAAAATTGGCATATTCCTTCTGATGTCCGAGCACTTGTTGAAACGAGTTAAGTCCTTAAGGGCACTAACCTTCCTATTGGTCATTCTCTGCTTTATTATATCCATGTTGGTAACCAACGATGTAGCACTGATTACTTTTGTACCATTTTCCATTCTATTATTAACCCTGACCGGGCAGAAAAAGTATTTCATCCGGGTTATCGTATTAGAGACGATAGCAGCAAACCTTGGAAGTATGCTGACACCAATCGGAAATCCGCAGAATCTCTATCTTTATACCCACTATAATATCCCGATTCTTGAATTCTTAAAAATTACTTTTCCATATGCAGCAGCTTCCTTTGTACTATTGTTTATTATCATTCTCACAACAAAAAAGGAACCTCTGAGCTTTCAAATGCCGAACAGAAGTGAAAACTATCGTAAGAATTATCGCCTGCTGCCTGTCTATACGCTCCAGTTCCTTATTTGTATTGCCTGTGTTCTTCGCCTTTTCGATTATCGCATTATGCTGGTAGCTGTATTACTATCTGTACTAATCTTTGACCTTCGTGTTTTGAAAAGAGTGGATTATGCTCTCCTCATTACCTTTGTCAGCTTCTTTATCTTCGTCGGAAATATCGGAAACATGACCCTGGTTAAAGACTATTTTGCAAGTCTGCTGATTGGCAAAGAACTGCCTGTCGCAATTATCTCAAGCCAGATTATAAGCAATGTTCCTGCTGCTATTTTGTTATCCGCTTTTACAGATCATTACAAGACATTAATTATTGGTACGAATATCGGTGGTCTAGGCAGCCTAGTTGCCTCACTTGCCAGTCTAATATCCTATAAATTCTACTGTCGGACTACAGATGCACAGAAAGGAAAATACCTGCGTGTATTTACCCTGTATAATCTTCTGTTTCTTGTGGGTCTCTGCCTTTTTTACCGATTTGGACATAATATCATGCTGGTGTTTTTATTCCTGCTTATATTCTAGCAGGAATAAAACTGATTCATTGGTTCCACTCATCTCTAAAAAATGATAATCAAAGATTGTTATTAAAATCCCGTCATCATTCTTAATAACATGTCAATTTCTGTAGATAACCAACAACCATATCCCGGCATACTTGTTATATTCCATTTAGAATTTTCAACCGGATCTTGTATTGCAAAAATTGCATCGTCTGGATTATCTGGTTGTATATATATCACTATGTCTTTGTGCCCAACTGCATTTACTCCTGCTGGAGGGATATATGTGTCATAAACCAGCCGAATCCATGTATAATTATCTTCCGCGGTATAGGAAGTTAATTCTTTATCCAAAATGCTATTACTTAATGCGACTATTGGCAATTCAGAACTATCATTTTCAGTCGCGACATCCGTTATGCCAGCCCCCCCTCTCGGAACAATCCATAATAGATTATTAATATCCTCAATAAGTCCTTGATGTTTTAAATCATTACACTGAAAGCGAAAACAATCGGAATTTCTTTGAATTAACATTTCTGATTCTTTTTCTTGTAAATTCAAGTCATTATCATTCATAGTTGGAGTTATTGTAATTGATCCATTTCCTACTGATGACGGTTGTGTAGCATGGGTCTTATTGTTAGCAGAACATCCTGTACAAAGTAACGCATTTAATATAATCAATGTAAATAAAATATTCTTTTTTACCATATTTTTCTCCTTATACAAAAATTCGAGTTTACATTTTACCTTTTTTCTCCTTTTTATATAGTAGACTTGCAAGTCAAATAAAAATTTAAAGGAGAAAATTATATTCCAAAAATTGCTATTCCAACTTCTACCGTTACTTGTGTTGACGGTACGATGGATACTTATGTTGGTATTAATCCCAACGTAGATATCGATTATAAAGTTCAGGCCTTTGTAGATTGCTTCGAAGGAGCTGCGTATACAGTTTCCGACAAGTGAAGCAATATTAACAAATATACCAAATTCAACAGGGGAATGGAAGCCAAATTATATATATGTAAATATTACTTATAAAGGCAATCTTGATAGCGGAAAAAGAGAAGAGTATGTCTTTATAAGCTCTACCGAAGGGTGGAAAGCATATGTGGAATTTATCGGGGCAGGTCAATCCTATATATCACTTTCTAAGACTACCGATGGTGAAAATCGATATTGAGAATAATTCTTGAAACCAAGAAAAAAACCGAATTATATGGCCGCGTGACTGTTATCTCATAGGACAGATTTTCATTTACCATTAATTCATACGTAAGCTCTGTAGCATTTGACGGATTGTCAAATGAATCGTCCTTAGGACTTATTAATTTTATAGCAATTCCTTTTTCATCCGTAGCGACATTTCCATTCTTTACCCAATTATTATTTGAGGATTTCATATCCTCCGGAATTAAATTCGAAGTTACCGTGGTCACCAATAAAAAGGAATCTCTTCTCCAAGGCTGATGTCCCCCACTATTGATCCACTCTTCATAGGTCATTAAGGTATTTAATGATATTTGACCTGATTCGTAATCTGGTAATTTCTCAGGTGCTTCATTAAGTTGAAGCAAATTATCAACAGAATAAATAATAATAGATTGATTAGCTTTCATTTCTATGTTTTGTTCACTAATATTACTTTTCACACTCTTTTGCTTACTATAATAACATGATATAAGTACTACATTTATTATCAAAATAGAAATAAAACAAAATGAGACTATTAATATTTTCTTACTCTTTAACATCATCATCCAATCCTTTCATTCAATAATAATAGCAGGAATTCTGTCCTTTATTTGGGATTGTTGGATCCCAGACATATGGTCCCTCAATGAATTCCGTGTTAATAATTCTAAGGTAAGCATATCATTTTTATTTTAACCACGCTAAAGTATTGTATAATATGTGTAACTTTATCATTAATAAATAAAAAAATAAGTACCGGTATACTACAGATCTTTTCATCCTTTTTATCAGAAATAATATACGCTATCTTATCAATTTCTCCATACTCATATAAAATCTCGTTTTTTATAAGTCTCTAATCCATTAGCTCGATCATATATCAAGTTTACTATTTCATTATATAGATTTTTTTCATATAGGAAAACATCCTTTATATTATATAGATTGGTTACAACATCAATAGAATCTCCTATCTTCACTCCCTTTTCAGTTTTATAGTCACCGCCACTAACATCTATTTCTACTACTCCTTGGCTCTAAAAATGAGCACGGTGAACCTATGCACCGGCGCTGCCTCCCTTTCACATTCTGCCCAGAGTTGAATCATCATTGTCAACTGGTAAATAATTAATTATATCATATAACATCATATATTATTTATTTCCATAGGAAAATCTATGTACACCCCTACCCCCTGATGGTATAATACTCTTACTGCCTCTTATAAAACAATCGATAAAAGGTCTATTTACAAGTAACAACCTATCATAATCATCCCGGAACAAACACCATTGCCACACTCACAAAAAGCACCTCGCGGCGTCATACCTGAGCTGTAACGACAATTTACAACAGATAGAGGGAGTACCAAACTTATATGATTAATAACTTGACTTATCTTCACCAATACCTTATGGGAAAGCTCCGTCGAATCTATTTTATGGCTTTACCGGAATCGAAGCAGGATATGAAAGCCAGCCGTGTCAATTTCACAGTTGCGGATTCTGCTGCTCAGACTATTGTTCAGCTTGCGGGTGGTACCTTTCTGGCTACCCTCATGTCCTACAGCGGTGTATCCGACGCCAATATAGGTATCATCACGTCCCTAATCAGCCTGGCTGCACTTTCCCAGCTGTTCTGTATTAATTTCTTTAAACGTATTAAAAAATTTAAATTCTTGGTATGTGTAACTGCATTATTTCGAACTGCATTTGCTGCCTTATACTTAATTCCGCTATTTCATTTTCCATCGATAACAAATTCCATCCTTATTGTATTACTCTACTTTACCGGGCAGCTTTTTGTTCAGATAGGAACACCTGCATCCCAAGACTGGATTGCCAGCTTGGTACCCAGTCGCCTCAGAGGTAAGTATTTCTCGATTAAAGACTCCGTAGCAGTATTTGTAATCTCAACCCTTATGCTAGTCTGCGGTATGGTACTCGACTACTTTAAGAAAACCAATATACTTACCGGATTTATCATCATAGGAGCCACCATATTTATTCTTGCATTAGTTAATGTAATTGCTCTTTCTCTGATGAAGGAACCCAAGATGTCCTATGTGAACGATACCGGCAAGGAAATGCATGGCCGTCTGGCGAAAAAGGCGAAGGATCTTAAGCCTGAGACAAAACCTCAAAGCATACCTTCGGAACTTAAGGAAGCTTTCTCCGACCGGAAATTCAGGAAGGCCTTCACCGTTGTATGCCTCTTTACCCTGGCCTTCTATATCTGTCTTCCGTTCAACGCCAGTTTTCAGATTAATGATATGCATCTGCCGTATACCTTTATCATGCTGGTAGGCTTTATCTTCAATTTGTATCGAATCTATCTTGCTCCAAGACTTGGACGAATGGCAGACCGCTTAGGCATGGGCAGGCTGTTACGTTATACTATGCTGGCACTTGGCTTGAATTTTCTGGCCACAGCGTTAACTATGCCCTTTAATGCATATCCGATGATGGTACTCGCTTCCTTCTTAGCTTCCACCGCTTGGGCGTTTGTAGGAATTGGATTATTTGGTATCCAGTTAGATTTCTTTAAAAGTGAGAAGCGTATGACCTGGCTTACGATAACCTCCTCCCTCTCCGGTGTCTTCGGCTTTCTGGTTTCCATTCTGGGAGGACGACTGTTAAGCTTGTTCCAGTCCCTTCCCCTTTATCTTTGTGGACAGAAGATATACGCGCAGCAGATATTGAATTTGATCGGCTTCTTGGTTATACTTTTTGCGGTATATTACATACGTCATCATATTGAGACCGAGAAAATCGATGCTAACCGCTTGGATGGGATTGTATCATAAAAATAGTATTTGGTGATTTGTTCCATATATATTTTGGATAAAAATTGATTTTAAATTACATTAATCTGATGTGGCATTAAAAATTTTATCAAATATTTCATCTTGAATATAAACATATACACCACCCATATCTCTATAATGTACATACCCATTTTTAAATAGTGTAATGTCTATTGTGGTACCATCATCCATTTTGAAATATAGATGTCTTATTTCATCCCCTTCTGTATCGTAGTCTGGTATTTTCTCCATTTGATCTTTAGGTGTTAATTTTACAAAAGGTGATTCATAAAGTTCATCGATGAAATCATCAATATCATTTTTATTTAAATCCAAACACTCTCTAAAATCATTGTCACTATTCATAAAAGCGTAATGAGGTTGATACAAAACATCTTTGTAATCGTTTTTTAAAAACAATTTTCCAAATAAATCTTTTCCATTTATCAAATTATCTTCATCCAAATTATCATAAAACACCATAATAGAATTTTCTTTGTCTAATATGCATATTCTAAAATTTTCATTATAATTATTTACTCCATATATTTTACCAGTAGCGACAATAGATGCATATATTTTCTTAGCTTCATCTCTATCAAATAAAGAACCACTTGCATTACCCAAATATTTGCCAAGTAATTTATTTATATTTTTCTCTTCATAATTGATACTTCCATCAAATGTATATGAATGTCCATTAAATATTATTGTAGGTATGGCATCTGCATCTAAAGTCATATTAAAATCAGATCCAGATGTGGGTATCTTACCAATAGTCTCTTCTATTATTTTAGAATTCTCCTTCGTAATACTTTCCACCTTATAATTTCTTGTTTGAATAGGGATAAATATAAAAGCAATTAGTATACATGCGAGAACACTTATACTCAAATATGTTTTTTTAATCCTTTTTTTCTTTACTTTATTGCATATTTCAATTTTATTATAAATATTAGTACTACGTTCTTGATTACTTCTCATAAAATCGTTCCTTTTCAATAATATATTTAAGTTGCTTTTTAGCCCTATATGCCAAATTATCAATTTGTTTCTTGTTTTTTTTCATAACAATACCCGCCATTTCATATGACATTTCCACATAATAGATTAAATATAAGATTTCTCTATATTCGTGATTTAATTTTTGCATGGCATTATTTAAAGATTTTTGTTGCTCATTTTATATATATATATCTTCAATACTAGACTTTTCATCAATTATTTTTTCTTCATTATCTTCCAAATTTTCAAAACGAATCAACGAGGATCTTTTTAAATAATTCAATGCTTTATTTCTACCTGTTTTAAAAAGATATATTCTAAATTTAGACTCATCTTTAAATGTTTTCTTTTTCAATACTATTTGTACAAAGGAATCTTCCATTAAATCTTCTGATACAGTCATATTATGTATAATGTTATTTATAAAATATACTAATTTATTACCGTATTTTACCAAAAGATTTTCCAAACTATAATTTGTATCCTCAATTAAATTTCGCTTATATTCATTCATTTTAATCCTCCTATATTATAAACAATTAAATATTGAAAAACCCTCACCTGATTTTTCAATATAACTATTAATTCTTATTTGCCTTATTTGCCAAACTAAACTCCAGCTATTACTTTGGCAAAGTGGAATTCTCCTTGGCAATTAACCTATAACTATTAAGTATTTTTCAATATATTTCAAAATAATGATTGACATAATTCCATATTTTGTATACGATTCTGCGACATGTCATTTATAGTAATATTATAACATTTTTTTTCATTTATATAGTTATTATTTTGAAAGGAGTAAGTTATGAAAAAAAGCAAAAAATATTTGTCAATAATATTGTTATCATGTTTGTTTCTATGCACCACGCAATTTACAGTATACGCAACAGATTATGTATTATCAGGTGGTGGGTATTATACTAGTCGAGTTACTATAACTAATAATATGCTAACTTTTTCCTCTTACTTTTCCCCTGCACAAAGTGCTTGGAACAATGCTACATCAAGAGTAAATATAACTACAGGTCTTTGGAGTAACAATACGATAGATTCGTATGATATTAGCGATTCCTATTGGGGTCTGAATGGTATTAGTAGTACATCTTTTTATATAGTAATTAATAGCGTTAAGAACACATCATCTACCGCACAAAGTGTTATTGTGCATGAATTGGGTCATGTTTTTAATTTAGCAGATAATAATAATATTCTTTTAGCAACAGTTCCCATTATGAGTAATTATAGGGATCGTACAGTAGTAAAAACTCCAACTTCAATTGATATAGCTGGAGTAAATGCTTCATATAATATATCTGGTAATAAATATTAGATCGAAAGGAGATAAAACACTATGAAGAGTATTATTAAAAAGATAGTAACTACTACATGTTTTGGAGTAATGGTTGGATTGGCTGTATTTGGTATAAAAAACAATAATGATTCACATCCACGAAATAAATCGGAAATCAACGTATTTACTGGTTTTCTGCTTTCTATGATTAAGCAATTATCAAACCTGTACTTACACTACCAGAGCAAAAAGAGAACGCCACAACCCAACTTAAAAAGTTGCTTTGCGGTGTTCTCTTATAACACAACTGCGATGAACAGCATTCTTATATCAATCTATTACATAACTAACAACACTTCATTAACATCCTTTAGAATTGTCTCCGGAATATAGTTCTTTTCCTGCTTTTCACCATTGACATAGAACTCCTTGCAACCGCTTTCTGCGCCGTTTTGGTTCTGCACCTTAATGTTCAGCTCTTTGCCGCGGAAATTCTTTTTAATGGTAAATTCCTTCCACTCACTCGGTATACTTGGTGCTACGGTAAGTCCGTCAAGATCAGGTCTCATACCGAGAATACCTTCCACGCAGCCAACCATAACTGTGGAAGCAGTACCGGTTAACCAGTGCGTATGGGATCTTCCAAAGAATGGACTCTCATCCGCTTCCGTAAACTGACCATGTGCATAAGGCTCAAGCACACGGATCTCTGCGTTGTCATTCTGTGTTGCCGGACTGGACTCTGTAAAATATTCAAAGGCACGATTACCATGACCCATTAAGGCTTCTGCAAGAATAATCCACCCCTGCGGTTGTGAGAAGATACCTCCGTTTTCCTTGGTAGAAGGATTGAAGAGGATTGCAAGTGCACCGTCAAAGGCATGATCTACAAAGGAAGGAGACATTAATTTTACACCGTAAGCAGTATTTAGTTCTCTGTGTACACTTTCCAGTGCTTTCTCAGCCTGATCTCTTGTAGCAAGACCACTGATGACAGCCCAGGACTGCGGATTCAGCCACATGTTTGCTTCCGGATCCTTCTTTGAACCGATCACCTGTCCATCCTCCTTAAAGCCTCGGATGAAACGGTCATCTTCCCAACAGTTGTCATTGATGGTATCCTTTAATTCCTTCTGAACCTTATCTAAATATGCGATATACGCTATATCTTTTCTATCCGCAGCAATATCACGGATAACACTCATTGCATAATATAACTGCATCGCTACGAATGTTGATTCGCCCTTCTTCCCAAGTCTTAAGCAGTCATTCCAGTCTGCATGCAGACCTGCCGGCATCTTGTGATCGCTAAGATGCTCCATGGAGAAGTTGATTGCTCTCTTTAGATGGTCATATACATCTCCCTGATCCTTATTCGCGTAAGGAATAATCTCATCTAAGAATTTCTTATCACCGGTCTCGGCCATGTATTTATAAACAGTGGGGAACAGCCAGAGTGCATCGTCAGCACGATATGCCGGATGTCCGGTCGCCTGTGCATAGGATAGATCATCCGGTGTATCCTCATGTCCCGCATTATGGTTAAACTTAACTAACGGAAGTCCGCCTCCATTATCCACCTGAGCAGATAACATGAATTCAATCTTCTCTTTTGCCATCACAGGATCAAGATGGATGATGCCTTGGATATCCTGAACCGTATCACGGTAGCCATAGCCGTTACGAAGACCTGCATAAATGAAGGAGGCCGCTCTGGACCAGATAAAGGTCATAAAGCACTGGAAAGCATTCCAGGTATTTAGCATTGCATTAAAGCTCTCACTTGGTGTATTTACCTGGAGATTGGCTAACTTCCCATGCCAGTAGCTCTTAAGTTCCTTCAGTTCGAGGTCAACAACACTAAGATTTTCATAATACTTTAGAATTGCTTCGGATTCCTTATCACATTTTTGTCCGAGAATAAATACGAATTCCTTACTTTCTCCCGGCTGCAGGGTTATCTTGGTATGTAAGGCTCCGCAGCAGTTGGAGTTGTAATTCAATACATTATCACAGGAGCCTTTTTCCACAGCGATCGGATTACCGAAGCTTCTGTAGTTTCCTATGAAATGGGACTTATCGCCATTATAGGAATCAATCTTTGCACCGGCAAGTCCGAAGAAACGCTCTTTACCGTTGGAACCTTCCGCATTCTTATAATGATTTTCATTAATCATTTGCTGAATCTTATTGCCCTTAAAATAGGTCTTGGTTATGAATAACGTATATTGAAGGTTAACCTGATCATTTTCATAATTACCCTCATTTGTAAATTCAATAAAACCAAAGGCAGATAGATTACGGGGCTTATTATCGGTATTCTTAACACTTACCTTCCATACCTCGTGAGTCTTACCCAGCGGTACATAGTAGAGCACCTCGGATTCTATTCCTGCGTACTGTGCTTTGATTTTGGTATAAGCTGTCCCATGGTGGCATTGATTTTTGTAAATCTCTAACGGTTTCCCTACCGGCTGCCAGGATGCCGACCAGTAATCACTCGTGTCATCATCACGAAGATAAATATATCTGCCGGGCTTATCCTCCTGATTAAAAATATAACGTGAAATTCTTCCGCTTGCTCCGCTCTTAACAAAGCTGTAGCCACCGGCATTGTTGGATATGATTGCACCATATTCCGGTGATCCCAGATAATTAGCCCATGGTGCCGGTGTATCCGGTCTGGTTATTACATATTCTTTGTTTCCCTCATCAAAAAAACCGTAGTTCATATAACCCTCTCTCCTTTATTGTTATTAATTAAAGATACTTTCCCTGCAACTATTCAGTCACCTTTCTTTTATACAAAATATGAGCTGTAACACTCATCCTTTATATCCTCACTCCACCAAACCACTCTATTTTATAATTACTTTTTCTCCCAGACAATGGTGTAGCTTATCCTCTTTTTGTGATATATTAGCTTCCATGAATCCCAGTAAATATAAGAATTCAGTTATACTGAATTTCCTTTTATTTATTGTCTAATATTTCCTTCAGCTCTTCTATCGTAAATTCGTAATGACTGTTACAAAAATGGCAGTTAACCTCGATTGGCTTATCCTCTTCAATCATCTCCCTTATCTCTTCCCTACCAATTGCAATGATCGCTTTTTTCACCCTGTGTTTGGTGCAGTTACATTCAAACGCTACCGGAAGTGTATCGATAATTTCAATTCCAAATTCGCCCAATATATCCTCAAGTATCATTTCCGGCGTCATTTCCTGATCCAGCAAAGCTGTAATTCCCGAAACGGTGCTAACTTTCTGCTCCAACCTACTGATAATATTCTCCTCGGCAAACGGCATCAACTGAAGGATAAAGCCTCCGGCTCTTCTTACTGTATTATCCTTATTCATCAGAACACCCAGCGCTATGACTGACGGAACCTGTTCGCTTGTGGCATAATAATACGTAAGATCCTCCGCTATCTCACCGGAAATCAGATGTGTCTGCCCAACATACGGCTCCTTGAGTCCCATATCCATAATCACACTTAGAATGCCATCTCCTAAGGCTTTCGCAACATCTAGCTTCCCCTTCTCGTTGGCTGGAAGGATTACCTCGGGATTATAAGCATATCCCTTCACACTACCAAAGGAATCCGCTGTCACTGTTAATCCACCGATAGGACCACTTCCCTTAATCTGGAGGGTAAGAATATCCTTCTCCCCCTTCATCATGCTGCCCATCATTGCTCCGGCTGTCAGTAGTCTTCCCAGTGCTGCCGTCGCGACCGGACTTGTCCCGTGTATACTTCTCGCATACTCCACCAGATTTCTTGTTGTTATTGCAAACGCGCGAATCTGATTCTCTGCCGCTGTCGCACGTATCATATAATCTGACATGCTTTCTCCATTTCCGTTTTTGATTTTATCTTTTCCCTGGCAATGATATAAATCCTTTCACTGTCCTTCTTCGGGTTTTTCTCAGTTAAGGCATCAAATACTGCAACCCACTCCATTCCCGCTTCTTCTATCAGCTGCCTGATCTTACCCTGGGTATATGCCTTACGGTAATGGGTCTCTTCGTATTTACGAAACAACTTAGATTCATTCTCCTGAATAAATAAGGTCAGGTTGATTTCATTGATCATATCCTCTTCATAATAAGTATTCTCCCAGATAAAGCTACCTTCCTCACGGTTTTCAGCGATGGTATTCTCTCCTAAGATTTCTTTATATGCAAATTCGGTATCCAAGTCAAAGATAAATAATCCCCCGGGATCCAGATAATTATTCACAAGACGAAACACCTTAAGCAAATCCGCATCCGTTAGAATATAATTTATGCTGTCACAGACACTGATTACGGCACTGACCGTTCCGTAGAGCTCAAATTCTCTCATATCCTGGCACAGATACAGTATCTCCTCCGAATTATCATTACCGGCCTCTTTCGCTATCTGGAGCATCTCTTCAGAATTGTCAATTCCGATCATATCATAACCCCTGACCGCCAACTGCCTGGCCATCTTACCGGTTCCGCAACCCAGCTCGAGCAGCAGTCCCGGTTTAATTCCATATTTATTTAATAACTGCTGTACATAATCTGCCCATTCGGCATATGGAACATTATCCATAAACAGATCATAGACAGCCGCAAATCCGGTATATGGCGGCATTTACGGCTCCTTTCTGAATAAATGTCTGCTTAACAGAGTGCTTCTATTAGGCAGACATAATGAATACATCATGAATTGTGAAAATGCAGTCCTTTAACAATCTATACTATGACAAATGTCACCGGTATTTATTCCTTGCATATCAAATGCTATTTTTTATTCCTACAACATTATTAGCCACCAAGCTTTATTCCAGGAATTCAAAGTATAATTTCTTCATGACAAACTCTCTCGGCTCCATAATATCTTGATTATATGCCAGCCATAGCTTAGATACAGCCGCTTCCATCGAAATATTATGTAAGGGTATCGCAGCATTATCAAGCAATTCCTGACTGGTTATATACATATCATCCGTCGTATTCTTAAAGGAGGCCAGATATAAATCGATCCCTTCCTCCTTGCAATATTTCATGAAATACACCAGTGAAACACTTCCGTCTCTGACACATGCCGTGGAGGAATGATATAATTTATGCACAATCGCCCTTGGCTTATTATTAGAGTCGAAGCGGAAGAAGCTATAATCCAGACCGGGAAACGGTCTGATCGTAAGAATCTTGTTATTAAACTCAATATCTTTCAACGGAAGAGACTCGCGGTTTTCCTTGAGCTTTGCTATCGTAGGGTTTACCTTATTATCGTTTCTGATTAACATACCACCCTTAAGGTAACCTAAGTCCACACCTCCGTAGCTTGTAAACTGGTCGTTGAAGGGATCTGCTTCACTCATTCTTGAGCCGAGGTATATCCGTTCAATTCCTTTTTCATCTTCAAATATCGTAAAAACACCCGGAATACTTGAATGACATATGAATTCGATGGAACTGATAAAATTTCTTAATCCATTTCCATTTGGTTGATCAAGCGCATAATTACTCGCTGTCAATATAATTGGTATCTTTGTATCTGCAAATACATAGCTTATCATTGCAGAAGTATAGGGAAGTGTATCCGTCCCATGTGTTATGATTACCCCATCCATCGAATTCATATCTGTCATATGAAGCGCATTTATAATTTTTGACCAATCCTTTGGAATGCAGTTTTCACTTAAAATGTTAAGCGGTTGCATGGTTACAAATTCTACATTGTATTTTGATTTTTCTTTGAATTTCTCAATCAAAAGATATCCTGCCTGCTCATCTACATCGATTGTATTATTTGATACTTTACTTCCTATTGTTCCTCCAGTAAATACAACTAATATCCTCTTCATATTTATACCTCACATTATTTCACTAAAATTTTGAAGCTGCAATCATTTCGAAACGGATTATCCTGCGGACAGATGTCTGTATCGCAAATTAGCTCAATCGGAATTCCATTTAATAATTCTTCTAAAACCCCTGTACTGTATCCGACAACAAAGTCACATAGGCGGATATTCTTCTTCTTTCTGTTGTAACATAGAAAATTTTCAGTTATGGTAATATGTCCGTTAACGACTCCCTCTTGCGTATCAATCTCCAGATTGTTGCTGAATTTTCCCCACCCGACTACAGAATCAAATTCACACCATTTTGATATCTTTGTGCCGTAGGAGATTTCTTCCATCTCCCATTTCTTGTTCATTGCTTCTCCGAAGCGCTTCCCACCTTGATATCCTATGTCGAATAATATCTTCTTTGCCTCATCCACATTACTTAGTTCAACGGCGCTACTGTACATGGCCTCCAACATACTGTTTATCGTATCTACTTTAAATGAGATATTTCTTGTCCCATCCGCTTCGTTGATGATGATGCCTCTCTCTTCATTTAAACGAATCTTAGCATAATTTTCACCCTGCTTTTTCGTAGTGGGCATATCTTTACTGTTTGTTTCCTTCTTTTTAAAAGAATCAGCATTAATTTTTTTCATATCAATAAAATCATAATTAGCTAAAAAGTTTTTCAAATAAATAAATACTATCTCGGCTTCGCATTCGTTACAGACACAGGTAGCCGCATCATGTGTCAGTCGATTTCTTAATTCAACAATTGAATTAAAATTCAAGGTATCAATCAGTCCAATATCCCTACCGGTGAATTTCGCCCATCTTTTCAACAAATCACATTCACGAAATAACCCTACCAGCTGACCGAGGCCAAATTCTTGAACACCCTTTCTTGAATCGCCGATTATCCTTTCCTTATCCATTAGTACCATTCGTTCCCCATATGGCAGCTTTGCTACTGCTTCTGCAAATATCTTTCGAAATGCCACCTCGAATAATCCACAACTTTCCTTAACAACCGTATCATACTGCTCAAGGTCATAAGCCTTCTGAATAAAGCCAATCTTATCCTCTAATATTTCATCCATAACGTAGCCCATACTTTCTTCTCCTTATGTAAATCCCCTGATTGTATATCGCACTGGTCAAATAATACGGATTCCAAAGCGAACTCTATTCGCTTTGTGGAGCGTTTTTATGTAATAGGACGCAATTTCCTATTACATATACATAGAAATTCAACTTATCCTAATTCTTTCTTAACAACAATCGATTAGTCACTATCGCCTGCCCTCCATAGAAACCATATCATTATTCCGATCAAAAATATTACAAGCAGCACTCCTCCTGCATGGAGGATCTCTCCAACCGCCAATTTATTATTCAAAACTACAGCCGAATCGATTTCGAGAACTGCGTCATATACCTGCACCACCGTGAACAGCGCTCCGGCAATCGTTATAAGTCTCAAATTCTTGTTCTTCTTTTCATCTCTTATCTGTGAAATGATACCTACAATACGATCCATCTCAAAATGTAATTCTTCCATCATCTTCTTGACGCCTAAGGTCTCAACCACCATAGTATATAACTTTTCCTGGTGTGAAATATGTGAGATTGCCTCGTATACACATTTTAAATAGAAAAAAGTTATATCATCCCTTAATTGAAGAATTGTATGATATTCCTTCTTATTATCCGAGCACTTTTTAGCTTCTATATCTAGGTAGGCTATTCTTCCGGTTAGATTCAATAAGCCATAATGTTGATGTAAAACCAACAGATATAGATAAAGATAATTATCCAAACGCTCTGCATAATTACTTTTAAAAAACGCATCCGTTGTTTTATTTCCTGTTAAATAGCACAGATTCGCCATACCTTCTCTGGAAACGCCCCAATAACTATTAGAAAACGGCTTATAAATCTCATCATTATCAGCAAAATCAAACTCAGTCTCATCCGGTAGATAGGAATCCTTATATCCCTTCCTAAGACTGAAGAAGGCAGTCTCTGCTTCCCTGACATCCTCAATCTGATCTAGTAACACGGATGCAAATACATGCGCTTTATGTGGATATATCTTATCCTTTTCCTTATCATAAGTATTATTAAAATAAGTAGTTATCGGTACATTTTCTAAAATACAGTCCAAGAAATCCGTAAAATGACAATACGCCTTATATTTCAGACCGTATCTACCATTATGATAATCAATCAACTGAACCTTATCATCTTCTCCGCCTGCATAATCCTCTGAAAAAGATATTTTACTCCGTTCTATGTATTTAACACTCCTATTATATTCTACCGCAATACCGGAATCACCTTCAAACGGAACATCACAAATATCTGATGCGTCCAGCGTAAGTTCTTGATCTTTGAGATATCGGTACTCAATTTTTCTGTTTTTTATCCCTTTGAGAATAAAGTTCATCCTCGTCATTTGATCCAAAGTAATTCCCTTGGGATAATCCGCATCAAGTATAAGAAAGCCAATATTGGTCTGAAATAATACCATTTGGATTTTATTGAAACAAAAGGTTCCGATAATTTTTTTATTCTCGCGGATTTCAATGCGAACCCTTTTATCAAGGAATGGAATTCCACTGCTTAGCTGCTTAATCTCCAGACAATCTCCGATTGCACCCACCCGGCCACTCGTAAGACCGTCCGCTTCACAAGGCGCGGTTATCGTGCCAATCAGATTACTGATATGTTCATAAAATTCATGATCCGAACCTATTAAGGAACTGTATTGCCACTCAGCCCCGGTACTATTATTAATAACATCTGTGACCGTCTTCTTATAGCATTTTGCATTGTCATATGCAAATGGAATAATGAACTTATTCAAAGGCAACTTTTTATTTGTATTCTCTTCATAAATCTTTAATCTTTCGTCCATTATATCGCATCTCCGATTAGCGGCGATTAGTAGATCCACTATTTTTCTGTTGAATTCCTATTACCATTAATTACCGGTCCTGTATTTACTGATATCCTATTTGCAATATAAGTATTATATCCAATATTTGCCCCTATTGGCAATATAAAAGTCAAAATAATACCGGAATAAATGAAATTCCTAAGAATTCTACTCATTCCGGCTAGTTTACAACTACTATTTATATCATCTTATCATACATATCCTTTAAGGTAGGATAGAGCTGTTTGAACACCTCATATTTCTTATGATAGAGTGCAACAATTTCAGGCTCCTGCTCGGTAGTATCAACTACCTTAATCAGCTTATTGGTTGCTTCCTCAACAGAAGAATACTTACCGCAACCTACCGCCGCTAATATTGCCGCACCAAATGCCGGTCCTTCGGTAGAATTAATCTTATCCACCTTAACATTAAGAATATTAGCAATCATTCTGCACCACAACGGGCTTCTTGCACCACCGCCGTTAATTCTAATTCTCTCAATGGTTACACCGAGTGATTTCGTAATCTCAAAGGAATCACGAAGTGCGAAGGCTACGCCCTCTAGCATTGCCTGAGTCATATCAGAACGTGTGGTATCCATTGTCATTCCGATAAAGGTTGCTCTTGCATTCGGATTATTGTGAGGGGTTCTCTCTCCCATCAGATAGGGCAGGAAGTATACATTGTTTTCACCAAGCTTTGTAATTTCCTTCTCTTCCTTCGGATAATCCTTGGTTCCTATGATATCTGCCAACCACCACTTATTGGAAGCGGCAGCGCTGAGCATAACGCCCATGAAATGATATTTGCCATCTGCGTGTGCAAAAGCATGAAGGGAATTATTTTTATCAACTGCAAATTCTTTGGTAGAGATGAATACAACTCCTGAGGTTCCAAGAGAAACACTGCATTTACCTTCTCCGACGGTTCCTGTTCCAACCGCAGCAACTGCCTGATCACCACCACCGGCGATAACCTTCGTACTAACACATAGGCCAAGTTCGTCTGCTGCTTGCTTCGTCAGATTTCCTACAACCTGATAGGACTCATGGATTTTCGCCATTTGTTCTTCCTTTAGACCACAGATATCAAGCATTTCCTTGGACCAACATTTATTCTTCACATCAAACAGCAGCATACCGGAGGCATCGGATACATCGGTACAGTGAATACCTGACAGCTTATAAGCAATGTAATCCTTAGGAAGCATAACCTTCTTAATCTTTGCAAAATTCTCCGGTTCATGCTTTCTTACCCATAACAACTTCGGAGCAGTAAAACCGGTTAACGCCATATTGGCTGTATAGCCGGAGATTATCTCCCTGCCGATTTCATGATTCAAATAATTACATTCCGCCTGAGTACGACCATCATTCCAAAGAATTGCCGGACGAATAACCTTATCGTTTTCATCAAGAATTACCATGCCATGCATCTGTCCGCTGAAGCTGATTCCATCGATCTGGGATTTATCATTATCCTTCACTAATTCCTTTATACCATCAATCAGGGCAGTATACCAATCCTCCGGGTTTTGTTCCGACCAGCCCGGCTTAGGAAAGAATAACGGATACTCCCTCGTTACTATACTTTTTATATCTCCCGCTTCATCCATTAACAGAAGCTTTACGGAAGAGGTTCCTAAATCAACACCTACATATAACATAATGTATACTCCTTTTATAATTGATTTGATGAATAAACTATATTCAAAAATAATATAGCAATTCTACCTATTTATGTCAAGGGATATTAGTGATTTAAGGTCTGTAAATGTTACAATTCAGCCTCGCAAGGATCGCAACAAGACCTGGAAAGAAATGCTTCCCTATAGGAGCCGATTTCGCTAAGTTGAATTGCTGAACGTTAATCCTTTCTCAAATATTTATACTATCCAAAAAATATAATATATGGTAACATAATATAAATTATAATTCATAAAGGGTGGCTATTATGGTGACGGGGAGCAAAGAACTAATCCGTGATATTAATACGAAGTTGGTATTGGAAACAATAATCAACCATATTTCAATATCAAGGGCAGCAATTGCAAAGTATGTGGGGCTGACCAAGGCAACAATATCGGCTATTGTCCAGGAGTTAATCAACAAAAAACTGGTGGTTGAAATAGGAAGCGATGATACCAACTTAGGAAGAAAACCAATTCTACTCAGTTTAAATAAAAAGGCCGGATATGTTATCTGCGTCGATATCGGAGTAGATACTACAACTGTGCTTCTTTCTGATTTAATCGGGGAGGACTGCCGCTTAAAGCAGATCAAAACAACAAAAAACACTTCGAATTGTGTTGATATACTGATTCAATTAATTGAATCCATGCAGCTTCCAAAGGATACGCCTTATGGTATGGTAGGAATAACCCTTGGTATTCATGGCGTAATTACAAATAATCAAGTTTCCTTTGCTCCCTACTATAATTTAACGGGGCTTCATCTTGCAGAGCGTCTGGAGCAGCACTTTTGTGCGCCTGTATTTCTGGAAAACGAAGCTAATCTATCAGTAATCGGTGAAAATACATTTCAATATGATTATGCTAATATAGCTAATGTCAGTATTCATTCCGGAGTTGGTTTAGGTATTATAATTAACCGACAGCTGTATACCGGATATAATGGAAGAGCCGGTGAATTCGGACATACCATCATTGAGATTGACGGCAGACAGTGCCCTTGTGGCAACCTAGGCTGCCTGGAACAGTATGTTTCAGAAAGGACATTGCTTCAGGAATTTTCGAAGCTTAAGAATTCACAGGACCTTAGCTTTGATACGTTCCGGGTTGCCTATGAAGCCAATGATCCGGATGCAATTAAGATAATGGAAGATTTTATTAAATATATGTCCCTAGGTGTCAATAATATATTAAATGCTTATAATCCTGATATCGTAATTATCAATAGCTCCTTCACCATTTTCTTTCCCGATATCTTGAAACGGATTGAAGCGGCATTATCAAGCCGAATGAACAGTTATGTTCGTATTGTTCCCTCCGTTCTTCAAGATACCTCCATTCTTCTCGGCGGAATCTGTGTCGCAATAAAGAACTTCCTTGGTATTGAACTGCTAAAACTGAATCCTATCTCTATTCGTAAGTAGAGATAGTTGCAAATATCTTAAAAACATAAGAGGCTTCACGTATTCCGCTCAGCCATTGCAGGAGTGAAGTATGTGAAGCCTCTTGTATTTTTATAAGCAATTTTGCAACAGTTTTTAACAAAATCTTTGTATAGCCTCTAATTTTCTTTTTTAATTGATTCTCTCTTTCTTTTCGTCATGATCCCACCGATACGGCCGGATTCCTTGGCCGTGAGTGACTTCCATCCGGTTGCCATAACCTTATCCAGATACCCCAGCTCACTTGCAATCTCATATTTCACCTCTTCCTCCGGTTTAATATGCTCCAAATCTACTTTTTGTTCCTTCTTTACACCTGCCATGACACACCTCATAATAATTTTACTGTTTAGCCATCCCTTGTAAATCAGTATTCTTTTTTGAGTGTTCCCTAATTAGGTGAATCTATACGGATTTCTTTCCCTAAAGGAAGTGAATAAATGATCATCTCCTTGACCCTTTTCTTTAATATCTGTTCAAGTGCTTTGCAGTAATATTCCAGCTGAACCTTATAGCGCTTTATTAACTGTTCTTCCTCTGTCACCAGATCGGATTTGTAATCTAGCAAAACTAATTCTCCCTCCTCTTCAAAGAAAACATCAATAATACCTTGAACAAGAATGAGCTCCTCACTGTTGATATCAGGCAGAACTTCAGATGCCTTCAGTCCCATAACAAATTGCTTTTCTTTATGTAACTGATTGGCATATGCTGCCTGTCTCATGCGCTCTGCTACATCACTGGATATAAATCTATTTATATAATCATAATTCAACTTTTCTAAATCACTTTCTTTGATAAAACTTTCCTGAACCATCCTCCTAAGTTCCGGCATTAAGCCGCTGCTGTCCTTTACCCGACTTAAATCCAGCAGTTCAAGAACCTTATGATAAAGGGTACCTCGATCCGTACCCAAAAGTATCTCATCTTTCCGGTTGATAAAATTCGGAACCGTAACACTAAGTTCCGGCGAGGGAACTTGATCTTTTGTTTTCTTTGCTGTTTCTGATATCAAATTCATACTCAGTTCTTCCGGTTCATACTGCCCCAGCTTCTTTAATTCAGAAACAGTCATCTTAACCTTCAGACCAGCCTCATTTATAAAAGGATATTCATAATTAAATCTATTTTCAATTTTCTCTTTCATGCCTTGGTCATAAATTATCTCAGGATCAATACGAAGTAACTCTTCCGTGTCTTTATGGATAAAAATCTGTCTGGTAACCTCCTGTGACAACAACTTCTCCATCGGAACAACCGTTATCGATTTATTCCCGATTTTATTAACCGTAGCCGGTAGGATCCAATCCATATAGCTTCTGGCAGACATTATCTCAAAAAAGGAAAAATCCCCGCCTTTGATATCCTCTAACGATTTCAGATAGCCGGATAGGATTAGCTTTTCTTTTGCTCTGGTCATCGCTACATATAATACACGTAGCTCTTCACCCATATTCTCAATCTGTACCTTCCTTTGAATTACCTTCTTCATCAGCGTAGGAACTTTAGTCCTCTTTTTATTATCAATATACTCCGGACCGGCTCCCAGTTCATTATGTAAAACAATACTGTTCCTAATATCCTGCATATTAAACTGTTTACTCATACCCGCGACAAATACAACCGGAAACTCCAAGCCCTTGCTTTTATGAATGCTCATAATCCGAACCGTATCATCTTGCTCTCCCGTTGCAGAAGCTTCTCCAAAATCCACTTCATAACGATTCAACTTTTCAATATACCTTATAAAATGGAAGAGTCTGCTGTAACTGCCTTTTTCAAATCGAACGGCTTGTGATATTAACATGTCTAAGTTTGCTTTGCGCCGTTCTCCTCCCGGCATGGCACTGACATAATAGTAATAGCCTGTCTGATCAAACACTGTCTGAATTATTTCATGAATCGGCTTATGATTTACCATAGAACGAAAGCTTTCCAGTGTTTCACTAAAGCGTAGCAACTTCTCACGAAGCTGCTCATTACTGCCTTCTTTTGCATATTTTTGCAGGGCAAGATACATACTTGTATTTCTGGAAAATGCCCTCACGAACGCCAACTCGGTCGATGTCACACCAACAATAGGCGAATAAAGCACACCTGTTAACGGAATATCTTGTCTGGGATTATCAATGATGCGAAGCATATTGAGAATGGTCATAATCTCGAGTGTCTGAAAATATCCTGTTCCCGTATCTGCATAAGCAGGAATGCCCTCCTGCATCAAGGTATTCACAAATACCTCGGACCAGCCTGACATACTTCTTAGCAATATAACAATGTCCTTATAAGTAGCCGGCTTGTGTAGCATCTTCTTCCGGTCAAATACCAGCATACCGGTAGTTGGATCGGTCAATTCTCTTATCTTATGTGCAATTGCTCTAGCTTCAAGCTCCTTCTTTGTATATACAGCTTCCTCCGAATCCTCCTTAGAAGATACTTCTGATATCTCACTCATTTGCTGATCCGGGAGGTTTTCATTCGTAACAAGTAATAATTCGATTTCAGAGCCAATACGGCTTTTTATCTCCTCCGAAATGATTTCTCCACCGTCTGAATTCGTCAATATCTCCTCGAATAATTCGCCGTACTTTAGGGACGCTGCCTCGTCGTATTCCACCCCACCCACTGACTTATGCATAAGCTGCTCAAATATCATATTGACATAATCAAGAACAAACGCACGGCTTCTGAAATTCCTATCAAGGTCAATTCTCTGATGTTGATTGATTTGTCCGTCCGCTGTGCATTCTTCGCAGGAATATTTCTCGTATTTCTCCATAAAGATTTCAGGCATAGCCAGTCTGAATTTATAGATGCTCTGTTTCACATCTCCTACCATAAACCGATTCGGAGTGCCCATTGCCTCTCTGGATATATTATGTAGGATTGTCTCTTGAACCATATTACTGTCCTGATACTCGTCAATCAGAATCTCTTCATATTGCTCGCTAAGTTCAAGGGCCGCATTCGTTGGAATTATTTGTTGATCCTGTCTTTTTACCAGAATTTCTAAGGCGAAGTGCTCAAGATCATTAAAATCAATTAAGTTCTTCTCTTCCTTCTTTTTTGCGAATTCTTGCATGAATTCCAATGTAAGCTGAAACAAAATCTTCATAACCCTACCGACAGCATTCATATCCGCAAGCATCTCCTCGGGCGGTTGAAAGAAAAACTGGTTTTCTATATCCTTAATCCCCTTTTTAACCTCTTCCCGTAGCTCTTTTACTTTATCCTTTTTCCATTGCAAAACTCCCTCTTCCTTTTTCGAGGATAACCGCTCAAAACTGATTTTGGAAAAACGCTCTGCATATTCCTCGTAGTTGCCCTCTTTCCTTAATGCCTCCAGTAAATTGCGGTCGGATAACAGAGCCTGTGTATAGGCAGAAGGCCCCCCCGCTTCCTCACAGATCCCAAGAGCCTTATCCGTCTTTCTATATAAATCGCCAAGTACAATATCAATATAACCCAGAAGTTCCCTCATCCATTGTGTCCCGGACATCTCATCCACGGACGTCAGTTCATACATCCTAATCTTATCTTCAATCCAGCTCTTTGGCCAAGGTGCACTCATTGAGAAGCTGTATAGCTGTAGAATCAACTCTTCCACCGGCGCATCCGATTTTGAATAAGAATAGCTTTCAATAAAGTCGTGAAAATCTTCACTGCCGTCCTCATACCAGCGTTCCAAAAGATCCGAAATAACATCGGACTTCATTAGTGTAATCTCTGATTCCTCCGCGATCTTAAAGGAAGGATCCAGATCAATCGAATGAAAATAATTGCGGATAACATTTAGACAGAAGCTGTGAATCGTGGTGATCTGTGCACTTTGCAAAAGGGACAGCTGTTTCTGAAGGTGAAGATTACCCGGTTGCTCCATAAGCTTTCGGTCAATTGCTTCTCCGATACGAGAACGCATCTCCGCTGCTGCGACGTTAGTAAATGTCACCACCAGTAAATGATCGATATCCATCGGGTGCTCACCCTCAACAATCATAGAAATAATACGTTCCACAAGAACAGCAGTCTTTCCCGATCCTGCTGCCGCGGAAACAAGTAAATTCTTATTCCTCGTATCAATTACCATTTGCTGTGCTTTTGTCCAAGCCACGATTCTCACCTCACTATACCTTTTATTAAACCCGGAAGAAGTTCAGAATGAAATTCCAATGGATTTCATTCTGCAGTTCTTCCCAAGTGAATTGTGCCTTTTACAATTCACTTGGTTTCCAGATTTCAGCCTTTATCTCCTCGACCGGCTTTTTAGCCAGATTCCGGTAGTTAAACCCTGGCAGCCTCAGGTCAAAGCCGCAGGCACTTTTATAATCACAATAGGTACAGGCGATCTCTTCACCGATACGGTACGGATTTAGTCTTGTGTCTCCGTCAAGTATCTGCTTGTTATCCTCTGTCAACTTCCGGTTAACATAATCTGTCATAGCCTTTATCTGCTTTCCTCCGGCTGCGGCTGACCGCTTGGTTAATTCGCCATCCTTATTTGTCTCTGCCGGAATAATATCTGACTTCACTGATACTGACAGCTTCATATCCGGACCCGCAAGTTTAGAGTCCATAAGGGCTAATACCTGCTTGTCATCATTGACCAATCCGTTCATCCGAAGACTTTTGTAGATATCCTCTTCTGACTGATCTGATTTCGCTACGATGGGATCATCGATATGATAATAAAATATCCCTGCCGGAATAATTTCCTTCTCCGGTCGTCCGGCCTGTACATAATCCATGGCGGCGCTTAAATAGATAGAGAGTTGCTGTTGCAGTCCATAATATACCTTCCCAATATCAAAGAAGGTATTGCCTGACTTATAATCAATGACACGGACATAAACCTTATCCTCTGTCTCATAAAGATCAAGACGGTCAATTCGTCCTCGCAACGACAAGGTTTCATTTAAAATATGATGAAAGGGCATCTCATAGCCAGCCGGTTCAAAGGCCCCTTGCTTAATCTGATTGCATAAAGCCCACAGGGTCCTTACTGTTATCCGTTCAATACGTTTAATCAGATACTCACTGCGTTTTGTACTCATCAAGAAGGAATTTTCATACTCCTCCACCGCATGTCCTACACTTTCAATGGCCCATTCCTCTCGAACCTCATCCGGAATTGTATGCCAGGTATAGTCTTCGGTATCGAGTCGTTTGGAGAAATGGTCAATCGCATTATGAAAAATATTACCGATATCAGGAATCGCAAGCTTATATTCCTGGCGTTCTTCCAGGCTAAGCCCGTAAGACATAAAATGAGAAAAGGCACAGCCCGCATAGCGTTCCAGCCGTGTTACACTCCCCTTAAGTTCCATCGAATACAGGAGCATCGCAGCCTCCTTCGAGATCCCTTTTTCCAAATTAATATAGAAAGCGCCTCTGACAAGTTGCTCCAGTATGCGATTTTTATCCTGATCCAGATGGTAGTGCAGATAAAGTTCCTTGAAAAGATCCGACATGTCCTTCTTATGATAATTACGGAGACCCTCAGCTAAAAATGAAATTCCCTCATCCGTCAGAATCTGTTCCAACTCATCAGTGCTTTCCTCCTCCCGAACTTTAAGTAGCGGAAACAACTGCTTTAGCTTCCCAATTAAAAAGGAGGGATTTACCGACTTACCCTCTGCATTTACCTTATGATATGTGATATAAAGCCTATGACTCGGCTTTGTTATATTCAGATAGATATAAAATTGCTCCTGATACGCCTGCTGCCGTTTCGTCGGGGCAATTTCAATATCGTTATTAATTAACAATTCTCGTTCCATATCTGAGAGGATTCCGCCGCTTCCGATTGCCTTTGGAATTAATCCCT
This sequence comes from Lachnoclostridium sp. UBA1308, assembly GCA_002307215.1. GTDB lineage: Bacteria > Bacillota > Clostridia > Lachnospirales > Lachnospiraceae > Mobilitalea. The sequence continues at coordinate 62,329 of DBTU01000028.1, forward strand.
CATTTACCCCGAGGAAAAAGAGTGCCTTGATGTTCTTTAATCTCGTTCTCTCGGTATCACCAACAACAACCTCATCCACACCGGGCGGAATCAGTCCGACTTTAACCTCCATAAATCCGGTTTCTAATATTTCACAAAATTCCTTCAGGCTACAATTTTCATCCCCGAGTAACAGCACCATCTGATCATATAGTTCCATGACTATACGGTAAACTTGCTCATACTCCTTAGCAACCAAGGGTTGTTCCTCCGTAAAGCAAGTGCGATAATTTTCCAACTTCTGTTCAATACCTAAACGCAATCCAAGATCATAAAGTGCTGCTGTATAATCCCTAAGCGTCTTCTTTTTATCTTTTAGAACCTCATAAAGAGGTAGGATATCCGCCATGAATAAACTTCGGATCTTATTTAAATGCTCTAGCGTTATGCCGTCTTTGTTCCTTATTCTCCTTACAAAGGGTTCTCTCCAACCTCTATACCCTCGGATTCCGGCTGCTATGATATAATTTTCCAAAAAGTCTATCTCTTCCTCAACTATGTCTGTCAGCCCGGTTCGTAAATAACGAAGTACTCCTTCATAGCTAAAATCTTCGCTGATTATGACCAGTGCCGAGCGCAGAAGCTCTACATACGGATTACCGAGGATGTCTTTCTTATAGTCAATAAAGCAAGGAATCTGAGCCTTGGCAAAACTTCGTTTTGCAATTCGCCCGTATTCCTCAACATCACCCGATACCACTGCAATATCGTGATAACGATAACCCTCCTCCCTTACCAGCCTTTTAATCTCTCCGGCAACAAAGACAATCTCTGCCTCAGTATCTCTGGCTGTATATACGGATATATCTTTCTGCTCTTCTTCGTAAGCTTGATACGGGTAACGAAAAATGTTATGTTCCAGGGACGCTAATGACATGGATTTGTTAAACCGATAAGGCACACCGTTGTTGCCTGTCCCCACATAAATAGAAGGTTCTACTCGAACTCCGGTCTCTTCGGCTATTTTAGTAAGCTTGTGAATTGTTTTCTTACTGAGACCAAATAACATGTATTCCTCATTGTCACTTATATTCTCTCTGACATCAATAGTAACAGTGACCATAACCTTCTTGGCATTCGTCAGCATTTTCGCAAGGAGTTCATATTGGCAGGGAGTAAAACCGGTGAAGCCATCCAGACAGATGACCGAGTTTTTGAGCCATTTTGATTGATCAATTACTTTATTTAATACCGTAAAGATTTCCTCTGCGGTGATATAACGTTCCTTCATAAAATCTTGAAAGCCTTCGTATACCGTTAGTAGATCTGTGAGCTTTGCGCTTAAGACAGGTTTCCCTGTGGCAATTTCCTGCATTTTCTGAATATCTTCCGGTTTTATATTATACTGATAAAATTCGGATAGAACTGATTTCAGTTCGCTTACAAATCCGGGCTTCTTTACATTCGTACCAAAAAGAATTAAATTCTTTCTCTTCTCTGCAACCACCTTGCGAAGTACCATACTTTTACCTGTATCCTCAAGAACCGGTAAATCTCCACCTCCAACCTCGTCAAAGATACGGTAGGCAAAGCGCAGAAAACTAAGGATATCAACGTTCATGACTCCGTGTTCCGGATGCATGGTAACAATATCCTTCTGCGTCTGCAATGTGAATTGTTCCGGCACAATGACCAGATAATCTGTATCAGGATTTTCCTTCGACTGCTTTATTACCTCTTGGTATAATTGATAAGATTTGCCCGCTCCGGCACTTCCGGAAAATATTTGTAAGGACATAAAATATCCCTCCACTTTGGAATTTCTCTGCATAATTTATTCTTAAGACTAATAATATATATTAAAACAAGACATGAAGCGTAAAATGCTTCGGAGGATAGAGATGGCAAAGACAAAAATAGTCGTTATCCAATTAAAAGAAATCATATATACTGTGATTTTTGCAGCATTAGGTGTTCTTCTGATACTACTTCTGATTGTAATGTTTAAAGGTAATAAGGGTGATGAGACAGCTTCAAACGATACCGATCTGTATAATGCAGGCGTATATACCTCTTCGATTTCCTTAAACGACACCGCATATAATCTTGAGGTTGTAGTGGATAGCAACCATATCAATTCTGTTACGATACTTAATATCGATGATGCAATTACCACATTGTATCCGCTTGTTGAGCCCTCACTAGTGGCAATTAATGACCAGCTCTGTAATGATGTTTCAATTGATCAGGTGGAGATCGATGAAGATAAGCAATATACCGAGCAGCTTCTGATTGAAGCAATCAACGTTGCACTTGATAAAGCAAAATCAACGGAATAAGTCATATTCTTCCGGATGCCAAAAAGCCTATCCCCGGCTTTTTGGCATCCACTTATTTAATATAGTTCTAAAAATACTTTTGATAAGGAGACATTTCGTTAAGAAAGATTATTCCAATAATACCGGGACCCGTATGAGCACCAATCGCACAACCGACGTAATTCTCCAAAAAACCTTTGCAGCCGTAGAGTGCTATCAGCTGCTGCTTTACCATAAGCATGGTCGGTAAATCATCACCATGTACAATCCCTATCCATTGGTTCTGAAGCTCTACACCACGCTCACCCACGATATTTATCAGCCTCTTTAAAGCTTTCTGTCTTCCCCTTATTTTTTCTATTGCCTCTAAGGCACCGGCATCATTTACCTCAATAATCGGTTTAATGTCCAGTAAGCCTCCGGCAATCGCAGAGGTTCTGCTTAAACGCCCTCCCTTAAACAGGTATTCCAGTGTATTCACAGTAAAGACTTGTTCCATATGCTCACAATGCCAATGAATCGCATCAATTATCTCCTGTTTCGCTGCACCCTTTTTCTGCATCAGGAGAGCATAATAAGTTACAAGGCCAAAACCGATGGAGGCACATTTGGAATCAATAATCGTCAGATCAAACTCTGTATACAGTTCCAGAAGTTCTGCCTTCGCAAGATTTGCAGCATTATAGGTACCTGCTATTCCGGTGGAAAAGCAGATATAGATCACTTCATCTCCTCGCTCGGCATATGGCAAAAAATTATCAAAAAACATCTGCGAATTGATATGATAGGTTTTAACATCCTTCCCGCTTCGAAGGATGTTATAGAATTCCTCGGGCATCAAGTTCGTTCCGTCAAAGTAGTCCTTCTCATCAATTACTACAGGAGTAGGTATCACATGAAGGTTAAACTCATCAATGACCCATCTGGGTGTATCGGAAGCTGAATCAGTAATAATCTTAAGTGCCATAAACTCTCCGTTCTGCCGTTGACGGCGCATAAGTATGCCTAGTGAATCCGAGTAATTTATATAAGCTTGTACTGAGGATTACTTACAGTTTCTCCAGTTCTTTCATCCAAAGAGCTGCCGATGCATCGCTCGGCATTCTCAAATCACCGCGCGGGGATACGGAAACGCTTCCGACCTTAGGCCCATCCGGCAGACAGGAACGCTTAAACTGCTGGGAGAAAAATCGTCTGTAGAATACCTTTAGCCATTTTAATATTTCCTGGTCCCCATAGCTATGGGCAAAGGCTATTTTCGCAAACCGATATACCTTACTAGGCTCAAATCCAAATCTTAATATATAATACAAGAAGAAGTCGTGCAATTCATAAGGCCCCACAATGTCCTCTGTCTTCTGAGATATTTCTCCATCACTCGGAGGCAACAGCTCAGGACTGACCGGTGTGTCTAGGATGTCTGAAAGAACCTCCCGAAGTAAACAAACTTCTGCCGTATCGGCGTAATAAGTAACCAAGTATCGTACCAGCGTTTTAGGTACGGAGGAATTCACTCCATACATAGACATATGATCCCCATTATAGGTAGCCCAGCCAAGTGCCAACTCCGACATATCTCCGGTACCGACAACAAAGCCGTTATATTTACCGGCGACATCCATCAAAACCTGTGTTCTCTCCCTTGCCTGGCTATTCTCATAAGTCAAATCATGATTGTTGCTGTCATGCCCAATATCCCTAAAATGAAGCTCTACTGCCTCCCTAATCGGTATTTCCATAAGGGTAACTCCAAGACATTTTGCCAGTGTTACTGCATTACTGTAGGTTCTGTCCGTAGTTCCAAAGCAAGGCATTGTTATAGCTATGATGCCTTTTTTATCTAAATCAAGCATTTCAAAAGCTTTATAAGTCACTAATAGGGCTAAAGTGGAATCGAGGCCTCCCGAGACACCGATTACTGCACATTTCGCGCCAATATGGGCCAATCTTGTCTTTAATCCGATTGCCTGAATACTCAGAATATCTTTACATCGCTTATCCCGATCAGCCTTTACAGACGGAACAAAAGGTGCCGGATCAATATATCTTGTTAACAAAATCTCCGGTAACAGGCCACTTTCCTCCTTAAAGGCAAAATCAATTATTTTGTGGGTTTGCGTATTATACTTGTAATATGTATTCATTCTTCTACGCTCACTCTTTAATCTTCCGAGATCCAGTTCGCTTGAGATCATACCATTATCAAAGGTTTTTGATTCTATCAGTAATGATCCATTCTCAACAATCATATTATGGCCTGCAAATACTAAGTCTGTGGTAGATTCTCCCTCTCCGGCATCACTATAAAGATATCCACAAATCAGTCTTGCGGAATGGCTTTTCACAAGATCTCTGCGATATACATCCTTACCGGTCAACTCATCACTGGCTGACAGATTAACTATTACCGTTGCTCCGGCCATACAATGCCAGGTACTGGGAGGCTGAGGTATCCACAGATCCTCGCATATTTCAATCCCCAGTACAAATTCCGGTAAATTACTGCAGCGAAATAAGATATGGGATCCGAAGAAAACGGGGTCCCCCATTAAATCAACAAGTATCGGTTCAAGAATTCCTTCCGCAAAGTGTCTGGCTTCGTAGAATTCTGTATAATTCGGTATATTCATCTTAGGAACTAACCCAAGTACTTTTCCATCCTGTAGGACTGCCGCAGTATTATATAGCTTTCCACAGACAGCAAATGGAAATCCTACCACCGCAACCACATCTTTCCCCTTCGTAAAATCTGCAATCCGCTTTATTGCTTGAACTGCCCCCTCAAGCAGAGTATCACAAAGGAACAAATCTCCGCAGGTATAGCCGGTAACACAAAGTTCAGGAAAGGCAATCAGTTTATTACCCTTCTTCTGTGCTTCCTCGATTAATTCCATGATTTTTAGTGTATTATATTCACAATCAGCCACCCTGATCACCGGAGTGGCTGCAGCAACCCGTACCATTCCATGCTTCATAGAACTCCTCCTCATTCGCCTGTTATTTCACTATTAAAACAATTATAAATTTCTATCATTGAAAAGACAAGAAAATTCGTATTTCGGTACTATAACTTTCTAAAGAAAAAATATTGTGTCCGTCCAGTCGGCACCACATTGCCGAGCGCAGTGAGCGAATACAAACATCTTTCTTACGCTTAAGTTCACATCTATAGCGGAGCGTTTTTTATGTAATAGGACGCAATTTCCTATTACACAAAAAAGCGGCTATAAGCCGCTTTTATCTTTCGTATTGCACCCGAAATGCCGTTTCCTGAATTTTGACTCCTAGCTAAGCTAGGTGGGTAACCGCACATAAGCTTCTGCCTTCCACTGCAAACGGTGGCCTGACATCTACTTAAGAATAATAGGAATCCCGTATTTCATCATGTAGGTTCAAAATGTCAGGATTGTCGTACATCTCAGGAATTACTTTAATATTATTATAGCCTATAATCCACCGTTTTTCAAGGTTTTTATCAGACTATTCTCTGGAAATACTTGTAATACATGTTTTCATAATAGGTTATTCATCTTCCATCGTTAGCCTCGGGAATGTAAAGATAAATTCTGTTCCGATACCGGGTGTTGAATCAACTTCAATCATTCCATCATGTTTTAATGCAATCTGCTTCGCGATTGAAAGTCCAAGGCCTGATCCGCTGGCATTCTGACGAAGATTGGATTTATAAAATTTCTCAAAGATATTGGGCAAATCAAACTCCAGAATTCCGATTCCCTCATCTCGTATTGATACTATTATTTTGTCCTCACTTGTCAATTTTATGTGCACTGTTTTATATTCATCTGAAAATTTTATCGCATTATCAAGAATTACCATGAACATCTGTCTTAGACGGTCATAATCGCCCAAAATCATAGTGCAGGGAGCATCCTTAGTAACCTCTATTGTAATATTCTTCTTTTCCGCAATAGCTCCCGCACTTCGTATGATATCATCAAAAACCTGCTGCAGATTCACCGGCTCCTTCTCAATTGCAAAGTCAGGATTCTGCATCTTGGACAGGATAAGCAAATCTCTTACCAATCTTTCCATGGATTTACACTCTGAAAGCATACGACCATAATATTGATTAACTTTTTCTTTATCCTGAACCACACCATCCACCAATGTCTCCGTATATGCCCTGATTACTGTAATTGGAGTCCGAAGCTCATGTGATACATTGGCAAAGAAATCAACTCTCATCTGCTCCAGTTTCTTTCGCTCAATGTCATTCTCCAGTAGCTTTTCAGACAGAATATCTACTGTATTGGCAAGATCACCAATTTCATCATTGCGCGTAATACCTGTCTTACTGTTATAATTTCCTGCCGCAAGTTCAAGCGCAGTAGCTCTCATTTTGGATATCGGTAGGGATAATTTCGTTGCAAATACAATCGCTATGATAAAGGAGATTCCAAGTGATACAACAATACTTATGATAATCAGCTTTAAGCTACTTGAAAACATATCTTTCAGTACATCCAACTGTTGTTTTACCAAAACGGCTCCAACCACATCACCATTAACATTGATCGGTACACTTACAGTAATTGTGGCTTTTTGATATACATCATCAAACAATTCAACTTTTCTTTTGATATGCCCATCAAATGAGCTATCTAAATAAGGCACATATTGTGAATAATCTTCCGAAGCAATGAATTCATCATAGGAAAGGCTATTTTCCATCCTCTCACCCATCGGATTAATTGCATTGGGATTTGAAATTGTCCAGATATCCCATTGATTTATTTTTTGCAAATTGTATATCAACGAAAGAAAATTATCTTTCGTGTTTCCTTGAATATATTCCGTTGCTTTCTGGCTAATTATTTCAGCTTGACTCTGTAGTTGCTTTTTACTATCCTCCATCATCATTCCCTGATAACGGTACATAAAAATAATACCAATCAATATTGCAGCCACTACAATCATGACGGCATAATTCAGATACAGCTTAAAAAACAGCCGGTTAAAGATGTGGACCTTATTATCTTCCTTCATAGCATCCCTACTTTTCATCAGTCTCAAATTTATATCCGACACCCCAAATTGTCTTAATGTTCCAGGAATCATGATCAAAGTTATCCAGTTTGGAACGTAAACGTTTGATGTGAGAGTCAACGGTTCTGCTGTCGCCAAAATAGTCAAATCCCCATAGGCTGTCGAGTAGGTTATCCCTGGTAAATACTTTATTCGGATTCGTCGCCAGGGTCCACATGGTTTCTATTTCTTTTTTGGTCAAAGCAATTTTATTGCCACCTATATACAATGTATATTCCTCGAGGTTAATCTCAAGATTTCCTACTCTAAGCATATTTTCCGCGGATGCTTCCGGAGCAGTTTTCGCCATTCTCCTCATGACAGCTCTTACTCTTGCCATCACCTCTCTCGGGCTGAAGGGTTTTACAATATAATCATCTGCTCCGATATCCAGACCCATTATTTTATCAAAATCCTCGCCTCTTGCTGTTATCAGAATGACCGGTACATTGGATTTACTTCTTATCTTCCTGCAGACTTCATAACCGTCTTCCTTCGGCATCATGACATCCAGTAATACAACATCCGGATTGTACTCCAAAAACTTCTTAATTGCTTCTTCCCCATCTCCCGCAACAATGGGTTCAAAGCCTTCCATTCTGGAATATGTGGCCAAAATATCCGTTATGTCCTGATTATCATCAGCGATTAATATATGTTGCATGAACAAATCCCCCCTTATAGTTCATTTCACACCAAAATATACACTAATATGCCTAATCTTCTTTCGGGTATTCAATAATTACTTTGTTTATTATATATTACTTTATAGTATGAAAACAAGTAGTAAAACTTATCAATAATAATAAAATACATAATTCTACATTAATTATATTTTGTGCAGAGTAATATACATATTTTTACCTATTTACGGAAGGCCCTGATTTCAACGGTCTCCTTCATATCTAGGACTATTTAGTTTAAAAAACAACAGATATATGTTAATTATTTATTATATAAATTTGACAATATGACACTTTTTTGACAAAAACCAATGGTATTCTTTAGGAAGAATAGATAGGATGTGGCATGAGGAATTTCCAGAATCCGAAGGAGCAGCCATGAAGAATAAATTATTACATAAAGGCTTCATATTATTTGGCCTATTTCTTTTCTTTTCCGTACTGGTTCCGTTTTTACCGAGCAGTGTTGCAACTGCAATGGCTGATACGGGGAAAGATAAGATAGAAGCTTGTCGGCTTAATGTATCATATCTTGTTTTAGCAAAAGATACGACATTTCCGTTGAAGACTTACAATTTAAGTGAAGATGCAAAGATCAGTTTTAAATCCGACGATGAAGAAATTGCTTCTATTAATGGTGATGGTCTTATTTCTGCTAAAAAAGTAGGAACTACTGTTATTACAGCAACCATCAAGCAAGGCTCTGATTCAACACCCCTAACCTGTGATCTTACAGTTGGCCCTGCCGCTATCAGTGTAAAGTGGACTCAATCCATCGTTATATTGAGCCTTGACAGCACCGAGACATTAAATGTCATATTAAAGCCGAGCAATACTGTTGAAGATGCCAAGTTAACCAGCTTAAATTCCGATATCGTATCGGTGACGCCGGGTGGACGCGCTTCTGCTAAGAGTTATGGTTATGCTGAATTACGTGCCTATATTAAAAATTCCGGATCACCAAGATATGATGCCTGTGGTGTTATCGTTACCAGTGCGGAGAATGTCTCTAAACTGGAAGATTATTTCAGTGAGCACACCGAGTTGGATCAAATATTGAAGGAAGATTTATGTAGCGCATTGGATCAGTTTTTCAACAAAGAATTTGACCAAACTTCATCTTCTAATTTAATCACCAACCTTGATCGTTATTTAAACGATACCTTTACTTTCACCAAATCAAAATAGTAAATTGAGATAATAATAATAAAAAACACGTATTGGAATACGTGTTTTTTATTTAAGTTTTTATCTGAAATGGAGGCACATATATGAATTTTGAATTTGCTCATAATAACTATAATGTCTATGATTTAGAGAAGTCGATTAAATTCTATAGGGAGGCGCTTGATTTAAGGGAAATAAATCGCATTCTTATGATAATTTAGCCGAATGTTTATTCTCAGATCTTTGCTATATCCACCAGCGTAATATCACTGTTGTCGCTTTCCATACTGGTAATCAGCGCTGCTGCAGTATCTAAAGCTGTGAAGCAGGTAACCCCTGTCTCGATGGAGGTTCGCCTTATTATGAAGCCGTCTCTTTGCTTATTACGTCCCTGGGTAGGTGTATTAACTACCATATCAATCTGATGACTTAAGATCAGATCAAGGATGTTCGGAGTCCCCTGTTCAATCTTAGGGATGATAGTTGCAGGTACTCCATTATCAATTAAAGCATTTGCTGTTCCGTCGGTTGCATAAATCTGATATCCGAGTTTAACCAGTCTTCTTCCCAGTTCTACTGCTTCTCCTCTGTCAGCCTTATTCACTGACATAATCATCTTCTTGTATTTCGGAAGATTGATTCCGGCACCGAGAAAGGCTTTATATAAGGCTTCATGATAGGTCTTTGCAATACCGAGGCATTCGCCTGTTGACTTCATCTCCGGTCCTAAGCTGGTCTCTGCACCACGTAACTTCTCGAAAGAAAATACCGGCATCTTAATTGCAATATATTCTGACTCCGGCCATAAGCCCGGTGTATATCCGAGGGATTTTATCTTGGCCCCGAGAATTACTTTGGTTGCGATATCAACAATCGGAAGTGCCGTAACCTTGCTGATATACGGTACTGTACGGCTGGATCTGGGATTAACCTCAATTACATATACTTTTTCATCATATACAATAAACTGTATATTTATTAATCCGATTACATGAAGAGAATTAGCAAGCTTCTTCGTATAATCCACAATTAATGCTTTTACCGCCTCACTGATGCTTTGTGACGGATACACGGAGATACTGTCACCGGAGTGTATTCCGGCTCTCTCGAGGTGCTCCATGATACCCGGAATTAAGACATCCTCCCCATCACAAACCGCATCAACTTCCACTTCCTTGCCCATGATATATTTATCAACCAGGATTGGATGTTCCTGAACCGTCATGTTGATAATCTTCATGAATTCCACAATATCATCGTCAGAAATGGCTATTTGCATTCCTTGTCCGCCAAGTACATAGGAAGGACGTACCAATACCGGATAGTTAAGCTCATTCGCTGCTGCAATCGCTTCTTCTGTGGTATATACTGTCTTGCCTGCAGGTCTCGGTATCTGGCATTTCTCAAGAATCTGATCAAATAATTCCCTGTCTTCTGCTGCGTCTACATCAGCAGCAGAGGTTCCAAGAATCGGAACGCCCATCTTTAACAAAGCATCCGTAAGCTTAATCGCTGTCTGTCCACCAAACTGAACCACCGCACCATCCGGCTGTTCCATATCTACGATGCTCTCAACATCCTCCGGAGTTAACGGTTCAAAGTAAAGCTTGTCTGCAATATCAAAGTCCGTACTCACGGTCTCCGGATTATTATTTACAATAATCGTCTCACAGCCGCTCTTTGATAAAGCCCACACACTGTGAACGGAACAATAATCAAATTCAATACCCTGTCCGATACGGATCGGGCCGGAACCAAGTACCATAATTTTCTTTCTTCCGGAAGTTTTCTCCACTTCATTAAAGCTTCCGAAGGTGGAATAATAATAAGGTGTTTCCGCATCAAATTCCGCCGCACAGGTATCTACCATTTTATAAGCTGCTATAATACCATTCTGCTTACGCATCGTCTTAATCTCAACAGCCGCCTTACCTGTCAGTTCGGCAATAACACGATCCGGGTAACCAAGAACTTTAGCTTTCAATAAAAGTTCTACTGATAGAGGCTTATTGATAAGCTCCTTCTCCATCTCGACCAAATTAGCAATCTTGTCGATAAACCAGATATCAATTTTTGTGATTTCATTGATTTCCTCATAGGATATCCCTTTGCGAATTGCTTCTGCGATCACAAACAGACGTCTGTCATCTATCTGGCTCAGTTCGGTTCTGATTTCTTCTACGGATTTCTCTGCATAATTACCATATTTCAAACTGTAGATATTCTGCTCAAGAGAACGAAGTGCCTTCATCAAAGCAGCCTCGAAATTGGTGCTGATGGACATTACCTCCCCGGTAGCCTTCATCTGGGTAGTCAGCTGTCTCTTAGCAGTAATGAATTTATCAAAGGGCCATTTAGGAATCTTAACAACGACATAATCAAGTGTCGGCTCGAAACTGGCGTACGTCTTCTTCGTAACAGCATTTTCTATTTCATCCAGTTGAAAACCAAGTGCAATCTTTGCAGCAACCTTAGCAATCGGATAACCGGTAGCTTTTGAAGCAAGTGCTGAAGAACGGCTTACACGCGGATTTACCTCAATAACACAGTATTCAAAGGTATCGGGGTGAAGTGCGTATTGTACGTTACAACCTCCGGTAATTTTCAGCTCTGTAATGATGTTCATTGCGGAGGTACGAAGCATCTGATACTCTTTATCTCCCATTGTCTGGGAGGGTGCCACTACAATACTATCCCCGGTATGCACGCCAACCGGATCGATGTTTTCCATATTACATACTGTAATGCAGTTACCTGCACTATCACGCATAACTTCATACTCGATTTCTTTCCAGCCTGCGATACAGCGCTCAATCAGACATTGACCTACACGAGAGAGACGAAGTCCGTTCGTGCAGATATCCTCTAATTCCTCCTGCGTCGCTGCGATACCACCACCGCTTCCACCCAAAGTATAGGCAGGACGTACAACAACCGGATAACCGATGGTTTCAGCAAATGCAACTGCATCCTTAACGTTAGTGACTACTTCACTGGGCGCACAGGGCTCGTTGATCTTCTCCATTGTGAGCTTGAATTCCAGACGATCCTCCGCCTTCTTAATCGTTAAGGATGTCGTACCTATTAAATTCACGTCATTTTCTTTTAAAAAGCCTGACTCATCCAGCTCCATTGCAATATTTAGAGCTGCCTGACCTCCAAGAGTAGGCAACACACTATCGGGTTTTTCTTTCAGAATGATTCTTTTTACGAAATCCGGTGTTAATGGCTCGATATAAACGATATCAGCAATTTCTTTATCAGTCATGATGGTTGCCGGATTGGAATTTACAAGAACAACACAGATACCCTCTTCTCTAAGAGAGCGGCAGGCCTGAGTACCTGCATAGTCAAATTCTGCTGCCTGACCGATAATGATTGGTCCGGAACCGATTACCAATACTTTTTTAATACTATCAATTCTTGGCATTATCCCTGCACCTCCATCATATTCATAAACTCATCAAAAAGGAACTCGCTGTCGTGTGGTCCTGCACAAGCTTCCGGGTGGAATTGTACGGAAAACACATTCTTACCCAGGTAATGCATACCCTCCACCGTCTTATCATTCACATTGATGAAGCTTACCTCTGCAACCTCAGCATTTAAGCTTTCGCCTTTTACCATGTAGCCATGATTTTGTGTAGAAATATATACTCTTCCGCTTTTTAAATCCTTAACCGGGTGATTTACACCTCGATGTCCGTATTTCATCTTCTCGGTATCTCCGCCATTCGCAAGCGCTAATAGTTGATGACCAAGGCAGATTGCAAAGATTGGAACATTACTGTCAAACATGTTCTTTACCTCTTCAATGATCTCCACACATTCCTTTGGATCTCCCGGTCCGTTGGATAACATAATTCCGTCCGGTTTACCCTTAAGAACTTCTTCGGTTTTCGTAAAAGCGGGATATATCGTAACCTCACAGCCTCTTTTTGCCAAGGATCTGGGTATATTATTCTTCAATCCGTAATCCATTAATGCTACTTTATGTTTTGTTACTCCGATTGCGGGAATTACTCGAGGCTCTGTGCAAGAGGTCTTTTCTACAACCTTTTCTACCTTATATTGATGAACCTTAGCTATTACTTCCTCCAGCTTATAGTTCTCATTTGTTGTTATCATGCCATTCATGGTTCCCTTATTTCTAAGAATCTTGACCAATGCTCTGGTATCAATTCCGGATATCCCCGGGATTTCGTTTTTTATAAGGAAGCTTTGAATACTTTCCTGATTTCGGAAGTTACTAGGTATTCTTGATAATTCTCTTACGATAAATCCGTCCAGCCATGGCTTATGTGACTCCATATCTTCATAACAGATACCGTAATTACCAATCAAAGGATATGTCATTACAACACTTTGACCGGCGTAGGAAGGGTCAGTCAGCACCTCGAGATAACCTGTCATACCAGTATTAAATACAATCTCACTGATAATCTCTTTTTGTGCTCCGATGCTTTCGCCTGTAAAGACATTGCCATCCTCAAGAATTAAGAACGCTTTCATTGTATCCTCCATTCCGCCACTTTCGCAGCTTTACCTGAGCAAAAAAAATTTGTGAATTTTTTCAGCCAATTTTTTTTGTTACTGAATTTTCGCAAAAAAAAAGAATACAGAACTATATTGGAGACATTCTCCACTACAAATTCACTAATATCTATTCTTAATTTTTATAAATTGTTGATGCATAAATATTCAATTTTCTAACGCATTTTTATGATTTTACCATATCTATTTTAAAATAGCAAGTGATTTCACGAAAATAATCTCCAAATATCTTTATATTTTGAGCCTGTTATTATATCCCATTTATACCTTTCCTGAATTATCTATTTATATACAGTATTCCAATTATCTTTCAGTTAATTTAGGTTGCGACATGACTATTTGTATTTACTTTCATGTAACATCTCATATATTAATATCAACCGAATTTTTATATAAATTCTTTCATATTTAAATTATTTATTTTCACATTTTTATACATCAAACATAAGTTGGTAATAAAATGACATAGTAGAGGTCCAATACATGAAACCGATCATTCCTCTATATACTTATAAAAGATCTATGCCTGTAAGTAAGGTCTATCCGGCACAGATGGAATCACAATCTCAGGGGCGTCTTCGGATCCGCTGTACCACTGTGGGTTTAGCACCAATTGCTAACGCTACCGTAACTCTGACAGTTCCAAACGACCCAAGTAAAGTGTTAGAACGGCTTACGACCGATGCTTCCGGTCTTACACAGGAGGTAGAGCTTTCTGCTCCGCCCATAGATTACAGTCTCGCACCCAATGAGCCCCAGCCTTATTCCCTGTACGATGTTCTTGTCTCAGCGCCCAATTACGAAGATGCTCTTTTTAACGGGATACAGATTTTACCGGATGTTGTCGCAGAACAGAATACTATTTTAAATCCAGCTGCCGTCGAGCCGGCAGGTGCAGAGCAGATCTTCGACATTGGTCCGCATACCCTATATGGAATCTATCCTCCTAAGATCCCCGAAGATGAAATCAAACCCACAGCCGAAAGCGGAGAAATCGTTTTATCACGAGTTGTAATACCGGAATATGTAGTTGTTCATGATGGAGCTCCTACAGAAGCAGCGCAGAATTATTATGTACGCTTCCGTGATTATATCAAAAACGTAGCCAGCAGCGAAATCTATGCAACCTGGCCGGAATCGACCATTTATGCTAATATCCTTGCGATTTTATCCTTTACCCTAAACCGGGTCTACACGGAATGGTATCGAAACCAAGGCTACAATTTTACAATTACCTCTTCCACCGCATTTGATCATAAATGGATTCGGGGACGAAATATTTATACAAATATTGGTGTTTTGGTTGATAATATTTTTGTTAACTATCTGTCACGACCCAATGTCAAACAACCAATTTTGACACAGTACTGCGACGGAGTACGAACCATCTGCCCCAACTGGCTGTCACAATGGGGTTCCAAATCTCTTGGGGATCAGGGATACACTGCAATTCAAATTCTCAGAAATTATTATGGCAATACCATATATATCAATACAGCACCTGAGGTCTCAGGTGTCCCTAAGTCCTGGCCCGGAGCAAATTTGACAATTGGTTCCAGCGGAGCCAATGTCCGTATGATACAAGAACAGCTTAACCGTATCGCGGATGTATATACTGTCATCCCTAAAATAGCCGTAGATGGAGCATACGGTCCAAAGACCTCTGCCGCTGTCAAAGCCTTTCAGCAAATATTTAGCCTACCTGCCACAGGTATTGTTGATATCGGAACCTGGTATAGAATTTCAGGAATCTATGTTGCAGTCACCAGAATAGCTGAATTATAATCACGTATTTGCAACTTATTAAATAAATTGATTTCAAATGGGAGAGTAGTTATGTATTCAAAGATTCCGCGCTATAAAAACAGCTATGCCAATCAAAATATAAAAGTTTACCCTGCTCAGATGGGTACTCAGTCACTTGGACGTCTGAGGGTACGTGCTACTACTGCAGATTTGGCTCCAATTACAAATGCAACGGTCCGGGTTTCCTCAGCCTCCGTACCGGATACGATTATCGAAGAGATAAAAACGAATGCATCCGGTTTGACGAGTGAAGTGGAGCTTCCCGCCCCTTCTTTTGATTACAGCCAGGCACCTTCAACCGAGCAGCCTTATTCAGAGTATAAGATACAAATATCATCTGAAGGGTACGAACCGGTCGTTGTTCAGAATGCTGAAATATTTCCATCCGTAACCGCTTTGCAAGAATCCGCACTTCGCGCTATCGGTCCGAATGCAAGTCCGTCATTATATGTTATTCCACCTCATACACTCTTTGGGGACTATCCTCCAAAGATTGCCGAAGCCGAAGTAAAAGCAACCCAGGAGTCCGGTGAGATTGTACTCTCCAGAGTAGTGATACCCGAATTTATTATCGTGCATGACGGCCCTCCCACCGACACCTCGGCAGCCAATTATTATGTACGTTTCCGAGACTATATAAAAAATGTTGCATCCAGTGAAATCTACTCCACCTGGCCGGAAACAACCATTACCGCTAACACCCTTGCTATCTTATCCTTTACACTAAACCGAGTATATACGGAATGGTACCGCAATCAGGGCTTCAACTTTACTATAACCTCCTCAACAGCTTTCGATCATAAATTTATTCCCGGAAGAAACATTTTCGGAAACATCGGACTAATCGTAGATCAGATATTTACCAGTTATTTATCGCGTCCAAATATCAAGCAGCCGATATTGACACAGTATTGTGACGGTAACAAAGTACAATGCCCGAACTGGATGACACAATGGGGTTCAAAGTCTCTGGGCGAGCAGGGCTACACACCGATTGAAATTCTTCGTAATTTTTATGGTAATACCATCTATATTAATAATGCTACTCAAGTATCCGGTGTTCCTGTCTCCTGGCCGGGAACAAATTTAACCATCGGATCTACCGGAGCCAATGTACGAACCATTCAAGAGCAGCTGAATAAAGTATCTGAAAAATATCCTTCCATACCGAAGATCGCCGTCAATGGTCAGTTTAACGATCAGACAGCCGACTCCGTGAAAATCTTCCAGCAGACCTTCGACCTACCAGCAAACGGCATCGTTGATCTGCCCACCTGGTATAAACTGTCCGGAATCTATGTGGCAGTGTCTAGGATTGCAGAGTAAGGTAGTCCACTGAAAAAGTCCCCCCTTTCGTCTGTTGAATGAATAAAGCGGAATCTCTATACAAGATGAGAGACACATTATTGATTTTGAACGCCACATTCGTATATAAATGTTTGTATTTGGCGTACAAAATCCACAACATGTCTCTCATTAAGCGTATTATGGGGAGTATGTGAAGTTTCTTGTATTCTTGAAGGCAATTTTGCAACACCCTCTTGTTTCCGATTTACATTACTGTATTGTTATTCTTCAACTACCATACGTTTTACCTGCTTTAATGCATTCTGAACCGGTGGCAATAATAATATAAATATTGTTACCCCTAAATCAGGCACTATGTAGGTTGCATTATACCACAAGGAATAAATCAAAGGATTCCATCCTTCAGGTGCATACATATAGAAGAAAATCACACCGGATAACACATGTGCGACAAATCTTCCTGAAACGCCAAGCAGTAAACCCTTTATCATACCGTATTTTGAATGAGAAAATATTCCTGCAAGTCCAAGACATCCAAAAGCAATCGGATAATCTAATAACATCTGAACCGGATAATAAATAGACGGTCCCAGGATTAGATTAATAAAGCCATATGCAATACCGGCTAGTATTCCAGCTTTTGTCCCATAGAGATAACCGATCAAACAGATGAAGAACATGGTGAAAAATGTGACTGATCCACCGTAGGGCATTTGAAATAACTTTAAATAGGAAAATACGACTGCAAGAGTGATTGCCATAGCAGAGACGGTTAACTGTCTTACGCGGATTTTTATCCCTCTTCCGGTAAATGCTGCCATTGCAAAAAACAGCAAAACCGCCAGAATAAAAATAGCAATATTACCTGCCGCTGTCGGAATGTAACCACTTTCCTCTGTCGTTTTAACGAAAAAATCAAAAAGCTTTTGTAACATAAAAAAATCCTCCTTTTCATTACATCGGAGGGGGCCACTTGATTGCTTCCTTCCGCCGGGATTATCCGGATCAAGTAGTAAGGGTCAGTATGAAGATTTCTCATACTTCTCAGCTCTGGGCTCCCCTAGCATAACGATTCTAAATTATTTTGTTCTGCCTAAGCATACCGAATCTTTAGGAAACTGTCAATACATAATTGAATATTAATACTGTAATGTTCTAGGGACGGTTGCTGACAGAAATCTCGGTGATGGGGTGCCCTTTTGAAAAGCTAGTTGCAGTTTACTAGCACTTCTAAGGTCTCTTCGTTCGCTTGGGACAATCAGACCGTGCAAAAACTCCTCGGTTAAAGATATGAAAAACCTACACAGTAGCTTTTTCATATCTTTAATTCGTCAAACATTTGCGCTCATGCGACTTGTCGCATGTCTGATTTGATCGCTCCCTCAGACACCTAAGAATTGCACGTAAACCGCAAATGCTTTCAAAAGGACACCCTATCACCGCGCTTTCTGTCAGCAACCTGTCTTTGGACTGTTTAACTATGGTATCTAAAACATTTCAAGCCTTATGTTTTTTTCGTTTCTTGTTTTCACCAATCTCATCTTCTTCCTCATCAATTTCCCTAATGATCGCCTCTTTCTCCCCGGTCAAAGACTCCAACATTTTTGATATTTCACTTTGTGCTATCGCACCTCCGTTTATACTGATACAGATGCAGAAGACAATGAATAATTTATATAGCTTTTTCCTAATGTCTAATTTTTTCATAATTTTGCCCTTCCTTAATGAACGTTTATTCCAAATAATACGCACTAAAATAAGCCATTTAGATTAATGACAAAATAGTTCGTAATTCAATCAGAACGTAGTTACTTATTCAGTTATCGGGCGGGAATTCAATTATTTAGACGTACCTTAAGACTTACCAATGACATGGTATCAGTTAAATAACCAATAGATAATTCAGAACAAATCAAAAAAGATGACAATGCTGCAATCAGTAAATAATCACTGTTAATAATATCATAAAAAGCAGTATGCAGATGACTATTATTCTTTGTCTGAGCTTTACTAATAAGACTTAGATGATCTGGAAGAAACACAGCATGGCTTCCATCCCCATGGCTTATCTCCTGTTCAGATGACGCCTGTATCTTTGTTTCGGATATCGCTTGACGGTTATAATATGCATCTCCGTAAATAAAAATGGAGTTCACTGAAATACACAGCAGGAATATGAGTATGAAGATTGTTTTGTAAATATATGAAAATGCAGTTTTATTTTTCATTCTTCTCTCCTTATTTCCATATCCTGCCTGCTCTTAGCAGGAATTATTCTTTATATAATTCTCACCAATTCAAATATTCAGTTTCCATATTCAGATATGGGATACTCAATATTATAAGTATTGTAATATAAAACCATTTTTTATACAATCAATTACTTTATATGAGATCAAATATATCATTAAATATAAAAACAATTATTAGTGATGATGTTAAGAACCTTGCTAATATATTCTAGTTATTATTCTCACTGATGTAATACAATAATTATTTTTCCTCGATAATATATATTATCGCTTTAATCATATATATTATTTCCTTAATCACAAGAGGATGGCGTAATCAATAGGCATCTTCTTAGAATGTAAAGAAGCTACCGGATATATGCCGATATTTTTGCAAACGTATTCCTTTAGCTTTTTAATGTAATAGGCTGCAATTTCCTATTACGATTCGAGTGTCAAAGTCGAATATAATCTTATAGCATGGATATCGTTATATGGTTGGGGTGTCAAAACCATGCAATTAACTTATATGCGTTAATTTGCACCTCTACTCCTCCACCTTAGCGTGATACAGAATATAGTTTGATGAGCAACTGTATGAAGTCGTTGGTACTTAGGTCCTGTATTTTAGGACCTTATGTACCACTACGTACTTCATCCAAGCGGAAGCGTGTTGCGAACGAACTATATTCTGCATCACGCAATCAAGAAATGATATTGTGCAAATTAACGGGGCATAATTTAATTTGGTTTTTAACACTCCAACCTTACAACGATATCCATGACATATCCTAAAAGCGACTTTTACACTTGAATCTTATTACACTTAAATCCTATTACATTAAAAAACTACCGTATATATGCGGAAATATCGGCATATATACGGTAGCTTAGAACATCTAACGGTATGGCACTTTTTTAGCCATCCACATTACTTAAAATATGGTATTACATCATGCCCATTCCGCCGCCACCTGCTGGCATAGCGGGCTCGTTGCTTTTAATGTTAGCAACTACAGCTTCTGTTGTTAATAAAGTGGAGGCAACGCTGGTAGCGTTCTGAAGAGCGCAACGTGCAACCTTGGTAGGATCAAGGATTCCTGCTTCTACCATATCTACATATTCTTCTGTTAACGCATTGAAGCCGGTTCCAACCTCGCTTTCTTTTACCTTACTTATTACTACAGAGCCTTCTAAGCCGGCATTATATACGATACTGTATAAAGGAGATTCCAGCGCTTTCAGAATGATATTAGCACCTGTCTTCTCATCACCCTCAAGTATTGCTGCAAGCTTAGCAACTTCCTTAGAAGCGTGAATATATACTGATCCACCACCTGCTACAATGCCTTCTTCTACAGCTGCTCTGGTTGCTGCAAGAGCATCTTCCATACGAAGCTTGTTTTCTTTCATTTCTGTCTCTGTGGCAGCACCTACTCTGATTACTGCTACGCCGCCGGCAAGTTTAGCAAGTCTCTCCTGCAGCTTTTCTTTATCAAATTCCGAGGTGGTCTCTTCGATCTGAATCTTAATCTGATTAATCCTTGCTTGAATGTCAGCCTTATTGCCTTCACCGTCAACAACAATAGTATTTTCCTTTTGAACCTTAACAGACTTAGCACGACCAAGCTGTTCTATTGTAGCTTCTTTTAAATCAAGTCCTAATTCGTCGGTAATAACGGTACCGCCGGTTAAGATAGCAATATCTTGAAGCATTGCTTTTCTTCTGTCACCGTATCCGGGAGCTTTCACAGCAACAACGGTAAAAGTACCTCTTAATTTATTCAATACTAAAGTTGTGAGCGCTTCACCCTCAACATCTTCAGCGATGATAAGTAATCTTGCACCACTCTGAACAATTTGCTCTAGGATCGGCAAAATTTCCTGAATGTTAGAAATCTTCTTATCCGTAATCAGGATATAAGGATTGTCAAGGGTTGCTTCCATTTTATCCATATCGGTGCACATATAAGCGGAGATATATCCGCGATCAAACTGCATACCTTCAACAAGTTCAAGCTCAGTCTTCATGGTCTTGGATTCCTCGATGGTAATAACGCCATTATTGGTTACCTTCTCCATAGCATCCGCTACTAATTGTCCAACTTCATCATCACCTGCAGAGATAGCTGCAACTCTTGCGATCTGCTCCTTACCCTTTAAGGTAGAGCTCATTTTTAAAATAGCGTCAACAGCAACATCAGTAGCTTTCTTCATACCTTTTCTTAAGATAATCGGGTTTGCTCCGGCTGCAAGATTCTTGATTCCTTCAGCGATCATTGCTTGTGCAAGAACTGTAGCGGTTGTGGTTCCGTCACCTGCCACGTCATTTGTCTTAGTAGCAACCTCTTTCACTAACTGTGCACCCATATTCTCAAAGGGATCATCAAGTTCAATTTCCTTAGCAATGGTAACACCATCATTTGTGATTAAAGGGGATCCGTATGATTTATCAAGAACTACATTTCTTCCCTTCGGTCCAAGTGTAACTTTAACCGTATTCGCTAATTTGTTAGCACCAATCTCAAGCGCTGCTCTTGCTTCTGCGCCGTATTTAATTTCCTTTGCCATTTTTATATCTCCTTCTTATTAGTCTTCAACAACTGCTACAATATCATTCTGCTTAACAATGATAAACTCTTCATCCTCAAGCTTAACTTCGGTTCCTGCATATTTGGAGTATATTACCTTATCTCCTACTTTAACTTGCATAACTACTTCTTTTCCGTCAACAATTCCACCGGGTCCAACTGCGATAACCACTGCCTGCTGAGGTTTCTCTTTTGCCTGACCTGGTAATACGATACCTGATTTTGTTGTCTCTTCAGCAACTAATTGCTGTAATACTACCTTATCTCCTAATGGTATAAGTTTCATATCATGTTCCTCCTTCAAATAATTAATTTTGCTATTTTTTAGAATTATTAGCACTCCACTCAATTGAGTGCTAACTGCTGATTTATATATTAGTAAATTTGCCTCAAATATGCAACTTGATATCTTTTTAAATACAGTAGCAAATTTAATAATTTCTCACGATTTCTCACGATTACTCTCTTTTTCTCATTATTTCTCAATTTTTTATTATTACAACCGGACAAACCCTGCCAGACCAAGAAAAAGTTACTGCCCAGCGGCAATAACTTTTACCCGTCAATACTAATTTAGTATATTCAATTATAGGAATTTAATACCATCCAAAGTTAAAACCCTCCATAAGCATTATGCTCAACACAAAAATTATTTGTTACAGAATGCTGTTTGTCTTCTGCATGGATCTTGGTAGGGCATCTTTTGCATTCTTCCATGGTTCATTCGTATATCGGTAATCAAATTTGTTGATGAACCACTCCAGATCATCACGGACTCGTTTCATATTATCTAAATAAAGCTCATTTAACAGTTGAATAAAATCATCAAGTTCTTCACCACTTAGGTGCGCCTGAGCACTTTGATATAATATCTTATAATGACCTGTACAAAAGCCCTTGGAGTTTTTGAATTTATCTCGAAAAGTCTGTTCTGTATGATACAAATGAAATATTGTCGCTATATATCGTTCAAAGGTTACTTCAATCTTGTTACAGACAAAACAATCTTCTTCCATTTGGTTTAGATAATTGACAACCAAAGAACCCTCTGTCTTCTTCTTAAAAATAGATGGTGCCGACATCTTACTTCCTGAAAGCGAATGTTTCTCTATGTCCTTCACCAGCTTATCCATATGGGTCTTTAATATCAACGCAAGCCCCAACCGGTTTTGATTCTTATAAAGCTGTTCCAGATGCTTTTCACAAAAGCCTAACCGTGAGGTAGCCTCCCTGATATCATCTTCCATGTAACTGGGTCCCATGGTAAAATCGACAGCCGCCGTTTCCAGCTTCTTTCTCATCGTACAGAGAGGGCACTCTCCATCCTCCGCAAATGCATCATTTACCGGAATCGCATATAGTTTTTCTTTCAAATTATAGCCCGCCTTTAATATTTCTGTTCCTTAATTAAGTCCTTGATGTCTCTGGCTTTCGTCTTAATACGTTCATTAGCGTCTCTGGATATTAAAACCTTGGAAATCCATCTGCCTGCTTCATCGAATTTACTAATTCTTCTAGCCAACTCTGCCATCAATAAAGTAATTGTAGGTTCATCCATGCCGCACATCGGAAAATCCTCTTTGCTAAAGGCTTCTTCAAAACCCACATACGCCTTTGCAACAAAATCAAGTTCTTCCCTTTCCAATTCTATCAACTGCTTATCATAGTCCGGCAACTCCTTCGGTAGATGTTCGGTTTTTCCTCTGATTACCCAAGCCGTCTTCAGACAGGTATATGCTCTTTCAGAAGTTTTTGACTTCTTCACAATTGCATTTACCAACGCCAGTTTATGTCTGGTGATGGCATCATCATAGCTAAATGTCGTTCCAACTTCCTTAATACCGCGAAAGGAAGCAGTAATATTCTTTTTTATTAATGCAATCTGGGTGGAGGATACATATTTGAAAAAGCGACCCAAGGCTGCAAAACCACAGTTCGGGCAAACAATCGCATCATATTTTAAAGGATCCATATCTTGATAAATCGGTCTTAAATCTGTATCCAGCGCAAGCAACTTTACTTTTCCGGATTTCACTGTCTTTGTCTTAAACTCTTGATCACAGACAGGACAGGAATATGTCTTATCAAAAATAATATCCTCTTCAGAAAATGACGGCTTGCCTTCTTCTATCTGTTTTTTTGCTTCTTCTTTTTCCTTTTCATCATAAATATCCATCTCGGACAGATTTCCGAGACCAAATGCTTCTAAACCAGAAAATAAATTAGCCAAAGCTAATCCTCCATTTCTTAATGTGTTTGCGACTATTCAGTCACTGCGGTTCTTTCGAACCGATGCACTCAAAACATGTTGAAAAGCACATGTTTTAGCGTTGAATTTTCTCGAAATCCCATGGATTTCTCGAGATACTGAATAGTTACATGTATTTTACTTATCGTTTACTCGGGTTTGTATGAACTCTTCATCGATACAATCCTATTAAATACCGGTTTTTGAGGTGTCGAGTCCTTAATATCCAGACAGAAATAGCCCTGACGCAAGAATTGGAAGCTGTCTGGGGCAACTGCATCTGAAATACCGGGCTCCACATAGCATTCTTTTAAAACCTTAATGGAATTAGGATTTAAATTAAGACTTCCGTCTTCATTATAAACACCTTTCGATTCATCCACAATATTCTCATACAGACGAACCTCAGCTTTCACTGCCGTATTAGCGGCAACCCAATGAATGGTGCCTTTCACTTTTCTACCACTAAAGCCGGAGCCACTCTTAGTCTCCGGATCATAGGTACAATGAATCTCGAGTATAGTTCCGTCCGCATCTGTCACATAATCCTGGCAGGTAATAAAATAAGCGTTCATAAGGCGAACCTCGTTACCGGGGTACAGGCGGAAATATTTCTTCGGAGGGTCAATCATAAAGTCGTCGCGTTCAATAAATAATTCTCTTCCAAACGGAATTTTTCTTATTCCCATTGCTTCATTTTCCTGATTGTTCGGTGCATCAAGGTACTCAAGTTGTCCTTCCGGATAATTTGTTATTATTAACTTAACCGGATCAAGAACTGCCATAATACGTGGTCTCTTTAATTTTAAGTCTTCACGGATGCAATATTCAAGCATAGCATAATCAACAGAACTCTGGCCCTTGGAAACACCGCACAGTTCCATGAACAGCTGAATTGATTCAGGAGTAAAGCCTCTTCTTCTTAGCGCATTAATTGATACCAGTCTCGGATCATCCCATCCATCAACGATGCCTTCCTCCACCAGCTTTTTGATATAACGCTTACCTGTAATAACATTGGTCAGGTACATCTTAGCAAATTCAATCTGTCTGGGGGGATTCTCATATTCAAGCTCCCTTACTACCCAATCATATAACGGACGATGATCTTCGAATTCTAAGGTACAAATCGAATGTGTAACCCCTTCAATTGCATCTTCAATCGGATGAGCAAAGTCGTACATGGGATAAATACACCATTTATCTCCCGTATTATGATGGGGAATCCTGGCCACTCGATAAATAACCGGATCTCTCATATTAATGTTAGGAGATGCCATATCTATCTTGGCTCTCAAAACTTTAGATGCGTCAGGGTATTTACCATCTTTCATATCTTCAAATAATTGAAGATTTTCTTCGATGCTTCTGTCATGATAGGGACTGTTCTTACCGGGCTCTGTGAGCGTACCGCGGTATTCCTTGATTTCATCCGCCGATAAATCACAAACAAAAGCCTTACCCTTCTTAATCAGCTTAACGGCTGCTTCATACATCTGGTCGAAATAATCGGATGCAAAAAACAGTCGGTCTTCAAAGTTTCCACCTACCCATTTAACATCTTCGATAATGGAATCAACGAATTCGGTCTTTTCCTTCATGGGATTGGTATCATCAAATCTCATATTAAATTGTCCACCATATTTCTTCGCAAGTCCATAGTTCAAAAGTATTGATTTTGCATGTCCGATATGGAGATATCCATTTGGCTCCGGCGGAAATCTGGTAACAACCTTTTTAATCTTACCCTCTTCCAGATCTTTTTCAATGATTAACTCAATAAAATTCTTAGAGACAGTTTCTTTTTCTGCTGACTCATTAGAATTATCATCAATGAAATCCTTATTTTCCATGAAGAACCTCCCAGTAAATATATTGTGTAATTGACTGGCAAGCCAAATCAATCATATGTCGTAATTTAGTGTCTGATAATCAATTTACTTCATTCATCAATTATAAATATAAGATATTATCTTCCTATATAAACTAACATGTCTACTCTTTGAATTAGTTTGGGTCGAGGATTACTCGGGCTCAAACTTCTAGGTGTGAAAATAGCTTTTTATTTTCGCACTAAATACTTATGTAATATAATACCACAGTTTATTCTAACTTAAAAGCACGAAATTTAAAAATACTTTTACTAAAAACAGGTAATTTGCCTTAGTAAAAGCAGTGTTTTATTCGATTTCGACAGAGTTGCATAAAAAGGGCTGCCCAACTCTGGACAGCCCAAATCTTGTTGAATAAAGAATTCAGCCAAGCTGAATTCTTTATTCGGCTCGAAAGTAAATCATATCATCAATTATCTTATATTTAGAATAATGTCTCTTTACATAGCTCTTATAACTTTTATTTGAGAAGCATAAATAGCTTCCGATATTATTTTCCCCATTTAATGCAGCTTTTGCGGCTTTCATGGCCCTATCCATACATTTTTGCTCAGCTGCTTGATTACCCGAACTGAACTCTCCTGTATCATATGCCTTCAATGCCTTACTAAGTGGACTTACACCATTTCTGTTCTTAATTGTAACTGCAAATTGAACAGACCATTTGTCATCATAAATAACGTCCTTGATCGTTTTAACATGCCAGTAAACATCACTTTTCACTCTGTTCAGTACTACATTTGCGACACCAAGCATTGCAGAATATGATTGGTTGCCTGCTTCCGAATAGATCAAACATGATAAAAATCTTAAATCCGATTTGGAGTATGCGGGCTCTTTCTCTTCCTTGTCATTGTCCGTATCGTCCTTCAGGTCTTCATCCGATGCTTCGATATCTTCTGTAACCTTATCTTCTGTATCAGTAATCTCTGTATCTTCAGTGCCAGCAGCTATAATATCTGTATCTTCTATACTTTCATCTGTAGCCGGAGCTACATCAGAATTTGCCTGTGTTGCATCATCTGTATCCGTAATGCCTTCTGCTATGGAGGTTTCCTGTATCTGCGAGCCGGACTGATCTATTATACTTTCTGCAAATGCTACAGTACTAAAATTACTGCAAATCAATGCTGTCATCATTAAAGTAACCAGCAGTTTCTTCAAGTTATTCATTGCTGAATCTCCTTAATTCTTTGATTAGTCAAGCGGTGGCTGCTTGCTCATATATCAATAAGATTTTATGAAATTATTAACTTCATGTAACAATTATTTAATAATTATAACATAATTTCATAAAAAATCAATCATAAAATGTAAACTTAACCAAAAAAGTTATTTTATCCATTTCATGCATCAAAGAATCTTAATCATTATCATGATCCTTGCGGTATTTCGCCAGCAACAGATCTAGCATCCGACCATAGCTTTTTACACCGTCCGACTGATTATTAGCTTTTAAATAGGTATCGTTAATTTTATTCGAAACTGTACTTACCACTGTATGTTCAAACTGCTCCCAGTACTCATTGTTTGCCTGCAGATCCTTAATGACACCCTCTGAATATTGATTAGCGATTTCGGTATACATGACCGGGCTCTGATCATACAATGCATTACTTGCCGTTATCAGTGCCAGCATGGTAGTACTGTACTTTAACTCAATATTGTCTGATTCTGTACCTGCCAGATAGGACAGAAAATTTGCTTCGTCCTCGCGCATAAAGCCTCGCAGATGAGCCAGCTCATGTAACATGGTTTCAGGTATGCTGTAATCAGGTATATCCACATTAACATTTGCTTCCATGGTAAATGGCCAGAATATCCCGGTTATCTCCGTCTGGGACATCAGCTTTGAGAAATAAACCGGCTTCGGAGGCCCATAGGAACCTGCTAGCACAGGATAATCGATCGATAGCACCCGATATGCCTTCACTGCAGCTTTGGCCAATTCATAATGATTCATAGAGAGCTTGAATACGCCATTGTCATCCTCTTTCGGTACCTGTGCCCTCAGTTCATTTGCTGTATCCGCCAGGCTTTGGGTCAGGGCATATAATTCCTCCAAAGAAGAATCACGAATCTCAAGATGTGAATATTTCGAAAAAGAATACCGGTAATAATTAATCCCCGCCATAATTGTAAACAAAAAAAGGATTACGCTCCCGACACATAGTAAATTCAGGAACGCCTTCACTATCCTTTCTTTCTTGTTTTTCTTCTCAAAAAACAACCGGACTATGAACCTTACGGCAATTGCAAGTAAGAGTATCGGCGAGGCTATCACCATGATTTCACCGATGGAAAACGGAAATATACCTGTAATGGTTGATACGCTCTGTGAAATCCACCGATAAATATGCTTTGCATATATCTGTTCAGCAAAAAAACTGCTGTTTTTAGCAGCAAATATGAGTAGATAGGATAGCGGCATTAATCCCAGTAGGAAAATCCGCTTATATCTGAACAGTTTTTTCATCCGGTAGGCCCCCGTGCGTGAATGCGTATGTATATTATACCTCTTCATAGTAGCATAAATCGGCATATTCTGCAATCCAATGTGCCGGAATCAGACCGTACAATCATTTCCATCTGTTAGAAAATTTCGCCCATATTGGGTGTACTGATCCTCCTCCTAATCAAATCATACTAATCTTATATATTTTGATGGCTTTAGTATGCATGCTACTCTATAACTTGTCAATACCTATTTCTGTTAATATTTATATCACTAATATGATTAATAATTCTATTTTCCATATAGAAGTATTTGCTTTATTTCGTTCATTTTGTAAACCGGTAAGTTCTGGATACATTGCGGATATATGACAATATTTCACTCACCGTATATCAGTTCTGAAAATATTAAAGGTGTTATAAACATCTATTACCCCGTAGCCCCAGTCCGGATTCGGATATTGTAAGACGTTGTTTCTCTTTGCTCCCCGGATAAGAAATTTTTTCAGTCCGACCGTATCCACATCCGGATAATTACTTTGTACGATACACCACTCCAGGAGCATAGCACATATTCCTGTTGTATGTGCCGCTGCTGCGCTTGTGCCTGTTATGGTTGTAAAGCCTTGATCCGGTGAGGGGCATTGAATATTTACACCGGGAGCTGTCAGACTTGGTTGAATGGCATGTGAAGTGGGAAATCCTTTTCCCGAATTGGTATAAAGGGTACCTGTAATTGAATTATATGCTGTGACTGTAATCGGTATATAACAATTCCCCGGAGAGGTAATCGTCGTGTATGGATTGGATGCCACAAAATAGGTATCCTCAGATATTAATTCCTTCATCGGAAGCCACATGTGAAATGCTCCCTTTAAGTTACCCTTTCCATAAACCTTTATTCTCCATACTCCGGCTGTGGGCTTGCTAAACCTTAATATGGTTACCTGCTTTCCTGAACTCGGTTCAATCAATATATTGTTAATGTAAATAATGGTCTGATCAAATATAAATCTTATCGTTTGAGTTTCCATAAGACGCTCGGAGATTATTGGCTTGTATTCACCTGAAGGAGACAAAACATCGAGAGAATAGATCATTGGAGGGTCTCCCCATAACTCCATTGTAAAACCATATTCATTTTCTCCAACGTTAAGTTCAACCGGTATGGGACCGTTTGATGGAGTAAGCTCATGATAAAAATGTCCTTTTGCACTACCTTCATTTCCAGCTGCAATTGATACTGCTACCCCGGGCGTATCACCCGCAAGAGCAACAAGTGTATTTAAAAATCCGTTACAATCATGAGATCCCAGAGTAGTTCCAAGACTGATACAAAGAGATAACGGTCGCCCCATACTTCTAGCTGTATAGAGAATATAATCCAGTGCCCATAAAATATCATTTTCCTGATAACACAATCGGTCATGTGGAATAAAATATATATCCTTCAAATTATCTTTTGCCTGTTTCAACTTTACAACAAGAAGATCAGCTTCTGAAGCAACACCACTAAAATAATATTTATCGTCTTCAGACCCGGCTGCTATGCCTGCCAACTTCGTGCCATGGCCATTATCGTCCATACTAGGAACGACCTGAAGCGGATTCGGACTATTTAATGCCCTATTAATCTGATCCGAATTATATTCTGTGCCGAAAAAGGTCTGACCCACTGCAATGGGAGTATCACCTCCACTTTGAATCGTCTGATCCCATATAGCAAGTATCTTAGTTGTTCCATCTTTATGTAAAAAAATCGTATTTGTATAGTCTATTCCGGTATCAATGATACCAACGACTACACCTCTCCCTCGTAAATTAATATTTGAAATGTTACGTATTTGATTAACGCCGGAGGCTTCCAGACTCTGTTCACTTGTTAGTGTATAATAATTTGGCACTGCGTCATATCCAAACTCCATCAGGCTATGGTTATTTATCTCCGCTACCGGTAGGTAAATAACCGCAAAGCCTTCATTCATGATATGAACAGAATAAGCCTCGTATTGTTTCAGTATATTAAAATTTCTATTATACTTAATCATGATATCAAAGTAGTCATTACTTATAATCTTGTAACTTTCCTCCTTCGTCATTGATACTCACCCCCCCGTGCTAAACTCCTTTTCTTAAGCTGTCGAAAACATTATATACATCTAATATTCCATAACCCCAATCCCTGTTCGGATATTGAATTTCAGCCTTTCGCCTTGCTCCTCGTATCATAAATATCTTCATATCCTGTGTGCTCATATATGGGTAATTCCCATTTACAATTCCCCACTCAAAGAGCATTGCGGCCACACCTGCAGTATGTGCCGCCGCAGCACAGGTTCCGGTAACCTGAATAAATGTGTGATCCGGGCCGGGACTTGTCATATTAACTCCAGGTGCAGCAATATCCGGCTTCACTGCATCTATGCGTGTATATCCCCTACCGGCGTTCGAATATAGGGTATCACTCTCCGTATCATAAGCTGTAACCGTAATCGGAATATTGCCACAGGATAACGACAATAACGTAATATAAGGATCCGAATGGATAAAATATGTATCCGGTGTAATAAAATCGTTCATAGGTAGCCATACATTATAATTCATCGGAAATATTCCTCTGCCATATATTTTAAATTTCCATATGCCCATTGCGGGCTTCGAAAACCTTAGGAGAATTAACTGATCTCCACTTTGTGATTCAACGATCTGATAATGGATATAAATTACTGTAGTCTCAAAAATAAAAGTGATTTCTCTAGTCTCATTAAACCTTGCATCTAGCCTCGTAATATATTCCCCTGACGGAGATAGAATATCAATAGAAAAAATGTTAGGAGAAGCCCCCCATAATTCCATTGAAAATCCATTCTCATTTACACCTACATTAAGCTCTAATACATCATATCCCGGCGTTTCCTTAATGACTCCGTAATAATGTCTTCGTGCATTTCCCTCATTACCTACCGGTATAATAATTGCAGCTCCTGCATAACTTGCCTGTAACGAAAGCCAACTGCTCGTGATATCTCTACCGTCATGAGCATATTGAGAGGTATCACAGGACAAGCAGATCACGATTGGTTTATTCACTTTGGCCGCATAGGTAAGCAGATATTGTAAGGCAAAGAGGAAATCATTTTCCTGATAGCATATGGCAGCCTCCGGTATCAGAAAGAATTCTTTCAAATACATTTTTGCAGGCTTTAATTTCACAACCAACAATTCAGCGTCCGAGGCGACTCCGTAAAATCCCTCTTCCGGCACCTCATTACCGGCAGCGATTCCTCCAACCATAGTGCCATGACCTATCTCATCCTTCGTTGGAACAATATGAAATGGGTCATCACTTTTTATCGCTGCATTTATCTGTTCCCTGGAATATTCTGTTCCGTATTCGATTCCCTCCTGCTTTTGATCACTTATTATTGTCTGATCCCAGATAGCTTCAATCCTCGTCGTCCTATCCGCATTCTGAAATACAGGATTCGTATAATCGATACCACTATCAGCAATTCCTATTAAAACTCCCTTTCCACGGAAATCGAAATTAGGGATATTACGAATACGCGTGATTCCGGATGCCTCCAAGCTGGTTTCGCTTGTAAGTCCAAACAGCAAAGGAATTGCTTGATAACCCCTTCGAGACATAACATCCGTTGTCATTTCACTGACAGGAAGATGTACTACAGCCAAAAAATAGTTAATAAGAATTACGCTATTATTTTTATATTTTTCCAAATTAGACTCTATACCATAATACTCAACAAAAAAATCAGCATAATCATTACTATAGATCATATCCATCTGTTCTGAAGTCATTCGCTCACTCTATCTGTTTTTACTATATTATATTAATCTAAGGACGCTTAATTGCTAAAACTTATCTCAACTCATAACATAACAATATTTGCAGTTATGTTGACATCTCATTCCATCGGTTCCTCTGGCATAATTACCGATATCTCTACTTCCGGAACATCCACATGACAATCTTTGACCCTTGTCCTTCGATTTTGTCACCCTTCCGCCAAACAGCTGCTCAAGCAATTCTCCATCAATGCAATGTCCTCTATTTATCCCCTTCACCTGCTCCAGTACCGGGCTTGCGCAGGAATATATCGAAATGCCGTATTTCTCTGCAATTTCCGTCATTCTTGTAAAGAACAAAATTTGTCTCTCCTCATTAAGGTGTACCAGATCGACATTACAGGCTTCCATTGCTTTTCTCACGTGTCCGTAGATCGATAAATAGGAAGTGGTAACCCGGCATTCTTCCATGCCAAGAGTCTTAATATCACTACATAATTGTTCAAAAGCGTTTAGCCTGGCATCTTCAGGGCAGTCGGGTGTGGAACTGATTTCACCCTGCAGAGATACGATAACGGGATCAAATCGAATATTAAACTGCTGTGGCTTATATCTCTTTAATAAACCCTCAAGTACATGTATCGTATCCCTATACTCAGGAACCTTTGGTTCAAGTTTTCTTGAATAATGATTGATCGTATATTGAAAGTACAAATTATAATTTTCCAGATGCCTAGGAGCATTCATTACCTTCTTAAAATCTTTACTCCATAGAACCATGGAATGAACCTTATCCGGTCTTAAATCTACGCAATACTCCTTATTCTGAAAATACGGATTACGCAATACAGCCTGTCCCTCAGACAGCCTGTCCTGCAGCCAATCATAGAAAAAAGCAGGAATATCCGTTCTTCTGGAGGCAGAAATTATAGTTTTCCTATGTTCCACTTTGTTCGAAATGTCTTCACCAAATAAATTCAATTGTTTGTATTCCATATTATCAACATACCTGCCTTCCGAAACGTGAAAATAAAAAAACACGATTGATTGCCTCAACCGTGCTGAAATACTTTTGTATGCCTTTTACTTTTAATCGAGGCGACAAGATTTGAACTTGCGACCTCTGCGTCCCTAACGCAGCGCTCTACCAAGCTGAGCCACGCCTCGATATACATCTACTGCCTGAGTTTTATTACTCCGCTCAAGACAGCAAAGTTATTATATATCGCCTTCTAACCGTTTGTCAACTAAAACCTCAATGAAAACAGCAGGAATTGTCGGGCGCTAATTTACAATTATTATGAGTGCAAACAGGTAGATAATTAAGCTGTTTTTGTTCTGAAAGATTATGTGGCTATAACAATTTCCAGTACCTTGGAGCGCTTAATCATTACTGCTGCCCGAGTCAAAGCTCCCTGAATCAAAGCTACTAAAATCAGAACTGCTGCCTGAGTCAAAGCTCCCTGAATCAGAATTGTTGCCTGTATCAAAGCTACCCGAATCAGAGCTACTGCCTGTGCCAAAGTTATTAGAATCAGAACTGTTACCTGTAAGATCTTGATTGCTCTGATTAAAGCTATCGGTATTATTACTTTCCATAATATCCGGAACACCGTTCATATTATTATCATTCGGATTGTAATACATTGTCTGATCCATATACATCTGCTGATTGGTAGCCGGTCTCATACTGTCTCTTTTATTGTTTCGCGTAAATAAAACTAAAATCAAAACAACAATAACTATCACTAATATTGCAAATAAAATTAAACCTAAAGCAATCACTAATACCCCCATTTGCATCCCACTATCTCCTATCACAAAATTTATTTAAATAGATTCTAGCACTCTTTCCAGTATTATGCAATGAATGTATCCCTCATGTTTCTGCTTACAAAAAAGGATTCTGGCATAAAGGCAACTACTCTAAATCTCTACAATTCTGCCATCCGGTTCTTTTATCGCAACGTTTTACATATCCTTTGGGATGATATAAAGTAATCAAAGTGTTGCCAAAGCAATCATAGTATTTTCAGGCGTATAAATATATCTGCTTAATTAGCATGCAACAGCTGCTCATTCATTGATCCCGATACATTTAAACTACTTTGTGCCCTCAATACAGTATTTGTTAATAGGTATCGCTGTACCGCCAAAATATGTAACGGTCGCATCCGACGAGCTGTTATCACCATAGGAAAGTATAACATCATTAATGGATTCGTCTTCTGCCTTCGCCACAGGCTCTGAAAAATGCTCGTCCAGAATACTCCAATAATTATTCAGTCGATTCAACAACACCGAC
>DBTU01000008.1 GCA_002307215.1 Lachnoclostridium sp. UBA1308
GAATGCAAATACTCCAATATGGAAATCATTTTTTCCCAGTCCGGATTCATCTCTTTGATGGCTGAACTGTAACTTTTGATAAGTGAAACGCGTAATTACATGTTTTATAAATATGTAATTTATGGTATACTAATACAATGTTACGAAGTTTGAGCCTGCGTAATCCTCGGCCCAAACTAATTCGAAGGGCAGGCATGTTATGTTATCAACAATTCAGAGGATGGATGATAAGTTTACGAGGGTAAACACCGTTAATGAATTTATGGACAATATATTTTTATGTGATAAACGTTAATAATGCAGACAATAATAAAATTGAGATATACTAATTTAGAAACAATATTTTATACACGGCAAATATAAGCTGCCGCCCGAATTTGCGAGTTTACGGCAGAATGGAGATTAATATGAAGGAAAATGAAATTTTTGATGTAAAAAAAGCAATGCTGGAAGAATTATTTACCAGTAAAGAATATAAACCGATGCGCTTTAAGGATCTGGTTGCACTTATGCAGGTGCCAAGAGCCTCAAAGTATGAACTGAAAGCAGTTCTTGATCAGTTGATTTCCGGTGGAAAAATAATAATTGATGCACAGGGATTATATAAAACACCGGGAGATGACATGAAAGTCGGTATGTTTTCAGGAACCCAGAGAGGCTTTGGCTTTGTAATCCTTGAAGGCGAAGAGGACGATGTCTTTATTCCGGGAGATGCAACGAACGGAGCATTACACGGCGATAAAGTAATGATTACCATTAAGAAGGAACAGTCAGGCTCCGGCAGAAGAAAAGAAGGCGCTGTTGTTAATATCATCGACCGCGGTAGGGATGAGATAGTAGGAACCTTTGAGAAAAGCAAAAATTTTGGATTTGTTCGACCGGATAATCTAAAATATGGGAAGGATATCTTTATTCCGAAGGAATTAACCAAGGGAGCGGTGAATGGACATAAGGTGGTTGTTAAGATTACCAAATACGGCGATGCGACCCAGAATCCTGAGGGAAAGATCATTGAGATACTGGGACATGTCAATGACCCGGGAGTAGATATCATGTCGGTGGTAAGAGCCTATGACCTTCCGGTGGAATTTCCGCCGGAGGTTCTAAGATCTCTTGATCAGGTACCGGAGGAAATTGATCCACAGGAACTTATAAGCCGCCTCGATATCAGGGAGACTCAGACTGTGACAATTGACGGTGAGGATGCGAAGGATCTCGATGATGCCATCAGTATTGAGAAAGTGGGCGACCTGTACCGCCTTGGTGTTCATATTGCGGATGTATCCCATTATGTCAGAGAAGGCACACCGCTTGATCAGGAGGCACTTAAGAGAGGCACCAGCGTCTATCTGGTTGATCGCGTGATACAGATGCTTCCGCATAAGCTTTCCAACGGAATCTGTTCCCTTAATCAAGGGGTAGACAGACTTGCCCTTAGCTGTTTTATGGATATTGATGCGAAGGGAACGGTAGTCGGTCATACGATTGCAGAGACAGTAATCAGATCCGATCGACGAATGACCTACACCAATGTGTCGAAAATTGTGGAAGATAACGATGTTGAGGTCTGCAAAGAGTATGAGGAGCTTGTTCCTATGTTCCATCTCATGCAGGAGTTGGCAGACGTTCTTAGAGAGAGGCGACATATACGGGGCGCCATCAATTTCGATTTCCCTGAGAGTAAGATCATTGTTGACAAACAGGGAAAGCCAATCGAGATAAAACCATACGATAGAAATAAAGCTACCAAGATCATCGAGGAATTTATGTTGATTGCCAATGAGACGGTTGCGGAGGATTTCTTCTGGCAGGAGATACCATTTGTGTACCGTACCCATGACACACCGGATGAAGAGAAGATCAAGAAGCTTGCTATATTTATTAATAATTTCGGTTATAGCATCAGGGTAGGGCAGGAGGATATTCATCCTAAGGAATTACAAAAGCTGCTGGTCAAGGTTGAAGACACACCGGAGGAAGCACTGATCTCAAGACTGACACTGCGTTCCATGAAGCAAGCTAAGTATACGGTTACGTGTACGGGACATTTTGGACTTTCCGCAAAATATTACTGCCATTTCACCTCACCAATCAGACGTTATCCGGATTTACAGATTCACCGTATCATCAAGGAGAATGTCAGCGGAAAGATGGGCGAGAAGCGACGTGGGCATTATGATAAGATTCTCTATGAGGTATCGGATCACTCCAGTCGTATGGAACGGCGTGCTGACGAGTCCGAGCGTGAGGTTCAGAAGCTTAAGAAGGTAGAATACATGTCTGCGCATATCGGTGAGATCTTCGAGGGAGTTATCTCCGGCGTTACCTCCTGGGGAATGTACATCGAGCTTCCGAATACAGTAGAGGGCATGATTCGTGTCAGTGAAATGAAGGACGATTATTATATCTATGATGAAGAGCATTACCAGATGGTGGGAGAACACACCAAGAAAATATTTAAATTGGGGCAGAAGGTTACTGTGGAAGTCATGAATGCAGATAAAATTCTACGTACCATCGATTTTGCCCTTGTGGAGGTTGAAAAATAAGTGGGGGAAGACATTAAACTGATTGCCAATAACAAAAAGGCATACTTTGATTATTTTATTGAAGATAAATACGAAGCGGGCATCGCGTTGCACGGAACAGAAGTCAAATCCCTAAGGATGGGAAAAGGAAGTATCAAGGAATCCTTTATTCGTATCGAGAGAGGTGAAGTATTCATCTATGGAATGCACATCAGCCCATATGAGAAGGGCAATATCTTTAACAAGGATCCACTGCGCGTCAAAAAACTCCTGCTGCATGGCTATGAGATTAATAAGATTGCCGGACAGCTTGCCACCAAGGGTTATACATTGGTTCCACTTCGACTGTATTTTAAGGGAAGCCTCGTAAAGGTTGAAATCGGAGTGGCACATGGTAAGAAGCTTTATGATAAGAGAGAGGATATCGCTAAGAAGGATATGCGTCGAGAAGCGGAAAAGGATTTTAAGGTGAGGAATCTCTATTAGCCATCAAGCTGTAGGCAATTATGTTATAGTTGATATTAAGTGATATGCAATGGTGGATATTAATTGATATGACATAATTATGATAAATAAATACATTGTATTCTATCAGGCTTTCATCTATATTAAATTAAGCAAGACACGCGAAGGAGACTGACATTATGATGAAGATGGCTATTATTGGTGCCGGAGGTATCGCGCAGAAGATGGCGGATACGATTAACGGATTAGAAGAGGTTGAAGCTTATGCAATTGCTGCACGTGATTATGACCGCGCTGTAGCGTTCGCTAAGCAATATGGTTTTACCAAGGCTTATGGCTCTTATGAGGAAATGGTCTGCGACGTTAATGTGGATCTTGTATATATCGCAACTCCGCATTCCCATCATTATCAGCATGCAAAGCTATGCTTGGAGCATAATAAGCATGTAATATGCGAAAAGCCCTTTATGGTAAATGCTAAGCAGGCTGAGGAGCTTATCAAAATAGCAGAGGCGAAGGGCTTACTGATTACAGAAGCTATCTGGACCAGATATATGCCTTCAAGAAAAATGATAGATGATGTGATTACCAGCGGAGTAATCGGAACGCCGACCTCCCTTACAGCAAATCTAGGTTATCCGCTTGCCCATGTGGGTCGTATGCTTACACCGGAGCTTGCCGGCGGAGCGTTGCTCGATCTTGGTGTCTATTTGCTGCATTTCGCAGGAATGGCATTTGGCCAGGAGGTGGACAGAATCATATCCGCTGCGACCATGACCGAGGAAGGCGTAGATGCAAGAGAAAGCATCACCTTAATCTATAAGGATGGCAAGACGGCAGTTATGCATAGCAGTATGCTCGCTGTACTGGATCGAAGAGCAGTAATCTTTGGCACAAAAGGATATCTGGAGATTCAGAATCTGAATAACCCGGAGAAACTCACCGTATATAATTCAAGCTATGAAGAGGTATCAGTCGCTTATCCACCGAAGCAGATTACAGGATTTGAATACCAGGTTCTCGCCTGTAAGGAAGCGATAGAGAACAAGAAGACGGAATGTGAAGCTATTCCACACGCCGAGATTCTCAGAATCATGAAAATGATGGATGAGATCCGGGCACAATGGGAATACGAAATACCGACCATATAAATAATGGAAGCGTTGGTAGTGAAATTTTATAAATTAATTGTAAATGTCTTGAAAAAACATAGTTATTATGTTATTATAACTATGCATCTACAAACTAGATTTTGCAGATACAACCTTCTACATTTACCCTACGGGGATGTAAAGGTTTCGACAGGGCTTTATATTCAAAGTGCAAGCATGTAGTAGCTGAGGAAACTACTTAAAAATTTCTCACAAAAATAATTAACGACGATTATAGCGCTTTAGTAGCAGCCTAAAACTACTACCAGAGAAATCTGGTTCAACTCTTATGAAATGTCTTCTACTACTAAAACATAAGGGTCACCTAAAGTAGATAAGCAAGTCTGTAAAAACTGTTATACAGCCTTGACGAAAATCTTATACAGTCCACAAGGTAAGGTTTGCTTATTTTAACAACCGAGTGGTACTAAAAATAAGATAAACATGTAGAAAGCTTTGATGCGGGGTTTTGGACACGGGTTCGATTCCCGTCATCTCCATAAAAATCAGGATAAGACGCTGAGTCTTATCTTTTTTTTGTTTTATCTTAATAATAACAAGGTTGCAAAAATTAATGCCAAACTTCCGGCAATATGATAATATAAAAGTGGTTTACCAATCCATCTTATACCGGAGGTTATGATATATATGACAATGCAAGAATTGTTTCAAAAAGCGGATTATTATAAAAATTTGATTGATACCTGTGGAAAGCCTATGAAAGCTTATGAAGCGGACGGAAATGCACAGGCTTATGATTATATGTTTTCTTTGGTCGGAGCCGAACAGCTTGAGATTACGGAAGAGGTAATAAAAAGATTACATTATTTGCTCTGTGAAAAGACGAACCCGGAAGAAGCAGGACAATATAGAAAAACGCAGGTCTATATACCGGGGACGGATTATTTGCCGCCAAAAGCAGAAGAGGTACCGCATTTCATGGAGCATTTTATGAATCAAATGCAAAGCTCCAAAAGACTAATGCATCCTATTGAATTTGCTGCTATATGCCATAAACGCCTGTCAGATATCCATCCCTTCAAGGAGGGTAACGGAAGAACAGCAAGGCTTTTGATGAATTTGATATTAGTAAATGCCGGGTATGGAATTACCTCCATACCTCCGGCACTTCACAATGAATATATTAATGCATTGGCATTGTCTCAAGGAGTATACAATCCGGATATTGATGGCTTCATAAAATTTATTGCTGAATGTGTCATTGAAACAGAGAAGGAAAATTGCAGATTTAGAATTTAGCCAATATATATTTTTATGTACTTGGTTAAAATGTAATTATAATGAAATATCTATAAGACAAAAGGATGACAATTGATGGAGACATTCAAGAGAGTTCCTACGCATATCGGAGTAATACCCGATGGTAATCGAAGATGGGCGGCAGCGAATGGACTAGAGAAAAAAGATGGATATATGCACGGTATAAATCCCGGGTTTGAGCTATATAAGATGATGTTGGAATATGGAATAAAGGAAGCTACTTTTTATGGATTTACGAAAGATAATAATAAAAGAGAAAAAGAGCAGAGAGAAGCATTTACCAGAGCCTGTGTTGATGCAGTCGAACTATTGAGCGAAAAAGATGCGAACCTTTTGGTGATTGGAAATACCGAATCAGTAGCATTTCCTAAGGAATTGTTACCATATGCAAATAAAAGAGTACATTTTGGTCAAGGGTTAATTAATCTTAATTTTCTGGTAAATTATGATTGGGAGTGGGATTTGAAAAACCTTATGACAAATAAGATGTTGGAATCTGATGATATACCGAGAGTTGATCTTATTATCAGATGGGGAGGGCGTAGACGGTTAAGCGGATTTCTTCCGGTTCAATCGGTCTATGCGGACTTTTTCATTATCGATGAGCACTGGCCGGATTTTAACAAATCACATTTTTTAGACGCCTTACGGTGGTACCAGAATTGTGATGTTACATTAGGTGGTTAATGCGAACATAGTCTCGCTAAAATCATGCGATCCATTAGGAATATAAAAATGAATTCCATTGGAAATTCATTTTTATTCTGCATATTTAATTATAGTGTTTCTAACCAATCCGGCTTTAGTTGCTGATGTGAAAAAGAATTCAACATGCCGAATATTTACAGGCATTTATTGGGATTTGCGCCTGTGTAATCCTTGACCCAAACTAATTCATAGGGCGTTAAGTTAATTAGCTCATAAAGATATTATCTCCTTTACATTCATTCAATGCAGGTTTATCGATATTGTAGCACGGGGTATTTTATTAACAAGGTAGTATCAACATTATTTATTGTATTTAAAACAAAAACTTCTGTAAAGAAGAATTATATCAAAGATTTGGCAGTCTTAGTGTTACATGATTTTCGAGTTTACCTCATTTTACGTATGCATATTCTTACATTTGGTTGCGGTGTGTATCCGGTTATACATTGACAGGAATTAATAATTATTTTAGTATGAAATAAGGCCTTTCATGACTGGACGTAATTCAAAAAAATC
Source organism: Lachnoclostridium sp. UBA1308 (assembly GCA_002307215.1). GTDB lineage: Bacteria > Bacillota > Clostridia > Lachnospirales > Lachnospiraceae > Mobilitalea. The sequence goes on from DBTU01000008.1 coordinate 6,650, forward strand.
AACAGGGAGGTAATATTAATGGTGATTCTAAAGAAGAATATTATGGCGAAGATGCGGGATGGGGTAAAGCTGGCAGGAGATCTGTACCGACCCGATACCGATGAAAAATATCCGGCTATTTTAATGAGAACTCCTTATAACAAAGATGGTATGGAGCAATGTAAGGATTACTCAAATCCTTATCTGCTGGCAGAGCGAGGGTATAATGTCTTTATCCAGGATGTTAGAGGATGTTATCATTCGGAAGGAGTACTAAAATCAACCGGTGAAAATGAAATCAATGATGGGTATGATACGGTAGAATGGGCGGCGGCGCAGTCCTGGTGTAATGGAAGAGTTGGAATGTATGGCTTATCTTATTTTGGATATACCCAACTCGCAGCTGCTGAACAGAGACCGCCGCACCTGATTGCTATCTGTCCCTTTGAAATGTCGGGTCTTTATCCTTTCAGTGTCGGTAAAACCCTAACCATTAATTCCTACCACCTGATGTGGCTTTACGGACAGGCAATGGGCAGGCTGGAGACTATGGAGATTTCAGAAGAGGAAAAGGAACGGCTTAGGGAGAAACTTAAGAAGAATATGGAACAGATGTCGGAGATGGTGAAGCATCTGCCTCTAAGGGAGATACCGGCTGCTTATGTGGAGGAATTTCCTCTATTTATGGATTTTATTGAGCTTCTTGATAATATTGATAATCCTCAGTTTAAGAAGAGAATACATAATCCTTTGGATTTTGGTAATATGGATGTTGCCATGCTGCATTGCGCAGGATGGTTTGATACTGCCCATGAAGGAGTAGTTGATAACTATGAAGAGGCATTACGCAAAGCGTCAACGGATCGTATGAAGACAGGACAGAAGTTGATCCTAGGCCCATGGGTACACGGAGGAGAATTTGCCGGTGTGATTGATCAGGTGGATTTTGGCCCGGAAGCAAGCGGTGATTCTATTGGCGTTGCAAATAAAACCTATGACTGGTTTGATTTCTGGTTGAAAGGAATTGATAACGACATAAGGAAAGAGCCTCCGGTGGATCTCTTTGTTATGGGTACTAATATCTGGCGCAAGGAGCAGGAATGGCCACTTGCAAGAACCGTGTACACGGATTATTATCTGCATAGTGATGGGAAAGCCAATACACAAAAGGGTGACGGAAGCCTGTCAGAGATGATTGCAAATGATGAGAAGGAAGATCATTATACTTATGATCCCGGAGATCCGGTTGTTTCGCTAAATAAGGATGCTTCGGGCGCAAGGGTAATTCAAGACCGGACCGAGCTTGAGGTTAGGGAGGATGTTCTGGTATATGTGTCGGAAGTATTAACCTCTGATGTGGAGATTACAGGACATGTCGGAATGAGGCTTTTCATATCAACGGATGTGGTTGATACGGATTTTGTATGCCGGCTTATGGATATTTATCCGAACGGTAAGAGATATTCCATGTCCTCCGGTATTGTTCGCGCAAGATATCGCAACTCCATGAAAGCGGAGTTTCTGAAAGAAGGAGTTATCTATGAATTGGGGGTAGACATGGGCACAACCTCCAATGTATTCTTAAAGGGTCATCAGATTGGGGTAGAGATTGCCAGCAGCTCCTTCCCGAATTTTGACCGTAATTTAAATACCGGAGCCAAAATCGGTGCAGGAAGTGAGTATGTGACAGCTCATCATACAATTTATCACAATGACCAATATCCTTCCAGAATCATACTGCCTGTGATTCCACAGGGTGCGCTATAAGATAATATTTTATTTTACTGTTTCCCCATGAATTACTGGTTTTCTATAAAAAAAGAGCCTATTCCTTTCTGGGAGTAGGCTCTCATATAATTTGGTATACTTCAGTTTACATGTTATAACAAATCCTGTAAAACATCCCTTATCATAAGAAGAGGCTGTTGGTAAAATAATGAGTGAATTTTACGATAGCTGTTGAAATTCGGGCTTAATATTATTACTTTAATTTATCACAAAATTCTTTTATTTTCTGATCGTTTTCCGGGCTCTGTTTCGTTTTTGGGTTGATAAGGCTAAGTGTAGCGACTATATTGTTGCCCGGAAGTTCTTGTCGGAATTTATCAAAGCATTTTTCGGTATCACTGCCTGCACAGCAGGCAAATAAAGCTATTTTCTTATTGGTCAAATTATTATCCTTCAAAAACGTCTTGATCGGTGGAACATAGCTCCCTGCCCAAATCGGTGTGCCGATGATGATGGTATCATATTCACTACTATTAAAAGTATAGGGAACGAGCTTCGGAGTATCTCCGAACACAACACTTTTACCACCCCATATAAATTTACTTACACTTCCCTTTGGATATTCTTTTACCGGTTCTAACTTAAGCTTCTGTGCATTGATATTTTTGGCAATAATATCTGCGGTATATTCTGCATTACCCTCCAACGAATAATAAACAACAATTGATTTCATATGACCTCCTATGGTGATTATTTCAAATAATTATTTATCTTTATTCTGTTCCATCGGTGATTTGATAATACCATTCTACTCTGTATTCTTAATAAAATAAATAACAAATGTAATGAATGGTAAATTATATCTGTAATGAATGGTAAATTATATCTCAACTATCAGATAATTGACTGGATAAAGTTCAGCCATCAAAGAGATGAATCCGGACCGGGAAAAAATGATTTCCATATAGGAGTATTTGCATACGAACTATGTAATGCAACTTAGCGAAAGCGGCTCCTATATGAAACATTTCTTTCCTGGTCTTGTCACGATCCTTGATAGGCTGAACTGAAACAATTGATTGGATTGGTTGATAAATAAAACCTTGTATGCTATCATAAAAATAAATAACATTTGGGAACAAATTAGGACAAGGTGAATACATATGACAGAATTATTGATGGGAAATGAAGCAATTGCATTAGGTGCAATCAAGGCTGGGGTACGTGTCGTATCCGGCTATCCGGGTACGCCTTCAACCGAGGTTCTTGAGACGATTGCAAGGAGAAATCCGGGAAATATCTATGTGGAATGGTCAGTGAATGAAAAAGCGGGACTTGAGGTAGCGGCAGGGGCAGCGTATACCGGTGTAAGATCGTTAGTTACAATGAAGCAGGTCGGTCTGAATGTGGCTTCCGACCCGCTCATGAGCCTAAATTATATCGGTATTAAGGGCGGTATGGTGGTTTTTGTCGCGGACGATCCGGGACCGATTTCCTCACAGACGGAACAAGATACCCGTCATTTTGGCAAATTCGCAAAGATACCGGTATTTGATCCCTCCTCACCGGAGGAAGCCTATGAGATGATAGGGGAAGCCTTTGAATATTCGGAAAAGTATGGGACACCGGTGCTGTTTCGGGCAACAACAAGAGTATGCCATGCCTGCGTATCAATTGAAGTCAGCGAGGTTCCTGAACCAAAACCTGTGGAAGGCTTTATAAAGGACAACAAATGGGTTATCTTCCCTAGGCTATCCTATCAGAATAAGATTAAAATCGAAGCCAGAGAAGGGCTTCTATCAGAAGATTTCTCCGGCTATCAGAGGAATGAACTGATTGGAACCGGAAGGATAGGCATTGCCTGCGGTGGCATCAGTTATGCCTATGTCGCAGAAGCATTGGAAGGACACGAGGATATCTTTACCGTGATGAAGATTGCTACACCATTTCCTTTTCCGGAGCGGTTAGCCGCCCGGTTCATTCATCAGGTGGATCAGATTATTGCTTTTGAAGAGCTCGATTCTGTAATTGAGGATGCGCTAATCTATATCTGTGGGAAGAACAAGCTTACGATTGATATTCTTGGGAAGCGGACAAGCACGGTACCGAATGCCGGCGAATTAAGTTCGATGATAATTGCGGAAATATTAGATAAGACATTTGGATTTCAACTGTCAGTGCCATATTCGCAATATCCTGACAGACCGCTCACGATGGTAAGGCCGCCGGTGCTATGTGCCGGCTGCCCGCACAGGGCCTCCTTTTATGCGGTAAAACAAGCAATGAAGGGCGGGAAGGCTGTATTCTGCGGAGATATCGGCTGCTATACACTTGGGAATGCAGCGCCTCTCGATATGGTAGACACCTGCCTTTGTATGGGTGCAGGAATTACGATTGCACAGGGCCTTTGGCATGCAGAAAAGGATAGTGTGAATTTTGCATTTGTGGGTGATTCAACCTTCTTTGCATCCGGTATCACAGGGGTTATTAATGCAGTTTATAATCAGACGGATATGATTCTTATCGTTCTTGACAATGCAACAACCGCAATGACGGGACATCAGCCGCATCCCGGTATTGGCAAGACGATGATGGGTGAAATCTCACAGAAGATCGGTATCAGAGCAATCCTTGAGGCTATTGGGCTTTCGTATATTAAGGAGCTTGATCCGCTTGATCTTAAGAAATCGATTGAAACAGTTCGGGAGGCTGCGCTACTGGGAGGCGTCAGGGCTATCATTTATAAGTCCCCATGCGTCGCCATTATGAAAAATGAGAAGCATAAGTCAGTGAATAAAGATAAATGCATTGGATGTAAGAAATGTATGAAGGAGCTCGGATGCCCTGCAATCAGCTTTCATGCCGGTAAAGCGGAGATTGAGCGCGGACTCTGTAACGGTTGTGGCCTGTGTAATCAGGTTTGTCCAACAGCATGTATCACGGACGCTGACAGTACGGAGGTGGCAAAATGAAAAGTTGTCTGATTTGTGGTGTAGGCGGTCAAGGTATCGTACTTGCTTCCAGAATAATTGCAGCAGCAGCCATCGAGAAGGGGTATATGGCAAGAACCGCTGAAACAATCGGAATGGCTCAGCGCGGAGGTTGTGTCGTAAGTCATGTGCGTTTTGGCGATAAGGTTTCTTCTCCGATGATACCCTTCGGAAAAGCCGATGTGATGATAGGATTTGAACCGGGTGAGATTGTACGTAATCTGCATTACCTGAAGAAGGACGGTGTGGTAATCGTATGTAAAAAAGATATCCAGCCTGTTACTGCTTCATTATCTGGGACGGATTATACAGGGAAAGTAATGTTGGAGTATCTGAAGAAGAATATTACGAAATGTTATATTATCGACGGTGAAAAGATATGCGAAGAGTGTGGCAGTCCCAAGGTACTGAATGTGGCGCTGGTGGGTGCGATGGCGAAATGTCAAGCGCTTGATTTAACAGTGTCGGATATTGATAAGGTGTTGAAGCAGAAAATAAAGCCGCAATTTCTTGGTATGAACAGAAAAGCGTTGGAGCTGGGAGCTCAGTGTGAATAAAGAATTCAGCATAGCTGAATTCTTGGTAAATATAAGAATGAATTCCATTGAAAATTCATCCTTATATTTACAGGCGTTGCCCAAACTAATTCAAAGGGCAGGAATGCTAAGTTAGTTTGGTATTGAATAAGTGTCAGGCCTTCGTAGGCCGCAGAATGGAGATTGAGATGACAATGACAAAGGAAACTCTGGAGCAGATTAAGGTTCAGATCAGACGTGTCTTAAAAGCAGAAGGCTTCTATGCAAAATTGCTGGAGGGAGTTGAGGTGGATACCATCAATTCGCAAAAGGACTTTGAAAAGCTTCCTTTTTCGGAAAAGGATGATCTAAGAAATGCATATCCGCTTGGTTTGTCGGTTGTACCGGAAGAGGATATTGTAAGAATTCATTCCTCCAGCGGTACGACTGGTACACCGGTAATTATTCCATATACCCAAAAGGATGTTGATGATTGGGCCGAGCTTTTCAAAAGGTGCTATGAGATAGCTGGGCTTACGAATAAGGATAGAATACATATAACGCCCGGCTACGGATTATGGACAGCAGGCATCGGATTTCAACTCGGGGCAGAGAAGCTGGGTGCGATGGCAATACCGATGGGACCCGGGAATACAGATAAACAGATTAAATTTCTGGAGGATATGAAATCGACGGTACTATGTGCAACCTCTTCTTATGCTCTTTTGTTAGCGGAGGAGATTCAGAAGCGGAATTTAAAGGATCATATTTATCTAAAGAAGGGTATCATCGGTTCGGAACGTTGGGGCGAGAAGATGCGTAACCGAATTGCTAAGGAGCTTGGAGTTGAACTATATGATATCTACGGTCTTACAGAGGTGTATGGCCCCGGAATCGCCATCAATTGCGATTATAATACGGGTATGCATTACTTTGATGATTTTTTATATTTCGAAATTATTGATCCGAAGACTGGAAAGGTTTTACCGGAGGGTGAACTTGGAGAGCTGGTAATTACGACTTTGCAGAAGGAAGGCGCGCCCTTAATCCGTTACCGTACACATGATTTGACAAGAATCATTCCCGGCACATGTCCCTGTGGCAGAAGTTATCCAAAAATTGATGTTATATTAGGAAGAACCGATGATATGGTTAAGGTTAAGGGAGTCAATATTTTCCCCGGTCAGATAGACGATCTCTTGAAAGAGATTGAGGGTGCATCCTCGGAATATCAAGTGTTTATCGAGCATGCTGACGGCAAAGACCGCATGACAGTATTTGTTGAAACGGAGCTTGGTGAAGAGGAAAGAATTACTTTTGAGACTACATTAAAGGAGCATTTTAAGACAAGAATCGGAGTCGGAATTGTCCCGAAAGCGGTAGTGCTCGGAGAACTTCCAAGAAGTGAAAAAAAGACCACCAGAATATTTGATTATAGATACTAATGTTGATAGATCGGTAAATGAAGCCTGAGACGGCTTACATTACCGATCTTATCTCTGTGTGATTAGTCAGTGAATGGAAGGAGATAGTAACGACCAATTTACTCCAAGGAATTCTTTTGATATGCTCGGTCACTTCTACTTCTAGTCCTGCCTCGTTTAAAAGCGCTGCTATCTGTATATCTATATGAGAAGATGGAACCATGGCGCAGAGCGAAGTGATTCCGCTTCCTGTATGCTGAATCTTACCGAGACCAACGCCCTCACTGCTATGTCCGGAGGTCCCAATGATAATATTTTCTTTTTTTACAAACTGATTCATATCGCATTCATTTTCCATTCCGTTTTGGAGAGTCATGACAATTGTGTGATCACCGATCAGTGATTGATTTGCTTCTAGGGCTTCAAAGGTACGAATGGAATTCACTAAAACAATAACCAAGTCAACTGTTCCAATATCAGTTTTGCTGGGAACAGCTCTCATAGGGAAAGTAATCTCATGCCCATTTTCCAACATAATTAAACCATTCTTATTAATGGCATCGACCTGAGGAAGAAAGGAATCGATCAAAATCACTTCGTTTTTTGCCGACAGGTATGCTCCATACAGACATCCCATTGCACCGGCTCCAATCATTGCTATTTTCATAAAGTGAACCTCCCTACTTGACTTATCTGATTCTAGTATATTACAATAGGATTGATAAGTATAGCTCATTATTTTAAGCATAAAGATGAATATTATTCATCTATGGAGGAGAAATGTCGATTAATACCTATCAGATTTTTGTTACTGTTACGGAGCAGGGGAGTTTCCTCAAGGCCTCTCATTTACTGAATATCACGGCCTCCGCAATCAGCCATTCCATGGCCGGACTGGAGAAGGAATTTGGTTACCCGCTTCTGGTCCGTCATAAGACAGGAGTGACCTTGACCAGCTACGGCGAATCGTTAATGCCATACGTCCGCCAGGTTCTGAACACGGATACGGTTCTGCATCACGTAGTCACCTCATTAAATGGTCTGGAAACAGGAACAGTACGCCTGGGCTGTTTTAACAGTATTTGTACGACACATCTGCCAGGGCTGTTACACGGATTCAACGAGTTGTTTCCGAAGATTAAGATCCATATTTATCAGGGCTCTTATGATGATGTAATCAGTTGGTTAAAAAATGGGATCGTAGAAATTGGATTTCTCTCAACGGCAAGCGCCGAGAATGAAGTGCCGATCAGCCCATTATATAAGGATGAGCTATTATGTGTTGTACCAAAGGATTTTAAAACAGAAAATCCTACGTTCATTTCACATGATGAGATTAAATGTCAGGAATTTATTGCCCAACAGGAATCTACAGATTCGGATATTCAGAATTACCTGCAAAGGTATCGACTACAGGTCAAAATCAACTGCCATGCGTCGGATGATCTTTCGGCGGTATCACTTGTCAGCAATGGTTTCGGAATCTGTATCATGCCGGAACTAGTGATGAAATCTATGCATTATGAAGTTGACTCTTATGCACTTATGCCGAAAGGTTTTCGAACAATTGGCATTTCAAGTATAGACAAGAATGATCTATCCCCGGCTGCAAAAAAACTATATGATTTTATAATTAATGAATATAAAGAGAGGATGTGAAAATATTTCATTCCCGGTATAAAACCAATTAATGTATGTTATTGTGCAATTATTGTGGTGAAGGTAAGCATGTGCTATAATAAGTATAGACAATATTTGGGGGAGGTAGTGTGGAAAATCAAGATTTTCCACACGGCAAATTTGTGCTGTCGCCCAAATTCGCGGGTTTGCGGCAGAATGGGGAGGTATTATGTATCGAATTATTCCGGATAAAGGTAACAAATTGATTTATATTGAGTTGATAGGACGTTTGGAGATGGATGACTGGAGATTGTTTTCTCAAGATATGAAAGTCTTGTCATCGCAATTCAATATCAAGGAATTTTCGATTTTAATTTCTCTTGAACGAATGGATACAGTATCACAGGAATGTCTTCCGTTATGTATGGAAGGCTTATGTAATGCATCAAAGTATGCCGATAAGATAGCCTTTATCCATAAGAGGGTAATGCCAAGAATACAGTTAAATAAAATACTTACATTCGTGAATAAACGCTGCAATAATGCCACACAGACGAAATTATTTACTACAAAGCGAGAAGCTATGACTTTTCTGCATACTTAAGAAAAAGCCAAGCTAATTCAAAGAACAGGCATATTACGTTAGTACATATAAGGAGACTTGAAATGATAAACAGTGAGATTCTGGAGATCAGAAAACAATTTAAACATGAAAATTGTGCCATTACGAAGGTAAGTGGCTGCTATGTTGATGGTGAGAAAACGATTAAAACAAAGTTCACAGAATCTTTTCTGTGCTTGCCGGAAGAGGAGACCTTTAAATATTTTGAGATTTTTAAGAAGACATTATCGGGTTCAGTTGGGAAAAACCTTATTAATATGGAGTTTCCTACCGCCTCCGAATTCAATGGCGGTACGCAGGAAATACTTCTAAAATTAAGAGATAGTGAGCTTAAGGAGGAGTCATTACTGGAGGAGTTTTATGAGAAGGTCATTACACTATATGAGCATGCGGGAAGTTATCTGATACTAATTCTGCATGCGGCTTATGATGTTCCGGGTAGGACTAAGGATAAGCTCTTCTTAGAGGATTCCTCGGATGAGGTTTACCGATATCTCCTATGCTCAATCTGCCCAGTTGATTTAACTAAGCCGGGCTTAAGCTATAATACTGAGACCAACCAGATTCAAAAACGTATCCAGGACTGGGTGGTTGGCGCACCAAATAATGGTTTCCTGTTCCCGGCCTTTCATGACAGGAGTACGGATTTACATAGTGTTCTGTATTATTCCAAGGATTCGGAAGAGCTACAGCATGAATTTGTGAGCTGTTTTCTCGGCTGTGAACTGCCACTTTCGGCAGGAGAGCAGAAGGAAACCTTTCAGGCACTGATTAGGGAAACATTGGGTGAGGATTGTGAATATGAAATTGTTAAAAATATTCATGGTAAACTAAATGAAATCATGGAAGAACATAAGCTCCAGGAAATTCCGGAACCGTTAGTTCTGGATAAGACGGAAGTTAGAAATCTGTTTACCGATAGTGGAGTTGAGGAAGAAAAGCTTGTAGCCTTTGATTCAAATTATGAGAAGATGGCTGGGGGAAATGTATCTCTGCTGGCTTCCAATATGGCTAGCACCAGAGTGTTTGAAGTGAAGACTCCGGATGTTTCTGTGAAGGTTAATCCGGAACACTATGATTTGGTACAGACAAAAATAGTGGAGGGACGGAAATGTCTTGTCATTGAGATAACTGACCAGGTGGAAGTAAACGGTATTGCGGTAAAGGCGCTATAGGGAAGGAATCTTACATTACAGTGACTCAAATTTGAGGGGAGGAAATCAAATGAATAAAAACAGTCATCTTATATTACGGGTAATTAAAAAGTATTCTATTTTGCTTTTGGGTTCTTTGATTGCGGCCACAGGCCTTGAGATTTTTCTGATACCGAATCGCATCATAGACGGAGGTATTGTCGGCATCTCAATCATAACTAGCTTTTTGACTAATATACCGCTTGGCTTGTTTACCTTTCTATTCAACATTCCCTTCCTTTTTATTGGGTATAAGCAGATTGGTAAGACCTTTGTTATTACCTCATTATTCTCAATAACCTCGTTTTCCTTCTTTATATCTATCCTGCATCCGGTACCGGGACTTACATATGATATATTGCTGGCGACTGTCTTTGGAGGCATCATTCTTGGTGCAGGAGTCGGATTGATTCTACGATACGGAGGCTCTCTTGACGGTACTGAAATAATAGCAATCATTTTATGTAAAAGAGCAGTATTTTCAATCGGGCAGATAGTATTGATATTTAACGTCTTCATATTCAGCTGTGCTGCTCTGGTTCTTGGATGGGATCGAGCGTTGTACTCAATGCTTGCGTATTTTGTAGCACATAAGGCGGTTGATATAGTAATCGACGGTTTTGACGAAGCAAAGGCAGTCATGATTGTAACGAACAACGGAGATGAGATTGCAGATGCTATCAATGCCAGACTTGGACGTGGGGTCACCTTTCTCGAAGGAAGGGGAGGCTACTCCGGAGATGAGAAGACTGTTATTTACTCGGTTGTTACGCGTCTTGAGATTGCTAAGCTTCGTTCCATTATTAACGACAAGGATGTTAATGCTTTCGTAACGATTCATGATGTATCGGATGTTATGGGCGGAACTGATAGGAAGCGTTCCATTCATTAATTTATGATAATAAATTAAAATTACTTTTGTTAAATTCAAGCATTCCGCTGTCTCTTAATCTGCAGAGCTCCGCAGACATTGCGCTTCGATCGACGGAAAGGTAATCAGCGAGCTCTTGACGGTTAAAAGGTATCGTAAAATGATTGCTTCCTGCCCTTTGAGCTTCGAAGGATAAGTAGGCCAGAAGCTTTTCCCGTGTGCTACGCTTTTGTATGAACTCTATCTTTTGGTTCAGTATGAGATTTTTCATTGCCAGAATGCGTAACATGTTCTGAATGATTCGGTTGTGGAAATTGCAGGCGTTGGTACAGGAGGTTGTCAGACGCCGATAATCAATAAAAAGAATATCGCTTTCGGCAGTTGCAATAACACTGACCGGAAGCTTTTTTATATTTGCACAGACAAAAGTTTCACCAAACAACATACCTTGGTCAAGGTTAGTAAGAAGGGCGCGGTTCCCGTAATAATCCTCCTTGATTACTTGAGCTTGCCCGGTGAGTAGGATGCCTACATTAACTGCAGCATCCCCAATTTGGAAAATTGTCCGGTTCTTATGATAGTGAGTAGTGTGTGCTTTTAAGCAAGTGAGTAACGAAGTGAAATCTGCTTCGTCGATGCCCTCAAATAGAGTGATGGATTTTAGTGTATCATAATATTTTTTCATAAAAATAACCATGCCTTTCTTCATAGCCTGCAAACTTTTGGCCGCAGGCACAAATTTGCGTGTGAAAATAGCTTTTTATTTTCACTCTAGCTCCCATGTGCCGCCTTCGGCGGTTCTCAAATCAGGGGTGAGAAATTGTTCTTTATTTCACACTAACCTTATTTGGTTGTAAATACAACATACTTTTTTCTTTTAATATAGTAAACTCAGGTCATAAAGTCAATTAGGAAAATAATTGTTGATAGAAGTATCTGATATGAAAAATATAATATGTACCACCGCAGAGTGGGGAGTGGAGGATTATAATGATAAGAAAAATAATTAGAATAGATGAGGAAAAATGTAACGGTTGTGGATTATGTGCTGCTGCCTGTCATGAGGGGGCAATCTCTATGGTGGAGGGTAAGGCAAAATTGCTTCGCGATGATTACTGTGACGGTCTTGGCGCCTGCCTGCCCTCTTGCCCGACGGAGGCGATCAGCTTTGAGGAAAGAGAAGCAGAGGAATTTAATGAACAAGCAGTGAAGGAGGCAATCATGAATAAACAAGGTGAGAAGCTTCCCAGTGGATGCCCCGGAACACAATCCAAGATGCTTCATCCTGCAAAGGAGCAGCAAGAAAAGACAGAAGGTCATGAAAGTGTCAGTCGTCTGGCACAGTGGCCTGTGCAGATTAAGCTAGTTCCCATCAACGCCCCTTACTTTACGAATGCAAATCTTCTGATTGCAGCAGACTGTGCCGCATATGCATATGCTGATTTTCACAATCAGTATATGAAAAATAAGATTACGATCATTGGATGTCCAAAGCTTGATGAGGGAGATTACAGTGAGAAGCTGACAGCCATCATCAAGGGTAACGAAATTAAGAGTGTAACAGTAGTTCGTATGGAGGTTCCTTGCTGTGGCGGTATTGAAAATGCTGTTAAGAGAGCAATTCAAAATAGCGGCAAATTCCTTCCCTGGCAGGTAGTTACCATTTCGACGGACGGACAGGTATTGGAAGCATAAGCTGAAAACATAGAATAACGAAAGATATTTATAACCACATCGATGAATCTGGAATATTGGAATTTTCTATATGCCGGTATTCCAATCCAAATCATCAGGATGTGGTTATTTTACGTGATATTAGAAAGAGAAATAATGGTAAAATATATAATATGAAATTGAATTAATTCCCAAATATGTTATAATGAACAAAGTGACTCTAAAAAAATCTTATATTACCAAACTGGATATATGCAATACAGTGGAACAGTGGAACGATGATAAATGGTGTTAAGAAAGGTGCAGTTTTGCACTTCCAAAAGTTGAGATTAATTATAATGAAGGAGGATATATCGGACTTTTGTACTTGCTGTACACTAGCTCGATAAAAATAAGAGATGGAGAATTTTAAGACAGTTGAGATAAAAGATCTTTCTATGAATTATGGTGCCAAGGAGGTCTTAAAGGGTATCAATCTAGAGGTACATAAAGGTGAAATTATTGGTTATATTGGGACGAACGGTGCCGGTAAAAGCACAACGATTAAGATTATTCTTGGCATTGTGGAAGGCTGGCGAGGGGAAGTTAAGGTACTGGGTCAGGATATCAAGAAGGATACGATTGAGTATAAGAGAAAGATTGGGTATGTCCCCGAGGTTGCAGAGATTTATGATAATTTGACCGCGCGAGAATACCTTACTTTTATCGGCTCACTTTACGGGTTGAAATATGAAGTGGCAGATGAGAAGGCGGAAAGACTAATGATGGTGTTTGGTATTAAAGATGCTTATCAATCAAGAATTAACTCATATTCCAAGGGAATGAAGCAAAAGGTGTTACTTATCGCAAGTATGCTGCATAATCCCGACATTTTATTTTTGGATGAGCCCTTAAGCGGTCTGGATGCTAATAGTGTAATGATTGTTAAAGAAATTTTGTCAACACTTGCTAAGCAGGGGAAGACGATATTTTATTCTTCTCACATTATGGATGTCGTAGAACGAATCAGTAACCGAATCATTTTGATTAATGATGGTCAGATAGCAGCTGACGGCAGCTTCAAACAGCTGAAGGAAAGATCTAAAGAGGGTTCTCTGGAACAAATTTTTAATCAAATCACGGGTTTCAGTGAATACGAGGCACTCGCAAAGCAATTTGTTTCAATTGTAGAAGAATAAGTTGTTTGGCAGAATGGAGATTACGATGGATTTTAAACTGCTCAAAATATTAGATAAGTGCAAACCGCTGTTTCAAAGGATGGATATTGATTATGAGGTAATGAGGAGAATTCTTTATATTAAGCTTTTACTGGATGGAAGAAGAGTGCCTACGGTATTTGGCAATAATAAAAAAGGTAAGGATGCGGATGATAAGAATATGTTCCTTCGATCATTATGGATATATCTATTGATGGGATTAATTCTTTTGCCCTTTGTTATGATGAAAAACAATTATCTTTTTCAGATGAGTATTGTGTTCGGCATCGTCATGTTTCTTGTCATGACCTCTCTCATCTCCGATTTTTCTTCTGTTCTGCTGGATATAAGGGATAGGAGCATTATCGGAAGCAGGCCGGTAGGGCGTAAGACCTTAAGCATGGCAAAATCGATCCATATACTTTATTACATGCTTGCGCTGACCGCCGCACTTGTTGGTCCCGCACTTGTAGCCAGCCTGTTCTTTCAGGGCCCGGTGTTCTTTCTCCTCTTTATAGTTTCGCTGATTTTAGTTAATATCTTTTGTATTGTACTTACCACATTGGTCTATTTTCTGGTGCTACGTTTTTTTGATGGAGAGAAGCTGAAGGATATTATTAATTATATTCAGATAATCCTCTCCCTTGTAGTTATGGTGGGATACCAGCTGATAGGAAGAATGTTTCGTATTGTCGATCTAAAGATCGACTTTAAGCCCGGATGGTGGCAATATCTGATTCCCCCGATTTGGTTTTCTGCGCCGTTTCAGATGCTAAAGAAATCAGAAATCAATAATTATTTTATTATATTTTCAGCAATGACGGTTATCATACCGTTGGTATCCTTGATTATTTACATCAGGCTGATGCCTCTGTTTGAGAAGAATCTTCAAAAACTTGGTAATAACAATGGAAACAGAGTTAAAAGGAAAAGAAAATCAGAAGGGCTGTTAGTGAAGCTGCTATGCCATAACAAGGAAGAGAAGATATTTTACAGCTTTTCCATGAAGATGATGAAAAATGAACGGAGCTTTAAGCTGAAGGTATATCCAACCATCGGTTTTTCGTTAATTTTTCCTTTTCTATTTCTCTTTCAATCCCTTCAGGGTTCCGGCATTAAGGAACTGACACAAGGTAAGACCTATCTGTTCATCTATTTCTGCGGAATCATGCTGCCGACGCTGCTCATGATGACAAGATATTCGGAGAGCTATAAAGCGTCATGGATTTACAAAGCACTGCCGATTGGCAATCTAAAATCGGTGTATCAAGGAACGATAAAGGCTTTTATTATAAGAATTTTTCTTCCTGTATACGCAATTGAAGCAGCTGTTTTTGGTGTATTGTATGGAACGAGAATCATACCGGATTTATTTGCGGTTTTACTTAATTTGCTGATATTTAGTATCCTGTGTTTCCTGTTGCTCGATAAAAAGCTACCTTTTTCAATTGCATTTAATACAACACAACAGACTAATTCGGGGATGGGAATTGCGCTGATATTTTTGCTGGTGGTTCAGGTGGGACTGCATTTTATCGCCACTCTTTTTGCATATGGTGTATTCATCTATCTATGTATCAGTGTGATAATCCTTATCATCCTTTGGGAGACTGCATTTGCAGTCTCGCATTCCTAACGGATGGGCATCTCCTGTGGAAAGGAAGGTGTTGCAGTAGAGGGATCCGGTTGCGCAATCTCCGGTTTTTCGGGTACATTATTATTGTATTCATTATTCGGGTTACTGTTTTTCTCGTCATTTGTGTCTGACTTTTTTCTCATATTTCATTTCCTTTCATTTATCAGATAATTGTGAATTGTAAAGCAATTCACACCCCTGATTTGAGAGCCGCGGAAGGCGGCACATGGGAGCTGGATTGAAAAGGTAACTGCAGGATACGGAAGGATTTTCCGTACTATGCAGTTACCCATTTATATGAATGAAAGTTAATATTACTTATTGCTATTTTCATCGTAACCTATCACTACAGTTTCAATTATTTACTGCCTTTCGGTCTTGCTAACGGGAAATCCCCACTGGATTTCATCTTGCTGAAACGATCCATCATGCGAGCCTTTAAAGCGGTTGCATCATCCTTACCGATCATACCAAGTTCAGCGAATTTGTCCATAAGCTTAATTTCTGCTTTCATTTCATTTTCAATTAAGGAATATACCTCAGCCTTCTGGCTTTCTGACAGAGAATTCCACTTTTCAGTGGCTTTTTTCATTGCATCATCAAAAGCAGCTCTTTTTTCCTGTTGACTCTGATTGTTCTCTGACAGTGTTATCGATTCGGTATTTGTCTCAGCTGCAAAGGCGTAAACAGGGCTTAAACTGACACATCCTAGCATACACGCAATAGCCATACTGCCTAATTTCGCTTTCAACATATCGCTTCCTCACTTTCCAGAATAACAATGAGTAAATTAACTTTCTGAATTAGTATTTCCAACGTTACTAATGATATTGTGAATTTTTTCATATTTTTATTGGAAGACTATGCATATCTTAGGATAAAAATTTGATTTTATCTTCATTTAAGCAGCAGGACAGTATCTGGTTGACGTCTATAACAGTGACTAGTATAATTCAATTAATCCACTCGAACTTTTACCGGCACTGTGGAAAAAAAGAACATAGGAGAGCATACTATGGCACAGGTTTATACAAGGCTTGGATATTTGATGGATATCCTTGCGATTTCCGGAAAAGAATTAGCCTTGGAGATAGGTACGGATACGACTACAATCAGTAAATGGAGAAACGGTCAGAGAAAATTGCGTACTCGTTCAGACTTTACCAAAGCAATGAGTAAATACTTTCTTGGGAAGGACTTTGCCTTTCAGCGACAGAAGCTGTTGGCAATACTTCAGGATAATGGCTATGACACAGAGCATTTGTCGGAAGATTTCATTGTTGATGCACTGTCCGGTTGGATAACAGAAGAAGGGGAAGAAATCGAAGATCTGACACAACATGGGAATAGCAATAATGAGAATGTTTCAATTCAAATATATAATGGCTTTGAAGGTTGGAAAGAGGCAACAAATAGGTTTTGGGAAGAAATAAGTACCATGCAGCCGGGGCAAAAAGCATACATTGGAGATTTGGGAGATATACAATGGGATCTGGTAGAACCGGAGTATATTCATAAAATGGTAGAAAGTATTTTGAAAATCGTCAGAGCAGGCCACAAGCTTGTTATTATTGATTCCATGACGGATGAATACAAGCCGTATGTAGTGATACGGCGATGGCTGCCGGTCTATCTGTCAGAGCATGTGGAAGTACGATATATTCAGAGGAATGTGGATGAGTTATATCATAAAAGCATTTATATGATTGAAGATCATTTGGCAATCAGCAGAATGAGTATTGATGAAGGTAATGTAGAGAACATTACTATGTTTTATCGGGATCCATCAAGCGTAACTTTCTATCAGAAAGTGATGAATGCAATTTTAAATAATTCCAGAAAGCTGATCTTTGGCTCTGATTTAAGTAATCCGCTCCACATGGTGCAAATTATGGAAGAGAATTTTAAGAGTTATCAGCTGACCTATATGATTAATCCGATGCCTACCTTTCGAAATATGCCTCCTGAGCTGTTAGGAAAAATACTGGAGGATAACGGAGTAGAATCATCCTTACGAATCCTTTGTATGGAGGCTAATCAAAAACGTCGGGAAATTCGTAACAGATGTAATTATATACAAATATACGACCTGGATGAGCTGGAAGCGGCAATTCATACAGAGGCGATTATTGATTATGATTTATCAAGAATTGTCGGTAAGAATGTAACGATCAAACAGGAATATTTCCGTGAATATCTGCGGTATCTTTCTCAAATAACAAATACGGATACGTATCATTTGATATTGACCTCTTTTCGAGGTCTTAATCTTAATGTTGACCGCAGCTCCATCAGTGTACAAGATGACAGTATTGTGATAGCTTGGAATGCTCATCTGTTTGACAGGGCTATCTATTGTAAAGAACTAACAGTGGTGGGTGGATATTTTCAATATCTGAAGGATATCTGGAGCCGTATTCCGCTCATATCAAAAAATGATAAATGGACACAAAAACAGTTTAGTCGTCTACTGGAATGAGTTATTTAATACAGCCAATATTATGCCAACAAATATGTATTGATAATATATTGACATTATCGATAGCCCAATATATAATAAGTTAAAATTAAATATTGAACCCATTAAACGCGGCAAAGACGTTGTATTAGTTACTACTAATACATCGTCTTTTTTTATTTCAACCGTAAGTAATAATATGGATTTTGTCTAGTGGGTTCTAATAAAAGGAGAAATGAAATTATGAAAAGTGGAAAACTTGGTTTAGGTAGTGCAGTAGCGGTATGTGTGGGCCTGATTGTTGCCACAAGTTGTTTGTTATCGTTGGGTATGGGCATCGGCCTTTCCGGTAAAGCATTTATATTACCCTTGTTTGTCGTAGTAATACTGAATGCTTTCATCGCATTATCGTTTGCTGAATTGCATCGACTCATGCCAAATGTTGATGGAGGGGTTGGACAGTATTCGTTGGTAGGTATGGGACCTCTTGCATCCTTGATTTCAAATGTTTCAGCATATGTTATTACAATGGTTCTTGCTTCCTCAGTGGAAGCAGCAATGTGCGGTATGGTACTACATGAATTCATTCCGGCCATACCGGCACCGGTCATCGGAATCACGGTTCTCGTGGTGCTTACTGTTATTAATTTCTTTGGAGTGGATATATTTTCAAAGGTTCAGAATACGGCAGTATTTCTGTTGGTTGGCTCGCTGATCGCAATGGGTATCATCAGCTTCTTTAAACTCGGTACAGGTACTGTAATTACCCCGGAAATGCAAACAGCGCCAAGTGTTTCAGGAATCGGCGGAGTCATGAGTCTTGCAGCGATTGCTTTTTGGTTGTTTATCGGCGTGGAATTTATCATTCCGGTTGCTAAGGATTTAAAGAATGCCAGAAGAGATGTATTATTATCAATGATTATAGCACTGGTTTTATTGTTTGTTGTACAGGCGGTATTAGGCTGCGGAATGACTAATTATGTTACCCTCGCGGATTTATCCGGTAGTGCAATGCCCCATATGGTGTTTGCGGAAGCACTTCTTGGAAGCGCAGGTAAGATATGGATGGGAATTATTACACTGTTAGCAGGTATCAGTACTCTGAATACCGTTTTAGCAAGTAGTGCCAGAATCGTACTTGGTATGGCGGAAGAGGGTATGATGCCTAAATTCTTTAAAATCGAGAATAAAGCAAAGGCTCCTGTTTTTGGATTGCTTCTTATCGCAGGAGCTGATTTTCTTCTTATTGTTACGGGCTTTGTTAACTCCGGCGGATTGACCAATGCAATACTGGCAGCCTCTTGTTTCTGGCTGTTATCCTATATCATGACGCATACCAATGTTCTTATTTTAAGAAAACGCTATCCGAATGCAGATAGGAATAAGAAATTAACGCTGTGGGGTATTCCTCAAATTATAGGAATATTTGGTAATATTTATATGATATGGAATATAAGCGCAGACATGAAGTCAAGGATGGCTATTTATGAAGTGTTCGGGGTATTGTTTGCTATTCTTATCGTCTATGCCTTCACTTGGGTTATCGGTGTTATGAAGGTTAAGCCCTTTGCTCCGGTAAGCATGGATGAGATTAATGCAAATGCTATTGAATTTGAAATAAACGAAAAAGAAGCCGACACAGAAATTGCTATCTAGCATTTAGGAGGAAGTATATGGCGAAAGATATTTATACAGGACAGGAAGCACTCGAAATAGAAGCAATAAAAAGTAAAGCGAAGGATAATGGAATCGAGATGATTCGATTGGAGTTTACAGATGTATTAGGAATCAACCGCGGTAAATTAATGCCGGTTGAAATGCTTGATGAAATTTTTGAAGGTGGAATCGGCTTTGCAGCCGCAGGCATGGCCCTATCCTTTAATAATGAAATCGTATCCTCTGATTATTATGGTGATACCTGGGATGATATGAAGGTAGTGGGAGATCCATCAACCTTCATACTGCTACCGCATTGTGAAAAGACAGCATTTATATTGGGCGATCTGTATTACAGAGGAGAGCCGATGCATCAGTCTCCGCGAGGCTTCCTAAAAAAAATGGTAAATGAATTTCACAAGCTGGGGTATGATCCGATTGCTGCCAGTGAACTTGAATTCTATGTTTACAATAAGACTGATGATGGCAGGATTGAGCCTTATACGAATCACTCCTGCAGTTGTTATACCGCTAATAAACGCATTGATCCGAAAAGATTCCTATATCAACTGACAAAAACCTTTCGGAAGATGGCCTTCAATGTTTTATACATGAACCATGAATATTATCCGGGACAGTTTGAATATAACTGGAAGCATGCCAGTGTTGTCAGATGTGCGGATGAGAATGTGTTATTCAAAACCTTCAGTAAGGATATTGCGGAAACGAATGATTTAATGGTTACCTTTATGGCAAAGCCAAAGACTGCTCAGGGCGGTAGCGGATGTCATTTTCATATTTCTTTAAATGATATTAATACCGGTAAAAATATTTGCGAGGATACAAGCAAAGAGGATGGAATGGCTGATGTTCTGCGATACTTCATTGGCGGACTGTGCAAGCATGCACTTGGAATTACACCGTTCTTAGCACCGACCGTGAATTGCTATAAAAGGTATCAGCCAGATTCCTTTGCTCCTATATATATCGGTTGGGGTTATGATAACAGAACAACCTACATCAGAGTTCCTTCGGAAAGAGGACCTGCAACACGTTTGGAGATACGTGCGGGAAGCGCGGCATCCAATGCATATCTGGCACTCGGTGCGATTCTTGCAGCCGGTCTTGACGGTATCAAGAATAAAATTGAGCCGCCGGAAGTAATCTTGACAGATATTTATCACGATAAAGAAAAGCAGGCTCAGACAGAAGCGCTGCCACAGAGTCTATTTCGTTCTCTCTACCATCTGGAACAGGATAAATGGCTGATGGAGACAGTGGGTGATGCGTTAGCAGATAATTTTATTAAACTAAAAAGAAAAGAAGTGGAAGAGTTTTCTAAATTCGTTACAGATTGGGAATGGGACACCTATTCATATCACGTTTAAATTGACCTGGAGGAATGATTATGTGCGGAATTGCAGGAATAGTAAGTAAGAGGGAAATAGATATATCGACAAGTTTGCTAAAGATGTTGTCCTATATTCAGCACAGAGGACCGGATGCCAGTGGTATTGCTGTATTTGCAAAGAAGGATAAGGTTACTCTCAGGGTATCCTTAAGCAGTGAAGATAAAAAGGAAGAACTGATCAGTATTGTAAAGAAGTATGGAACAATCGAGGACAGTAACCTTGTACCGGCCGGTAAGACAATTCCGATTATGGAAATTGTAATAGATATGGATTCATTGCTAGTCCCGGAACTACATATGGCAATTAACAAGGTTAGCGGATTGGCGGTGCATTCCATAGGAAATGATATTAAGATTTATAAGGAATGCGGACATCTGGATCAGTTGACCCAGAAGTACACAATTGATACCGGTATTTGCCGCCATGGAATCGGGCATGTGAGAATGGCTACAGAAAGTGCGGAGGATATTAATGCCGCACATCCCTTTGTATCTCCTTTTTATCCGACGCTTGCCATGGTTCATAACGGTCAATTCACCAATTATTTTAATATGCGTCGTTTTCTGGAATCAAAAGGAGCAAAATTTAAGACAATGAATGATTCAGAGGCGGCTAGCCATTTGATTGCTTACGCGATGAGAGAAAATAACGGTGATCTTGAAGCAGCACTTCGATATGCAGCTGAGCAGATGGACGGTATTTTTTGTATCATTGCATCAACAGACAAACAAATTGGCTTTGTGAAGGATAAACTGGGAATTAAACCTTTGCTTTTGGTGGAAACAGAAGATTATATCCTGATGGGCTCCGAGCAAATTGAATTTAATGTATTTGATGCAAATATCTATGCAGATGAGATGGAGCCGGGGGAGGTGCGTGTATGGAATGTTTAGACATATCTTGTATCGGCAGTACAAACATGAATGCTGCAATTAAAGATGCTTTGAAAAGGGATAAAGAGTTAAAATTGATTAACGTTAATTCCATGCATAATGTCTGTGCCGGAATCATTGGAGAAGGCAGTATCATCATTGAAGACAGTACCGGACTTTATACCGGCAGCTATCTGGAAGGATTAAGCGTCCGGGTCAAAGGTAATGTGGGATGGTATGCCGGAGATGACATGATGGATGGAGAGCTTGTTATAGAAAAGAATACCGGATGTAATGTCGGTGCCTACATAAATGGCGGAACCATTGTCATCTATGGCAATACAGGAAGCCGTGTCGGGTACGGCATGAAGGGCGGTAATATCATTGTATGCGGAAATGCAGGACGCTGGGCAGGAATTATGGCTATGGGCGGAGAACTCATAGTACTCGGAGAAGTAGGGCAACGCTGTGGGGAATCCATGTATAGCGGTAAGATATTCACGAGAGACCCTGAGACGGAGTCCAAGATGGGTGATAATGTGTTTTTGGATGTATTAACCGAAGAGGAGAAGTCTAAGCTGGACGGGTTGTTCTTAAAGTATGAAATCAATGCAAAGAGCTGTGAATTCCAGGTGATTCGCCCGGTTCTAAGTGGAAGGCACGAATATAAATTATTCAAACCGGATCTGAAGCCGGAACTTGCTAAAAAATATACGGTGAAGAGAGGGTAATTACCATGGATGATAAAAAACAGCCACAGATTTATAATACGCAGAAATCTAAATGGAGTAAAGAGACCCTGTCAGAGATAGATTATAAAGCAACCTATGGAAAGTATCGAATACGTGGTTGCGCAACGCCCAGATATATGCCTCATTTTGAAGATCTGATGATCCTTCCCTCACAGCTGACGCGTATGCCGATTGATACCTACCGGGAGGATTGTGAGACAAGAACGGTTTTAGGAGCACGATTTGCCACAAAGCCACTTATAATTGAAACACCTATTATGATTGCCGGTATGTCCTATGGTGCACTCAGCAAGGAAGCAAAGATTGCTCTTGCCAAGGCTTCTCAACTAGTAGGTACAGTAATCAGTAACGGTGAAGGTGGATTACTGCCCGAGGAATTAGAGAATTCCTACCGACAATCAATACAGGTCTTAGCCAGCAGAATGGGCTTCTCCAGAAGAAATCTGGAAGTTGCGGATATGTTGGAGATTCTTTGTGGCATTGGTGCAAAGCCCGGATTATCCGGTCACCTTATGGGTGAGAAAATCAGTAAGGATATCGCACTGATTCGTCAGATTCCGGAAGGAATTGATCTTCACTCTCATCCGAGAGCAGGTGATGCCTTCGGAGCGGATGATATGGTTGTGAAGATGCAGCAGATAAGGGAAATGACAAACTGGGAGACTCCGATATTTTGTAAGATAGCGGCCGGTCGTGTTAAGGACGATGTTAAAATTGCAGTTAAATTAGGCTATGACGGAATTATTTTGGACGGCTGCCAGGGAGGAACAGGTGCTGCTCCTGTCATGGCCTCGGATCATCTTGGTATTCCTACGATGCCGGCTCTGGTTCAGGCAGTAAGAACACTGGAGGAGATGGGTGTGAAGGAGGAGATGAGCCTTATCATTTCGGGAGGCATTACTGACGGCTCTGAGCTTGCAAAGGCATTGGCACTGGGTGCGGATGCGGTTGCGATTGGCACAGGTGCGATGGTAGCCATGGGCTGCCGGGTATGTATGAACTGTCAGGCAGGAAAATGTGCGTTCGGTATCGGTACCCAGGATCCTGAACTCAGAAAAAAATTGGACATTGAAGAGGCGGCTGAGAGGGTTGCCAATTATATCAAGGGAATGACAGCAGAAGCAATATTATTAGCGAAAGCAGCGGGCAAAACAAAGCTTAAGAATCTGGAACGCGAGGATCTAAGGGCATTGACCCTTGAGGCATGTGCAATGACAGGCGTGCCCTTGGTTGGCAGCGATCTGGTAATCGGTCAGGGCTTTGGTTTCACAGCTACGAATCAGTTATAAGGAGTGATAGAAATGCGATTAATTGAGCATCCGATTTTAGGTGAAATAATAAAAGGACCCCTAGTAAGATTTGAACTGGATGGAAAATCTATGACAGGCTACGAGGGGGAGCCGATTGCCGTAGCGCTTCGAGCGGCAGGAGTGATGACGCACAGACATACCATGAAGCTTGACAGGCCCAGAGGTATCTTCTGTGCTATTGGAAGATGTACGGATTGTGTCATGATTGTTGACGGAAAGCCAAATGTCAGAACCTGTGTTACCCCATTAAAAGAGGGAATGAAGCTTCAGACTCAATATGGTGTGGGAGCCATGAAGCCTTCAGAAGAAGACGTTCTGCACAAAAAGTAGGAGAAAGGCGGCTAAAGCAATGAAAAGATTTGAGATGATTGTCATTGGAGCAGGGCCGGCCGGCTTAAGTGCAGCCATTGAAGCTGCCAGAGCAGGGATGGAGGTTACGGTTTTTGATGAGAATGCAAAACCCGGTGGACAACTCTTTAAACAAATACATAAGTTTTTTGGCTCCAAAGAGCATAGAGCCAAGATCCGTGGCTTCAATATAGGAAGGGAGCTGTTGGAGGAAGCGCAAAAGCTGGGAGTGCAGGTTATCCTAAATGCAACAGTCATTGGCATCTATCCGGGAAAAGAGATAACAGTAATGATAGAGGACGGCATACAGCACTTTCGTGGAGACTATCTTGTCATAGCGACGGGAGCCTCCGAGAACATGGTTACTTTTCCCGGCTGGACCCTGCCGGGAGTTATCGGTGCCGGTGCAGCACAGACAATGATGAATCTGCACGGAATAAGACCCGGTAACAAGATACTGATGCTTGGTACAGGTAATGTCGGTCTCGTGGTAGGTTTTCAGCTATTACAAGCCGGGTGCGAACTGACAGCTATGGTTGATGCAGCCCCTCGTGTTGGCGGTTATGGAGTCCATGCATCAAAGGTGGCGAGATGCGGTGTTCCCTTTTTCCTTTCCCATACAATCGTAGAAGTACGGGGACAGGATAAAGTGGAAGAGGTAACCATTGGCGAAGTAGATAGCGGATGGAACATTATACCCGGAACACAAAAAACATTTTCTGTGGATACCATTTGTCTGGCGGTGGGGCTGTCTCCTATGTCCCAGCTTTTAAAAATTGCCGGATGTGACATGACAGATAATCCAAGGAAGGGTGGGGTCATTCCGCTTACAGATCAATATGGCGAGACCTCGGTAAAAGGAATTTATGCTGCCGGTGACGTTTCGGGAATTGAAGAAGCCAGCTCGGCGATGATCGGAGGAAGAATTGCAGGTTGTGCAGCTGCGAAGGAAGCCGGATATCTGACCGAGGAAATCTTTTGCACAAAGTATGAGGAATACGAAAATGCACTCGAATGCCTAAGACAAGGAATGTTTGGTCCGGACATGAGAGGAAGAGCGGATATAGCTAACACAGCTGAGGGTATTATGCTTTCTGCGACACTTTTGAAAAAAGGATATATCAGCAATCAAGAGATTCTTCGTTATCCGGGAGTAAAAACAGGAATACATGGGATACATCCTGTCATCGAATGTAGCCAGAATATTCCCTGCAATCCATGTCAGGACGCCTGTGTTAAGGGATGTATCACCATTGGTAGTAATATTACTGCACTACCCGTTGTTGACGAAGCTAAGTTGTGCAGTGGTTGTGGTATGTGTGTGGCCTCCTGCTCCGGGCAGGCTATTTTCCTGGTAGAGGAAAATGAGGCAGAGGGATATTCTGATATAACCCTTCCCTATGAATTTCTGCCACTGCCGATTAAGGGGCAGTCAGGAATTGCTCTTGATCGGAGTGGAGCAGTTATCTGTGATGCGCAGATTATAAAGGTGAAAAGTTCTGTAGCGATGGATCACACCCATCTTGTTACAATGAGAGTACCATTGGAGATGACCATGCAGGCAAGATTTTTTAAGCACAGGGAAGAAGGAGGAACGGTATGAGTAAAATAATCGATCGGTCGCTTAAACTCAGTCCTTTTATTCCACAGGCAGATGATGATATGATCATCTGCCGCTGTGAAGAAGTAACGAAGGGTGAGATACGTCGTGCAATCCATGACGGAATGTATACGCTTACGGAAATCAGAAGATATTTAAGAACCGGAATGGGGCTTTGTCAGGGCCAGACCTGTAGTCGTCTGGTGAAGAGCCTCGTAGCGAAGGAAATGGGCATTGCTCCTTCCGAACTGGAGAATACTGTCTCACGAGCGCCGCAACGACCCGTTGAGATGAGTGTCCTGGCGAATGAAAGAGGGGAAGGAGCTGGCCAATATGAGTAGTAATGTATCAGAAGCAGTCATTATAGGCGGAGGTATCATAGGTTGTGCTACGGCTTATTACCTGGCGAAAGCGGGAGTCAGTGTCACGGTTTTGGAGAAGAGCCAAATTGGTGAGGGGGGTTCCAGCCGAAACGGAGGCGGAGTCAGACAATCGGGTCGTGATCCAAGGGAACTGCCGATTGCGATGTACGGAGTGGAGCATCTTTGGCCAACATTGTCCGAGGAGCTTGGGATGGATGTAGAATACTATAAGAAGGGAAATTTACGCCTTGCAAAAACAGAAGCTCATATCAAAATACTGCAAGGACTTACCGACAGTGCTACGAAAAAAGGTCTGGAGGTAAGAATGATAAATGGGGAGGAAGTTAGGCAGATTAATCCCTACTTATCAAAAGAGGTGATCGGAGCCAGCTGGTGCCCCTCAGACGGACATGCTAACCCTCTTCTTGCAACCTTAGCCTTCTATAAGAATGCGAGAAGGCTTGGAGCCCGATTTATAACAGGAGAGAAAGTAATTAGAATTAAAAAAATCAAGGGGAAAGCCAGACAGGTCATTACAGAACAAAACTGCTATGAAGGAGAGAATATTATCTTAGCTGCCGGTTTTGACAGTAATCCCATAGCAGGTTCCATAGGGATTCATATTCCGATGAACCGCGTGTTACTGGAGGCGCTTGTTACAGAAGCACAGCCCAAAATGTTCGAACAGATGTTAGGAACAGCAGAGGCTGATTTCTATGGTCATCAAAGTACCCATGGCTCCTTTGTCTTCGGCGGTTCATCAGGTATCGATGCATACACATCGGATTATGACAGACCGGTTACCAATAGTATGACGGCCTCCTGTATTTGCCGTGGCATCATAAGATATTTTCCGGAATTGGCCACAGCAAAAATAGTGAGAACCTGGGCGGGATGGGTGGATGAGGCAGCTGATCATGTACCTGTAATTAGTTTTGCAGAAGAAATTCCGGGCTTGATACTGGCGTGTGGCTTCTCCGGACATGGATTTGGCATATCTCCGGCAGTCGGTAAGCTTCTGTCGGAGATGGTACTTGAGGGTAAACCTTCGATTGATCTATCGGCGCTACGATACGATCGATTTAAAGCAAAAATATAGAAAAATAATATTAAGAACAAGATCGCCCTAAGGCGGAGAATGGAGGCTAAAAATGGATTTGAAGAGAACAAATTATTCTTCCGGTGCACCTTTGGAGGAAAAAGCAGGTTACAGCAGAATTGTAAAGGTAGGCCCTTTTATATATGTAGGAGGAACCACATCGGTTCAGCCGGATGGAAGTGTATTTGGAGAGGGAGATATTTATGCCCAGACAAAGTATGTATTGGAGAAGTTGGTTAAGCTTCTTGGCGAGGCCGGTTCTAAAGCTGAGGAAGTGGTCAGGGTGAAGGTCTATTCTACGGATATGAGTCGTGGCAGTGAAATAGTAAAAGCCTATAGTGAGATATTCCATGATATCAGACCTTTATGTACCGTAGTAGGGACCTCCGCTTTAAATCGTCCAAGTCAGTTAGTGGAGATTGAGATGGACGCTATTGTGGGAACTTATCTTTGATTTTAGTATAGATAAGGAACGGTACGGTAATAACTGCATATACTGCAAGTAAGGAACGAACAAGAAAAGGTGAAAGTACTAATTGTATGCCAATTATCTGTCAATGACCCAGACTTCTACAGGTGTCGAAAATTATCCGAGGGAGGTACTTCGGCTGGTAAACATTGAGCGTGCAAAGGCGGGATTACCGGCCTTCACAACAACCCAGCCTCTTACTTCGGCAGCAGATAAGCGTGCGAAGGAGATTACATCAGCTTTTTCCCATACAAGACCGAACGGATCCAACTTCTTTACCGTATTAAGGGAGTATGGGGTACCGTTCAGAACTTCGGGTGAAAATATTGCATATGGTCAAAAAACACCTCAACAGGTCGTATCAACCTGGATGGGTTCTCCCGGGCACAGACGGAATATACTAAATCCAAGATTTACAAAAATCGGGATTGGTTTCGCTCAGAGTAAAGGACGTAACTACTGGACGCAGGAATTTACAAATTAATAAAGGTACACAAAGCCTGTTAAGGAGATGTGCAGTTATGCAAGACATATTAAGGGAGAGGTATCGAGCGGAACTATCCAGAATGTCCATGTTACCTTACTATGATATATCAAAAAGAGAACAATATATTGAGTATAAGCTAAAAAATGAACAGTGTACTTGGGTTGATGTGATTACTTATGTAAATATTGGCTTGCATGAAGATTGTTATAAAGTAGTTCAGAGAATTACCGATCCATATAGTCTGAAAATTCTAGTGAATAAATATAACAAATTGGGCGAAACATTTATGCCGAAGGATATGGAAACGATAGACGAAAAATATAATCCGGAAGGCCTTCTTCTAAGGCATGATGCCAGAATTGCATTTGAAGAGATGTGTCGCGCGGCAGAACGAGAAGGAATACATCTAGAAGCGATATCAACCTTTCGTAGTTTCTATTATCAATGGAAAATATATCTAAAGGATATAACACCTGTTCAGTCAATTGAAGAATACAGTGTACAACGAGATAAGGTTTCTGCACGCCCCGGACATAGTGAGCATCAAACCGGGTTAGCCGTTGATATCAATGATCTGGAGCAGACCTTTGAAAATACTGAGGAAGGCAAGTGGCTCGCACTAAGTGCATTTAACTATGGGTTCATATTACGCTATCCAAAGTGGAAAGAAAAAATTACAGGATATAACTTTGAACCATGGCATTACAGATATCTAGGTAAGGAATTGTCACAATCAATCTTTTACAGTGATCTTACCTATGATGAATTCTATTCCAGATATCTGATTCAGCCTAATAAAGGAATATTATATGAGTAAAATGAAGGCCGTTACAGTAATTTGCTGATAACGGCTTCCTTTTTA
The DNA here is from genome assembly GCA_002307215.1 of Lachnoclostridium sp. UBA1308. Lineage (GTDB taxonomy): Bacteria > Bacillota > Clostridia > Lachnospirales > Lachnospiraceae > Mobilitalea. The sequence continues at coordinate 35,785 of DBTU01000008.1, forward strand.
TGGATTTTTAACAGCTACTTACAATATACAAGCTATATAAGCAACAGTCCCCTTACCTGGAAATACCGGAATCAGTATATATTGTATAATAACCCTGTGGAAATCCACAGATTGGGCAGATCAGAGGGGCACATTGTCCACCCATGATATTTCCGCATTGCAGACAGATCCAAAGAGTGCTTTCCGGCTTACAGAATTCCTGTTCTTTCACAACATTATCGTATTGAGTACGGAAACGAAGATTATGGAATAATTCAATATTTGCAATACCATTAAATAAGGAAGCCAGATCCGTATAGCCCTCCTCCTTCGCCGTATTAGCATAATCGCGGTACAGTGTATTTGTTTGATTTTCAAAGTCAGAAGATGAAAGAAGATTCTGCTGGGTGTCGGGTATCGTACCATTATTAAGAGTTCTTAAGAAAATTCGTGCATGTTCCTTTTCGTTTCTGGCGGTATCTACAAAGATGTTGGAAATTGCGATATATTGCTCATCTGTTGCCCTATCGCCGAAGATATCATACAAGGTGCTGACCATTAATTCTCTTTCATAGGCGCTCCTTAAATTTTGGTAAGTCTTGCTTTGTTGAAATTCCATAAATTCTCCTTAAGGACGGCAATTGTTTCAATTAATTATATCTTATGATGCTTATCCGACATTTATGAGATATTGCCCATTTTATGGAAAAATGAAAAACAAGTTTTAGATTTCCGAAGATTACTTTTACAAAACATGAATTAAGTTGACAATATCCAACTTTCAGACTATAAATAAAATAGGTATAATGTCCCATGGAATTTTTTGCTGAACTACGATGGGGGCATATGGTTGTTAGTGTGAATAAAGAATTTTGAAAAGACCAAAATTCTTGGGAAGAATAAGAAGCTCGCACAAAGGTGCTCCCTCCTTATTTTTCCGGGTATTGGTGCCCATAAAGCATGGTTGTTAGTGTGAATTATTGAAAAGCATAATTCACACTTAGAAGTTTGTGCCTGCGTAATCCTCGGCTCAAACAAATTCAAATGGGAGGCATGTTAATAATATGAAGAATTCATTGAATTTAGAAAAGATCAGTAAAGGTTCATTTATCATAATGTTTTTTCTTAATTTTGCTGCCTGCATCATTCCGATAAATAAAAAGACAACTATCATTGAAACGGTAGGTTTTTACCCTAATTTACTGTCACCGGCTGATTGTACCTTTTATGTATGGCCACTGATTCTTCTGTTATTAGCCGGCTTTACTTTCTTTTCAATGTTTCAAAGACACAGGGAACAAAGCCTGTATGGTGAACAATTTTATGTATCTTATATTATAATGTGTTATTCGAACATAGTATGGATATTCGCATTAAGTTATAATTATCTTGCACTGTCGGTTATGTTTTCTACAACAGGATTAATCAGTCTCTGTAGAATAAATCATTTGATGCTTCTAGATTCCTTTTCCATGGGGATAGACAAAATAATCAGGCTTCCCTTCCAAATGTATTTTGGTTGGCTTATGATAACTACCACCAATGGTATATTGGTTTTATTACTCAGTATCGGTTGGGCAGGAGTTTTGATTCCGGAAGAGTTCTTTGCTTTGCTGCTATTGATAGTACTTACTGTAATCACTGCGGTTTTAGTTTTGAAATACCATGATATTGTAGCTTGTTTCACAGTTATCTGGGCATATTCCGGTATCTTTGCTAAGCATATCCTGAAAACTGAATGGAACAGACAATATCCACATATCATAATTGGAACTGTAATTTGTATTGCAATATTATTCGGCATTACATTCTTTTATCTTTTCTTAACCTATAAAAAAAGAAACAGAACACTATATCAGGGTATCAGACATTAATGATCAAGTCTTGGACTGGTTGGATCGCAGTCAGGTTGCCTTATATTTTCAGCACTTTGTGATAGCTTATGCAGATAATAACATTCTTCTCTTAACATATGATCCAACATGAGGGGCATCAGTGTTCCCACTATCTTATGATCCATTCTGCCTTCGCGTATACTCTCTAGGAATTCCATGAAATCTCTCATAGCAGTTTGAACTTCTTCATTCAATCGGTCAAGTGAAGCAAAATTGTTTATTCCTGTTCGCAAATATCCGTTCATTGTGAAGGATTTAAAATTCAGTTCCTGAAATAGTTGTTCATAACAATCGGCCTGATTTATCAGATCCTTTTCAATCAGATCCAACCCGGATTTTAAAAACCCTGCATGTCCGACAGCATCATTAAGCCAGAGCATATGATAGTGAAGCGGATTTTGCAACGGTTGGTATCCATGCATTAATGCGTTGATTATATATAAATATTGATCCAATTCATTTAACATATCATTATAAAATGTAGAAGATAGATGAGATTTCAAATCAGACGCTATTGACATGTCAAGAAGTTCAATCTTGTACTCACGCAAACGGTTTACTGTTTCAAAAGATCTCCGTGTAAGTTCTTCAAATTCGGCAAATGATAGTAAGCTTTGTGACAGTTCTAAAAGCTGGTCAAATTGAATAATAAAATTCTGAGCTATTAATATGTATTCTGACTCAGTCGGAGCCAAAGAGTAAAAAATGAACCGGGAATGATCGCCCATAATCTGAAGCCAGAATCGGTGTTCAGTAAGTGAATCATCAATATTTTGAATAAAGTCCAATGCAATTACCTCCATAAGAATAAGGTATCCGTAGCATATGGGGTATCGGGATACCGGTATATTTTACGAAACATTATATGCGGGAAATTATGCAGATAGACATACGAATCAGCCTACTGCATTACATACGGAAGCCGCGCCCTATAATCTCGCTGGTGTTGGTAATCATAAGGAAGGCATCAGGGTCAGACTGTTTAATGAAATTTCTGAGAAGTACGGCCTGATGTCGGTTGATAACCGTAATGATTATCTTCTTATCCTTTTCTGTAAAGGCACCCTTAGCGTCAAATACTGTAGCGCTCCGATGGATATCAACTGTAATGTAGTTACAGATTGGTCCTGGATTTTCACAGATAATCGTAAAATATTTATTCAAATTAAGATTTTCAATAACTGTATCTACCAATGTTGATTTTAAGAACAGACCTAGTAGTGAAAATAGACCGATTGTCGTACCAAATACCGGAAAAGTTAGGATCGTCAGAAAAAAGTCGCTGATGAGAAGGGAGCGACCAATATCAATATGACTGTATTTTTTTAGCATAAGGGCTATAACATCTGTTCCTCCGGACGAGGCCCCGATGTTGAAAAGAATAGCAGAGCCGACTGCTGGTAGAAGAACTGCAAAAGAAAGCTCCAGCATAGGTTGGTTGGTAAGTGGCTTATCAATAGGATAGATTATTTCCAGCAATCGCAAAGATACAGACAACAAGATACTGCCATAAGCAGTTCGATTACCAAAGCTTTTACCCAGAAAAATGTATCCGATGACCAGGAGGATACTATTAATGATTAGTACAATGGTTCCTGAGCTAATGGAGCCATTCAGTATTTTACTAAGAATAATTGCTGCACCGGTGACACCTCCGATGGAGAATTGATTCGGAAATTTGAAAAAGTAGACTCCAATCACAACCAGTAAGATTCCGGCTGTGATTAAGAGGTATTCTTTGATTTTTTGCTTTATTTCGTGTTTTTGTCCCACAAAGGACCTCCTTAATTTTTTTTACATTTTTTGTTGCCAGATGGAAGATTATACATTATAATATCTGTGTATATTAATTTTTTATGCATATATTCATGGTAATGGGTTGCATGGAACAGTGATCCATTAATTAAACCATAGGATATTGAAAGGAGAGTTAATATGTCAGTGAAATCAGAGGTGTTATCTTATTAAATTTCATAGTGGGCAGAAATAATAAGAGGAAGCTTAGTCTTGTTTTTTGTACTGCCATATTTTCAACCTATTGTGAAAACAATGTTTTTTCTTGTGGCACACTTTAAGGGTGTGTTATTTTTATACACTTTTATTGAATGTACCGCAGAAGCAGCGAATTTACAGGGCTGTCTTCTGCGGTATTTTTCTGCTAGTGGATAAGGATATGAAGTACATGGAACTAATTCAAAGAGAAAGTAATGTAATGTTAGTGTAAAGTTTATATGCGCAAACTTCATATGCGCAGAAGTCATGCGCAGGAATGGTGGTAAAGATGATTGATTTAAAAGATTATGGCTGGAAGAATAATTATCAGGAAGATAATACAGAGGATTGTATCCTGGCCAGGGTGATTGAAGTTCACCGAGAGTTATACAAGGTAGTCTCGCGTTATGGGGAAGGAAGTGCAAAGCTTAAGGGATCATTTTTTAATAATACGGATGAGGCAGGAGATTTTCCGGCCGTCGGTGATTTTGTGGCATTACGCTATAATCATCAGGGCGATTCACAAATCGCTAAAGTATATTCAAGAAAATCAAAGTTCTCGAGACCTGATTATTCCGGTCATTCGGCAGGATATGTGAAAACAATTCTAGAGCAGGTGGTAGCAGCCAATTTCGATTATGTTTTTATCCTGACATCGATAAATTTTGACTTTAATGTAAACCGAATTCTCAGGTATATAACGGCGGCGTGGGAGAGTGGTGGGATTCCGGTTGTAGTGTTGACCAAAGCTGATTTAACGGAAGACTACACAAAACAGTTGGAACAGATACAATCTCAGGCTATCGGAGTAGAGGTGCATGTAATCAGTGCAAAGACAGGAAAAGGCATAGAGCAACTGTCAAAATACATGATGCCGGGAGACACCATCGTCTTTCTGGGCTCATCGGGTGTTGGCAAATCCACACTAGTAAATGCTTTGGCAGGTGAAGAAATTATGAATGTCAATTCCATCCGTGAAGATGATAGCAAGGGGCGACACACCACGACACACCGCCAGCTTATTCTATTGAAAAATGGTGCAATGATTATTGATTCACCCGGAATGCGTGAACTTGGAATGTGGGATATCAAAGAAGGTTTGGGTGAAGCATTTTCAGATATTGAAGAACTATTAAAGCAGTGCCGCTTTTCTAACTGTTCCCATGGCAATGAGCCGGGATGTGCAATCAGGGAGGCAATGGAAAATGGGGTGTTGGAGCCGTCCAGATGGAAAAATTATCTTCATATAAAAAACGAAGTAAAGTTTACGGAGAATAAGGCAGGCTATCTGAAGGATAAAAAGGAAAGGTTTAAGAAAATATATAAAGACAGTTTGAAATAGAATAGTCTCTCGAATCAATATTATTAATTTGTAATTTTAGAATACTTAAAGTTTAAAGAACAGATTTCAGGGCAAATTAATAATATATGATTCTGGCTGAAGGAGGTTATTGCATGTTGGTTAAAGAATATAATATAGCCCGAACATTTTTGGAGGAATATGAGAAGATTCTACTTGAACAGGAATCGGTCAGTCAGCTGTTGCTTTATACTGCTTATAGTAATAGCAAAAATGAAGGCAAGGATCAGGCAATCTTTGGTGCAGTGCTGGAGGATCAGAGTGCTGTCCTTCTGTTTTGCAATGTAGCACCGTATGATTTGGTAATCTATGCTGTGAGAACAGACAGTGTGATACAAGCGGCTGTAGTACTCGCTGACTTTTTGGAAGACAGCCATATCACCGTCTATGGTATAGTGGCAATACATGAAATATGTCAAAGCTTTATAGAACAATATAAGAAGCATGTAAACTGCAGTTTTGTTGAAAAATTGAGCATGGATATTATGGAGATACGTAAAATTCAAGAGGTAAAACCGGTGGAGGGAGTCTATCGTCTTGCAAGGCGTGAGGAGGCAAAGCTTGTAGCGGAATGGATGATAGAGTTCCAGCTGGAGGCTTTAGCCAATGAGATGGATTATGAAGCTGCACTAAAAAAAGCTGTTAAGCAAATCGAAGAAAGGAAGATTCATTTTTATGAAGATACAGAAGAAGGTATTGTCACTATGGCAGTGGCTGCAAGAAAACTGGCTCATGGTGTTACAATCACATATATATATACGCCCGAAATAAATAGAGGAAAAGGTTATGCGGCAGCTAATATCTACTACGTAAGTAAGGAACTGTTGGAGCAGGGTAATGAATTTTGCACTCTGTTTGTGGATAAGAAAAATCCGCTGTCGACCAGAGCTTACGAAAAAGTCGGGTATAAAATAGTCGGTGATTGCTATGAATACAAGGTTGTTCCGGTATTGCCCTCGTGATGATATATCTACGGTTGGGGTGTCACCTCCCCTATATTTAATCAGCGGAGGTTGGATTTTGCCGGGGAAATACTTGCTTTTAAAATTCTTCAATAGTAAAATGAAAGAAAACCCTAAAGTAGGTATGATATACATAGAGGTGAATATGAACCGGAACGAAAATAAGTTAGAAGGATTTATCTTTTTAGATATCAATGAATATGAAGAAGCGCAGAAGGAAGCAGAGTCGATTGAATATATCAAAGCGAACAATGATCTGGAGGATTATAATAAGCTTGTTAAATTGTATTATAAGCTTGTGGAACAGAATTGCTTACGAACGCCTGTGGGAGTAATATTCTTAAAGCAACTTCAGGAGAGAATACTGAAAGAAGGGATTGTTAGTAGCACGAATTTACCCGGTATCCAGATAAATAAGATTACACCACAAAATAGTATCAGGTTAAAGTCAGTGCAGCAGTCCCAAAAGCAGATTGATCCTGTTAAGGATTATCGGATAAAATTAAGAAATTCAAGAATTATTTCGTTGTTCCTCATAGTAATCATATTCATCATGATTTTGATGGCAGTGTTTACCGATCGTACTATATATACAAATTATGAGAAGAAGATATTAAACAAATATGCAACTTGGGAAGAAGATTTAAATGTAAGAGAGAAGGATCTTCAGAACAAGGAAGATTTGCAATCGGTAGATTAATTTCACAGTTCGGTCATAGTTCGATGTTATAATACTAAAAAACATTACAAAAAGGAAAGCTTCACAATCAATTCTACGGAAGCGCCATAACAATAATAAAAACCACTATGGAGGTGCCATATGGAAAAACTTAAAGTACTTGTCGTTGATGATGAAAGTAGAATGAGAAAGCTTGTTAAGGATTTTTTAGTGCGTAAAGACTATGAAGTAATTGAAGCAGAGAATGGTGAGCAGGCAATTGATGTATTTTTTGCAAAAAAAGATATTGCACTGATCATCTTAGACGTTATGATGCCTAAGCTGGATGGATGGCAAGTATGCAGGGAAATCAGACAGTATTCTAAAGTTCCGATTATCATGCTGACGGCCAAGGGTGATGAGAAGGATGAGCTGTTGGGATTTGAATTGGGTGTGGATGAATACATATCAAAGCCCTTCAGTCCCAAAATTCTTGTTGCCAGAGTTGAAGCTGTAATACGTCGTACAACAGTAACAGGAGAAGAATTAGTCGAACTGGGCGGAATTGCTCTTGATAAATCTGCTCATCAAGTGAAGATTGATGGAGCTGAGATAGAATTGAGTTTTAAGGAATTCGAACTTTTAAATTACTTTGTGACGAATCAGGGAGTTGCCTTATCCAGAGAAAAGATCCTCAATAATGTATGGAACTATGATTATTTTGGTGATGCAAGAACCATTGATACGCATGTTAAGAAGCTCAGAAGTAAAATGGGCCCGAAGGGGGATTATATTAAGACGATTTGGGGACTCGGATATAAATTCGAGGTAGATGCATGAAACATTCCATCCGTACAAAAGTAACATTAGTGCTCACAACCATGGTAATACTCACCATATTAATCACCTGGATCATAAATAATGCATTTCTCGAAGATTATTATATGAACAGAAAGACAGATAAATTATATGATGCATATTCTGAGGTTGCTGAGTTATACCAAAGTAATGGTGATTACAATCTTTCGGAAGATAGCTTAAGCCGGATCGAGAAGGTGGAGACTAAGTATGATCTAGATGTTCAGGTTCTCAATGCTGAAAGAGAAACAGTATTCCCCGAAAAGGCAAATATCGGGGAGAAGGAGAGAGCAAGGACCGAAGAATTTGAAAAGGAATCAATGGGTTTTAATAATCCCGATTTAATGAATGAAAAGATACTGAAGAACGAGGACAATGTTCTGATTATTACCTGCTATGACAGGCAGCTTGCTTCGACCTTTATAAACTTTTGGGGCAAAATTGAAATTCCGGACAATGATACAAATACCGCGAATGACATAACGGGTGCAGCAGAGGATATTACAGGCGTTCCTGAGATTACAGGCGTTCCTGATATCACAGGTGTTCCTGATATTACAGGCGTTCCTGAGATTACACCGACTGTAAAGGATGATTCCGGGCAAACGAATTACGAATCGGGTAACTCAGAGGGTTCGGGCAAATCAATGCAGCCCCCGAACACCCCCCCGAGAAGTAATTTGGAGCGAGTGCCGGTAAAACAAAATGTGGTTGTTATTATTCTTCGTTCCAATACCGGAGGTATTAAGGAAAGTGTTAAAATAGCCAATGAATTTCTCGCATATGTAGGTCTCATTGCAGCAATTATCGGATCGATAGCAATGTATATAATTACAAAAGGGTTTACTAAGCCGATTCTTGTCTTGTCCGGAATCGCGAAGAGAATGTCGGTTCTGGATTTTGAGATTAAATATAAAGGCAAATCAAAGGATGAGATTGGAGAATTAGGCAGTAGCATTAATGCCCTTTCTGATAAACTGAAATCAACGATAACTGAATTGAAACAGGCGAACAATGAGCTTACGACAGATATTCAAAGAAAGATCGAAATAGATGAGTTGCGTAAGGAATTTCTCTCAAATGTATCTCATGAACTAAAAACGCCAATTGCTTTAATCCAGGGATATGCGGAAGGACTTAAGGAAAACATCAACGAGGACGAAGAGAGTCGTGATTATTACTGCGAGGTCATAATGGATGAAGCAGGTAAGATGAATAACATGGTTAAGAAGCTGCTATGCTTAAATGAACTCGAGTTTGGCAATAATCAGATCAGTATCGACAGATTTGATATTGTTTCGTTAATCAAATCGTTATTAAGTTCTACAGAAATTCTATTCAGACAGAAGGAAGTTACATTGTACTTTGAGCAGACAGAGCCAATCTATGTCTGGGCAGATGAATTATTGATTGAACAGGTTCTAACAAACTATATAAGTAATGCCTTAAATCATGTCAGTGGTCAAAATATAATTGAAATCAAACTGATTCCAAGAGATACTTTGCTACGTATTGCAATTTTTAATACAGGTGATTCTATTCCGGAAGATGAACTGGATAAGCTATGGATTAAATTTTATAAGGTTGATAAAGCTCGGACCAGAGAGTATGGTGGAAGCGGTATCGGTCTTTCTATTGTGAAAGCAATTATGAATTCACATAACAAGGAATGCGGGGTAATAAACAGGAATATAGGAGTTGAATTCTGGTTCGAGCTGGATACGAAATTATAGTTATCATTTACAGAGATAATAAATGTAGTAGAATTATAGGTAAGCGGTTCCATCAGTTTGATTATAGATGGAACCGCTCTTTCATTATTACAATATAGAAAAATCTGTTATAGAGGAAGAGATCGCATATAACGGAAATCAAAAAGATAAATTTGTTAAACAATTGGTACAATTAATAGATAACAATGTATTATGATTTATTTTTATTGCTGAATTTTACAAAAAGTGATAATATATAATTTGTACAACCCTGTATTTATGGGTTCATTACTGTTGTCAAAATGACAGGGGGAGTAACTGATGAAGAGAATAAAATTGGTAATAATCGTTCTTTTGGCACTCTCGTTAACAGGATGCATAGAGAAGTATAATGCGACTGATGAACAAAGTGATGCAATAGCTGAATATATGGCGGGTCATCTATTAGATAGTGATAAGGATTATGATCAGAAACTGATTCCGGAGGATGAATTGCTTGGGGATAATTCGAATGAAAGCGTGGATAATGGCTCAGATAATAACTCGGGGGAAGTTACGATAACTCCGGTGACACCCAATCCATCCGACGCAGCACCGTCAGACTCAGCAGTAGAGGGTACTGATAATGCCGGTGTACTATATACGCTAACAGAAGTGATAGATTCAGCTGGTTTTCAGATTGAATATAGCTCCTACAAATTGACCAATCAGTATAAAAGTCAATATTTTGTTTTGAATCCAAGGGATGGATGCCAGTTGTTGGTAATGTCATTCTCGATAAAAAATGTAGCAGACGAAAAACAGGTACTAAATCTGACAAAAGCCGGTATCGAGTATAAAATATCTGACAAATCAGATACAAAATATAAACCGCTATTGACCTTGTTGGAGAATGATTTACAATACATTAAAATGGAATTTGGTGGCGGTAAGTCAAAAAAGGGTGTATTGATTTTTGATATACCTAATGATTCTGAAATTGCCGGTATGAAATTAACTGCAACGAATCAAGAAAAGCAGTCAGAGGTTGTAATCAAATAATATATATGAAGAAAGGCATGGTTATTATTATGAGCTTTAATGAGAGAAAGCGAATCAAATTTTTGGGGTTACCGTTTACTTTTACAAAGTATTTTGTTGGTGAAGAAAAGATTACAATAACTGCAGGATTCCTGAATATCACGGTAGACGATGCCTACATGTATAAGATTCAGGATGTACGATTAACTAGAAGTTTATCAGAGAGAATGTTTAAAATAGGAACAATAACCTGTTATACAGGGGATACAACACATCCGGAGCTTGTTCTTTGGCATATCAGAAATTCGGGTGAAATTAAGGACTTTATTATGCAGTACTCAGAAGAGGCCAGAAGGAAGAGAAGATCACTTCATACATTGAACATTGATGCAGAGGAATTGGATGATCAGGAACTGGAAATAATAAACTGATAAAAACATTGTTTTTATGCTTGACATTTTTCGATCTTAAATGTAGAATGAAGCTCCACTGTTGCAGAACAGCCACGAAAGAAAAGCAGTAAAAAAAGAGAATAAAAAAGTGGTTGACATAATGCATACAGTGTGATAAACTAAAAAAGTTGACGGCGCAAAACGGTGGTAATAAAAACCAAGCTAACAACAAATCGAACCTTGATAATTGAACAGTAAA
>DBTU01000032.1:0-13750 GCA_002307215.1 Lachnoclostridium sp. UBA1308
ATCTTATGAAGGCTGAACTGTAACACTGCGGTGATGAAATAAATCCGGTATCATTGACGCATTCCTGTATCAATGGTATGATTCAAGATAGCTTTATTTTATTAAGAAAAAACTAGCTAAGGAGCCATTTGAATCTATGAAGGTGGTTGGTCTGATAACTGAATATAACCCTTTTCACAACGGGCATAAATATCATATAGAAGAAGCCAAGCGCATTACAGGAGCTGATTATGTCATAGCAGTGATGAGCGGTGATTTCGTACAACGCGGAACCCCTGCCATTATTGACAAATACAGCCGTACCGCAATGGCTTTAAAGAACGGAGTAGATTTGGTTCTGGAGCTACCGGTATGCTTTGCTACCGGAAGCGCAGAGATCTTTGCACATGGTGCGGTGTCAATCCTAAGTAGCCTGGGTATCGTGGATTACTTATGCTTTGGTAGCGAAGCCGGTGATATGAAGCTTCTTCAAGAAACTGCCGAGCTTATGCTGCATACTTCTGATTCCTATGACCAAAATATTCAGCTTCAGCTTAAGAACGGACTAAATTACCCTGCTGCCAGACAGAAAGCTTTGATGGCTTCCCTGGATTATCTTCCGGCTTCCGATAAAGAGGCATTATCTGTGGTGCTTAACGAGCCGAATAATATTCTGGGCATTGAATATATTAAAGCAATCCATAACCTGTCTTCACCGATGCAACCTGTCACGATTAGCAGGGCCTCGGCCCATTATCACGAACAGACACTAACTAATCATGAATCAGTCAATCCTTCTTCCCTACAAGTGACGCCGAGTAATCCTACAGTCTTACCGCTCATCAGTTCCGCTACCGCCATACGAAGGGAAATCCAGCCAAAGAATTTATCGGACACTAACGCTTTTACCAAAATCGAACACAGTGTTCCTCCCGATGTATTTGCACTGATGACGCAACAATATCAGAAAACTTGTCCTGTCACGGAAGAGGATTTTTCACGGATCATCAAATACAAATTACTGGCCGAGGATAGTACTTCACTTGCCACCTACATGGATATTTCTGCTGATTTGGCAGAGCGTATGAAGAAGCTCTCTGACCTTAATTTGAATATTGACGAACTGTCTGACAGAATTAAGTCTAAGAACTTTACGAGGACAAGAGTCAACCGTGCACTGATACATCTTCTGCTTAATATTCATACAGACGATATGGAATGCTATAAATTAAATAACTATAATTCTTATGCCAGAGTACTTGGCATACGAAAAATGGCAACCCCGCTGCTTCGTAAAATTCGCCTGACCAGCAAAATACCTGTCATAACAAAGGTTGCTAAAGCAGAAGGGCTCCTAAGTAATACCGGCAATCGCATGCTCCATGGGGACATCTTTGCCTCGCATCTGTATCAACAAACAGTATACGAGAAATTTAATACAAAATCACTAAACGAGTACCGCCGAGGTGTCATAATTATTTGAATCAGTTGATGTATCACAGCTTGCGCAGGCTCCGCAGGAGGAGCAGTCAGAACACATGCCGGGAGCCTTACTATGGTAACGCTCTATCCGAAATGAGTTCTCTGTTATCTTATACTCATCTTGATCATTAAACCGGACTATATCCTGATCAAAGACAATTTTTAGAGGCTGAAAACTGATTTCTATACCGTCTTCATCACAGTCTTGCACCGGCGAATATTCGACAGGTGTATTGCCCTCCGAACCCTGTACCGTTATTTTTATTCCTGAAGTAATCAGTTCCTGTATGCTTCCTATCTCAGAAAACACAACAGAATTTCTGTCTCCTGAGATTCCGTCGGCATTCAAATCAAACGCCTTGATTTCTCCAATCGGTGTCTGAACCGCCAGCGGAAATGAGGGTTCCATAGACTTCAGATTCCCATTTTCGTAAAAAGACACTCCGATTCTTACCCTTACCTCACCAATCGGAGAATTCAACTTTATAACTTCCTTTGGCCAAAGCGTAATACTCTTAAGGGTTCCGCTCTCATAAAAATTGTAGGCAATTATCTTTGCGCTAACTGTCTGACCCGGCAATTCTATCATTTCCTTTGTTGCAAGCTTATATTCCTCATCTTCATCCCAATATGCTGAGATTCGCCCATTCAACGGAAACAGACGCTTCAGTTTACCACTTTGATAAAAGGTAATAAGCTCTGCCTCCATACTGCCAAGGGGGGTCATAATTTTGGTCTTGTCATTCAGTGCAATTTTCCTAAGCGCCCCATCTTCATATAACGATAATGAATAGATATATTTTCTTCTATTCTCTGAGAATTCATATTGCGGTATCAAATCCCCGTGTCCGGTTGTTAACACAACTTTGTCCATCAGCATACATTCCTTCATGCTTTTGTCCGGATATAGGGAATATTCACTAATATGCTGCAACATTCCGTATCTTGTAGGATAACTCTTCATAAAATCACCTTATACCTTTCTAAAACTTCTGATTACACGATGAGTATCTAGTGTGCTGCATCAAAGACCTTCATGAAGTGATAATACTTACTTTATATTCATTCTCTTTCAATTGGTGAATCTCTGCCACTAACCCAAGCGCTTTCAGTTCTGTCTCCATCCATCTTGGAATATGGTCACAAAAGATCTCCAGTCCTTTAAAATTCTTTTGCCTTAGAAACGGCAGTAACAATTTTTTTGAGGATAAGGAGCATTCCAGATTCAGAGCTTTCTTTAAATTCAGGAAATAATAACCATCCTTCTCTGTCTTCTCGAAATAGGAGACCTGCTCCGGTTTGTCTGTATCCACTTTGTCAAAGGCCGTCTGATCAATCGTCTCCTGGATGGAGCTAAGAAACTCCTCAGGAATGCCCTCCGCTTCAAAAGATTCAAATCCGTTAGCCTCCAGTACATAATAAAGCTGCCCGATTACCTCCTTTGCTGCAAATACATTACAGCCTTTCAGTTGTTGAACCATTTCTATCATCGTACGGCGAATTACCGCAATTCCCTTAACAGTATCCATATCAAACGGTATTTCTCGGATTACATTCCATGCTCCGCCATCTTTTTCATATACCCTTACTGATCCTTTTTCATCTAAGGAGGCCGAAGTTCCTTCCTCATTTACATATACTGCAATCATACGACACCTCTTTCCTAAAATAAAAAAACCACAAGTAACAGTCTTCTCCATCGAAAGATAAGAAAGCCATTAGTTATGGTTTTGTGTCCTTATAATACACTACATGGTATGCAGATGCAATAGATAAATTATTATCATTTTGTTTAAAATCAAAATAAATCTTATACAATATGTATGTATCAAACATCTTCTTCTATCATATTAGCCCAAAACTAGTCTCATCGGGGTGACATGATTGGAATTTTGTTCTGTAAAGCCAAGCTTCTTATAGAGAGGATAGCCACATTCCGTCGCCTTTAGTTCCAGATATGATAAGTCACGAGCTTTCGCCTCCTCCAGCATGATGTTCATCAACTGATAAGCCAGCCCCTTCCTCCGGTATTCTTCCTTCGTATATACATTGAGTACATCTCCGATCTTTCCGGTAATAAATCGCTGGTTCGACGGCATTTCAATAATTACCAGAAATACACTGGCAACGATTTCATCGTTCTCTTGTGCAATATATGCGATAAAGTCATTTCCCATATGTCTTACGTAATATTCCGGCAGCTCTTTCTTAATTCTAGTCTCCTGTTCCTCCGATATCTGAAAATCCACCTTCAGATATTCGAGTCGTATACTGACCAACTGCTCCATATCCTCTATTACTGCTTTTCGAATCACCATTTCTATCAGCCTCTTTCATGCATTATAAGTAATCTTTCAGTTCCATGATTTCATCATTAAATTGAGTTCCGCATCGTTGCAGTTCGCCTAATACCCGTTTTATTCCTATATCTGTTTTGTACCAGTTTTCTTTTGATATAAGAGTATTGTCTTGATAGTAAGGGATTGGATGTATGTAAAATCTCGAATCCGGAAAAGCCAACTGATAGCATATCAAGGTACGGCGAGCATGAAATGATTTACAACAGATAATAGCTTTTCCAATATTCAGATTATTCTCGTCTGCTATTTTACGTGAAAACATTGCATTTTCTTTTGTATACCCGGATTTTTCTTCTCTTATTATAGAACTTTCTGATACGCCATTTTTTAATAAAACATCTGAAAGAAACTCACAATCCGTTAAGTAATTTTTATTATAAATTTCGAATTTTGATTTCACACCACCAAACTTGCCTGATTTAACACTAACGCCTCCTGACGGCATAATTAACTTAGCAAAACCTTGCTTCCATAACGCTGCAGCATACTCACCCAGCTCAGGATGTGAACCTCCCGGTATAAAAATTATATCGGCCTCTTCAGGAATATCCTCTACAAATATAAAGTTTGTGATATCATCTATTATTTTCATATTAGCTCCCATGTGCCGCCTTGGGTCACACTAACGCAACATATTCGAAAAGTAACACTTGAATCCATTCGCCTTTTTCCATGATAACCATATGCTTATCGTCTACACCTGAGGGAATATGAAATACATCTCCCTTTTTTAAATATTCAGACTTTCCACTAAAATCAAGTCTACATTCTCCATCAAGAACATAACCGGAGTGTCCGCTTCTGCACCAGTCCGGCTCCTTTAATCCTTCAGAAAATTCTGCCAAACGAATCTGCTGATTTCCATGAACAACTGCTTTGTATCGAAAACCTTCCGCCACTACTGTCCACTCTATCCCACTAAAATCAATGTTATGTGACATCTTGAATCCCCCTTTCTTAATCGATATTTTAGATTGCTATGAAAGCCCATTAATCAATAAATCATACTATCTTTACATTGTCCATTAAAATAAATATGTGTAGCTAACCTGATATCCTCCATATTATAATTATTAACACTTTTACATTGTAACATATTACAATGTAAATATAATCCTTATATTTTAATTTTTAACTTATGGATTT
Source organism: Lachnoclostridium sp. UBA1308 (assembly GCA_002307215.1). Classification (GTDB taxonomy): domain Bacteria; phylum Bacillota; class Clostridia; order Lachnospirales; family Lachnospiraceae; genus Mobilitalea. The sequence goes on from DBTU01000032.1 coordinate 4,968, forward strand.
AAAAATCTCTAATTCGAATACCAGCTTTATGAAACAAATATGCATCTTCATTACCTTGTATGTCCAAGATGTAAATATTCGGGATATTCCCGATATGAAAACTTTTGCCCCAAATGCGGTTATACTATCGACGAATATTCATGAAAAGTTATATAAATTCCTCTTGACAAACAAATACTTCGGTATTAGAATTAAATTAGTTCGAATCAAGAAGTAATGAATGAGGTGATCAATGGAACAGGAAATTCACAATCCGGAAGATAATATTTTTCAATATATCGATAAATTGAAACTATTATTGTCAGCAGCCGCTTGGCAGAATATGTTGATGGATTGTTCGAAGAACGAACTTTTCGTCTTGCTTCTGCTCTATCGTCAAAGTGATGTAAATATGACTCAAATTGCTGAGTATATCGGCGTTCCCTTGAATACCGCTACCGGAATTGTGGCTCGTATGGAAAAGAAAGATATTATCATGAGAGAACGAAGTCCTGAGGATAAAAGAATTGTGACGATCAGCATGACAGCAGAGGGAAAAGAATGCATTCAAAGCATTATGAAGAAATTTCTGTATTATGGACAGTTAATGATGGAAAGTTTTACAGCAGAAGAAATACAACTGATTTTTCGAACCGTTGATAAAGGAATAAATGTACTGGAAATGGAACACCATCATAATCAGGAAGCAGAACAGAATGTAAAGGTAAGAAAAATACAAATAGATTAGATAAAGGCTGTCGTAATGTTTTAGCGGCAGCATTTATTAAGCCATATACTTCGGATTCGGAACTATTCGATAAGCGAAATAACGAGGAATAAGTGTGAAAGATTTATTAAATCTTTCACTCACAAAGTTTGTGTCTGCGTAATCCTCGGCACAAACTTATATGCGCAAAAAGAATGCGCAGGAATAGGGGTAAAAATGAGCAGAATATTAATTTTTACAGGTAAAGGCGGAGTAGGAAAGACTACCGTCGCAGCGGCACACGCCAGAAAATCGGAGCAAGAAGGAAAGAAAACCTTGTTAATCAGTACCGATATGGCACATAATCTGAGTGACCTGTTCGAACGCTCCTTCGGTAAAGAAGCTACAGCCATATCAGAATATTTGGATGTACTGGAAGTAGATCCCAGTTATGTTATGGAGAATGACTTTAAGAATATCATGAGAGCCTTTCAAAATATCATCAACTCAACCAATATGGGCGTCAGTGATCAAGATGATATAACAATGTTACCGGGAATGGAAGAACTATTTTCATTATTGAAAATACTTGATATTTATGAAAGTGATATCTATGAGCGAATTGTCGTGGATTGCGCTCCAACCGGTGAGACGCTTTCTTTACTTAAATTTCCGGAGCTTATGTCCTGGTATATGGAGAAGTTTTTCCCGGTTGGGAAATTGGCTATGAGAGTTCTTTCCCCAATCTCTAAGACTCTGTTCAAGGTAGAGCTTCCTGATAAGCAAGCGATGAGCGATGTTGAGAAAATGTATATGAAGCTTATTAAGCTACAAGCGCTTATGAAAGACAGGGAAGTTACCTCGGTTCGTTTGGTTACGATTCCGGAGAAGATGGTAGTCGAGGAGACAAAGCGCAATTATATGTATATGAATCTCTATAACTATAATGTTGATGCTATTTTTATAAATCGCATCCTACCGGCAGATATCGATAATCCATTTTTCAATGAATGGCTGGACATACAAAAGGGGTATATCGAGGAGCTATTGAATGTATTTCAAGATACCCCCATTTATTCCATCCGCTGGTATGATACGGATTTATGTGGCATGGAAGCAATTGATAGAATCTGCAAGGATATTCTTAACGAGTCAAATTTATTCGACATGAAGAAAAAGCAGCAGGGGGAAACCTACGAAATGACTGAGGATGGCTATCTGTTAAGTTTATTCCTCCCCTTTCTTAAAAAAGATGAGCTTGAATTACACCAGTCAGGAACCGATGTGATTATCAAGATTGGTAATTTTAAACGAAATATACCAATTCCGAATACCTTGAGAAATTACAGTATTGCATCAGCAAAAATAGAGGAACAGGTATTAAGAATCCATTTTGTAAAAGCAGATTAATTCAAATGGCAGGGATATTGGTTCGTGCATACAGGCACAGAAGGGAGTTTATATGAATCAAGAATTTGTAGATAAAATGAAAGAGGCAAAAAAGTTAGAAGGTGAGGCACTAATGTCGATCTTACCGGAGTATGTGCGCGGCCATATCGAGGTAATCGAGAAAGAAATCAAGGCAATTCTACTGGAATGTATTGCCGCATATGTGAAAGGAAAAAGCGAATCTGATGATAACAGTAAAAAGAGTGAGAACAAGGTAAATAAAGTGGAAATCGATTAATGGAGGGTCCAATATGAGAATATTATTATATACCGGTAAGGGTGGTGTCGGAAAAACAAGTATAGCGGCATCGACAGCTTGCCAGGTTGCGAAAAGTGGAAAGAAAGTCCTAATAATGAGTACCGATCAGGCACATAGCCTGGGAGATTCCTTCGAACAAAAGCTTGGAAATGAACCCGTCCTAGTAACGGATAATTTATATGCAATGGAGATCGATGCAGTGGCAGAAAGTGAAGCTGCCTGGGGAAATATGCAGAGTTATATGAAAAAGCTTCTATCTTCACGTGCACAAAGCGGCTTAGAAACCGAAGAACTATTGGTATTTCCCGGCCTCGACGAATTGTTTTCCCTCTTTAAGATACTGGATTTCTATAACGAAGGTGAATATGATGTTCTGATTGTAGATTGCGCCCCAACCGGTGAGACACTTTCCCTTCTGAAATTTCCCGAAATGTTTGGAACCTTTATTGAAAAAGCACTTCCCATGAAAAGAAAGGCTGTGAAGATTGGTGGACCACTGATTGAGAAATTAATGAAGGTGCCCATGCCAAAGGATAATGTATTTGATGAGCTTGAGCATTTGACAAAACGATTGGGCGAGCTTCAGTCGCTTATGAGTAACAAGGAAGTTGTCAGTCTTCGAATTGTAACTACGCCGGAGAGAATTGTAATCAAAGAAGCAAAGCGCAATTACACCTGCTTACATTTGTATGATTACAATGTAGATGCCATTATTGTAAATCGAATTTACCCGGAGAAAGCCTTGCAGGGTTACTTTAACAAATGGGTAGAACTACAAAAGGACGGACTTAACGAGATTGAGGAGAGCTTTCACGGAATACCAATCTTCAAGCTTGAATTACAGAAGCGGGAGCTAAAATCCTTACCGATTCTACAGGAAGTAGCTAAAGTTCTGTATCAGGATCAAGAGCCGACTTTAGTCTTCTCTCTCGAAAAAATATTTACCGTAAACAAAAGTGACCAAGGCTATGTTATGGAAATCAAGCTTCCCTTTGTAGAAAAAAAAGAAATGGATTTAAACCAAAAAGGAGGAGAAATTATACTAAGTATCAAGAATGAGAGACGTCGTTTTCAACTCCCTGACAATTTAAAGAGCAAGGAAATTCAATCGGCTAAGTATGAAAACGGTAAACTTAAAATTCAATTCGGTTAAAAAACAAAAGGACGGTGAATTCATATGGATAAGTCAAACAAGAGATTTTGGGAAAGGTTTGCATTTATATATACAGGGTTTATGAAAAAGAACAATATGGTCTATGATAAATTGTGCAGTCGCATTCGAAATCATCTGACAAACGCTGATTCTGTATTGGAATTAGCCTGTGGTACAGGACAACTCACTTATCGTCTTGCCGAAGAAGTGAAATTATGGACCGCAACCGACTTTTCACCAAAGATGATCGAAGAAGCTAAGAAACAAGGAAATGGAAATAACATTGAATTCGGTGTTGCAGATGCGACTGCTCTTATATATAACGATATGTCATTTGATGTAGTAGTGATAGCAAATGCCCTGCATATTATGCCGGAACCATATAAGGCCATGTCAGAAATTTGCAGAGTGTTAAAACAGGGAGGGCTTTTGTTTGCACCAACTTTCGTATATGATGGGAATTACAATAAAGCATTAATTTGGATGATGGAAAAAGTAGGATTTCACACCTTTCATAAATGGAAGGTAAAAGAACTGAAGGATTTTGTTGCCTCGTATGGATTTACATTAGAAAGTGGTGAAGTTATCAAAGCAAACCCGCTAAATGAATGCATATTAATTGGGCGAAAAAGGGGATAGATGCCATTTGTCAAATGATTGTGGAAAGAATAGTTGTGATAGAGCCAAACTTTTTCTCATACTACCTTAACATTTTTTACCCTTTGAATAGACTTGACTGAGGATTACGTGAATATTCCTTTACTACTTTTATAGCCTCAAAGGAATATAAGCCGCTTCGCATCCTTCCATGTAAATGCATCATAAAGAGACTTGTCTGTACAGTCCTTGCGAAAGCCAAGTGCCGGTAGGGGCTGTAGGACAGGGGATCGGAGTGTTTTTCGTATGCTGCCATCCCCCGTCATGTGTACGTGACAGACTGACATAGTCCCTTATGTCAAGGCTGTCACGTACACATGTCGGAGGGATGTAAGCAGCGTCCGAAAAACATCCCGACCCCTGTCCTACAGCCCCTACTGGCACGTACCCCTTCACCACACAACCTAGCGAAGCACCCCTTACTCTTCCTTCATCAGCTCCTCCATCTGCGTCAAAAGTTCCGAGAACAGTTGCAGTGCTTGATGAACCGGCTCCTTGGTACTCATATCTACACCCGCAGTCTTAAGAAGCTCCATCGGATAGTTCGAGCTACCGCTACTTAAGAAGCGGATATAATCCTCCACAGCCGGGGTACCTTCACTGAGAATTCTTCTCGACAAGGCGATTGCTGCGGAGTATCCGGTAGCATACTGATATACATAGAAGGCATTATAGAAGTGAGGAATTCTTGCCCACTCCATATCAATCTCAGGATCAATCACAATATCATCTCCGAAATATGCAACATTCAGATCATGATAAATTTTACAAAGAGCCTCAGACGTAAGGCTTTCACCGTCCTCCACCATCTTGTGTGTAATCATCTCGAACTCCGCAAACATCACCTGACGAAACAAAGTTCCCTTAAACTTTTCTAGGAAATGATTAATCAGATAGGCCTTTTCTTTCTTATCCTTCGTTGTCTTCAGCAAATGGTCAATCAATAGCGACTCATTACAAGTCGATGCCACTTCTGCAACAAATATTTTATAGCCGGCATAAATATATGGTTGCTCCTTATCAGAGTAATAGCTGTGAATTGCATGGCCCATCTCATGTGCCAACGTAAATACATTGTTCAGTGTCGCATTGTAGTTCAGTAATACATACGGATGCGTTCCATATGCGCCCCAGGAGTATGCACCACTACGTTTATTCTCATTTTCATAGATGTCGATCCAGCGGTGATTATAGCCCTCAAATAAGATTCGAAGATAATCCTCACCTAGCGGTGCCAGTCCCTTGGATACAATGTCCTTTGCCTCATCGAAAGGAACCTCCATTTTAACATCTCCGACTAACGGGGTATAAAGATCATACATATGGAGCTCATCAAGATTAAGCAACTTCTTTCTGATCGTAATATACCGATGCATCAGTCCCAGATTCTCATGAACCGCCTCAATCAAATTGGTATAAACCCCTACCGGAATATTGGCTGCATCAAGCGTCCTCTCTAGCGTGCTTGCATATTTTCTTGCTTTAGCAAAGAATACCTCCTGCTTCACATTTGCACTAAAGCTTGCCGCAAGGGTATTACGAAAGCTAACATAAGTTGCATACACACCTTCAAATGCTTCCTTTCTAACCCTCCTATCATTGCTTTCAAGTAACTGTCCGTACCTGCCGTGTGTTATCCTGACAGTCTCGTCATTTTCATCTTTAATCTCCGGAAATTTAATATCCGCATTATTGAACATAGAGAATATATTACCGGAAGCTTCGGCAATCTCACCGGCATCAGCAAGCAGTCCTTCCATTTCTCCGGACAAGATATGCGTCTTTAGGCGTAGTATATCCATCAGATAAAATTCATAGGGTCTCAACTCCTCATTTTCATGCAGGTACTGAACAATCATTTCCTCCGGAATTGTAAGTATCTCCGGAGTAGCAAAAGCGAAAGCACTGCTTGCCACTACAGACAAAGCATTCGCTTTATTCGATAAGTCCTGATATACAGCGCTTGCGGTATCTTCATGGTACTTCTGGTTTGCATAGACATAAACACGCTCCAGCATTTTACTGATTTCATCTGATAACTGTAGAAAGCTCAACAAAATTTCACCGGACTTGGATAACCTTCCCTGATAATCAATAACCCTAGGAAGCATTTCCTTCACTTTTTCATATTCCTTCTGCCATAATTCATCGGAAGGATACAGATCTTCAATTGCCCAGGTGTATTTCTGATCTACCTCACTTCTTTTTGGCAAATTATTATTTTGTGCCATCGCTTTATTCTCCTTTATCCCATTATTGTAATATTTTATATGCCATTTCAATAAATTATAATAAACGCAGCTCTTGTCTTCAAGGAGTATTTATGAAATCCGCCAAAAATAATCGAAGTATCAAGCAGATTGTATTATACTGCTTTCATAAAAACACACTGGTAAAGGGCCTAATACTACTCTTTATGGCTGCAACCCTGCTATTTCCGGGCGCTTCCTTCCGGGGAGCCAGCCAGGGCTTATTACTTTGGTTTCATAATGTATTACCCAGTCTTCTTCCCTTTATCATCCTATCCAATCTGATTGTACGACTTAATATCACAAGACAAATCAGTAAAGTCTTCTATCCCGTATTCGGAAGATTATTTGGCGTAAGTTATGAGGGCTGTTACCCAATCGTAATCGGATTCTTGTCAGGAATCCCAATGGGTGCTAAATCTACGGCGGATCTGGTTTCTGATCATAAAATAAATGCAAGCGAAGGAAATTTTCTTCTGGGAATGTGTAATAATGCAAGTCCTATGTTCATTATCGGCTACATCGCTATAACACAGTTGAAGCTCCCGGAAATTAATTATGTCCTGTTTTCAATAATTTATGGTTCTTCCATTCTTGGAGCCATACTGTATCGACGTTTTTTTATGCAAAAATTTGATTCTGCTGTTACCGTCTCCATGTCTAAACCTTCCGTGAATGACAAGGGCGCCACGAACCACTTTTCTTTTGAAATTCTCAATCAATCTATTATGAACGGCTTTGAAATAGTTACCAAAATTGGCGGGTATATCATATTATTCTCAATATTAGCTCAGATTATCAGAGAAATCGGCCCGGATATAAGTTTTTTAAAGGTATTAATGATCGGTACTTTGGAAATTACGACCGGGATCAGTCAGATCTGCAATTCAGACATGGATTTAAATACAAAAATAGTCTTGGTTTCCGTACTTACCTCCTTTGGCGGTCTATCGGCTGTCGCCCAAACCAAAAGCGTACTTGGAAACACAAGACTATCCATCATTTCCTATATTGCAATTAAATGTGTCAGTGCTGTACTGGCACTACTGCTATCCGTTATCTATGTAAGCTTTTTTCTATCAGGCAAATGACAATACTTACTGCAAGTCATTTAAGAAGGTGTTTTCATCAAAATCAAAATCGCTATCCGGATATAGTGGTGCATCCTCCTCCGGCTGGCTACTCTGCTGAGGGTAAAGCTGTGCTTGGAGTTCCTTTTTATTATTACCAATGACATCCAGATTGTTCTTTAATGTACCGATAAAACCGTCATATCTGGAAGCGGCGCTTTCATAAGCACTCGCCAGTACCCGTTCAACTTCAGACAAAACATCGTTGGAATATACCAATGCTCCGGTTTTGATTTGTTCCGACTCCTCGGCTGCTTCCCTGCGCATCCGGTCAGCCTCCTCCGATGCCTGCATAATCATTTCATTGGCCTGATAATATGCCTGCTGCATAATTTCATGCTCATTCAGAAGTTCCTTCGCCTTTTCTTTGGTCTGATGAATAATTCCTTCTGACTTCTCTTCGGCATCTGCAAGAATAGCATCTCTGTTTGCTATGATTTTCTGATACCGTTTTATTTCATCCGGAGTTCTAAGACGAAGCTCATCCAATAAATCATATAATTCATCCTTTGGTACGATTACCTTAGTGCTTGACAACGGCTGCATCCTACAGCTTTCGACAAATTCATAAATATCCTCAATTAACTGCTCAATTCTGCTTGCTCCCATCTCCAGACACTCCTCACTATTTATATTTATCAAAGATATCTTGTACAATACAGCCCGGTACAAATTGTGTAATGTCTCCGCCAAAAGATGCAATTTCCTTGACTGCACTGGAACTTAAATAGGAATACTCCACGCTGGTTGTAAAAAAGACAGTATCAATTTTGTGATTCAATTTATGATTGGTCTGTGCAATCTGTAATTCATATTCAAAGTCCGTGATAGCTCGAAGTCCCCTTACAATAATTGCTGCATCTTCCTTTGCTGCAAAATCAATCAATAATCCATCGAAGGCCTTCACCTGAATATCAGGTAAATTATATTGTTCGCCTAATACCTTTTCTATCATTGCTACACGTTCTTCGACTGCAAACAGCGGTTTCTTTGCATTATTTTTTAATACTCCGATAATCAACTGATCAACCAATCCTGAAGCACGAACTATAATATCCAAATGTCCTAAAGTAATTGGGTCAAAGCTACCGGGATAAATTCCAACTTTCATATATCCCTCCATGATGACATGCATCTTATGTAAGTTATTAGTGACTTTCAGTCACTGCGGTTCTTTCGAACCGATGCACACAAAATATGT
>DBTU01000032.1:14038-35222 GCA_002307215.1 Lachnoclostridium sp. UBA1308
TTTCGAACCGATGCACACAAAATATGTTATAAAGCACATATTTTGGCGCTGGATCTTCTCGAAATCCTGTGGATTTCTCGGAGTACGGAATAGTTATAATTATTACTTCATCTCTATAAAAACATGTTGATTGGTTTTATATTCCTTCTTTTTATAAATACGTAATTTAGTATCTTCAAGATAACCAAAATCTGTCAATAAGGATGCTTCAACAACTATGACTGTATCGCAATAAATAATCGAGGAATTTTGCAGAATAAGCAATGTTTCCTTTTCCAATGAATTATTATAAGGGGGATCCATGAATACAATATCAAAGACTTTGCCTTTAATCTCTAAGATACGTATTGCTTCCAACACACTGCTTGCCAGAACCTCAGCTTCACTTTCCAGTTGCGTACTTTTCAGATTTGCTCTGATACAATCAAGCGCTATTCTATTATTCTCCACAAATGCCGTATACTTGGCACCTCTTGACAAAGCCTCTATTCCAATTGCTCCACTTCCAGCGAAACAATCTAAAAAATCAGCATTTGTTAAGTAAGGATTCAAAATATTAAACAGTGTCTCCTTGGTTTTATCAGTAGTCGGCCTAGTGTCATAGCCCTCTGGCGTCTTTAGCTGTAATCTTCTTGCTCTACCTGCAATAACTCTCATATTGTTCTCCGAATACCTTATTAATTAATTGTATATGAAAATTTATTTATATCAATAGTAAGTGTATCCTATCCACCCAAATATTTCAATGGTTTTTTCTAAATATGATAAAAACGGCTGCCGATTTGGCAGCCGCATCAATTATTTATTATTTATTTCCTATTTACCGGACATTCTCTTTTCAGCATCCGCAATCATCTTCTTAACCATATAACCACCGACCGAACCATTCTGCTTTGAGGTCAGGTCACCGTTATAGCCTTGCTTTAACGGAACGCCCAATTCATTTGCAACTTCATACTTAAAACGATTTAATGCTTCCTTTGCTTCAGGTATCTCTGCGCTGTTTCTACTTGACATATAAACTCCTCCATTTCTTACTTTGATAAATCAAAATAATGTGTGTTGTTGTTTACTATTGCTACATGCAACATCTTAATGAAATACTTATATTAATTTCATTACTATGTCACGATAGTAGTATGTGCAATCAGAAATAAAATACGCTGGGAATTAAATGAATCTATAATGTTTTTTTAAATATTTTTAAATCGTCAATTTGTTACAGTTCAGCCTTCAAAGAGATGTATCCAGACTGAGTAAGAAATGATTTCTATATAGGAGTATTTGCATACGAACTACGTAATGCAACTAAGCGAAAGCAGCTCCTATATGGAAACATTTCTTTCCCAGTCTTGTCACTATCCTTGCTAGGCTGAACTGTCACTAACATTTATATTAACTTCTTTGATCCATTGGCACATAATCTCTGGGCTTTGTAACACTCTTATATGCCGGTCGAATAATTTTACTGGAGTTAATCAGTTCCTCCAGGCGATGTGCGCTCCATCCGGCTATTCTCGCAATTGCAAATATCGGAGTAAATAATTCCTTTGGCAGATCCAGCATATGATATACAAATCCGCTATAAAAATCTACATTAGCACTTACTCCTTTATATATCTTCCTCTCACTAGCGATTATTTCGGGAGCAAGACGCTCTACCATCTCATATAACCGGAATTCTTTTTGCATACCCTTTTCTTCTGAAAGACCTTTCACGTACTGCTTCAAAACATTTGCTCTTGGATCAGATATGGAGTAGACTGCATGTCCCATTCCGTATATCAGACCCGATTTGTCAAAGGCTTTTTTATTTAGAATATCTGCGAGATATGTACTTACTTGTTCTTCATCCTCCCAGTCTTTGATATTCTCCTTCATATCATCAAACATCTTCATTACCTTAATATTAGCTCCACCATGCTTCGGTCCCTTTAATGATCCCAGGGATGCCGCAACCGAAGAATATGTATCCGTTCCTGAGGACGAAACCACATGAGTTGTGAAGGTTGAATTGTTTCCTCCACCGTGTTCTGCATGCAGAACGAGTGCAATATCGAGAATTTTTGCCTCAAGCTCTGTATATTTCATGTTCGGTCTCAGCATATAAAGTATGTTTTCTGCCGTTGATAACCCTTCTTTCGGCGGATGAATAACAAGACTTTTTCCATTGTGATAATGACTGTAAGTATGATATCCATATACCGATAAAAGCGGGAATACCGCTATCAATTGTAAGCTCTGACGGAGTACATTCTCAATAGATATATCATCTGCTTTTTCATCATAGGAGTACAAAGTAAGCACACTTCTTGCCAATGTATTCATCATATCATGACTGGGTGCCTTCATAATGATATCACGGACAAAGCTTTGTGGAAGCTCTCTGTATTTTTCAATCAAGCCAATAAATTCGGTAAGCTGAGTCTTTGTCGGAAGATCACCAAATAGCAACAGATAGGTAGCTTCTTCAAAGCCGAAACGCTTCTCCTGCATAAATCCATTTATAAATTCCTCGGTATCTATTCCTCGGTAATATAGCTTGCCTTCACAGGGAATATAATCATCATCCACCATAATATGGGATATGATTTCACAAATTTCAGTAAGCCCTGTCAAAACACCCTTCCCGCTTACATCTCTAAGACCTCTCTTAACGTCATATTTTGCATACAGATTTGGATCTATAACATTATTTTGCTTGCACAAATTAGCAAGTTCCATTATTTCGGGGGTAATTTCAGTATATTTACTCATTATTTCCTCCGTTCTGCCTAAAAGGCGATGCGTGTTATAAATTCATTTTAACAGTGACGAATAGATCTAATATGAAAATGGTTAATGCCACCCTGGTAACTTTTTTCAGAATATCTAAATGTGCATTTTCATTAATAAAGCAAACGAGCTTAGGATGAAAATACCGAATAATAAGAATGCCGCAGAGACCAAATACGATAGCCGCACCGAGACATACCCTGCCATTAATGTTAAATAGCTGATCTGAGTAATTCCACCAACGTCTTCCAAATATGAACTCCATGACTGAGGATACTATATACTCTACACAAGATGCAAGTAATGCGCAAGCAAAAAATAATGCCATTTTGTTCCGAATTCGGTCTGAGAACAGCAGGACTGCTATCATAATACATCCACCATAGATTGGGCAGATAGGCCCATATAAAAAGCCACGTTTAATATATCTTCCTAAATTGATATAGCAGTATATTGTTTCATATCCCCATCCGAGAATGCTATAAATAATAAAGCAGTCAAATAAAACCATTAGCCTGGGGACTTTCTCAGTAGTTCTAATACTTATCATATGTATCACTCCTTAATCAATATCTGTTAAAGGATATGTCCTCTTTCGCTAATTATTACTGATATTGACTGTCTTATTACCAATTATGATTTGTTCTGTTCCTATATTCCCGGCTTCATCCGTTGCCGTGTAGGTAATCTGATATGTACCGTCAAAATTATCCATAAGGTTTAAATCGAGTATAATCTTATCAGGCGTAGAGTAATTATCAGTAATTGTTACACCTGTCATTGCCCAGGATAAGTCCGGTATTTCTCCATCCTTTAAAATCCTATCAGTAATACCATTAAATATCGGCGCTTCATCATCAATTGTTATCTTTGAAGTGATGGTAGCTATCGGACCGTTACCTATACTGGCGCTATATGTAATTTCATAATTCATATCATCCGTCTGATCAATCGTAACCTGGATTAAATCTTTATCAAGCTCAAAGTCCTGACAATACGCATCTACTCCGGTAAGTGCAAAGTCAGAATCCAAAGTAACTCCTGAATTTACTACTCTGTCACTAATTCCGTCAAACTCAGGTAGTTCTGTGTTATCAAGAACAATTACAGTTATTGTTTTGATAATGGATTTTTTTAGTGTATCCGTTACGGTATATATAACTTTATATTTTCCGGGTATTGCTGTATTAACCTCCCCTTTTGCTTTCACCGCTGAAGTGATATCTGTACCAACAGATGATGTCGCTTTTAAATTGCTTCGAACATCATACGTACTGTTCCATGCTATTTTACTACTTTTTATACCGTCAATTGTCGGTGTTTTATCTGCATATGGATTATTAACATCCGGATCCGTTGGATCCCATCGCACACTGGAAGCTATTTTTATACCTTCGGGCTTCCCAAGAGGTCCGGGACTTTTCTTATCGTCATAAATAATTACACTGGTTCCATAGGAGCAATTATCATAAATCCATTTTGCATCCTCAACTGCAAGTCGGACACAGCCGTGGGAGACGGCTTCACCCAGTTTGTTGAATTCCTTTGTTGCAAGAGTAGCCGGATTACCATTTTCATAATAATAGACCGAATGAAACAGTATCCCTCCAACAATTCTTGTAGCATATTGTCCCCATACATCACCATTTAGTAATTTCCAGCGATATTTATCCTTGGTCTTGTAAGTGCCGGTGACGGTCTTGCCACTTTTACCGACAGAACACAGCATGACTTTAACCGGAACCTTATACTTTCCCTTATCATCCTGTTTGTATACCGTAACCGTATTATATGTTCTGTTTACTTTAATCAGATACGGAACATTCGTCTTTTCTTCTGCTGATACTCTGTAAGCCTGCGCGCTAAATATGAATGTTGCAAAAACTAGTGTAAAAATCAGTAATCGTGGGCCGATCATCCGTAATATACTTTTTCGCATAATGATACTCCTAATTGAAATACACCTATTTGATTTTTACAATATATGTTTCATCTGTTTTAACTAGAGTAGTCGGACTGATATAAACGATTTCTCCGAGTCCTTTTATCAAATCATTATTTAACTCGGAAAATTTGTCTTTTTCCAATTTTCCTACATAAATGTATGAAACATTATATTTTGTCAGTAGGTTCTTAACCTGTTCTTCATCCGTGGAAGTATAAATAGTCTCAATATCTGCTGCCCTTTCGTCAAGTATTGCTTCATCTGACTTCCAGAGCCATTCATGGGTACGCCATCCCAGTACGGTTGGAAGGCCGGTCATTACGGACACTCTCTCATATTTGGTATAACTGTCACCATTCGCCTCCAATACCACCGGCATTCCGGTTACATTCTCATTCAACCAGTCAATGGCACCAACATCATTTTTATAATCTGTATCTGTTTCTAAAAACGCTGTACAATCAAGACCTTTATATTTGTTGATGTGAAATATATTACCATACCAGGCATTCACTGCATTCTGGACGTAACATACACTCGTTGCAAATAAGAGTAGGCATATAACAGCTGTTATTTTCTGACGCCTTGACTCACCAAACCTTAATAGCCTGACCATCATATATCCAAAACAAATTCCAAACATAATGAAAGCTTGATAAGTCAATTTAAACATTGTATTGGCTCTCTTATAATCACCGCTATATATATCCTTTATATATATTATTTCCGGGATGATTACCAGCCCGATCGCGCATAAGCCGATGGTTATTGCAAATAAATCAGTAATTGTAAGGCTTTCCATGAATAAAAATAATTCTGATCTTCTCACGGACTCATCCTCTATAGCCTCTGCTCTTCTCTTCCTCCGATCATTAGCTACCATGAAGCAGAGAAAGGAAATTACCACAAATACCGGCAATCCCCATAGAATAATCAGCTGGTTAAGCGGAGTATGGTTAACTGCTAATAATGGTTCGGTAGATATTTTGTTAAACATGATGGTAAACGGCAAACATACCACCTCCGAAATACAAAAGACGGAAATACCCTGCAACATTGTAATAACGGCAGCTTTTCTTTTAAAATTATATACAATCAAATTGGTAAATAGAATAACCGCACCTGAAACCACATAATAAATCGGAAAATCCCAATAGTTCGTCGTGTGAAAAAGACCGATAAAGAAGGAAATTGCGACAATTTGAGGACTGAATATCTCTTTCCATAAAGGAAGTACCTGATCCTTAGCTGCTCTTCTGGCACACATCCACGCAAATAACAATCCAAGGAGCGTGATTACAAACATGATATTGACCACATGGGCATGAAGATCGCCCAGTACGAAGGAATAACACGGAAATTCATGGATTGTCTTATCATGTGTTTCAGGATGGTAACCGATAAATCTTGTCGCATCCGGAAACCAGTATTCTTTAGTGGCTGCTTCAATCCCAAAAAATTTGCGCACCAAAGGCTCAAACCACTGAAAGGTAGGATAGTGCATGTTACCGGCAATACAAACTCCGATACCCGCGATTGCTCCGCACAGAGCCGGTATAATCCTGCTGTGTTTTTCACATTCCGACAGATATTTATGAATCATATTATTTACTAAGGAATAGGGCAGGACAACTGCAAAGGTACCCACCATCATTAGCATAATATTGTATCCGTCTTCTACTTTTATAAAGGAAAGCTTTGTAAGAAAAGTCGCCAGATACTGTCCACCATAATAATAGTTCAGTAAGCTTCCTGAAAACCAAAAATCCTGTGGCGGCATATAGTCACTACGCATCATACTGGTCATAAAACCGTAGTCCATGAATTTTTCCGTACCGAATGCCTCAGGCTTAAAGCCTCTGATATAAGTAAAAAGCAAAAACACTGCGAGGAATAATACTTCCTCGGTTAATATCCTGTTAAGTACCTGATTATGAAGCTTAGTCCATTCAAAGAAAGGCTTGTTTTCTTTCCTTCGCTTTCTCTTAATTACAGCAAGTACGGCAATATTAATCAACAGACCGATTCCTGCGCAAATTATACAGGCTGTGGCAGTAAATTTAAAAATATGCAGTGAGGCAAACAGCCACATGATATAGCCCCCACCGGCTATCCCGATAACTTTTGAAAACAAGTATCCCTTATCATTGAAGCCTGCAAACAATAATGCCGTAATCGGCATAAAAAATATTCCTAATATGGCTACTGTTACCCACCAATTAAGGAAGGAAGTGTAGTCTCCCTGCAACAGGAAGTGACCGGCTATTAATAAAAATACTGTTATTATAAATAATATGATTTTCTTTAGCATCTCTGACTCCAATAGTTAAATTATTTTACTTTCAAGCATCGATTTATTTCTCTGAAATCTGTAAAGGCTCTTTTCCCTATCTGAACTATCTTCTTCATATTAATCGAATTCACGCCACCCTGTCTTGGTCGGAAGGTAACCGGCAAATATTTTACAGCAAGCTTTTTCTTCGCATATATAACCGATAAAATAACATTTGATAGATTATAATTCGTAGGAATGAGTTTGATCTGCTCTTTTAAGGTTTCAGCCTTCATCAGTCTGAAGGGCGTATTTGCATCTGTGATTTTTACGTGAAAGCAAAGTCTTAAGACAAGCTTCAGAGTCTTTGTTACAAAGATACGGGAGCCACCATCCTGCCGACCTTTTCTGTGTCCGATCACCATATCATATTGGTCTCTCAGTTCCCAAAACGGCCAGAACTCCTCCGGAAGAGTCTGTCCATCGGAATCTGTCTGAAAGACATAATCAGCTCCTGCATTCAAGGCATAATGATACCCATATAATATTGTAGCACCATGTCCGCTGTTTGTTTTTGTGATCGGTTCGAATGCTGACAGCTTCTCTGCATCCTCCTTCATGATGTGGTATGTGGAATCCTTGCTTCCGTCGTCTATAATCACCAATCTGCTGCCGTTCCCAATCTTCTCCACAACCGGATTCCAATCCCTGATTACAGCTTTAATGTTTTCTTCTTCATTATAAGCAGGAATTACAATATATAACTTATCCAATTAATTCTCCTCCACATGATGAATGACTTTTCTTAAGATTTTCAAATGCATCCAGTGCTCTGCGTACTACTGCATCCATATTGTAATATCTGTACTCTGCGAGGCGTCCGATAAAAATTACGTTTTCTTCTTCCTTCATCTCTTCTTCATAGAGTGCAAATTGCGCTTTACATTCTTTCGTTGGGAATGGATAATAGGGCTCACCTTCACTGGCAGGAAATTCCTTACCAATCGTCGTTTTATCATTCTTTTGATTCGTTAACTTCTTATATTCTGTGATTCTTGTAAAATCATAATCATTCGGATAATTAACGACAGGTGCCTCCTGATATTCTGATTTATCATGCGTTTCAAAAACAAAATTTATGCTGCGATAGGATAGTCTTCCATATTTATACTGATAAAACTCGTCTGCCGAACCGGTATAGATTAAGGTTTTGTAATCAAGCTGATCGATTACTTCCTTGTAGTCGGTTTGAAGCATTATCTTTATATTCTTATTTGCTGTCATCCTTTCACACATTCTGGTATATCCGTGCGAGGGCATTCCTTGATACTTATCATTAAAATATCTGGTATCCCGATTTAATCTGATGGGTATTCTGGAGATTACCGAGGTATCCAGCTCACTGGGATCGATTCCCCACTGTTTTCGCGTATAGGTTTCAAATATCTTCTCATAGATATCTTTACCGACCTTGCTGAGTGCAACATCCTTACTTGTCTTGATTTCTTCAATCTCGACAGCCTGTTTCTTCAAAAATTTCTCCACCTGAGAGCAGTCCAGATTTAGGTTGTACAGCTTATTGATTGTTTCAACGGTAATCGGCATCGGTACAAGGTTACCGTCGACATAGGTCAATACTCTGTGCCAAAAGTCGTTCCATTTTGTAAACTCAGAAAGATATTCATACACACCGCTGTCATTTGTATGGAAAATATGCGGTCCGTAATTATGAATCAGAATTCCGTCGTCATTGTAGGAATCATAGATGTTACCACCGATATGCCCTCTTTTCTCGATCACCAGTACCTTCTCCTTCAGTTCATTTGCAATACGCTCTGCCATCGTGAGCCCTGCAAGCCCTGCTCCAACAATTACATATTTAAATTCCATAAATTCAATCTCCTCATCTTTTTACAGACTTCTGTGTATCATAGATGGAGGTCTCTCCGAAACTATAAACGCACAGATACGTGGTCATAATATTATCTTCATTTACAAAATAGGAATCACTTGTTCGCGCATCAGAATCTACGATAATAAACCTGATGTCATTCTTCTTTACCAAAGCCTCAAGCTCTGCCGGTGTCCCGGCTTCATACATAAGTTTTACCTGCTCAGAGCGGTAATTGGTATCATATCCTGCAGACCATGGAAAATATGGCCAACCCTCAAATAACATTGCCCCTCCTAACACCACCTGATTCAGTGCATAACTGGGGGTCAGGAAGATATCCTTCGAATCGCTGTTCTCATGAACCCATGTTGTTAGCGGGTCGTCCAAATTAAGTACAATAGCCGACTGCGGTGTATTCTTCTTCAGAACTGTAACAAAATCATAGATTCCTGTTGCAGTCAGTGCAACAATTAGAAATATACCTACACAGGTGACCAAATAATCTTTTCGTTCAAACATTTTAATGATAAAAGCTGCCGCAAAAATTCCAAGCAGAATACAACTCATCATAATATATTTATGATTTACTGTAACATCAATCGTAAGTGATACCGTAAATGCGAATAATAACGGAGTGATAAATATAAGAATCAGATATCTTCCCACGGCCTTTTCAAGACAGAAGGCTGCAAGCAGAACAAACGGTAGTATACCAAGCAACCGTTCCAAATAAGAGGCTGTACCAAACAGTGTTTTATTGTCTGCGAGGAAGCCGAACAGCGGCTCCGGCGATAGAGCTGATCCATGGATGAAAAAGTGAGTTTGTAAAACCGCCAGTCCCAGCGTAATAGCAGCAGTTATGGCATACTCAAAACGTCTTCTTGAAAATATTGCCATAAAAAACAAAATCATCAAACAACAAATCTGGGCTGAACCATGAAAAAACGCAATACTTCCCAGTAAAATACCGGCTCCGATTGACTGCCTAATATCACTGACAATCCATGCTTCTTTCGTCCCAAAGAAAGTCATAAGACCTTTTGTAAGCTTCTTCGGGCGTCCTTCCTTAGCGTCGTCACCGACTGTTTTCAGGGCGGCAAACATATCGAACAGATGCTGCATAAATAAAATTAATACCAGAAACATAACGGATAAACCAAAGGCAAGATGTCGCTGATTACAATACACGTTAAGGTTCCAGAGCCCCCATTCCTCATGGGTAGTATCCGAAATAAAATCCATATTCTTCGTAAGAGCTCCTAGAATACTTGTACCGGCTGGCAGATTGGCAAGATAAGTAAATAATGTCTTGGAACTGCGAAATGCGAAGAACATGCAGGTTAAAATTCCGGCACCGACTTTTCCGGTAATTTTAACTGCCAGAACATATAGTAGTAAAAATGCACTTACTAAACTGAGGATACTCGGTATATTAAAGGCATAATCCAGTCTCATACCCAGATATTCAAGATTCCCGGTCAAAAACTGAAACATAAAATGATACCTGATATCTTGTCCGGCATAATGGGAATAAGTTGTAGGAAAGTTATTGCCATAGGAAAACGACCTGATCATACCAAGATGCGGAGAAAAATCACTGAAAACCGATACTCCTACATACAACTTATCTGCTCTTACAAAAAAAGTTGTCCACATTAAAATTGAAGCAAGTAAAAGTACTACTCCTACCAGAACATATTCTATCCGCACAGTCTTTCTGTCCTTACAGATAAGTTCTGATTTCTCCCGCTTATTCTTAACCACCCTTAAATATAATAGAAAGGCAAATACCGAGAAAGCGATCGGCATAACAATCAAATTAGCATAAAGCAAAGGCTCTCTGACACTTCCGAACAGATAAGCTATCAGGTAGACCGGCCAGGTCAGTGCAAGCGTCCCGGTAATATACCATGCCGGAAACAGTATCAGATACCCACTCATAGAAATGGCGTTTCCATAATAGTCCGTCCGGGTCTGAGTCTTTAATCCCGGAAAGAAATAGGCACAAAGTGCCCAACCGATACCAATACACAGTACAATATATAAAAGTCCTAACATTCAATAATTCCTCCAAGCCCACGTCCCTGGCATTTTATTCACTCTTGTCAAAAGCCTGACCTTCCTTGCTCTTCACACATTTTGCCACCAAATACCTGGGTCTGGCTTTCACTTCCTTATATATCTTGGTCAGATAAATGCCAATCATTCCAAGACTGATCATGATCGAGCTACCAATGATTAACTGTAGAAGAATTACTGTAGTAAAGCCGCTCGTAGCCCCTCCGACAAATTTCATGTAAAGCGTCTGTAATCCCATTAGGACTGCACCGATAAACATAATGATTCCGAGCACGGTAATACAATGCAATGGAACAGAGGTATAGGAGGTGATTGCATTTAAAGCAAGACGAATCAGACGAAATAGAGACCACTTTGTCTTTCCGTTAACTCGTTCAGCCACATCAAAATTAATTTGTTTACGGTCAAATCCCAACCATGCAGTCATACCCCGAAAGAATATCGCTCGTTCCGGCATGTCCTTCCAGGCTTCAATTACCTTCCTGTCCAGTAGTTTAAAATCCGAAGCCTTTCCCAAATTAATATCTGAAGTCTTATATATAATATAGTAAAAGAATTTCGCACACCACTTATAGATGGGATTTTCTTTTCCTCTGGAACTCTTTATACCTTCGATTACATCGAAGCCTTCCTCCCGCCATACCCTAACCATCTCCGGAATTATCTCCGGAGGATGCTGCAGATCCGCATCCATTACAATTACCATATCTCCATCTGCATAATCCAGTCCGGCACATAGCGCCGATTCTTTCCCAAAGTTTCTGCTAAGGCGTAATGAAGTAACATTAGCCTTATCATTTGCAAGCTGCTTTATTTCCTCCCATGAATTATCCTTCGATCCATCATCGATCAAGACAAATTGATGCTTAATATGATGATCCTTAAGAACTTTTTCAATCACATCGATAGAGCTCTTGATATGGCTTCCTTCCTGATAAACAGGAATAACCAGTGATAGTAATGATTCTTCTGATCTGTTCTGATCTATATTGCATATACCAACCGCCATAATGTCCCAATTCCTTCTTTTTGTAAATTTAACATATCAATGCTTTTTTCATCAAGCTTAATCGTAGGTAAATGCTTGTCCGCATGGAGTGTTGTATGACCGGAAGAATTTATTTCCAAACATAAACTGTATTTTATTATACATGATATAGTCACATATTACCATGCCTTTGTACAAATATTCACAAATCCTTAAGCACTTTGAGTTACTGTTCAACCTAGAAAGGATATTGACAAGACTCGGAAAGAAATGTTATAG
The DNA here is from genome assembly GCA_002307215.1 of Lachnoclostridium sp. UBA1308. Lineage (GTDB taxonomy): Bacteria > Bacillota > Clostridia > Lachnospirales > Lachnospiraceae > Mobilitalea. The sequence goes on from DBTU01000032.1 coordinate 26,271, forward strand.
GAGCCGCTTTCGCTAGGTTGATGGTCCTATTAGTATTAGTATATACACTAACAAACATACCTACCCGTTGAACTAGTTTAGGTCTGAGATTGCTTAGGCACTCACAGGGTATTCGTATTTCGTCGCAATATCTTATCTTCCAGATATGGATTTTTTCTGAAAATATCCTCAACCTCGTCATCTGTCAGATGTTTTACTGCTTCAGCAGCTGCCTTTAGGATACTTGAATCAGTAAAAATATCCCCCAGCTTAAAATCCATATCGCCACTTTGTCTGATACCGAAGATATCTCCCGGACCGCGCAGTTTCAGATCCTCACTTGCAATATAAAAACCGTCATTTGATTTATTCAGGATCTCAAGCCTGTCCCACGCCTCCCGACTACTACTTCCACAGACGAAGATACAGTAGGACTGATGCTCTCCGCGACCGACTCTACCCCTCAGCTGATGTAGCTGTGCCAGCCCAAAGCGTTCCGCATTCTCTATCATCATGACTGTTGCATTTGGTACATTCACTCCGACTTCAACAACCGTCGTAGAAACAAGTACTTGAATTTCACCGTTTGTAAAACGTTCCATGACATCATTTTTATCCTTTGGCTTCATCTTACCATGGAGAACCTCAATCGTAATTCCGGGAGCAAGCATCTCATTCAAACGATCCGAATATTCAATAACGTTCTCCGCCTCCACTTCCTCACTGCCCTCTACCATCGGGCAGATGACATAGGTCTGTCTGCCGAGTACAGCCTGTTTATCGATAAAGTGATAAGCACTTGGACGATAATTAGTATCAACCACACAGTTCTTAATCGGAAGACGACTAGCTGGGACTTCATCCACTACAGAAATATCAAGATCACCATATAAGATAATTGCAAGAGTTCTTGGAATTGGTGTCGCACTCATGACGAGTACATGAGGATTCCCTCCTTTATTCATCAGGGTTTCCCTTTGCTTAACGCCAAACCGATGCTGCTCATCCGTGATGACCAGACCCAGCTTATCATATTCCACCTTCTCCTGTATTAAAGCATGAGTTCCTACGACAATATCTGCCTCATGCCTCTTAATCATATCATATGCTTCTCTCTTTTCCTTCGCCGTCTGTGATCCGGTCAAAAGACAGATATTGACACCATATTGTGTCAACAGATGCGTTAATGAATGAAAATGCTGTTTTGCAAGTACCTCGGTCGGCACCATAAAACACGTCTGATATCCGTTCTTAACCGTCATTAAAAGTGCTAAAATAGCAAGAATTGTCTTTCCGCAACCCACATCACCTTGAATCAAACGATTCATTACAAACTCACTCTGTAAATCCTTTCTCATCTCATCCCAAACTCTTAACTGGGCTTTGGTCAATGGATACGGCAATGCTTCTATAAGAGTGCTGCACTCCTTACTTTCCTCCATCAAATATTCAGAACGAAGTAAGGTCTTCTTTTCCTTCAACTTTCTAAGCGCCAAGGTATATAAAAAAAACTCATCAAAAACAAGTCTTTGCCTAGCCTTCATCATGCTTTCCCTATCTTTTGGGAAATGCACCTCCTTTAGCGCTCTCGTCCTGTCTAAAAGTGCTAAATCTTTCGTTAAGTGCTTTGGAATATAATCCTTTGCAAAAGATAGCTCTTTCAGTACTTGTTTCATTGCTTTGGAGATTGCATTGTTCGTCAGCCCCTGTGACAGTGGATAAACCGGCTGTAGAATCTTTAATAATTTACAGTAATCTTCTCGCTGCCAGATAACAGGCTGCTCAATAACAAGTATTCCGTTCTTTCTTACCACCTTGCCACGAAAAATGTAATGGTATCCTGAGTGTAGGGTTTTCTGCAAAAAAGGCATATTAAACCAGGTAAGAAACATCGCTGCTGACGAATCCTTCACCTGCGCACTTACAATCTGAAGGTTTCGAACTCTCTTTGTCTTTGGTGCGGCGGTCAATGACGCCTCAATCGCAACCGTCATCCCTTCTTTAATAGAAACAATCTCTATCGGTCTCTCAAACTCTTCATATCCTCTCGGGTAATGCTCCAGTAAATCCTGAACCGTTTCGATTCCCAACTTGCAAAAAAGCTTTTCCGTCTTTTCTCCAATCCCCTTAATTGATTTAATATTATCATTTGCTTCCATGAATACACCCCCAATCCGGTATCCGAATTATATTGTAAACATTATATACGATAAGCTTGGAATAAAAAAGAAAAATAATTAAAAAAGATATTGACATATAAATTATATTGTTGTATTATTGTATTAACCTCTTAATACAGTAGTACAGCAACAAGAAAGGAGATAATATCATGAAATGGGATCTTGATTCAGAACGGCCTGTATATATTCAACTAATCGAGCAGATACAATCAGGAATAATATCGGGGCTGTTCAAACCGGGTGATAAACTTCCCTCTGTCAGAGACTTGGCCACAGAAGCAATGGTGAATCCGAATACGATGCAAAAGGCTTTATCAGAACTGGAGCGTACCGGACTTATTTATACCAACCGCACCAGTGGTAGATTTATTACCTCGGATGAAGAAATGATTATCAAACTCAAACATTTATCTGCTAAGGAATTGGTTATGGATTTTATCAACCGCATGAAACAACTTGGCTATGAACCGGAAGAAACATTGACAATCGTAACAGGAATTGTTAAAACAAAAGAATAAAATTGTTTCACATATCAATAAGTATAATAAATGCTAAATGCAGATGGGAGTAATAAAAATGAGTGCAATATTAGAATGTAAATCATTAACTAAGAAGTTTTCAAGTCTTACGGCTCTTGATAATGTGGACCTAACGCTTGAACGCGGTCACATTATCGGACTGTTAGGTCCTAATGGAAGCGGAAAGACAACTTTAATCAAATTAATTAATGGCCTTTTAGTACCAAGCAACGGAAAATTATTAATCGACGGCAAGGAGCCCGGAACCGAATCCAAGAAAATCGTATCATATCTGCCGGAAAAAACTTATCTTCCCGATTGGATGCGCGTCTCGGATACCATAGATTTTTTTGAAGATTTTTATGAGGATTTTGATAGAAAGAAAGCCTACGATATGCTAAAACGTCTTCAACTTGATCCGACGAAACGTATGAAGACATTATCAAAAGGAACTAAGGAGAAGGTTCAGTTAATCCTTGTCATGAGTCGTGATGCAGATCTATACTGTCTGGACGAACCGATCGGTGGTGTTGATCCTGCTGCCAGAGATTATATCCTTAATACCATTATTTCGAATTATAATGAGAAAGCAACAATTATTATATCAACCCACCTAATTGCAGATGTGGAGACGGTGCTGGATGAGGTGATATTTATCAAAAACGGAAAGATTACACTTCACTCCTCTGTTGATGATATTCGTACCAAGGAAGGCAAATCCATCGATACTTTATTCAGGGAGGTATTCAAATGCTAAGTAAATTATTTAAACATGAAATGCGGGCTTGTGCAAGATTATTACTACCCATCTTCTTAATCCTTATCTTACTTGCGCTTTTGGACCGTATCGTTCTAGGTCTGGATATATTTGATGGAAGTCTTAAAGTGATACCTGTATTTATCACAGTTGCTTTTATTTTCGCTAATATTGCAGTTGGCTTCGTTACTTTTATACTAATAATTGTACGTTTTTATAAGAATTTGATTTCGGATGAAGGCTACCTTATGTTTACACTACCGGTAAAGGCATCCCAGCTAATCCATTCCAAACTGATTGCCTCAATCATCTGGCTCTTGTCAAGCGTTGCCGTAATCTTCGGTTCCCTGTCATTTACCTTTGGTACTCTGGATGGTGCTTCCGAATTTTGGGATGGCGTGAAAACATCATGGGTACAGTTTACTCAGGAATACGGTAATGATGCTCGTATGTTTTTTGCAGAAATTATCCTTATCATCTTTATCGGCATTGTATGTAGTATTCTTCAGATTTATGCCTCTGTCGCAATAGGGCAGCTGGTAAATGGTCATAAGATCCTCGGTGCCTTCGGAGCATATGTTGCCTTGTATACTATTATGCAGATTGCTTGCACAATTGCTCTGGTTATTGCCGGTTTGGCTTTCAAAGGCAACTATGATGATTTAGGGATGGTCACCGCCATTGTGATGCCTGTGACAGCGCTATTCACCTTGATTTTTACAGTTATCTTCTATTTCATAACCGTTATTCTGTTTAACAGAAAACTCAATTTGGAATAAAGAACTCAAAAAGATGAATTCTTGGTAAATATTAGAATGGATTCCAGTGGAAATTCATTCTAATATTTACAGGCGTTCTAAATACAAAAGAAAGGAATTCAGAACCATGAAAAAAGTAATTTCACTACTTTTAGTTGTGATTGCAATCGGGTTGACAGGATGCTCAAGTATCGCAGTAGGCTATCTTGAAAATGATTCTTCCGCAAAAATGTCTGCATCCTATTATAGCTTAAGCGCAACGAAAGAACATAAGATTACAGTCAAGGATGGTGAGTCTGTTAAAATATCAACTGATATCATAACAAAAAAAGGCACGATTGATGTACTTATTTATAAGGATAAAGACAATTGTGATTATGAAGGTCATGAAATAAAGACTTCAAGTTTCACCGTTACTCTTTCCGAACCGGGAGATTATACGATTAAAGTTGTGACACATAAGCATAGAGGAAGTTATTCCTTTACATGGTAACAGCAATCGATCCCGAATAACTTCTTAACAGATAATAGCTACCTCAAAGATAATCTTAAGAATATCTTGGGTAGCTATTTTTTTACAGACGTTTATCGCAATAGTTATGACAGCTCAACTCTATTTTTTAACATAGGCTCATTTTTTGAAATAAACAGACCAACCATTGTCATCAAAGCCCCTAGTGCAGTCATTCCTGTAATAACCTCCCCCAGAACAATGACTGAGGTTAATACCGTAATAACCGGCACCAGATATATATAAATACTCGTTTTTACAGCTCCTAATATTTTACTGCCACATTCCAGGTGACAAAGCAAAGTGCCGATGCACCCAGACCAAGAAATAGAATATTGAACAAATTAACCGGATTTTCAAATCTCTCAGGTTCAAAATGAAAATCAAAGACAAATAGCGTGGGTAGCATAAATAAAATTCCATAGAAAAATACTCTTTTGGTGGTCCGGATCGTCTGATATCCAAAGGTACTTATTTTCTTCGATAAAACCGAATAAACAGCCCATACGGCAGCGACTCCATTAATCAAGCCCATCCAGTAGTTATATTATCTTTGCCTTCTATCCTCAAACCTACACATTGCCTGTAAGCACTGAATCACTCCCTGTATCCGCTTGTCTATTGGGCCCTCGTCCACTATACAGTCAATTGATGCCGCCATATCATTAATCAGTCGATCATTAAGATGCTTCCTATTGGAGGTAAGGATGTCCAGTTTATTGCTATATGACTGTGCCTCCAGGAATTTGAGTAAGAGTAAATTCCCTGCTTCATCTAATGTCATCGATATCTGTTGTGTATTCAGTTTCTCCGGTGCAACCGATATCACTCCTTTTATTTCCTTACTGTTAATCCGGTTATCCACTTTCTCTGCTGATACCTCCCCGGATTGTGGCCTGATAAGTTCAAAACGGTACTGTTGCATAACATCCGGGTATTTTACCTTATCTACTTCGCTTATGAACATTGTAAGAGGTCTGACATAAGCTTTAAAGTCTCCGTATAGGGCCTGATAAACCACCATAACTTCTCCGGTTTCACTGTGCTCGGCTACTGTAATAATCTGATAAAGCCTATCTTTAAAATGCCTATAAATTTCTCCCTGTTTTGGTATTCTCTGATGCTCCATAGCTCTCATCCTCCCAAAAATCTTTATATGCCAAGACTTCATTTATAATTATGTATTAAAATAGTGGTTCGTTTTCTCCTTCGAACCACTATTTTCCAGCATTCATCTTAAGTAAACCATATCAAATATTCATTTATTCAACAGATAGGACGTAATAATAGATCGGTTGGCCACCATAATGAACCTCAACATCAAGTTGCGGGTACAACTCCATTACTTGATCTGCCAATTCATTTGCTTCATCTTCGCTGACTTCTTCACCGTAATATAAGCTGATTAATTCCGATTCTCCATCAGCCAGACATTTGATCAGTTCAATTGTAGTATTCTTGATATCAGAACCTACGGATAAAATGGTCTTATCACCAATCCCCATAATATTTCCCTGTTTGATTTCCTTTCCGTCAAGGCTGGTATCTCTGACTGCATAGGTTACCTGTCCGGATTTTACCTTTCTCATCTCTTCACTCATTCGCGTCGCATTTTCTTCCGGTGATTTGTCATATATGAAATTGATTACTGCGGTAATGCCCTGCGGAACGGTCTTGGATGGAACCACAATTACATTCTTGTCTTCGGTCAACTGCTTTGCCTGATCCGCTGCCAGAATGATGTTCCCATTGTTCGGCAGAATGAAGATATGATCCGCATTAACATTTGCAATAGCATTTAACATATCCTCGGTACTTGGATTCATGGTCTGACCTCCCTTGATGATATGGTCAACACCTAACCCGGTAAAAATCTCATCCAACCCGTCTCCCATAGACACTGCAATAAATCCTGATTTCTTTCTGGGTTTATTCTCTGCTTCCTTCTTTTCCTGGGTTTTCTGCACTTCTGCAACCTTCTCTGCGTTCATGATTACCCGTTCATTATGCTCTTCTCTCATGTTATCTATCTTTAACTTGGTTAAGGAGCCATACGTTAACGCCCGGGTAATAACAACACCTGGATCGTTCGTATGTACATGCACCTTAACGATATCATCATCCGAAACGACTACAAGAGAATCACCGATGGATTCCAAATAAGCTTTAAATTCCTGTTCTGTCTTCGTATTATATTCTTTTTCAACCATTATAATAAATTCCGTACAATAACCAAATTTGATATCTCCTGTGGAAATATCCTTCTTCCCGGCTCCTGTGGATGCAGTTTGACTCACTTCTATACTACTCAAGGAAATATCTTTTCCGATTAGGGCATCATATGCTCCTTTCACAATCTCAAGTAATCCCTGACCACCGGAATCAACAACACCTGCTTCTTTCAGCACTGGTAGAAGCTCCGGAGTATTCTTTAGTACCACTTCCATATGGGCAATCACCTCCCGGCTGAAATAAACCAAATCATCTGTTTCAGATACCAGCTGCGCAGCTCTCTCTGCTCCGCCTCTGGCCACTGTCAGAATTGTGCCTTCCTTAGGTTTCATAACCGCACGATAAGCAGTTTCTACTGCTTTTTGGAAAGCATTTGTCATGATTGTTACATTGATTTCTTTATAATCCTTAATTTCTTTACAAAAACCACGAAACAATTGGGATAGGATGACACCGGAATTACCTCTTGCTCCACGAAGCGAACCACCGGATATCGCTTTCGCCAATTCCTCTATCGAAGGGTCTGAAAGAATACTTACCTCTTTTACAGCAGACATTATAGTAAGTGTCATATTGGTACCTGTATCGCCGTCCGGAACGGGAAATACATTCAATTCATTAATGATTTCCTTTTGGGCTTCTATGCTGGCCGCTCCTGCAAGAAACATCTTTTTCAATGTTTTTGCATCTATCGTTTTAATAACCACCGGTTCTTCCTCCTTAAATGTTGTTCTTCTCAGAATCAGTCAATTACTCTGACACCTTCCACAAAAATATTAATTTTCTTCACTTCAAGTCCTGAGAACTCTTCAACATTATATTTTACGTTACTGATTAAATTGTCAGCAACTGCAGAAATACTTACACCATAGGAAACGATTATATGCAGGTCTATTGTTATTTTATTTTCTTCAATTGTAACATTAACACCGTGACTTAAGCTATCCCGTTTTAAAAGCTTAACAATACCATCTTTCATGTTGACGGATGCCATACCTACGACACCAAAACATTCGATTGCAGATGCTCCGGCATATTTAGCCAATACGTCATTATCGATTAATATTTCACCAATTTTTGTATTCATATATCCTTTCATATTAACCCTCCTATCTATTATCTGCTTTCTTTTCATTTATATGTTCAATTTATATTATACCATATTTATCACAGATTAAGAGCATCAAAAAAACGTATTTTTTTGTAATTCTTTACTATTTTGCTCCGCCCGGATAGCGTAAGCTTGTATCAGTGCACATAACCACAATAATATTTCGCATATTAATATCTCTAGCTTTCTTTTCGTGATAACCATTGATTCTTCTGCATAATATATATTACTATGAATATTGATTGGAAGTGACAGTTATGAAGAGAATGATAGGCTTCATCCTGTTTTGGATTGCGATTGGCATGACAATTATGCTGTTCATCACAAATGGAATTTTAGCAATATGTATTATTATACTTTGCCTACTGCTTGGTTATAACTTATTCTGTAACTGAAATACAGTTCTTAGCATTACCTCAAAATATATCGACATGCATAACTTTCGGACATACCGATAATCATGTAAATATTTCCACGAAAAAAAAGCGGGTGCCAAGATCCCCTGACACCCATCGTTTTTCCTTATGCGCGTTCTACTTTACCGGATCTAAGACAGGACGTACAAACATACATTTTTCTTGCTGCACCGTTAACACTAACTTTAACAGACTTTACGTTGGATTTCCACATCTTGTTAGATCTTCTATGAGAATGACTCACAGCGTTTCCAAAGTGAGCACCTTTATCACATATTGAACATTTTGCCATCAAAAGCACCTCCTTAAGGTTATTATATCATCTCAATTTCGACCCATTTGGCCCTGCAAACAAATTTATTCTACCAGAAGATGAAATATATTGCAAGCAAAATTTATACTTTATAGACTACCGGTGTTACAGTTCAGCCTTGCAAGGATATTGACAGGACTGGGAAAGAAATGTTTCCATATAGGAGCCGCTTTCGCT
>DBTU01000032.1:35468-72959 GCA_002307215.1 Lachnoclostridium sp. UBA1308
TTCCATATAGGAGCCGCTTTCGCTATGTTACATTATTCTTCTGAGCTGAATTCCTTCTGCTGTTTTATGACCTCATCGATTTTCTCGTCAACATCATCTTTCTTCTTTGGAGTCTTTGTAAATTTGCTAATCAGATCAGGTACCATATCAAGAATCTTCATGACACTGTCCTGTTCTTTGATATTAACCAACTTTGATGTACCATTCTGTATCACAAGAACGGAACTGGGAGTTATTTTACCACCCATACCACCACCCGCATTATTTTTCTTATCTCCTACAAATGCTCCTGCCGCGACACCAAAGCTAACCTCTACCAATGGTAATATAATCGTACTTTCATCTACTTTCACAGCATCTCCAACCACCGTTTTTGTTGTTATAAAATTATCCATTCCTTTAAATAAAGATTCGACCGTAGAATTAAAACTGTTATCCGCCATTTATAACGCCTCCTTTAATATTTCGAAATTACTCCTTAATTTTTTGATACGTTTGTCTAATATAAGCTTAATTACTATTATAAGTACTGTAGCTAATCTTATTCTTCCTTTTGCAAAATGCTCTCCTTCCAGACGTTTCTTCTCAAAGTCCGGAATGATCACAACCTTATCTCCATAAAAGCTATAAAGAATACTCAGAACCCCTAAGGCCTGTCCCGTACTGCAAGGATCCCCGGTGCCAAATACAATCCTTGATTTCAGTTTTTTTGGAAGAACATGCTTTAGCAGTTTCTTAAAGCTGGCATACGTGATTTTGAACCCTTCCTTGTTATATTCATCTTTGATAAAATCAGTTATCAGATGGATTTTTTGCTTTATATTCGAAAATGTATCAAGCAATTTCTTTATTTTACTTTTTATCACCTCAAAAAAGGCTATTATCTTATTCTTAAAATTTATAACTTTTTCTATTACTTTTTTAAATATAGATTTTTTCTTTTCTTCTTTCTCCGCATTGTCGTATGTCTCTGTCGAAATCACTTTCACAGGAGTACTTTCCTTAACCGCACTACTTGCATTCGGAGTATCGTAGTTTCTTTCCTTCTTTTCATCTTTCACTATCTGCTGTTCTATTTCTACCTTCAGAGTTGATTCCTGTGATATCCTTGACTCATCTGTCTTGGGGAATTTATGATTAACTTTATGTTTTGACTTCGTTTTTACCATTTTTTTCTTATTAATTGCCGTATGCTTGTCTTTCTTGACCTTAGGTTCCTTAACCTCGGATTTCCTAGGCATCAGATTATCATACAATGTAATCCATAATACCCGTACTCTTATATGCAGCTTTCCTTCCAGATAAGTAACTCTCGCACCTAAGATATGAAGCAGCCAGGATATTCTTCCAACTGCAACAAAGGCTTGTCCATGCGACACTGTTGCACGGTATCTGACGGGTACAAGTAGTATGGTCAGAAGAATCAGTAAAAGCAATCCTATGAGAACCAGTAAAACTATCCCAATTATTTTTAATATCAGTAGGATGATATGAAGCATTGACCCTCGCACACCGCCTGTCTTAATAAGATAAGCCGATAACCCCGGCCATTCCTAATTTATTTTAAACTATATTCGTCAGCTTTTATGTAAAATAAGTTCTTACATTAAAGCTTCCTGTCTTTTTGTAAACCTCCATTACCATGCTCTGCACCATTTCAAGAGCTTCCGTTTTTCCTTTCGCCAATCCAACAATACATGTTTGCTTTTTTCTATAATGCGGATATAAAAGTTCATTCGCATCTAAAATATCGAACAGGTTATCAGGATGAGAAGCAAATGCGATACAGTAAATACCAAAGGTGACCTCACTATTGTTGATGGAGGTAACCAACTTATCCTTTTTCTTCTGAAGCTTATCACCACAATAAAGTTTTGATGTCCATAAAACCATACGAACCCCCATTTACCGCCTTTGAATTAGTGTTAACAACATATCGTTAGTATACCACAAATTACCATTCTTCATACAACTCTATTCTGCCATGATATCATTAATTATCTCAATACAGGCTATCTTCTCGCAACTGTCAGTGCATCTTTCCAAACTATAAAGTACATAATCCATAACTTCCTTATGATCTTTGAAGAATATCGGAATCTTATCAATGGTATTTGCCATTACGGCTCGGCTAATCATTCTGTCATGACCGGAAAACAAGTTCATCAGTTCATTCCCGAGCTTCGCAGCTTCCTTTGCTATTCGTGCCTCATTTACGATGGTGGCTTCTGTCTTTTCATCAAAATCGATAAACAAGCTACTCGATAATAAGCCCTGGGTACGTTTTAACACATGGAGGTATTTGTCAAGCATCAGACCTTCGATAAGAGTCTTATGGTTATGCTCCGCTTCATACAGTGCATTTTCCAACAAATCTGTGTCGTAGGTCAGTTCTTCCTGAACACCCTCTAAATCCGCAAAGATCTCCATGAATTCATCGGACAACTCTTGTTTATCGTTACGTATAAAAATTTCATTAATCGTGCTGATAATGATATCGGCCGCCTTATCCGCATTCTCTCTGATGCTTCCTGATAGCCCCGCATATGCAGTGCAAAGTAATAATGCATATACCTCATTAACAATTTCTTGAAGCTCGTAGTATACCTCGGTAGCTGTTTCCAGTGTAAGGGTCGCAGCATGAAGTGTGTTCGCAGCTTTCTCATATTCCTCCCTTGATATATTCTTGTAATCAAGATGTGCCAAATACTCCTTCTTTTCCCACAGTGTGGGATACAAGGTGTCCATCCCCTCTTCGAAGGTAAGCATGGCGGAGGTTCTAATCATGTACAGAAAGGTATCAAGGGAAGATCCTTCCGCACCAAGGTAAGCACCAAGGCTTAAGCTTAACTGTTCCACATATTTCTGCTTTGTTATCCGTATTGGCAATTGACCTATTATCTCTTTGATTTTTTGATTGATAACAAGATTATCCTGCGAATCGAAGATAAAACGCAGAATTTCCTTTGAAATCTCTTGATCATCAACTATTCCTGTTACATCTTTAAAACGATATTCTACCCGGTTCAGTACATATTCATAAATTTGAAAAATATCAGCGTAAGCCGTCAGTATATTCATCTGCTTCATGATTTTACTGCGGAGGGTGTCTATACAATAAATTGCCTTTTCACGGGCTTCCCCGCTCTGACTTTGAAGTATATTATCTTTGATAAAATAATTCATTTGATGGATTTCATTAATCACATCTTTGTTCCAGATATCTTCATCATCATAAAACGCTTCATATAACGTAAAATAGTGCATTGCCAGCCGTACCTTAGCCAGCACCTCATAATCATCCGCCAGATAATTAAAAAGCTGTGGAAGGTTTTCCTCCAGCTGTGTTTTACTTTGTATGCTTCTGCATATATTTTTTATCCTAGCTTCCATCTCATTACCATCCTGTTAATAGATCTTTTGTCCTCGAATATACCTATATATTATATATCCGGACTATGCCCTTATTATAGCAAGAACTTTACGAATAAACCAGTAATTTGGTATATTTTTTGGAAAATAAATATAAACATTTTATGAAATAAGAAAGTGCCTATTATTTAAGATAATAAGCACCTGGGAAATTCTATTAAACTATGAATGTCTTAGCTAAATTGCACTCCGAACAATGGAATATTATATTAGAATCCAATCCGGCATTCCTTACGGTCTGTGAACATGCTCATGAGTGAACAAGTGATCCATGCAGTATTCGTAATTTCCATCACATTTTGAACAAAATCGAAACTCCAATTGATCATCATCCTTTTCAGTTTTGCCGCATACCGCACATTTGTGCCTTGTAACGACACTTTTTCCCTGAAACTGTGTGACATTACTTTGACTTCCGGTTGTATGCATCTGTCTTCTGAAATCCGCCTTACGCTTGATCTCATTTGGTGAAATCTTGCGGTAATTCCTGGTCGCAAGGAAAAAGATGAAGAAGTTAGCCAATGAAACCAGCAGGGGTACGACCATAAAGTATTGCTTTTGTGTAATAATGGTTACTATATTAAAAATATACATTGCTCCCTGGAACCAAGCCAGATATTTTGCCTTAATCGGTATGATAAAATAAAACAAGAACTGCATATTCGGGTACATAGCTGCAAAAGCAAAGAATAAGGTACCACACACCGTTGTCAGACTTGAGCCAGCTATACTATATCCGGTAATAAAATATAAAATCAATGCAGCTATTATGTTGAAAAATACACCGGAAAAGAAATAAAGATTAAAGCGAAAAGCTCCCCATGCATTTTCAAGCGAATTCCCAATCATATAGTAAAAATAAGTCATGATAGCAAAAAATATTACATTCCCGACATTATCAACCGGAATTAGAAATGTGATGATACGCCATACTTGACCCTGCATCACTTTATCAAAATCCAGAACCAAATAATCATAATAGAGGGGACGCGCTAAGTAAGTCATAAATATCCCTAATACATTAAGTACAACAATATATCTCATCAGTCCTTTTATTGCATATCTTCCAAATGTTTTTTCAAGTTTGTTTAAGAATTTCATGTAACACACCTGTACCTTTCAAGCAAAACTAAAAGACTTTCTTTTTACGGAAAATCAGTACGATAATTGCTGCAATTATCAACGCAGTGGATACAATGATATAAAAGCCAACGGGACTATTCATCCCGGGTATAACTTTAAAATTCATACCATAGAAGCTTGCAATCATTGTTGGAATGGACAGAACGATTGTAACCGCTGCCAGGAACTTCATAACATTATTTTGGTTGTTGGAGATAATCGATGCAAAGGTTCCCATAATTCCGGTCAAAATGCCGTTATAGATATTTGCCATCTCTATCGCCTGTTTATTCTCGATAATCAGATCCTCAAGTAAATCCTCATCCTCCGGATAATGCTTAATCGTCTCCAGTTTTAACATTTTTTCAAATACAACTTCATTGGAACGCAGGGAGGTTGTAAAGTATACAAGGCTTTTCTCTAGTTCCAATAAATCAATTAATTCACGATTTTGAGTTGAAATATGCAGCTTACGTTCAATCTCTTCGCTTTTTCTGTCAATGCTTCGCAGATTCTGAAGAAAGGTTGAGGCATTCCGGTAAAGCATCTGAAGAATGAAACGTGTCTTCTTAAAGGTATAAAAGTCCCTGACACGTCCGTCAGCAAAGCATTTTAAAACCGGGGTCTCCTCCAAGCATACGGTTATGATTAACTCTTTCGCTACGATGATACCCAGAGGCATTGTAACATAGCGATCCTTGTCATTTCTCTTTTCAAGTGCCGGAATGTCAACTAAGATTAAGGTGTAGTTTTCTTCCACTTCAATACGTGCACGCTCTTCCTCATCAAGAGGAGCTCTCAGATGATCAATCTCAATTCCGGTTGCTTCTGCTATATCGAGTAATTCTGTAGCTGAGGGATTCGTCATGGCAATCCAGCTTCCCTCAATAATTTCGGTCATTCTTTGTAATGATCCATCAATTGTCTTAAAAATATCGATCATAAATGCTCCTTTCCGCTGCCAATATGTGCACATAGCACATCGGGACAATGGAAATTATTATGATCTACGGTCGGATATATCTCCGGGTAAGCATAATGAAATCACTGTCCACTGCAGTACTTATTCTATTGTAATTACAACTTCGTTCCTTACTACTACCGGGTCCGGCATCCATCCTTACCACTTCCTTCTTTATCTGTTATTTATTATTGGTATTTTTATACGATTTATTACATTCGCAGTAACGGATCAGCTATTTGAAATACAACCGAATGCGTCTGCCTTAATAATTCAAACTTATTATAAGTTTTTATATTACCTTTGTCAAACAAAACAAATCTCAATTATGAGTTCAAAACAGAGGCTGGCTTTAACTGATTAAATCAGTTGAGGCCAGCCTCTGGTCTTTGATCTTGTGTTACAACTACAATGTTCTTTATTGATCTATTCCTGAATCAGATTTTTCGGAGAAACCGATGATATCTTCCCTGAAATAATAATTGCAAAGAGAGAGGCAAAGCAGCTAATACATAATATCGGTACTAAGATATTGGCAGCGGAATATCTCGTCGTAAAATGCGATATTCCCATTCCGCTAAGCAGTAGGCTCATTAACCCGTCGTTCCATATGCAGTTACATATGAGCCCAACACCTCCTCCGATGAGTACTACGATAATAAATCGAATAATAAATTGTCCTCTTAGTTCCCAGGACGTAAATCCAACCGATTTATAAATCCCCATATTCCTTTTTTCCCGAAGGAAAAACTTTTGACAAATTATAAAGGATACGATTGCATCGAATAAGATTGCAATAACATAGGTGATTGCGGTTATGGCAGCGACCGCGGTTAAAATATCGTGAAAGCCATCCTTGTTCTGTTGGTAAGCATCCACAATTTCTAAATTATACTTTTGATCCTTGTACTCCTCCTGCAGATATTTTACTATCTCCGCTGTTTTATTTCTGTCCTTAATTAAATAGGATGTACTGCTAACTTTATATTTAGGATCCAACCGCTTCATTCCTGACAGCAATATGAAAAAGTTTTTGCCCGCATCCGATAAATATTGGTTCAGTCCTACAATCATATAATCCGCCTGTTTGTTCCCATATTTTAATGTAATGGTGTCTCCTATTCCTTTTCCGATATCCTTACTCATGATTTCTGTTATTATAATCTCGTTATCATATTTTGGTATTCTGCCCTTCAGCGGTTTCTTAAGTATATCTGTACGATCTATAATATGTCCCTGATATTCCATATCATCCACTGTAATATATCGATTGCTCAAATGAAATTCACTTACAATCGTATCCTGTTGGTTGATTTCTGTCTCAATGGAATCCAAAAGTGCTGTATCAGTATCTTTACTATAATAGATATCGATATCAGAACTAATGTTACCAACGGAATTATCAACATTATCACTACGAGTCATCTGATTTAAGGAGGTTACAGACATAGTAAAAAATGCAAGAATTCCCATGATAAGAATTGTACTTAAATACCTCTTGAAATTCCCTGCTATTTCTTTTAACACCATCTTGATGCTTAACGGAAGGGGGAGGTTTTTTGTGATAGAAAAATCTGCCCAATTTGAAAAGTATATCGGAGCACGACCGTTCGAAATGGCTCGAACCGGCGATACTTTCAAAATTCCTCCTGTCTTCAGATAGGTATAGAATGCGATAAGTAGAAGTAAAAAGCCCATTGCACCAATACTTTGTAATAATCTGGTATCTCTCCCGACCAGTAATCCGGTTACGGGAAGTAAGATTCTATTGACATATGGTATGGTAACAAAGGCCGATACAATACCAATGATTGTTCCTACCACACCGGCTGCTAAGTATTGCATCAAAAGAATGCTTCGTATCTGTACGGAGGTAAAGCCCTGTGATTTTAAAATACCAATTGTTATATAATCCATCTCTATTCCGGTACTCACGGTATGTCCGATAACGATTAAGATGATAACAAACAGTAGTACTGCAAAGGCACTTAAGATTCCACCAATGATTTTGGTAAATAGCAGTGTATAATTATTTGCTTCCTCCTTTGTTATGGTATAAATACTATTACTAACCAAACCGGTATTTACGTTTATGGACTTCTTAACCGCACTAAGAGATGACAACTTGCTCTTATCTACTGTGATATTAACTATAGAATTC
Source organism: Lachnoclostridium sp. UBA1308 (assembly GCA_002307215.1). GTDB lineage: Bacteria > Bacillota > Clostridia > Lachnospirales > Lachnospiraceae > Mobilitalea. The sequence continues at coordinate 43,145 of DBTU01000032.1, forward strand.
GCATATAGCTTCTTCCCATCAGTTATATCAATTAATGAAGCCATCTCCCCCTGATTAAGAAATATTTCTTTTATCCCCATGACTCCGGTACCGACGAAGGGTTCTTCAATAAATCGTGCGATTTTATAATTCTTTACACCCTCCGCGGTCTCAATCTGTATTTGATCTCCTATATTACAATGAATTGTATTATGAAAGCTGACCGGCAAGAAAACTTCCTCCCGTTTTGGTTGTAGCGAATCATCCTTGATAAATCCTGATAAATCCGTATTAAGCATCTGAAATGAATGTTGTTTGGGATTATACGCTGTCATATATATTGAGAAATCAACCGATTTGCCTTTTATCGAAACCTTTGAGCTAACCACGCTTTGCAGTATTTCCACCTCGGATATCCCATCGGTTGCTTTAATTCCCTGTATCATATCCGACGACAGCTTATCCTCCGGAATAAAGCTCACAATATCTGCAATATGTGAAGCCTCGCAAGCATTCTTAAGTCTCCTGGCGGAACCTTCCGTAACACTGATAATTGTCGTTAAAGATAGAGCAATAATAAATACAAACAAGAAAATGCTAATAAAATTTCCCTTTTTACTTTTTAAATTGGATCTAAGGATTGTAAGAAGTGCCATTTCCTACCACCCCCTTGCAGAAAGCCATGCTACAATCTGTCGTTCTGCATATGCCTCTTCATCTTTTTGGTAGTTGGGGAGACTCATCTCACCCACAATATTACCGTCCTCAATATAAATAATGCGATTTGCTCTGGCTGCAGCTTTGATGTCATGGGTAACCATCAATATACTTTGACCCTCTTCATTCCTACAAGTAAGCAGATCAAGAATTTCAAGGCCTATTTTTTTATTGAGAGCTCCGGTTGGTTCATCGGCAAATAATAATACCGGCTGATTAATTAATGCCCTTGCGATACAGGCTCTTTGCTGTTCTCCTCCCGATATCTGAGTTGGAAGCCTTTTCTTCAGATCAGTGATTCCAACTGATTCCAGTAATTGTTCTCCTCGCTGATTAACCTCCTTGACGGATACACCCTTAATAAGGTATCCCGGAACCGTAACATTCTCATAGACAGAAAGGTTAGATACCAGATGCATCTGTTGAAAAATGAATCCAAAATCCTTTCTCCTAAGATAGGTAAGCTTTTTCTCCTTCATGCCGGTGATCTGTTTCTCCCGGTATAACACCTGTCCTGAGGTGACTGTATCCATCCCACTTATCGAATACAAAAGTGTAGACTTTCCGGAACCGGAGCTTCCCATAATCACGGTAAAATCGCCTTCATAAATCTCTAAATTAATATGATTTAATACATGATTCTGCAAGCCGTTGGCAGCAAAGCTTTTGCACAAATCATTTGCTTTCAGTAAAATATTCTTCATCCCATTCATCCTTCTGATACTGATAACAGCCTAATATCCGGCTGTCAGATCTGTTTATTTTGATGAGACAGTAATCTACGATTATCTGCTCTCTTCTTTCATCATAACAAATCATTTATTAAGAAATCTTTAAGAGAATAACTTAATCCGAATAATTGCTTCCAGACCCGGATGACGATTTATTAGCCTGATACTTCCATCCATCTGTTCCACGATGTATTTTACTATGTAGAGACCTAAGCCGGAGCCTGGTAAGTCTCTTGAGTTCCTGCCTCGGTAGAATTTATCAAAAACAAAGGGTAAATCTTCTTCAATTATTCCGTCACCATAATCTCTGATATGGCACTGTAGATACTGTCCCTCTGTTTCAAAGAATAACTCAATATCAGAATCCCCGGAATATTTAATAGCATTTCCGATCAAATTTTCAAAGACTTGCTCCAAACGTCTGCTATCGATTAAAATAATAGTCTCCGGAATCTCATTTTGTATTTTCACTCTCGGATTATCTCCACTGACTGAAAGGAGTATATCTCCTATTACCTGTCTGGCTTGATACGATTCACAATTCATCATTAGTCTGTCCAGATCGGAAAGGGAATGAAGGAATAAATCATTCGTCAGCTTACTGACTTCATCACATTTTCTCATAATAACAGATAGATACCGCTGCCTTCTCTCGGTATTATAATCCATATTAGCTTGAAGCCCCTCCGAATACGCACGGATGGAAGCAATTGGTGTCTTAATGTCATGTGAAATCGTGGCTATGACGGTTTTATTATTATCAATTGCTTCCTTCTCACATTTTCTGGCCTTCATTACCTCTTTACGCATATTATCAAAGGCCCAAGTAAATGCTCCGAATAAATTCGTACGTTCATAATAAAGGGGCGACTCAAAATTACCTCCGGCAACTTCGGATGCAAATCCGCTCAACTTTTGAAACGGACGGAGTATAACACAATAAACATATAGGAATATACCTATAATAAAAGTAACACTTATCGTATAAATTATAATTACATAAGCGAATAACTTTCTGTTTCTATTTGTATCCGACTGCTCTTTTAGGTGCTTTTGCATATCTCTTATGGCCTGTGTCAGTAGAGAATCGGGCTGCTCATCCGTTTTGATGCTATCAGCCTTTACAAGCTGTTCTATCTCATTTAACGCTACAATCTCATCACGATTTGTCGTGTCGGATCGAAATGACAGCATTGTCATCGTAATAGCTAGCATTGCACCCGTTAAAAGCAATAGCGTTACTATCGTAATTAATATAATCTTACTCTTCATCAGCATCTTCTCCATCAATTAAAATGTAGCCTACTCCCCAAACTGTTCTTATCATTTTGGGTTCGGAAGGATTTTTCTCCAGCTTTTCCCTGAGCCATCTGATATGTACTGCAACCGTGGATATCTCCACCTCACTGAAGATTCCCCATATCTCAGACAGTAATTCTTCTTTCTTGATTACCGTGTTGCGATGAATTATCAGATATATCAATAAATCGAACTCCTTTAATGATAAATTTATATTTTTTTCATCCCTACTAACTGTCCTGGCGGTCATGTCTATGGTTAGATCAACACACTTCATGAGCTGCTTTTCTTTTATATAGCCGTAAGCTCTGCGAATATTTGCATTGATTCTCGATAACAGTTCCTGAAGGGAATATGGTTTCAGCAGGTAATCATCCGCACCGATGTCCAGTCCCTTCACTCTGTCGGTTTCGCTTGTACTTGCACTGACAAAAATGACAGGAATGGTCGAATTTTTCCTAACTTGAAGACAAAAATCAAACCCCGTCTCGCCCGGTAAATTGATATCTAGTAGAATTAATTTAAATTGTCTATTAGAAAGGAGGTCATATGCTTCTTCAGCGCTCGTTGTCATTTGCACCTGATAACCGTAATCCTCCAACATATCTCCGGTAATCATAGCCAGATCTTTATCATCATCAACGATAAGTATTTCTTGCTTCTTCATATTAATTAACATACCTCCCCTATGAATCAGTTTGGGCTAAGGATTACGCAGGCACAAACTGATAAGTGTAAAAATATTCTTTATTTCACTATGCTCCTATAATTATCTTAGAGAATTCTTCCTGATATTCTATATTGTATCATAAGCCCAAGCAATTTCCAAACTCAAACAAGCCCACAGACAGGTGTAACCCTGCGCGGACTTGTTTAAGACAGCTCCCATGCGCCGCCTTCGGCGGCTCTCAAATTAATATTAAATAAGCATGATTTTGCGAGACTATTTTCACCCTTAGATTACCTTTTGGTAAACAGTTTTATTATAGAAGGATCCCTCCTTCCCCTTCCCCGGTGATGGGAACCTTCAAGGTTGTTCCGGGTAATAAATAGATATCTTCCATATCATTGAACTCCAATAAATCAGCCATGTGTAAGCTGTTTTCTTTAAGAATCTTGTCTAGCGTATCCTCTTCTCTCACCAGGTAAGTGGTAAAATGTGTGTATTCACTTTTGGGTACGCAAACCGGAATAAGAATTGATTCACCGATTGTGATATGATATAGATTGACAAGGGGATTTGCATCCATGAGATCACTGATACCGACATTAAAATGCCTGCTGATACTGTACAGCGTATCAGCCTTTTTGACTTCATAATTAAAACCGTACATATCTGACTCCTTCCGCTTATGAAGCGTCAAGCTTCCCATATAATATATTCCCCCTGTATGCGATGTGTTATGAAAACAGAAGTCAACAATCCGAAATAACGGAAAAGTTAAGAATTATTTTACAAATTCCGACGTCATCTCCGTAACTTAATCATTGAACTTAAGTATTATGTATCGTATAATATAGAAAGCTCATTAAATGGACCATAAAGCACAAAGATGTGCTTTTACATTATTATAGGAACTAGATACGCTGTCACAGATCGGCATTTTGGAGGTATGAATGATAAATAATTATAAGTTAGGAATCGATATAGGTTCAACAACAGTTAAAATTGTAATCACAAATGAGACAGGTGAAATGATATTTTCTGATTATGAGCGGCATTTTGCTAATATTCAGGAAATCCTTGCAAGTCTAATGAAGAAAGCAATGGAAGTCTTGGGAGATCAAACCGTTTGTCCTGTCATAACAGGCTCCGGCGGTTTAACCATCTCAAAGCATCTGGATATCCCCTTTGTTCAGGAGGTTGTCGCCGTATCTACTTCGCTTCAAGATTATGCACCTCATACCGATGTTGCTATTGAGCTTGGCGGTGAAGATGCAAAAATAATATATTTTACGAACGGTATCGAACAGCGCATGAATGGTATCTGTGCAGGCGGTACAGGCTCTTTCATTGATCAGATGGCAAGCCTTCTAAGGACCGATGCCGCCGGACTGAATGAATACGCGAAAGACTATCAAGCAATTTATCCGATTGCCGCAAGATGTGGTGTATTTGCAAAGACAGATATTCAGCCGCTTATAAATGAAGGAGCAACAAAGCCTGACCTGTCAGCATCCATATTTCAAGCAGTGGTCAACCAGACCATCAGTGGTCTTGCCTGCGGCAAACCAATTCGCGGTAATGTTGCCTTCCTGGGTGGCCCCCTTCATTTTCTAACGGAACTTAAGCAAGCTTTCATCCGAACGCTTCACTTAACCGACAGTCAGGTAATATCACCGGAACACTCACACCTGTTTGCTGCTCTCGGCGCAGCGATGAATGCACGACCTGAGACAAGTAAGGAATTATCTTCCCTTTATGATCTGCTCTCTCGTGGTATCAAGATGGACTTTGAGGTTCACCGGATGAAACCGCTGTTTGCGGATGAAAACGAATACGAAGAATTTAGACAGCGTCACTCAATACATAACGTAAAGAAAGCAAACCTTAAGGATTATGTGGGTAATTGCTTTCTTGGTGTCGATGCAGGTTCCACCACCACGAAGGTGGCTCTGGTCGGAGAAGATGGCTCTTTACTTTATTCCTTCTACAGTAATAATAACGGCAGTCCCTTAAAGACCGCTATTCACTCGATCAAGGAAATCTATGACCTCCTTCCTGAGGGAGCCACAATTGTTCGCTCCTGCTCCACCGGATATGGCGAAGCCTTAATTAAAGCCGCACTTGTTCTGGATGAGGGTGAAGTGGAAACAGTTGCACATTATCATGCTGCCGCCTTCTTCGAACCTGAGGTTGATTGCATCCTTGATATCGGCGGTCAGGATATGAAATGTATTAAAATCAAGAATAACACAGTAGATAATGTTCTCTTAAATGAAGCCTGTTCCTCGGGTTGCGGATCCTTTATTGAAACCTTTGCTAAATCTTTAAATTATGAAGTCCAAGAATTCGCCAAGGTCGCTCTATATGCGCAGAATCCGATTGACCTTGGTACCCGCTGTACTGTTTTTATGAATTCCAAGGTGAAACAGGCGCAGAAGGAAGGGGCCACAGTTGCGGATATCTCCGCGGGTCTGGCTTATTCGGTCATTAAGAATGCTCTATATAAAGTAATTAAGATTACCAACCCAAAGGATTTGGGTGTGAAAATGGTGGTTCAGGGTGGTACCTTCTATAACGATGCCGTGCTTCGAAGTTTTGAGACCATTTCCGGCTGCACAGCCGTTAGACCTGATATTGCCGGAATTATGGGAGCTTTCGGTGCAGCTCTGATTGCCCGCGAGCATTATGAAGGGGAAGAAAGTTCCATGCTTTCCATAGATCAGATTATAGAGCTCAAATTTGAGACCTCACTGGCACGATGTAAACGCTGTACCAACAGCTGCTTACTTACCATAAACAAATTCACAGGCGGAAGACATTTCACTACCGGCAACCGCTGTGAAAGAGGTCTCGGTAAGGAAAAGAATGTCGAAAATATTCCGAATTTATTTGAATACAAATTAGAACGTTATTTTAACTATCCAAGTCTTCCTGAAAATGAAGCCAGACGCGGTGTTGTCGGTATTCCCAGAGTACTTAACCTGTATGAGAATTACCCCTTCTGGCATACCTTCTTTACCAAGCTTGGATACCGGGTTATTCTATCACCGACCTCCACTCACAGTATTTATGAGCTTGGAATTGAATCCATCCCAAGCGAATCAGAATGTTACCCTGCCAAGCTTGTACACGGCCATATTAAATGGCTGATTGATCAAGATATCAAGTATATCTTCTACCCCTGCATCCCTTATGAACGTAAAGAGATTGATGGTGTAGGCAATCATTATAATTGCCCAATTGTAACCTCCTATCCGGAGAATATAAAAAACAATGTAGAGGAGATTAAAGACCCTTCCATACAATTTGAGAATCCCTTCATGTCTTTTGAAAATGAAGAGATCCTTTGTAAGCGTTTGATTGAAATCTTTACCGCAAAGCAGGATATCTCAGCCTCCGAAGTTAAGAAAGCCGTCAACGCGGGTTGGACTGAGCTTATAGCTGCACGTGATGATATGAGCAAAAAGGGTGAGGAGACGATATCCTATCTTCGTGCTTCCGGTCGGAAAGGAATTGTTCTGGCAGGTCGTCCGTATCATATTGATCCGGAAATTCATCATGGAATCCCTGAATTAATCAATTCCTACGGCGTGGCGGTGTTAACCGAAGATTCTGTATCCCATCTCGGTACGATTGACCGACCGACCATTGTAATTGATCAATGGATGTATCACACCAGATTGTATACGGCGGCTTCCTACGTCCGCACACAGCCCAATCTGGAATTAATACAGTTAAACTCCTTCGGTTGCGGTCTTGACGCAGTTACAACCGATCAGGTTAATAATATTTTGATAAAATCAGGAAAGATCTATACTGTACTAAAAATAGATGAAGTTAACAATCTAGGTGCGGCTAGGATTCGTATCCGCTCCTTATTATCTTCCATACGTGAGCGTGAAGCGAAGCATATTACATCTCACCCTTCCTTCTCAGCACACCAAAGGGTTATATTCACCGAAGAAATGAGGAAGACTTATACCATTCTCGCTCCTCAAATGTCACCGATTCATTTTGACCTCTTGGAGCCCGCGTTAAGAAGTGGCGGCTACAATGTAGTAGTTCTTCCTAATGACAACCGTGCCGCTGTGGACATCGGCCTACAGTATGTAAATAATGATGCTTGCTTTCCCTCATTAATGGTTGTAGGTCAGATTATGGACGCCTTACTATCAGGCAAGTATGATTTAAATAAGGTTGCCGTCATGATTACTCAGACCGGCGGTGGGTGTCGTGCCACCAATTATATCGGATTTATACGTAGGGCCCTCGAGAAGGCAGGCATGACCCAAATCCCCGTTATCTCCTTAAGTGCATCCGGTCTGGAGAAGAACCCCGGTCTTAAGGTTACACCAAAGCTTCTGATTTCGGCCATGCAGGCACTGGTTTATGGCGATGTCTTCATGAGAGTACTCTATCGTACCAGACCTTACGAGAAGGAGTTGGGTTCAGCCGATGCCCTTCATAAAAAATGGCGTGAAATCTGCATAAATAGTTTATCAAATGCTAAATGGGGCGATTACAAGAAGAATCTTCGCGGTATCATCCGCGATTTTGATCGGCTTCCGCTACACGAGAGCCTTCGTAAACCCAGAGTTGGTATCGTGGGTGAGATTTTGGTTAAATTCCTGCCATCAGCCAATAATTATCTGGTCGAGCTGTTAGAAGCAGAGGGAGCCGAAGCTGTAATGCCTGATTTACTGGATTTCTTTATGTATAGTGCTTTTAACAGTAATTTTAAAGCAAGATATTTAGGCAAGAAGAAATCAAGTGCAAGAATCAGCAACCTAACAATCTGGGCTTTGGAACAGCTTCGAAAAACAGCAAAAAAAGAACTGGCTAAAAGCAAACGTTTTACGCCGCCCTCATCGATTAAACGCTTGGCTGAATATGCAGAACCTGTCGTATCAATCGGTAATCAGACCGGTGAAGGTTGGTTTCTGACCGGTGAAATGCTCGAATTAATCCATTCCGGAGTCAAGAATATCGTATGTGCTCAGCCCTTTGCCTGTCTACCGAATCATATTGTAGGTAAAGGCGTCATCAAGGAGTTGAGAAGGCAGCATCCGGAAGCTAATATCGTCGCAATCGATTATGATCCCGGTGCCAGTGAGGTTAACCAGCTTAACCGTATTAAGCTGATGCTCTCCACTGCAGTAAAGAATATGAATAAAAATCAAGAATAAATAGATATAGAAATAAACGGCTGTTGCAGCCGCTTATTTCTTATCCTCCTCACATTTAGAGCACGACATTTTATCATCTTTTTTATCTGCCTCATTTTTCACTTTCGCTTGACCTTTTTGCGTAAGCTCCTCTGAAAATTCATGTGAATAGCCGGCTCTATAATGACCCGGCTGAATTTTTTCCTCATTGCCTTCCTTTGTCTTACCGGTGAGCTTCATAATAATATATATGACTGCAAAAGCTACGGTCATGATAATCCCTGTGACCAGTCCGGAGGTCTGTCCGGGTATGAGGGGCATGCTTATTATTATGACAATAAGACTGATTAATGCAATCCAAGAAGTATATGGAAATCCCGGCATTTGGCATTTACCGTTTGGAGGACACCCATTTAGTTTACGAAAACGAATATGCGTGGCTACAATTACTGCATAGGTTAATAAAGTTGCAAAACCACCGGCGCTGATTAAGAACAGGTATACACTTGGGAATAGTAAGCCAATGCCCAATCCGGCAAGCATTGCTACGCCGGAGAACAGAATTCCCCGATACGGAACATCCTTCTTATCCTTAAGCCATTTCGGTGCATGTCGTTCCTCTGCAATGGAACGCATCATTCGTCCCAATCCAAACATGGATGCCATCATTGTAGATAATATGGCTGTAATAAGAATAAAATTTATTATAGTTCCCGCCCAGCTCATTCCATGGAGACTTAAGGCAGCTACCATCGGACTTTCCCGTTCCGTCAGCTGAGCAGTCGGAATCAACGGAAGCATTACTGCTGCCGATATGATGTATAAGCCAACCAAGCTGATAACCGTATAAATAATCGCCTTCGGAATTGTTTTATTGGGATTATCCGCCTCCGATGCCGCAAGACCGATAATCTCGAAGCCGGCATACGAAAAGATAACAATCAGCATACTTCCGGCAATGCTTTTGATACCGCCGGGTATTAAGGGTTCCCTGCTTAATTCTCCTACTCCAATTGCTCCTTGACCCCCTATTAGGCCTGCTATGAGTAATAATGCCAGTACAATAAAGGCTACAACTGCAAAAATCTTAATGATAGCCAGACTGCTTTCCAACTTACTGAGTTTATCCGCTCCAAGCAAATTCAAGAGAGTTACCAGGATAATGATGATGCCTCCGAGAATCGGTATCGAGGTCCGTGGATACCATCCCTTGATCAGAATGGCAGCGGCCGTCGCTTCGCTGGACATCGCAAGCACCATTCCGGTCCAATATACCCACCCCAGGACAAAACCGGCTCCGAGGCCAAATACCTTTGCAGTAAACGTATAAAATGAACCGGAATCCGGATTAGCCACTGTCATTTCCGATAGTGCAAACAAAACAAAATAAATCAGGATGCCACCCACGATGTACGAAATAACAATGGCAGGTCCTGCCGCCCGAACTGCCACTGCCGATCCCAGGAAAAACGACGCCCCAATCACGGAGCCCAGCGCCATCATAGTAAGCTGCCAAGCCGATAGACCCTTTTCATGCTTCTTCATTCAAGTATCCTCCATCTAAGTAATCATATAGATAATTTCAATTAATCTATCCATATTATCTCTTAAATCATAGGAATACATTCTATGAATACCGACTTATTTATCGAAGATATATAGTTCCTGTAATATGCCCTTTTCTATCACGCAATGGTATGAATTCATTTCACTGGCAGCTGTCCTCTCATAATCCTATGCATTCTTCATCCCTATGTTAACATGCAATAAATTAAGCCAAGTATATTATCCTTAGAAATATTATAAAAATAATCTTCCGCTTTATTTTCAATCAATCTTCTTTCAATCTCCGCTCGTTCATATTTACATCCCATAAGATTTTCTTTTAATTTATTGATATCATCTTTTGCAAAGAAATCCCCGTAGAAACTGATTTCCTCGATGATACCGTCCTTTACGAAGGAGCTTACAACAAGCTTTCCTCCATCAAATCTACTTTCTCTGGAAATATTAAAAGGTGGTGTTTTACCAAAATTCCACTCCCAACTTTCAAATTTCGATTCTTTTATTTGATTGATTCTTACCAGGTCTTCCTTTGTTAATGTATATTTTTGCATGTCTTTTAATAGGAAATCCAACATAAGATCTCTAAATTCAATACTCGACATTTGATGTTCTAAATGCTCCGCAATATTAGTCACTCTTTGTCTAACTGATTTGATACCTTTTGAAATAATCTTTTCGTCATCTACACATAATGCTTTCACGAGATTATCTATGCTCGTGTTAAATAATAATGATCCGTGATGTAACAACAAATTTCCTCTTATATATTGGGCATTTCCAGAGAACTTTTTTCCATCAATCAGCAGATCATTTCTGCCACTATGATATGCCTCAATTCCAATTGTTTTCAGTGCATTTATCATCGGCATTGTGAACTTATGAAAGTCAATATCCTTCGCTTGGGCATTTTTAAATAGAAAGGAGAATTGCCATCCTTCCATATCGGTGTAGATTGTTCCACCACCGGTAACTCTTCTGACTATGTTTATATTATTTTCTCTAGCAAAGTCCATATTTATTTCTTGCAACGCATTTTGATATTGTCCAATCATCAAGGTCGGTTGCGTTCGCCAGAAAATAAAATATTCTTCAGCAACAGAAAGTTCATACATCGCATAAGCTTCTAAAGCAAAATTAAAATAAGCATCGCAACTATTACTTTCTAAATAAACCATAGCATCACCCCTCACTCAAAACATTCATTCCTTCCACGGCGTTGTAAGAGCTTCGAACCAGAGGCCCACTAGCAACATATTTAAATCCTTTTTCAAGGCCGATTAACCGATATTCATCGAACTGCTCCGGTGTTATATATTCAACTACCCTAAGGTGTGCTTTGCTGGGTTGTAAATACTGTCCTATTGTTAGTATATCGCAATCCATTTCTCTCAAATCATCCATCACCGATTGTATCTGTTGCTTTGTTTCACCAAATCCTACCATGAGCCCTGATTTCGTATAAATGTGAGGATTATATTCCTTCACTCTTTTTAAAAGCTCTAGGGATCTTTCATAAGCGGCCATAGGCCTAACCTCATGATAGAGCTCCGGAACAGTTTCTATATTATGATTCAAAATATCAGGCTTTGCGTCCAAAACCGTATAAAGCGCAGTGATATCACCTTGAAAATCCGGTATTAAAACTTCAACAGAACTATGAGGTAGATATTCTCTAATATGATGAATCGTTTGAGCGAAAAACTCTGCCCCTCCATCCTTTAAATCGTCACGAGTAACACTCGTCACAACGATATGCTTTAAACCTAACTGTTTTGATGCTTTTGCGACATTTTCAGGTTCCTCCGGATTGAGTGGTTGAACTATCCCTTTCGTCACTTGGCAGAACCGGCAATTTCTCGTACAGTTCTCCCCAAGAATCATAAATGTCGCAGTCTTATTCTTAAAGCACTCCCCTATGTTAGGGCATGCTGCACCTTCACATACCGTATGCAAGGATAGGACCTTTAACAATTTCTCCATTTCCAGAATGTCATTTGTATTTGCTTTTATCTTTAACCACTCTGGTTTTCTTTGCACATCCATCGTTGGCTCCAATCTATTACTGAATTTTCACATTAAGGTAATATGCCTGCCCTTTTAAATTAGTTCCGGTACTAAGACTATTTTAATTCCTTTTCTTTCTTCCGCTAATTGAAAGGCTTGCTCTGCCTCACTAAATAGAAATCTATGTGAAATTAGTTCGTCAATTCTTTCTGTGTTTCTTATCAAATCGATCATTTCCGGAATTTCAAAATCATTGAAATTTCTTGATCCCTTTATTTCGATTTCCTTTACTATCAGTGTTTCAAATAAATCCATTGTTATCTTATTGCAAACACCTACTTGTATCATTACGCCTCTATTTTTCAAAATGCCAATATCATTTAAAATAGCAATCGCTGATCCGGAGCAATCTATGACTTTGTCCACACCTTTGCCGTTCGTTATTTCATTAATTCTCTCTTTGATGTTGCTCATTCCATTCACGAGATAGGTAGCTCCAAATCTCTCAGCCATTTTTAAACGTTCTTCGACAATATCTATCGCAATAACAATAGCGCCAAAGTGTACTGCACTTAGGATACAAAGGATTCCAAGTGGTCCGGTTCCTGAGATACAAACAATCTCTCCCTTTTTTATTTCTGCTTTTTTAACAGCGTGATAAGGAGTTCCCAGGGCATCCGTAATAAGTACACCTTGTTCAAAGGTTAGATCATCAGGCAGTCTTCTTAGAATCGTCTCAGGTACCGCTATATATTCTGCCATGCCTCCATCAACATCAAATCCTATGACACTGAGTTCCTCGCAAAAAATATAATCCCCTGCCAGGCAATATTCACACGTATTACAAGTGATATGGCAATTTAGGAAAACTCGATCTCCTGCTTTAAAGGTTTTGCAATGATTAACCTTTTCGATAATTCCTGATACTTCATGCCCCGGCGTAATTACAGATGGAACAGGATTGTGATATAGCATCTCAATATCCGTTCCGCAGATTCCTGCTGCCATAACTTTAATTAAAGCATATCCTTCTAGTAAATCAGGTACTGATTTTTCGATAACCTCCACATTTTTTTTACCGTCTAATAAAATAGCTTTCATAGGGGACACCTCACTTAGTTCTTCTAGTATATTTCTTCTATTTGTTATTTCTTCTATATTGTTATTCTCTCTATTAATAACTTTTCCTTTTATATTTGATCATACCCTGTTGCCCAGGGCACGATATCTTTTACAACCATTCTACTACTCGTTTTAAGAAGAAAAACTACACACTCTGCAATATCCTCGGGTAACATCCATTGGTCAGAATCGCAAGGCATATCTTGACTACGCAACATCTCCGTATCTGTAACTCCCGGGTAAATTGTACTTACCTTAACCAGATATTTTTTTGCTTCCTGATACAAGGCTTCAGACAATCCTACAATCGCATATTTAGATACGCTATAACTTGTAACCTCCGGTTTTGCACCCAAAGCTACTGTCGAGGATATATTAATGATATGACCTTCCTTATTTTTCTTCATTTCCTTTAAGGCGCATTGTGAGAGAAAAAATTGGGCCTTCAAATTAGTATCCATTGTTAAATCCCAATCTTTCTCCGTAACGCCAAAGATTCCATCCTTAATGATAACGCCTGCATTATTTATTAATATATCAACTTTTCCAAATTTTCTTATTACAATTTCAATCACGTATTTGATATTATTTATCACCCTGATATCAGACTGTACAATTTCACACTGAATACCAAAGGCCTCTACTTCCTCTTTCAGCTTTAATAATTGTTCTTCATTTCTGGCACAAGCAACAATATTACAGCCTTCTTTAGCAAGCGCAAGGGCAATTCCCTTACCAATCCCTCTGCTCGCTCCGGTAATTATCGCAACTTTATTCTTTAAAATCATTGGACTAACCTCATCTATACTTTGTCATTATAATTTATGAATTGCATGTCCAAAAACAGCATTTGCTGCTTCCATAACTCCCTCTGAAACCGTAGGATGAGCATGAACGCAATCCGCTATATCTTCGATACAGCATTCCGACTTCATAGCAAGCGCAAGCTCAGCTATCATGTCAGTAGCATGAGAACAATACAGATGTGCTCCAAGAACCTGCCCATACCGTTTATCAGCAATAATTTTAATAAATCCTGAGGTCTCACCTTCAATGAGTGATTTACCATTTGCAGCCATCGGAAAGGTTCCGATCTTTATATCAAGCTCTTTTTTTAGCGCTTCTTGTTCCGTTAAACCAACCCAAGCAATTTCCGGTGTAATATAGATACATTGTGGAATTCCGCTATAATCCATATGTTTGTCTTCACCGCATATATTTTCTATTGCAATAATTCCTTCTTCGCTCGCTGTATGTGCTAGCATGGATTTGCCGTTGAGATCTCCAATCGCATAAAGTCCGGTAATGTTGGTTTGTAGTCTATCATTTGTCTGAATCATACCTCTGCTATGGACTATTCCTAGCTTCTCCAACATTTCTATGTTGACTGCTGATTTTCGTCCCGTGGATATTAATACCTGAGCTGCGCTAACCTCGAACTCTTTATTATCTTTTTCATAGAGGACTGAGTTTTCCTGGATTTTTTTGACCTTAGCTCCGGTGATTATTGTCAAACCCAATTTGGTAAGATCTTTGGTCACTGCCTTGATAATTTCTTGATCCGCATTGAATAAAATACTATCCATCATCTCAATAATCGTTACCTTAACACCGAAAGAATTTAGCAAAAATGCAAATTCAATACCAATCACACCACCACCAACAATAACTAGCTTTTCAGGTAACTTAGATAACTGAAGCAGTTGATCACTGGTGATCACTATTTTGTGTTGGATTCCATCAATAGGCGGTAATACCGGTTCTGAACCAGTCGCGAGTATGATATTCTTGGCTATATATTCTATACCCTTTGCCACTATCGTATTTTTGTTAATAAGTGTTGCTTCTGAACGAATTAGTTCTATCTTATTTGCACTTATGAGCATCTCAATACCACCGACCAAATGGTCAACAATGCCCTCTTTATGTTCCATTACTGTCGTCCAGTCAAAGGATATATTATCGTAATGTATACCATATTTCTTAGAATCCTTCGCATAATTGTAAATCGATGCTGATTTCAACAATGCTTTTGTAGGAATGCAGCCTTTGTTTAGGCATACACCACCGAGCTTTTCCTTTTCAAATAATATTGTTTTAAGTCCCCTTTGAGCTGCCTTAATTGCTGCAACGTACCCTCCGGGACCTCCTCCAATAATCGCTACATCATAGGTCATAATTATATTCTCCCTTTCTATAAGCTCATATCTATTATAACTTCGATTCCTTCCCCTCTACGAAGAAGTTGGATACCATCTTCTAACTTCTCAAGAGGGAACGTATGTGTTACGAGTTCTTTTAAATCTAGCACACCACTCTCTAATATTTGAACCGCCTTCGGAAATGTAGCATTTGCCAGCCAAGTCCCAAGAACAGAAATTTCCTTGAAAATAATCTCGCTTTGCGTAACTTCCGGATGAGCCATTTTATTAACTCCGAACAAAAGTACCTTACCACCTTTTCGTACTACTTTAATCGCTGCGGGTAATTGAGATCCTACAACATCAATAGCGAAATCACTACCGATCACCGTCTTTTCTTTTACAAAGGAATCCAAATCATTTTCCATCGGATTAATCGCATAATCCGCACCGGATTTCAAGGCATATTCTCGCCTTAATTCACTAGGCTCAGATACAATAATGGGATAAGCGCCAGAGGCTTTCATTAACTGTACAAATAATAGTCCGATCGGCCCTGCACCAATGATTGTTACACTATCCCCCGGATTAGCTTTGATTTTATTAATTCCATTGACCGTACAAGCGAGTGGTTCTGCAAAAGCAGCTATTTCTGCCGGTAAATTATCTGAAATCTTATAGGCAACTTTCTCAGATACTCTTGTATATTCGCAAAATCCGCCTTCTCCACCTAGCCCCATAGGGATTATATTTTCACATTGATTCGGAAGATTCATCTGACAATATTTACACACTCCACAGTAATCGTTGGGATTAACAACAACACGATCTCCAACCTTAAAGTTGATTACACTTTCTCCGATCTCAATAATTTCACCTACAAGTTCATGTCCTAGAATATGATTTGGCTCCATATCATATCCCGGTGGAACGGATAACACATGTACATCTGTCCCACAGATAGAGCACACCTCTATTTTAAGTATCATATCATCACCCTTTTGGATCTTAGGTATTTCAACTTTCTTAATTGTTATAACGCCATTACCTTCAAAAATGGCTGCTCTCATTGTTCCCTTCATATTTATTGCCTCTCTTTCTCAGATTAAAAAGTCACACCGGATTCCAGAATAATATTAGCATAAGCTTTACATTCGCCGGTTCTGACCACTGCTTTTGAATGAGCTGATTCTTCCTTCAACTTCTCATGTGATACTTCTGTAATCTGATCTTTGTTAAAAAGTTCGTGAAGTGCATCATACAAATCCATATTAACTTCTTTCATCTCAGAGGCAATCGTCACCTTTTGAATTTCTAATTCTGTTAATACAGCCTTAAGAACGTCAATAAACTTTGGCAGACCTAGACTAATTGCCAAATCAATTCGTTCAACATTATCGGGAACAGGAAGACCTGCGTCCCCGATTGTCAGTGTATCAAAATGTCCCATACAAGAGATAACTCTTGAAATGTCGCTATTTAGAAGGGTTGTTTTTTTCATAGATACCTCCATTACGCCGCATCACTTACGAATAGTTATATGCATGTTAAAGTGTTTTTCCAGAACATTATTACCTCTTTAAAATGATTGGTAAATTATATTTATGTGTTTCCCACTCATAGGTTTTCGTAGGCCAGAATTGCCCACACGATATCACTTCACCACCGGCTTTATTGCTAATACAAAGTTCTTCCGTTTTAGCACCTCTTAAGGTGATGAAATAATCTGTTGGCATCTTTTCTTTTATGGTTTCCCCATTCATAAAGGGTTGTGCAGAGCCCAAAAAGTATCCGGTAACGCCTCCCGGGTAGTGATTTTCCCATTCATCGGCATAGCCACTATCCTTTAATAACTTTCTCCTCACTTCAAAAATATCACGAAAGGGGTGACCCGGTATTGTCATTGCCATTGCTTGAGCCTGAAGTATATTTAGTAATTCATATTTTTCATAAAGCTCCTCTGTCAAGCTATCGTCGAAACTTATCATGCGTGTTATATTGGCATGCAACCCATTTCGTTCTGCTGCAACATGTACTAGCACAGTTTTATCAACCTTTTTAAGGGATGCCACCGGATGGCGATAACGTTCTATTCTTTCATCACTTCCTACCAATAAAACTTTAGGTAACATATTCCTTTTTGCATATTCATAGGATAATTCCGCTTCAATCGCAACTTCAGTCATACCTGGTTGTATTTTTAAAGCTACTTGATATAATATTTCATCCACATCTGAGCCGATGTCTTTGTACCTGCTGATCTCATGTTTTGTTAAAGGATAATGCAACCAATAGATATCCCAAGTTCTACAATCCGCACCTGCAATATCCGTATCGGAAAGGACCTTTTTATTACCGATGATCTCCATGGCTTTTTCTGTGGGGAATTTTTCAAACCATTTTAAAGAAATTTTTTCAATATCTAACCCTTGAAGTTCATCATCGTAAATTCGATCCAAATCCATATACTGAGCGATTAAGAAGATTTTTTCTCTTGTGATTAGCAATACACCAAAGCCGATATCGGTATTTCTTAATACTTTATTGTCTCCACCACAGGTGAACCAGGCAAAATTTTCACGCCGAGATAAAATTGCCGCGTCATAACCCTGTTGCTCCATATATCCATAAAGTCTTTCTTTCTTTTCTAAAAAGTCTTTCCTCAATGGAGTATTCATATTGACTCCTAACCGTGTGCTTTAGCACACATTTTAATCAAGAAGTGTGATGATGTTTTTCTTCACACTTCTTCCATCCGTGTGCTTTAGCACACATTTAATCAGAATTTATTGAGTCATCATTTCTCCGGCACTCACGATGATTGCTTCTCCCGTAATGTGGTCGGCTAATGTTGAAGATAAAAACAATACTGCTTTCGCCTGATCCTCGACCGTTCCAAGTTTCTTCAAAGCTGTTTTATTAATCCATTCCTGTTCAATTTCTCTACTTGTTATAAAGTTTTTGCGAACCATCTCCGTATCGGTTGCTCCGGGACAGACAGCGTTGACATTAATTCCATATTCGCCCAATTCCAATGCGCACACCTTAACGAAGCCATTAAGTGCCGATTTCGTAGAACAATAAGCCGCCTCTTCTCTGGTAGGTTTTTTCCCTGAACAGGAGGAGATGTGTACTATCTTTCCACTTTTTTGCTTGATCATCACCTTCGCTACTGCTTTTGTGATTAAAAAGGCACCCTTCATATTAATCTCAAATATCTTGTCCCATTGATCTTCTTGCATATCAACCACTAAGGAATGCATTAAGATACCTGCGCTATTACACAATACATCAATTCTATCAAATTCTTTTAAAGTTTCTGACACCGCGGCATCTATATCTTTCGAAGATGAGATATCCATCTTCATACCGATGCACTTTTGTCCACTTTGAGTTGTTATCTCTCTCGCCGCCTCTTTCACTTTTTCTTCATTCAAATCACACAAGACAACAGTTGCGCCATTTTCAGCATAAATCATTGCCACTGCTTTGCCAATTCCTTGGGCTGCCCCGGTAACCAGTGTTATTTTATCTTTCACTAATCCATACATCGTAACCTCCATCCTGCCGGCATGCAGTACGTATAACTGAGCGAAAGGCACCTAAGTGAATGATGCCGAACTTCAACATCACAACCAATACCCAGAAGAAGTTTTTTCCTCAACCTAAGCCTTTTCACTTTTACAACATTGCTATATAAGAATGCTCTATATTATTTCTTAATTCTTTCATAAACTCAGCAGCCACTGCTCCGTCTATTAATCTATGATCGACAGAAAGCGTTATGGTCATCATTGGACGTATCACCATTTCACTATTTTGGACAACAACTTTCTCTTTTATCGTACCAATTGCCAATATTGCGGATTCAGGCGGATTAATGATGGCATAAAACTCATCAATTTCAGAATTTCCAAGATTACTGACTGTGAAATTACCACCCATATACTCTTCTGGCATAAGGTTTCCATTTCTAGCTTTTTCAACGAGCATCTCTGTTGTTTTTGCTATTTCCGTTAAACTGCAGCGATTCGCACCGTGAATCACCGGTACCACTAATCCATTCGTAACGCTAACCGCTACCCCAAGATTGATGTCATCAAAATATATGATTTCATCCTGGTCAAGCTGAGCATATAGGATTGGATGTTTCTTTAGCGTCACAACAATAGCTTTTAATAAAATATCAGTAAGTGTTATTCTTTGAATCGTACCTTTTGCATTTTCCTGTTTTAATGTACTTTTCAACTCTATTAAGGAGGTCGCATCTATTTCTGTTTTAAAATAAGTGTGTGGAATTGTTCGTTTACTTAAAGATAACCGTTCAGCGATTGCTTTTCTCATGGCAGATAACTTTTTCCTGTTCGCGTTACTTACAAAAATTGTTTTCTCCACTACTTTTACATCCACTACGGACGGCATAGTCTTTAATACATCAGCTTGAACAATTTTTCCTCTTGAGCCTGTTCCACTAATGGTGTCTAAGTCAATATCATTTTGCGATGCAATTTTTTTTGCAAGTGAGGTAGCTTGACCTTTACCGCTTGCGATCGCCTCTTCAACATCTTTTTTTCGTATGATTCCGTCTTTTGCTGAAGGTTTAACTGTCCTTAGGTCAATTCCATTTTGCTTAGCAAAATCTCTGGCAAAAGGCATTGCTCTAACCCAGTCGTTATCTATCCCTACTAATTCCTTTGAATCATCTTCAACTTCAACTGATTCATGAATTGGCTCAACTACTGTCAGTATTGGGGCAATTACTGTTTCATTATCAATTGTCACTTCGCCTGGATTCCCAATAAGATATATTGGTTTTAATACTTCTATCTCTTCCTCTGTTTTAATAAGTACTTCAAGTACGATACCATCGATAGGACTCTCTATATCTCCAGATATTTTATCTGTTTCAAAGTTAGCTATTACATCGCCCTTTTTGACTTCATCTCCTACGTTTTTAAAGAGATTCGTGATCGTCCCTGTCTTCATAGTCAGACCGATCTTTGGAAGCCTTGCATATTCAGCCATATCATATTACCTCACAATCTAAAAAAGACTTTTTATAGTTTCAACTATTTTCTCAGGACTTGGTAAGACATAGTTTTCTAACACCGGAGCAAACGGTGACGGTACATCTAACGCACCTACACGTTTGATCGGTGCATCTAAGTATTCAATTGCATTTTCTGCAACAACAGCCGCCACCTCTGAGGCTACTGAACAGGTTAACCAAACTTCCTGGACACATACAAGACGATGTGTTTTCTTAACCGAATTCAAGATGGTTTCTGTGTCCATTGGTTTGATTGTACGTAAATCAATAATTTCAACATCAATTCCTTGTTTTGCTAATATCTCAGCTGCTTTTATGGATTCATGTACCATTTTAGAGTAGGTAACAATTGTTACATCTTTGCCTTCTCTAACCACTTTTGCCTTACCTAAAGGAATGATGAAATCATCATCATCAGGAACTTCACCCGTAACATCGTAAATATCTTTGTGCTCAAAAAATATAACAGGATTATTATCTCTAATTGCCGCTTTTAGTAATCCCTTAGCATCCGCTGGGGTCGAAGGTAATACAACCTTAAGTCCCGGTACAAATGCAAACCAAGATTCAAACATATGACTATGCTGAGAGGCTGCAGAAATGCCTCCACCAACCGGAGCACGTAATACCATTGGTATGGATAAGGAGCCACCAAATGTATAGCGCATATTTGCTGCTTGATTCACTAGCTGATCCGACGCAATTGTTATCCAATCGGAGAACTGCAATTCTGTGATCGGACGCATTCCTGTTGCTGCGGAACCAACTGCTGCACCGACATATCCTGCTTCTGATATTGGCATATCCATAACTCGATTTTTTCCGAATTCTTCCCACAATCCTTTTGTGCAACCAAATGCACCGCCATAAGGGCCTACATCTAATCCAGTGATATACACATTCTCATCACGTAACATTTCTTCTCTTTGAGCCATGATAATAGCTTCTGAAATTGACATTTTACTCATATTCTTATCTCCCTTTCGATTTTAGGCATACACATCTTGTAATGCTTCTGAAACATCTGGTAACGGACTATCCTCAGCAAATTTAATTGCACTATTCATCTCATCTTCAACTTCAGCTGCAATCCGCTTAATATCATTTTCTTGTATTACATTTTCATCACTAAGCTTCACCGCATAACGTTTTATCGGGTCTAAAGCTTTCCATCTGGCAACTTCTTCCTTTGTTCTGTAGGAATCCGGCTCAACTTCATAATGAGTTCTCCATTTGTAGGTTTTACATTCGATGAGTGTAGGACCTTCTCCATTTCTTGCTCGATCTACTGCTTTCTTAACTGCATCATACACAGCTTCAACATCGTTTCCGTCTACGATAACCCCTGGGATATCGTATCCTTTCGCACGTTCAGCGACATCTTTCACTTTTCTGGGATAATCCATACCCTCATTCACATATTCTCCATCAAAGTATTGCTTAACGCCACCGGCATACATGTTATTTTCGCAAATATAAACACAGGGTAGGTTATAAGCTGCTGCAATATTGATAGACTCATGAAAGGTACCTTGGTTTGAAGCACCATCTCCAAAAAAGCATAATGCAACTTTCTTGTTACCGGTAAGCTTTGAAGTCATTGCAGCCCCAGTCGCTAACGGAAGACCTGCACCAACAATTCCATTTGCTCCTAATATGCCAAGCTCCGGTGCTGCAAGATGCATTGATCCACCTTTTGCTTTGTTATAGCCTGTACTTTTTCCAAATAATTCAGCAAACATTCGATCAGGTCTTGCCCCTTTTGCTAGTACATGGCCATGCCCACGATGGGTTGATGTGATATAATCATCGGGATTAATGGCATTACAGGCACCTACTGCGACTGCTTCCTCGCCAATATAAAGATGTACAAATCCAGGAAGCTTATTTGCAGCAAATAAATCCTTCACATTTTCTTCAAATCTCCTTAGACGAACCATATCCTGGTACATTTTTAACTTGATTTTTTTATTCATTTATTTATTCCTCCATTTTATTTTTATCATAATTATGATTTTATGATATCAAATACTTTTTTAACGGTTTCTTCACTATTACCATTTTTTGGTGTAAATTCAAAACCAACTTTCCCATTATAATTCACTGCTCTAAGAGCTTGTATAATATTTGAATAGTTGAGCTCACCTGTTCCCGGCTCAAATCTTCCGGGCACATCTGCTATATGAAAATATCCAAAGGCGTCATTACTCTCATTTATTGTATCAATGATGTTGCCTTCCATAATTTGCATATGATATGCATCATAAAGGATCTTGATATTTGGATGGTTGATTTCTCGAATAAGATCAATAGCAGGTTTACTGTTACAGAGTGAATATCCCTTATGATCCACAAGAGAATTCAGAGGTTCTATCACAAAAGTAATATCATTCTCTTCAGCAACCGGTATCAAGGATTGAAGAACTGCTTTCGTACTCAACATTTTATCTTCAAAAGTAATTGGATAAGGCGCTTCTAATACAGAACGATCTTCTTTCATGATATCTGACATTAAAAATAATGTTTTTGTACCAAGATAGTTCGCCTTTTCTATGGACTCTAATACACCTTCAACATATTTATCATGATCCTGAGCATCTATCATCCTACCTTCCAAATTCCCTTGAAATACTGCAACTTCCATACTCGTCTCTTCTAATGCTTTTTTTATTGCCTCTAGATCTTTATTTTTCCAGCACCAAAACTCAACACAATCAAAACCTGCTTCTTTTGCTTTGTAAATTCGTTCAACAAAATCGAATTCCGTAAAAATCATCTCAATGCAACATGAATATCTCAATTATTTCTTCCTCCTTTGTTATTAATTATTTTTTTTTATAAACTCCATAACAACAGACATAGTAGGCATTGCGCTTTGTGCTCCTATTTTTGTAACAGATAATGCTCCTACCGCATTTGCAAACTGTATACTTTCCTCCGTACCCTTACCTTGTGCAAGTGATACAGCTAATCCAGCATTAAAGGAATCTCCGGCAGCAGTTGTATCAACCACTTCCACTTTATATCCCGGTATCAACAATTGATCATCCTTGGTTAGTAAATAGGCACCTTTACTACTACATTTATGAACAATCGTACTGACACCCTGTTGAATCAATGCTTGTTTTGCACTTTCAAGACTATCCACATTTAAAACTTTAATCTCACTAATAATTTCTAACTCAGTCTCATTCGGTGTTATGAAAGAACAGTTTGAAAGCAAGGCTTTGGATAATTTTCTTGCAGGAGCCGGGTCGAGAATTACTAGCTTGTTATTAGTAAAGGCATACTGCGCCGCCCACTCCACTGTCTCGATTGGGATCTCTAATTGAAGCATCAATATATCTGCATCATCGATGGCTTTCTTGTTCGCCTTGACATAAGCGACATCAATCATTCCATTCGCACCAGGAACGCAAATGATTGAATTCTGTCCTGATTTGTTAACCGTTATCGACGCTACACCCGTGCTAATGTCTTCTTTTTTTATATACCTAGTATCAACCTTTGCTTCTATGAGCGCAGATAATGCCATTTCACCAAAAACATCGTTTCCAATTTTACCTAAAAAAATCACTTCAGCACCTAATTTACTTGCAGCAACCGCCTGGTTTGCCCCCTTCCCACCGGGAAAGGTGTTAAATTCTATCCCTGGAATGGTCTCTCCCGGTATTGGAAATTCTATTGCTTTTGTAACCAAATCAATATTGATACTCCCTAACACACAGATTTTTTTCAAAATGTAATCCTCCAGTACCTTTAACGTATTTAAGGCAAATAAATTTGTCGCAAGAATGTTACACACGACTATAAGTCAAATGTCAATCAATATAACAGACACCGAGAATTCTTTGTTAGTTATATATACCAGAACAGAAATCTCTTTTTCATTTGAAAATCATCGATAATATTGTCTCCTTTTATTTTCCAAACGTCATTCTCTTTTACATAATCTTGTTGAAAAAAGTACTTCTTTCCATTTTTTTGCACTTGTATTCTGCGGATGGATGCTGTATTTTCATCCTTAAACTCGGTTTCTGCATAGACAAACTTTACAACACTGTCATCATTTGATTTTAAATAACTGATTGTATCCCTTATTTCTTTCTTAAACTCGGCCTCGTTCTTCTTTAAATTTTCAACTGTGCTTTCGCAAGAAACCTTTAATAGTCGTTCAAAGCCTTCTTGAGTCGTAATTACTTCATTAACCATTTCTTGATATATCAAGCTCGATTCCTTGGCAAGTCCTTCCGGTGAATTAATCTCTAGCTCTGATGAATAATCTACTTTGGATAAGTTGACAGTAGTATCCTTCTTTTCTTCACAACTTATTGATAAAATTGCAAATACCAGAGCCATGACTATTAATATACCCTTTTTCAAGTTATAACCTCTTTTCTATAAGGCGCCTTTAAAAGACGCCTTGGAATAGAATTATTTGATTATTTTGCTTTTTCTGCAGCTGCCTCAATTAGTAAATCCACATTACTTGGTGTTGCAACAATGAAACCTGTACTGATATAAGTAGGGATGTTTGATATACCTGCTCCAACATCATCTTTTGTAAACTTAATGTTATTATGATTATAATCAAAAAGCATTCTCACACCATAATACGTAAAGAAATGTCTCTTTTGCCCTACTGCTGCAACTAAAGAACCTTCTTTTACACCCTGCAAATGCTCTGCTTCCGCATCTACACAAGTGCCAAATATCGCGCCTATTTTTCCAGCTTCTTTGATAGCAAGAGCTATACCAGGTCCTGCTGACGAGTCGAATCCTGCAACTGCTAATAAGCTCGCGTCACTTTGTATTAGGTTTGCTACTACTGAAGCAACTGTTTGTGCATTTGATCCCGAATCATATACTTTTTGTTCAACCGTAATATTGGGATTTAATTTGGTCATAGTATCTGTATATCCTCTTAATGCTTGCTGATTATTATCTCCACCTGGTACACCGATACAGATTGCATTACCAGTTTTTCCTTCTAAATATGGAGCTACTGCTTTCGCCTGTTCAACTCCTAATTGATACCAATCTGTTCCAATAAAACACAAGCGGTCACTATCCGGTACATCTGCATCAACCGTAACCACTGGAATACCTGCTGCAACGGCTTTGTCTATTGCAGTAGCAAGTGAAGCATCCCAACCTACAACCATCATGCCGTCGGGTTTTTGTGCGATTTCTTGCTCTATTGCAGCAATAAAAGCCGGAAGATCAACTTCTTGAGGTCCGATTTTTCTTACTTCTACACCAAGTTGCTCTGCAATAAGATCCATACCAATGTAATCATTGTTAACAAATAAAGGCAATGAATTATATTGACATGCCCATGTGTAAACTTCACCTTCACCCACTTTTTTTACATCTGTTGCTTCATTGGTTGCAGTATCGTCTTTGGTACTGTCTTCCCCCTTTGAGCAAGCGGTAAAAAGCGACATCGCAACAAACAATAGAACTAGCATTTTTGATAGATTCTTCTTCATGTTTTTCTCTCCCTTTAATTTTTTTATCAATTCACGCGAAAGATTCAAAATCCTTGTAAACCCTTCGTGCTATGACCATTATCCAACTACTTTACGCTTAGACATTTGAGCATCCAAAATAACTGCTCCTAATAATACTGATCCTTCGATAATCTTATACAAATTGGAAGGTGCATATGCGATACGTAGGGCGTTCGTCAAGCATATTGCGAACAGCATACCCAGCACGGCGCCACCCATTGTACCCCGCCCACCTTTCATACTAACTCCTCCAATTACACATGCAGTTATAACTTTAAGTTCCCAGCCAGTACCATAGGTAGCTGCCGATGCACCCATTCTTGCAGCAATCAATATACCCGCAACACTAGCAAACAGCGAACTTAATACAAATGTAATCGTCTTCATATTTTTAACACTGATACCTGATAACCTTGATGCTTCTACATTCATTCCAATATAGTAATATTTTTTGAAATATCTTGATTTTGCCATCAATATTGAAAATAAAATTAATAATACTGCCGCATAATAAACGGGCAACTGCAAGCCCAAAAATTCTCCTTTACTTAATTTGGTAAATGTTTCAGGTAAGTGCCTAATATCTATTCCGTTTCTAGATATGTTATATGACGAGGTGTAGACAAACTGTGTTAATCCGTAATAGATTAATCCCATTCCAAGTGTTGCTATAAAAGAATTTACACCTATTCTTGATACCAAAGTTCCAACTATAAATCCTAGTACACATGCTACAACCAACACAATGATAATTGTCCATCCCATTGGTACACCAAGCACGATTAATGTACCAGCAAGTATATTTGTAAACATGACATTAAACCCTACCGATAAATCAATTTCGCCATTAATAAGTTGCAGTGCCATTCCTATAACAATAATTGCCGGGATAGAAAATTCAAGCAATAGAGATGAAATGTTATAAGATGACAAAAAAACTTTTGGAAATACGATTGAATATGTTATAAAGTACACCATTATAAATACCAAGGGTATTACCCATCGATTCTTCGCTATATAATCCAGCATATCTCGTTTCGAATTGGTTCCGCTTTTTGAATTACCCTCATTTTTCATACTGAATTTTGATAATATCTTCATTTTAATTCCTCCAACACTTAGTTCATTATTCCTGATGCATATTTCATGACTAGCTGCTCTGTAGCCTCATCGCCACTCAATTCACCTTTTATCTCACCATTATGCATGATATAAATCCTATCGCTGATTGCTAGTACTTCCGGCAAATCTGATGAAACAACAATAATGCTCGTTCCCTCTTTGGTAAGTTCTCGAAGTATTTGATAAATCTCTGCTTTTGCACCAATATCCACACCTCTGGTCGGTTCATCAACAATCATTATCTTTGGATTAACAACAAGCCATTTAGCCAGTACAACTTTTTGTTGGTTTCCTCCTGATAAATTAACTACTTTTTGGTGAATACTTGGTGTTATGATATTAAGTTTCTTTCGATATGTTTCGGAAGTCTTATTGATTAACTTATTATCAATGTTCATTCCTTTGCTTAATTTTTTCAAACTTGCCGATGCTATATTGGTTGATACCGCCATTTCAAGAAACAGGCCATGATCTTTTCTATCTTCCGGCAAATAACCTATCCCGTTTTTGATTGCATCATTTACATGTCTAATCCTAACTTTTTTGCCATTGATGAATACTTCACCTGAAGATACTTTATCAGCGCCGAATAATCCTCTCATTACCTCTGTCCGCCCAGCACCTGCTAACCCGGCGAAGGAAACTATTTCACCCTTACCGACTTTAAAATTAATATCTTTGAATTTACTGGAATTCAACCCTATACATTCCAATATAATCTCATCATGGGATAATTTCTCAACTCGATTAAAATATAATTCTCGCCCTACCATTTTATTGACGATCCATTCATTATCGATATTAATGACTTCTTCTGTTGCAATGTGTTCACCATCTTTAAATACAGTGACTCGGTCCGCAATTTGAAATATTTCTGCAAGTCGGTGACTGATATAGATGATAGCCGTACCTTGCTCCTTCAATTTGCGAAGAAGTGAGAATAAAAGTCCTACCTCTTTTTCAGTAATTGTCGCTGTCGGTTCGTCTAGAATAAGTACTTGGGGATTCAATGACAACGCTTTCGCTATTTCAATCATCTGCTGCATCGCTGGTGAAAATTGATCGACTATCGCTTTGGGGTCAATATGAATACCGAGTTTTAATAGTAATTCAGTTGTATCGTCATATAATTTCTTCCACTTAATAACCGAAAAGGCTCCCACGGGCTGTCTAGCTGCAAATATATTTTCAGCGACATTCAAACTTCCAACCAGCGAACGTTCCTGATATACAATAGATATTCCTAATTCATTTGCATTTTTTTGATTCGCAATACTAACCTTTTCTCCATTTAGTAAAATCTCACCAACATCTTGTTTGAAAACACCCGCCAATATATGCATCAATGTAGACTTACCGGCTCCATTTTCTCCACAAAGCGCATGAATTTCACCCTCATTCAAATCAAAGTCTACGCCTTTCAATGCTCGAACACCTGGAAAGTCTTTCGTTATACCCTTAACACTCAATACTAATTTTGACATGATAACACCTCCCACCTATTTATTCTTTTTAGTGACAATAATATCTATTATTATTGCGGTTATTAATATGACACCCGTAATACTTGGTTGCAAATCAGGTGGTAATTTAGCAATTGTCAATGCATTACTCAACACTGCGATGAATAAAGCCCCCATAGCTGCTCCAGCTACTGTTCCAGAACCGCCTGCAAAGCTTACGCCTCCAATAACTGCCGCTGTTACCGCTCTTAATTCAACGCCAGCTCCAACATTTGGAATTGCAGTATTAAATCTCATTGCGGTGATGATACCACCAATTCCCGCTAAGCAACCCGCTATAACAAAGGTGGTAATCTTTACTTTTGAAATATTGATACCAGATAATTTTGCTGCCTTCTGATTGGCTCCAATATAATAATATTGGCGAAAATATCTTGTACTAGATACTAGAAAAGCAAAAATTATCAAGGCTACAATCATATAAATTACAGGCATTTGAATTCCCATTATCTTAGTTTGCCCTAATGCTTTAAATAATTTATCAGGAAAATCTGTCCAGCCTGTCCCAGATAAAATAACTGCAAATCCCAAAAATATCATCCCGGTAGCAAGTGTTCCAATAAAAGAGACTACATTTAGTTTTGCTACGATTAAGCCATTGATGAACCCACAAGCCATACAAACAATTAAAGATATAATAATTGCAAATATCATTGGTAAGTCATTTACAATCATCAATCGCCCACATAAAATTGCACCCAGTACCATATTTGATCCCAGCGATAAATCAATCTCTCCTTGAATAAGTACAATGGTAATTGCTATTACAATCATGATTTCAGACGACATATTCAACAAAATAATTGAAAAGTTACTAAAGGTTCCAAAGGTTGTCGGAAATACGAATGAAAATAATAATGAAATAATTGTGATAAGTATAAATAGTGCTAATGCTCTTTGAGTTGATATAAAACTCAAAAAACTACTCTTTTTCTCTGCTTTATTAATCATGTCTACACCTTCCCATTTTTATTTATTATGCCTCAATAAGTCCTACACCAAAATCAATTTGCAATTAGTATGACTTGATGTTTATAGTCTAATGCAAAAATCGACTTAATTATATGTAAGAAAGATAGGTGTGCTTGTGTGTATTTTTTAGATTACGAGTACCGAATTTAATCTCATCAAAAAAATATTCGTATATTATGAAAACAAATCATAATATACGAATATTCAAATTAACGTTTTCACACTAGCTCCCATGTGCCGCCTT
>DBTU01000032.1:73251-89307 GCA_002307215.1 Lachnoclostridium sp. UBA1308
TGAAATTGTTCTTTATTTCACACTAGCGTCCACGCTTTATGGGTATAAATCCTGAAGAATAGCCTTTTTTGCTATTCTTCTATTCAATTGTAAATTGAATCATAGCTCGGTTTATTTTGCTAATTACTGCATTTAGGTCTTCTGACATTCCGGCTAATTGCTCTGCCGTGGCCATTTGCTGTTCTCCACTAGCAAGGACTTCTTCAATTGCAGCTGCTGCTTCTTGCGATATTGATACAATTGTGGTCGTCGCACTCATAGCATTTTCCTGGATGTCTACTACTTCGTCTAAGGTCTCATATACATCTTCAACCTTACCAATGATGCCGTCCATACTAATAATAATTTCATTAAAAGTCGTCGATGTATTTTTAACAGCCTCTTCCTGTTGGTTATAGATTTTATCTCCGCTGTTTATCTTTGCTTCTATATGTATGGATGATTTATATAAACGATTGATGATATCAGCTATCTTCTTACCAGCGTCGCTGGATTGATCCGATAACTTCCTTACCTCCGTTGCTACAATCGCAAAACCTCTACCTGCCTCTCCAGCTCTTGCTGCTTCTATTGCTGCATTTAATGAGAGCAGGTTGGTTTGACTACTAATGCCATTAATTAAATCTACAATTTGCAATATCTCTTTGAATTCCCTCACCAACAATTTAATTTCTGTTTTGACTTCATCGGACAATTCAATCGTAGATCTTGTGGAGTGATTAAGCATTTCCATAATATTACTTGCATGCGCACTTGTCTGCTTCGTTCTTGTCGTAGATTCAACAACCTCACTAAAATGGCTTTCTGTTTTTGTGATTTTGTCAATTAAATTATGAATGATACCAGCGGTTCTTTCTGCTTCTTGCGCTTGCTCTGATGAACCTGCTGCAACAGACTCAACTGCTATCATAACTTCCTTCGAACTAATGGCAGACTGATTCGCTATTGTGCTTAGCTCAACTGAATCCTTATTAATTATGGAAACTAATAACTTTGTTTCACAAATCATATTTTTCATATTAAGGGTCATCTCATTAAAACTATTTGATAAACCACCCATTTCAAAACGACCTTTTAGCTCGGATTGAACGGTCAAATCACCAGCTTGAGCTTGTTTCATTTTATTGCGAATATAATTAATCGGTTTTGTGATATTAAAGGAGAGAAAAATTCCCAATGCAACTGATGTGAAACCAACAATAATACATATTATCATTGAGAACACTTCTATCTTGCGTATCGGTTGATAAATGATACTTGTTGGTATTTCATTAATCAACATCCACCCATTGAGACATTCTGAAAATATAACCATTGTTTCCTGGTCCACGTTCTTTTTTGTTATCAATGTATTTGATAACAATTCTTCATGCTCTTCATTAATATGAAAAGTCTCACTTATTTCATTAAATACATCGACTTCTACTTCTTCTGTGCTATTTTCATCCTCTTGACTACTGATGATCATGTTACCGCTATGATCCACTAAGGATTGTAGATTCGTAATTTCTTCTCCGTCTTTTTCTATTATGGAATTACTGATAAAATCAGACTTCACTTCAATCACCATAACCCCAATCGATAATTCTCTCATTAAAAACAAGTCATTCGTATTATACAAATGATAGAACCAACTCGTTGAATTGCTATTTGTTTGAATTGCTTGATAGATATCGCTAGTGAAAAATGTATCGCTGAAACTATCTTCATGATAAAAGGAATTAGTTCCTTTTCCACTTATTAGTTCATCCTTTTGTATGTAAAATATGGAAACAATATCTTTATTTGAAAAGGTAATGGATTGTATTGTATTAGTGATAATTTCTCTTTCTGCCATCATTGCTTCTTTATTCTCATAATCTTCTTCGTTTTTGTTTAAGACTTTGTTTACCTCAGTATTTGCAAGCAGCATCTTAGAGATATCTTCTATTGCTTCTAACTTCATATTGATGATTTCTGTTGTTTTCACCGTAGCCTTCAAATTGACATCTTCTACCTCATTTCGAATTGTATTTCTCGTCTGATTTACTAATAAGAGAACGACAATTATCAATGGTACAATTGAGATCATGATAAAGGAAAAAATCAACTTTGTTTTAATTGATATCCTTTCAGAACCCTTATCTCGAGATATGATTAACCCGAGAATCGTTCTTATTTTCGCACCTTTTTCTTTCAATGAATTAAAATTTCTATTTATTTTCATTAGCACCTCCATATTTGTGTTTCCGCACAGGCATAGCCTTTTAATCCCAGTAGCTGCTCCATCCTTTCTAATTATTAATAGAAAAAGCGATTACCTACTATTTGAACTACATTGTCAATTATATGTTTATATATAAACAACCTATAGGTATTGATTTTAGGATTACATAGGTGCTTTTCTTAGGAATATATAATGGTTTTTTGCGTAACGGCTGTTAAAAACACAAGCCGTTTCACATATTCCCATAATACACTGCAAAAGTACCTTTACTTTTCATGCGTTAAGTATAAATTCTTTACGAATTATCAATGCGATATTGAGCAGGCGTTATACCTGTATAAATAATAAAGGTTTTTGAAAAATGGCTTCTGTCGCCATACCCTACTAATTCTGATATTTTAGAAATCGGTATTTTCGTATTTGTTAATAAACTTTTTGCATTTTTTATTCTCATTTCCGAAAGGTATTGTTTGAAATTTTTATGTGTTTGCTGTAAAAACAATTGACTTAAATAACTTGGATTTAAGAAATATTCATCTGCTAAGTCTATTAGTTTTAAATTTCGATAATACTCAACTTCTATTCTATTTAAAATCTCTTTAATAATTCCCTTACCTGTTTCAGTTTCAGATGTGCTCTGATCCATATAGTCACAAACCTGCTTCGCTCTGCTTAGAACTATTTCATGAAAATCCTTATATGTGATACAATCTCTGAAAAAATAATCAATTCTCTTACTGTTAAGATCCGTATTTTCATAATTTTTCGATATCTTTAGCGTATTAATAATAATAAATAATAGTTCTAACGATAAGTTTTCTACTTTAGAAAACATAATTCTGTTAGCTGAAACATCCAAAAATATGCTGTCT
This sequence comes from Lachnoclostridium sp. UBA1308, assembly GCA_002307215.1. GTDB lineage: Bacteria > Bacillota > Clostridia > Lachnospirales > Lachnospiraceae > Mobilitalea. Next base: position 76,330 of record DBTU01000032.1, read on the forward strand.
ATTAAGTGTACAACATTCTTATAGTCCCCTACCTTTAGAAAGGATTCTAATGTCTTTTTTATGTTTTCTAAAAGAATATAATTATTTTCTTTGACCTTAGAATAGTCTTCAAAGGAGATGATTTTTTTGGTCTCAAAAATAATTTTTTGCTTAATTGAGTTTTGCGATTCTGTATAGGATTCTTTAATACATCCAAGATATTCATATACTCTTCCCAGCCCAATATATAGTTCAATGCTTAAAAGATTATTGATAATTTCTATTGTTTCCTTTATTGTTGGAACCATCTTTTGCTCCAAATCTGTACCAAACATAACGGCAATAAAAGATTTTTCGGTGTTTTCTTCCTCAAATGCAATACAAGGTATTTGTTCCGTAATCGTTTCTTCGAACATATTTGTTGCTAATCGAACCATTTTACTTTCCAAATCATTAGTAAGAGCACTCGAATTGTGAATCCTAATTGAACAAACCATATATTGTTTGGCTGATAGAAACCCGCTGTACTGACCTAATAAATCGATTTCTATCAAGGATCCATTAACCAATTTAGAGAAAAGTCTGTTCTTATATAACATATCGCTGTAGGATATTTTATTCTTTAATTCATTCATGTGGAGTTGCTGTTTTTTCTTAATATTCAATCTTTCAATTAGTTTAGACACTGCTGTTCTCAAGTCATCATCTTCGATCGGTTTAAGCAGATAATCGCAAACACCTAATTTTAAAGCCTTTTGTACAAATGAAAAGTCCTGATAACCACTCACTATTATGAATTGAGTATCCGAAGAAAGCTTTAAAGAATTCTCAATATATAATAAACCATCCACCTTGGGCATTTTAATATCTGTAATGACGATGTCGGGATGTAGTTGATTTGTAAGAATCAATGCTTCTTCACCGTCTTTTGCTTCACCTACTATTTCAGCATCCTCAATAAGCCTTAAAATCTTATTCTTAATACCTCTTCTTATAATCTCTTCATCATCAATTATTAGAAATCTTGTCATAGCTTACCTCACTTCCAGCTACACATATATTTTTGAAGGTAATATCAATGTTACTATTGTTCCAATATTTTTTTTACCCCTTATAGACATCCCATATTTATTACCATAGTGGAGCTTAATACGGTCACTCACATTTCTAAGTGCAATTCCGCTTTTAGCGCCCGGACGCACTTCCGACTCCAGGAATAAACTTCTCTGAACATTGTCTAGTTCTTCTTCATCCATACCCACTCCATCATCTTCTACTTCTATAATGAGGCTCTTTTTGTGTAGAACAGCGGATATTTTAATAATGCATCTTTTACCACTATCCTCAATTCCATGTAGAATTGCATTCTCAACTAATGGTTGTAATATGAGTTTTATTATTTCAAATTTATAAAGATAATCGTCTATATTATATTCAACTTTCAGTCTATCACCTAAGCGCAATTGTTGAATATAAACATAATTCTTTACATGTAGTACCTCTTCTTGTAAAGATACAAATACTGATCCTTTGCTTATACTATATCTGAAGATTCTAGCAAGCGCACGACAAGAACCGGAGATTTCATCCGCTCCTTTTTCTTCTGCCATGATATCCATAATCTGCAAGGTATTGTATAGAAAATGAGGATTAATCTGAGCTTGTAACGCACTTAATTCTGATTCTTTACGTAGTAGCTCTGTTTGATAGACTCTTTGAATTAGATCCTTAATCTTTGAAAGCATTCTATTAAAGCTCGTGCTTAATTCACCAATCTCATCTTTGCTCTTTACATCAATTTGAATATCAAAATCTCCATACTCAGCCATCTTCATACGACTCTTCAAAAATGAAATAGGTTCAATTAATGAACTGCTCATCAATATGGCAATTATTATTGATGATAATATACACAAAATATTAGTATACATCAAAACCAACTTGAAACTATTAATCCTAGAAAACAATATATCTGTTGGAATAATACTTAATACTGTCCATCCAGTAACAGTTGAGGTATTAAAAGTTATAATACTTTCTCTTGAATCCGTTCTCTGTATGATATTTCCTTCTTTTCTTTCTAATAATTCACTACTATAATCTGTTTGAAATTGAGTGGAAATGAATTCCGACTGTGTATGATATATAATTGATTTATTACTATCAATAATTATAGTCTGATTTGAAGAGATACTATGCAAAAGATTTGTAAAAGCTGCAATATCCAATTCAATCATTATATAACCTATTTTTTTTTGAGATTTTGTATCATTGATCTCCATGATATAACCAAAGACTTTTCTGTTTTTACCTTCTTTGATTACATCGGTTTGAGTATAGGTTGGTATTATTAGGCTTTTCTGATTCAATTGCTCAATGGTTATAAACCATTTTTGTCTTGTAACGTCATAATCAGATAATAAAGAATTGTCAGTTCCATTCAGACTATATATCTCCCCATTAAGGCTAAATATATGAAGAGACTCGATATTAGTCATATTCATTGCTACCTTTTCAATTATTTCGGTGGCTTTTTCATCGTCTGCAATCTTTTCTGCTAAAGATCTGGAGGTATCTTTTTTCAGTATTTCCTGAATATTTTCATCTAGTCCAATATCTGCTGCTGTATCATAAAGCTGCACAACTGTATTATCAATATTATCATTAACCAGCTCTAGCGTATTTGCTACAAACGCTGTTACTTCATTTTTTAATGTTAAAATTGAGATATTAAAAACAAATATTGCAATAATTACTATTGGAAGAGCCGTGATTAACAAGTATGAGATCATTAGTTTTGTTTTCATGCTATAAACAAAAGTCAAAGTATTTTTTTTTATTGAAAATACAGCTGTTGCTATCCCCTTATTCAAGTACGTTTTAAGAAGCAATTATTTTACCTCCACATCTCAAATTTCAATAGTACTTTTTTGCAAAATACTTCTGGAAAACTTCCGCCAAATCTTTTGCTGTAATCAATTCTGCAATAAAAGCCTTTGCACTGTTATTCAATATGCTATTAGCATCCTTGGAGATATAGCCATCATATAGATTTCTACTATTATTACTTCTTATTGGTTCCCACAACTCGTTATATATTAATTTATTTGCATTTGTCTCTAAAATAGTTGGATAAGACAAGGTATCATCATAATAAATTTTCGCAATTTCCGGACGACTTAAAAATTCCAGAAAAAGTTTTGCCTCGTCGACGCACTGAGAATCTTTATTAATTCCAATTAATGCAGAAAGATAATTTACTGTTGTTTTTATATCGGTTTTATTATCTGCATAAGGTATTACAAACACCCCCGGGTCACATATATTTGGGGATTCGTCTTCGATCATATTTAAAGATCGATCAGGTGCAATTACCATGGCTGCTTTCGCATTTATAAAATAACTAAAGGCCTGATGATAGGAAAGTTCAACTGATTTCTTGCTAATATAACCATTTTTAATCATGTCTTCGGTCTCTATAAATAAGTTTAATAATTCTCCTTTTACAAAACTCTTTTTTCCGGTTTTAAGATCGGTTTGCCAATTCTCATCCTCCATAAAATTGATAATCCGCAAAAGATAAAGATAAGAAGCAACTTCTGGATCTTTTGCGCCTATTACAATAGGCTGAATATCCTTCTGCTTCAAAGTTTCGCATATTTCTAATAATTCACTATAGTTCTCTGGAACACTTAAATTATATTTTTTGAAAATTATTTTATTATACCAAATACCAAAACACTCCGCATTATATGAAACTGCATATTCTTTATTATTGGATAATTTTTGTATTTCACTTCTTATTTCAGGTTTATATTTTTGAAGGAATTTTTCATTACTCAAATCGAGTAATATATTCTGGTTACCATATTTGAACAATTCTAGTTCATTCACTCCGAATACATCCAACTTTTCTCCCATAAAAATTTTCTTCTGTAGAATTTCTGAATAGGAAGCCATATTATAGCGTTGATAATCCACTGTAATATTAGGAAATTCTTCATTAAACTTAGTAAATATTTCTTCCGGAATATAGATCCAATGTATGAAAGTAATCTTAACCTTTGTCTCTTTCATGTTATTATTATCACTTGCAAAGTCAGATAATTTAATTGTATTGAAAAGTAGTACACCAATTAAAATCGTAAATAAAAAAGCAGCAACAATATAAAGTGTACTTTTTCTCATTAATAATCTCCTCAGCTTATTTTACTTATTCCTGCATAAATATAATATTTGGGATAGAGTTCTTTCAATATATCATTTTCATGGTATGATAATATCTGGTATATATATATGTGATATTCTTAGGACTTCTTAAGTATAATCTTTAGTATAACCAAGTGTAATACAATTTTTACATTAGTTTACATCATAGGAGAGTATTTACATAATCAATATTTCTACTTAATTGCTAGTCTGGGTGCACAAAAAAATCCGGAGTACCTATAAAAGGTATCCGGATCTCTATTTATTCTCAATCTGCCAATCTATCGGCTCTATATTATTATTCTTAAGAAATTCATTCGTCTTACTGAAATGTCTGCAACCCATAAATCCTCGATATGCGGATAGCGGACTTGGATGAGGTGCCTCCAGAATCAAGTGCTTTGGATTATTTAGCATGCCCTTTTTCATCTGAGCCGGTCTTCCCCATAACAGAAAAACTACCGGACGATCCTGCGTATTAACTGCTGAAATGACAGCATCCGTGAACTTCTCCCAGCCTTTTCCCTGATGCGAGTTTGCCTGATGCGCCCTAACCGTAAGAACGGTATTCAGTAATAACACACCTTGCCTTGCCCATTTCTCAAGAAATCCATTATTCGGTATTTGACAGCCAAGATCATTCTTCAATTCCGTATAGATATTTGCTAAAGAGGGCGGTATATCAACATCTGGCATTACTGAAAAACATAACCCATGCGCTTGTCCTTCGTTGTGATACGGATCCTGACCCAGAATAACCACCTTCACCTGGCTTAACGGCGTAAAGTGAAATGCATTAAAGATATCTTCTGCGCTCGGATATACCACTGCGCTTCCATATTCCGATTTAACATACTCATAGAGCTGCTTATAATAAGGTAATCGGAATTCTCTACCAATTGCTGATAGCCAATCATTCGTTATTGCACTCAAACTAATTCCTCTTTCTTTACATTCTGATGCTGACACCCTTTTCATTTAAATAATGTTTAAGATCCATAATCTCCATTTCTTTATAATGAAACAAGGAAGCTGCCAGTGCTGCATCAGCTTTACCCTCTGTAAGTGCATCATAAAAATGATCCATGGTTCCTGCACCGCCGGAAGCAATTACCGGAACAGGAACATTCTCAGAAATCGCTCTGGTAAGCTCAAGATCATAGCCGTCCTTCATTCCATCACAGTCCATACTGGTTAACAGGATTTCACCCGCTCCCAGTTCACAAGCTTTGATTGCCCACTCAACAGCATCAATCCCCATATCAATACGTCCGCCGTTCTTAAATATATTCCAGCCGGAACCGTCTGCTCGTCTTTTTGCATCAATAGCCAGAACAACACACTGACTGCCGAATTTATCTGCTGCCTCACTGATTAAGGAGGGGTTTAAGATTGCCGCAGTATTAACTGCAATCTTATCGGCACCTTCTCTTAAAATCATCTTAAAATCCTCTACAGACCGAATGCCTCCACCTACGGTAAAAGGTATAAATACAGTCTCAGCAACCCTTCGAACCATGTCGATTTTAATAGTTCTTGCATCTGAGGAGGCTGTGATATCTAAAAAAACCAACTCATCTGCACCGGCTTTATCATAGGCGGCACCGACCTCAACCGGATCACCTGCATCACGAAGATTGACAAAGTTAATCCCCTTGACCACCCTGCCGTTATGCACATCCAAACACGGAATAATTCTCTTTGTAAACATATCTATATCTCCATTCAAAAGTATTTCCAATCTATAGGGATGCAAAATTCTTCAATATCTTAAGTCCAACCTCACTGCTTTTTTCCGGATGGAACTGGCATGCATACACATTATCTTTTTCCACGGAAGCATGTATCAACGTGCTGTAATTAGTGGTTGCCGCAACATCCTTCTCATCCGTTGCTTTCAGGTAATAAGAATGTACAAAATATACATACGCCTGATCAGAAATACCGTGAAACAGCTTAGTGCCCGGCTTAATGGACAGAGAATTCCAACCCATATGTGGGATTTTAAGCCCTTCACAATCCGGGATGCGAAGTATTTCACCCTTTAGGATGGACAGACCCTCCACACCATCAGATTCATCGCTCCTCTCAAAAAGAAGCTGTAATCCCAGACATATTCCAAGAAAAGGGATTCCCTTTTCCACAACTTGTCTGATGGCATCAACCAATTTATAATGTTGTAGCTTACTCATGGCATCTCCAAAGCTTCCTACCCCCGGAAGTATAACCTTATCCGCATTCATAAGAAGCTGCTTATCTCTTGTAATAACCGCATCTTCTCCTAAGTGATGTAAAGCCTTCTCCACACTTTTTAAATTACCTGCATCATAATCAATAATTGCAATCATATTTCACATTCCTTTACTTTTCATTATTCATTGTGTAACGCCACATCGTAAACCTTTATACTGTATTCTTTCATATCCTCAATATTAATAATACTTAGAGCATCCTTTTCAGACAGCTTAAATTCATTATTCAGTTCCGCCATTATCTGCTCTCGTACATAATCCATATCCGTCTTTATACCAAGTATTGTCGCCAGTTCAATGTATTTATCATAACGTTTTAGACCCTTTAGCAGAGAATCAAGAGCCTGCGGAAATTCACTTAATGCACAGTAATTATTATATGAGTTTAGCTGTTTATTTACAAACATGATTGTCATTATCTTACTATAAATTTCAACATCATCATCATCTATATCAATACCGTAGACTTCATCGTAAGCTTGTGTGTATTTCTGCTTATTAAAATAGCTGGTTGCATGCTGAATACTAAGTGTATAAGATACAGCATTGGAACCGACATAAATCAGTAATGCAAGCAGTCCAAAAAATACAAATACAATGGATGCTCCCAAACGGTTAATTCTACCAACGTCTTCATCTATATCATCAATCACCTGAATGACTTCACTTGATTTCTGCTTTTTTACCTTCTTTGATTTCTTCTTATCAGTAACTTCTTCGGATTCCTCTGTATCGCTCTTGCTTCCTTTTCCCTTTTTATCGGTATCCTTTACGTCTTCGGTTTCTGCTTCCTTGCCCTTTTTCCCCTTCTTACCCTTCTTCGCTTTCGCTTGTCGGGGTTCATCAATCGTTTGGGTTCCCTCCTGATCCGAAATATTTATGGAATTGGTCGCCTTTTTAGAGGCATTTTTATCCTCTATATTGCCAAATAAACGTTGAAACAGATTTTTGTTTTGCTGTTCCTCACTTCCCTTACCTGTCTTCTTCCCGGAAGTTTTTTTTGCTTTCTTACTCTTTTCCTTTTTTGCTTTCTTATCATTCTTATCAGGAATACGATTAAGTAATTCTTCTTCATTCAGATTTGGATCATTTAAACCGGATACAGCCTTCAGAGCATCCGAAAATACTGTACCGACATTGCTGGGCGTACCGGATCCCTTTGCCGGTGCTTCCGGTATTCCATTCATTAGATCATTAATGGCTCTCACATCATCCGACACCGGATCATCAGAGGATATCTGATTTAAAAGGCTGAGGAAATCATCCTCATCCTCATCCTCCGGTTTTAATTCCATATCCTCATCTTCAGGTGTTTCCTGAAAATAGCTTGTATCCAGATCTTGTGCAGCCTCATTCTCTAACGGTATATCCTTTATTTTATCTGATTCTCCATTCGTTTTTTCATCTATTTCTTCGTCATTGTTTTGACTGGAATCCAGCTGGTTCAGAAGTTCGTTCAGATCAGCGTCAAAATCGTCCTCTTCATTATCATGACCCTCGGTCATATTCATCTGATCAATTACATCATTATATTCGGACAGTGTATCCTCCGGAGTGTTATTTATCATACTATCTTCGGAAATTTCCGGAACTATATTTGTACTTGCTTCGGACATTTCATAAACTATATCTTTACTTGTTTCGGACATCTCCGGAACAAAATCCTTAACGGCTTCGGACATCTTCGGAACTATATCCTTACTTGCTTCAGATATTTCCTGAACTTTATCCTTACTTGCTTCAGACATCTCCGGAACAAAATCCTTACTGGATTCGGTAGTGTTTGAGGAAATCTTTTCACCAAACAGATCTTCATCGCTGATGATTTCCTCAGTGTTTAAATTTGCCAAATCCTCGTCGATGTTGAAATGATCAAAATCCTCAATATCACCGATATCAAAACGAAACATTTCCTCGTCCGTGTTAGTGGTCTCAGATGTAAAATCTGTAATTTTTTCAGTACTGACCGGACTTGATTCTTTCTTCTTTTTATAGGCGTTCTCAGTAGACGGTTTCGTATTTTTGACAGAGTTTAATAAGCTGTCCAGATAAGATTCATTGGCTTTCGCTTTGTCCTTATCCAGACAGTCTTGACAATATTCTACTCCATCCGGTATATCCGTTTTACATTGTTTGCATTTTGCCATTCAAGCACCGTCCAAAAATAATAGATTTCATCTATTTCCAAAAACAATTATCCAATATTAACCATTGCTTCCTCTTGGTCAATATTTATCTCCGGATTAATATTACTAATTACCTTTCTGATATCAATCAGTTCAATAATCTTATCATCCATCTTAATAATACCGATAATTGCAAATTTTTGATTTGTACTAATCATCTTGCCGGGCTTTCTGATATCAGAGGTCTGCTTTCTATGTATTCCGCATACACTGTCAACATGAATAGCAATGGTAAGACTGCCGATTCCTGTTACAATTATCATCTCATTTTTGTTGGTATCTATGTCCTCAAGATTCAGATACTTCTTTAAATCAATGACAGGAATCAGAAAATCTCTTGGCATTATGATACCTTCAATAAAAGGATGTGTATTGGGCACAGGTGTGGGCTTCGTTCCATATGTCAATATTTCATTTATATCACTTACATTGATGCCATAGGAATTTCCTCCTGCCTTAAATTCCAGAATCTCAATTTCGGTTGTTAACCTTCCATTATCCTTCTCCATATCAATACCTCCATTATAATCTATCCATATTTTCTACAGAATTCATGTAGAAACAACAAAAGTTTTCTATTTTCATTATAGTGTTTATTTATAATTTTGTAAAGGGCACAAACGCGTATGAATGTTCCATTTAATCCGCTATCGTTATAATTTATATCGGCTATCATCTGTATATAAATAACCTTTCAAATGCTTTTTCTATGGTGTTATAAATGTTTTTGAAAGCAGATTGCTTTATCATTGTTATAATACTTGCCGTAATTTTCTATTCTTTTATAACCTCTTTTTTCATAAAATGCTACAGCACCCTCATTGATAATCCTTGTCTCAAGCCGTATTGCCAAAAATCCGAGTATTCCTGCATGTTCTTCCAGATACGATAAAATCTCTGTTCCTATTCCTTTTGCTTGGAATTTAGCATACATTCTCTTGACTTCAGCAACATTTTGATTCATCTGTCGAATAGCTCCACAACCAACAGCCTCGCCCATTCTATTACGCGCTATAACAAATAAAGCTCTGGGGTCATTCATATCCTCTATGTCAAATGAATTTCTACCACTATCACCGGTAATATTTTGCAGCACATCTGATAATTCCCGCAGTAATTGCTCTGCGTCCTTCGAATGAATGTTATCTTCTGATATTCTATAAACTGCCTGCGCAATTTCCGGATCAGGACATAGGGCTTTCTGTTGATCATACATTCCAATATACCTCCTACACCGGAATTTGTAAGCATCTCTATTCTTCACCTCAATCTGTACAATAAAGGACTTATTCATTCTCTAATAACTTATTTTTTATCTTGATCTCAATTTCATTGCTCTCAAGATTAATATATTTTACTAATACCGAAATACGATTTTGTTTATTTAATACATCCCAATAGAAATCCAACGTCTCCTTTAAATTGTCCATAAGAATCCTATTTCTGCTGTTATCGCTTCTTCCCATGATCCAATATACTTGAACGATTCCGGTACCGTCGGGAGTCATTCCGATCACGATACCACGCCCCGGATATTCGTTTGATTGGAGCTTTATTAAATTCTTATGTAATATATTTTTCAATATTTGTATTTTCCTATCCGTAATTATGTAGTCTGTGAAGACATCTCATATAAACTATTCAGCAATTTAGCGGCTTCACCGGCTTTATATATTGCATATATATCATCTGCTGCAGGAACATTATCAGTGTCAAGCGAAAAGACATTTGAGACACATGGTAATGCATTTAGAAATTTGAATATTGTGTGTGCGGTGGTACTTGCTTTCTCTTCTGTTCCTTTTTCGGCTCCTGCAAGCATTAAAACGCCATTTTTCTTTTTGAAGATTTTATCAATCCCGCGAAAACGCTTTGATGCATAATACATTTGTACTCTACTTGCTACATTTAATAACGGCCCGCTTAATTCAGAGAACCAAATCGGAGAAGCTATCACTATATTATCGCATTCTTCCAGATAATTATATATTTCTTGCATTTTATCATTAAGACTGCAACCGTCATTGCCCCAACAAAATCTGCAGTCAATACATGGACTAATCTCATCAAAGTGCGAGGAAACGACCTTAACTTCGCCCAATATATTATTGCAAAACTCATTGATTAGAGCATCTGTATCGCCATTTCTTCTCGTTGATCCATTTAAAATTAAGGTTTTCATCGGATTTACCATCCCTCATAGTGTAACTTAGTCGCATCATATCTATCTGCAGTCTTTTTTTCTTCACCCTTTTGTCCAAGAACCACCATTCCCACCGGTATAATATTATTAGGCAATGAGCAAACCTTTTTTATTTTTTTCGTAAGTTGAGTGATCGGATATAAGCCACACCATACTGCTCCGAGTCCAAGACCATGTGCGGCTAACAGGATATTTTCGATGGCAGCCGAACAATCTTCAATTAATAGGCCTGTCATCGTCTGCTTATTCTTATCTCCACATACAATAATGCAAACCTCTGCTTGTGGGAGCATCTTTGCATATGGATGAACCTTTGCAATTTCATCAAATTTATTCTTATCTTTTATTATAACAAACTCCCATGGCTGACCGTTGTGAGCTGATGGTGCATGAAAACCTGCTCTGAATACAGCTTCTAAATCTTGATCGGATACAGGCTCTCCGCTAAACTTTCGAATACTTCTCCTTGTATATATTGCCTCTAATACATCCATGTTGTAATACTCCCTCTTGCCTTCCAAATTGATTTTCCATAACAGAGTTTGAATCTACTTCTTTGTATGTGAGCTACCTTCACCTGCTTGGCAATTGTTCTTTGGCATCACATTTTCCCATATCAATGGCATATCTATGTGGAAATTCTTTTCTTGCATACTCTGAATATTCTCTCACAAACTTCCCCTTCGCATCGGTATATGTATCCCTATCAAACATATACTGTTCTTTTAATTTAAACTTGAGTTTTCCGTATTCCTGGGCAATCTCGGGATGCATGATTAAATAATCTCTAAAGTATAATTCATCCCAATCACCATAGACTCTTACATGAATATGTACACATTGTCCTTCAAAACCATGTGGGGTATATCCTTTTAAATACATAATGATATCATTTTGAGGATTATTAGTAATATAACCTTCATCTCTCATCTTTTCAGTTATCGCTGATAAGTCAATGCCCGGTAAAATCTCCAGTAATATATCAATTGTAGGTTTAGCGACTAATCCGAATACGACAGAGCTTCCAATATGATTGATTCTCACAATTTTATCATCAAAAATAGATTGTAAAAATTCTCTTTCAACCATATAATAATCTTTCCACGCCAAATTATGCGGTTCCAGTAAAACCGGAAATAATTCAGAAAGTTTATTCTCTGGCACTTGTGAAAAATCCTGTCTCATGTCTCCTCAATTCCTGCGCATACTTAATACGCATATGAAGTTTGAGCCGAGTATTACGCAGTCACAAACTTTGTAAGTAAAAGTTTATATCAATTGTATCTTAGAGACTTTTTCCTATCTATCATCGTCTTGATCCAATCATATGCCGATCTCAAATCTTGATTATAATCTTCTGAAACCTCAAAGTATATTAATCCGTCGCGGATACATCTTTCCTTTTGATTCTTATGAGCTCTGATAAAGTTTTCTTTTATCATATACGAGTCTATGTTCTTATACTCCGTTTCGCTTCTATGAGCAATTATCCCATCCGCATAATGCTTTTCAATATATGGTTGGGAAAAGCAAAGATAAAGCGGAACTATATAATCTATATATTCCTTATCAAAAGTAACCACTTTATCTGTTGGCAAATAGCAACCTTCCATTATGATATGTTGGTCATTCTCAATGTTTGTCTTAATAATACCTTCTACAATTGGCCATAATTTCTCCGTTACTTCATCCTCAGGATCCTCTGCCGAAAAATCGCAATATTTACTTCCTCGAACAATCCCCATCTTGACATGATCGATAGACATATATGTAATACGATATTCCTCCATCAATTTTTGCGCCATAGTTGTTTTACCTGAACAACTGGCACCGCCGATAAGAATGACCAATTTGACTTACCTTCTTTCCGAAATTACTTACATTGTCTCTTTAAAAACATAAATATATCATAGTACAACAGGTATACTCTGTCAAATTATTAACGGTTATTTTTATGTAATACAAAAAGCTCAAAGCGTACATACTTTGAGCTAACCTATCAATAAAAAAACCCAAGACATACTTGTCCTGAGCTTCTATCAATACATATTAAGTAATTGACAAAATACTACACACGAAAATGATTACATCCAAAGCGTATCTTTTATGCTTACAGCGTATCTTCACGCTCTTACTGCTTTTAACCTTT
>DBTU01000014.1:0-7427 GCA_002307215.1 Lachnoclostridium sp. UBA1308
CGAAAGCGGCTCCTATATGGAAACATTTCTTTCCCAGTCTTTCACTATCCTTGTAGGCTGAACTGTAACCAAGTTTGTATTTCATATCTATAAAAAAAGTTTATTTAATTCTATACGTCTTCTTTCCAAAATGCGTAAATGAATCTATATATTGTATTGCTTATATACACTAATTCTTATGGTTTCAAATTATTGATATATACAGGTATAATAAACCTATTCAAAAGCAAATTCATCACAGATAAAGGCGTGACAAAGCAATTTAACCATATCGATAAAGGTTAATTAATTTAGTGGGGTAATAAATTCATATAAAGCAAGGAGAGACATCTACCGGATATCTCTCCATTTTTTATTCCATCATGCAATGTATGGTTGAAATAATACAGACTTGCAAACAATAAATATCCATATAAAAACAACACCAGACTATATATATCCTTGTCAATGTATGGTTTAATTTAGGTATAATACAACATTTGTACCATCTATAATCAACATGGCCCAATACAAATCAAGGCATATAACTTATGCCGGAACGGAGAAAAGAATGGCAAATAAGCAAATGGGTACAACACCCGCACTGGGGTGGAATTCCTGGAACACCTTTACCTGGGATATTAACGAGCGCTTGATACAGGATGTAGCTGATAAATTTGTTACGGAAGGATATAAGGATGCAGGATATGAGTACATTGTTATCGATGACTGCTGGAGCCTGAAAGAACGAGATCCGGAAGGAAGGCTTGTAGCAGATCCGGAGAAATTCCCAAGTGGAATGAAGGCACTCGCCGATTACATCCACACAAAGGGTCTTAAGTTTGGAATGTACTCTTGTGCGGGAACACACACCTGTGCCGGATATCCCGGAAGCTTTGAGCATGAATTTAAGGATGCTGAAACCTTCGCCGGATGGGGCGTTGACTATCTAAAGTATGATTACTGCTTTAAGCCACGTCATATTTCGGGAGAATTACTTTATAAAAGAATGAGTCTGGCACTGAAAAACTGTGGTCGTGAAATCCTCTTCTCTGCCTGTAACTGGGGCGAAGATAATGTATACCAATGGATTCGTGAATCTGGCGCGCATATGTACCGTTCCACAGGTGATATCCAAGATAATTGGGATTCGATTAAGAAGCTAACAGTATCACAGCTTGATAAGGAATGTTATACAGGCTCTTATTGTCATAATGATATGGACATGCTTGTGGTCGGCATGTACGGCGGAAGCAATAGTGACTTTATCGGCAGCAAAATCGGCGGGTGCAATGATATTGAATACAAGACACATTTTTCTTTATGGAGTATCATGGGCTCTCCTCTGATGATTGGTTGTGATATCAGAAATGCTAATACAGCGACTATGGATATTCTGAAAAACCAAGATATCATCAAAATTAATCAGGATATCGAATGCCGCGGCGCCTACCGCATTAAACCGGAGCCGCAGTGGTTTCATGGCGAAGAGGTATTCATACTGGTGAAGGTATTAACGGATGGTAATATTGCGATCGGCTTCTTTAATCTGAGTGATTCTCAAAGAGAGCTTTCCTTACAGTTCTGGGACCTGGGACTACCTTACGCTTCCGGAGTTTCTTTATCGATGTATGACTGCTGGGAGCACAAAGAAATAGGTATTTTTAAAGAACGGTATGCTCCTGTGATTCCGGCACATGATTGTATGATAGTACGTGCTAAGTTGGTGAAATAGATGGGAAATAATAAGACTTGCAGAGAATGCGAAGCCACTTTGACGGCTGATGATATAGCCATATACTTTAAACTGGTTACGAGAACTGCGACTGATTTCCTATGCATTGACTGCCTTGGCAAACAGCTGAAATGCGGGCGTGGACCGATTGAGGAAAGAATCAAATACTTCAGAGATTCAGGTAACTGTACCTTGTTTCGTTAAATATATTTATTAGTATTTATTATTGACTTATGTAAAGTCGTAAATAAGATAATAAAAAGAAGAAGATTTATGTCATGGGCAATAAAATAAATTATGATTGGGTGATGGAATCGAAAGAACAGCTTGAGAGTGGGAATATTTCTAAACACGAATTTATTGAGGTAAACCAGTTATGATTTTGAAAGAAAAACTATTGAATCTCCTTATTCATTCGATCGTAATATCAGGATTCTTCTCTCTATACTCTGAGGGAGTATGCATGGTTACTTTCTTAAATATCTTCGAGAAATACAGCTGATCTTTGTACCCTACCGAACAGGCAACTGATTTGACAGAAATTTGCGTGGATTTTAACAAATTACATGCGCGCCTGATTCGGTATTGGGTAAGATAGCTTTGTATGGACATGCCCGTTTCTTCCTTGAACAGTCGAAACAAATAGGTTCGCCCAATTTTCACATATTCGGCAATCATTAGAACCGTAAGCGTGGTCTTCCAATAATTATCTTCTATATATTCCTTTGCTTCTACAACATAATCTGTCTTGGCTTCGGTATTTGATTTCGGAAAATATTCCATGTAATACGATAGCAAAAGACGCAGTCTTGCACTTGCTCGTTCCTTCTCAAAGGTCTTTTGATTGTTCGTCTCGATAATGTGAAATAGCGGCTCAAGATCTTTTGGCGCTACCGGTACCACCGGGGTGCTATGCGAAAGATTCGTCAAGGACAACAAATTCTTTGCCTCATCCCCTCTAAAATCAATCCAAATATATTCCCAGGGATCCTGAGAATCTGGGTAATAGTATACTTCCATATGTGGAAAGATAAGAAAGCTCTCACCGGCTTCTATCGTGTACGCCCCATTCTTTGTCTCAAAATAACCTTTACCGGAGAGGACATAATGCAGCGCATAAATATCACGTACCCCCGGGCCCCAGCTGTGCTGATCCCTAGGTTTATAGCCATTATAGATACATGTCAGATCTTCCCGGATATCGTTAACGCATGACTTCATGGAATATTCCGTACCCTTTCTTCTGTGAATAATAACCGATCATTCTCAAGCCGCTTAGACTTAATTACTCTTATGCTGTATTACGGATGCATCAATATGGCGAATATCCGGTGAACAGGTTCTAGCCATTACTCCTGCCAATTCCTTCGTCATTTTCTCAATCTGCTTTGTTACTCCCGCTGCCCCATCAGCCTTTAACGGATCCAGAATTATTCTACCCGCAGATACTGCATCTGCGCCCAAAGCCAGTGCTTTAAATACATCCATACCGCTCATCACTCCGCAGTCAACAAATATTGGTATGGCGTGATTAATCAGCTTAACAATCTTAGGCAGAATCATTAATGGAGGAACAGCATAGTTCATAATTCCATGATGATGTGAAACTACAATGCCCTTTGCTCCTGCCTCCAGACATTTATATGCATCCTGTTCACTGAGCACTCCCTTGATAACAAAGGGTAACTTGGTGGCTTTGATAAATTCTTTGATTTCTTTCAGAGACTTTGAGGTCATCTTCTCTCCTAAAACCTCATCGTACTGTCCATTTGCGCCAAAGGAATGATCCACATCCATCCCCACCGCCAAGACATTACAGCTCTCTGCATGTTCAATTCTACGGATAATATAATCATTATCTGCATATGGCTTAATAATACTGATCGTACGTGCTCCGGTTGCTGTAATTGATTCCAGCTCCGCTTCGTGTCCCATACCTGCCCAGTTTACAGCATTTGCAGCAAGTGCTCCCCTTGCCATCTCCACCATACCGTTATCTCGTATACTATTTAAATGCGACAGTGCCGCCATCATAACCGGAGTATCAAAGGTCTCTTTGAACAGCTCCAGCTTCGTACAAGGTATTACAGAATCAATATGCCTCATTTCCAGTAACAGGGAATCAAAGTAATCTCTGGTTATTTCGTTCGAATCCCATGCATTTTTTATATTCTCTTTATTCTCCATCGGTGTCTCTCCTTTTAATGTTTCATAATCACTTTGTTCTCTTAGCATTCTCTGATATAAATCAAACGTCCTTTAAAATCACCCCAAGGGTTTTCTAATAATATTCCGGAATACATCAGGGTACTGCCGCTGAAGGTGCCGTCTGTTCCTTCCACTGTATACCGCTTTGTTGGCTCCAGCCCTTTCACACGCAGCTTCCTCGATTTACAGTTTACATTATGCAATACCTGAATGCAGGTAATCAGACTCTCTGTCTTATCCTTAGAGACAATCTGCCAACAATCAAGTCTATGATTCTGGGCTGAAGATGCGAGACGATAATAATCTCCTGTTCTAATCAAATCATTATACTTATGATACATCTTAACCTGTTCCGGAATCATCGCTCTGTCCTCAGCAGGAATCTTCGTGACATCAAGTTCATAGCCAAAGGTTCCGGCAAGGGCAACATACCCTCTGGTTTTAAAAGGAGTTACACGTCCTACCGCATGATTCGGACAGTCACTGACATGGGCTCCCATGGTTGACAATGGATAAATCATGGCTGTGCCCTCTTGAATCTCAAGCCGTTCTATTGCATCCGTATCATCGGAGCACCAGATCTGCGGGCTGTAATACAGCATTCCGGGATCAAAACGAGCTCCACCGCCGGAACAATTCTCGAGTAACAGATGCGGAAATTCCTTCGTCAGTCTGTCCTGTAATTCATAAACGCCCAGTACATAACGGTGATAGATTTCACCCTGCCTGTCTGCCGGAAGGCCTACACTTCCGATATCACTGAGCGCTCTGTTCATATCCCACTTCACATATTCAATATTAGCACTCCTAAGAATTGCAGAAACGCTTTCATAGATATATTCGATTACATCCTTCCTTGTCAAATCCAGTACATACTGGTTACGGGATAGGCTGGCTGTCCTGCCTGGTACGGCCATAGCCCAGTCCGGATGTGCCCTATATAAATCCGAATTCAATGAGACCATCTCCGGCTCAAACCAAATGCCGAATTTCATCCCCAGACGGTTCACTTCATCTACAAGATATTTTAACCCTCCGGGAAGCTTATCTTCATTTACCACCCAATCTCCCAGAGCGCAATTATCGTCATTACGTGTTCCAAACCACCCATCATCCATTACGAGCATTTCGATGCCAAGGGACGCTGCTTCCTTTGCAATACCTAATAACTTGTCCGTATTAAAATCAAAGTAGGTTGCTTCCCAGTTATTGATCAAGATTGGGCGCCTTTTATTCTTGTATTCGCCACGGAGTAAATGCTTCCGGTATAAATCATGAAAGTTTCTTGTCATTCCTCCGATTCCTTCATCCGAATAAACAAGTACTGCTTCCGGTGCCTGAAAGGAAGTTCCTGCCTCCAGTTTCCATTTGAAATCATATGGATTTATACCAATCACTGTTCTGATATTCTCATATTGGGCCATCTCAACCGTAGCCACAAAATTACCGGAATAAATGAAGTTAAAACCGTAAACCTCACCTTTATCCTGATCGGCATTTTTCGTTAATAGCGCTAAAAACGGATGATTTTGATGTCCGGATTCCCCTCTCATAGAGGATGCTCCTTGTATACCAAAGCCAACCGGCCTTCTCTGTATATGGCGCTCTCTTGCCCAAGCACCATTCAAGGTAATCAGATCATAATCATTATTATCCATATCGAGACAGGCAGATATTATTTTCGTAAGATAAATTGCCTCAGATCCTTCATTTGTAACCCTAACGCTTCTGGTGATTACATCAACATCCTTAAATGCGGTATAGATAAGCGTTACATTAAGATTCAATATTTTGTCCTTGCATAATACTTCCAGCGTGATGCATTCTTCTTCTGTGCCGAAGGTAGAGGGCAGGCCCTCCAGTACCGGTTTCCCTCCATATATATTATGGGAAACGTATCCCAACTGCATGGCAGTATGTCCGCCCAGAGTCTCGATTGCAATGGCATCATCTCTGTAATCACCGATTCCATGCGTTGAAAATTCCGTTGGAAGACTGTCAAGAAAAGCTACTTTTTCTCTGTTATGCGTTGACGGTACAAACGGATATTCTTTTATTCTAAGTAAGTATTTCAAATCATAATCATCAATCTTCTTACCATAATAGATATGTCCAATATAATTCTCATCATCCACAATTCCAATGAGATAGCTTGTATTGTTAGTATCTAATTTAAATACTTTTTCCTGTTCATAGAATTTTATGTCCATAACATAAGTGGCCTCCTTCAAAGTATTGTAACTGTATTTCGGCTTTCATTCATTTATTAAGTTTATCCCATCTTAAAAAGAAATACCGATAATATTTAACAGATTACTATACTTTAAATTACAATAAATCCATACGGATAGCAACATGAAATGCAATATTTATAACATAATACAACGATGATAAATAAAAGCTATCATTGTAGGCTTCAAATTAGTTTCTGACAAAAACGCAAGAGGCTTCACACACTTCATCATTCACCTTTCGAAGGGAGTGTGTAAAACCTCTTGCGATAATTCATCCTACTTATTGTCCGCATCTAAAACATATAGAAAATCTACTTTTTGGATATCAACATTTGTTTTAGAAGCATGGTGACAAAAAGAAAACCCAAATAGCAAATGCACAATTCGCCAAAAAACGATATTAATAGTAGGTTATAGTCAACCGTTTTGCTTATTACTGTAAATACATTAGTGTAATTACTACATGGTTCTAATGTCAGAAGATATAAAAATGGGAATATATGCCCAAACTGATAAACATAATAGTTCCCCCATTTTTCTATCGAAGATGGACATACATTAACTAGTACAGTCAGTAATAGTGATATAATCAATCCACCTTTATGTTTTTATATAAATTGCATTCTTTTCCACATCCTCTAAATAATTATCCAGTGATATCACCCGCGCACAAAATGTGTCCAAATGTTACAGTAGTGGATGCAGAAAAAACTGTATTTGGAATACCATATGTAAGAACTCCAGTTACATCTACATCTGCATCTGTTTCATAACCACCAATAGTAACGGTCGAATACTTAAAATCCCATGATGCGAGAGAAATTCCGGTTTGCCAACTATCCGTAACAGTAACAGTATTTATATACCATACATTGTTTGTTGATAACTTTTTCATATTCGCATTATACAATACTACTATACTGCAAATGCCAATGGAAGGTACGCTAGACGAAACAGTAAATGTTTTATTAGTATAATCTTTATATTCAGACCACGTTGCGTTAGAAGATGTAGCGTTTGCTGTTAATACTGTACCATTAACAGTATTAATACAGCTTATATAAGATCTGTTATTTGTTGATGTCATATTTGAGGATGTGCAACTAACTTGTAACGCATCCTCGTAAAATCCTCTAACATAACTATTCAACTGATCGTCAGACATCATAGAGATTTGGCTTATGAATTCATCGTTTTGCTCGTTTTCATTGATTGAAAGCTCAACTTTTGATGAGTATTCAGTATTCAGTTCAGCCTTATCTAAGACTACC
>DBTU01000014.1:7849-51106 GCA_002307215.1 Lachnoclostridium sp. UBA1308
TCTTATGAAGGCTGAACTGTAACCTCTTAACTATTCCGTTAAAATGGCGGTCGCTGGTACGAAATATTCCCACAGTTAAACGTAAATCCCGACGTTATCCCCGGACCATACAGGTGACTGCCACCAACGGAAGAAAGATAAAAAAAATAGACTTTGACCCAGAAACAGGGGAAATATTAAAATCCACTTCTACTCTTGAAATTGATGAGGAAAACTTAAAGAGGCATCACACACTCCCACTAGAACACTGTAGTTGAGTGTGTGATGCCTCCTAAAATAACAAGCTATCAATGAAACAGCCTCTTGATGAATGAAAGGAATGACTATTACAACGATTACTATGACTTCTATTTGGTACTATAATGTTCCTTCACAAAATCAAGCATCGGCTGAATATGATCTGCCCTTAAACTCAGAAAATCCGAGATACTCTTATAGCTGGCATAGCTTCCGTTGATTGCGTTTTCCTTACTTCCTGTTCCTGGATATCGCGCAAAGAACTGATCATAAAGTGGACCATAGGTATTCTTAAATTGATCTAAAGCCGCTAAAGCTGCATCACGCTGAAAGTTATTGTCACTTAAGGCAAGTAGCGAGTTAGCAAATTCCTCACGAAAGCTCTCATTCGTCATAAGATAAACATAAATCAGTACCGCCGGATTATCGGTGTCTCTATCTAAAAGTCCGAATTCATTATAATTATCCTCCTTGATGGTGTTCGCGACGGCATCACCGGCTCCGCTGACTCCTCCGAATTCCATATCATAAAAGATGAAGCGCCACCTGCCGTCAGCATATGGATTACTGTCATCGACCTTGACTGTCTTCCACAGAGACCAATTCTTGCCCGGCCAATCCCATTTATTATTAATCCAGATCTCTGTTGCAAAATAGTCTCTCGCCGACTCTACATCGACAAGCTTTGAAAATTCCGCATAATCAGCATCCTTGGATAAATCCGTATGTGTCTGAAAGAAGTTCATTAGATCATTGAAATAATAGCTTTCATTCGTCTCGCCGTCCGGAAGTTTTCCCAAATCAAGCTTATACGGGGGATCATACTTCTCAGCATCTCCTTTATAGGCAACGACATCGTCTGCATCGACACCATGGGTCTCCTCGAAATATTCCTGAGAATAGTCCTCCTGCAGAACATACAGACCCCAATACTCCCCGTCAATGTAGACAACACATGGTCTGGAGGTCTGTGTGTCACAGTCCATATCCGCTATCAGCGACTGCCAGTAGGTATCGCTGTATTTGGCACTGAATGCACAGTTGCCACCATTACGGAGGGTAAGCGTCTTAAATTTACTGATTGTTTCTCCTGCATCATTTTTCAGGTCATCACCAAAAAACGCATAGTCAAAATTTTTAGTACCATAATCTTTCCCTGCATACAGGCGGAAGCCCTTCTGAAGATCAGACCGGGAATAATTACCCTGAATACGAATACCACAGTCTTGCTGAAGTTCACAGGTGGTCGTTGTCCCATCGCTTTCAAAGTAATCAATATGTATGTTTCTCTCCCATTCCTTACCTCTTTGATTATAGTTTGCTTCAATTCTCCTTGAAGTATCTGCTATTAGTTTGTCTCCGGATGCCAGAAAATCCTTGATCGCCTGTTCATAAATATTTCCTTTGACATAGATACCTTTCTCCGGATCAAACATATCGTCATAATTAATGCTGATTGACATTACTGCCAGACTGGTGCCGGCAGCCTCGCAGCTCTCTTTTATTCCTTGGATATGATCGGCTATGCTACCAACAAAATAGGTATTTGTCTCTACCTTGGTATATAGCTTTTTCTGATCAAGTGCTACTGCCCTTATTACTGTACATTTATCCACCTGCTCGTTCGACGGAGTGGTGTCAAATATTTGCAAAAAGCCGTCATTCGTACTGTTTACTTTCACATTAGCCGCATCGAATAAAAACGGATTAACTGCTGACACATAATTTGAATCCCCGCTTCTGTCAGTAACCGGTATGGGTGAACCGTACAATATTCTTGTTGCACTGGTAATCGGATTGCTCCCATCTGTTGTATAATAGATATCCGCTTCTCCGTCACAGGCTATCTCTAAATCAAATTCTCCGTCGTACGATCCGCTCTCTTTCGATAAAGTTACTTTGAGCTTAGATTTTTCTTCCGGTACCGTTGCTGCCGGAACATCTTGTGCCAGAGGAGTAATCGTCGGAGTAACCTTTGATTTATCCTGAGTATTTGATTTTTCTTTACTGCTACAGCCGACTAACCCTGCCGCCATTCCCAGACAGATAATCAGTATGAGTACCGAACGTTTTATAATCTGTGTAGTCCAACAATCTTTCATTCTGATACCTCCGCATCTTTTCAACTATTTTGTACTATAGTACTTCTCAACATAATCTATCATTGGCTGTATATATTTGGACCTTATCTTCAGGAAATCATTGATACACTTATTACTGGAAAATCCTCCATCATTACTGCCGTATACATTACCTGCTCCCGGGTATCTGGTAAAAAACTGATTATACAGCGGATTATAGATATCTTTAAAGGTTGCTAACGCTTTTGTGGCGTTTGTTAATTCAAATTCTTTATTACTAAGAGATAGTAGCTTAGCTTCAAAATCGCTTCGAAAGCTCTTGTTCGTCATAAGATATGCATAAACTAATACATTTGGTTTCTTAGTAGTATTCAAATCTAAAAGGCCATTGGGCATATAGTTATCCTCTTTGATTGTATTCGTGTAAGCATCACCTGCGCCGCTCACCCCTCCAAATTCGACATCATAGAAGATAAAACGCCATTTACCGTCCGCATAAGGATTATTTGCATCCACCTTGTTCGTCTTCCACATCGACCAATTCTTACCCGGCCAGTCCCATTTATTATTGATCCATATCTCAGCCGCAAAATAATCCCTTGCCGATTCTACATCTACGAGCTTAGCAAATTCTGCGTAATCAGCATCACTGGTCAAATCTTTATGCGTACTGAAGAAATTGAACAAATCCTGATAATAGTAGCTTTCATCTGTAGTTCCCTCCGGAAGATCACCCAAGTCCAGTGTATAGCCTATCGGCACATCCTCAGCATCTCCCTTATAAAGAACGACATCATCCTTGTTCACAGCATGCTTATCCTCAAAGTAATCGTCCGTATAATCCTCCTGTAATACATATAGGCCCCAGTACTCCCCATCAATATAGACAACACACGGTCTTGAAGTCAGTGTATCACAGTCCAGATCCTTCATCAACGACTGCCAATATGTATCGCTATACTTCGTTGTAAATGCGCAATTGCCTCCATTACGAAGCACCAGCGTCTTGAATTTTGAAAGTGTTTCTCCTGAATCCGTTTTTAAATCATCACCAAAAAATGTATAGTTAAAATTCTTCTCTCCATAATCCTTATCAGCAACAAGGCGAAAGCTCTTCTGAAGATCGGAACGGGAATAGTTACCCTGAATACGGATTCCGCAATCTTGTTGCAGCGCACAGCTTGTAGTCTCACCATTGCTTTCCAGATAATCAATATGGGCACTGCGTTCCCATGTCTTACCGGACTGTGTATAATTGGCTTCAAGCTGTCTGGCTGTATCCGGTACCATTTTGTTTCCTGATTTCACATAATTCTTAAGTTCCTGATCAAAGATATCGCCCTTTACATAGATACCGGTCTTTGAATCAAACATATCCGCATAATCAACGCTTATTGATATAATCGCCAGACTTGTTCCTGCTGCCTCGCAACTTTCCTGAATACCTTGAATATGATCTGCCATACTTCCAATAAAATAGGTGTTGGTGGCAATTTCCGTATAAAGGCCTTTCTTATCCTTTGCCACAGCTCGAATCACCGTACATTTATCCACGGCAGCGGCAGTCGGTGCTGCAATCGTGTTAATAAAACCGTCCTTAGCAGCGTTTACATAAACATGTGCCGAATCAAACAGGCTTGGGCTTACTGCTGACACATAGTTCTGATCACTTTTTCGGTCAGTGATCTTGATTGAAGATTTATATTTCTTCTTAGTGGCGCTGGTTACCGGATTGCTGCCATCCGACGTATAATAAATGGTTGTACTGCCGCTGCAGGTTATTTTCAGGCTAATATTCCCTTGATACACTCCGCTTTTCTTTGAAAACTTTAGTGTAAGTGCGGATTGCTTCGTAGAATTCGACTTAGTGTCCGCTGCTATAGCCCGTACCGAGCTGCTGTCCAAAGATATTTTGATTGATACCAACATACAAAGAACTAAAATAAATGATAATACTATCTTTCCGTATATTTTCATATGATCCTCCTCTTTTAAGTGGCAATCTATCCCATCCCCAACTGTTATGTGTAATTATAGAGTATTTACCGGTGAAGTAAACATTCATTTATAGATAAGAAACATGTAATAATTCATCCTCCGAGACAAAAAAGGCTGTTCTATCAAATCGTGATAGTAGCTAAAAAATGAGGCCTCACCTCCCCCTTCACAATACAAGTTTGGGGGAATCGGTGAAGCCTCATGTTTTCCTAAATTCTATCCACTTTCTAAAATTTCTGCTTTGTTTATCAAATATTAGCAACAATTGCCTACGCAAAACTTTCTATTTCAAATTATCTACAGCAGCTCTCTCGATGGGAAGTCCGTTGCTATAACGTTTCATAAATGTCTCAAAGCCTTCCACATCCTTAGGATCCGGTGCTATCTTTGAGCCCAATTTATCGGCAAATACTTTCTGGTTAAGATAATCATCGAGTGTTTCATCCTTGGTCTTGTTAAGCATATAGGAGGCAAGCAGGGCAATACCCCATGCTCCGCCTTCTCCGGCTGTCTCCATTACAGAAACCGGAACATTAATTGCTGCTGCCATGATCTTTTGTCCGACACCCTTCGTCTTGAATAAACCTCCATGACCTAATATCTCGTCGAGCTTAACTCCTTCTTGCTTTAGCAAAATGTCAAGGCCGATTTTCAGCGCACCCAAGGCCGTAAATAAATGTACACGCATAAAATTAGCAAGCGTAAACTTACTTTCCGATGAACGTACGAACAACGGACGTCCCTCCTCAAAGCCGGTTATGTGCTCGCCGGAGAGATAACCGTAAGCAAGTAATCCGCCACAATCCGCATCTCCCAAAAGAGCCTGATTATATAACGTACCATATAACTTATTCATGTCTATTTCTATTCCAAATGTCTTAGCAAACTCATCAAATAATCCAACCCATGCATTCAAATCAGAGGAACAGTTATTGGAATGCGCCATAGCAACGAGATTACCGGTAGGGGTTGTTACAAGATCGATCTCAGGATATACCTTTGACAATTCCTTCTCCAGTACAATCATTGCAAACACACTGGTTCCGGCTGATACATTACCCGTACGTTTTGCTACGCTGTTCGTGGCAACCATACCGGTACCGGCATCACCCTCAGGCGGACAAAGCGGAATTCCGGAGGTTAATTCTCCTGTAGTGTCCAAAAGCTTTGCTCCTTCTTCGGTAAGTACACCTGCATTATCACCTGCAGACAATACCTCAGGAAGAATATCCTGAAGCTTCCAACCAAGCTTTCTTGCTGCGGTCAGTTCATTAAATTGATCAATCATATGTTTATTAAATTTCTTAGTATTTAAATCAATCGGGAATACTCCGGAGGCTTCGCCTACGCCGAGAACTTTCTTACCTGTCAACTTCCAATGGATATAGCCTGCGAGGGTCGTCTGGAACGCGATATCAGTAACATGCTCCTCCTGATTTAAAATCGCCTGATAGATATGTGCGATACTCCATCTTTGAGGAATGTGATACTGAAATAACTTCGTCAGCTCTTCCGAGGCTTGTTCCTGAAGATTATTACGCCAAGTTCTGAAGGGAACCAATAACTTACCACCCTTGTCAAAGACAACATATCCATGCATCATGGCACTAAAACCGATTGCTCCGATGGTCTTCAGGTTTACTCCGTATTGGTGCTTCACATCTTCCGCCATCATGCGGTAGCTGTCTTGTACACCCTTCCATACTTCGTCCAAACCGTAAGTCCAAGTATTATTTACATAACTGTTCTCCCAGTCGTAACTACCGGAAGCGATCGGTGAATTATCTTCTCCGATCAGAACCGCTTTAATACGGGTAGAACCAAGTTCAATTCCAAGTACTGTCTTTCCGCTGATAATGGCATTTTTCACATCATTCATTGCGAGACCCATGTAATTATCCTCCATCAAATATCATTATTGTTTTATTAATTCATGTTTTAATTATTGTTTCTTATGTCATTGATATCTCTTATATCATTACTGTTTCTTAGGTTACTACTAATTCTTATGTTATTAATAATACTTATGTCATTAACATTTCTTATGTCATTACTGTTTCTTATCAAGTCCCTAATCTTAATTCTGACCGTAATATGCATTCTTACCGTGCTTACGCAGATAATGCTTATCAGCGATTACCTTTGGAGCCGGATTAACTTTTACATTAATCAGCTCCGAGTAGCAGGCCATCTTAGCCACTTCCTCTAATACCACCGCATTATGAACGGCATCGAAGGCATCCTTACCCCAGGTAAACGGTCCATGATTGGTACAAAGAATTCCGGGCATGCTCATGGGGTCAATATTATCCTTTGTCAAAGTCTCAATAATCACAAAACCTGTATTCTTCTCGTATTCCCCGTTGATCTCTTCCGCTGTCAGACTTCTTGCACAGGGAATCGGTCCGTAAAAATAATCCGCATGAGTTGTTCCGTAAAGCGGAATACTTCTGCCTGCCTGCGCCCAGGAGGTCGCCCAAGTGGAATGGGTATGGACAACACCGCCAAGCTCCGAATACTTCTTATATAATTCAATATGTGTTGCCGTATCAGAGGAAGGCTTATACTTTCCTTCGATACGGTTGCCCAGAAGGTCTACTACAACCATATCCTCAGCCTTCATGCTCTCGTAGTCCACGCCGCTGGGCTTAATTACTAATAATCCGCTCGCACGGTCGATACCACTTACATTACCCCAAGTAAAAGTTACAAGCCCGCGCTTGGGAAGTTCCATATTTGCTTGATATACGATTTCTTTTAATTGTTCCAGCATACGATCCTTTGTCTCCCTCTTATCTCATAATCTTATTTGTTAAACCTAAGTTTAATTTAAATGTTTTCCTCTTTCATCCTAATCTCAATATTGATATTCATGGTTCTAATATTCCTTGCTCTAATATCTGTGTTCCTATATTATTTCTAATATTCTTGATTCTTATATTCATTATCCTTATCTGAATGCTACACTATTCCATCTCAGTTCATTCTTGAAATTTCTGATTGTTGTGTCTTTATCAATAAAGACAGCTTCAATTCCCATGGAAGCGGCCCAATCACCCATCTGCTCTGAGGTCAAATCATAGGAGAAGGCTGTGTGATGCGCTCCACCCGCCAAGATCCAAGCTTCTGCTCCGGTTGTAAGATTAGGTTCCGGACGCCAGAAGGCAGAAGCCACCGGAAGCTTAGGCATCGCAGTATCCTGCGGTAGACATTCAACATCATTAATCAGCAGGCGGAAGCGGTTACCCAGATCCACCAGTGAAGTGGCAACTCCCTTGCCCGGCTTCGAGGTAAATACAAGACGTGCGGGGTCTTCTCTGTTACCCATAGATAACGGACTAACCTTAATGCCAATCTTACCGGTCGCTATGGACGGGCATACCTCAAGCATATGAGCCTGTAGAATACCTTCCATACCGGGCTCCAGATTATAGGTATAGTCCTCCATGAAGGAGGTACCCTTTGCATTACTTATACTCTGTGTCATCAGCTTCATCAGACGAACCATTGCAGCTGTCTTCCAATCGCCTTCTCCACCAAAGCCATAGCCCTTCTCCATCAGTCTCTGAATTGCAAGACCAGGAAGCTGATTAAGGCCTGATAATACCTCAAAGTTCGTAACAATAGCATGATAATTTTTCTCCTCAAGGAATTTTTCAAAACCAATTTCAATTCCTGCCTGAACTGCAATATGCTGTCTGAATTCCTTCTCATCTCTTCCTTCGGTAAGGATCTCGTAGCTACTGTAATATTCCTCAACCAAAGCATCTATATCACCCTGTGATACCTGCTGTACATATTCTGCAATGTCCGTGATATTATAGGCATCAATTTCCCAGCCGAATTTAATGTGTGCTTCTACCTTATCTCCTTCGGTAACAGCAACATTTCTCATGTTATCACCGACACGAAGAACACGAATATGGCTGCTTTCAATAATACCGATGGCTGTAATCATCCAGTCTGCGATTCTATCCTGAACAGTCTTGTCTTCCCAGAATCCGGCGATAACCTTTCTCTCAATTCCCATACGACTTACGATATGGCCGAATTCTCTGTCGCCGTGTGCGGACTGATTGGTATTCATGAAGTCCATATCAATGGTTCCGTAAGGAATACGACGGTTGAACTGTGTATGAAGGTGCAGCATCGGCTTTCTGAATTCCTGAAGGCCTAAAATCCATGATTTTGCAGGGGAAAATGTATGCATCCAGGTAATAACTCCCGCACACTTCTCGTCTCCGTTCGCATCATTGAATAATTGTCTGATGGAAGCATTATCAATCAAAGTAGGCTTCCAGATTACCTCAAAAGGCAAGAGACCTGATTTATTTAAGCCCTCCACCATGATCTTGGAATGCTCAGCTACAACCTGTAAGCATTCGTCTCCGTACAAAGATTGCGATCCTGTTGCGAACCAAAATTTATATTTCTTCTTCTCTAACATATTTATATTACCTCCCTAAATAGAATTTATGATTATAGTTGTCCTTATCACCTAATTATATGCAATAAATAACCCCTAGGCAATTGCGCCATCCTACTGTTTATTCCACAAAAGTTACCTATTCCTACCGGTAATTATCAATCTGATTCACTGTTTTTTACTTACTATCGCTAATTACAAGTTTTGCTGATTACAAGTTATGCTGATTACACGCTGTGCTATTTACGAAGCTTTGCCGGAGTAATCCCGTATCTGTCCACAAATATCTTATAAAAATAGCCCTTATTCTGATATCCGACCATATCGGCCACCGCATCTACGGTCAGCAGTGTTGTTTTCAGAAGTCGATGAGCATTCTTAAGTCTGATATCCTGTACATATTCCAGGTACGTCATGCCCGTCTTCGACTTAAGAAGCCGGTTATAGTAATCCTCATTAAAATGGAATCTGGCGACCAGTTCCTTCACGGCAATACTTGCATAATTCTCTTCAATATACTTGGTAATCTCTTCATATACCAGCCAGTTCATCTTCTTGCGCTGCTCGTTGGACAATTTAAAATCATACATGGTGCTGATATAGTGCAGTATACGCATGATAAATCCCTTGCAGATATATTGCGAGGCGGCATCCTGATAATCCATTTCTGTCAAAAGCGAAAGCAATAACTCCTCGAGCTTTGTATCCTCCTGATTCTTTGGCTTAAAATGAAGAAATTGCTGAATATCTTTTTGCTTCATTAAAGCGGTCTGAAGGAAATTAAGGATTTTCTCTTCCCCGATATTCTCAACCATAACCTGATCAAAGATTTCATTTGCAAGTCCGATGAATAAAATCACGCTGTTATGGTCTGCCAGATAATCCTGATGCGGGCAATTCTTGTCAATCAGACAAAGTTCACCCTGCTTAAACAATATATCATTTCCCATAATCCGCTGTCTGAATTCACCCTCCACGATATAAGCCAATTCTATGTAATCATGCGTATGATACTGTGTTCTACCTCCCTGTAGGTAAGTGCTACTATAGGTAAACGGTGGTTTATAGGGCTTAATTGTCGCCAAAAGCCTACCTTCCTCTTCCATATTCCAACAAAGGATAAAGATATCTTCCTTCTCAGTCAGGGGGAAAGTCTTGACATCAATATGATCAGGCGAATATTCCGGGCACATAATTCGAAGTCCCATATCCGTATCAGATTCAAAACGCTCTAATTCCTTCTTCGTAATATCATAACAATGGTCCTTCAGCCTCATGCTTTTCCTTCTTTCCATTCACAGGGCATTTATGATTATCGTATCACAATACCATATCCCAGTCAATGAAACCGCTGAGTGCAAAGAATGTTTGTGTTACAGTTCAGCCTAGCAAGGATAGTGACAAGACCGGGAAAGAAATGTTTCCATATAGGAGCCGCTTTCGCTAAGTTGCATTACGTAATTCGTATGCAAATACTCCTATATGGAAATCATTTTTTCCCAGTCTGGATACAGCTCTTTGTTGGCTGAACTTTAATATACTTCTTTCGCACTGATTTTCCCGACAAAAAATACTCCAAGAGGATTATCCGCTTGGAGTATCTTTAATTATCTATGTAGTCTAAATCATAAACATACCTACAACGATTGTTGCTGCAAATCCGCACAATACAGGGATTAGGTTCTTTCTTGCGAGTTCTGTCGCTTCAACACCACAGATTGCTGCAACAGGTATAACACCCCAAGGGATAATTGTTCCACCGCCGACCCAGACAGTGACAATCTGACCTAGCGCCGCAAGTGCTGCGGTATTGATATGTCCAACAGAGGAAAAGGTCTGTGCAATCGAGCCTACCAACGGAAGTCCGGAAAATCCTGATCCGTCCAGTCCGGTGATGAATCCAACGGTGGTTTCGGTAAGTACCATTGATAATTTAGATAACGGAATATGTGAGGAAAGCCAAAGGCCGATATCATTCAAAAGACCAGTTGCATCCGGTCCAAGCACCTTCTGTGCAAAGCCTTCACTTCCCATGAAGAAGAAGGCGGCGATGATAATTACCGGTGCAAATATTTTCATTGCAAATTTAAAGCCTTCCTTGACATGGTCTGTTGCTGTTTCAAGAGCTTGTCCAACACCAATATCTAATATCGTGATGATACAGGTTAATATGAGAGCGGTTCCTGCAACAAGTGCTGTAGCATCTCCACCGTTGATCTTAAAGATAATCATAATCGCGATATCTGTCATAAAGCATAATGGCATCAATACTGCAATGAATCTGGCAAGATGCGGCTTCGTGATTTTCTTTTGTACAAACTCTGTTTTGGGTACTACCTGCATAGCCTTATTTGCTTTCATTTCCCGAAGCATCATGAAGAATGCAACACCGGCTGTTACTACGGACATTGTGATCCATAGAGGAATACTTGCTTTCATTACCTGATTCGGATCAAGACCTGCTGCCTTTGCTGTTATAGAAGGCGCGCCCTGAATTACAAAGTCGGAGGATAGAGCGATTCCATGACCAAAGATATTCATCGACACCGCTGCCCAGATAACCGGAAGACCAACCTCTCCGGCAACCGGAATTAAGAGTGCTCCGATTAATGCAACTGCCGGAGACGGCCAAATCAGCCAGGATACGATTAACATCGTAAAACCAATAATCCAAAAGGCTGCCTTATTGTTCTTTATAATCTTTCGGACCGGATACATCATCACCT
Source organism: Lachnoclostridium sp. UBA1308 (assembly GCA_002307215.1). GTDB lineage: Bacteria > Bacillota > Clostridia > Lachnospirales > Lachnospiraceae > Mobilitalea. The sequence goes on from DBTU01000014.1 coordinate 19,318, forward strand.
CATCAGCCCCCAGTGCAGTCATGGCCTTTGACATTGAGACCACCAATGCAATTACAACGATGATGCCGAGTAGCTCTATAAAGGAATTGATAATTGCATTATTTAATACCTGTATGGATTTAACGATATTCCCGGAATAGACAAATCCAATTACAAGGATACCGGCAATACAGGGAATTACGATTTCCTTCTTAAATAGTAGTGCTAAAATTACGACTACGGTAATAATCATATAGGCAATATGCAATGATGTAAGTTCCATAAACGTTACCTCTCTCTCTGTCCCACGGATGAATTTCCAACTTATACGCTCCCTTTATTCAAAAACCTTCCATAATCCTTCTTTTTTCATATTTTCTTCAATCTTTTTAATATCCATCTCATACAGTCCCAGCTCCTTCATATGATCGAGCAATACGGAACCCGAAAATGTATATTTCTTACCAAGTCCATTTTCTGTCTGCATCTCTTCATTCACATAGGCAATTGCCTCACCGATTGCCGTCCTTCTGGATAGTTCAAGCAGCGGTTCATTTCTTAAGTAACCTACACAGTTGTAACCGGCAAGAACACCCGTTACGATAGCCTCGGTATGTCCAACTAAAAGACCTGCCTTTTCACCGGCACAAAATAGATTCTTAACTCCCTCTACCTGTAAGGCATTGGTTCTTGGTGCCATATCAAAGAATCTCATGGAATTACCTTTCCCTCCGGCATAGGGATCTTCATAACGGGCATTCTCAAAGCCCGGAACTTTATGAAGCTTCTCGAGTGGATAATAAGGGGTCATAAGCTTTGCATGACCGGTATCCAGTAGAATGATATTCTCTGCAAATTCCTTAAGCGCATATTGCTGACAGGCCTTCATGCTCAGGTGATCTTCTATCAGCTCTTCGGGAAGGGGAATGACTACCACCCCATCACGACTAAGGGTTTCAACAATTTCAGGTGACAGCGACTCTTTGTAAAGCTTACAAGAACCGCTCATTGCTCCGTAAGTATCTACTGCTTTTCTCCCTGTAATCTCCGGAATACCGCAGAGGCCTGCAAGGCTGACTCTTCCACCAAAGCTTGGACATCTGATGATGCACATTGCGCAGCCGTTACCGTACTTTTTACAATTCTTCATCGGACCGGCTGTTCCGGTTGTGTCTATAAAGGCATCTCCCTCATATACTGCACCGCTTGATGTCTGAATACTCCTAATAACCCCTTCCTCTATCTTCACCTTTGTTACTCTCTCTAAGAGCTTAACCTCAACACCGATTTCCTTTAGGTAATTTGTTATCGCGATGGGAGTCTTTGCAATATCATACAGACTTGCATGCTCATGCCCAGGAAAGGAAACATTCGTATGCCGACAGTTATCATCAATAATTCTGAAGATATCTCCGCCACCCATAGCAATCATCTCCTCGGTTGCGGTGTACCTTCCGTTATTTCTCATGATGCCGCCGACAAGTCCGGTTCCCAAAAGCATATCTGCTCTTTCCAGTAAAACAACCTCGGCTCCATGTTTTCTCGCCATATAGGCTGCGGAGCAACCGGCCCATCCACCACCAGTAATAATTATTTTCATTTGCAATCCCTCCGCCTTTCTGCGACAAAAAAGCAAAGTTAGCAGTTTTTACACCTGCCTCTTTGCTTTTTGTAATATGTTCTGTTGCTGTATGTCGTTGAAAAAAGTATACATAATGTTACGTTTCTTTACAATTAACACATTGTACACGTTTTGTCTGATATGGTGGACAAGATGTATATCCTATTCTGAAATTTCACTAGCACTGCTCAAAGTTAGGATTTTTGTCGCACTCTTCTAGGAATTCACCGAGTTCGTCAAGGGCTGCTTCCAGCTTCTCCAGTGAGGTAGCAAAGGAAATCCTGATAAAATCTTGGCACCGTTTACCTAGTCCCACACCCGGAATGACTGCAACATGTTTTTCCTCTAACAGCTTTCCTGCAAAATCCATTCCGCTCAAGCCTGTCCTTGAGACATCAACCATGATATAAAATGCCCCTTTCGGAACTACATAAGATAGCCTGTCCATTTGGTCCAGCCTCTGAAGCAGGTAGCTTCTTCTCTTCGCAAATTGTTCTATCATCACCTTTATTTCCTTCTTCGTAAGCTCCGTATCCATACCCTCGGCGACCCCAATCTGAAGAAAGGTCGGTGAACAGGTGGTTGAATACTGATGTATCTTCAAGATTGCATTGATCATCTTCTCACAAGCCGCAATATAGCCAAGTCTCCATCCGGTCATCGCATAGGTTTTCGAAAATCCATTAATAATCACAGAACGCTCCTTCATCCCCGGAAATGCCGCAATTGACATGAATACTGCGTCATCATAAACAAGTCTGCTATACATCTCATCTGAAACAATGATAAAATTATGCTTTACCGATAATTCACACAGCTGTTTTAAAATGAGTGGATCATAGACTGTCCCTGTCGGATTATTTGGATTATTGATCACTAACATTTTCGTCCGATCCGTGATGCGACTTTTGACTTCCTCAACATCAATCTCAAAGCTATTATCCCTACTTAGGTCTATGATAACCGGAACCCCTCCGCTTATTTTTATCATGTTTTCATAATTTACGAAGGCCGGAGAAAATAAGATTGCCTCATCCCCCTCATCGATGATTGACAAAATTGTATTATTGATTGCTTCGGCACCACTGCTGGTTACAAGTATTTCGGTTTGATCATCATATAAAACACCTGTCTCCTCCAGGGTTTTTTCGGCGATTTTCATCCGCAGCTTATCATACCCCCTGTTCGAGCAATAATGTGTATGATTTTGACTGATTGCGCGGATGGTCGCTTCTTTAATATCCGAGGGTGTATTAAAATCCGGTTCCCCGGCGCTCAGCGCAATAATATCTTGTCCCTGCTTTTTTAGTTCGTCCACTCTGTTTAAAACGGTACGAATCAGGGAAGGCACCACGTTGCTTACCCTATTTGAATCCTTTGTGATATCATAGTCGATTTTCATTGTTGCCTCCATTCAAGTTATCTCATTGGCACATTGTCCGCTTTTCTCATATTCATACAGGTTTTCAAAGGTTGTCATAATCATATTCTCGATTGCCGTATCCGTAAAAAAGCTCATATGTGCCGTATAGATTACATTATCCTTTGACATCAGCTTTTTCAGTACGTTACTTTCGAAGCTGTCCGGCTCCACTTTCTTTCTGATGTAAGAAGTCTCATTGTCATACACATCGAAGGCTGCCGCACCGAGCTTTCCGCTCTCTATTGCAGTAAGCACCGCTTCATAATCCATAAGTCCACCTCTTGCCGTATTAATCAGAACTGCGCTGTCCTTCAGGGTGGCTATCGTATCGGAGCTTATTAGCCTTTCATTTTCCTTAGTGAGCGGACAGTGCAGAATAAGGATATCACTGTCTGAAAACACCTCCGATAAAGGACGGTAGGTCGCAAGACTCTTTACCTCCTGATTCTCATAAATATCATAGACCAGGATCCGACACCCAAAGCCATTAAGGATTTTTATGGTTTCCAATCCGATTCGTCCTGTACCGATCACGCCTACCGTCATATTACGAAGTTCTCGGCCCTTTAAGCCATTCAGTGTAAAATCAAAGTTATCGATCATCTTCAGCTCAAGTTTCATTTTTCGAAGGGACATCAAGGCAAGACAGACCGTATGCTCGGCAATTGCATTCGGTGAATACCTGGGAACATTGGCTCCCTTTAATCCTGCGCTCTTCATGGAAACAAGATCCAAATGATCCGTCCCTGCTGCCCTTGATACAATATAGCTAACTCCGGCCTCAGCCAATTGCTCGGACTTTTCCTTCGTCACCTTGCAGTTGGTTAAAATCCATACGGCATCATAGCCTGTAAACCGACCGGCTTCGGCTGTATTAAAATCAAAGTCTGTAAACTCCAGCTCGAATCGGAACCGAGTATTGCATTCCTTGATATAATCCACCTCATCTTTATTGGTATGAAATAATATAACCTTCATCATTAACCTCCATTCAAATCAACAGCAAACTGATTACCGGTATTGTAATCAGGGAGAATATAGTACTTAGAAATACACATGAGGAGGCAAACCCGGAATCACCATTATACTTTTCAGCCAGCATTACTGTCGTGCTCCCTGCAGGCATCGCGGACAACAGTACAATCACTCCGGTCACCAACGGATCTATCTCAAATTGCTTTAATATAATCAATAATACAAGCGGAATCGCAATTAACCTTATCGCCGAATAATAGAACAACACCTTATTAAATATCTCCTTCACACGGATTTCAGCCAGAATTGATCCTATCACAATCATGGAAATAGCGGTATTACAGCTGCCAATGCCAGCCAGAGATTTTAGCGCAAAGCCCGGTAGCTTAATCTGCGTAAGCATCAGAACAAATCCGACTACCACCGCAAGGATACAAGGATGCGTAAGTAGCTTTTTTGCTGTTGATTTCCCATCCGTCTTTGTAAATAGCGCCAGACCCGAGGACCACATGGCAAACCGAAGGGGTATCAAAGCAACCGATGCAAAGAGAAGTCCCTGGCTTCCAAAGACCGACTCGGCAATTGGATTACCCAAAAAGCCTGCATTCGAACAAATAATTGCATATCTGAGTACAGCCTGCCTGTCTTTCCCTTCCCTTTTGAAAAGAAGCTTACTTAAAACCACGTAAAGAACTTGCGTTACCATTGCAACAATAAATACGGTGAGGCAATTCATCAAAATGTCATAGGACCATTTGATTAAAAATGAATTCACTATATTACAGGGAAGAATAATCTCTATGATAAAATCCGTGAATTTCTTTCTATTCCCCTTCGTAATAATTCCCTTTTTCTGAGCATAGATTCCTGCCAGTATGAACAGAAACAGCGTACCCTGCAGCTCAAGCATTGATTTCATTGCATCATCTCCAATTTAATACTTATTTCCAAATTCATAGCGAAAATACTTCATCACTGCCGTGATTCCTTTGTTCTCTTCAAAGCTGTCACTTAGCTTATTTACAGGGTAAGAAACAGGTCTTTTCTCCAGCACCTCTGAAATTCCAAGTGCAGACTGGTATGCCATTCTTTCAAGCGCCTCAGCGGTAAATGCCGCGGTATGGGGAGTAACAATTACATGTTCCATATGTAACAAGGGATTTTCCGGCCCCGGAAGATTACCTTCAAATACATCCAGGGCAGCTCCCCGGATCCGGTGCTCCTTAAGTACTTGAATCAGTGCCTGCTCATCTATAATTTCACCCCTGCCGGTATTAATGATGAAGGCTTCCGGTTTCATTAGGGCAAGCTCTTTCTCTCCAATCATTTGCCTTGTAGAAGGGTTCCCCGGAAGATGCAGCGATAAGAAATCCGCTGAGGAAATCACTTCTTCCATGTTATCCGTCAGAAGTGCATATTCTGTCTGTTTCTTGCCAACTAATCTTCTGTTATAACCAATTACATTCATATGAAGTCCGAAGGTCGCAATCTGCGCCACCTGAGTACCGATATTGCCCATCCCGATAATACCCAGCGTTTTTCCGGAGACATCGCTGCCAAACACCTTCCTTACATCAAGGTCACCGTTTTTCATGCCGTTATTGTAATGAATGGATCTCTTTGCGAGCATCAATATCAGTCCGATGGCATACTCCGCCACAGAACTTTGATTCGATTCGGCAGCGTTCGTAACCTGAATTCCAAGCCTGGTTGCAGCTTCGACATCAATGCAGTCAACTCCCACTCCATGCATGGATACCACCTTCAATTTGCTTAAGGCTGCGAGAACCTTCTCTGTAAGATTACCGTTACGTGTCAGTATACCGTCACAATCGGCTCCTTCTTCTATTAAGATATCTTCCGTGATACCGGAGCCCATTTGCAGTTCATAGCCTTGTTCCTTCAGATAATCAATTCCTTTGCTATTAATAGGCTCTGTAACTAAAATTTTATAACTCATGCTACACCTCCGATATGCTTCCTGCTTGATTAGCGATTCCTTTGGCAATTTCTCTGTTTTGATATAGTGCAAGTATAAAAGCATGCCTATTTTCTTACAATAATCACAGTGTACTGTTATCGATAAAATCAGTGGACACTTTGTCCATATGAAATATTTGGCTGTATTTATATGATGAGAAGTAAGAGAAAGTAGCTTCAGAAATGAATACGAAGGATGCATGCCTTTTATGGCGAATCTCACAGAATAAAAGAAAGTATGGTGAATTACATGAATTTGACGGTCAAACAAATCGTCGATTATCAATTATTGAAGGGTGTTAAATTTGTCGCAGGCTTTCCCGGCGGAGCAAATGCAATATCGTGGGTAAACGTAATGGAGATACTTGACTCACCGGAATCCGTGCAGCGGGGTGAGTTACTGGTCACAACCGGCTATCATCTGCAGAACCAGGATTTATTTTCCAACCTAATTCCGACTCTGAAGAACAACGGTGTAAGTGGTATTGCGATACAGACCGGATATTATATTGATATCATACCTTCGTATATTCTCAGAGAGTGCGACCGGCTAGAATTTCCGGTTCTTGAGATTCCGAGAAACCTGACTTTCTCTGAGATTTTAAGAATTTTGATACAAAAAATCAATTCGAGCAAACAAGAAAGTGAAATCTCCGACGAAGCAGCCAAGTCAATGTTCCTGTCCCTGAACGATATCCTAAAAAATTACACCCATATGCTGTTTGAAGAGGATACCGGCAGGGTGGCCTATCTTTTCTATACCCAACCCATCAATCAATATACTGTCAGCGAAGCAACCGCTCTCGGCTGTATGAACCGGGTAAAATCGTATTTAACTGATCAGGCGGAGACCTGTGAAGTGATCAGTACCAAGAATGGCGCCGCCGCATTTTTGATTGTTTTCGAAAATGAGAGCAAGTACCTGTCAATGATCTATGATTTCAGTATTGTACTGACCTTTTTGTCAGAACAGCAGGGTATGAACTATTATGTAGGTGTCGATCGGATCCAATCTTATAAATTCTTAAGTCTTGCCTTTGAGCATGTCACTGAATGCACCCAACTGCTGAACTCCATTCATGCTAAACGAGGTGTGTGTTCCTATGATAATATGACTTTTATTAAAATGTTCGGAATTCTTCATCAGAATGAACACTCTTTTGTGACCGACAATCAGGCTCTGCAGATTCTTCTTAATTATGACAGAATTAACAGCTCCAATTATGTACAGACCTTAAGATTCTATCTTGCGGATAACTGCAACGCCTCTAAGACAGCAGCGAGACTTTATATCCACAGACATACGCTTCAAAAGCGTCTTGATAAAATCTATGATCTGTGCGGAATTAATCCGGATGACTACTTCGCCAGATTATACATGTCCATCTCACTGCTTTTTCATGATTACTTCACCTATTGAAGTTAATCAAAGTTTTGGACAGATCTATAGCTAAGACCCCTGCGGGAGGGACAAATTGTACACCTTTCTTTGCAAAGTGACTACTCTTTCACTGGAAGGGGTCAAAGCGCTTTACATCTGGGAAACCGGTATGCTATTTTTAACTCAGAATTTTATGAAAGGGGACTGTGATATGAAAATAAAAGGTGGCTACACAAGTTACGGACAATTTATTGGGATTTTGATGATGGATACTGTATTTCCAAGACTGGTCGGAGATATCGGAAATGCGAGAACCTATCAGGTTCCGGTAAGATATTACACGGTGAAAAATGTATCTACGGATAAAATGAATGCATCGAATGCCGAGAAGCTACTGTTATTGCCTTTCCTCGAGGCCGCGAAGGAATTAGAGAAAGAGGGTTGTAAAGCAATTACGACAAGCTGTAGTTTTCTGACCGGATTTCAGAAACAGCTGGCCGACGCCGTATCAATCCCTGTATTTACAAACACCTTAATCCTTGCTCCCTTTATCCATAGCATGCTAAACAGCAAATTAAAGATAGGAATTCTGACCGAACGTGCCGATTTAATCCACGAAGATTACTTTCAGCAGCTTGGCTGGTCCAGCGATGTCATTCCCGTCAGTATCAGCGGTATGCCCGAGGCTTCTCCCTTCTCAACGCTCTTTATCCAGGATAATCTGGAGGAGGATATTGAAGTGCTGGAGAAATGCATAAAAGAACTTACGCTAGCTCATATGGAGCAGAATCCCGACACCGGCGCAATCATACTGGAATGTACCAACTTTGCACCCTTTACCAATCTCATACAAGAGCTCTCGGGTGTTCCTGTCTTCGGGATCAATCAGCTGCTCGAATATATCGATTCCTGTATCTGTGCACCAAAATACTACTAAATAAATAAAACTTCGCAGTTTGTGCGTTGGATTGCTTTATATTGCAATCTATACACCTTGAACTGCGAAGTTTTATTTATTCTATCAATCGTTGGTCTGTAAATCTGATTATTTTCGTACTAATTCAAAATACGTGCCCCCACCCATTACAATCAAGGTATTATCATCTTTGACCAGAAAAATACATCCAATTCCTTTGGCGTCAGAGACCGTAACCTCCGTGGCAGAGTCTGCTGTTATTCCCAGTTTTTCAAACGTCATACGATTATCTGACAGAAAATCATTTGCGGTAACTATGGTAGATTCGTAGTCCGGATTCTTTACAATATCCTTCAGATTGGAAGCCTGATCTCCAAAGCTGGTTGCGCTCTTATCGGAAAAGCTCATGCTTTCACCAATCAAGGCTTCTGCATCCTCTTTACTATAGGTTCCGGCAGAACCATATGCCACCACCTGATCGATGATCCAGTCACCGTAGAAATCTTCTTTAGCCTCCAGCTGAGCCTCTGCAGCTTCTTTTGAAAGCACATAGACAGCGACAACAGAGGTTATCTTCATATCAATATCAGCATCATAGTTTACAGATATATCATTTTTATCGACTTGATAAATCGCAACCCCATTTCCATCTCTTAGCGGATCACCAAAGGCTTTCGTAAAATCTTCTTTGCTTTCTCCGATGCTTGCACCATTAAAATCAATATCAGTTTGATCCGTAAATATCTGGCTTACCTTACCCTTGTCATTAAACCAAACTCTGATGCCCTCCTTCGCAAATTCCAGGCCGCCTTCATCAACCGTAGTATAGGCTTTGCCTAACTGACTGATCAGGACTTCCTTACTTAATCCCAGAAGCTTTGTTAACTGAGTGAGATTCATATAATCAGTGGCTTCACTGTCAGAGGGAATCTCTGTTACCTCAGGTGCAGTTGTTATCTCCGGTGTTCCGGTTATCTCCGGAGTCACTGTTACTATTGCATTATTATCTGTATCTCCCTGTGTATTTCCTGTCTCTTTTGATGAGTTTTTACAGCCGGTTAATCCAACCAGTCCGACGATTAATATAAGAATTATCGTAACTAATGTACTCGGCCATTTATTATTATGAAATTTACTTATCATGATGATTCTCCTTTTGAAGTTCGATTTATGCTTCCACAGTCCCGCGGTCGCAGGAATAAAATTAGATTCTGAAAATAATTTAATAAGCTTTATTACAGTACTGCCATAATTCAGGTATTCCTCTTTTTGCAGATACCGTAAAGCCTTGGCATCACAGGAAATCTCGCAGTCCTCATGTATCTTATGAAACGCATACCAAACGAGAGGATGAAAGAAATAAACAATCTGTATAAGAGTTAACACCCAATTGACGGCAATGTCTTTTCTCTTATAGTGTGATAATTCATGTAGAAAGATATATTTGATCTCCTGATCACTTAATTGTTCCATATATGCTTCCGATAGTAGGATTTTGGTATGCAGGGTAGCATATAAGGACGGAGTTCTGGTTCTCTTCGTGGTATACAAATAGATCCTTCGCCTTATTCCGGTAATCTGCTTACATTCCTCAAGAATATTATTCATCCTGGGGCTATTCAGCAGCTTATAATTCCTTCTAACCTCAAGAGCAAAGGCGACATTGATAAAAGTAGTATAGAGGATTAACAAAAACATTCCGGACACCCAGATGAAAGCCAATATCATCATATAGGATATCTGTTCTGAATGACCGCCTTGACTTGAGGTCGCTGTTAGGTCAGTCGTCGTGGGATTATTAGCGTCTGCATTAACCAAATTCTCGTTACCGGAATTCTGACTACCGACATTCTCGTTACCGGCAGAAACCCCGTTCAGATTCGGAGACGTCACATTCGGATTCTTTGTCGCGTCCGGTTCATGCGTGTCGCTTATATTGACAGTTAAACCGAATTGCTCCGATGCCAGGTTGACGAGATTCAGTGCACTCAGGGAGCTCTCCGGAGTATACGGAATCATCAATCGAACCAATAATAAAATCCAGATATAATAATGCCATCTTGGGCTTAGCACCTTGCCGAACACCTTCTTAATCAGCAGGATAAGTACAATCATAATACTGGAGATTGCTCCGAGATACAGTATTTCTTGAAATGCTTTTAATAGAAAATTCACCATATGCTACCTACTTTTCTTTGCTTTTAACAGATTCTCAAGTTCCTCAATATCCCTTTCGGATAATTTCTCTTCCTCGATAAAATTTGAGAGCAACATATTGAAGGAACCCTGAAAGCATTTCTCCAGAAATGAATTCGTCTCTTCCTTCACACACTCTGCCTCTGTCACTTTTGCATAATAAGAATAAAAGGTATTCTCTCTTTGCGCATTTACAGCACCTTTGGTAACCAGCCTCCTGATTAAGGTATGGATGGTCTTTGGGTTCCAACCGGTGTCGGTCTCCAGCTCATCCACAATCTCGCTGCCAAGTCTAGGAGATTTACTCCATAATACTTTCATAACCTTCCACTCAGAATCAGAAATATTGTTCATGTAATTATTTCCTTTCGTATTACATATGTAGTACCATAACTACATATTACAACTGTAATACGTAGTTGTCAAGAGGAGATTTACTGAATAGGTACAAAAATAACCCTATCGATAATTTGTCACAATTACCGGTAGGGTTACCCACTTCAATGATTCAAATAGCATATCATTCCTGTGTCAAACCTTATTCTTAATACTGGGTTACTATACCCGAATAGGTAGCATTAAAGGTGTACCTTAGGATTGCTACATTATTCGATGTATCATAATGATCATACGCCGCTGTCCAATTACTGATTCCGGTACAGCGAAGCGTCCCGCTGTAACTACCATCATCATAGTTATAGGTCACCGTAGATATAAATGTACTCTTGATAAACTCCGCTACATTCGCCGGACCGGTTGCACTCGAAGCTTGTACTACAGTAACTGCCTTCGTAACCGGATATTCTGTTACAGTACCGGAGTAGGTTGCATCAAATGTATACTTAAAATTCGGGACATTATTCTCATAATGATCATATGTCTGTGTCCAATTACTAATTCCGATACATCTTAGCGTTCCCTTGTAACTGCCATCATCATAGTTATAGGTCACCGTAGATATAAATGTACTCTGAATAAAATTTACCACATTTAATGGTCCAACCGCACTGGAAGCTTGTGTTACCGTAACAACCTTTGTTGAAGCAGCAAAGACATTCGTTGTGCTTAATGATAAGATGATTACTACCGCCATAACCAAACAAATGCCGGCTTTAAGACTTCTTTTCCTTGACATAAACATTTCCCCCTTTGATTTTATTATTTGTAATATTATGTATATATCATAAAGGGTTATTTGTCATTTGTCAATATTTGTATGTACAAGTATTGCATTATTTTTACATTTTTATTGCATTACGCCATTTTATATACACACGCAGAGCAGGGCGGCGCAATGATAACTCCATCTTTGATTGATGCGACACCGTTATTTGAATAGATTACCTGCGTATTCGCATGAAAATCCACCGTGCAGGAAGCTTCATCTTGTGAAGGATTGATTACAACAAGCATACTTCCCTTTTTACCAATTCTCTGATATACAAATGGATAAGCTTTTTCTTTGGCATAAAGAAATTCTATCGCAGCATTGGAGCAAAGAGCTTCGTGATCAAATCTCAATTTGATCAATTTCTTGATTTCTTGATATAGAGAATTCTCCGATTCCAATTGTTTCTTTGCTGTCGGTCTATTCGCATCCGGGTCTATCATGATATATAAGTCATCCGTATTTGCATCAGAAAAACCGGCATTATCCGTATCATCCCATTGCATCGGGCTCCGAGAACCTGTCCTTTCATAACCCCCCTCTACGGAGGTAACTTGCTCCAGATATTTCATACCTATTTCATCCCCATAATAGATAAAAGGAGCTCCGGGCATCGTAAGCAAAAATGCAAAGGCTATCTTCATTTCCTCGGGATCTAATTTGTGTGAAAGCCTTGCCATATCATGATTACCGGAGGGAATACAGATAAGACCATTACCATCAGTCAACTTATAATTAGCCCAGTATTTCTGTACAAATTCAGAGATATCTCCATTTCCTTCTCGCGAGAAATATGGCTTCTCACCACGAAACAAATCCGTGTAGTGGGAGGGCCCAAAGTGCAGAAGAAAGTCCATATGAAAGCCTCCCTTTAAGGACTTGTCCGGCTCTCCCCACTCAGAGATAAGTACTGCGTTCGGGAATTCCTCGTCAAGAAAAGCTCTGAAATTCTGCCATAATTCAATTGTTTCCTTGCTGTTAGTATCATTTTTAACCAAAGAACCGGCCATGTCTACACGAAAGCCATCGCAGCCCAGACTAAGCCAATAACGCATTACATCCTTCATTACTTCGCGTGTAGCAATCGCTTCCTTCGAATCGGGTGCAAATTGCCAGCTCTTATCAGGGTTTGCAAAGCCATAGTTCAGCGCAGGCTGTGTCGAAAAGAAATTCACAGCACAACTTCCGTTCCTTGCCGATATTCCCCGTATACACCCTGCAATGTTTGATACATCCCTAAAATCCTCCCATATGCTGTCTGTCCAAATATATCGATTGCTATACTCATTCGTAGCTGCCTTCATAGATTCCAGAAACCAGGGATGTGTAATTGAGGTATGACCGGGAACCAGATCCAAGATGATATGCATGTTATTATCATGTAATCGATCGAACAATTTCTTCATATCCTCATTGGAACCATAACGGGGCGCTACCTTAAAATAATCCTCAACATCGTACCCCGCATCTGCAAAAGGAGAAGCAAAACATGGATTTAGCCAGATTGCATTGCACCCCAAATCCTTAATATACTCTATTTTGTCCATAATCCCCGGAATGTCACCGATACCATCCGCATTCGTATCTTTAAAACTTTGCGGATATATCTCATAAAACACGGCATTATTCAGCCATTTTGACATATGTGTTCCTCCTTACCAAAATATTTTACCTGCTCTACCATATGCCCAATGTTACCTTCACCGGCAAATCTGCTACAATCAAAGAAATTCTCATCCGCATCCAGCCATTCCAGTGGATGTGCTTCTTCACGTAAAACAATCTCGGAGGTCAGATTTCCCACATACACTTCCACATAACAGTCCTGATTATAGTATGTAAAATCCATCATATGATGAAGTTGAATATGAACTCGGTCGATGCCTGTCTCTTCCATCAATTCCCGATAAGCAGCTTCACTGCTGCTTTCGCCACTCTCTATCTTGCCTCCAACGAGGTTGTATAATCCTTTATACGGATCTTTGGTTCTTTTGCAAAACAATAGTTTTCTACTGTTTTGGTTATATACCATAATACAGTTATATCCTTGCATATATCCTCCAGACTAAATGTTTCGGCAATTTTTCATTGTTTTGCCGATATATACTAGTAGTTACAAAATATAACTCCTTCTTTTGCCGGTGCTATATATCAATAAACTTATTAACGCAAGCTACAAGATTTGTTACCTGCTTTGGTTAGTGTCCATATATTCTATGATCTTATCCAGTACATCAATATCCGCCGGAAGCCAATCTATCGTGTTAAGTTCATTTCGGCTCAACCACTTTGATGCAGCGTGCTCAATTAGTTTTAAGTCTCCCCTTATTACCTCACAGATAAAGCAATGCATAGTCAGATGAAAGTTGGGGTAATCATATTCCACTGTTGTCAGATAATTCTTTATTAAGATATCTGTAGCAAGCTCTTCTCTAATCTCACGCAGAAGGGCCTCTTCCCTGGATTCACCTGGTTCCATCTTTCCACCGGGAAATTCCCATCCTCCGATGAAATCTCCATAGCCACGCTGTGTGGCAAATATTTTGTTCTTGTCCATTATTATGGCAGCAACTACTTCAATTGTTTTCATATGTTCACCCGCCTAATCTTAATAAAATGTTTGTCTACTCTTACTGGCTCTTCCAATTTGTAGATTATCTTAAATGCATCTTTACTATTCGCTTTTCATCATATTTTTGGTCACCAATATTCCGAAATTTTACTCCTGTAAAGATTTCTCTTTACGTTGCTTTATTTCTGCAAATCTGTAGTTGCTATTCAATTGGCAATGATCTCATCAACTGCTGATAGCAATGCATTAAAGATTTCTCTTCCATCCAATGACTAATATCTCTGTCTTTAAATCTTGAAAGATATAACAACATCATTGTAAGTTCTTTCTTTATCCGTTCTGATGATTTGTTCTCCATATACGCTCCTCCCGCCATTGACGAATCAATTTATAATTTTTTCTCTATTGCTCACTTTATCGCTCATGATTTAGTTTAAATCAGTGATAAGAAAGCTCCTCACCCTTGAATTAGTTTGCAATATTATTTCGCCACTTTTTATTCGCCGGATTTTTTTCGCTTATATTCTGCGCTTGCTTTTCTTAAATTCAAGAGTTAAAATCATTCTATCTGGATCAAATTGTTCTTCAATCACTGGTTCAATCCAGCCTTCGTCATCCCATACATTGAATATATTTGGCACTCCACTTCCGGCACGTTCAACTATATTTATTTTGTTATATACACGAAAATAAAAATCACAGATATTACCTGACCATTCTCCGGAATTTGACTGTAACCGATCTGTCCAACGAATCGTAGGATCAAGCACTTCTCTATAGTCCAAAAACATTCCGGAAAATGTCTTACAATGTTATACTCATTTCCAAACATCAACATACCTGCTGTTGTAGGATGTCACTGTTTGTCCATTTCGGATAAAGCTTCTGCACCAATGCTACGTAGATACTCTGAATCAACTCTTAATGTTAATCTGCAAAGAATCCCTACAGGTATTAACCGTTCTTACTTTTCTTCTCCATCCTTATCTACACTTTTAAGGTATTTTAATAAATCTTCTCGTACGCAATCATGCATTCTAAATTCTACCTTTGCAATATCCTTGAGTTTACCAGAATTATCTTTCTTTTCTCCTATTTCAATGTTTTCAATATCGAACATCCCCATATAATAAAAATCCATTTCGGCATCACTCTTCTTAACAAACAGATACTTTTTTTTCGCCTCTTTAACATCATTCATGTATGAACTATCTGGTCCCTTTCCAATCTGTGAATCCCACATAAATGTTTGATTATCCATGAATTCATCAGCATAATCAGGCTTTCCATTTACATATTCCTGCTCGTCTTCACTCTTAACTTTATGATATGTAACAAAAATACACACATTATCTTCTATCCGTTTCATTCCATACATTGTTGAAGAGTAGTCCTTTCCCCAATTTAAAAGCAAACAAACATCTCTTCTAGCATACTTTTCATACAAAATAAAGTTTTCTCTATAATCGTTCTTATTTGTATAATTATCCTGGTATCTTCTTAATCCCAATAGCAAGATATCATTTACTTGTCTTGAAAATTCTGCATGTTTTAATCTTTCGTAAAAACCAGACACTCTTCTAAGAGTCCCCTGTAAGTCTTGCTGAACAATGTCTATATGACAGTACTTTTCTAACTCATCTGATTTACTTACAAATTTTCCTTCCAAAACGGAGATTGCATTGTCTATACTTTCCATACCAACATAAATATCATATTTTTCTGCGATATGATTTTTAACAGCTTCTTTAGTAACCGTTCCTGTAGAAATTAACTCCTGTAATATTTCCAACTCATGTGGTCGTTTTCCACTTGCGATATTTCTCGAAAGATATTCTAACGTTGTGACTTCGCCTTCAGACAACCGTCTCTTTTGTTCTTTTCCTTCCATTGATTCAATGAATGCCTGATACGTTTTGTAATTACTCAATATTAATAATGGATCTACTTCACCAGCATAATAAAAATCCATCAAATAAGGAATTTTCCCCATTCTATTTTTTAGATTTTTATAACTTTGCTTTATTATCTCTTTTATCCCCTTGATTCTATCAATTGAACTAAAAATTTTGTTTTTTGATATTTCGTCAAAATGTATTGTTGATGCTCCTGGTATCACATTGTTTCCACTAATAACATACTTTCTTATAGTATCTTTGTTATAAGATCTATCTCCTGATAGAGCAATTGGAATCATAAAGTTATTCATGTAATTTCCAATAAAATCAAGGATAACAACGTACTCCTTATCTTCATATTTTCGCAATCCTCTTCCTAATTGCTGAATAAACACAACTGGAGACTCTGTTGGTCGGAGCATAATAACCTGATTGATCTCAGGAATATCTACACCTTCATTAAATATATCAACTGTAAAAATATAATCCAACTGGTTATCAATGTTATCGTCATCTGTTAATCGTTCAATAACCATTTCTCGTCTTTCTGGACTGTCTTCACCAGTTAATACTTCTGTACGATATCCACGTCGATTAAAATTAGCTGATAACTCCTTTGCTTCATCCTTTCTACTGCAAAATATCAAACCTTTGACACGTTTCCCACTATATCCATAATACTCTGCTTTCTGAATAACATATTCCACTCTAGAATCAGAAACCAGATTACTGAAATTTCGAACCCCAGTATTATCATCAAATACTTTACCATCTACCACCATTTCAGTAATTCCGAAATAATGGAATGGACATAATAAGTCTTCTTCTAATGCCTGTTGCAAACGAATCTCATAAGCAATTTGATGATCAAATACGGTATAAATATCATAATTTTTTGTATCCGGTGTCGCAGTCATTCCAAGCCAAAATTTTGGCTTAAAATAATTCATAGTTTGTTGATAACTATCAGACCCCACATGATGACATTCATCAAGAACAATGACATCAAATTCATCTTTTGCAAATTGTGTATGTATCTCTGGCTTTTTCATCATCTGAATCGTCGAAAATAAGTATTCAGCATCCATCTTCTTGTTTTCACTTGTACCAGAAAGAAGCCCATATGTTTTAGTATTACCAAATACTCTTTTATAACTCCTTATTGTTTGCTTTGCAATCTGTTCACGATGTACTAAAAATAAAATTTTTTTAGGTTGCATTTCCCTAAGTGCAAATGCTGATGCTAAACTCTTTCCTGTACCAGTACTGGAAAGGAGCAAAGCCCTATCCACCTCTTTTTGTCTCATCTTCATTACATTATCAACGAAAGCCACCTGCATTTTATTTGGTTTTAATGTATACCTATCCAAGTCAACAATCTGTTCCTGTAATGCTAGTTTTTGCTGTATCTTTATAAGTTGATTTTTCGTATACTCATTTTGATAATCATCGATAAAATCATCGTAATCTAGAGAATGTTCATCTGACCAGAGTTCATTAAATTCACGCAAAATATCATGTGCCACCTGTCCTTTCTCAGTAGACACTATTTTCGTATTCCATTCACGATTTTTGGTTATAGCGCTCGAGGTCAAGTTAGAACTTCCAATAATAATACGATAAATCTCTTCTTTTTTAAAAATATAGCCTTTCGTATGAAATCCGCCAACCTCGTAACTGGTTCGAAACATTTTTATTTTTATATTTTTTAATGATGCAAGACATTTCAGCGCCTTCGGTTCACTAAATGTCATATAGTCTGTTGTCAGAATTTTACCTGGTATATTCCTTTTTCCCAGTTCTTCCAACGTCATCAATAGTGACTCGATTCCACTCTGTTTTATGAATGCAACACTCATACAAAACTCATCACAATTTTGCAGTTCTTGTTCAATTGATGTCAATACTTTCTTTCCTTTTTTATAATCATTAGAAATAAATTCTGGTCTATATGCAAGATTAGAATTGTAGCCTGTATTTATAAATGCTGTCTGTAATCCATCTAGCAATTCCTTAGTTTTATCCATGGTGTAACCTCCAACTATTATTTTTGAAGTTTTTCAATCTTCTCCATTGTGATACCTATCCCACTATTCAACACAGATCAAATTATGCAAATGACTTCAGTTAAAACATGTCCTTTCTTCCTTCATCACAATATTACACGAACTTATTTACAATCCGCAAAATCTCCACGCCATACTTATCACATTTCTGATCAGAAAATCCATTCACTATCTTTAACTCATTCCTATTTTTGGGCATAACTTTGATTATATCTTCCATTTGTGCATTATTAAAAACATAAAAGGCTTTCATATTTTCCTCCTTGCTTTTTGCATAGCGAAATGCTTTCAACTCCAAATAAATTGGCGTATCTTCTATTTTCACCGCATTACTTGCTACAACTATTTCCGGCATAATTAAATGTTCTTGAGGAGAGCTTTGGTTAGTCTCTACTCCTCCCGCCATTTCACTTAAATCAAATTGATTCGTAGTTATTTCTTCTCTTAGTACAATATTTTCATTATTAATCGCTTCGCTATGCTTTTCGGATTCCTTATCTATTTTCACAATTCCATACTTTTTTGTATAATCTGTCGTATTTGGTGTATGTTTTATTAAAAATGAATCTGCTATTTCATACATATCTTTATCCGACATTGGAGCTCCCGAAGAAGCATTAATAATCTTTTTTATGTAGTCTATTAATTGATCACATCGAATGATTTGTTCTTTTACTTCTTTTTTGGCATATTTCATGTTAATTATTGTCTTTTTATTTGCTAATACAACCACAGATTTATAAGAACTATCAAAGTACCTATCAAAAATTGCTTTTGTTATAAAGTTGCTCTTATCACTACGCCTTATCATTCTCAATATATCCAGATGACGCTTATTCTGGGTTATTGGACTATAGATTCCTTCTTTTCTCTTCTTCCGTCCAAAATCGAAAGTACGTATAAAGTCGCCATTACTATTAACTTCAATATTTCCAATCATGTTTTTACATTCAATTACAAAAACTAATTTTTTTGTTACAATGAGATAATCAATTTGGGCAGACAAGTCCTCATATAAAAAGTGCAAGTCATGCAAAACTACCATAGGAATAAAGCTATTCTTTAATTCAAACGCAACATTATCTTCTCCATTTATACCATATGATAACATATTAATATCTTGTTCTATTTGTTCCTTTATTTCATTCGGAGCAGTCGTGTATAATTCTTTCAACTGTTCTAATTGCTCCTTGGCATCACTTGTCTCTTTTAGAAAAACAGGTCCCTTTAGTTTATCGAATAATCCCATAGTTTCCCCTTCTCGATTATCTGTTGTATGATCAATCTAGTAAATTATTACTATTTATCTGTTATTTTACTTCACATGTTTATAAATGTAAATCACGATTCCTTTCATTTGTAGTTATTGGCTTGTTTGTAATTTAAGCAAAAAAATAATGAGCCCCATTGGAAACTCATTATTTTAATCACGCAGCTAAAAAAATCCCCCCACATCTTCCCCAACTATCTTCTCAATCTCATACTGCGAATTAATCACCAGCCACATTTGTGAGAAGAAATACATGATATTCCAGATTCCGATACCTTGGAACCCATATCCGGGTACTAATTTAACTAATGCATCAATACTTCTGGCATCAATAAACCACACAATATGCTGTATGGGTATTACGGATTGCATATCAACGTACTCAAAGAAAGGTGTTTGTGAAATCTCATCAAACTGAATCGTTGCATTAAAATTACCTGCCAAGGTTATGGCCGTATCATAGGTAAGAGAATTCGCTCTTGAGATGCCAACCACATATGGTAATTCCCAATCGTATCCCATCAATGGAATTCCCAAGAATATCTTTGCGGGAGGTATTAGTGTAACGGCATAATCATAAAATGTACGCAACAACATAACCGACGTTACAGGAGCGGGAGCTCCATATGAATATCCCCAATTATAGGACAAGAGTGTAATTCCATTTGCTGCTTGCCCCAGCCCCGAATAATCTATTCTTTCAAATGCAGTTTCATTTGGATTATATATGATATTCGGAGATAACGTGACAAAAACCATATAGTTTTCACTATTTAAACTATTCACCAGCTTTGTAATATAAGTTTCATAAAATTGAGTATTTTCTGTGTTTAAATACTGTAACGTTATATTTATACCATAATAACCCTTTGCTCTCAAAATATTCAAGATGTCTTCGATATGCTGATCCATGAGCGCTTCACTGTTTAATATACTGTAGATAGCTTCGATGTTGCCTATTCCCTGACCGGTTACTGTCGATAATAGCATAATTGGAGCTACGCCATATTCCTTTGCTATCTGAATTATTTCAGTATCATCGATACCAATTATCTCAGCCTCTGCGGTAGTCCTATAACCAAATACGGAAAGGTAGGTTAGATATGGTAACGTCTTTCGAAGTATGTCTCGATTCATGTATGGATTCGTATAGCCATTTGTTGAAATCTTGATATTGCTCGGCTTATAGCTTATGACTAATGTTTCTCCCGGATAAATGAACTTTCTATCAAATAGAAAAGGATTATTCCGAAGTAACTGCATCAAAGAAACACCCTGAGCCTTTGCGATACTATCTATTGAATCGCCCTCCGATACCGTATATGTTTGCTCCGGATATACAATGACTATTGTTTGACCGATTACCAAACGAAATGGTTCTATTAATCCATTGTCTTGAATTAGTCTTGTAGGTGACACTTTATATTTATCTGCTATTGAATATATCGTTTCCCCCGGTTGTACTACATGAATGTCCATATACTCCCTCGGATACTTTTCCTCAAATAATTATATGATTCATGTAAATTAATAATTACCAGGAAACACCCCTACAACCTTCGAATTCATGCTTGGCATTCTTTGCTCTTGCTGTTATGTTGCTGCTTACCCCTTTTTTAGTATTTGCCGATATATTTCTTTCTGCTTTTGTACCACCACTAATTCACCCTGATCTATCATCATGTTAATCCTCTTCGCATACCAACAGTCGGCTATTCCAAGGGGATGTTTTCCTATCGCATTACCAATCAGTTGTGCCATAAGAAACTCGCCGTCCGGTATTTCTTTTCTAATAATATGGTCGTAAAAGTCTTCCGGTACACCGATTACTTTGCCACTCACAACTGCTCGTAACGTACTGCCTTCTAGCTTAAGTTCCTCCCATTCAGATGAAAAAGAACGCATTTCACAAGAGGATAACTCTTTTTCAAAAGGAAGGAATTCACTAAATCTACCGGCATCTATTTCGCACCAAGATGTATAGAATTGCATTTTGTTTTCTGAAAGTTGCATGTAATGTGGTAACTTCACAGCAGATACCTTACAATTATATTTACTCAAAAGATTACAAACATAATAAAATCCGCACATGGAATATGGTGCATTACTATACCATATCCGAACTTCTTCGCCATTGGAGGCAAAGTTTTTCAATCGCTCGATTTCGCCAAGATATTTATTCCATACTTCTACTAATTCTTTTATGGTAATTTTATTCCAACCATTTATTGTATACAATTCCAAGATAAGCTCTTTCCGGTATTCACTATCAATCGGAACACTAATATCACCAATATCAAGCATAATAGGAATACAAACCACTTCAGAGGAATTGCCCCCGACCGCTTTTCCATCAGTCCTTTTATTAAGCATTTTATCTAATTCTTTTTTACCGGGTTTTTCTCCAATCCAACCGATTGCACTATAATTATCAGACTTATGATAATGCTTTGCCACTTTCATGGATCCTGCTTCACTCTCTCCAAACATTACTTCTATCATAAAGGGTCTCCTTAGAATTTATGTTTTACCAATGCATAATCACAAGTAACTTTCCTGCTCCAACACCCGCCCCGTTCGGACAATCATATCTATGGTATCCTGAAGCAATGGTTCATGAATTTCTCTTAGCTTTGTCAGGCAGCTTTCGGTAATCGGCTCCGAATAGTCGATGAACTTCTGAAAGGTCCGGACATCCATTCGGTAAGGGATAAGTTCAGGAAATATATTTCTCTTAATATACTGAAAGATTCTCACCCCGCCATAATCCATATCACCACTATGTAAATACAGCACTTCCTGCCCCTGTATTTTACTATGCAGGTTTTGCAAAAAGACCTTTTCCACCGGAGTGAAGAACCCATGCGATAATAGGATTAATGCCCCTTCTTCGTATACTTCCGCCACAAAATTCGCTTTATTTTCAATCGTAATAATTTTCTTAATCTGTGGGTTGTCTAAAACGACAGCCGTTTTAAGGGTCTGTGTGTTTAACACAAATCCATAGCGATAATCCTTCGTATCCACTTCCACAGAGTCAATCTCGATCCGAAGACTCCCTTTTATACACAACTCCTGGGCATATTCTTCGATGCTAAGCTGCTCTAAAACATCGGAATCCTCCATAGCTTCATCAAGGTCATCCTTGTATTTCTTAGCTATTCGGATAATAAACCCCTGAAGCTCCTTTTCAAATACCTTGGAGCCGCCTAGATAATGATTACTAAATACTCTTTTAAATACAGGTGCGTCTAATTGATCCAGGCTTTCCAAGCATTTATATTGCAAGGCTGTTTTATCGTTATCTTCATTTACTTTTCCTTTTTCTAACCGTGCTATCACTTCCTCATTGATATACTTTCGTATCCAGGAGGTTGTAATCCGGTCATAAAGCTCCCGGGCAAAACGTAACTGTTTAAGAATCGTGATATATTTCGGTTCTCTTTCTGCCAGTTCACAGAATTTATCCATATTAGATAAGGGATATTTAACTTGTTCAATATCATAGTTACGTGTAACCCATTTTATTTTGAGTAATCCCTGTTCCTCCAGCATCTTTGCCTGAGAAATTAAGTTTTCTCTCCCGATCTCTGCGTAATCCTTTTCATTGATTCGGTAGCTTGAATTCCCTGTAACCTCATTGTTCCACTTTGTATTTCCTTCATAGTGGTCAATCATCAAATTAAGTAACAGCTTATTCTTCATCTTCGTCCCCTTCGAATTCATCCTCGTTTTCTAATAGCTCAAAAAATCGATTCTGCTCAAATTCTTCTATGGAAATATGAGTTTTATTCTGGTTTGCAAATAAGAAGATTTTGTTCACATTTTCCGTATAGTTTTGTATCTTATCATTTGGAGCACTGATAATTGCCTGAACATGTAAGGATTTGATTAATGAGATACAGGTGGCAACCTTTTCTCCGTCCATCTTAGAGAAGGCCTCATCTAATACGACTAACCTTGGGGTTGGTCTTCTTTTGATTTTCGAGTTTACGTTAATTCGATAGATTTGCGCAAAGCTTGCAAGCAAAGCAACATATAATGGATTTTGTCCTTCTCCACCCGAATTTTTCGAAAGCATCTTACTAAGGGACATCGGCGGTCCCCCACTTACCTTCTGATTCATATCAAAGGAAAGGTAGGTTCTATAGTCCGAATACCGTTCCACATTTGCGCGTGCAATTTCTAAGGTTCTTGCATCGCTATTGGCCGGTGGCATAAACATTTCCAGCAATTCATTAATCGAATCGTTGTATACACTTTCATGGTTCCTGCTGAACAGATCTTCTTGCCCCTCCATCACATGTTCCAGCTGTGTCGGATTGATTTCCAGATCCTTGTTCATAAACATGTCGTAGAATTTACCTTCTTCACCGTTGTTCTTGGTAACGCTAAAGCTATATTTATCCTTACCAAAATCCAACTGGTCTAAGACCTGGTTCAAATCACTTTTCTGCTTTTGTGCATCGACAATTGCTGCTCTGATCTTGTATACATAATCTGTTTTAAAATGATGGATTGCAAGCATCGCTTGGTGATTCGCTTTTTCCGTAAATTCTACTAATTTCTCACTGCTAAGGATCGCAAGCTGGCTGTCATATTCTTTGTTTTCCGTATGAGAAACGGTGAAGCCACGATAACCGTACACCTTATTATGTTCCTGTCTCTTATCAATTAAAGCTGTTAATTCCATTGATTTCTTCCCGGTGTTATCCTCTTGCTCCTTCTGGATACGTGTTCTTAGGTTCTCAAGCTTCTTACCTTCATTTTGCATCAGGAACGATTGATATTTTGCTTCTCTTGTATCCTCTACAACAAATGCCCTCTGCCTTTCAATCAACTCTTCCTGATAGGTTATCATCGCCAATTTTATTTCTTTTTGCCTCTCGGCTCTATTTATTAAATTGCTTTCTGTATGACTGAACGTTTTGCGTAAAGCTCCCAAGGACTCATCAAGTTCCACCTGCTTCTGCTGCCAGGTACCAATATCTGTTTTCTTAAGCTCTTCGATCTTTTTGGCGCATTCCTGCTTTTCTTTCTCTTTCTCAAGCATTGTATTTCTATCACCGAGCCATTGTTCATAGTCATTGGTATTCTCAAAGGATTCGAGACCTAACACCTCAGAGGTTTCACGTATTCTTTGATCAAGGGGCATTTTGTCCGCCTTGAGATTACGCAGATTCTCTTTCGCATTTGCCAGCCTTCTTGCGATTGCGCCCTGCCCGATATAGGCAAATTCCGTGTAATTGCGAGGATCGATATGCTGCAATTTATATCCTTGGTAGAGCACGCAGTCTTTTGTAATTCCGCTATTGTTCACTCTTAGCTCGTCGATTGTTTCACATTTTATTAC
The DNA here is from genome assembly GCA_002307215.1 of Lachnoclostridium sp. UBA1308. GTDB lineage: Bacteria > Bacillota > Clostridia > Lachnospirales > Lachnospiraceae > Mobilitalea. The sequence goes on from DBTU01000014.1 coordinate 44,116, forward strand.
CCTGCCTAATAGATAATCAATATAGGCTCTTACATAATTCGTAGAAGTTATCACCTCTTCCGCAAGCGAATTCGTCGCGCCCGGCTTTGCATTCTGAAGCACCTTCTCGGTATCGACGACTGCTACCTGATGATACTCTCTTGCCTCTAAGCCTCTATATAATTCCATGGCTTTCTTCGCATAATCCGGAGGAACGATTAAGGTTGTCTTATTACCGCCCATATAGCCTTCCACTGCATTTAGCCAGGTCTCATCTGTAACGTCTATTACATCCGCCAAAATGTCTACCTGAATTGGCTTTTTGTAAAAATTCATAAGCCCATCTTCAATTCTTGATTTTGCCTCCAATAAGGTATGCGAATAATTTTTATGTCCCCTTTTCAGCTCTTCTATTTCGCCTATGACATAGTTTATTTTCTTTTGCAATGTTCTTATTTTATCCTGAAGCTCTTCTTTTTCCCTCTCTAAAGACTTCCTTACTTCTGAAATATTTACTCGAATACGTTCCATTTTCTCAGTATCAGCCTTATAGTTCTCAAATAGTCTGATATAATCCAGGGTTCCTCGTTCCAGCAAATCTGTTCCTATCCAGCCCATTAAGCTATGGGCCAAACTATCATACTTCGACTTTGACCTTCCAAGCACTTCAATATTTGCGCTGAGGAGCTTCAGTTGTTCTTCCAGATGGCTGTATCCGCTGTTCATGATAAATCCGGCAAGCTCATCCCTATCTTTTTGCATTGTATTGATTTGCAGCTCTAATGCTTGAGAGGATTCTGTCAGTGTCACAATATCATCCTTGATCGTTTCTAATTGTAATTGGCTACTTTGGATGTTTTGCTCTGCTGCCTTGATTTCTAATTTATCATAATTGTACTTATATTGAATTTCTTTGTCGCAGCAATCTTCATATTTTTGATACTGCTGTTGCACCTGCACCAGAAGTTCAATTTCCCTTTTGGTATCCTCAAGCTTTAACTTCAAGTTAGAATACTGTGCCACATTGTCTTTCATGTCCTCGATATGAATATTTACCTCGGTAAAAATATAATTTTTAATAAAGTCATCCAGCTTCATATCCATTTTAAATGGAATTGCCTTTTTAAATAGTGCTATAAAACGTTCCGCCGGAAGACCTCCAAAATAACTGCTGTATATTTCATTTCTAAATTTCACATCTGTTGTGGTTAAGAAATAATCCTCCGAGACAAAATTCTTCCTAATAAAATCTTTCAATTCACCGGTCGTAAGCGGTTTGTTCTCATTACCCCGGTAATGGTTTTCAAAGAAAGCTCCGGTATGCCAGAACCACTGTTTCGTAATATTGTTATTACTTGTATCGACATCAAATGCAACGCCAATGCATTGGTATTTCTTTGTTTCTGTATCTTGAAATTCGAGAACTACGGTAGACGAGAAGTTTTTATTTCGCAGGTATTTGATATCATTATTTTCTTCGATTCGAATCATACCTCGCAGATATTCAATCAGCGTACGGTTAGAATCCTCTTTGGCCGCTTTGTTAAAGAATCCCCTTCCTGTTGTATCGGCATAGAAAATCATTTGCAGTGCATCGATTACTGTTGATTTACCGCTTCCCGAATGTCCGGTAAAGAAATTGACGATTTCATTATAACCCGATACTTTATTATTGATATAATGCCAGTTATTCAGGCACATCTTCGTCATTGCCAAAAATCTGCTGTCCATCGTCTACCTCCTCATCGTCTTGATATTGCTTAATTACTTCCTGAATATCCCTTCCATCCAGCAGCAAATTCACAATCGGATTTATGATAAATCTTATCTCAGCATCCAAATCCGCTACGTCATCCAGCACTTCTACAATCTGGTATCTCTTGAGAAAAGCGATTGTCTTTCGGAGTTCCGTAATCGCTATTTTGCCCTTCCAAAGTCTGAACAATTGTAACTTTTCATTTATCGTTCCCAGTGTCGTATATACATGAATTGAATTTGAAACACTAGACATCTGCTCATCAAAAATAACTTTCAAAAGTAAGATAAAGTAGGTAGATAGTTGGCTTATTTTTTCACCCTGAAGCGTCGGTGTTTTGATATAGATAATACTATACTGCCTATTTTCAATCAAATCGATATCTGCAGCAGTAAAATAATCTTTTAAGAACTCGAGATGTCTTTCGCAAACGCGATAATCCTCATTTACAAGGTGACGATCTGTCTTTTTATCATAGTTGCGCTCCAGAATATAAGTCTGGCTGAGTAGTTTCTTTATGACTTCTGTTACTCTTGATTTTTCTTCATCGGCTAATCTGGTGTAATATGAAAGCATTGACTTACTCCTTTTCTCTGTTACTTCTATGTTGTATAACTACTTCTCTGTTATATAACTGCTTCTATGTTATTTAACTGCTTTTATGTTGTTTATTCTCTTCGCTTGAATACTGCATTTGGATAGCTATATTCTCCAGTTACAATAGTTTTCTCCGGTGCATCCACCAATACAAACGGACTTTTCATTCGGTAGCTGTAGTCGAAGGCCAGAATCATTAGTTCAAATTCTCTCTTACTGATAATCGGATGTTCACTTACTTTATAGATGTCTTCCTTCATGTTATCTAAAATGAAGCTTTCAATGTTCGCCTTACTATAACGTGCTGTTCGTTTATTTGCTTTCAGAATTTCTTCCTTTGATAAATCTGCTTCCTGATATTCCTCCGGATCGTCCGATTCTTCCAAAACAACCTTCCTTGTTCTCTTTTTGTAAAAGGAATCTTCGGTATTGATTGTAAAATCATTGATTCGAATTATTTCTGTGGTTTTCTTTGTCACTTCATCATTTTCACTATTACCGATGGTATTGAGCAGGGTAATAAGATTCCCTTTTAAATTCTGATCCCTGTTCAAGAGATATTCCATTCGGCTTACTGTGGCACGAATGTATTTGCTATGTTCGGCATCAATATGGACAATTCGATTTTCCATATTACTGATACTTCGATCAATTTCATAAATAAGATCATTGTACGCGGTGTCGATTTCCTCTTCTGTCTTTTTCGGATTCTCAGAAAGGGTTTTTCGTTTCAGAATATATAGTCTGCTTTCGTCCTCCTGGAGCTGGCGCAAAAGATCCTTAATATCATTTTTGTACTTATAGAAGTTATCACTTGTCTTTAATAGTCCATATTTTTTATTAACCTCGGTTTCAACAAACACTTCAAGATGTTCTGTCAAAACCTCCTCATAGGTTGTCTTCCCAAGTAAGCTCTCAAAAAATCGATCCATATTATGAAGCATAATTTGCAAGGAGCGATTCAGCTTAGTCGCATTTAATTTTGCGCTGTTTAACATCTCTATCCCCAATTTCTTATCATTATAAAAGGAATAGAGGTTGGAATAAATATTTTGGATTTCAATATCGGCTTCCTGTTCCTCCGGGTTGTCCAGTTTTACGAAAGCCTCAATAAAAATCGCGGCATAATCCGGAATTGTAATATTAGTTCTAAAATTAACGTAATCCTCCACTTTCTTAAGCCAAGTGAAGGTTACTAATTTATTTACTATCTGCGTCGAGGTCGGTTCATTTGCATCCGGTTGAATTACATCGTCATCTGCCGACACATCAATCAAACGTCCCTCAAAATGCTCCGACACCAGTCGAATGCAGGTTTCTCTTGTAAGGAAGTAATCGTTAAATAAATATTCGTCATATATGGCAATCAATGCTTCTATATATATGAATCGATTGCTGCTGCGAAATAAATTCCAAAATTCTTGGGGTATTTTTAGTAATTCGTTCATTCTTCTCCCCTTCCTGCGCATTCTATTTGCGCATTCTCTTCCTCTGGTTCTGATGCTCTTATTGTTCGAAGGCATTCCTTGACGTCTTTATCATTATAAAGTCGAATCCGGAAATATGCAATATTTGTCTGTTGAAATCATAAAAGAAGCTGTTACATCTGTTACAGTTCACACCCCAGCCAAAGAAGATGATATGATTTCGGTAAATGTTTCCGAAGCGGAGCCGCTCCCGCTTAGTTGCATTACGCATCGGTACATAAGGCTCTAAAATACAGAGCCTAAATACCGGCGAATGCAAATACTCCTTTTCGGAAATCATTTACCGAAATCATAGGCAAGATTATTGACTGGGGTGTGAACAGCAACTTACATCTACAGCTTTATTATACCAGCCAAGCTGCATACAACGGTATCGATTCTATACTATTCTCCCATCCAAAATTTCTGCTTGAAAAACGTATTGTCTTCTCTGCTTTATATTTATTGTGAAAAACCGACAAGCTGCGTGACCTCGTATGCTCTCTGGCTTTTACTTCAATCGGAACAACATTTCCTTCCTGCTCAATGATAAAATCAACCTCCGCTTCTCCACCTTCACCTGCTTTCATCTTTTGAAGTATACTTCTGCACACGTCGTCAAGCTTGACCAGTACGGTACGCATTTCACGACGGAAAACATTCTGGATACGCTGAGAAACATGAATGTCATGAACATGCAGGACTTATTCTATGCTGCGACCTATCAGGGAAGCCAGGTATGTACGGCACTCAATGGTGTCTATGGCTTAGGACTGGATAAAAGATACTATCTTCCCAAGGAACTAAATAAAAAAATAAATAAAATTTTAAAATACGCTTTCCATACAACATATTTAAAAATGAAAAAGAGAAGAAACCGACTGTTTAAGCGGTGTTCCTTCTCTTTGTTAATCTCTAAGTGCTTAAAACTGGAATATATTATATAAAATATATCACAGCTGCTTCGATTAATCTTACCATCATTATTTTATCTGCTTCCATCTCTATTCTTCCAAACTATTCTTCCAAACTTGAGTCAAAGCTTGACCACACCATTTTTCATGTTATACTAATAAAGTCGCAAATCCTTATAAATCAAGGCTTCCGTCAATTAACTTTCGTGTGTTCGAGACCTTCCACACGTAAAGCAAAACATTCCGAGATATTCTTTTATCTGACTCTATCAGCCGTTATCCTTCCCATGGATAAAGAATTTTTTAAGAATTTTGGCTTTGTCTCTTTTTATCTGCTTCCATCAATAAAATACGGAGTTAAGTCAGAAAACTAAGTCAGCAAATAAAATCATGATATGTCGGCTGTAAACACCTATTTACAACATACTATAAAATATTATTTTTATCTACCTGTAATGCAAAAAGTCGTTATACAACCTAAGTTGTACAACGACTTATATAATTCTACCCTTATTTTAAATCATCGTATAATCTATTTACATAGCCCTTGCCATCTTTCTTTCTTGTATTTTGTTAGTTCTAACTTCAATAATACGTTTAGTTGTAACCTCAACTGTAGGAACTCTTTCTGTTGTGCCACATTGTCTACACACATTAGCTTTAAAATATGGGTCATAACTCATTATTCTTTGGCATTTTGGACATATCATATTCATTAATCAATTACCTCCATTATTCTAAAATATCCGTTATAGGTTACACCTTCAAATGGTTCTTGAACTATATGTTGATCTGAAAGTATTTTCTTAGCATCTGGCATAGGATATGGTTCAAAATAAACAATATGCTTAATACCTACTTGAGCTATTTTATTAGCACATAAATTGCAAGGATAAGTTGTGGTAAAAAGAATTGATTTTGGAAGCGCTGTAGATGCACCAATTCTAGCAACATTTAAAATAGCATTTTCTTCTGCGTGTAATGCCCTACAATAATCCAGTATTTTAAAATTACTTTTAAATAAATTATATGCCTTGTCTCTCTCCGTATCCTTTTTAATTATGGTCGTCAAACTCTCTTTATAATCCGTTTTCAATTTATCTCTATAGCATGCTCCATATTCTTGTAAGCAAGACATATTTGTTAATGGTACTTCATTATATCCAGAACTAAAGGTATTGCCTGATTCATCTACAATAATCGCTCCGACTTTTCTCTTTAAACAAGACGAACGCATACTTGATGCATATGCCATAGTCATATGTGTCTCAATACTTGTAGGTCTAAAAGGGATTTTCTTTTCAATTAAATCAATATTAGTTTGTATTTTCGTATTAAATAATTTATCATTATCGTTTCCTTCAATGATATTCTTACCATTTAAAATTGTTATATCCGCCATTCTAAAAGAGTCTGTTACACGTTGACCATACGCAAATTTTTCACCACTATCACGCATATCATCATTATCAAACTCTCTTCTATCATCACTATATTTACTGCTAACTCTTTTCCACCTAACATCTGGCTCAGCAAAAACTCCAAACAGATAAAATTCAGCGTGTTTTTTTCGCAAATATAAAATCTCTTCTGGATTACGAATACTATCAATAACATAATTCGTATTAGTATCCTTTTCAATTTTTCCCCATACCAGCTCTGCAAGATGTGCAGCGCCTTTTACTTTACGAATTTCGTCTCCGTAGTCTTGCAGAATCTTGCGACTGACCTTAGCTTTTGGATTTTCTGTCTTAAATAGTTCTCTCAATTCGTCAGATAGAGATATAACTTTATATCCTCGTAATTTACCAATGCTGTTTGCAACATATGTACAACCACTTCCAAATGGGCCTACCATCCCTATAATATAAATTTCTACCCACCTCATTTCTTTAGTGAATACCCAAAAACGAACACCCTATTAATATAGAATATTTATCACAATAAAGTAAGATATTTCTATTCAAGTGTTTTCTATTTATATAATAACAGTTTTCTAATTTCCTGTAAAGTAGCTAATGCTCATCATTAAAAATTAATTACTGTGGCTTAATTTACGATTAAAAGGTGATTTCCTTATCAATCAGATGGATGAGAAGAATTAATTTTTCATTGGCCAGCATACCTTTTTCTTTTCTATTTGATATTATCAGGTTAAATAATCATCAATTCAAGTCTCTGAATCCCTCGAAAATCAAGCCTTTCAGCCCATATGTGCACAAAAAAATCGAGAGTATCATGGGATACTCTCAATGAATCTGGGCAAGCCCAGTTCTAAA
>DBTU01000018.1 GCA_002307215.1 Lachnoclostridium sp. UBA1308
AGCTTGGTCAAATGCGGCCATTTTTGGGCTATCCACTACTTTCTTTCACACTAATATCCTCCAACAACCGCTTCTCCGTTCATAAGAAGCTCTTTTAATCGTTCTATTTCATTTCCGACAGCCGATTTACCGGCAGAAGTAATCATATATTCCTTTTTTCTACTGCTGGATTCACCGGGCAAGGCTTCAATCCATTTTTTCTCAAGTAAGGTCCCCAGCGCTCCGTATAAAGTTCCTGCAGCCAGCATAACCCTTCCTTCACTTAACTTCTCAACCTTCTGCATAATTCCATAACCATGTAGTGGTTTATAGAGTGATAGAAGAATATAATATACGGCTTCTGTTAAAGCAATACTTTCCACACGTTCTGACATTGGTACCTCCTATATCCGACTCCGTTATATCGGAAGACGATATAAATATTATAACGGTAACCGATATAGATGTCAAGAGGATTCACTTACATTTTCCTGTGCAATTTCACTTACATTTCTTCCGGGCACTCTATACCTAACAAGGACATAGAATCGCGTATAACCTTTTGTATTGCAGTAACTAAAACTATTCTGGCCTTTTTGGTATTGTCATCTGCATTTAATATATTGCATTCATGATAAAACTTATTGAATAAGGTAGCAAGATTGTATGTATATCTTGCGATGATATAAGGTTCGAATTTATACGCAGCATCCTTCACTATATCAGGATATAGTGCTAATTTTTTGGTTAGTTCATAGCTTATATCATCTGTTAAGCAGGATAAATCGGCATCTGTAGGATCAAGCTGTGCTTTTCGCCATATACTTTTCGAACGTGCATAAGTATACTGAATATAGGGAGCTGACATCCCGTCAAAATTTAAGACTTTTTCCCATTTGAAATGAACATCTCTGATGAGTTGATTCGATAAATAATCCCTTTTCTTCAACGAGTTCCTTGTTGCTCCATTTATGGTATGCAACAAGGAACCTCAATAAGACTTTCGATTTCGGGATTTTCTAACCCGTAAATATCCTCTAAACTCTGCTTAACAAAATCAATCACTTTCTGTTTCATTAGAATCTCCTCCTTTTTACATTATAAAAAGAATCGTAATAGAATTAGCACTATCTTCTATTACGGTTCTTCATAGTTAGAATAATCTAGCAGCAACCGCACAGAAGCAGGACATATACCCTGCAACCATGCGATATAAATAGTCTGGTTACAAGAGTCTATGTCTGCATCTGCGTCTTAAGCTGTTGATAATCATAGGACTCATAGCTTTATTTCCTTCCAAATTAATAGTGAGATATTAACAATGATTTACAGTGTTGTCAAGCGGATTTTCATTTACTGTATCGCTCAGTGGTAGCATGTTCAGCCTAGCAAGGATAGTGACAAGACCGGGAAAAAAATGTTTATTTATAACAACAGAAGATTCCGGCATCTTTTGTAATATGGATACCTTTTCTACCGAGCTTATCAGTAAGGTACTTTTCAAACCTATCTTGTTGTCCATTTAGATAATGTAGCTGATTTCCATGACAGGAATAGATATAGTCTACAAGGGGCTGCATTTTTGTTACAAGAAGACAATCTTCATATCTGTGCATTTCAACAGTAGTAAATAAGGAAGATAATTCAGACCTTCCGTTATCCAGACCGAAGATATCATAAAGTTTAACCTCAGATAATGCAATTCTATCATCATATTCCTTTACCAAAAGTTCTATTTCTTTCATATGTTGTCGTCCATAAGTACTACAGCAAAATACGCCACCCTTCTTTAGCACTCTGTAAAGCTCCTTTAATGTTTTCTCACGGTCTTTTGCATAAAAGAGGACATGATTTGCAATAACAACATCAAAGCTTTCATCGGGATAGGGGATTGCATTAAAATTAAAACATTGATATGTAAATAGATCCTCTTTGCTCTTAAGCTTTCTTTTGGCATTTCTTAGCATCCCTGAAGAAATATCGGTCAAGTAAATCCGGGCATTATCCGAAAGTTCGCCAAGATTATCTTCCCAGAGCTGTCCATTGCCGCATCCGGTTTCTAAAATATTCATACCGGGCATAATCTGAAGATGATGATAAATCCATCGAAACCAACCCTGGGTATTTGTCGAGAATTCTCGATGTAGTTCAATTCTAGCATCGATATTCTTGGAATTCATATACTGCTTTTCTAAGGTTTCTTCCATACTAGTTAGATGAATTAGGCTTATTATTTTACTCCAGTCAGTTTCTGCTTTGTCTGTGACGGTCTGAGACACCTCAAGTATGGCTTGTTCTATTTGCTTTAACTCAGTGATTTTTTCTTGTATTAGCTTTCGTTGGAGCTCAAAAGATTCTTTAACAAAGCCTGAATCGTCGCCATTACGAGAGATACCGGATATCTCCTCTAAGGAAAAGCCAAGTCTCTTTAATACGATTATTTTTTGCAATATTGCAAAATCACTATCCGTATAAAACCGATAGCCGGAATCTTTAATAATTGTTGGTTTTAGCAAGCCGGCTTCATCATAATACCGTATTGTTCTTACTGATACATTAGCTCTTTTAGCGAATTCCCCTGTTGTATAAAGGTTTTTCTCCGGCATGAGACTTGACCTCCCATCGATTTTCTATAATGCTATTATTCCGTTTTTCATAAGTAATGTCAATTCAATTTGTAGAAAGGAAGCATGGTTGATTTTTATTAAGGAAGCATACTTGATCTTTATAAAGAGGCATTATGAATCATTAATAAAGGAAGTATTGGTAATTTTTTATGAAGGATACATTATTAATCCCATATTACGGAAGCGTCGTTAATTTTCAAGAAGTCTTTATGTTCCATATACCAATGGATTGTCTGCCGGATGCCATCACAAAACGGTGTTTCCATTTTCCATCCCAGTTCATTGATTATTTTAGTCGGATCAATGGCATACCTTCTGTCATGACCTTTCCTGTCGTCTACAAATTTTATTGGTGTTATTGGAATACCGAATTCTTCATTCAGTATATTTGAAACGATATCCGCAATCTCAAGGTTGGTATATTCGTTATGCCCACCTACATTATATACCTCACCTATTGTACCATTTTGAATAACGTTATCAATTGCTTTACAGTGATCCATTACGTAGAGCCAATCCCTTATGTTTTGACCATCACCATAAATGGGAACCTCTTTACCGCATAAGCAAGATTTTATACATAGGGGTATGAATTTTTCTTCATATTGATATGGGCCATAATTATTGGAGCATCTTGTTACCAGCACAGGAAGACCATAGGTTTCATAAAATGCATGTGCCATCATATCTGCGGCTGCTTTGCTGGCGGAATATGGATTTCTTGGACAAATAGGCGATTTCTCTGTAAAATAACCATCTGACGGTAATGCACCATAAACCTCATCAGTAGAGACATACAGGAAGCGTTTATTTTGATGATTATCATCATTAACCCAAGTATCCTTGGCTGAGTTTAAAAGATTTAGGGTGCCTGCTACATTGGTCTCAACAAATTCTCTCGAGGATGCTATACTTCGATCGACATGAGTTTGAGCTGCAAAATGTATGACGTAATCAATATCATAATCGGTAAATATCATCTTTACTAATTTCTCATTACAGATATCTCCTTGGATAAAGGTATAATTATTGTTACCTTCATAATTACTAAGATTACTGCGATTGCCACAGTAGGTTAATGAATCAAGATTGATGATCCGGATACCGTCTTTGTATTTACTCATGAGATAGTGAATATAGTTGGAGCCAATAAAGCCGGCACCACCGGTTATTAAATAACATTTCATAAAAATCCTCCTTTTAGATTAAGAATATTGAATTGGTTGACTTGCTAGTTGACATATCTATCTTCCTATCGATTGTATTAGGTTACGTGACGTAAGAGTCAAGCGGTTTTTGTCAACTTTTTTGATATTTTTTAAAGTACAAAAATCCATATAACAAAAAACGCGCAGGCCCTTTATTATAAGGGCTTGCGCGTTACTTTTGAAACGTATGTAACTTTTGAAATGCATCAAGGATGGAACAGAAGAGTTAGCTATCATTTGAAGACATAGTCGGAATATACTAATTTATGTACTAAGTTATGTACACTTCCGAAACTGGACTTAGAACTGATCATCCCATCCCAAATATCCTCCCAAGTAACTGTATTATCATTAACCAGAACATAATAGGTGTAATCTGAAAATATAGCGGTTGCGCTGCGTGGCTGCCCTTCATATTTCTTCATATATTTAAATTCTTTTGAAATCAACTGACCATCCTCAATGCTCTCAATCACATATTTTTTTCCATCAAAGCTCAAATCTTGGATATAAAGAACAGGATAATCATCTTTTATTTCTTCATAACACTCTTTTGTATAGGAAGAAGGGTCACCAAGTGTGAAATAAAAGGCTAATCGGACAGTCGCAGATATACCCTTGTCCGTTGCTGTAATAAAATCGTCCCATAAAGTCTGACCATATGTAATATCACTATCTTCATAAACAACGCAGTTATCAGACTTCGCATCTTCAAGATCGTAATCGCTCGGTAGCTGATCCAATGTAACGGTTGCGGCATTCTCCTTACAACCGGTTAGTAAAAAGATTAAGGCTAATAAAATAATGATTGGTTTTCTCATTTAAGCACGCTCCATCTGATTAAAACAATATGTTGTTTATCAAATTATACTTTTCCTAATATAGGAAGTCAATTATTCCTTTTTCCATACGGTTAGGGAATACATCCTTTTTCCATACGGTTAGGGAATCGTTACAGTTCAGCTATCAAAGAGATGTATCCGGACTGGAAATCATTTCTTTCCCGGTCTTGTCACTATCCTTGATAGGCTGAACGGGAACAGGGAATCTCAGATACTCCTCAATACAAGTAAAACATTTTATAGCTAACAAAGTATTATATTCCTATTCATACGCACAATAACAATACAAATGAAAAGGAGTATAAATATTATGAAGGAACATAAAAAAATCCCTTGTGAAAAGACGATAGATAATAGTTTAGCAATGTTACTTGAAGGCTACGAGTTTATATAAAACAGATGCTATAAGTATAAAACAGATATCTTTCAAACTCGGTTATTAGGACAAAAGGCTATTTGTATGAGCGGAGAAGAAGCAGCTAAGGTATTTTATGATAATAATTATTTTAAAAGAAAAGATGTTGCACCTAAAAGAGTGCAAAAGACATTGACCGGACAAAATGGAGTGCAAGGCCTAGACGGAGATGCGCATAGAAATCGTAAACAGATGTTCTTGTCAATCATGACACCTGAAAACATGAAAACACTAAAGGATTACACCTCTTATCAATAGAAAATCAATAGCAAGAGATGGAATAATAAAGACATAATTTTGTTTGATGAGACACAAATAATAATGTGCCAGGTGGCATGCAGATGGGCAGGAGTTCCTCTGCAAAATCATGAAGTAAAACAAAGAGCTTCTGATTTAGGAAAAATGATAGATGGATTTAGTGCAGTTGGACTTAGGTACCGGCAAGGGAAATGTGCACGTAAAGAATCCGAGAAATGGATGAAAGGCATTATTGATAGAATTCGCGCGGCAGATATTTTTGATTATTTTTCAGCTGTGATACATTGAATCGTATCTTTGTTTTCTATCATAATGTTACTAAATCCCATTCCCTTTAAAAAGCTTGCCATGGATTCGTCAGTGTTATAATTCTTCATGTGATATTTTATTTTATATAATTCTGAGAAAATAAATAATTTTCCACCTTGCTTTAAGGTTCGATATATTTCCTTAAAAGCCTGTTCAAAATCCGCCCAGAAATAATGTGAGCGTACTGCCATTATGATATCAAAATAGTTTTGTGAAAAGGGCAATGCTGTGACATTGCCCTGAATAATATCTGCTCTATTTTTCTTGATATATATTGCATTTTTCTTTTTTGCGACATTAACAGAATCCAAAGAAAAATCAATACCTATGATATGATCGGCTTTTTCGTTTTTAAGCAAACGCAGTATGCTTTCTCCGCCTCCACAGCCGATTTCTAAGACAATTCCTTGATAGTCTATTTTCTCTACAATCCATTTGTTCAAGCCAGAATCCATATGGTTCATGATTTTAACCATAAATTTACCAAGCATACCGGTTGGTTTCCCGGATTGTCTTACTAAAACCTCAATTAGCCCCATGCTTAATACCCTTTCGAATATAGGAAATGAATGTTTATTCTGTACATTTCATTATATCTTATCGATGCAAAATGACAAGGATATATTACCGAAAAAAACAGTCCATCATTTCCACCTTATTCCGTTAAGTCAATAAAACGAATCGATTATTTCCTCCATGATATCCTTACTGACATAGCCGGAAAGAAGATATTCCATACCTTCATCATAAAAGACTGCTTGAATACGTGATCCACTCATAAAAATCTTTGCATCTATACCATTAGGACTATTGTATGTCTCAAGGAGTTCCATGTCCTCAAAGGTTTGAATCTGTTCCGTTGTAGTTACCGGCAAGCCATCTATAGAAAATAATATCTTTAATTGTACAGGATTTGTAAAATCTTCGCCTGCTTTAAATATAATTCCTCCACCTTGTACTTCAATATCCTTCATATCTCCAACGATATATACGGTGTCCCAAATTTCACCCAGACTTATGTCTTTCACAGGAAGAGTTAAAAGTACCTTGACATTAAAAGTAGTATTGTCCCAGGCCATAGAATTTTGTAATACAACGATATTCAGATCCTTCGTAACTGCTTCCAGAGACGAATAATACTTGCTTGAAGCATAAGTGCCGTAATCATCCATTTTTTCCGGCCAGGTGATTGCAGTGTTCTCAAGATGATTCTGTGTGATAATAATCTCATCATATGATTTTATCGTAACTTTGGTAAAAAGTTCAGATGCAAAAGTATAGATTATATTAAAGTTTAGTGTCACAGCAAGCAATACACACGCAGCAGTACTTGTCAGTAAAATGATTTTCCTCTTTCTTTTTCTTGTTTCGTAGGAAGCTTTGTCATGTAAAATATTGATAATATGTTCTGATGACAGTTCTGTTCCTGCTTCCATAAGCTCAATTGAATCTATTAAATCAAGTTCATTTTGTCTGATTAACTCAGTACGGTTGTTTAAATTAACCTTCATAACAGTATCCCCTTTCTGATAATTGTTTTTTTATTTTCTTTCTGGCTCTCGCCAGCTTTGCCTTAACCGTATTGGGGTTAAGTTGCAGTTCCACGGCAATCTCGTTGATTGACTCCCCATTTATATGATATTTAATAAATATCTCCCTGTCCGGGGTTTTTAACAAGGCTATTTCAGCAGTCAGATCGCTCATTGTTTCCTTACTTAGAAATTCATATTCAGGAGAAGTACCACCTTGAAGCGCCATATCTTCTTCCAAAGTGATTGTATCTTTGCGATTTCTTAGCTTATTGATAGAAATGTTCCGTGCAAGTACGCCGAGATAATTCTTAATGCTTCCTTTTCTTGCGTCCAATTTATCACATTGCTTCCATAATGTAAAAAAGACGTCAGCAACCACCTCTTCAACATCTTCCGACCCCATGCTTACTGAGATTCTGCTTTTTACCACTGCACCTACATAATTCTTATAGGTTCTTATAGCTTCTTCAAATGCGTTCATATCGCGCCGTTTCAGCCGTTTGACCAGTAAATCCTCCTGCAAAGATATCCCTCCCCGAATACGTTCTGTATTGAATAATAAATGCATTTATAATCGATTACATAGATATAATCACATAAACAGATGCCTCCGTTGCAATTAAACATATATAATAAAAAAATTTCATTATTACTTACAAAATCATTGTTATTAGTAGTTAAACATTTAGTTTCAACAAAAGTATAACAGAAGGAGAGCAGATAACCGGAAGATGTAGTGGAAAAGTATAAATAAAGCAGGTAACCGAATTGTTACATCGAATTACCTGCTTCGTGATGTGAATGCATTATCCAAGTCTCTTTTCCATAAGATAGAATTTACCTTTTCTAAAATCGGCAAAACCGACTTTTTCATACCCCAATTTTTCATACATTCTTACTGCATAAGGATTCAAAGTATATGAATCCAATCGGATAGTTTCTATTCCTTTTTTCTTAACTTCGTTTTCGAGATATTTCATTGTAATAGTTCCGATGCCTTTATTTTGAAATTGAGGATTTACGCATAATCTATGAATGATACGGTATGAAGAGTTAGGATATTTCCAATTGCCCAGGGCATATTGCTCGTCGCATTCTTGATTAAGAACATAAGCGGAGACTATTTCTTCACCGATAATTCCAATATGTAATTGACGGTTTCTAATATCTTGGTAGAGAGTGCTTTTGTCCGGATATACTTCATCCCATTGAAAAATATTATTTTCATTCATTTTATCAATGGCTTTCGTGAAAATCAAGAACATCTCGTCCAAATGTTGCTCTTTTGCTATCATAAATCTTATTTTATCCATCTGAGTTCTCCATCACTAATACTGATTATCTTGCTTGATAAAATACTCTATTTTGTAGCATTAGAGCTCATAAATCTCTGCATTTCCTGCTTTTCCCATACATCACCAAGTGCCATCAAGAACATATAAGATTCTTTTGTTTCGTCCATATTCGGAAATGATTGATACTGCTCATACCCTTTTATGAAACTTGTCATATCCTTCACACAATTCTCTATTAACGAAAGTTCCCATTCTTTTGGCCCTATTACATAAGCGTCTAAATCAACACAAGCAGTAATTTGTGTTCCCTCAAATAGAAATTGATTGGCTGAAATATCCGTCATAATCAAAGTGTCCCCATTTGACGGGAAATTAAATGCTTTATGTCTTTTAAAATATTCCCGAACGCTAACATCCAATGAATCCTCGCCTTTCCAATGTAATGAAATCACATGTTCCATATAATTGATAATTCTATCATTTAAATTATTAACGTTCCTTCCGGGTAGCTCATAATTATCAATAGTCGCATTATGATTATAGCCAATAAACTGTCCTAACTGATAGGCAATGTCTTTCCCTTCGGGGAATTCATCCGGTTCCCATCCATTACCCGGCATTTTGTGAAAGACCTGATATTTTTCTTCCTCATCCACCATCACAAGATCTGCGGATCTGATATGTGGATTTTTTGCTAGCAATTTACCAATATCATTCATACACGCTCTCTGTTCTGTAAAGTCTGAATCAAAAACATCCTTCATCATTTGCCAAAATGGAGATAACTGCGCTAATGAAAGAACCTGTTTCTTCACAATATAGTCATTTCCCTTATATGAGAAGGGTAATATTTTATTCGAATAAATGGATAGCACCTGGAAATCCTCAATATTTGATCGGATATATTTTCTCATATCTTTCATTTTACGAAGCTCCCTTAACTGTAATCAAACCGTAGCATTAGACTAATAATCAAAATTATAAACCGTGTTCATTCTATATCGTTCACCATACTGCATTTTAGCAATTTCGGAATATTTACCAACAAATTCATCCTTCGCATCTGTATATGCATCCCTATCATGTTCGAATTTATCCTTTAACCGCATTTTTAAGTCAACATATTCTTTGGCAACATCCGGATGATCAATCAAATAATCTCTAAAATATAATTCACTCCAATTATCAGCATAACGTACATGAAGATGATATACTTTTTCTTCAAAGCCATATTTTGAATAGCCTTTATTGTATGCTTGTTTGAAAACCGGTTTTTCTGAAAAGTTCATTAGGCCCCATTGTAATGATACTAACTTATCCGTTATCCGGCTTATATCGCTATCAGGAGATATTTCCATAAGAATATCTATGGTTGGCTTTGAAATAATTCCCGGAACAGCGGTACTTCCAATATGACTGATTCTCACAATAGTACCATCATGAAACTTCTCTACCAGTTTTTCTTTCTCGATTTCATACCATCTCGGATATTCTGTATTATATTCCTTGAGTATGATTGGAAACAGCTCCCACAACTCTTCTAAAGTCATATCCGATAAGTCCTTTACCATACATGCCCCCCTAAAGCCTGCAATTACGCTTATTTTATGTATTTACCATTCTTAAAGTGAAAGTCACAGGTATCCTGTCCGAGAGCAATTGTTCCACTCCGCTCAAAGACAACAGCAGGTTTATATCCGGATAGAATCACATCATCATTAGCACAAAATAACGGACACATTTCCGTACAATTATATTTTTTAGTTGTCTCATAATAGATGCAACTTTTCATATTGAAATGAATTTCATTTTTATCATATCGAATCCACTGCATATCCCATCCTTGCTTGGGATACTGTTTCATCATTATTGATTTGCAGAACAACTTAAAAGCGAAATAGCCAAAGGACAATTTTCCCATTGAGAGATTTTTCTTAAAAGCTTTCAAACGAGATATTTGTAATACTTCGTCTGTAAATTCATAGGCTTTCATAGCAGTGCTATCAAACTTCTTAAATGCCAGATATATTGCAATTGTCGGTAACATATTTTCATCCATATGCCATCTGATAGATTTGTTATTTCTGTAATCGGCTTCCTTTATCATATCGGACAATTTGTTCTCGGCTTCAATGAATACCGGTTCGCCCAGATCAGACCCTAATTTATCAATGCAATAGCTATTAAAGTAAGGGAAAAAAGTCTTATCAAATCCCATCGTTACCTCCCAAATCATATAGATAAAATTCCTTCTTAGACCTTATTGCTTCTTTCCATTTACAACAATCATTTAAATACAAAAACACATGCCGGGTAGGCGGCATTAGTAAAATACCCGCAACATCTTTTGTACCCCAAAAATCAAGTAGCCATATTGAATCTTTGTCCTCTGTTACGCCGCCTTCAAGTAATATTTTATTTATTATTTCATTCGTAATTTTTCTCTTCATATCCTCAGGGTGAAGTTGATGAACAATGCTACGTGTTCTGAGTCCTACTGCATTTCTGTAATTTAACAATTCGGATATATTCAAGCTTTTACTCAAAGACATAATTTCATCATCAGATAATGCATTTCCGGTATCTGTAATAGGTGCATTTAACTTATGTTTCCACTCTTCGTTAAATACTTGTTCTCCCTCATTAACCAATAAATTCATCGTCAGATCTTCAATTCTTGCTATATGCCAAATCGCCCATGCAATGGTTTCATCTTTACTTGTTGGCATTATGGAATATTCGCTCTCTTTTAAATCATTTATAAGTTCGTCTACTTCATTCCGTGTATTATCTGATATTTTAGATAAATGTAATTTCGAATGGATATTTAAAAAAATACGTTTGGATTCTTCTATCTGATCTGCTTTAAGAATAATACGATTAAGTTCTTTATGCATTTCACTCAAACCATCTCCGAAATATTTCATGATAGTTCCCCCTACAAATTTATATTAGTCTTACGCGGGTGGTTCTCTGTAAGCTGATAGTCTAATTATAACATTGTATTATTTATCCATCAATGTCAGATATAACATACAAACAAAATATAATCTATTAACAAAAGAGAACCATCACATCGAATACGCAATCGAAGGAAGAACTAAATAAACACCTCCATACACATGCTACATTATATGTAAAATTACATTCAATTTTATTTACTTCCGCACTGGTCTGATATACTTAAAATACCGCTCCGGATCATGATAAAGGTAAATTATTCTACCGGAGGAAGTATCAAAGCAATGATCGGTGTCTGCAAAATCAAAAGTAGACATGGCATTTTCAATCTTTTCCTCCACACTACGATTTTCCTGCTCATAATCGAAGGGACCATGTTCGAAAACAATATACTCGGCTTCGGGAACATCAATCATAAGCATTTGAGACGGTACTTCGTCTAAATAATCAAAAGGAAGACGTACACCATAACACTCTGTACGTGGAATACCCCAATCGCAGAGTCTGCCGTTCGGGTCATTAATGTATGCCATAATCTGACCGCTACCGCTGTTAGATTCTGTCCCACCATCGTCATCCAATTTGCCCTTGATACTATCGAGTAGGCCGCATATTGTTTCGCAATCCTGTCCCGGTATAAGACTTTGCTTTTGCCAAAAATCCCAATACCCATTACTCTCATAATTTTTAATATGTAAAAATTTGTGCGCGGGAATGGTTACAAAATAAATTTTAACATCATCTGTAGATTTTATCATGCCAATCTCTCCAAATCCTAAAAAGTAGCGGTCGAAAGGGTTTATTTTCGTACGAAGAAGGACAGGCTTAGGGTTTTTTCGGTATTCACTTGGAGTTATACCATAAGTTCCCTTGAAAGCTCTGGTAAATGCTTCATGTGATGAAAAACCATAATCAAAAGCAAGATCTAAAAGGCTTTTTTCACTATCCCGTACCTCTTTTAGTGCAAAGGCTAATTTTCTAAGCCGCAGATAATCCCTGAATTGCATACCCGATATTTCTTTGAATTTTCTCGTTGTATAAAATTCGGAATAACCCAACCTGCGTGAAAGAAAGCGTAGTGTCAAGGCTTCATCGTTATAGTATTTAATACATTTGTCAATTTCATCAACGATAATTTGAATTTGCTTCTGCCACTCGTACATTCGTCTGTTCACCTCGTTTCAACCACCCTACATTTATTATAATGTAGTAGATAAATTACTGCTTGATTTCACTTGCTGTTATTCTTTTTTCTCTTTTTAGTACTGCACCGTTGCAATTTTCGATGCTATGATATGGCAAATTGTTTATTAGACATCGCTACCACTATTATATCATCAAATTTAATATAGTAGGTCATTTTCAATATTTATTGATGAAGGATGAACATAAGAAACCCCATATGAAAATTATTTTATTTATATCAAAGGCTTTGTAAAGTCTAAAACTTTATACAGGCTTTAATTACATAAAAAAATTGGGTAGCCATAGAATAAAGCTTCCCAATTTTTTGAGTTAAGCGCGAGACGGGATACGAACAAATATCGGTGTTATTATTTATTCGTGATTTGATTCAAATGACAGAGTATAAATGTGGATAGATGAATATAAAACTTATGTTTTCTACAGTAAATGATTCTTAAGATGTAATTATGAATTTGTCACATCCACATATTCAGGTTTATTATCATTGTTGTATATCAATTTTAATTTCATTCCTAGTAAGCCAATTACTAAACCAGCAAAAAAGCTGAACGAATGAATGATTATCGTAGTATAATTACCACTAAGAACACTTGCCACAACAAAATAAATCAGAATATATACTAATGCAGGATGATACCATCGATATAAAAAATCATTTGAATATCGAAGCCAGAGTATTAATAAAATGGCAAACAACGCATAGATTGCAATAGATGAGCCATTTCCATTGGTACAATCGCTAAAATACCCATAAAACATCAAGCTTGCAAAAATATCGGAAATCAAAAATGTTGCCAGAAATCTCAGATGACCTAACCTTTTTTCAAGAAAGTTGCCTACGCAAATAAGCGCTATAATGTTTGATGTCACATGTAACCAACCTACATGCAGAACCGATGCGGTATACACTCTGTAAATCTGCCCGTCCAGTTTATGGAACCCCCTACCGGATAAAGCATTAAATACACGATTGTTGCCAATACCTATATTAACAATAAACAATATAAAATAAATGCAGGCAAAGATAAGCGTAATAATGTTATTACTAACCCATTGTTTAATGCTATTTTTCGATGCCATATTCTTATGCCTCCTTATAATTATCGCTGTGCTATTCGTACACACTGCAAACACGCAGAAATTGCATTAAAGCCGGCGTATGATAACCGAGGAACAGTCACGTCAGAGATGCGTACTCATGGGCACTCAAAACTCCAGGAATGAAAAATCGCCAGAGTCTTATTAATATAAGGACTTCTGACGAAATTAATCAAGCGCGAGACGAGATTCGAACTCGCGACCTCTGCCTTGGCAAGGCAATACTCCACCACTGAGCCACTCGCGCATATCGGATATTTAATCGGTGCAAGGGATATGATAAATTATAACAGGTACTTTTGTCAATAGATTTTTTGCTATTTTTTATACTTTCGTAGCTGAAATGTATCATAGTGATGAACACAGATCATTCGGGAGATCCCTTTGCAGTGATTTATGGGGAAAGGATATTGGTGACATGTATAAAAGCCTGAAGTATTCCATGCATTTCTAGGGAGATATCCTATGAAATGTTAATGGTATCGTATCTTCTCTGAGGTTGAAATGCAATATGAAATGCAGTAGCATTCCATTCTCGTGTAAAAAGTAGTACAATGGAGAAAGTTTATTGAATTAGTGTGCATTGTTCCTAATTCGAGAAATAGAGAAAATTATGAAGGAGATACTTTTATGGCTTATGCAACCAATCCTATTTTAACAGGTTTTAATCCGGATCCGTCCATTCTAAGGGTGGACAGTGATTATTACATTGCTACCTCGACTTTTGAATGGTTTCCGGGAGTACAAATCCATCATTCGACGGATTTGATTCATTGGGAACTGATCTGTCATCCTTTGGATCGACTGTCACAATTAAATATGCTGGGGAATCAGAGCTCCTGCGGTATATGGGCTCCTTGTTTATCTTACAGTAAAGGCATTTATTATCTAATCTATACCGACGTCAAATCATTTATCGGAATGTTCAAGGATACCCATAATTATCTCGTTACAGCATCAGACATTATGGGGCCTTGGTCGGAACCGATTTATCTAAATTCCAGTGGCTTTGACCCTTCCTTATTCCACGACGTCAATGGGAAAAAATATTTACTGAACATGCTGATGGATTACAGAAAATGGAGCACCAATTTTAGCGGAATTGTATTACAGGAATATTCGGAAGAGAAGAAGGCTCTGGTGGGAGAGTCGATTAATATTTTCAAAGGTACGCAGCTTAGATTTACGGAGGGACCCCATCTGTATCAACATGACGGTTATTATTATTTACTGACGGCAGAAGGCGGTACAGGTTACGAGCATGCGGTGACGATGGCCAGAAGCAGAAATATCGAAGGCCCCTATGAAGTAGATCCAAAGAATCCGATATTAACTTCCTACCATACTCCTGATAATCCGATTCAAAAAGCCGGACATGCGAGTATAACAAAGAGCCATAATGGCAAATGGTATATGGTTCATCTGTGCGGAAGACCGGTTGGTGATGAGCATATGTGCATTTTAGGACGTGAAACTGCATTACAGGAGGTTGAATGGAAGGATGGATGGCTGCGTCTTGTGAATGGAGGCAACTCACCCAGCGAAAAAGTTGAGATAGTAGGAGTTGAGGCAGATTCGACCGTAGAGAAGAAATACCTAATAGAGAACTTTGAACATCATGACTGGAGTATTCACCTTCAATCCCTTAGGGTACCTCTGGCTGAAAGGGCATCCTTAACAGAACGTCTCGGGTATTTACGTTTATATGGGAAGGAATCCTTATCTTCGTGCCATTACCAGTCGCTGCTGGCTCACAGACAGCAGAGCTTCTACGTCCAGGTTACCACCAAAATGGATTTTAAACCGAAGAGCTTTCAGACAATGGCAGGACTTGTCTACTATTATGATTCCAAAAGCTACTATTACTTATATATTACAGAGGATGAGGTTGCCGGAAGAGTAATGAGCATTATTTCTTGCATACTCGGTAAGGGGAGTCAGCCAATTGGAGTAGGAATACCTTTACAGGATACCGGGGAAGTATATCTTAGATTGATAACCGAGAAGGAAAAAGCATATTTCTCTTATTCCATTGATAACAAGAATTATAGTAAGATAGGGAAAGACCTTGATGCAACAGTGCTTTCGGATGATTATTATGGTGCTACAGGTCATATTTTATTTACAGGAGCATTTATCGGTATCTGTTGCCAGGATCTTGCGGGTCAAGGAGCATACGCTGATTTTGATTATTTTGAATATATGGAATATTAACATAAAAATAGACTCGGATAAAGATAAATCTTTACCGAGTCTGTTTTTAAACTTTAGTTGATATTATGCTACAACAACATTAACAGCCTGTAAGCCGCGTTGTCCCTGAGTAATATCAAAAGTTACATTCTGGTTTTCTTCTAAAGACTTAAAGCCTTCTGAAGCGATTCCTGAGAAATGTACGAATAAATCCTCGCCTGTCTCGCTGTTAGTAATAAATCCAAATCCTTTTTGAGCATTAAACCACTTTACTGTACCTTTGTTCATAATAATACCTCCAAATTTTTATTTTGCTTATTTTCCGGTGAAAAAAATCACATATTTTTGTAAATCATCAACGCGCTAATGATTTACAAAAATATGTGAATCAAAACATCCATCTACAATAACCTTCATAACTATAACATGGATATTGACTAATGTCAACACTTTATAGAATAATATTTTATGGTAAATAATACCATTTGCTTTGCCAAATCAGATTATCCCACCATTATAATAAATGTATGCAGTATAAAGCAATTAAGATACTCAATCACTTATTTGTTATTTCCAGGGTAAGCTCTTTGCACCGTTTCGATTTCAAGAAGTACAGATACCATCCTCCGCCGGTTATGAACACATAGGCCAGACGAAATAGCACTTCCCAGCAGATATATTCGGCAGTGGAACTGTACTGTTTGCCAAAGCCTATTATGTCTTTATCAGAAATATTACTGAAACACAATATTATAATACAGCATACCATAAAGACTGTCCGAGTAATCAAATAATTCTTAGATACGGTAATAAAATTCTTTCTCGGCTTATAACAGGTAACCACGGTAAACACAAGGAAAAGAAAGTATGGGATACATATGACCTTGAAACCAAGATTTATGGCTGGGATTTGTTTAAAAACATTGCATACATGTACGATAAAGATGGCTGGTATTAAAATGTCGACTGTTATGAGCATTACAATAAAAAAAAGTAGAGCTCCTCTTTTGTCATCATCATACTCAAATGGTTTTCTGGCTTCCTCCAAAGTAAACACCTCCTAATTTCATTATTGATATTATATATTAATAATAAAATTTTATCTACTATATATTGCCAATGGGAATGGATGGCAATATATATTGGGATGAAGCAAAAGAGTAGAAGTATCAATCTAAACTTCTTACAACCATAGATTAATTAATCGGAGACTACCGTTGCAATCATTCTGGAGTGTGAATTCCTTTCACTTGAAAATACTATTTTCTATTAATGAATATTAGCCCTGCAATACAAAAGGCGATTCCAATTAACTTATTAAAAGAAAAAGCTTCTTTATAAAGGAATATGCCTATTGGAATAAGCATAAGTGCTAGGAGAATATTGGCTACCAATGATCCTATACTTATGTTCCAGCCTGCGCGGTAAGCCATAATATAACCAAATTCGAGGCCAACAATAGCAAAACTAAGAGCAAAGGTCGACCAATTTAGATCTTTTAGAGAGTCAAAGAATCCTTTATCAGCCTTATAAAATCGAAAGGCAATAAGAGTGATGATTGCCCCGGTTATATAGGTAATAAATAGCGCGGAGAAAGGATTCGCTTTCGCCGGTGTTGATTTGGAGCAAAGATTATACAATACATTTGATGCCACTATCATAATAATTGAAAATACATACATGAACATATTTTTTCCCCACTTATCACATGAACTCATAACTCATTCGTACAAAAAAAGCTCAAGAAAATCATATAGATGACTTCTCGGGCTTATCCTTCCGTAAACAGTTAAACTGAATATTAAATTTTGTTAGTGCCGTTTTGAAAACAATTTGCTTTGGTATATGTTAGAAATATTTTAATAGAGCTATCATAAAATGTCAATATAAAAATTACGGGATAAAATATACCTCCTATCGCAAGGGTTCGATTGTGTATTATGCTTTATTCTCTAATCGTCTGCAGGAATTTTTTCTGCCTTTCCCGATAAGTATCAACATACTCTTCGGAATTAATAATCTCTAGGAGTTCCTTTGCATTTACCCACTTATATGCTATGGTTTCACCTTTTTGAAGAGTAATGGAATCTTTTTTACAATCAGTCAAACATAAGTATCCATAATATATTGAGTGTTGCCATTCACTTACGGTGCGGTAAAGCTGTGTCAATTCTGAAGCGACAACTCCGGTTTCTTCTTGTAATTCTCGTAGAGCCCCTTGTATAGGTGTTTCACCTTTCAGTGCACTTCCGCCTGCGCTGGCTTCATACATACCGGGCCAACCCTTTTTCTGAAAATCCCTTTGCATTAATAAATAGGTATCATCAATATGTTTCACTATAATTTCACAAACAAGATGATAAAGCTCATCCGGGATTACTTCATCTCGAACCAAATCGATACCAGCTTTTGTTCCATCCCTATAATATGCATCCCAGATTTCCATAGTGTCTCTCCTTATATATATGATAACCGAGTGAACTTACTTCTAATTTTCAATATCAGTATCAATCCTGGAAATTTCCCAGACAGTCTTATCACTGGCATAATAAACAAAACCATCAATCTTTCCGGATATATATGATTTTTCGTAATTAGCACCGTAAAAATCAAGAATGATATCATGATCCTCATCTTCCACATGATAACAAACATCTAAGGTACTATCTCCCTTTGTTGCAACTATACGTGATATATCATTGATATCGCCAATTGTTGAGAATTTATCTATGGTGTATCCAGAGTCTTTCATATATGATATTAAGTTTTTTTGACTTGGTATGTGTATTTTTGATGAACAGCTCGAAAGTAAAAGTGTTGTTATAATGCAAAGTACTAACCATAATTTTTTCACACTAACTCCCCCTAGAAATTGGTACTATTATTATACTAAAATCGGACATGAATTCATGTCTGGAAATTCAATTTTGTCAGTTTTGTTATTTGAATTATAATACTAACTACTACAAATGACAACATATTCAAATTTTTCTTACCCATAAATTTCAGGCAATACCCGGAATAAAAACTAGTCCATCCTTTCGAATGAACTAGTTTTTTCTTAATTATGGAAGAGCAGAAATTATTTTTACAGCTCAAAAAACTTTAGTATACTGCCGTCAATTGTGGTGACTTCACAGGTTTTTCCGCCCCACGGTTCTGCTACAACTTTGGTGACCTTTTCCCATCCATTCCTTTTTGCGAAGGAATATAATTGTTCAATCCCCTGAACCAGCATAAAACCTACGACAATTTTAAGCGGCTCTCCTTGAAACATATGAATTCCCGTAAACGGGGCAATATGTAAGGCTTCAATCTCGATAGGTATATTATTTAAGCAACCGTAAGTACCTATGTTAGTTTCGTCTCTTGCTTCAATTTGCCCATACCACCCGAGTATTTCTTTAAACCATTTTAATGTCTTGTCCATGTCCGGTGTGTAATAAACTGCACCTGTTTCCTTTACAACATAGCCTCGTTCACTTAAATCACTAATCATAACCTTTCCTCCTGATAAATTAGATTTTACGGAAATACGTGAGAACATATTCAAACTCGTTCGGTTCTTTCTGGCTATGGATGGAGTAACACCATGAAATCTCGAAAATGCCCTTGTAAAGCTTTCATTCGTTTCATAACCATACTTTATCGCGATGTCTAAAATACGGCTATCATTGTTCAAAAGCTCATAGCCTGCTAAGGTCAATCTGCGATTTCTGATATATTCTCCAACAGTACAATCACACATAATTGCAAATATTCGTTGAAAATTAAAACTCGAAGTGTATATTATTCCCGCCAACTTATCACTATCAAGCTCTGACTCAAGGTTATCTTCAATATAGTCAATCGTCTGTTGAATGCTTTCTAACCAGCTCATATTCTCACCTCCCCGCACACCTATATTACCAAAATCCAATTTATCCTTCTTGACATTTTCTGCATAGATTTGTTGGCTTATATATATGTGTAATCTTATTCGTCCATGGAATCCATACCTGGTGCATTGATATAGCCTGTCAGCATACCAATATACAATAAAGATGTTCAAGCATTAATTTCTTACGCGTAGAATACCCCTTACTTATTCCAATTAATCTAATTGTATACGACCTAAAATAGTAAGTCAATGGTAAGGAAAAGCACAGTAAAACGGCTAATAATAGCATATTAGTTAGACAGTGAACTCTTTGTTATATCCAGAATTTTTGCAAATTATATTTCTGCTAAATAATCATGAATAATGGTAATATAATATACTTT
Source organism: Lachnoclostridium sp. UBA1308 (assembly GCA_002307215.1). Lineage (GTDB taxonomy): Bacteria > Bacillota > Clostridia > Lachnospirales > Lachnospiraceae > Mobilitalea. The sequence goes on from DBTU01000018.1 coordinate 20,187, forward strand.
TTTTCTCGGAATTTACATAAAATATAGAAAAACAAAGAATTTTATTGTATAATAAGTGTAAAGTTAAACATGAATTAAACTACGAGGATCGACATTGAAAATTAATAAATAAGTATTTTCTGCTGTATATTGTTGCTAGCTCAAAGAGGAGGTAATAACAATGGGAAAAGTAAAAACCCAAGGGATTAAGATTAGGAACAAGAAGGAAAAAAAGGCAGCTGGAAAAACCCATTTTATTAAGAAAAGATTATTGAGTTTACAAATCACTTTATCAATTGTACTGGTCGTCGTAGTCCTGACTGTAATACAGAGCAGCATAGCTTTGAGCTCCATGAATAAGAGTACGGAATATGCCATGACCTCCTCATTGGATGATATGGCACAAGAGACTGCATTACAAATTGAGACCCAGATGAAGTATTACATAACCGAAGCACGTGCGGTAGGTAATGTGCTATGTCGTGAAGAGATGTCTGAGCAGGATAGAAATGATACACTTTCCTTTACAAAAGCCAAATATGATTTTTCTGATATTATGTTTATTGATGATAAGGGAAAGAATATTTATGACGGAAAAGATTATTCCGGTCTGGATATATATAATGAAGCAAAGAAAAATGGAGTATCCTTATCAGATGCAATTCTGGATGATGGATCGAATAAATATACCTTTCAGATAGCAGTACCTGTAATAACGAACGGATTACCAAGCGGAGATCTTGAGGGAGTATTATTAGCCACTTCAGGACGTGATGCTTTAGACAGTATGATAAAAAAGATCGAAATCGGAGATAATGGCCGTGCATTTATTATTAATAAGAATGCCGATATCATCACAGTTATTGATAATAAGGAAGATTCTGTAATTAACACTCCGGAAACATTTGATAAAAATAATGCTCCTGACGATCTAAAAGCGATCTACGATAAAATGATTACTATGGAGCCGGGCACATCGGATATAGGGAATTATGTTGATAAAAAGACCGGGGAGACGATATATATCGGATGATACCTCTAGGTTTATTGATGAGAATGCCGAGAAGCTGGAGCAGATTGCAAAACAGACCTATGGCAGCTCCACCGACAACTCCGCTACATCGGAAGAGCTTGCCGCTAGTATGGAAGAAGCAACGGCGACTACGGAAGAAATTAAAGTGGATATCTTTAATATCTCAAAGAGCGTAACCGAGGTAACGGAAAAATCCGTTATTGGTAAGAAGCTCGCTGAGGAGATAAAGGGCAGGGCGGATATCGTAAAGACCTCAAATACCAAAAAAGCAGAAGAGGCGAATATCCTGTTCATCGAGGTCAAGAATAAATCTGATGCCGCTTTATTACAAGCAAAAAGTATCAGCAAAATTGATCAACTTACAGGTATCATAAAAACAGTGGCTAAACAGACAAATCTTCTGTCACTGAATGCTTCCATCGAAGCCGCAAGAGCCGGTGAACAGGGAAGGGGATTTGCTGTAGTAGCAAATGAAGTCAGACAATTATCCAATACGGTTAGTGAGACGGCAATTGCAATAGAAAATATTATCGGGGAGACAGTCTCAGCAGTAGAAGGACTTGCTGATTGCCTCGGACAGTCCATTGATTTTATCGAAGGTACGGCAATCAAGGATTTGAAGGAAAATGATGCTACCAGCGATCAATACGGCAAAGATGCGCAATCAATTAGAGATATGCTCCTTACAATCAATGAATCAATGGAAGTGCTTAATACAATAACGGAGCAGATTACTGCCTCTGCAGCAGGAATTAACACGATCATGGAGCAGTCTGCTTTGGGAGTTACGGATATTGCAGAAAAGACCTCCGCAGTTGTTGGTTTGTCCAACGAAACTAACATAATGGCTGAAAAAAGCATGAATAATGCGAGAAGCCTGAAAGAAATTGTTAATAAGTTTAAACTGGATAATAATTAGTACATAAATTATATAACATTAAAGACAGGTCTCTCATTTATGAGGGACCTGTCTTTAAATGTATCATTGCCCCATCTACTATCCATCCGGTAAAACTATTCAAAATTATCCAACTAAGACCTATAGTTATTAATTTAAAAGATTGACTTAGAGTTGATTATTGAATTTCTTTTTAGTCTAGTTGATATCTTATACGGAGGATGGGTATTTACATATAATACCATTACAATAATAATAATGACGTAGTTATTACCTTTTCTGTGATTTTGTTCACGGAAATAATAACTTTGATGGAGTTTTTAATATGGCGGTAAAGGTTATTTTCCGAAATATATTTTCATTAATACCTGAAAAAGTTTCAGCTTTGACCAAAAACTTCCCTGATGTCTTTGGGAATAGTTATGCAAGTTGTCATCGCTGTGGAGGAAGGAAAAGTTCAAATTTATCGTGTAACATGAGAATCTGTTATGATTTGGATGATAGGTATTATGAGAACTGTGCTTATCAATCATTTTGGTTTTTCAATCCAACACTTGATACATTTAAAGATATTTATGAATTGTTTATCATTGAAAATAAGATTAATTAACATGGTAAATCTCGTACGCTTGATAAAAAACGGACTTGAGCTACATAAATATTGTAAATATGGACAATATAAGGCTAACGAATAACCCGATAGATGCCAACATTGCAAATATAACATAATTAGTATTAATATCATATTGAAATTGGAGCTTACTAATTAGCCATTTTTTACTTTCATTTGACATAACACATGTTAATCTTAATGGGAGTCTTATTTTCCATATATCAATCCTCACCTCTCCCCTTACCGTTATGTATGCCATATTCTTGAATTGGTCAATATAGGATTCTTCTAGGTTGAATTTGACTTTGCCCCAATACCTCCAATCTCCAAAAAATAATTTTTTTACACCTTCATGTCCTATAAATATTTCATTTGGATTTGTCCCTAAAATAAGTACATCTTGAAAATTCATGGTGTTTTCCACATAGTAATCAATTTTTGAGATATCTCTTTTATCGTACCCTTCTTGTAGAGTAACTAATGTATTTAGAATGTCATTTCTATCTTTTTCAATTGCATTTCCCTTAGAGTAATTATGAATAGTACTTAACTCTTTTTTATTGATATAGATTAACTTCAACATTAAGAATAAAAGAATTCCTCCAAATAAGACTGTAATAATTCTTATCGAGGCAACTAATATTATCAGCATAAAATACCCCCATAAAGATCTATTTTTCTTGCATAATCATAGGTTGCTACGAAGTTGTAAACAAGCACTAAACTGCTAGCGTAGTGGATTTCATAATATACTCAGTGGACTTAATTGCATTTACTTGCATTTGCATATGCTACTTTTCCGGATTTTAAGGAAGAAATACCAACCGTTGAATCCTTAAGTCGGTTTACTACAATCTGTATTCTAGAATCAGTAGTAACAAGCGATGGTTCAACCATTTTCTCCAATAACTGAGTTTCTATTGCATAGTTCAACCATGAGTTATCTTCAAGTAGCCAATCAATAATCATTCATCCATATTTTCCTATCGGATCCTTTAACTTAACTAATAATAAATTATCTACGCTATAGCTTCCTGCTTAAATACAGTTGTATAATAATAACGCATTCTTAAGTCCTTCAAAATCAAGATAATCTTCAATGAATTGTTTGCGAAGAAGCTCAAGCGGAACGAACTCGTTATACTTTCCGTCGATCTGCACCTTGTCGGGCAAGGGCAAGTCATAAAGGTTAAGATCGCTATGAAGGATATCATAGATGATCTCCGTAAGTTCCTCTTTTGTCCCATCGAAAATCACCTCAAGATAAACACAAGTAATCCAAGGATGTTTGCTCTTTATTTTCCTATGACGTAAAGCGTAATTTAATGTAATTAATTGTCTTGTTCCCACCCAAGGGAAGATAGCGTATTTTCTATCAGACAGCGGGGTCACAAGGTTATCCAGAATTCCACTATTGCGGGCAATATATTGAATTTCGGCTAATCTTTCTTGACAGCGGACACTTAAATAAGGATAAGCATTGTTCTCTTTGAGTACACTGCACATTTTACGAACAAGCACGGTATGGAGCTCGGCGTTAAAGTCCACATTCCAATCTACAACCGATACACCAGGAACCTTCTTTACAAAGATAACCTTTGATTTTTCATTTACATCCACCGTCTCCCATGATATGCCTGCCAGCGCAAAACGGGTACCAACCGGGTATACTTTATCAACGGTACCAATGGTACGATTTTCGTCTTTTACAAGTAAATATTCCGGTGCAAGGAACACGGTCAGGAATTTATGGCTGTTTACGATCTTCTCACCTTCACGTCCGATAATTAACCCGCCACTCTCGGTGCGTTGTAACTGATCAAGATTGATCATATGGGAGAGCAGCCATTTATAGTCCTCTTGAGGAATGTTTTTAAAACAACCCAAGGATAGAATCGACTGGGCAAGGCCTGCACTGGACATCTCACCGTTGCTTTTTAAACAGCTCATAGTCTGGTGATACAAAAGATTATACGCATGATTTAGCGGTGGGATCGGCTCGATCCAGTGATCTTTTAGATAAAGTTCAACGATTGCAATCGTCCGAAGGAATTCCCAATTGATCGGACCGAGAATATCTGCAGAATTTATCCTGATGCTTTCCACAAACGTAAAAAGCAATTGTGGAACCTGGCCTCTACGACCACATCGGCCCAAACGCTGAGCAAAACTGGAGACATTGAGCGGAGCACCAACTTGAACGGCTTGGTCAAGAGAACCGATGTCAATACCCAGCTCCAGTGTAACGGTGGCCCCGGTTACAATCTTTTCATCCGCAGATTTCATCTCTTCCTCAGTGCTTTCCCGTAGCAGAGCAGAAACATTACCGTGGTGGACGCGATAGACATCAGGAACTTTGTTTTGCAAGGCAATCTCACGTAAATGAGCAAGGATAAATTCTGTCTCTTCCCGGCTGTTGGTAAAGATAATCGTCTTTTTATCTAGCGTTTGTTTAAATAGATATTCATAATGTTCTCGGTTGCCCATATCACCGGAATTGACATTTATAACATTGCCACTTCCGTCTCTCGTGGTAAGATCACGTTCTTCGGAGTAATTTACGAAACGTTCGATATGAAGCCTGACACGCTTTTTTCCTTCTTCCACAATAGGAGCGGAGCATTTGCGGCCGGTACCCATATTCAACCAATTCTGTGCCATAGAAACATCACCCAATGTTGCGGATAAACCAATACGACGGGGATTGTTACTTGTTAATTGTTTGAGGCGCTCGAGAATACAAAGCAATTGTAAACCACGGACATCCCGCATAAAGTAGTGGACCTCGTCAATAATAACAAATCGCAAATCAGAGAACATTGACAGGCAGGCACCGCGTTTATTGGTGATCAGGCTTTCTAAGGATTCCGGTGTGATTTGTAACAACCCTTCGGGATTTTTAATAAGCTTGTTTTTTTGAGTCTGTGAAGCATCACCATGCCATTTTGTGACAGGGATGTTGGAATCAAGAAGCATCTGTTCCAACCGATTAAACTGGTCATTAATCAAAGCCTTGAGCGGTGAAATATACATAACCCCGACTGAGCTTGAGGGCTTATTATAAAGCTCGGTAAGCACCGGTAGAAATGCCGCCTCTGTCTTACCGGAGGCAGTCCCGGAAGTCAGGAGTAAATTGTCATCGGAGTCAAAGATTACTTCGCAGGCGGCAACTTGGTTACCACGTAATTCTTCCCACTTGTTTTGATAAATAAAGTCTTGAATAAACGGTGCGAGCCGATTAAAAACATCCATAATTTTTATACCTCAAATTCTTGGAATTCGCTGTGTATGACTTCATCCGATAAACCTCCTTTGGCCATTTCAAAGCTATTGTCGCCTAAAATCTCAGAAACACTTTTCTGTGGATTTTGGTGCAGGATGTTAATCAATTCGATGAAATCGCGGATGATCTCACGCGGGGTAATGTGTGTCTGGGCACCAACACGGTTATATTCTACCGTTAAGAAATAAACCAATTCTTCATGAGTCAAGGTAGAAGTGTAATTATAAAGCTGAACATGAATGTTCCTAAGCTTCTCTACAAGAATATACATCTCCTCCTGCGACAGCATCTGCAGCCGAATAATAGGAGCGGAAAGATCCTTGATATCAGCGGTTGCGAAATGTCCCTCTGATAAGCGTGAGCGCAGCGCTTCATAGCTAAATACACCTTTATACTTATCCTCAATACATTGAGGCGTTCCACCCATAAGGAAACCGATATGGCTCGCTTTTCCTTGTAAGACATCATTATACATCGTAAGGATTTTCTCGTAGTTATTTGCTCTGGTAATGGAATTAGGTATCTTGAATATATTAACAAGTTCGTCAATCACAACAAGCAGCCCTTTATACCCGGCTGATACTAGGAAGGTCGCAAATATCTTCAAGAAGTCATACCAAGTATCATCATTGACAATAAAATTGATTCCCAGATCGTCCTTCGCTTCTTTCCGAGAAGGATATTCACCCCGAAACCATCTCAGAACATTTGACTTCATTGCTACGTCGTCCAGCTTGTAAGCCTTCCAATAAGTGACCACAGCCTTGGCAAATTCAAATCCATTGACCATTCCTTCTAGCGAGCTTGCGACTGCGTAGATTTGTCGTTCAACCAGATCATCAAAGTCATCATCGCTTACATCAGCTTGAGTCTTAACAGAGGACTGTATACCAGAGATCCATTTTTCAAGTATCAATGGTAGAGCACCACCGTCAGGTTTTGATTTGGTAGAAAGATTCTGGATCAATTCCTTATACGTAGCCAACCCCTGGCCTTTGGTGCCGGCGAATCTTCGTTCCGGTGAAAGGTCGGCGTCCACAACCACGAATCCTTTTGCGGTGGCGTAATTTCGAATGGTCTGGAGGAGAAAGCTCTTCCCACTACCGTATTTACCGACAACGAAACGGAACGACGCACTACCTTCCTCAATCATCTCAATATCGCGAAGTATGGCAGCAATCTCCTGTGTTCGGCCTACGGTAATGTATTCCAGGCCTACTCGCGGTACAACTCCGCCTTTCAGAGCGTTAATTAATATGTTCGCAATTCTATTTGGTATTTGACTTACTATATTCATGCTATCAATTCCTTTACTTGTTCTTTATAGTCATCATATAAAGCAAAACCATCATCTAAAAGGTTGTCACCAACGATATCCATTGCCTTTTCGTTGATCCCATCCACAAGAACTTCCAACATGATACCACATTCATCTGCATATTTCTTTAAATTTGTCTCACCGTGCAACACCACAGATAAAGCCTTGATTTCAACTTTGGTTAATGTGCTTTTCAAACTCTCCCAAATATCACGTTCGGGAGTTGGTTCAATCCTAGACAGCGGCATAAAAGGCTTGTCCTGTGTAACTGGAAAAGATAAATTAAGCTGTGTTTGAACGGGAATAACCGGAACAAATTGACTTTCTTGCTCTGGAAAGATCAATTTCATTTGTTCTGGTACAATCATCTTTTCCTGTTCCGGTACAATTAGCTTTTCCTGTTCTGGTACAATCATCTTTTCCTGTTCCGGTACAATTAGCTTTTCCTGTTCTGGTACAATCATCTTTTCCTGTTCTGGTACAATTAGCTTTTCCTGTGTAACGAGTGCTTCCTGTCTGATTCTAGACAGTGCGACCTGATCCACGATTACAACGGTTTTGGTTGCTTCTTTGTAGAATTCAGCGACAGCATCGTTAACGATTGTTTCAAGAGATAAACCGGCCTTATTTAATTTGCCAACGGCTTCGTGCGAGACCATTTCGAGGTTCGCTGAGAGTTTATATTTGTATATTGTAACCTTTCTTAAAGCAACTTCCATCTGCTTTAGGATATATCCAATCAACTGTCGACCGCTTTCCGACGTGAGGACCGTGCTGAACGACCATTTATTATTATTACATATATAAATTTCATTTTCAGATAGCACAATCTGCCTGTTCGCCTGTTTCATCCATGGATAAAACAATGCGTCCTTAAACGGCTTCCATTCCGACATTTTCTTTGTAGCTTGAAATATCGATTCATCAAAATTGATTCCGTGGCCTTCAAATATTTGTTTGAGCTTGTTGATAACGAAATAGAAGCAATCCGTTATCAGCTTCATATTGTCATCGGTATAAAAAGTAGACTTTCTTATGTCATATTTTGATAGATTGCAAAACATTGTAAATTTGTCCGTAGTATAGGCCATCTTCGGATAAGATCTAGTAAGATTGTTACTATCAACGAAATCCTGAAATGAATGTGGAAGTTCATAGTAGATATGGTAATCCTTCAACCATCTGATTACATACTTGTCAATTGACTTGTTAAAGTTAGCAAAAGCTCTCCAGAAAGACATTAGTTGATTCAGGCCATCCTGAGGGTCGCTCACTCCGATGTTATTTAACAACTCATAGATATATAGAAATGCGTAGGACAAGGATATATCAACAACCGTTCCTTTTCTGACTTCCTTACGCCAGGTAAAATATGTCCGGAGCTGCGCGTATCCCATCTGCTGATAGTAGGGGAAGTATTGTGAGAATTCCACATTTTCACAATAATCATCCGAAAAATCCTTCATAAACATACCTTGTTTATAAAAGATTATCGCATTATCCTGCTGAACACGCTGATTAAAAAATCTCGAATTGTCATAAGCAGAGCGATGTGCCCTTGCAATATCTCTCATTTGACCAAAGAGATCCCGCTTCTCGTCTTTTTCAGGCTCTTCGATTTTTTGAGGCTTCAAAATGAATTTACCAACACCGGGGATAGGACAGGAATCATATTCAATCTCATAAAACGACCCCTGATCAAGTGAAATGGGTTCGACTGTCTGCGTATGTGGCAAATCCATAGTTGATTCATCACCTTGAACCTGCTGCCGCTCTTGGATTTTATATGAGTCATATTTTTTATTAGTATAAAATCCGTCCATGATCCCTCCTAGGTAAAGCTTACCAAAATAAAAGTACTACCCGACAACCTTTCCCAATACTCTAAAATCGTCATAATCTTGAATTGGGATAGGGTCATATTCAGGATTTAATGAAATCAAATACCCCTTCCCAAGTTTTTTTAGAAAGGCATCGTTGTTTAGGCAGAATATTCCTATGTCACCTTCGTCCAGCGCTAATTGCTCATGGATAAAGATAATTTGTTGATCGACAAAGCGGGGCATCATACTAGTTCCACTTACTCTTACTGCATAATCAGCCTGACTTGAAATCGTATTGTCAACCTCAATCATCCCATAAGAACCATCATCAAGGTAACTACCGAGTCCGGCTGAGACCGGTATATCATATAAGTGTAATAGCCTTTTACCAGCGAAGGTATGTCGTATATCTATCACCCGACAGATGTCGCAAATAGCGAGAAATGCATCAATCGTAGGTTTTGACACCCCAGTTTCCCACTTGCTGATCGTATATGTTTTAACGTCAAATCCTTTTTCTTTTAAGAGTTCAACCAACTGAGCACGCGATATTTTTGCAGTCTCTCGAACTTCTAATAAATTTTTCCCTAAATTCATGTTGAACACCTCCAAATAATATTATACATTGTTTTACATTAAATACAATAATAATATCGCAGAATCTGCGATTTGATAATATTATAATGCAGAATCCGCATTCCTGGGAGACTACGTCCATTTGTATAATGTATGGATAGTGAGTAGGTTCAAGGCTGTATCTGGAAAAAGAAATGGAAATCCTTGAAGATTTTCTCTATCAGCAAGGAACCATGGAAGCTTATACGATTTTGATGGATTTCCAAATCGGAACAAGGATAGGTGAACTAGTTGTTTTGAAACAGGAAGATATGCTTGATGATGAAGTCTATATTCATAAGATGGAGATTGTTGACGAGGAAAGAGTAGACGGAGTATATATCCGCAAAGGCTATGATACAACGAAAGGCTATATCTACAATTACAATGAAATCGAAAAAAATCGTTCCTATATGGACAAAGCATTATAGCGGTTCGAATACGTAAAAGGATGTTGCACACATCTTGCACACATTATTTTTAGAAACAAAAAAATAGGAAAGCTTGATTTAACCAGCTTTCCTGCCCTTTTTAGTTAAGCGCGAGACGGGTGTTTCGAAGCGTCTTTCTTTCATCGTCTACGACTCGAAACAAAGCCGCGGAAAGAATGAAAATCTCGGCGTGTGAGCCTCCATTTTCATTCTTTCTGGTTCTACATCCAAGGTCTGGCACAGAAATAAAAACAAGTCCATCCATTCGGATGAGCTTGTTTTTATTTAAGCGCGAGACGGGATTCGAACCATAATCCTATCCTACAAATACTGAGAAGAAAGGGGTTTCATCCACTTCTGATTAATGTGCACATAATAGTGCACATATTTTTTGCAACAACGAAATGGTGATGTCAACCTTTACCATATGAAGCTGAATAAGTACCATTTTTATTTTTTTTAACATTCCATTGGTCTAAATGTGTTGCTGTAGCTTTTTCATATGGGATAAATGATGTTATTTTATAAGCAGTGGTCTCGTCGTTAATTTTTATATTAGTTACATGCATGAATAAAGCTGAAATGATATGGCCATTTAATAAACATTCATAGCGAATAGCGCCAACAGGCGAATATGTGTTAATTCTGGAAACTCCAATGACAACTAAAAGTACCAAACAGATGATAAAAATTACAAGTATTCTTTTTTTATGAATCATAGAACTCTCCTTTACAAAAAATACAGACTTATAATTATAAATTTTATATACCGTATAGTATATAAATAGTAAATAAAATTGAGGCAATCGATGTAGAACTACATTTAAATTACTAAAGCCATGATACATTGTAACATATTAATTAAAATAAATAAACTAAATCTGCCAAATATCGGTATACACTTTTTATCAATGTGTATCTTCTACACTTACTGAAATTGCGTATACTTTTTGTAAAAAAACTAAATTAATTCTTTTATGTAGTCTTGATAAGGGACTAAATGGTAGTGATGCCATATCAAGTTAAGTGAAAAAGACAATGAAATACGTCATATCGGTGCAACCCACTTCGTGAGAAGGTGAAATAAAAACAACGAAGGTCCATGCTGCGCATGGATCCTTCGTTGTTTTAATGTGTGGATGATGCAAAAGCGTCGCAGACCCCTCGGAGAGCGAGCGGGGCAGTTGTCAAACTGCCCTAGTGAGTTAATACAGATAATCTGAATTATAAGAGCTAAAAATTATTTTCTGAAATAACGTAAAAAATTACTCCTTTTTAAATTCGTCAATCATTTTTATTAATGTACCGGATTAACAAATTTTTAAAGGAGGAAATTTTTATGGCTAACGTTTGCATTGTAAGACATCAAGGTTATATTAAATCCAAGATGCGATTACCGTATCAGCACAATTTCAGGACCCTGAAAGACAACGGGAATAAAAACATTGATACATCACTTACTCATTTAAACACTTGCATAGCAAATAATCTGAAAAAAGGAGAAACATACCTAACAGCATTCAAGCGACTTCGTGACAATGGTGAGTTTCAGGGACAGTTAAAGGTGCAAGGGTCAGAGGAAAAGCAAACAAAGTTCTTGGATGAATTTCTGGTGTATCCACCATATGAGAAAATAACGGCAATGACTCTTGGGGAGCAAGAAGAATTTTTCAAAAAAGAATTGAATGCGATTCAGAAGTACTTTCCGAACATGATTATTCTATCTGCCAATGTACATAGGGACGAGGAATTCCATCCAAAAGATGAAGAAATGAAAGCTCTCTTTCCCGAAGGGAAAGTAACACCACATATGCATGTGATTGCAATACCGATTATCCATGATAAAAAGATGGATTGCAAGAAAATCTCCATAACAGAACTCTGGAAAGGGAAATTCAGTTATCGTAAATTCCAGGATTATATGTATAATGCAGTCGGTAAAGAATATGGGTTTGACCGGGGAGAACTGCATGACTATGGTGAAGCAGAAAAGCATTTGGAAGTAGAAGCCTTTAAGTTAAAGGAAGCTGAGAAATCTTTGAATAAGCTTGAAGCTGAAATTAAATTGAAAGAGCAGAGTTTGCTAGAACGGGCTAAAGACTTGGAACCGGAAGAGCATATATCAATCTTTAATATCAAAAATGTGGTTGACCAGCAAAAAGCCATCAACTTAGCACTGAAAATGGAAAAGGATAAGAATGCTCTTCTTATGAAAGAAAAAGAAAGCCTTAATCAAACGATAAAAGATAAGGATGAATTAATTCTTGCCCAAAACCATGAAATCCAAATTGGGCAGGAAAAACTCTCTGAAATAGAGAAGGAGTTATTACTAGAGAAGAATAGAACAAATGATATTCTGAATATCAAGGTATCGGATGAACGTCTACGTCAGGTTTATCTTGATGAAGCCAAGCAGAAAATCAAATTGTTTGACCTTCTTATAAGAGTCATAAAAGACTTTTTACCGGAATTGATAAAAACATCCCCTAAATTTATTCGTGAATTACTAGATTACAAGATTCTCCACAAAGAAGATTTACCTAGGGAACACGAGAACAATCGCCATAAAGGCAGATAAGTAACTATTAACAATGGTAAGGCAGAATTAAAATCAGACTCTCTGAATCAAAGAATATTTATAACAAACAGAAGCCTTTTTCGAAAGAAGGGTTTCGTTATGTTAAATTTTGATAAAATGTTGAAAGAAGCAATCAGTCGTGATATCCTAACCGTATCAGAAGTGGATGATATGTTAAAGATGACACGTAAAAAATTAGTAGAACAAAAGCATCCATATGCAATAAACAGCCGTACCAATGGCAGAGTAATTACTACAGTGAGGGAGGATGGCAAGCTTAAGCAGATATCCGCAGTAACTATGGATGATATGCTTGATAAGCTGTATCTGTTTTACTTTGAGAACAAGAAGAAGTTGACCTTAAATGAATTGTTCCCACAATGGATAGCAGAACGTCTAAAGGATAAGAGCCTTAATATCAAAACCGTCAATCGAGATGATGAGCATTGGAATAGATATTACATAGAGAATTCTATCATCCATGTACCGATTTCAAAACTGACAACCAAGATGCTGAATGATTTCTTTAATACTACCATTACCAAATTTAATCTCTCTAACAGAGAATATAACAATATGAAAAGCATTATGATTGCGTTGATGCGTATTGCTATTGATGAAGCGATTATTGTGGAAAATCCTATGAATGGAATCTATATTAAGTCTAAATTCCGTGCAGTGAGAAAGAAGAGCGATGGCTCAAAGCTATATCTGAATGATGAATATGGTATTTTGGATACCCACCTCGAAGAGGAAAGCACAATTGAAGCATTATGCATCCAGCTTATGTTTCAATTGGGTGTTCGAATTGGTGAAGCTGTAGCTCTTAAATTCACTGATATCGAGTATGGTAAGATAGCAATTCAGAGGATGGAGGAAAAGGTGCTTGTCTTTGACGGAAAGAAATTTAAGAGTGCCGGAGTTCAGATAGTGGAGCATTTGAAGAAGGAAAATGATTCGGAGTATCGTTTTATCTCTCTTACTGACGTAGCAAAGGATATCATAAGCAAAGCCCGAGAGCTTAATCCCGAAGGTGAATTTATCTTTGAAAGAAATGGGGAGCGTATTACTGCAAGAGCTGTAACCTATTGGCTTAGTAAATATTGCAGAGATGCAGGAATTACATACAAAAGTCCTCATTGCACCAGAAGGACAACTGCAAGCCGCTTGGGTACGAAAGGAATGCCCTTGGATAAGATAAGGGAAATTCTTGGACAAGTCGATGAAAGGACTACTCTTAGTTACATTTACAATCCCAATACGGAACAAGAGAACCTTAATATCATGAATGAAGCTTTGAAAAATAGCAACAAAAAGAATGTAAAAAAGTAGTGCACATACAGTGCACATATCAGCGCAACAAAAAATCCCTTAAAAATCAAGGGATTTCGTAAGCGCGAGACGGGATTCGAACCCGCGACCTCTGCCTTGGCAAGGCAATACTCCACCACTGAGCCACTCGCGCATATTATGCTGTGTTATGTTTTGAATTACATGGACACAAGCCATAATATACTATAGATTAATTCGTTTGTCAATACGTAAGAATCTAATTTAAATATTTCCTTTATTATTTATATTATTTGTATAATTCAACCAATTACAACGGTAGTAATATACTCGTTATTTTGTAAAGGCTTGCTTTTTATATGTTCGAGGCTACTAAGTGTTACATCGACCCATAATTCTTCGGCTGCCAGAATGAGATTGGCTAGCATGATTCCCATATCCACTAATTTCAGATGATCGAAGGCTTTGGCAAGCAACAGATTTTTCTTGGCGAATACATGAATGCGGTTTTTATATACAACAAAGCGCCAAGGCTGATTGTTAAAGCTGGAAGGGGCAAGTCGGGTAGCGGCAAGGAGCTGCTTTATGTCGGAAGTTACGCCTTCTTTGTATACAACTAGTTCTTTTTCAGGTAATCGCTTCGCTTCTGAACCTGTGCTTAGAGGTTGTGTGGAAGGTTTGCCGAAGGCAAGCGCTACCACATAGGTATATTTCATTGTTGATTTCAGACCCATTCCCGGACTGGCGCCCATATAACAGGTACCGAGTCCCTTTGAGATCAGGTATAAGTTAAGCTGTTGAATCATATATCCGGCATTCAACAGATAGTCTTCTTTTTCTTCCGAGGAAATACATAAGTAATAAGGGGCTTTAACACTGAAGGGTCTGCGAAAACCCTGCTTTGTCTCAATATTACTGACAAGCTTAAATTCGATAGCAATCCCATCGATTAGTTTAGGAATTCTGTTGGCATAATCCAGAATCTCTGAGATTTCTTCCCAATCCAGCTTTTCCTGTTGATATTGTCTGACTGATCTGCCTGAAAATATAGCATCTAATGTGTTCATAAACTGTCAACCTTCTTCCTTACTCATTGGATACTTCTTTACGAAGGGCTCTCTTCTTATAATATAGAGGGGAAACACCATAATATTTCTTGAATAATTTACTGAAATGATATACATCATCATATCCTACCTGATTTGCGATGCTTTTTATGCTACCGTTTTCCGAATTCAGAAGAATATCCTTTGCTTTTTCTAAACGAATTTTAATCAGATAGTTGATAGGGGATTCTCCGGTTTCCTCTTTGAATATTTTTGAGATATACACAGGGCTCAGATATATATTATGTGCAATTTGTTCCAAAGATATCTTATGTTCGTAATTTTCATTTAAATAGTTTATAATACGGTTTACAGCATAGCTTTTGTTATAGGATTCAAAATTGCAGCCCTTTTGGTCCGTCTTCTCCACATCCGAAATCCCACGCATGACAAGTAACAGCATCTGCATCAGGTGGGTTTTGAACATGAAATAGCGGCCGATCTGGTTGCTTTCTCTCTCGGCAATCATCGCATAGCAGTGCATGGAAATTTCTTGCTTTAGTTCTGCGGTCATATGAACAAGACAGCCACCATCCTTTAATTCAATGGAATTAGGTGCCATGTTTTTGAAATGAAAATCGGTAAAACCGGCGATAAATTCTATGGTTGGTTCTTTGGAACTTGTTATAATGTGAGTATGCTTAGCACCGGGGTTACAGACTACAAGATCACCAGGCTCTACCTCGAACTCTTTTCCCTCAACCAAATATTTTCCTTTTCCTGATAATATATATGCGAGTTCGGTGAAATCGTGATCGTGATAAACACCTTCAGATATCATTTTATGCTTTGAAACATATAAAACAGTGGGATTAAAGTCATTATAAGTGATATCATAATCAAAGGCCATAGGAACCTCCATTCCGCATTTGTTAGAAATTAATCATATCACATGAACAACTGAGTGCATGGACTGATAGAGAACCCTTTGGGTTATCCTTGTTACGCATCATTATATCATTATTGTTCCGAATAGGTAAATAATAATTTTCGAAAAATTTAAGTTTATTTTTTTTTCATACGAATATCCTAACAATGCGACATTAGGTATCCGAAGGTGTCATGTTAAATCCCTTATATAGAAAATAACATGAATTATGTAATAATCTACATTCTTTTAATTTGGGATTAAGCTATAATAGAACATATGTCTGTTTTTGAAATATGAGGGAATTGAAAAAGTCCCTTTCTTAGACTTGACATGAATAAGGTGTATGTTAAGGCTCAAATAAGAATATGCCTAGGAAGGAAAGGCAACCAAATGAATATAGATACAACGATATTCATGACATATCCTAAGGTGACTTTTGACATTCGAATCGTGTATACAAATTTATTCATTTAGCTACCTAAAAAGGGACTTTTTCTGTACCCTCAGACATACACAAGGAGGTTGTGATATGACAGCAATGCAGTGGTTTTTCGGCTTTTTAAAGAAATATCGTCCGAAACTTTTTTTGGCCTTAGGGCTTGTAACGATGACAAGCGCTATAGCGGTAGTCAATCCGTATATTTCCGGTATTATTGTCGACGATGTCATCAAAGGGGGAAACCGTAAGATATTGCCGTTAATGATGCTAATCATGATCGGTACGACAATTCTTCGATCAATCTTTCGATATTGTTTTTTGTTAACGTTCGAAAGATCTTCACAAAACATGTTGTATACGATGAGGGATTATGTCTTTCGTAGGTTTCTCGAACAGGATTTTAACTTCTATAATAAAAACCGGACGGGAGATCTTATGTCACGTCAGACTGGTGATATGGAGGCAATCAGGCACTTCGTTGCGTTTGTTATTTACAGTATATATGAAAACACCTTGCTGTTTGTAATAGCACTTGTCATGATTTTTACAGTGGAATGGCGGCTTGCTCTTTGTATGATTGCCGTACTTCCGATTACGGCCTTTGTTACATATATACAGCTTAAGAAGGTTAAGCCTGCCTTTCATAATATCCGACAGCATTTTTCGAGCCTGAATACGGCTGTTCAGGAAAATGTAAGCGGTAACCGGGTAGTGAAAGCATTTACAAAAGAAGATTACGAGATAGAGAAGTTTGCTATTGAGAATGACGGCTATCGCGAGGCTGAGCTGAAGGCTGCCGGGATATGGAGAAAATATGTACCTATTTTTGAATTTCTGGCAAATATACTGACAGTAATCTTGTATCTGATCGGTGGAATCATGGTTATCAAAAGTGATATGTCTATCGGTAAGATGGTTACAGTCAGCGGATATTTATGGATGCTGAACATGCCGTTACGAATGGCCGGATGGCTTGCTAATGATTATCAGCGATTTGTAACTTCGGTTGAGAAAATATATTCGACAATCGTTGTTGAGCCTACCATTAAAGAACCTGAGAATGCAGTAGAGAAGAAGCGTTTTAAGGGAGACATTGAATTTAATCACGTTAGTTATAATGCTGACGAGGAAGTTATTCTAAAGGATATTAATTTCCATATTAAATCCGGGCAGACAGTCGGTATTATCGGGGCCACAGGATCCGGAAAATCAACTCTTATGAATCTGATGTGCCGGTTTTATGATGTAACCGCCGGTGAGATTTTAGTAGATGGTATCAATATTAGGGATTTGGATTTATCTTCACTTCGCGGTAATATTGGTATGGCGATGCAGGATGTCTTCCTGTTCTCGGATACGATTGAAGGAAATATCGCTTATGGAAGACCGACCTGTAGCTTTGAGGACGTGGTTGAGGCGGCGAAGATAGCAAATGCACACGACTTTATTATGCAGATGAGTGATGGCTACGATACGATTGTCGGGGAGCGAGGCGTAGGACTTTCCGGTGGACAGAAACAGAGGATTTCCCTTGCAAGAGCACTTTTAAAGAATCCATCCATTATTATTCTGGACGATACAACCTCTGCAGTTGATACGGAGACCGAGACATTAATTCAGAATGCACTTGGATCCATTCATGCGAAACATACAGTATTCATCATTGCTCACCGTATCTCCTCAATTAAAGATGCCGATCAGATTCTTGTGCTGGATAACGGTAAGATTATCGAGACTGGAAATCATGAAGAGCTATTGGAGCAGCAGGGTTATTACAGTACCGTTTTCCACCATCAATACGGCGATTTCGATGAGATAAGTAGTTCAGGTGTTTCTTCCGTGAAAGGAGGCAATGCCTCCAATATAAGTAGTTCAGGTGTTTCTTCCGTGAAAGGAGGCATGTAAAGTTATGGCTCGTAATAAATTTGATATTGATGAAACCCTACAATCGGAATTTAATATTTCACATTTAAAAAGGTTAGGAAAATACATAAGGCCTTATTGGAAAGAATTGATAATTACAATCTTTTTAATGTCGGTGGCCTCTGTGCTCGGTATGTTGACGCCGATCTTTTTGATGAAGTTCATGGATGATTATATACCGAATAAGAACATCAAAGCGATTGTTTTGGTAAGTGTATTGCAGATGGGGATTTATCTGCTCATATCCGCAATTCTTGCATTGAAGATAACGCTGACTTCGCGAGTCGGACAGAGTATCATACATAAGTTAAGAAGTGATATTTTTGAACATCTTCAGGAACTGCCATTTTCTTATTATGATGATAAGCCGCATGGTAAGATACAGGTAAGAGTAGTGAATTATGTGAACAGTCTCAGTGATTTACTATCCAATGGTATTGTCAACACGATAACAGATCTTTTCAGCTTAATATATATTATTATATTTATGTTCTTTGTTAATTACAGGCTTGCGTTTATCTGTCTGTTGGGTCTTCCGATATTAATGACAATGATGTTTATCATTAAGAAAAAACAGAGGGTGGCCTGGCAGATATCCAGCAATAAAGCTTCCAATCTGAATGCCTATATCGCTGAGAGTATCAATGGTATCCGTGTGACCCAGAGCTTTACGAGGGAAGAGGAAAATATCCGTATCTTTAATACCTTAAGTGGGGATTACAGATTTGCCTGGATGAGAGCGGTTAAATTGAATTTCTTAATGTGGCCTACGATTGATAATATTTCGACCTGGACCTTTGTAGCAGTATATGTTGTTGGTATCTACTGGTTAGATCGTGGTCTGGCAGGAATTACAATCGGTGTAATCATTGCTATAACCGCCTATATCGGAAGGTTCTGGGCTCCGGTCAATACCTTGGCAAGCTTTTATAATTCATTGCTTACAGCGGTTTCCTATTTGGAAAGAATATTCGAGACAATTGATGAGCCGGTGCTTGTAAAGGATTGTGAAGGGGCAGTAGAAATGCCTTTAATCCAGGGTGAGATAGTATTTAAGGATGTCGATTTCAGTTATGACGATGGAGTTAAGATATTAAGTAGCATTAATTTCCGGGCAGAGGTGGGTGATACGGTCGCAATTGTAGGGCCTACCGGAGCGGGAAAGACAACGATTATTAATTTAATCAGCCGGTTTTATAATTTGGATTCCGGTCTGATTACCATTGACGGAGTGGATATCAACCAGGTAACGATTAAGTCCTTGCGTAGGCAGATGGGAATCATGCTACAGGACAGCTTCATATTCTCGGGGACGATTATTGATAATATTCGTTATGGTAATATGGAGGCTACCGACGAACAGGTTATTGAGGCTGCCAAGACGGTCCGCGCGCATGATTTTATTGTGAATTTAGAAAATGGCTATGAGACACAGGTCAATGAACGTGGTGCCAGATTATCGGTAGGACAGAGGCAGCTAATTAGCTTTGCCAGGGCATTACTTGCGGATCCTAAGATACTGATTCTTGATGAAGCAACCTCCAGTATTGATACGGAGACAGAGATTATGTTGCAAGAGGGACTAAGTAAGTTACTTGCAAATCGTACCTCCTTCATAATTGCGCATCGTCTTTCAACCATTAAGAACTCTACCTTCATTATGTATGTGGATGGAGGCATCATTAAGGAAAAGGGCAGCCATGAGGAATTACTGGAGATGAAGGGTAGCTATTATGAGCTGTTTATGTCACAGTATAAATTTTTGGAGAAGTAATAGTTCAGAGAACTAAGAGTCTAAAGAATTTGGTTGTTCTGAAAATGTATATCGAACATACCTTTTAAAATTACATCTTTCAGATTTAAAGTGAAAAAGGATATTATTGTATTACTTGAAAGCTTCACATACTCTCCATAACGCACTGTGTCTCACATCCTGTGTGTGGGAGTATGCGAAGCTTTTTGTACTGTACATGCATTAACCGCAACACCCTTTTTTATTTATACCCTATTTATGAGATGGTTTTATCTATCTTTTCATGATACGATTAAGAAAACAGTTGGAGGAAAAGTATGGAAGACTATACTAGCATCATTGATGGAGTAACAGATAGATGTAAAGATATATTGAAGGACAATCTGATAGGTGTTTATGTTCACGGATCAATTGCAATGCAGTGCTTTCGCTGGAGTAAAAGCGATATAGATCTTTTGATTGTAGTGAAAGAAGAACCGGATATAAAGACAAAACACAAATTTATGGAGGTCATAATAGAATATAATAAATTAGCACCACCAAAAGGGATTGAATTAAGTATGGTTTTGGAAGAGGCTTGTAGAGAGTTTGTTTATCCTACACCTTTTGTATTACATTTTTCTAATATGCACCTTGACTGGTTTTCGAAGGATCCTATGGGGTATTGCAGTAATATGAGAGGTGAGGATAAGGATCTGGCGGCACACTTTACAATTACGAAAAAGTATGGCATTACCTGGTGGGGAATAAATATTGATGAATTGTTTGGCGAGGTCGCAAAAGAGTATTATCTTGATAGTATTCAAATTGATATGAAGGATTCTATGGAGAATATTGAAGTGAATCCCATGTATACTATTTTGACGCTGTGCAGAGTCGCAGCATTTGTTAAGGATGGATTAATCCTCTCGAAAGAGCAGGGTGGAAGATGGGGCTCTGAGAGACTACCGGAAGAATATTCTTGTATGGCAAAGGATGCCCTACAATGCTATATGAGTGACCGAATACCGGTATTTGACATGGAAGAATGTAAACGTTTTGGCAGTTATCTGATGGAAATGATGGAAGAATGAGATGTAAAATGTTTAATAATTCCATTGCTATATCTCTTAAAACAGCTACAATATAGGTAGTGAAAATTCAAAAGAGAAAGTTGCTGTTACAGTTCAGCCTTCAAAGAGATGAATCCGGACTGGGAAAAAATGATTTCCATATAGGAGTATTTGCATTCGTCGGTACTTTGGCTCTGTCCTATAGAGCCTTATGTACCGCTACGTAATGCAACTTAGCGAAAGCGGCTCCTATATGGAAACATTTCTTTCCCGGTCTTGTCACTAACCTTGCTAGGCTGAACTGTAACAAGTTGCTTTATCGAATGGATAGAAGTGATTGACTACACAAGGAGTACCTGAATGTCATATGATTATAAGGAAATAGTGCCATATCTCTTGGATTGGTATGATAATAATGCCAGAATACTTGCCTGGAGGGAAAACCCAAAGCCATATTATATATGGATTTCAGAGATTATGCTGCAGCAAACCAGAGTCGAGGCAGTCAAAGGATATTTTGACCGATTCATTACAGCCCTGCCTAATATTAAGGCACTGGCCGAGGCAGATGAGGAGAGGCTTTTAAAGCTCTGGGAGGGGCTTGGATATTACAACCGCGTTAGGAATTTGCAGAAAGCGGCCATGCAGGTTTCTGATTTATATGACGGTGAACTGCCTACAGAATATGAAAAGCTGATGAAATTGCCCGGAATCGGTAGCTATACAGCAGGAGCGATTTCTTCCATAGCCTTTGGTTATCCCGTGCCGGTTGTTGACGGTAATGTGCTTCGGGTTACGAAAAGGCTTGCCGGAAGCTTTGATGATATCAAGAAAGATAAGGTAAAGAAGGAGTTGTGGCAGAATTTATTGCCAATCATTCCATTGGATCGTCCGGGAGATTTTAATCAAGCACTGATGGAATTGGGAGCGATGGTCTGTCTCCCTAACGGAAAGCCTCTTTGTGATAAGTGTCCTGTGATGCATTTGTGTAAAGCATTTCATGAAGATACGATAGACAGGATACCTGTAAAAACTGCTCCCAAGGAGCGCAGGAAGGAAGAACGAACCATATTGTTAATGGAATACCGGAATAAGTTCGCAATACACAAGAGGTCAATAAAGGGTCTGCTCGCCGGTCTATGGGAGCTTCCTGGACTTGAAGGTAAGCTTAATCCAAAGGAACTTAGACAACACCTGCATTCTATGGGATATAATCCTGCTGAAATCATTCCGATGGGTGAGGCAAAACATATCTTTTCTCATGTAGAATGGCATATGTCCGGTTATAATATTAAGTTTGAAGATGAGCCGCTACAGCCGGAGGTACAGGATTTCGTGGGCAAATGGGCAGGCAGGGATGAGATTATCGATATTTATAGTATGCCGAATGCATTTTCGGCATTTACCACGGCACTTAGAGAACAGATAGGATGACTTGAAAGAAAGGAAGATCGATTATGAAAGAAAAACGTAAATCCGGTAAGATGATTGCTTTAGTCAGTATACTTATTATAATTCTATGCATGATATCATTTATTTTGGGTTCTTATTATGGAATTAATTTAAAAAATGATAATAAATCAGAAAACACAGAGGTTACACCGGCGATATCTGATATACCGGATGGTTCGGCGGATGTTACACAGGCTGTACGAGAAAATACTGTTACTCCACAGCCAACACAGGAAAATACTGTTACTCCACAGGCAGGCAGCGAATCAGATAACATCGTATATGCCAATACTGAATTTGGTTTTGAATTTACACTTCCTGCGAGCTGGGATGGGTATTCAATTCTGACAGAGAACTGGCAAGGGACAGCCTGTACCGGAGATAATGCGGGAGATGTTATAGAGACGGGCACAAAGATTATTATAAGACATCCCGATTGGACAAATGAAAAGCCTCGTCAGGATATCCCAATCATGGTATTTACACTCGATCAGTGGAAGATAGTTGAGAGTGAAGATATGTCCGTAAGTGCGGCTCCGATTGGCCCAAGTAAGCTGGGAAGTAATTCTGAATACGTATTTGCGTTACCGGCCCGATATAATTTTGCTTATCCCGATGGTTATGAAGAGGTTGAGGATATTATGGCGAGTAATCCCCTTATTCCAGTTGAAAGCTGAAGAAACATTTATTTCCAAGTCTTGTCACTATCCTTGCAAGGCTGAACTGTAAGCTTTGAATAGAAAAAATGGCTGACATTACATTTTATGATTGTAATATCAGCCATTTATGTTATGATAGTGAATGGACGCTCAAAGGAACAGATAACATAAATCCGACAGGCTAATGGCTTATGATAAGCGATATGTTTATAAAAGCAGATGGAGGTTGTAATGAAAAAAGTATATGTTTTTGCATTGGTAATACTGCTGGTGTTATCCGGCTGCAGTAAGACAAAGCAAATGTCGAGTTTTATTCCGACTACTACACCAAACAGTGAAACTGAAGAAGTTATAACACCAACCGGCGGTTTGACGGCTACACCGACACCGAAAACCATCTATGTAGGACAAACAATACCCAAATATGTAAAGCTGACAGAATATGAAGATGTCCTTAATGTACGATCAGCGCCTTCCACTGATACCGATAATGTTGTTGGATTTCTGGTGCATACCGAGAAAATTGATGTTATAGAGATCACTGACGGATGGGCAAGCTTTGTATATAATGATGCTGTCTGTTATGTAAACGCAGATTTTCTTGTTGATGAAAAGCCGGATATCCTTGAACCGCCGACACCCACACCGGTACCAAAGAATGATCATAAGTCAGCATTGAATTCGACGCAACCGGAGATATAAATATCTTTATGTATAAAGATTATTTGTATTATTTGATAAATGACAGGAATTTAGTAAGTGAATCAGAGAGGAAGGTGTTTTTCGCATAGGAAAAGCCGACCTCTCTTTTGTTTATTGGCGTTTTTAATGGAATTTGAACCAATGTACCGGTCTCAAGTTCCTTCTGGACAAAGGCTTTAATGACACATGCAACGCCAAGGCCGGTTTTCGCAAATTCTATGAGAAGATCCATACTGCTTATTTCCAATATGTGCTTGGGCTCTATTTGATTTGTCTTAAAATAGTCTTCAATATATTTACGAGAGACATTTTCTTCATCCAGAAGCATGAGAGTGGAGCTGGCGATGATATCGGGATTACTTTCGCGAAGCTTTAGGTTATCCAAATAGGTCTGTGTAGCGACAAAGATATCCTCAATTTCCCCCAGTGAATGAAACTGAAAAGTATCAGTTGCACCGGGCTTTGCAACAAGTCCGATATCAAGCTGATTATTCTCAAGTTGCCTTAAGGTATGGGAGGAGGATTGATTTTCAATCGTAATCTTAATATGGGGGTTTTCCTGAACAAATCCGTTCAAGTAAGGTAAAAGTAAATATCTACACAGGGTTGTACTTACGCCGATTCGTAGATGCCCGATGCCAAGTTCGTGAATCCTTCGAAGGTTTTCTTCTCCGTGACGAAGTGTTTCTATGGCACTCTTCGTATGCTCATACAGCATCTGCCCTTCTTCGGTAAGTCTGACCCCCCTGGAATTTCTGATAAATAATGTGAAGCCAAGGTTTTCCTCCAGAGTCTGGATTGCCTTACTGACCGCGGGTTGGCTTATGTATAGTTGCCTTGCTGCACGCGAGATATTTCCTGCTTCAGCAACACTGTTAAAGATATAATAGGAAGATAGATTCTGTTCCATGTGCACCTCCTTGATCTATTAGATCTATAATATGATTAATAGATTAATTGTATAACTACATGTTATAGTTGGTATTATTAATATGTATTATAATTATATCAGCACTTATGATAAAATTGCAATAGAAAAGAGTGTAAGAAAAATTACTTTAACTCGGAAAGAACCCGCAAGAAGGCTTCTTTCATCAGATTTCGCGATAGTAAAATGCCATAAATGGGAGGATAACCTCCTAAAAACCGATAGGAGGAAATCCTCCTAAAAAATAAGGGAGGATAACCTCCTAAAAAACGAGGAGGTAGAATATGACTTATAACATTGCAGTTATTCCGGGTGATGGAATCGGGCCGGAGATTATTACAGAGGCTAAGAAGGTTCTTGACCGGATTGGCGTTAAATTTGAACACAAATTTAAATTTACTGAGGTACTCATGGGCGGAGTATCGATTGACAAAACAGGGGAGCCGCTCACGAAAGAGGCACTTGAAACCGCAAAGAAAAGTGATTCCGTGTTGCTTGGAGCAGTAGGCGGTAATGTAGGCCAATCCAATTGGTACAGTCTCCCTCCGCATTTGAGACCGGAAGCGGGATTATTGGCAATCCGTAAGGGGCTTGGACTTTACGCAAACATCCGACCCGCAGTATTATTTGACGAGTTGAAGGGCGCCTGTCCCCTAAAGGAGAGTATCGTCGGCGATGGGTTTGATTTTGTAGTAATGAGGGAACTGACAGGCGGTTTGTATTTTGGAGAACGCAGTACGGTTGAGGAGAATGGTATCAGAAAAGCAACCGATATGCTTGTTTATGATGAAAATGAGATCAGAAGAATTGCGAAATGGGCCTTTGAGATTGCGATGAAGAGAAGTAAGAAGGTCTGTAGCGTGGATAAAGCCAATGTACTGGATTCCTCAAGACTCTGGAGACAGGTAACCAAAGAGGTTTCCAAGGATTATCCTGAGGTTGAGCTTACGGATATGCTTGTAGATAACTGTGCAATGCAGCTTGTGAAGAATCCAAGACAGTTTGACGTTATCTTAACTGAGAACATGTTTGGTGACATACTTTCGGATGAAGCCAGCATGGTTACGGGATCCATCGGAATGCTTGCATCCGCCAGTCTCGGAGATACCAAGCTCGGTCTATACGAGCCAAGCCATGGTTCGGCACCTGATATTGCCGGCCAGAATAAGGCTAATCCGATTGCGACCATCCTATCCGCAGCCATGATGCTTCGTTACTCCTTTGATCTTGAGACAGAAGCAGGTAAGATTGAAGCAGCAATTAAAACAGTATTAAAGAAAAATTACAGAACGATTGATATTATGTCGGAGGGTATGACGCTTGTGGGAACGAAAGAAATGAGCGAGTTGATTATCTCAGAAATATAATATTTATACGATTATAGATTATTTTAAGGAGGATTTCATTATGGGTATGACAATGACGCAGAAGATATTAGCGGCTCATTCAGGTCTGGATACAGTCACTGCAGGGCAACTGATTGAAACAGATTTAAGCTTAGTGCTGGGGAATGATGTAACTGCCCCGGTAGCCATTCATGAGATGGAGAAAATGGTAATTAAGAAGGTGTTTGATAAGGACAAGATTGCATTGGTACCGGATCATTTTACACCCAATAAGGATATAAAGTCTGCCGAACATTGCAAATGTGTACGTGAATTTGCAAGGGAGCAGGACATTACCAATTATTTTGAAATCGGTGAGATGGGTATTGAGCACGCACTGCTTCCGGAAAAAGGTCTGGTGGTTGCGGGAGATGTAATAATCGGAGCAGATTCACATACCTGTACCTATGGAGCTTTAGGAGCATTTTCAACCGGTGTCGGAAGTACAGACATGGCAGCAGGTATGGCAACCGGTAAGGCATGGTTTAAGGTCCCGTCCGCTATCAAATTTGTATTGACCGGTAAGCCGTCAAAATGGGTCAGCGGTAAGGATGTCATCCTTCATATTATCGGTATGATCGGTGTGGACGGGGCTTTATATAAATCCATGGAATTTGTGGGTGATGGAATTAATAATCTTTCCATGGATGACCGTTTTTCCATGGCCAATATGGTAATTGAAGCCGGAGCTAAGAACGGAATCTTTCCTGTCGATGAACCGGCGATTGAATACATGAAAGAGCATTCCGTGAAAGAAATAAAGATCTTTACGGCAGATGCGGATGCAGAATATGATGAGACCATAGAGATTGATTTGTCTGCATTAAAGCCGACAGTAGCATTTCCGCATCTTCCGGAGAATACCCGTACCATTGATGAGGTGGGTGAGATCAAGATTGACCAGGTTGTCATCGGTTCTTGTACCAACGGAAGGATCGACGACTTAAGAATAGCTGCAAAGATATTAGAAGGTAGGAAGGTTGCTAAGGGACTTCGCGTCATAATTTTCCCTGCTACCCAGGCTATTTATCTTCAGGCAATGGAGGAGGGTTTGCTTGCTACATTTATCAGAGCGGGAGCAGTAGTCAGTACACCCACCTGTGGGCCATGTCTTGGCGGACATATGGGTATTCTTGCGGCAGGTGAGCGTGCAGTGGCAACCACGAATCGTAACTTTGTCGGTCGTATGGGTCATGTAGAATCAGAGGTTTATCTGGCAAGCCCGGCAGTAGCTGCAGCGAGTGCTATAACCGGTAAAATATCAGGTCCCGAAGAGCTGGGCTTATAGGTTTTATCAAATAAATGGAGGTATACAATATGAAAGCTTGCGGTACAGTACACAAATATGGTGATAATGTTGATACAGACGTAATAATTCCTGCCAGATATCTTAATTCTTCTGATCCAAAGGAGCTTGCCACAAAATGTATGATCGATATTGACAAAGATTTTGTAGACAGGGTAAAGGTAGGAGATATAATAGTTGCTAATAAGAATTTCGGCTGCGGTTCCTCCAGGGAGCATGCGCCTATAGCGATAAAAGCTTCCGGAATCAGTTGTGTTATAGCAGATACATTTGCACGAATCTTTTATCGAAATGCCATAAATATCGGTCTTCCGATTATTGAATGCCCTGAGGCTGCGAAAGAAATTGAAGCAGGAGATCAAGTAGAGATTGACTTTGATAACGGTATGATTTATGATAGTACAAAAGGAACACAGTATCAAGGACAGGCCTTTCCGGAATTTATGCAGAGGATTATTAGGGCTGAAGGGTTAATTAATTACATTAATAATAAGTAAGTAAATTCTATTACCAATACAATAAATTAAGATCGTTTTACTGAGATTCGAGGAGGAATTCCAACATGTCTGATGACATGCGGAAAGCCTCCTTTTTTTATATTTACGAGATTCAGGGCACTTTTCAACGGAACGAATAAATATTTATCTATCAAACAGCTAAACAGTCAAACAGTCAAACAGCTAAATAATTAACATAATTGGAGACGACTTATGAAGCATCAGGATATCTTAAAGAACATCATACCTGAACTACGGGCAGATAACTCTATAACAGCGGTAATGTTAATGGGATCGGTTGCAGCTGGTACGGAGTTTCCTACCTCTGATTTAGATCTGTTTCTATTAGGTAAAAAGAATAAATTTCAGACGGAACTGATTGATAATATTTTCGTTAAATATCTTTATATTACGCAGGAAACAGCCCAGTCAAAGCTGGATAAATCAGGCTCTGAAGTATATTATTTTCTCGGTAGTAAGATAATATATGACATGGACGGAACACTTATTAAGTTAATGAGAAGTGCAATGAATAAATATAAAAACTACAAAGTAAATGAAAAAGATAAAGCGGAAATAAGGCATTGGTTATATAGTACTAAGATAAAGATTGATGCTGCTATTACCAATAATAATGATTTAAAAGCTGATTTTATAACAACTATATCTTCATGGAAGATAATTGAAGCTATATTTGCAATCAATGATATCCCTCTTCCACCCGCAAGTAGAACCGAACAGGAAATGCCAAATCTAAGGCAAATTCCTAGCGATGACTGGTTTGAAAAGCTTTATGGAAAGGATGTAAATAAGCGAACCGAGTCGATTATCAATATCATAGATTGGGCATTAGTATTATTATAGTAGAAGAGACGGTAGTCATTGTAACATTTCCCGCTGTTGTATCATAATTTGAAATAGAACTTTTAATAGGTGATGGTATTTTCAATGAATGGTACAATTCAATATACTATAAGACCATATGATACGATATGGATGCTGGCTCAAGTATTTAATACTACAGTTGATTCGATTATGGATCTGAATCCAGGGATAGATCCGAGAAATCTATTCGTTGGACAGGTGATTAAAGTTAGACCGGGTTATCAATATACTCCACAAGCTCCGGGAACACAGAGAGAAATGGCAACGCCCGGAAGACCAGGAACCGGAACACCACCGCAGGGAGGCATGACAATGCCCAGCGGAACCGGGACACCACCGCCACAAGGAGGAATGACAATGCCAATGCCCGGCGGAACAAGGACAACAC
>DBTU01000031.1:0-54959 GCA_002307215.1 Lachnoclostridium sp. UBA1308
ATGAATTCCATTGGAAATTCATTTTTATATTCTGCATATTTTAAAATTGTGTTTCTGGCCCAATGTGGCTATGTTATGTTAGTGTTATTTAGAAAGCAACATTATAAGTACAGAACTAAAGCCAATTTAAGGAGTATTAAAATGATCCCATACAAGCGCATCAAAAGAGATTTAGTTCATAAAGGACGTATCATTGATTTATATAATGATACGATTGAGATAGAAGGAGGAAAGCTGACCAATTTTGATTTTATCCTCCATAGGGGGGCAGCCGCTATGATACCAGTGGATTCTGATGGCAAGATACTGATGGTACGTCAATACCGTAATGCCGTGGATCAGTATACACTTGAGATTCCGGCAGGTGGGTTAAATGCCGGAGAGGATATGGAGACCTGCGCGGTCCGCGAGTGCGAGGAAGAGACAGGATATAAAGCAGGAAAGGTATACCACCTGTTGGACTTATTTACTACGGTAGCTTTCAGTAATGAAAAAATTGGTATCTATTATACGACAGATATTACGCCTTCCAGTCAAAATCTGGACGAAGATGAATTTGTTAATATGGAAAAGCATTCGGTTAAGGAACTGATTCGAATGATACTTGAAGGCAATATCGTGGATGCCAAGACCATAGCAGCCATTTTGGCGTATAAAGAGATTAGTGTGAAAAAATAATTCAGTAAGCTGAATTATTGATAAATATAAGAATGAATTCCATTGGAAATTCACTCTTATATTTACAGGCATTCATCAGCAACATAAACAATACCCGGAACTAGTGTGTGCCTGCGTAATCCTCGGCCCAAACTAATTCTAAGGGTAAGCATATTTAGTTGGTACCAAATCAGCTTGTTCTATTTTACCGGACTTGTCATATGATTTTATATATCATATTTGCAGGAAGGGTAAATTATGAAGCATTCGAAACTTCAATTCCATAAATTAAATGTAATCCAAATTGCTATAATACTTCTAATTATCGGTGTCTTTCTTGGTGTATTATGTGCCAATATTTTTAAACAAAATTATATTAGTCAGATGCAGACCTATGAAGACGATGTTTTTGCCAAGATTACATCAGGTAATATTGATTATAATGGATTATTCGGATATGTTGTTGGTAAGAACTTCAGCAGTTTTCTTATCTATTGGTTACTTAGCTTAACCATACTGGGAGTTCCCTATATGGCATTAAAAATAACTTCCTTTGGATTTTTCAGCGGCTTCTTCATCTCAGCTGTCACAATGCAATATGGACTGAAGGGATTATTACTGGTTCTGGCTTATGTATTCCCGCAGGGGCTTCTATACCTGCCGATTTCCTTGGCCTGCTTATATAAAGGCTTTGAATTATGCAGGACAATCTACAGCGAGAATCGAAATCATTTTAGTGGTATTGTTAAGTTACTGCGAAGTTATCTTATCGTGATTTTACTGTTAGCTGCAGCTCTATTAGTAGCCAGCTTTCTGGAGGCTTATCCGGGTGCATATATTTTGAAAAAGGCACTTGGTTCATTTACATAAATTTAGATAGATGTATTTTGGTAAACAAATAAACGTAACCAATCACAAAGATCTGATTTTGACCCAGGAGGTATCAAATGGAACAGTATATCAATGATTTCATAACATATCTGAATGAAGTTAAGCATTCATCACATAATACCCTTCAGGCCTACAGGAATGATCTTAAAAAGCTTCACTTATTTTCTGATAAGCAGGGGATTAGCTCAGTGACTAAAATCAGTGAGACAAACTTAAATTCCTATATTTTGATTCTCGAAAAAGAGGGATTATCTCCGGCTACGGTATCACGTAATATAGCGGCTATGAAAGCGTTTTTTTTATATCTGGTCAGGCATGGAATAATAATAGGAGATCCGTCCGAACGAATCAAACCACCGAAGGTTCAGAAGAAATCTCCTCAGGTCATTGAGGCATCCCTCGTTGACAAATTGATAGAACAGCCTGATCTTAAGACAAATAAAGGGATTCGTGACAGAGCAATCCTGGAGCTGTTATATGCTACCGGCTTAAAAGTAACAGAATTGATATCTATGAAGGTCTCTGATATTAACTTAAACGGAAGGTACATAACTTGCGGTGAACGAAGGGAGAGAAATATTCCTTTCGGAAAATCTGCGAAAACAGCATTACAAGATTATATGAATGCAAGAACGCAGCATTTTGATAAAATCGGAAATGATATTCTGTTTTTGAATTTATCAGGAGATCAGCTGAGCAGGCAAGGGTTGTGGAAAATATTAAAGGCCTATGCAAAAGCAGCTGGTCTAGCTAATATGAATCCAAATTTAATCAGACATTCCTTTGCAGCCCATTTGATTGAAAATGGCGCTGATCTGGGAAGTGTTCAGGAGTTTCTTGGACATGCAGATATCACAACGACACAGATGTACCTACAACAGACTTACAAAAACAGCCGAGAAGTATATATGAATACACATCCAAGAGCGTGATGGCTTCATAATCAGACGCGGAGGTTAACGAATATGAAGGAACAGAAGGTTACAGAGAACTCAAAATTGAGGATAAAGCGTCTTGCTTTTATCATTGTAACAATTATAGTAGTTATGATAACTGTTGTATTCATCATAATGAAATACAATCATTGGACCACCGGGACAAATACAGAAATGGAATATAAAAACAAGATATTTGATATGGACCTTGTTCATACAATAAATATAATTATTAATCAAAAGGATTGGAAAAGCCTGCAAGAGAATGCGGATGATAAGGAATATAAGAAATGTGATGTTGTAATCGATGGAAATACATTTCAAAATGTCGCCATACGCACGAAGGGCAATTCATCTTTGTCCTCGGTTACACAACAGGGGTCGGAGCGATATAGTTTCAAGGTAGAGTTTGACCATTACAACGATGCAACCAACTGTTGGGGTCTTGATAAATTGTCACTGAATAATATCATTCAGGATCCTACTTATATGAAGGACTTTTTATCCTATTCATTGATGAGGGATATGGGAGCGGCTGCACCGCTATGCAGTTATATAAGTGTTCAGGTAAATGGTGAAGAATTCGGATTGTATCTCGCGGTAGAGGGTATCGAAGAGTCATTTGTCAAGAGAAATTACGGTTCGGTGAGCGGCAATTTGTATAAGCCTGAGCCGGCGTATGGATTTGACAATATGGGGAATGGCAACAAACAGGATAGTAATAACAAACAAGATAATAGCAAACAGGATAATATTAAACAGGGCTTTGAAATTGGTGGAGGCTTTGGTAACGGCAGGGGCTTTGGAGGTATGTCATCAAATGCTTCGGATGTCGCACTGAAGTATATTGATGATAAAATCAGCAGCTACAGTAACATCTTTGATAACGCAATCCTAGATGCCTCGGATGAGGACGAGAAGAGGCTCATAGCAGCGATAAAGCAGTTGAATACCGGCGAAGATCTTGATAAAGCGTTAAATACAGATGAGATTCTGAGATACTTTGTAGTCCATAATTTCGTAGATAACTATGATAGTTATACCGGAAGTCTTTTGCATAATTATTATCTTTACGAGAAGGATGGAAAGCTTTCCATGATAGCCTGGGATTATAATTTGGCTTTTGGAAGCTTTGGAATGGGACAAGGTCGGGATAATAGCGACAGAACGAAGGATTCGGCATCAACTTATGTCAATTTTCCGATTGACACTCCGGTTTCCGGAACTACAATGGAGGAACGGCCGCTACTGAACAAACTTTTAACAAATAAGAAGTATTTGGAACAATATCATGACTTATTTAATCAGTTTATTAAAAAATATTTTGAAAATGGATACTGCGATCAGCTAATCGATAAGGTAAGCTTAATGATTAAGCCATATGTAGAACAAGATAAAACTGCATTTTTTACTGTCGATCAGTTTGAAAAAGGTGTCACGACATTGAAAAAATTCTGCGAACTAAGAACCGAGAGTGTAAGAGGGCAACTTGACAATACGATTCCTTCAACTACGGACGGACAGAGTAAATCAGATACGCTTATAGATGCAGAAAGTATTACGATGAGTGATCTTGGTTCCGGTTTTGGAAAGGGAAACTTTAATTAGGACTATAGTGTAAATTAATATGAAATTCAGTTATGGTAAATGATAAATATAAATAAGCAGGAGAGATATCCGTTACTATGGATATCACTTCTGCTTATTTTATCACCGACATATAACCGCAATCAAATGGTCTCAGAATTATTTGCATTATTGATAATGCTTATATATTATCAGCTATGGTATAAATTAATCGCTCGGACTCTTCCCATCCCAGACAAGCATCAGTAATTGATTTTCCATACACATGATCAGAAACCTTTTGACTTCCGCCTTCAATATAGCTTTCAATCATGACACCCTTAACAAGGCCGGCAATATCATTAGATAATTTTCTGCTGTGAAGAACTTCCTTAACGATACGAGTCTGTTCTATATATTGTTTATTCGAATTTGCATGATTTGCATCAACGATAGCTACGGGGTTTGGAAGATCACGATCATTATACATTGAAACTAAAAGATTCAAATCCTCATAATGATAATTGGGTATGGATTGTCCGTGTTTATTCACTGCACCTCTTAAAATGGTGTGGGCAAGTGGATTACCGGAGGTGGTCACTTCCCAGGTACGATACAGGAAGGTATGGCTTGCTTGGGCAGCAATTACTGAATTAAGCATAACCGATAAATCGCCGCTGGTCGGATTCTTCATGCCTGCCGGAACGTCCATTCCACTAATAGTAAGACGGTGCTGTTGATCCTCGACGGAACGTGCACCTACAGCGACATAGGACAGGATATCTTCAACATAAGGCCAGTTTTCAGGATATAGCATTTCGTCAGCGGCTGTCAGGCCACTTTCTGCTATTGCACGAAGATGCATCTTTCTCATCGCAATTAAGCCCTCCTGTAAATCAGGCTCTTTCTCGGGATCAGGCTGATGAACGATACCCTTATAGCCCTCACCGGTTGTTCTGGGCTTATTAGTATAGATTCGGGGAATTAATAAAATCTTGTCAGAAACCTTATCCTGAATCTTGGCAAGTCTTGATATATAATCGCATACAGCATCCTCGTTGTCTGCTGAACAGGGACCGATGATAACCAGGAATTTTTGAGATGCACCGGTAATAATATCCTTAATCTGCTTATCTCTGTCTTTTTTTTGAAGGACATCCCTGGCAGGTATGGGATAAGCCTGTACCAATTCCTCCGGTGATATAACTTCTCTAATAAATTTAAAACTCATGTCAATCTATCTCCCTCGATTTTTGTTGATTTATTTTATTCCTTTTTGTCGTCCCAGTCAATGATTAATCATATAAAGTTTCAAATTGGATTTAAATTGGTTTCAGTTCAGCCTAGCAAGTATAGTGACAAGACCGGGAAAAGAAATGTTTCCATATAGGAGCCGCTTTCGCTAAGTTGCATTACGTAGTTCGTATGCAAATACTCCTATATGGAAATCATTTTTTTCCAATCTGGATACAACTCTTTGAAGGCTGAGCTGTAATCAAATGTAAGCAATTTACAATTATTTGTTGAAGCATTATAATATGAAAAATATGTTAAATAGTGTCATAACTAGGAGAGATAAGATGTTATATGTTGACATATGAAGAAGTTTATAATAACATTAAATTATTAAACTACTATTCAAATATCATTAGTAAAGAAGCTTAAAGATATTATATCTTTGGGCTTTTTTTGTATTAAAATATAAAAGGAAGCAGGTAACGACATGAATTTAATTTGGAGGAAGGCATCGTACATTATTAATCCCGGACTGGTTGACCACACCAATAATGTATTTGGAGGGATTTCAAAAGGAAGAGAGAAAGCTCTATATCATTGGTTTGATGATATTTGGACAGCTATGGGTTTGACAGGAAAACGAATTGAGGCTTTATTAAATCAATCAGTAGCTATAGACGAAAAATATATATCAAAGATTTTAGAACAACAGAGAATACTCTTCACGGATATTACTGAGTTATTCTTATTGGATTCCGACAATAAGGTAATTGCATCTACCTGTCCGCAATTGATAGGTACTTTTAATAAGAGTGAATATATTAACAGATTGTCGAAGGAACCGTATATGTACGGGCCTTATATGGATCCTGATACGATAAAGGCAGGAAAGGGCAAATCAAATTTTTTTGATGAGGTTACATTAATGTTCCTTCAACCCATCGAAGGTAAAGATGTGAGCTATTATTTATGTGGACGTGTACCCAATGATGTGATGAGTGATGTGTTGCAGGATGAAGATTCTCATCTATATAAAGAATCCGGTGACAATTATTTATTCATGGTTGATACCAAACGTGATATATCAACAGGAACTGCGATATCCAGAAGCCGTTTTGAGGATAATGCTTTTACTTTGGGTGATAACCTAAAGGATGGCGTGAAAACCAACGGATATGGTACGGTGCAAGTAAAGGAGCATACAGAGTTTGAAATAATTTTTACGGATCCGGCAACGAAAGAACTTCATAAAGGTGTACAAGAAACCATACGTAAAGGAAATAATTTGGAAAGCTGGCCGGGTTATCCGGATTACAGGCATATTTTGGTTGGAGGACAGGGTATTATAATTCATCCGCCCCACTCAGATGAAACATGGGGCCTGTTATGTGAAGGAGACATTGAAGAAATATATAAATACCGTAATTTAAATATTAAATTCTTCCTCTCTCTTGGCGTCCTCTATGCGGTGCCGATTACTCTCTTCAGTATTCTGGTGAAAAACATACCGAAGCTTACTTTTCTGTGGGATGTGCTTCAATGGTCTATCTTAAGCGCGGTAACCTTATATTTGATCGATCTATTGGCTTTAAAACCCTTAAAGAATACAATTATCTTATTGGAGGAAATTGCGGAAGGAGAAGGTGACCTTACCAAAAGAGTGCAATCTAAAAAGCAGGATCAGATGGGTGAGCTGTCCAGATGGTTTAATAAATTCATCAATAATCAAATGCACATAGCAAGAAGAATTAAGAACGCCACTAAAATATCAAAGTATTCGGTTGATGAACTTGGTAAATTGATGATAGCTGTGAATGAAAGTACTTCATCCATTGACAGTTCACTAAAGGAAATGCTCACAACCTTTGAGGGCTATACTTATGGGCTGGAAGGAATGCAGACTGATTTTAATAAGATTAATACAACAATGGAGGATATCAATCAGACGATGGATGCGGCAACGTTGGAGATGAATTCCATCAATAGTAATGCCTTGGAAAGCAGAACGGTTTCCATGAATGCCTATCATGTAATGAATGAAATTGTGACGGAGGTAGCCGAAGCAAATAAATCCATTCATCAACTTGAGGAATTTTCTAATCAGATTTCCGGAGTTATTGATATCATAAGTAATATATCCACACAGACCAACCTTCTTTCACTGAATGCCTCGATAGAGGCGGCAAGAGCAGGTGAATATGGCAAAGGCTTTGCGGTAGTTGCCAGTGAGATTCGTAAGCTTGCCGGAATGACGCTTGATTCCTCAAAAAAGATCAATGGTCAAATACAAAACATACAGGAGGAAATCAGGCATAATGCCGCTAATATTCGACAGATTGAAGATAAAGTCAAGGTGGGAAGTAATAGTGTGAATATGACCATCGACAGCTTCTCGGTCATTCAAAAGGATATAGAGAACATTACAAAAAGATTCGGCAGCATTACCGGTCAGCTTTCAGGTAACACTACATTGATTGAGAATATTCTAGAGACACAACATGTGTTTATCAAGAATTTTGAAGAGGCATCACAGTCTACAAAGACTAACTGCAATTCCATGATAAAGACATTAGAGGTTAATAACCAAAACATGCAGCAGGTGAAGGATACCCTTGCATATACAACCACGAATATGTTTCATATGGTAAATGAGTTTAAGATAGAATAACATAAAGAATGATGGCTGCTTAATAATAATTAACCATCCGTTTGAAAGTCTATCAGAGGAAACAGGAAAAAATGATGAATTTGTAGAAAGTATTCTAAGCAAATTTAATAACTTAATATTGCGCTAATTATGGAGAAAAGTGAAAACCGGAACCATACCTGGTTTTCGCTTTTTTATATCTTAATTACTGTTTTATTCTCTACTTTGGATAACATTGAATGGAGAAATAAATTGTAATGTATGGGTCTGGATTTCTTTTTGTCATCATCTATGGTAGAATATCTTTATTCTGATTCGTATGCAGCCGCTCTGTGTCTGCGTAATCTCTCGGCCCAAACTGATTTTTAGGAAAGGTATGGTGATTTATATGAAAATGTATGATTTAATTCAAAAAAAGAAGAACAGAGAACACTTATCGGTAGAAGAGATAGAGTATATTGTTCATAATTTCACAAGCTGTGAGATTCCGGATTATCAAATGTCCGCATTTTTAATGGCTGTTTGTCTAAACGGTATGGATCATGAGGAAACAGCTGCGCTGACAATAGCGATGGCAAACAGTGGTGAAATGCTTGATCTATCACGAATTGAAGGAGTAAAGGTTGATAAACACAGTACAGGTGGTGTGGGAGATAAGACCTCCCTGGTACTGGGACCGATGGTTGCCGCACTTGGTATACCCGTTGCTAAAATGTCCGGGCGAGGACTTGGTCATACCGGCGGAACGATTGATAAGCTTGAGAGTTTTCCCGGTTTTTCCACCACGATTTCTACCGAGCAGTTTATTCAAAATGTCAACCGAATCAAAATGGCGATTGTCGGGCAAACAACAAATCTTGCGCCTGCGGATAAGAAGATCTATGCACTTCGGGATGTAACGGCTACTGTGGATAATATTTCATTGATTGCGAGCAGTATTATGAGCAAGAAAATAGCTTCCGGATCCGAGGTTATCGTATTAGATGTCAAAACAGGAAGCGGCGCCTTTATGAAAAGTCTTGAAGCATCAATAGCTCTCGCGAAAGAAATGGTTGAGATAGGTACGATTGCCGGTAGAAGGACTTATGCCGTAATAACCGATATGAATCAGCCACTTGGCACTACAGTAGGCAACACGATGGAGGTAATTGAGGCAATTGAAACTTTAAGGGGAGAAGGACCAAAGGATTTGCTCGAAATCAGTATAACGCTTGCTGCCTTTATGGTACTTGGTGCCGGGAAAGCAAACACTATTATAGAAGCAAAAAAAATGTTGCAGGATACGATAGATAACCGAAGTGCGCTGGATAAGCTTGTTGAGTTTGTGGCAGCACAGGGCGGAGATAGCAGCTATGTATATGCTACAGATAAGTTTTGTAAAGCTTCCCTTACGGATAAGGTAACAGCCAAGTCGAACGGTTATATTACCGAGATACATACAGAAGAAGTAGGTATGACCTCTCTTGTCCTTGGGGGAGGGAGGGAGACGAAGGATAGTGTTATTGATCTGTCGGTTGGATTAAAGATTCATAAGAAAATAGGAGATTTTGTGTACCAGGGTGAGGCTCTGGCGCAACTTTTTGCAAATGATAAAGTGAAGCTGACCCAGGCGAAGGAGAGACTGCAAAATGCGTACGTTATAGGAAATGTAAAACCGAAGGAACTAAAATATATCTATGCGGTTGTGACAAAGGATGGCATAGAGATGCTGTAAAGTTTTCGAAATTTCTTCATAAAATATGATAAGTGATTTGTATTATATGAAGAGAGGGTATCCATGCATCGCAACTCGTGTAGCGGGAAAACGCCTATACTATTTAGATTATATAAATACGTGCTTGTCATTTTGATAGGAGTGTTAATTCTTCATTTATTATATGAAAACTCCTCTGCATTTTACAGAACTGCATTTGTTATGCCCTTTTCCTTACATCTGAATAAGTATGATATCTATATGCTTAAGGGGGAGGAAACACGCCTCACGGTATTCGGAATAAATAAGAGGGTATCTTATTATTCGACGAACTTCAGGGTGGCAGGAGTGAATTTTAACGGAAGAATCCATGCTTATCGCACAGGTAAGGCTTTTATTATTGCAAAAGTAGATGGGAAACAATTAAAATGCCGCGTACATGTGATTGATATCAATAAGAATAAGCTGGTAATCAAAAAGGGTGATTGTTATAGGTTGAAAATAGCAGGGTCTTCAACCTTCATTCATTGGAAAAGCAGTAATACTAAGGTGGCAAGTGTCTCCATATTCGGAAATGTCAAGGCGAATTGTAGTGGAGGTGCTACTATCACTGCGAAAGTAAAGGGGCGAACTTTACAGTGCAGAGTAATTGTAAAATAAGTCGTCTTTAAGACAAATTTGTGATAGAGACTGGTCTAAAAACTGAAAGCATGGATTAAAATAGTAATAATACTTTTTTGCCTAGAAAATGGGCAGAATTGAGGTTAAATTGAAACGATTCATTGCGTTGTTAATCTCCCTTACCATGCTTTTTGTATTATTTTTACCCGATACGGTAAGTGCACAGACAAAAGGTAAGATAAAGTCTGAAGATGCTGTTTCAGCAATTAAAGTATCCGCTGATTCAACGCTTAACATTAGTTCTACAGCTGCCGTTTTAATGGAAGGCTCAACCGGAATGCTTATTTATGAAAAGAAGAAAGATGAACGACTTAAGCCTGCCAGTATAACAAAAATCATGACACTCATCCTGATTTTTGAAGCGATTGATTCCGGCCGGATAAAGCTTACCGACATGGTCAGCGTCAGCGAGCACGCTGCATCCATGGGAGGTTCACAGGTTTATCTTGAACCGAATGAGGTTCAGGATGTCAACACAATGATTAAATGCATCAGTATTTCAAGTGCAAATGATGCCTGTGTTGCAATGGCTGAATTGATTGCAGGCTCTGAAGAGACATTTGTGGAACAAATGAATAAGAAAGCGAAAGATCTTGGAATGAATAATACGCACTTTGTAAACTGCTGTGGGCTCGATATCGACAATCATTATTCCAGTGCCTATGATGTGGCTCTGATGTCCAGAGAGTTAATCACGAAGCATCCACAAATCAGTACTTATTCAACCATATGGATGGATACGTTTACTCATACCACGAAAAAGGGAAATTCAGAGTTTGGACTGACCAATACCAATAAATTGATTCGATTTTATCAAGGAATTACCGGACTTAAAACAGGGTCAACAGGTCTGGCAAAGTATTGTCTGTCTGCAACGGCGAAGCGGAAAGATATGGATTTGATTGCTGTTATCATGGCAGCACCAGATACAAAAACGAGATTTGCGGAGGCGTCAAAATTGCTCAATTTTGGATTTGCCAATTACAGTATCTATAAAGATGATAACAAAGCTACAGAGATTACTCCGGTTATTGTAACAAAAGGAGTGAAGGATAAGGTACAGGGTAAGGTGGGAGGAGAATACTCCTATCTGTGTACCAAAGGTAAATCGGCGGATGATATTAAAAAAGAAATAATTTTATCGGATAAAGTATCAGCTCCTGTTGTAGCCGGTGACAAGATAGGCGAAATCGTATATTATTACGATAATGAGAAGATCGGCAGTGTAGATATTCTGGCTTCTGAGGCTATTGCGAAAGCAAAATACAAGGA
Source organism: Lachnoclostridium sp. UBA1308 (assembly GCA_002307215.1). Classification (GTDB taxonomy): domain Bacteria; phylum Bacillota; class Clostridia; order Lachnospirales; family Lachnospiraceae; genus Mobilitalea. The sequence goes on from DBTU01000031.1 coordinate 11,579, forward strand.
TTGTTTCCTTAAATTATTAAAACGCTATTTTATGGGAACGTAAAACTTTAACATCTATAAATCACCTAAAAAGCAGAGATTGACATAAGTAATATGGAGATTTCTGCTTTTATTAATAGTTACAGTTCAGCCTTCAATGAGATGTATCCGGACCGGGAAAAAAATGATTTCCATATAGGAGTATTTGCATACGTCGTTACTTAGGCTCTGTCCTATAGAGCCTTATGTACCGCTACGTAATGCAACTTAGCGAAAGCGGCTCCTATATGGAAACATTTCTTCCCCGGTCTTGTCACTGTCCTTGCTAGGCTGAACTGTAACTATTAATGTATAGCAATGCAATGCAATCCGCTGATAGCATTTAGTTGACACTTTTTAAGCTTACTAGTATAGTATAATAAGTATAAAGATGTGATAAGAATCACCGGAAAGGAGACTTCATGCTGATAGGTCTTATAATAACCGGACTGCTTCTCATAGTTATCATATGGATTTTAATTGAACGAAAGCAGCTCGTTACGACAAGATATACAGTAAAGTCAGAGAAGCTTGCAAAGGCATTTGATCAAACAAGATTTGTTATTCTATCAGATTTACATAACAGTACCTTCGGTAAGAACAATAAAAGACTGATCAGAAAAATTGAACGTTTATCTCCGGAGTTTATTATTGTTGTAGGAGATATGATTAATAAGACATACAAATGCTACCCGGGTAATGCATTTTCACTGTTATCCCAGCTTTCAGGGAAATATCCTATATATTATGCCTATGGAAATCACGAACAAAATCTTGAAAAGCCATTTTCTTCGGATAATAATAACGAAAAGGACCACGTGCATTCTACTTGGATAACCTACAAGGAACAATTATCAAAAGGAAATGTAGCATTCTTAAATAATCAGAGCATATTCCTCGAAAAGGGTGGGGACAAGCTTAGAATTAGTGGTGTGTCCATAGAAAAAAAATATTTTGAACATGGAAAGCAATATGGTATGGAGGATGAATATCTTTCAACCTTAATAGGCGAGAAGACCGGTGGAATGTACAATATTCTGATTGCACATAATCCGACCTACTTTTCAAGTTATGTGCAATGGGGTGCAGACCTAATTATCTCAGGACATTTGCACGGCGGTATGGTAAGACTTCCGTTCCTTGGAGGTATTGTATCACCACAGGTCGGATTGTTTCCTAAATACAGTTCGGGATTACACCAGAAGAATGAAAGTCAGATACTCGTATCCAGAGGACTTGGATCCCATTCGTTTATGCCACGGATGTTTAATGTGCCTGAAATCGTATTTGTTGAACTAATAAGTGTTGATAAAAGTACGACAACTCAATAGGAAAAGATTAAATATAGGATAATATGCCGTGATCATGTTACAGAATATCAAAAAACTGGAGGGATTTATGGGTATTTCGGTAAAGCTTGAGGCGTTTGAGGGACCGCTTGACCTTTTGCTTCATTTGATCGATAAGAACAAAGTGAATATCTATGACATACCGATTATTGTAATTACGGAGCAGTATCTTGATTATATACGGCAAATGGAGACCAAGGATTTGGATGTCATGAGCGAATTTCTTGTCATGGCGGCAACACTGGTAAATATCAAGTCCAAGATGCTTCTGCCTGTGGAAAATAATGAAGATGAGGAAATCTTAGACCCGAGACAAGAGCTGGTTGAGCGACTATTGGAATACAAGATGTATAAGTATATTTCAGCGGAGCTTAGAGATAAGCAAATGGATGCTTCTCGAATCTTATTTAAGCCTCCAACGATTCCGCAGGAGATTGCAAATTATAAGGAAGATATAGACATTGAGGGACTTTTATCCGATCTGACACTGGCAAAGCTCAATGAAATCTTTCAATCAATCGTGAAAAAGCAAGCAGATAAAATTGATCCGATTCGAAGTAAATTCGGTAAGATAGAGCAGGAAGAGATAAATCTGTCGACAAAGTTTGCTCAGATACAGGAATACGGATTAGCACATAAGAAATTTTCCTTTCGTAGTCTATTAGAAGCCCAGCACAGTAAGATGGAACTTATCGTTACCTTCCTTAGTATTCTGGAGCTGATTAAGATAGGAAGGATCAATACCCAGCAGGAGAATTTATTTGATGATATCATCATTTCATATCTTGCTGAAGATATCATTTCGATGGAGGAGGCCGGGTTTTAATGGAATTAAAACAGATTGAAGCGCAAATTGAAGCAATCTTATTCACCATGGGTGAGGCGGTGGAACTGGATCGGATTGCAATTGCTCTGGATCATGACATAGATACAATAAGAAGAATAATTATTAATATGATGGATCAATATGAAGTGGAAGAACGTGGAATACATATGATTGAGCTGGACGGTGCTTATCAATTGTGCACCAAGCCCTCCATGTATGAATCAATTATTAAGATAACCCATGTTCCTAAGAAGCATGTACTGACGGATGTATTACTTGAGACCCTATCGATTATTGCTTATAAACAACCGATTACAAAGCTTAAGATTGAAGCAATTCGCGGAGTAAAATCGGATCATGCAGTAAATAAATTGGTGGAGTATAACCTTGTTTGCGAGATGGGAAGACTGGATGCCCCGGGAAGACCGATTCTATTTGGAACAACGGAGGAATTCCTTCGATGCTTCGGACTTCAGTCCCTAGATGCGCTGCCGGTGGTTAATCCCGAGAAGATTGAGGACTTTAAATTGGAAGCCGAAGAAGAGATGCAGCTAAAGTTGGATATCTAAACGGAAATTTGTAGTAATATGATGAATATATTGATAGATATGAGGATAAGACCCAAAAGGTGACTATAATGACACATACATTTTCAGGTGAAACAATTGGTTATAATATAATATATAAAAATCGTAAAAGTATAGGAATCTATGTGGATTTTTACGGACAAATCGAAGTACATGCTCCAAAAGGAACCCCTATTACAGACATTCTTCTTAGATTAGAGAGTAATTGGGAACGGATTATTCAGAAATCAAAGGAAATGAAAGAACGAACGAATGAACCTGTGGAGAAGGTTTATGACTATGGAGAAGTCTTTCTATACCTGGGAGTATCTTATCCAATCGTGATTTCATCAAATTTAGACGAAAAGCAAGATTATGTTGTATTTGAGCATGATAAAATCAGCATTTTTGTAAAGCAGCATACGGACGATACGGTAAAGCAAGCGCTTAAACGCTTCTATTATCAGCGGTGTAAAGCTCTGGTTGAAGCACAAATTCGTATTTATCAAGCAGATTTCAAAATGAAACCGCGATCCATTCGAATTACGGACGACAGCAGTAATTGGGGGACTTGTAATTCAAAGTTCGAGATAACCTTCAACTGGAAGCTTGCAATGGCTCCCCTCGAGGTAATCGATTATGTAGTGGTTCATGAAATGTGCCATATGGTTCATTTGAATCACGATCGATCCTTTTGGCGTCTAGTTGGCAAATATCTTCCTGATTATGAGCAATACAGTAATTGGCTGGCACTGTCCGTATGGAAGATGACAGTATAAACTACAAATAGCAAAAAGTCAGTACAAATACAAAAGTCAGTACAAATACATTACAATAGGCTTCATACCCCCGAAATGCAGACAGAAAAAGAGGGATTTTAAATAGATGAATAAGTTAGTCATTGGTATATTAGCACATGTGGATGCAGGCAAGACGACCCTATCTGAAAGTATGCTTTATCTGAGCGGTAAAATCGGAAAATTAGGAAGGGTTGACAATAAGGATGCTTATTTAGATACGTATGAGCTGGAAAAAGCAAGGGGAATCACCATTTTCTCCAAACAGGCCATCTTTGAAATAGGAGAGCTTCAGATCACCTTACTGGATACCCCGGGGCACGTGGATTTCTCGGCTGAAATGGAGAGAACTCTTCAGGTGTTGGATTATGCCATTTTAGTAATCAGCGGTGCAGATGGGGTGCAAGGGCATACCAAAACATTATGGCGATTGCTTGACATGTACCGGATTCCTGTATTCATATTCGTCAATAAGATGGATCAAAATGGGACGGATCATGAGAAGTTAATCAAAGAATTGAAAGAGCAACTAGATGATGGTTGCATTGATTTTGGACAAGGTGGTACAGTCGGTTTTTATGAGCAACTGGCAATGAGTGATGAAATCATGCTGGAAGAATATCTAAAAACCGGACAGATTGAAACAGAACAGATAAAAGAAGGGGTCAAGAAGCGCATGGTTTTCCCATGCTTTTTTGGCTCCGCATTAAAATTAGAAGGCATTGAACAGTTCATGCAAGGTATAGTGAAATTCGCTAGGATACCTTCCTACCCAGGTGAATTCGGCGCTAAAATATTCAAAATAGTAAGAGATGAGCAAGGCAACCGTCTTACCTATATGAAGCTTACAGGCGGAAGACTAAAGGTGAAAGACTCTCTATCGAAGGACACACGAGAAGAGAAGGTAAATCAAATTCGAATTTATTCGGGACAGAAATATGAGACTGTAAACGAGATTGATGCTGGTTCTGTATGTGCGGTAATAGGGCTTAGCCAAACCAGACCGGGAGAAGGTTTCGGAATCGAGGAAGCCTCTGATACGCCGATACTGGAACCTGTACTGTCCTATCAGATTATTTTACCGGAGGGTTGCGACCCCAAAATGATGCTTCCAAAACTCCGACAGCTTGAAGAAGAAGTGCCGGAGCTCCATATTGTTTGGGAGGAACAGCTGCAAGAAATTCAGGTACAAATTATGGGAGAGGTTCAGATCGAGATTTTGCAAAGCTTAATTCAAAGCCGTTTTAATACCCCGGTAGAGTTCGATGCAGGAAGGATTGTATATAAAGAGACGATTACTAGTATTGTGGAAGGGGTAGGACATTTTGAACCCTTACGTCATTACGCAGAGGTTCACCTATTGTTGGAACCCGGTGAGCCCGGAAGTGGTCTGCAGTTTGGGATTGAATGCAGTGAAGATGTGCTCGGTAAAAGCTGGCAGAAACTTATTTTATCCCATCTGGAAGAAAAGACCCATAAAGGAGTACTAACAGGTTCAGCAATCACGGATATGAATATAACCTTAGTCTCAGGCAGGGCGCACATAAAACATACAGAGGGTGGTGACTTCAGAGAGGCCACTTATCGCGCAGTACGCCAGGGCTTAAAGGAAGCCGAATCAATATTATTAGAGCCATATTATGACTTTCAATTGGAACTACCTGAGAAAATGGTAGGGAGAGGCATGAACGATATCGAAAAAATGTATGGTTCCTGTGAGATATTACACACAAATGGTGAGATAACAGTTCTTGTGGGGAGCGCCCCTGTTGTAACCATGAGAAATTATCAGAAAGAGGTCATTACCTATACAAAAGGTCTTGGCAGGTTGTTTTGCAGCCTAAAAGGGTATAAACCATGTCATAATGCGCAAGAGGTCATAAAAAGCATCGGATATGATTCAGAAAGAGATTTAGTAAATCCGACAGGTTCTGTATTTTGTGCACATGGTTCCGGATTCTTGGTGGATTGGGATAAGGTGAAGGAGTACATGCATATAGAAAGCTACCTTCCGAAAGTCAAGGATTTATTGGACGAATCTGCGGGAAACAAGAGCTCATATACAGAGGAACGTTGGATCAGTTTAGAGGAGATTGACCAAATTATCAATCGAACCTTCTATGCAAATCAAGGAAAGAAATCAGATTGGAAACGACATAAGACCGCCCCCGATAGTTACCATGAACCGACTGCCTATAATTCCAAGCAGAAAGAAATGAAAGAAGAGTATCTCCTGGTGGATGGTTATAATATTATTTTTGCATGGCCTGATTTGAAGGAACTTGCAGAGGTCAATATGGATGGCGCACGAATGAAATTGCTGGATTTGCTCAGTAATTATCAGGGGATTCAAAAATGTAAGATCATCGTTGTGTATGATGCGTACCTTGTGCAGGGACATGTTGAGGAAATTATCGAGTATCATAATATTCATATGGTATATACGAAGGAGGCTCAAACAGCAGATCAATATATTGAAAAGTTTGCCCATGACAACCGGATCAAATATGATATTACAGTTGCAACGTCAGACGGTTTGCAACAGATCATTATTAGAGGAGCGGGATGTTCTTTGTTATCCGCCAGAGAATTGAAAATCAAGATGGAAGAGGCTAATGAACGATTAATGCAGGGATATCAAGAAACAAAAGGAAGAAGCCGTAATTATCTGTTGGATACATTGACTCCGGAAGTGAAACAACAGGTAAATGAAATAATGAAAAAAATTTAGTGTTCTAGAGACATAAATCAATCTGTCAAGTACAAAATAAAATATCCATACCACATGATAGCAGTATGGATAAATTGCTTATCATAGGTTCTCTCTTTTTTCCCCGATCTGGTGAGAGCTGCTTAATTTATTTTATATAGCCATATCTTGAATTTAGCTTTTTAGCGGCATAGAGAGTTTATTTAATAGTGGGTAACAGTTCCTGAATAGGTTACATCATAGGTAAAATGATAGAATACGAGGTTGTAATAGGTATAGGAATAAGTCTGCGTCCAGTTGCTCAGGCTGACAAAGCTTAAGGTACCGCTATAAGATCCATCATCATAGTTATAAGCTGAATTTCCTATATTTTGTTGGATGGAAGCTCCTGCTTCCAGAGGTGCAATAACAGAATAGGATTGAACGACGGTCACCGTCTTTGATTGTTCAATTTTTGTTACAACACCGGAATAGGTAGCGTCGAATACATAATGATATATTGTTGTGCCGTAATAGACTATGCTTGAGGTGTAAGTAAGATTGCTTGTACCAGTACAGCTTATGGTTCCCTCATAATCACCGTCATCATAATCGTAGGTTGAGGTGGAATAGGATTGCAGTACACTGCTGATTGCTGTGCTCGGGCAATCGACAGATTTTGGCACCGTTACGGTAACCACTTTAGTATCGGAAGCAAACGCATCTGTTCTGTTGAAAGCAAATGAAAACATAAGTGCAAATGTAAAAAATAGAGCAAGTTTGAAACTGAATTTTCTTAACATAGTATTCTCTCCTTTTTCTGGTTTGATTTGATCAATAGCACCTTTAAACAGCTCTCTTATAGAAAACAAATTACTTTATATTACATTTTATTTATACCACAACTTCCAATATATGTCAATCGACATGCTGGTCAACCTATAAATATACTTCTTAAAATAATCAGTAGCGAAAGTGGCCGCACAAAATAGTCTGCGTAGAAAGGAAGATGGCACACGTCTTATAAAGTGCGCTGCGGGTCATGAACCAAAGAGCCAAAGTTATACCAAAGCAACCAAGCAATGCCGAGTTTCGTTTGAACGTAATCATTGTACTAATTGCCCTTATCAAGAGCAATGCAGACCGAATATTTACAAAAATGTAGCTGCCTTCATAACTTCTAAAAATGCATCGAACAGAGCCAAAAGTCAGAGGTACGTGAAGAGCGAAGAATTTAGTAACTATGCCAAACTTCGAAATGGTGTAGAAACTGTTCCATCTAATATCAGAAAGAATTATTATCTCGAAAAACTTCCCAGAGGAAAACAACGAGGTAAGTTTTTCTTTGGTAGGAAAATCGCAGCTCTAAATTTCAGAAAGCTCTTTGGATATAGGAAGGGCTTGGGTAACTATGCTTCAAATCCTGTATCGGTATAAAAATAAAATACGGAACAAGACATAAATCAGTACTAATTTGAACCAAATCTCTACTGTACTGTAAAATATTAAATTTTCAAGGTTCATATGAAAGGGCAGGCATAGAAAAATCTATGTTTTGAATTGATGCAGTAAACCCAATTCGAACGGTAAGATATAAAATACACAGTATCCATAAGTGCTGGAAACACTTTTTGGTACTGGGTATTTGTATGAAAATTTGCGGGTTTTTTAATCAAACCACAAGTTTTCAGCAGTTTATTCAAAATTTATATTTTTTTGTATTTTATATATATTTTTCAAAAATCTCTTCATCAAAACTCGAGAGGAGTTCACAAAGACCTTCCTCTAGCCCCCAGCCAAATAATTTCCTGATGGATCGTAATCCTATATCTTTATGCATAGGCTGTACCAGCTTATAAGTGATTTAAAGGTATTGACATTTGATGTCATAATATGTTAATATATGTAAGACAAATGTATTGATTTAACAAAACCAGAGAAACGAGGTGATTCCATTGGTCTGCGTCGATCGCAAAATATATGAGAAGAGATAGAATACTTTATGAAGGCTGGTTGGTTTTACTATAATAAAATAATAAGGAGAAAATTACAATGACAAAAAAATGATTTGTAAGAAAATAACATCTGCAGTAATAACTTTATCATTAATAGCAATACTTTTTTCAACACCTTCAGTCGTTTATGCTAATGATAACTATACCGCTAAAAAATGTATTTCCACCGTAAAATATGATAGAATAACCAATACTGACAAATTACTTAAACTGGCAATTGATCAATCCGAAGAAAAAAATGATAATGCTGGCATAAATGAATTGCCTAATAACATTATGTGCCTTACTGGAAATGATGTTACTAGTACTGAAAATGATGTTACTAGTACTGAAAATAATGGTATAATTGCAAAACAATTGGTTGAAGAAAGAACATATTCTGATGGCAGTATAGAACAGGATTATGAAGTAGATAATTTTGCATTAGAAAATGTATCAACGGGAGACACTATAACATATTATAGTTCAAGTTTATATAAAAGTGTTTCAAATTATAATGTGGTTGCTTCACAAACATTATATTATACGTTAAAGCTTTATGAAGTGGGGTGCCTGGACTATATAATGATGTACTAATACGAGCAAGTCAAGAATCGTCATCTATATATTATACGACTACTGCAGTTGCATATATCAAGCATGGAATAGTATCATCATTAATAGGGTTTCCTGTTATAGATGTATATTCAATTCAATCATTACCAAATAATAATACGGTATATACTGTTTACGCTACAAACTCCGCTTATTATAGAGATAATGTTTCAGGAGGATATATTACTTATCTTCAAGTACAAACAACAAGTGGTAACTCATTTGAATTACAATTTGATTTACTGGCACTAATCGATGGCTGATCATTTTATTATATTTGTAGGGAGGATTCCTTGAAAAATAATATTGTTATATTTTTTGGACTACTAATTATTATTATCACAATTTTTTCAGGATGTACAAAGGGGGAAAATACCAGATTGCAAAATAAATATGGATTTCAACCACCAATCGATAAACTTTATTGGGGTATGTCTCTGGATGAAATAGAAAAGACTCTTTCAATACAAAATGGAGAGGAAGGAGTAATTTATAATCATGAGAATTTGATGACGTCAATAACTTTATCGGAAAAAATTATAGAATTTGGTTATGAAGCTACGGTAACTATTGATATACAGGATGCCATAGATGAGGAATGGTTCCCTTATAGCTCCAGTTCTTTATCGGATGTAAAACTTATTTATACAGATATAGATACTCAAAAGTTAAAAGAAAACATGATAAAGGAATTTGGTGACTCAGGAAGAGATAGAATGTTATTAGTTAATAATGAGTGTACAACATGGGAAAGCATAGACAAAATAAGTTCTTTAGATCCGGAAATATTAAGTAAACTGGAGGAGTATTGGAGAATTCTAAATAAACACAATGAAGAAGGAACAACGTATTCCGCAGAAAAATCAGAGGAAGAGTCAATTAATATAGTTACACTAACGTTGGGGAAATTAAATTCTGCTATGATTACTTATCAAGGAGATACAGCTGTACCAATAAATAAAGTTTGCATTGATAAATCAAAATAATATATCAATATAATGAATCGAAATATTAAATAAGGGCAGAGCAAAAATATATGCTACTACACTTATTCATAGTGTGCCGCAAACCCACAATAACCGTGTACTGTCCTCATTAATCACATGTTATATTTTGTAAACATATAAGTCAAGCAATTGAAAGTAAAAAGTAAACTTATCAATAAAAAAGTATAAATCATCTCATACAAGTATGGATAATCTATACTTTTTTTATTGACTAATCCGTTTATGCGCGAATGTGACAGTAATACTAAACTTGAGGTTTACATATAGTAAAAATAATGCTTGCATGTTTGAATACATTTTTGTATAATAGTCAATGCTGTTAATTATCTTAATGGCTTTTTGTTATTGTAATACTTACATTCAGAAAAAGAAAGGTCGTGATATTGGTTGGAAAAAAAGCTTACTCTATATGGCTTTAACAACCTCACAAAAACTCTTAGCTTCAACATTTATGATGTATGCTATGCAAAGGGTGAGAGAGAACAGAAGGACTATATTGCATATATCGACGAACAGTATAATTCGGAACGATTAACTAAGATTTTAGTGGATGTCACCGAGATGATCGGTGCACATGTTCTTAACATATCAAAACAAGATTATGATCCGCAGGGGGCCTCCGTAAATATACTGATAGCAGAGGGCTCCTTATCCTCTGTGCATATTGATGATTCCTGTAATCAAGGCACATATTTGAAAACCGGTAGAGATACGGTGCATGCGCACCTTGATAAAAGCCATGTTACTGTTCATACCTTTCCGGAACATCACCCGGATAATTCAATCTCAACCTTCCGCGTGGATATTGATGTATCAACCTGTGGTGAGATTTCGCCGCTAAACGCACTGGATTATCTGATTGGGAGCTTTGATTCCGATATTATTACGATAGATTACCGTGTTAGGGGTTTTACACGCGATCTGCAAGGTATGAAATATTTCATTGACCATAATATAACTTCCATACAAGATTATATTGATGATGCGACTTTAACCAGATACGATGCGATTGATGTTAATGTATATCAATCAAATATTTTTCACACCAAGATGCTGATCAAGGAGATCGAATTACAGAATTACCTTTTTAATAAAGATGTATATGAGTTGCCTCCAAAGCAGAGACTTGATATTACTAACAGTCTACGTAAAGAAATGATTGAAATATTCAGCGGAATGAATATTTATTGATTCGGAGGTTGTCATATGAACTATACACAGCATAATGCGCCGATCCATGAGGCATTATTAAGGCATAGAAAAAACCGTGTTGTGCCCTTTGATGTTCCGGGGCATAAGGGTGGTCGAGGTAATACGGAATTAACTGAATTTTTGGGGATTGATTGTCTGAAAGCAGATGTCAATTCGATGAAACCGCTGGATAATCTGATTCATCCGGTTTCTGTTATAAAAGCCGCTGAAGAGCTTGCTGCTGAGGCATTTGGTGCAGACGCAGTTTTTTTTATCGTTAACGGAACGACAGCCGCGGTACAGGCAATGATTATGTCTACTTGTAAGTCCGGGGAGAAAATCATCATGCCGCGTAATGTACACCGAAGCTCCATTAATGCTTTGGTAGTCTGCGGTGCCATACCGGTCTACGTAAATCCGGGAGTAAATCATGCGCTTGGTATTCCGCTTGGTATGTCAGTGGAGGATATTAAGAAAGCAATCATAGATAACCCGGAAGCGAAAGCAATTCTGATCAATAATCCGACCTATTACGGTATCTGCTCAAACCTGAGAGAAATCGTGTTACTGGCGCATGAAGCAGGTATGAAGGTACTGGTGGATGAAGCACATGGGACACATTTTTACTTCGGAGAGAATCTTCCGGTCAGTGCGATGGCCGCAGGAGCAGACATGTCAGCAGTCAGTATGCATAAGACAGGTGGGTCACTGACCCAAAGCTCTTTTTTGTTATGTAAAAATGATATTAGTCCGGGATATGTCCGACAAATCATTAATCTGACGCAGACAACCAGCGGCTCCTACTTGCTTCTTTCTTCCCTAGACCTAGCAAGAAAAAATATGTACTTGAACGGAAAAGCAATGGTTGAGAAAACAATTCTTCTTGCGGAATATGCGCGTGAGGAGATTAATAAACAAGGAGGTTATTATGCATTTTCCTCAGAACTGATGAATGATGATACAATTTTTGATTTTGATTTGACCAAGCTATCCGTACATACGGCTGAAATCGGCTTGGCGGGTGTCGAGGTATATGATTTGCTACGCGATGAATATGACATTCAGATTGAATTCGGAGATATGGGTAATATTCTTGCGATGATAACAGCGGGAGACAGGCATTTTGAAATAGAGCGTTTGATTTCTGCACTTTCGGAAATAAAACGTCGGTTCAGTAAGAAAATGGTTGGCATGCTAAATCATGAATATATCGATCCCGAAGTTGTCTTCACACCTCAGAAGGCATTTTATCATGACAAGAAATCAGTTGCACTGGTCTCTGCAGCTGGCCATATCGCAGGTGAATTTGTTATGTGTTATCCGCCGGGTATTCCAATTCTGGCTCCCGGTGAGCGGATAACGAAGGATATCATTGATTATATCAGATATGCGAAGGAGAAGGGCAGCTCGCTGACCGGACCTCAGGATATGAAGGTGGAGTATCTTAATATTATAGATTTTTAAGGAGAATTAAGGCATCGGTTCGAAAGAACCGCAGTGACTGAATAGTCACGCAATAGGAAAGGAAATGGGTGTTAGTCGATGGAGTTATGGTATTCCGAACAACATACGGACTATGTCAGATTTTCGCTTAAGATTAAAGAGCAACTTTTTTGTGGAAAAAGTGAATTCCAGCAGATCGATATTTTAGACACCTATGAATTCGGACGAGCTTTAACCTTGGACGGTTATCTGATGGTGACAGAGAAGGATGAATTTATCTACCATGATATGATTGTACATGTTCCGATGGCAACAAACCTTAATATTAAGAAGGTGCTGGTCATTGGTGCCGGAGACGGCGGAACAATCAGAGAACTTACCAGATATCAAGGGATTGAACAGATAGATATGGTGGAAATCGATGAAATGGTTGTGAAGGCCTGCCGTAAATTTCTCCCTCAAACAGCTTGTAAACTGGAAGATCCAAGGGTTCGGATCTATTATGAAGATGGGTTAAAATATGTACGTCGTAAGGAAAATGAATATGACCTAATTCTTGTGGACTCCACTGACCCGTTTGGACCGGGAGAGGGTTTATTCACCAAGGAGTTCTATGGTAATTGTTATAATGCGCTGAAGGAAGATGGTATTTTAGTGAACCAACATGAAAGCACCTATTATGATGCATATGTTGAAGCCATGAAGAGGGCACATAAAAGAATTATGGAAACCTTTCCGATTGCCAGGGTATATCAGGCGCATATTCCGACTTACCCCTCCGGTCACTGGCTTTTTGGCTATGCCTCCAAGAAGTATGATCCGCTTTTGGACCTAAAAGAGAAAGAATGGAATGCCCTTGGGCTTACCACGAAATACTATAATACGCAGCTGCATAAGGGCTGCTTTGCACTACCGAATTATGTAACGGAACAATTAAATGAAGCATGACCGAAATATGAATGAGCATGAATGAAACATGAGGTAAATGATTTAAGATTACTAATACGAAATTTTATAAAGTTATAATATAAAATGAAGCTAATTGAAGACCCTGAATTTAGGAGGAACCAGAAATGAGTAGAGCATTAATTATCGGCGCCGGTGGCGTCGCAGGCGTAGTGATTCATAAATGCTGTCAGAACCATGAGGTGTTTGAAGAAATCTGTATTGCCAGTAGGACCGTGTCAAAATGTGAAGCATTAAAGGCACAGGTTGAGGCAAAGGGTTATAAAACCAAGGTAACAACGGCACAAATCGATGCAGATAAAACAGAGGAATTAATTAAGCTCATCGAAAGTTACAAGCCACAACTTGTTATTAATGTGGCGCTTCCTTATCAGGATCTGACCATCATGGATGCATGTCTTGCAACTAAGGTTGACTATTTAGATACCGCGAACTATGAACCGATCGATACCGCGAAGTTCGAGTATAGCTGGCAGTGGGCATACCGTGAGCGTTTTGAGAAGGCAGGAATTACCGCGGTTCTTGGCTGCGGTTTTGATCCCGGTGTTACCGGTGTATTCTCTGCATATGCATTAAAGCATTATTTTGATGAAATTCATACGATAGATATTTTGGATGCAAATGCCGGTGATCATGGGTATGCATTTGCAACTAATTTCAACCCTGAAATTAACATCCGTGAGATCACAGCGAACGGCAGCTATTTTGAAAATGGTAAATTCATTGAGACGGAGCCAATGGCCATCAAACGGGTATATGCTTTCCCGGAAATCGGAGAAAAGGATATGTATCTGCTTCACCATGAGGAAATGGAATCTTTGGCAATCAACATGCCCGGAATAAAAAAAATTCGCTTCTTTATGACATTTTCAGAGCGTTACATTACACATCTGAATGTACTTCAGAATGTCGGAATGACTTCGATTGAACCGATTGATTACGAAGGTCACAAGATTGTACCGTTACAGTTTTTGAAGGCTATACTTCCCGATCCGGCTTCCTTAGGCCCCAGAACCAAGGGGAAGACGAATATCGGATGTATTTATACAGGAGTTAAGGATGGGAAGGAAGTTTCATATTATGTATATAATGTATGTGATCATCAGGAGTGCTACCGGGAGGTGGGTTCCCAGGCAATTTCTTATACGACCGGTGTTCCTGCAATGATTGGTGCTATGATGATGCTTACCGGAAAGTGGAAGAAGCCCGGTGTATATAATGTGGAAGAGTTTGATCCCGATCCGTTCATGGAACAGTTGAACAGATGCGGACTGCCCTGGAAGGAAAACTTCCAGCCGGAGATGGTTGAATAATACAAAAAATGGTATTATAATGTTAATATAATTGTATTATCAATGGTAGACTTTGCGATAAGGGGAGATTATGAGGGGAATAAAGATGGGAATTTTGATTATACCTATGGTGTTAAGCGTAATGATAGGTATTGGCTGTTCAAAAAAGAATGAGGATATTTCAGTTATTGCACCGGTAGCTCCGACTGCATTACCAAGTGTACCTGCTGTACCAAGCTTGACTGTTACACCTACAGTCGAGCCGATTCAGGCGCAGACACTTGCAAATTCACCTCAATCTGATGCGAATCTACCTCAATCTGATACGAATTATGTTACGGATGAGATGTATCAGAAGGCACTGCTGTCGGAAGGCAATTTAGCCAGACTGGCCGCCGTAATGAGAAAAGCTCAGAAGGGTGAGGAAATAACAGTTGGCGTGATTGGAGGTTCCATCACAGCAGGATGTCTCGCAACCTCACCGGATCAATACTACGCTACACTTTTCGAAAAATGGTGGGTAAAGGCGTTTCCTAAGACTAAAGTTAATTTAATCAATGCAGGGCTTGGCGGAACTACCTCCTATCTTGGCGTCCACCGTGTACAAAGGGATTTGCTGGATAAGAAGCCGGATGTGGTAGTCGTTGAATTTTCAGTTAATGACAGCGATACCTTGTTCTACAAAGAGACCTATGAAGATTTGGTACGCAGAATTTTAGGCGCTGACAATAATCCTGCTGTTTTACTGCTATTCATGACACAGGAGAACGGAACGAGTGCACAGACCTCCGATCTACTTGTCGGCTTTCGATATGACCTTCCCCGTATCAGCTACCGGGAAATGGTTTTAACCCAGATACAGAACGCTTCCTTCACCTGGGAGGATATATCCCCGGATGATATTCATCCGAACGATAAAGGTCATGCTATGATCGGTGAAGTATTATGGAGATATTTGAATCAGGTATATGCAAAGCTTAATACGATAACCGATGAAATCACCCCGGTTTCGGATATTAAACCGTTTTTTGCTGAGGCATATACAGATGCTGCCATACTTGACAGCAAAAGTATTCAGCCGGATAAGCTGGGAAGCTTTACAACTGCAAAGATCAACAGCAGCTATCTAAATGATTGGACAACATCCTCCGGCGGTGATTCTATCGTTTTTGATACAGAGGCTCAAAACATTGGGATTATGTTTCAAAGAACGATTGATGGAAAGAGCGGTCAATTTGAAGTATATGTGGATGGTACCTATGTATATACATTGGACGCTGATTTTTCAGGTGGATGGGGTAATTGCATTGAGACAACTGAGGTTTACCGTTCGGATACAAAAGTAAAACATACAATTGAGATTAAGAAAAGTGCAACCTCAACAGGAGATATTTTTACCATATTAGGTTTACTGATTTCATAGATATGGAAGCCATTTTCACACTTATAAGTTTGTGCCTGCGTAACCAAATTGTAAAGGGTACACTTGGCACAAACTAATTCGAAGGGTAGGCATGTTAAGTGAGTTTCAGTCTATGAAGAAAGGCATGGTTATTATAATGAACTTTGATATCAATCAAGTCCCCTCACCTTCCTATGTGATCGAAGAAGAACTGCTTCGTAGGAATTGTGAAATCCTGAGTTCTGTGATGGAGCGTACCGGCTGTGAGATATTATTGGCACAAAAAGCCTTTTCCATGTATTCGACCTATCCGTTCATCGGAAAATACCTGAGCGGGACTACAGCAAGTTCCTTGTTTGAAGCGAGATTAGGACGACAGGAGATGGGAAAAGAAGTTCATATCTTTGCTCCGGCCTACCGAGCGGATGAATTTGACGAGATTATAGGGTTATGTGACCATATTGTTTTTAATTCTACCAAGCAGTGGGAGAAATATAAAGATAAAATTTCGGCGGGGCATAAAGCAATTTCCTGCGGTCTTAGGATTAATCCGGAGTACTCTGAGATTGAAACGGATCTCTACAATCCGTGTTTTATCAATTCTAGGTTCGGAATTACCATCGATAAGCTTAAGATTGCAGATCTGTCGGGAATAGAGGGACTTCATTTTCACACAATGTGTGAACAGAACTCAGATGTTTTGAAAAGAACTTTGAAGATTGTGGAAGAGAAATTTGGGCACCTGTTTCATCAAATGAAATGGATCAATTTCGGTGGAGGACACCATATTACAAGATCAGACTATGATGTTGATACATTGGTTGATTGTATTAATCACATAAAGAAAACATATCAGGTTCAAGTATATCTTGAGCCGGGAGAAGCGGTTGCTCTTAATGCCGGATATTTGGTCAGCTCCGTTCTGGAACTGAATGAGAATGGTATGCAACTGGCCATCATGGATACCTCTGCCGCCTGTCATATGCCGGATGTATTGGAAATGCCCTACCGACCGAATATAATCGGATCGGGTGAAGCAGGCAAATACCCTTATACTTACAGGCTTGGAGGCTCTACTTGTCTGGCCGGAGATGTGATCGGAGATTATTCATTTCCGAGGCCCTTAAACGTAGGGGACAGATTGGTGTTCTGCGATATGGCAATTTATTCGATGGTTAAGAATAATACTTTTAACGGAATCAATCTACCCTCTATTGTACTTAATTCTGAGAAAGAAGGGCTGAAGCTGATCAGAAAATTCGGCTATGAGGATTTTAGAAACAGATTATAAGAGAATATATACAGAGCATAAAAACGTCTTGTCCAGCAAGGCGTTTATTGCTATGTAATATGAGAGCAATAATTTACAATAATAGGTATATGTATTAAATTTAATTTACAATGAAGAATTATATGATATTATATAGTTACAATTTCATGAGATTATACGATAAGTTAGAGAAAGATATAAGTCACAGGAACAATAATTGTTTTTAGGTGTCATAGTCAGATTTATATTCAATAATGCACCTTTTCTTCAAGTAGGGTCATTCGGAGGAAAACTATGAATCGAAAAAAGATCGCATTATTATTATCTGTAATTGCGTTTTTTCTATTATGTGCGGTTGTAATTATCACTTATGCCAATAAGCGCACAAAGCAGGAGGAGGTATCGTTCATATCCGCAAGCTGGGCTTATAATTATGCTAATATTGATGAAATTACCGAGGATAGTGACTTGATAGCATTGATTCATGTGAATGATTTGCTTAGCGAAGAGCAGGAGAACAGTCTTCCCTTCAGTATCTTTGAAGTGGAAGTGATTGAAGCTGTTTATGGCTGCGAAACCGGTGACAAAATTTCTATTTATATGACAGGTGGGCATACGAATCAGAAAAGAATTGAAATTAAGGATGATCCGATACTGGAGAAGGGGCAGGAGTTTTTGGTCTTCACCAAAGAAAACGAGGATGGGACTTACCGTATTTTGAGCGGTCCTCAGGGCAGGCTAGAATATAAAGAGGGCGTACTGAATTCTTTACAATTTGTAAATGATCGCGTGAAGCAATATAATGTCAGTATGAATATAAGTGTTCAGAATCAAGATGCCAAGACTTTTATGAATAATATACGAAGCATAAAAAGTAAATAATATACTTCAGCTTGTAAAACATAGTTAAGGAAAATACGCGCTGCATTTTGTGCATATAAGTTTGTATAAAATGCAGCACAGGAATGGAGATAATTATGATAATACCAGAAAAAGATGAGCTTCTAAGAAAAAGCGCCACTACGATCAGTGAAATATCGGATATGCTGGCGCAGGTATCCGAGCTGTCATGGAAGGATCTAGAGCCTGCGCGGACGGTACTTGTGATTGTTGATATGGTAAACGGTTTTGCGCGTGAGGGTGCTTTAATGAGCCCAAGAGTTGAGAAACTGATTCCTGATATTGCAAAGTTGATGACAACAAGCCGGAAGCTTCAGATTCCTATGATTGCTTTTGCTGACTGTCATACAGAAGAATCACCCGAATTCTCTTCCTATCCTCCTCATTGCATGAAGAATACAAGTGAGGGAGATATTGTCGAAGAACTAAAGGAATGCGGTGGATATTTATTAATTCCTAAGAATTCGACAAATGGTTTTCACGAAGAGGTTTTCTTGAAATGGCTGAAGGGGAATATACAGATAACGAACTATATCCTAGTCGGTGACTGTACAGATATCTGTATTCAGCAGTTTGCAGTTACTTTAAAAACATGGTTTAATATGCAAAATAAGGAAGCACGAATCATCGTTCCGATGAATGCGGTTGATACCTATGAGCTTGGAATGCATGACGGTAACCTCATGAATATTATGGCACTTTATAACATGACGTTGAACGGCATTGAGCTAGTGGCAAAGATAGACTAATCGTCTATTCTTTGCTGTCAGGAGCCTTATACCATTTTATCAAATTCTGATCCAGAGCCTCTTCAAAGGTTGACGGATAATCCGGTACTTCTTTTTTGTAATTATTATAATAGCTTTGCGGATAGAGCGGATCTGAGCTTTTCTTGATAAGATCCATATCCATGGAAGCATCTTCGCCTTCCCTTACTTTACGTGCTACAATGACCAGACGATAGTTATCAAGCTCATAAGAGCAGGTAGACAGGGTACAAAGCTGATCATCTTCATTCACATCAACCTGATCCAGATTATATATAGAACGAATACGAATCTGATATACAAAGTTAATAAATTCAGAGGAATCCTTAAATGTTGACTGCATATAGTTAAAGAACGGTTCCTTCTTATCCGATCCATTGGTGATGAATACGGATAATACTTTCCACTTACCGGACTGGTAGATCGTATCAAAGTTAAATATCGTATGCTGCTTGAAATATGTAATATCCTTCTTCATATGCTCAAGATAGTGGAACATATTATCGGTGGATTTCATGTTATGACCATGTATTACAAGATTTTTTGTATTATCTTCAACCGAAGACTGCGGATCAAGGTACAGACAGCCGGCTTTTTGTTTCTCACCATTAAAATCATGCGTAAGATAATATTCCGAATCATTTGCTCTTTGCATTACAGCATAATCAATATTAGTATCCGGAAAATTAATCCATCCCTTGGTATCTTCGTTCGCGGTAAGTAAATCCTTGAATGTCAGAAGTCGTCCTTTTTCATCACGCGTGGGATCTTGCGTCGGAACAGGAGTTAGGGCAGGTGAGATAACTGGAGCGTTTGTAACCTCAGCGACTACAGGAGTAATGGCAGTGGTTGTCGGCATAATACCGGGATTATATAAGTCACGAGTTTGATTGATTACGTTATTTGCGCGCCAGGGCTGAATTACAACCTCATTGATAAAGAGAAAAGCGAAGACAACAAAGCCTGCAGCACAAATAATACGCAGTACGGTAAACAAATCTTTTTTCTTCTTAGTATGTTGGATATCCGTTTTTTCCATGTCTGGAGCAATATCGGGTACAGCGTCGTTATTATTTACTGATTCCTCCGGGGTTTCATTTACCTGTGTATGAAGGTGTTCGGTAATATTATCTACCTCTGTGGGTGCATCATTCACAGGAACCTGATCTTCATTTTCATTGTTGTTAGAATTCGATGTGCTATTCCCCATAGATTTTTGTATCCCCTTTTTTGTTTTCTTATGTAACCGTACCCATTATAACTCGAAATGAATACACGAGTAAAGTGAATTTTCTTACAAAAGGCTGTCAGAATTACATGAAAAAAGACTTCAAAACTTTATGTTTGAAGTCTTTTAGAGAATGGTTGCATTTAATGGTTATGTAATGTAGCATCATCATCGGTAGCTTTTTCTTCATTAGTAGCAGCATTTTTAATCGTAATTTCCTGTTGAGAAGAATCAGCTTCACGGCCAGTCTCGTCCTCAGCCTTATCATCAACCAATACTTCTTGTATATTAGCATTTTTCCCGGAAATTTTATTAATCAGGATTTCAATAAATGCAGTAGCTGTTGCAAAAAGGAATATAATAGAGAAAAATTCCGCAATCGTTTTTAATATGGTAAATATATTTGTTGACTGATTATTTCCATATGGCATTTCTCCTTCGGTAAAGCCACCAAAGTTCCGAGAACCGCGATTTTGACCTGATGTATCATTGTTATCGGTAGAGCCTTGACTGATATTACGGTCTGGAGGATTACCCTGACCACCATCACCGCCTTGGTCGCCAGCCTGACCACCATCACTGCCTTGGTCGCCAGCCTGACCGCCGTCACCGCCTTGATCGCCGTTCCAACCCTGACCATCATCACCGCCAGGGTTGCCACCCTTGGTACCGTCACCGTCTTGATTGCCGTTCCATCCCTGCGCATTGCCATTTCCTCCGCCATCAAAGGAAGGCATATTACCCATTCGGCCCTCTATTTGCTGTGAGGAAAAAGGCATGGTAAGCCAGTCTAAGAAGCTTGTAGTAGCAATACTGTAACCTCCGTAGCTAACTAAAAGCAAGGTCAGTACAAGGCCAATCACAGTACCGATTTTTTTCGGAAGAGGTAGTAACTTATTTATAGTACTTAATAGGAATTGTCTATGTATTCCGATATGAATGCCAACAAGGATTAGTGCAACAGCTGAGGAGGTATAATGAATTGTCCTCCAGGGAAAGCTTGAGACAGAAAGCTTAAAAACTACCCTTGAGATAAATATTCCACTGACACCGATAAGTATCATTGCCAATATCAATAATAAATATAGGATATAGTTTATTTTCGACTTCATCGGGATAGGATTGCCGGATGCACTACCGTTAGAAATAGTTACTGATTTTAAATTAACAATCATGTGAATTATTATGATACCTAAAAGTACTAAACCACCTATCTCATGAAAGGTCATATTGATTGCTCCTGTATTATACATAAGAACAAACAGTATTATGATACAAATATCAAGTAGCAGTTTTATTATGTTCTTGCGACTCATAATGGTCTCCTTTTTCTCGTTTTTGATTCATCTATGCCACAAAATGCAAGATAAATCGTATGCTTTCATTATTCATGATAATTGTGAATAAATAGTGAAATATATTTGATGGGTTTGTGAGGTTATAAATTACGGTCAGCTATTGCTTTATCAAATTAATTGGAATTTCTACGTTCTGGTATTGCTTGTAATTCTGCCTTATAGCATCCTATGAAAGTATGAATAATCTGAGGTTTTTACAATAAAATTTAGAGTATAGATAAAAACAGGATGAGATCAGTGAAAAATAAACGATTAAAAATATTGCCATGTCTTGCATTGCTGGTATTATTCACCATAATCCAATTTAGCAATCTAAAATTCAGTTATCAGGAATTATTGAATTCCTCCGGACTAAACCTTGCGGACTTTGATAAAAAGTTACAGAAGGAAAATGAACGCTCATCGCAGAATGAGACAAACCAAAATATCGTCTCGGAGCAGGACTATTCCGGTAAAGAAGAAACAAAAGAAAACAACAATAATGCAGAGAACCAAAAGGTTCTGAACTTACATGCATTATCGTCTCTGCTTTTGGATGCTTCCAATAATCGTGTTCTTTATGAAGAAAACGGTTACAAGGAAATGGCAATGGCAAGTACAACAAAGATTATGACCTGTATTGTTGCACTGGAAAATTCAAAGTCGGGGGAGATTGTAACAGTATCTTCCTACGCAGCCTCAATGCCGGATGTTCAACTAAATATTAAGCCGGGGGAGCAATATTATCTGAGGGATCTGTTGTATTCACTGATGTTAGAAAGTCATAATGATGTGGCGGTTGCGATTGCAGAGCATGTGGGGGGATCCGTAGAAGGATTTGCAACAATGATGAATGATAAAGCAAGAGCACTGGGGTGTGAACATACGAATTTTATTACACCAAACGGACTGGATGCTAAGGGGCATTATACAACTGCAAGAGATCTGGCTGTCATAGCCAGCTACGCCATTCAAAATAAAAAGTTTATAGAAATAACGAATACCTCAGCGCATGAATTTAGTGAAATAAAAAAGGGCAGAAGCTTTCATGTGTCAAATAAAGATAGATTCCTCTATATGATGGACGGAGCAATCGGTATCAAGACGGGCTTTACCAACGATGCCGGATATTGCTTTGTCGGTGCAATGAAAAGAGAAGATCGTACCTTTGTTTCTGTCGTATTGGGTTGTGGCTGGCCACCGAGTAAAAGTCTGAAATGGTCAGACACAAAAGCGTTAATGACTTATGGAATTGATAATTATAAAGAGAAACAGATATTTCAGGATGTAAATCTAGAGCCTGTATTTGTAAATAATGGACAGCAAAGATACGAAGCACTTGATATGGAGGGCGATTTAAGGCTATTGATTAGGGATAATGAAGAAGTGACTGTAAAATATGAAATTCCGAAAGCTCTTCAGGCTCCCGTCAAAGCAGGAAATGTTGTGGGATATGCTAAATATTATATCAATGATACGTTTTATACGGAGATACCGATCTATACAAAGTCGGATATCGCAAAAATCAATTATAAATACTGTTTTACAAAGCTACTTCAATTCTGGAGTCAACAATATTAGACTTAATTATTACTATTAAAATATTTTCGAATATTATTTATTAAATTTTCAAAAATAATGCAACCTTTTTGTAAGATGACTCGTTTATATGATATAAGCATTAAAGCTGCGTATCTGATAAATGGGGGGATATTATGAAAAAATTGATACATAGATTGCGATTCAGTAAATTTACAAGAATAGCAGAGGGACTTTTATTTGCACTTATATCGGCCTCTGCATTGTTACTATGTCTGACCGGTATTAATAACCAATCGGAAATGCAGATTAGTACAACACTTACCTTTTGTGTCGCCATGATTAGTATGTTGATGGGGTTGGCTTCCTTGTTTCATAACGAGGAAGTTTCAAAAGAAGAAGTATAAATCAAATCAATGATTATTATTGTATCAGGGGTTGTTGAAATACGCTCTCAAATTCTTATAAGAATGATGAGAGGCGCATTCTGACAACCCCTGAACTATAACCGAAAAAGATTTTGATTGAATGAAAAGACAAAATAGTACTTGATTATTTTTTGTATTACCATTATCATATAAAATGTCTGAAAACCAGATGATTATGTATAAATACAAAATATGAATAAGGTATCTGTTAAAATAAAAGACTAGAGCATCATGGATGGAGGAAGAGCGAAAGATTTTTCAAATCTTTCACTCGGCAAGTTTGTGTCTGTGCTGCATCCACAAACTTAAAATGCGCAAAAAGCAGCGCAGAAATGAGGTAAGAATGGTTAAATTATACGATAAGGGTATTTACTTATTAAATGGTAATGAAATAGTACAAGATAGCAATGAAGCCGTAGCTACAGTTAAGGCAAAAACCAGTGCTGAGATTAACAAGGAATGTGCGAAGCAGGAGACGATGTCTTATGATATTCTAAACAGACATAATACTTCGGGTGACAATAAAAAGTTAAAAATAAAATTTGATAAATTGACCTCTCATGATATTACCTTTGTAGGTATCATTCAGACAGCAAGAGCCAGTGGACTTGAAAAATTTCCGGTTCCTTATGTGTTGACGAATTGTCATAACAGCTTATGTGCGGTTGGCGGTACAATTAATGAGGATGATCACATGTTTGGTCTTTCCTGTGCAAAGAAATACGGTGGTGTCTATGTACCACCTCATCAGGCTGTCATTCATCAATATGCTCGTGAGATGCTCGCAAAGTGCGGAGCTATGATTCTTGGTTCGGACAGCCATACACGTTATGGGGCGCTGGGTACCATGGCGATCGGAGAAGGCGGTCCTGAGATTGTAAAACAGCTTCTGGATAAATCATATGATATTAATATGCCTGAGGTGGTTGCCATCTATCTGACCGGTACACCAAGAAAGGGTGTCGGTCCTCAAGACGTGGCACTTGCCATCATCGGTGCGGTATTTGCAAATGGTTA
This sequence comes from Lachnoclostridium sp. UBA1308, assembly GCA_002307215.1. Lineage (GTDB taxonomy): Bacteria > Bacillota > Clostridia > Lachnospirales > Lachnospiraceae > Mobilitalea. The sequence goes on from DBTU01000031.1 coordinate 36,220, forward strand.
TGTGAATAATAAAGTAATGGAATTCGTTGGAGATGGAATTAAGAATTTAAGTATTGATTTCAGAATCGGTATTGATGTTATGACAACCGAAACGACCTGTCTGTCCTCTATCTGGACTACGGATGATTCCGTGAAAGAGTTCTATGAGATTCATAACAGAGCATCTGATTATAAAGAGTTAAAGCCGGGTAAGGCAGCCTATTATGACGGTATGTTATATGTAGACTTATCACAGATTAAGCCAATGATAGCGATGCCGTTCCATCCGAGTAATGTGTATACCATTGATGAATTGAATGCAAATCTGTATGACATCCTCGATGAAGTAGAGAAAAAGGCACTGGTAAGTCTTGATAACAGCAAGGTTAAATACACCTTAAAAGATAAAGTGAGAAACGGAAAATTATATGTAGAGCAGGGAACAATCGCAGGCTGTGCCGGCGGCGGTTTTGAAAATATTTGTGATGCTACGGATATTCTGGACGGTAAGTACATAGGTGCCGATGAATTCTCCTTAAGCGTATATCCTGCCAGCCAGCCGGTATTCATGGAACTGGTCAAGAATGGTAGTATAGCAAAGTTAATGGCAACCGGTGCAACAATAAGAACTGCTTTCTGCGGCCCTTGCTTTGGTGCAGGTGATGTGCCTGCCAATAATTGTTTTAGTATCCGCCATACGACAAGAAACTTCCCGAACAGGGAGGGTTCTAAGATAACAAGCGGCCAGATTGCTTCCGTTGCCCTGATGGATGCACGTTCTATCGCAGCAACAGCAGCAAATCAGGGGTATTTGACTTCTGCCGAGAATATTGATGTTGAATTTAAGAAGCCGAAATACTTTTTTGATAGTTCAATATATGATAACCGCGTGTATAACGGTATAGGAAAGGCTGACCCAAGTGTTGAAATAAAATTTGGTCCGGGTATCGTAGATTGGCCGACTATGATTGCTCTGACGGATGATATGATACTTAAGGTCGTAGCAGAGATTCATGATCCGGTAACAACAACGGACGAACTGATTCCCTCAGGTGAAACCTCCTCTTATCGCTCCAATCCGCTGGGACTTGCTGAATTTACCCTTTCTCGTAAGGATCCCGCTTACGTAGGTCGTGCGAAGGCTGTTCAAAAGGCTGAGAAGGCAAGGACTGCAGGAGAGGATATCATCGCAGCATACCCTGAGTTGAAGGATGTATATGCAAAGATATCTTCTGAATTTACGATTGATTCGAAGGTAACGCAGATAGGAAGTGTTATATTTGCAGTGAAACCCGGTGACGGTTCAGCCAGAGAACAAGCTGCCAGCTGTCAGAAAGTACTGGGAGGCGTTGCCAACATTGCCAATGAATATGCAACGAAGCGTTATCGCTCTAATCTGATTAACTGGGGTATGCTTCCGTTCCTATTCAAAGAAGAACTTCCATTTGCCAACGGCGACTATATTCTTGTCAAGGATATCAAGAAAGCGGTTGCTGAGAAAGTTACTGAAATCAAAGCATATGTCGTAAATAAGGACATGAAGGAATTCACCTTAAAGCTCGGTGAGTTGACCGATGATGAGAGAGAAATCATATTAAAAGGCTGTCTGATCAATTATTACAGTGGCAAATGATAATATAATTGACATGCTGTAAGATAAATGATTCGAGTGCCAAAAGTCGCTTTTAGGATATGCCATGAATGTCGTAGTATCTATATTCATTTGGTTGCCTTTCCTTCCTAGGCATATTCTTATTTGAGCCTCAAAACATAGTGATAATGTCGCAAAAGCAAGCGTCATTATCACTTGAGTCTCAAAACGAATATGGACAGCCGTCGTCAGCCGGTCTGCCCGCATGAATATAGATACAACGACATACATGTTTTAAGTTAATTTTCGACTTTTGACACTCGAATCATAAATAGAATTATAGTAATCAAATAAGGAGCTTTTGTACCACAGATGAGTAATCATCTGTAGTGAAAAGCTCTTTGTTTTTTTTGCCTGTGTCAGACAATGGATATAAATCTCGTGGCTTTGTTTGAATCGCTAGCGAAGCAAAAAAGCTCCTTGAATTATTATGGAATTACAATTACCTGTTTTGGTAAAAACATGAAATAATGTAATGGCAATTTAAGCATAAATATTATATAATATCACACAAATAAGAACAAAACAGGAGGTTATGTTATGAATACAATAATTATTGATATGTATGGTGTAATTTTGAAAGAAAGTAAAGGCAATTTTATACCGTATACATATTCATATTTTCCTGATACCGATAAATCATTTTTAGTATATCAATTTACGAAAGCTGGTTTAGGGGAAATTGATTCAAAAGAATTATTGGAAAGTCTGGGATTTTCTGATGCCTCCTTACATATGCATGATTATATCGAAAATCACCTAACCTTAGACAGTGATTTTTATGATTTTGCAGATAAATACTCATCAAAATATAATTTTGTACTTTTATCAAATGACGTACTTGATTGGAGTAAGTACATACTTCAATATCATGATATTCAAAAGTATTTTTCTAACTGTATTGTGAGTGCAGAGGTACATACGAAAAAGCCTAATAAGTCAATCTATGAAATTGCTCTTTCACGTATAGGAATTCCATCAAGTGAGTGTATATTTATTGATAATAGTGCAAAAAATCTTCTCGTCGCAAGCGAGTATGGTATGGATACCGTTTTATTTAATCGAGACGGTGAAAATTATGATGGAAAAATAGTATATTCATTTAAAGAATTAGACGATTTGATATCACGGATTAATTATAGATAACGCAGGAGCATACGAAAGTATGCTTTTTGTTATATGCATACTCGATTATAATTATAATTATGTGTAAGGTTGTGAATTAGAATGTAACCTATTAGAATATTAGAATGTATAACAAGTAGAATGGAGGCCATTATGAAATATAGACTGATCAAAGACTATAAACACGAGAATAAATTAAGAAAAAGTTTTAACGAGTTAACACAGAAGGTATTTGATTTTACCCTTGAGGAGTGGTATCAAGAGGGTTTCTGGGGTGAACAATACTGCCCATACTCCTTAGCAGATGGTGATAAAATTATCGCGAACGTATCTGTGAATCAAATGGATTTTATAATGGATGGAGTATTAAAGAAATATATTCAACTGGGTACGGTTATGACTGACAAAGAATACCGAAATCAGGGGCTGGGAAGATATATTATGGATGCTATACTACAAGAATATCAAGAGAAAGTCGACGGTATTTATCTGTTTGCAAATGACAGTGTTCTTGACTACTATCCAAAGTTTGGATTTAGAAAAAGCAGTGAATACAGCTATCATAAAATTGTGTGCAATCCTTCCGGAGAAAAGATTAAGAAGCTTGATATGAACCGGCAAGAGGTCAAAAATCAAGTATTAACGACGTTACGTAATATGAAGGTAAATAATAATTTGCAAATGGACAATTATGGGTTATATGCGTTCTGGATGTCAGGAGCTATGAGTGAACAGATCTATTATTGTGAAAGTGAAAATGCCTATATCGTTGCCGATAGGAAAGGAAATATTCTAAACTTAAATCAGATAATAGCTGATCATGTGGTTGATATGAATGCAGTCATCTCAGCGTTCGGCGAAGACACGAAAGAGGTCATATTGGGCTTTGCACCATTCGATAGTAAGGATTATCAGGTTAAAGAACATAAAGAAGAAGATTGCACTTTATTTATTATGGGAGAGGATTTATCCGGGATTGAAAAACATAGACTGAGATTTCCGGTTCTGTCACATGCATAAACTAATTCAAAGGGGAGGCTTGTTAATTAAGATGGAAATGATTAAGTTGTATAATGATACGGATGAACCGGCAGTATGTAAATTTTTTGAACAATTGCATTTTGATTGTAATAAAAATCCGTCAAGAGCCGGGTGGGAACTCATATGTGGGTTACCTTGTTTCTCTATGTTTCAGATGGAGAAAAGTGCGATAGGGTATGAGGATAATGAAATAGTAGCTTTTGTAAGACCTAACAGTCCATGGCTCGGTAATGTTACGGTGGATAACAGAAGTGATTCAATGGAATTGCTTCATAAATTAATTATTTATACAGAAGAAAACCTATATGAAAGTATGGATAATAAAAAGCACCTGTTTATCAGTGTGAATGAGAAGGAAGACCACCTAAAACGTGAACTGTTGAAACATAGATATGAAGAGATGACTAGTAATACAGGCTTACTTTATTATGATTTAAATAAGACAATTCCTGAGAGCGTTCTTCCTGAGGGATTTCAGTTGAAAACTTTATCCGAGGTATATGATTTCGAAAAGCTGAACCGATTAATCTGGGAAGGCTTTCAATACGAAGGTAGCATTCCTAAGTACGAGGATGAGGTATATTTACCGAGAAAACATGCTTGGTCTGATTATAACCGAGATATATGCAGTGTTGTAATTGCGCAGGATGGAAGCTACGTATCCTTCGCCGGTTTCTGGTATGATAAAAACACGAAGTCAGGAGGTTTGGAACCAATGGTTACGGCAGAGCGATATCGTGGTATGGGACTCGGAAAAGCCTGTGTGCTTCATTCACTCGGTATCATGAAAGCCCTAGGATGCGGTATTGTATTTGTTGAACCGGATGAAGAACCCTACTCATATTATTGTAAAATCGGATTTGAAAAACAGGAATATACTACGAACTTTCAAAAGGAATTAATGTGAATAAAGAATTTTGAAAAACCAAAATTCTTGGGAAGAATAAGAAGCTCGCACAGTAGTGCTCCCTCCTTAATCTTCTGGGTTTTGTGCCAATAAAACGTAATCCTCGGCCCAAACTAAATCTAAGGGTAGGCATGTTATGCTAGTGGACTGTTCCTCTAATCCTTTGAAAGCCTGATATTTCTCCATTTACCAAGCCTCCAGCGGATAAAAAAGATGACAGCACGGATATCCTCATCAAGGGCCATACCAATCCATATGCCGATTAAACCGAGATGACAGAAAATAGCCAGAAAAAATCCGAAGCCGTAGGCTATTGTCCACATGGAGGCAATTCCAATTATCATCGGAAATTTGATGTCTCCGGTTGCCTGTAGGGAGCGGACAAGGACGATATTGGAGCTTTTGCCGATTTGAAGAATAATATCAATGAACAGTATCGTCTTGCCAAGAGCCAATATTCTTGGATCGTCATTAAACAATCCGAATAAAGTATCACTGAAGAGAAACATTGTGGTTGAGATGGCAAAAGCAATTAAAATTGCAGATCTTAAGGTTTTCATGGCATGTTTATGTACCTTATCGATTTCTCCGGCACCCATCAAGTTACCGATGATAACTTGAGAAGCCTGACCGACGGCGGAAGCATACATAAAGGAAAACATGGCAAAGGTACTTGCCAATACTTTTGTATTGATTACAAAGGTTCCAAATGTATTAATTGTCTTAAGAATGAAGGTCATCGCCATGGTATAACTGAAGGTCTCACCGCCGGAAGGTAAACCGATACTAAGCAGTTTTCTTAAATCCCTGAAGGGAAAGGGTTGTAACGCCTTCAGGGATATTTTTGTATCAAAATTTATTAGAAACATTATGATAAACAGAATCAAACCAATCATTCGGCTGATATTCGTTGCGTGAGCGGAACCCGCTACACCCATGGATGGGAACGGCCCTAGGCCATAAATCAAAACGGCATTCCCTAATACATTGAGGATATTAATAACAATGGAAACAATCATCGTATGTATCATCATACGATTGGATTTGAAAATAGCTGAAAATGCGGTTATCAGCCCTTGGAGAAATATAAAACCACCAACCCATTTAATAAAAGTGGTGGCATCACCGACGATATTAGCCGGGACCTTCATAAAGCGGAAGATATCATCTGTAAACAGAAGTACGATGGTAGTTATTACAGCACTTAAGATCACATTGATAAAAATAGAAAGAGTATAAATCGTAGAAAGCTTCTGTCTGTTGTCGGAGCCTATATATTGTGAAACCAGTATCGTAGTTGCCATGTTAATAATCATGAACATAATTAAGAGTAGATTGATGATCTGGTTGGCATTTCCAATTGCTGCAACGGCGTTTTTTGAATAGTCACTAACCATGAACTGATCAACATTGCCGACTAACATGGTCAAGATTAATTCAATAAAAATTGGTAATACTAGCCTTGTTAATGATACGGATCTACCTCCGGTTGCAGAGTTATTCTTCAAATCTATTCGTGCGTTTAGTCTCATTTCTGTGTCTCCCGTATGAAGATAAATTACAACTATTTTCTCGATCATAAATAAATCGGATTATTCTTGAGTGTCATAGTGCATATTATCATTTTGATGGGAAACGATGCAATGTATTATATTATGTTTCCATATCTTTTATATAGGAATACACATTCCGATCTGCAAATATACCTTGTGATATTGAGCGTTATATATTAGAATATATTAGATGTAATCAATGAAACTGTAAATAGTAGATTGATTTACGATTCATATTTGATATTGACACGATAGGAGAAATGAGATATGGCTTTAATAATTGATGGTAAGAAAATTTCCTCAGAAATTAAGGACGAATTGAAGGCAAAGGTTTCTATGTTAACCCGGAAGGGTACCCGGATTACACTGGCAGTTGTTCAGGTCGGTAATGACCCCGCTTCCTCCGTTTATGTGGGAAACAAGAAAAAGGCCTGTGAATATATCGGTATTGAGTCACAAGCATATGAACTTCCGGAGGAAACGACTGAGGAAGAGTTGGTATCCTTAGTGGAGAAACTCAATAACGAAGAAAGTGTAAATGGTATTCTGGTACAGCTGCCATTACCCGCTCATATGAATGAAGATATTATTATTAATACAATATCGCCGGCAAAGGATGTCGATGGTTTTCACCCACAGAGTGTCGGAGCATTAAGCATCGGGCAGAAGGGCTTTGTATCCTGTACCCCGGCCGGAGTGATCCAGCTTCTAAAGCGTTCGAATATATCCATGGAAGGAAAAGAATGTGTTATAATCGGAAGAAGTAACATTGTCGGTAAACCGATGGCGCTTCTTATGTTGCGTGAAAATGCTACAGTAACGATCTGCCACTCCAGAACTAAGAATTTGAAGGAAGTGGCAAAGCGTGCGGATATTTTGATAGTTGCAATCGGGAAGCCGTATTTCGTAACCAAGGATTATGTAAAGGAAGGCGCAATAGTTATAGATGTCGGTATTCACAGAAATGAGAATGGTAAGCTTTGCGGTGATGTAGATTATGATGATGTACTTGGCATAGTATCTGCAATCACACCGGTTCCTGGAGGTGTCGGTCCTATGACGATTGCAATGCTTATGAGCAATTGTGTGGACGCAGCTTTATAGATATATAACTGCAATCGGAAGGACAGAATCAGTGAATATGGAGCAAACAGTCATTTACAATAATATTAGTTATAGAATCTTAAATGCAGAGCATGAATGTATTATTCATCCCTTGGTACTTGGCCTACTGCCTATTACGAAGGACTCTCTGCAACGGTCATTTTCTTGTGATTTTCATGTATATGATTACCATTTGATACTGGACAGAATGGAATTGACCGATGGAAATCAAAAGGATCAGCAGCAACTAAAAATCGGAATGCAGGTTCTCTATAGCGGAGTAATACTGCTTGGGGCGAATTTAGTGAAGGAATATTATGAGAAAAGTGGAAATTTGACCTGCTTTTCTTATCAGAATGTTATTGAGTTGATTTTTGAGAATGGGATGCTTATTACAACTGTGGATCAGAGTAAGGCGATGTTAAGAATTCGTAAAAATATTGAAATGGGTCTGAGAAGCTTGAATAAAAGCAGGGACTTAAGATGTATCAAGCGTTTTATGAATTCTTCGTTTGTTGGCGATTATAAATCATTTCTTTTGGACAGTATGAGAATTAAATATCTGAAAGAAGTAAAAAGCGAATACGAAAAAGAGCATTAAGCAATAATTGAAAGGCATGGACTATATATGAATATTTTTTTTATATCACTTGGTTGTGACAAAAACCTGGTAGACAGTGAGAATATGCTTGGAATACTGCATGATAACGGATATCAACTTACAAATGAAGCGAATGAGGCTGACATTATAATTATTAATACCTGCTGCTTCATCCATGATGCAAAGCAGGAAAGTATCAATACAATTCTTGAAATGGCGCAGTACAAGAAATCGGGAAGTTTAACGGCTTTGATTGTTACCGGGTGTCTTGCGGAACGCTATAAAGATGAGATATTACACGAAATTCCGGAAGTCGATGCCTTACTTGGCACCTCCAGCTTTCATGGGATTCTTAAGATAATAGATGAAATTAAGGACGGCGAAAGGCACACCATCTTTGAAGATTTGGACATACTTCCAAAGTCAGACAGCAAACGTTTATTAACCTCGGGAACATTTTCTACTTATTTGAAGATAGCGGAAGGCTGTGACAAGCACTGTACCTATTGCATAATTCCGAAGGTACGCGGTAATTATCGGAGTGTACCAATGGAAGAGTTACTTGCGGAGGCAGGCTATCTTGCAAGTCAGGGAGTGAAGGAATTAATTCTGATCGCACAGGAAACAACCCTTTACGGGAAGGAGCTGTACGGTGAAAAATCTCTACCAAAGCTTCTTAAGGAGCTTTGTAAAGTTGAAGGAATTGAATGGATTAGAATATTATATTGTTATCCGGAGGAAATTACGGATGAACTTATAGATGTGATGAAGCAGGAGCCGAAAATCTGCCATTATCTTGATATCCCGATACAGCATGCATCGGATCGCATACTTAAATTGATGGGAAGACGTACCTCTAGGGAGGATTTGATTACAATCATAACAAAGTTAAGGAAAAGCCTTCCGGATATAGTACTGCGAACGACACTGATTACAGGCTTTCCGACTGAAACAGACGCAGAACATGAGGAACTTGTACAATTTGTAAAGGATATGAAGTTTGAGCGTCTCGGAGTGTTTACTTATTCAAAGGAAGAGAATACTCCGGCAGCTGCAATGAAGCCTCAGATTACAAGTAAGGTAAAGAAGCAGCGTCAGAAGGAAATTATGAAGCTTCAACAGGAGCTTGCATTTTCCCGTACTACCGGTCTTAAGGACAGCTGTTATCAGGTGATGATTGAGGGAAGGATTACACAGGAGGAGCAGATTTATATCGGAAGAACCTATATGGACGCACCTTCGGTAGATGGTTATATTTTTCTGACCTCGGATCAGGAGCTGATCTCCGGAGATTTCGTAACAGCAAAGGTTACGGGAACAAAGGGCTATGATCTTATCGGAGAAATAGTGAAAAACTGATTAAGAACTAAACTGAAAAAAAGCAGCATCTTGCTTTGCTCGTTACACAGGGCACTTTTTCAGCTTTTTATAAAGAGGATAAAATTATTTAAAATATGGAGGTTATTATGAATCTGCCGAACAAAATAACACTTTTCAGAGTATGTATGATACCGATTTTTCTGGTGTTTCTGCTGGTTCCCGGAATATCGTACGGACAATGGATTGCAGCCGGAATTTTTATTATAGCGGCCTTATCTGATTTTCTGGACGGTTACATAGCAAGGAAAAGAAATCTGGTCACTAACTTCGGTAAATTTATGGATCCGCTTGCCGATAAACTGTTAGTATGCAGTGCCTTGATCTGCTTTGTTGAAATGAGATTAATCGCTTCTTGGATTGTAATTATTATCATAGCCCGTGAGTTCATTATCAGCGGTTTTCGCCTGATTGCTTCAGATAACGGTATCGTTCTTGCCGCCAGCTGGTTGGCTAAGATTAAAACAAGTGTTCAGATGGTGATGAGTGTTATGTTGATTATCAATTTAAATAATCCGGTCATTAACATACTGGAACAGGTTGCTATATATCTTTCTCTTATACTGACTGTTGTTTCATTGGTAGAATATATGATAAAGAATAAATCCGTATTAATTGAGAAAAACGAGTACAAATGATCATGCGAAAAGCATGCAAGCCTTTATAAGAATAAGTGAGGGTGATGTCGTGACAGTAGAATTAATCAGTGTTGGAACAGAACTGCTAATGGGCAATATTGTAAATACTAATTCCAGATATTTGTCTCGGAAATGTGCGGAGCTTGGTTTTTCCTTGTATCTTCAAATAACAGTAGGTGATAATGAAGGACGTTTGTGTGAGATGATGAAGGCGGCTCTGTCAAGAGCCGATATCATTATATTAACCGGAGGTCTCGGTCCTACTCAGGATGATATGACAAAAGAAGCTGTGGCAAAGGTACTAAACCGTGAGCTGATTATGGATGAGGCCTCAAGAGAACGAATATCTTCCTTTTTTAAATTCCGTTACGGCCAAAACGCAGTACCGCCGGTTATTACTGAAAACAATTGGAAACAGGCACTTAGAATTAATGGATGTATTGTTGTTGAGAATGATAACGGAACGGCACCCGGCTATATTGTCGAAACAGAGGGGAAGACAGTAATTCTTCTGCCCGGTCCACCTTCTGAGATGGTTCCGATGTTTGCTCAGCATATTTTTCCTTATTTAAAAAAGAAGCAGGAAAAGGTATTTGTATCCAAAATGGTAAAAATCTGTGGAGTCGGAGAAAGTAGGGCGGAAACGATACTTATAGATTTGATTGAAGGTCAGAGCAATCCGACCATTGCTCCGTATGCAAAGGATGGAGAAGTACATTTTCGGATTACCGCAGCAGCAGATAATGAAGAAGATGCCGAAAAACTGCTAAATCCGATGGTAGAAGAGCTGTATAAACGTTTTGGTGATAATATCTATACGACCGATGAGGAAGAAAGTCTGGAGCAGGTAGTGGTTAAGCTACTTCAAGAGAAGAATTATACGGTTACAACTGCAGAGTCATGTACCGGCGGATTACTGACCGGACGACTTGTGAATGTCTCCGGTGCTTCCGATGTATTAAGAGAGGGCTTTATAACTTATGCCAACGAGGCCAAGATGAAATATCTTGGTGTAAGTTCCGATACCCTAAAAGCATATGGAGCTGTCAGTGAGCAGACGGCAAGTGAGATGGCAAAGGGAGCGGCAGAGGTTGCGTGTACTGAGGTAGCTCTTGCTATCACAGGCATTGCAGGTCCTGACGGAGGAACAATAGAAAAACCGGTAGGGCTTGTTTATATTGCCTGTAGCGTGAAGGGTCATATTACAGTACAAGAATTTCGATTTATGGGAACTCGACAGAGAGTACGTGAGCAAAGCGTCATTTATGCGCTGGATCTGTTGCGTAGAAGTTTATTATAATATTTATTTCATCGATATTTGATTATATTTTGGAAAATATTATAAATAATTACAAGAATGATAAGGCTTTTATTTAAATATTTCAAATACATTTCCATAATAACATAATAATGACACACTTATATCCTATTGTAAAAGTATTAAATGATGAGTAGGTTATCTTTAGGAGGTTGTTATGGAACGCTCGAATAAAAGGTTGATTTTAATCCTGTTACTGGTATCAATTTTCCTGTTGACCGGATGTGATAAATTCAATTTTAATATCTTTAATGCATCGAAAGATGAGCCAGGTGTTACTGTCACTATTGAACCTGACAATGCCGTAAGTAAAGACGGAGTAACAAAGGATCATCCCACCGATAGTGCTAAGAGTGTACAGGGTGACTTGACACCAACTACAATAGCTGATATTGAGCTTACAATTTACTCGATTAGTGAACAAGGTGAATTGGAACCGGTGACAGCACTTGTAACGGAAGATAGCACCATTGTACCTGAATTGATTGTGGAAAAAGTAGTAGAATCCTTGGCTGACCAATCCATTACGATAGGGATTGATAGTGTTACATCTGAAGATGATAAGGTTATTGTAAGCTTTAAAAAGGATCAAGCACCTTATACCAATATGGGTTCCGAGTATGAAGCAAACATTTTAAATGCATTTGCTCAGAGTCTGATTGATAATATTACTTCGGTTAAGCAGGTTATCTTTCGGGTTGAGGGTAAAGCTTATTCCGGCGGTTCCTTTGAATATAAGTTAAATCAATCGTATATGAGCGAATAATGCTGAAAGCATATTCACGTAGTATTGCTTTTTAGCACACAATACAGAACAGGTAATTGGGGTACATAATTTGTATTCGACAATTACCTGATTTTATGTTATCTTATACTATGCTTAAAATCGCGTAATAATGTGAAAATAGTCTCGTAAAATCATGCGAGTCATTAGGAATATAAAAAATGAATTCCATCGGAAATTCATTTTTATATTCTGCATACAGACAGAAGTAAAGTATGGAAAGGGTTAGGGATCATTTGTGAGTAGGGTATTAGTAGTTGGTGGCGGAGCAGCCGGAATGCTTGCGGCAATCGCAGCAGCCCGAAATGGACATAAAGTTGTTTTGCTTGAGAAGAATGAGAAGCTGGGAAAGAAATTATTCATAACCGGAAAAGGCAGATGCAACTTGACCAATGCCTGTGACAGGGAGGAATTTTTTAGTCAGGTTGTCAGTAATCCGAAGTTTTTATACCGTGCATTTCATGCCTTCAGTAATTATGATACCATGAACTTCTTTGAAGAACTTGGACTTTCTATAAAAACAGAACGCGGCAACCGTGTTTTTCCGGAATCGGATAAATCCTACGATGTAATCGGAGTATTGAAGAGAGAACTTGAACGATGGGATGTACTCATTCGTTACCACAGTGAGGTAACCGAAATACTGATAAAAGAGGGCAGCTTTTTCGGTATTCGTTTAAAGAATATCAAGGAGGAACTGACCGGTGATGCAGTAATTATCGCTACCGGTGGGATTTCCTATGAATCAACCGGCTCAACCGGAGATGGTTACCGATTTGCCAAAGCACTTGGGCATACCATAACCGATTTGCATGCTTCATTGGTTCCGTTGCATGTAAAGGAACCATTTGTTAAGGAGCTTATGGGATTGTCACTGAAGAATATAGAAATTAATATAACCTCAGGTGAGAAACAAATTTACCGGGATTTCGGTGAACTTCTATTTACGCATTTCGGTGTCAGCGGTCCGGTCATCTTAAGTGCAAGCAGTTATATTACCCCATATCTGAAGAAACAAGAGCCCCTAATTCTAAGTATCGATTTGAAACCGGCGCTGACTCATGAGCAGCTGGATGCCCGAATATTAAGGGATTTTGAAGAATTTAAAAATAAACAATTTAAGAATTCGCTTGACCACCTATTGCCAAATAAATTAATAGGTGTTATCATTCGACTAAGCCTTATTGATTCGGAAAAGAAAGTAAATTCCATCACAAAAGAGGAACGACTCGCTTTGGTTAACCTCTTTAAGAGATTTCCTCTTCAGATTACAAGAACCGGTGACTATCATGAAGCGGTCGTCACAAAGGGCGGTATTCAAGTGAAGGAGATTAATCCTTCCACAATGGAATCAAAGCTCGTGAACAATGTGTATTTTATAGGAGAGGTTCTGGATTTGGATGCATTAACCGGAGGCTTTAACCTTCAGATTGCCTGGTCAACCGCATATCTTGCAGGAATATCCGTGAAATAAAAATGATAAATAAAATGTAACTCGGAGGTAAATTGCCATGAAGAATTTCAATCTTGCAATTGACGGACCGGCCGGAGCCGGTAAAAGTACCATAGCAAAACGGATTGCAAAGCAGCTGGGCTTCATTTATGTGGATACCGGAGCGATGTACCGTGCGATGGCACTTTATTTTTTAAGGAATCAGATTGATGCTTCGGAGAGTGATAGGATTGAAGAGGCCTGCAAAGACGTAAATGTCACGATCGAATATAAAGACAGTGAACAGCTTGTTATTCTAAACGGTGAAAATGTGAATGCATTTATTAGAACAGAGGAAGTCGGCAATATGGCAAGCGCATTCTCTGTGAATAAAGCGGTTCGTATAAAATTGGTAGAATTGCAACAGGAACTGGCGAGAAGAGAAAGTGTCGTTATGGATGGCAGGGATATCGGAACTATTGTACTCCCGAAGGCAGATTTAAAAATATACCTTACGGCAAGCGTTAAGGAACGATCAAAAAGAAGATGGTCAGAGTTAATGGAGAAAGGTGTAATAGCCGATATCGATGCAATTGAGAAGGATATCACGGAACGTGACCATCGTGACATGACAAGGGAATTTGCTCCCTTAAAGCAGGCAGTAGATGCCGTGTACTTAGATTCCTCCGATATGACAATTGACCAGGTGATTGAAAAAATTATAAGCCTGATTCAGTCAAAATAGTCAAACTAATTTAAAGGCAGGCATGTAAAATCAGTGTAGAAAATCAAAATTTCCGCACGGCGGGTTTGTGGCAGAATGGAGATTATTATGAAGATAACAACTGCGGAGTGTGCCGGATTTTGTTTCGGTGTACAAAGGGCTGTTGATGTAGTCAATAAAGAGGTTGAAACCGGTAATAAGGTCTATACCTACGGACCGATTATCCATAATGAAGAGGTTGTTGCAAATTTTAACAAAATGGGTGTAACAGTGATTGAGAATCCGGAAGAATTAAATATGCTACCGGCGGGAACAATAATTATTAGTTCCCATGGAGTATCAGAAACAATTCAAAACCAGCTTTCTTCCTATGGTCATAAAATCGTAGATGCAACCTGTCCATATGTGAAAAAAATTCATAAAGAAGTTCAGGATAAGAGTATAGATGGATATCATATAATTATCCTGGGCAACAGATTTCATCCTGAGATTGTAGGAATCATCGGTTGGTGTCGTGATCAGGAAGACTCATCAAAACCCTGTAATTATACAGTGATTGAAAATGAGTTGCAAGCAGATGACTTCCATCTGCCTATGGACCTGAAGCTGTGCATCGTAGCTCAGACGACATTTAATTACAAGAAATTTCAAGAATTAGTTGAAATTATAGCAAAAAAGGGTTATGATATAATTGTTTTAAATACGATTTGCAACGCTACACAAGAGCGGCAAACCGAGGCCTATCAACTATCCAGTCAGTCCGATGCGATGATTGTGATAGGAGGAAAACATAGTTCGAATACAAGAAAGTTATATGAAATTTGTAAAAATGAATGTGAAAATACTTACTATATACAGAAACTTGATGACCTGGATTTAAGTCTTTTTAAATCTTTTTCGAACGTAGGTATTACAGCAGGGGCTTCGACCCCAAATAATATTATCAAGGAGGTTCATACCGTTATGTCAGAAAAGAGTTTTGAACAATTATTGGAAGAAGAGAAAGTAGTGAAAATAAACAACGGTGATGTTGTAGAAGGAATTGTCTTGGGTGTTAAAGATGACGAAATCATCTTAAATATAGGCTATAAGTCGGAAGGTATCATTACAAGAAACGAATATACCAATACACCCAATCTCGATTTAAGAACTGTTGTTAGTATCGGAGAAGTAATGCAGGCTAAAATCCTTAAGGTAAATGACGGAGAAGGACAAGTATCCTTAACCTATAAGAGACTTGCTGCTGAAAAGGGTAACAAGAGACTCGAGGAAGCATTTGAAAATCACGAGGTTCTGACTGCTAAGGTAGCTGCTGTATTAAATGGCGGCTTAAGTGTTATTATTGACGAAGCAAGAGTATTTATTCCTGCAAGCTTAATTTCTGATGCATATGAAAAAGATCTTGCAAAATATGCAGGCGAAACAATTGATTTTATTGTAACTGAATTTAATCCTAAGAAGAGAAGAATTATCGGTGACCGTAAGCAACTGATTATGGCAAAGAAGGAAACATTGAAAAAGGCATTATTTGAAAAGATTGCTGTCGGTGCAACTGTTGAAGGTAAGGTAAAGAATATTACAGATTTTGGTGCATTTATCGATCTTGGCGGTGCTGACGGACTTCTTCATATTTCTGAGATGTCCTGGGGAAGAGTAGAAAATCCTAAGAAGGTATTCAAGGTTGGTGAAACTGTGAAAGCATTCGTTAAGGATATTCAGGGTGAGAAGATAGCACTCAGCTTAAAATTTGAGGGAGCAAATCCTTGGATTAATGCAGAGTCTAAATTTGCAGTTGGCAATGTGGTTGTTGGTACAGTAGCCAGAATGACAGACTTTGGTGCATTTGTTGAGCTGGAGCCGGGAATTGATGCACTGCTTCATGTTTCACAGATTTCCAGAGATCACGTGGAGAAGCCTGCTGATGTTTTAAAAATCAGTCAGGAGATAACGGCTAAGGTAGTTGAATTCAATAAAGATGAGAAGAAGATTAGCTTAAGTGTTAAGGCTCTTGAAGCACCGATTGAGACAGAGAATCCGGCTGAAGCTGAAGTCGAGACCATGGTTGAATAAATGTTTCCTATGATAAAGGAGAAATCATTTGCTAGGTACCTATGAGGCTTTTAAACAATCCATTTATGATATGACAAAGATTGACCTGAA
The DNA here is from genome assembly GCA_002307215.1 of Lachnoclostridium sp. UBA1308. GTDB lineage: Bacteria > Bacillota > Clostridia > Lachnospirales > Lachnospiraceae > Mobilitalea. The sequence goes on from DBTU01000031.1 coordinate 52,614, forward strand.
TTCTTATAAAGAACGCCAGATGAAACGGCGCATCGAGGCTTTGATATCAAAGCATAACATTACATCCTATCAGGATTACATTGTTAAGCTCAAAAACGATAAAGTGATATTTGATGAATTTATTAATTACATTACAATCAATGTTTCGGAATTTTTTCGGAATCCGGAACAGTGGGCTCTTTTGGAAAAAGAGGTATTTCCTTATCTGATGGAGCGGTTTGGTAAGGATATAAAAATTTGGAGCGCCGCATGCTCGACAGGTGATGAACCGTACTCTCTTGCCATGTTGTTATCTAAATTCCTTCCACTGAACAAAATCAAGATTATTGCTACAGATATAGACAGAACAGTAATGGATAAAGCTAAAATCGGATTATATAGTGATAAAAGTCTAAAGGATTTGCCGGAGGATTTTCTTAAGAAATATTTTAATAAGATTAATGACAGAACCTATCAGATTTCCGATCAGATTAAAGCTTGTGTAGAATTTAAACAGCATGATTTGCTGAAGGATGTATATCCTTCTAATTGTGATTTGATTGTCTGCCGAAATGTACTGATTTATTTTACAGATGAAGCCAAGAATAAGATTTATCAGGATTTTAATAAAGCGCTGAAAAAGGATGCTCTACTGTTTGTAGGAAGTACCGAGCAGATCATTCAGTCGCAGCAAATTGGATTTTTGAATTTTAAATCATTCTTTTATAAAAAGGCATAATGATAGGTCTTAAATTCAAGGGTTTTCAGATAATATAAGGTGCTGTTGAAAGTGTCAATTCAACAGCACCTTTTCTGTCATGATATTTTCAAAAATGTGGTTGATTTTTAGAATAATATCGAGTATATTGTTTAATAGATTGGCGTATGGCTTTATTATGATTTCTATACTCGAGTGATACGGATAATTATATTTTTAACGAAGCTTACATAGTTATGGATATCGGACTGATTAAGTGTGAACGGAGAGATATATGCAGAAGACTATTACAGTTGCAGTTGATGCCATGGGTGGAGATAATGCGCCTTCTGAGATTGTTAAAGGAGCGGTACTTGCGGTTTCAGAAGCCAAAGATTTAAAAATTATTATAACCGGTGATGAAGTTGTCATCGGGAAAGAACTTAATGAGTATAATTATGACAAGAAGCGTATTGATATCGTACATGCACCCGAAGTGATTACGAACTGTGAATCACCTGTTCTGGCAATCCGCAGGAAGAAGAACTCCTCCATTGTAATGGCACTTAATATGGTTAAGAACGGTGAAGCAGATGCTTTTGTTTCGGCAGGTAGTACCGGAGCTGTACTTGCCGGGGGACAGCTGATTGTAGGCAGGATTGAGGGAGTAGAACGTCCACCACTAGCACCGTTACTTCCAACTATGAAGGGTGTTTCCTTATTAGTTGACTGTGGAGCTAATGTCGATGCAAGACCTTCTCACTTGGTTCAATTTGCGAGAATGGGATCCATTTATATGGAAAATGTCATTGGAATAAAGAATCCGAGAGTTGCAATTGTGAATATCGGAGCGGAAGAAGAAAAAGGCAATTTGCTGGTAAAGGAGACCTTTCCATTACTGAAAAGCTGTACAGATATTAATTTTATCGGAAGTATTGAGGCCAGAGAAATCCCATATGGCGGAGCAGATGTAATCGTATGTGAGGCTTTTGTCGGAAATGTTATTCTTAAGCTTTATGAAGGTCTGGGATCAGCTTTGATTGGTAAGATAAAAACCGGTCTAATGAGTACAACAAGAAGTAAAATAGGAGCTTTGCTTTGCAAACCGGCATTAAAAGAAACATTGAAGGATTTTGATGCTTCCCAATATGGCGGCGCCCCATTACTTGGTTTAAAGGGTCTTGTGGTAAAGACACATGGTAGTTCAAAAAGTATTGAGATAAAGAATTCTATTCTCCAGTGTGTGACATTTACAAGACAACAAATAAATGATAAAATCAAAATCAATTTAAGCAATAATGAATAATGAAAAGAAGGGTGAATGGTTATGGAATTTGAGAAGTTACAGAAAATCATCAGTGAAGTTTTAAATGTAGGCGAAGACGAGATTACAATGGAAACAACCTTTGTGGACGATTTGGGAGCTGATTCATTAGATGTATTCCAGATTATTATGGGTATTGAAGAGGAATTTGATATTGAAATTGCAAATGAGGATGCCGAGAATATCATTACGGTTGCAGATGCAATCGAACAGATAAAGAATGCATCAAATAACTAGATTCGTTACAGTTCAGCCTAGCAAGGATAGTGACAAGACTGGGAAAGAAATGTTTCCATATAGGAGTCGTTTTCGCTAAATTGCATTACGTAGTTCGTATGCAAATACT
>DBTU01000031.1:55214-125218 GCA_002307215.1 Lachnoclostridium sp. UBA1308
ACTCCTATATGGAAATCATTTTTCCTTAGTCCAGATACATCTATTTGAAAGCTGAACTATAACCTGGATTCAGTTTGGTAATTGAATTTAGTTTGATTTTTCTTTATATAATAAAGTACGATGATTTATCGTAATAAATAATGAATTTTGATTGATATGTATACAATAGTATGGAAGGTATGAACAAGCCCTATGAATAAGGTAGCCTTATTTAAGGGCTTTTCATATAAGAATTGGGTTACGGTGTTTCGAAAACACCTAAATAGTTTTGTTCAGCCTAGAAAGTATAGTGACAAGACAGGGAAAGAAATTTTTACATTAATTAATATTTTACTGAAAGGAGGTTTACATTTATATGAAATTACGTATGAAATCAGAGGAAAAGTTACTTGTATTAGAGAATAAGATTGGGTATCATTTTATGGAACCCTCGATTTTACTGCATGCACTGACACACAGTTCATTTGCGAATGAGATGCGGCTGGATAAAGAAAGAAATAATGAGCGACTGGAGTTTCTGGGCGATGCAGTTCTTGAACTTGTAACCAGCGAGGCAATCTATGCGGAATACGAGGAACTTTCCGAAGGCGATCTGACGAAGCTTCGGGCAAGTATCGTCTGTGAACAGACCTTGTCTTTTTGCGCAAGGGATCTTTCTCTTGGTGATTATATTCTACTCGGTAAAGGGGAGGACGGCTCGGGAGGAAGAAGCAGGGATTCCATCCTTTCGGACACCTTCGAAGCGGTAATCGGAGCAATCTATCTGGACGGTGGTTTTACTAATGCAAAAGAGTTTATTAAAGGCTTTATTTTAGCTGAGATTAAGAATAAAAGTCTCTTTTTCGATAGCAAGACTATCTTACAGGAAATCATCCAGAATGAGAATAACAAGCAAAAACTACGGTATAAACTTTTATCGGAAGAAGGACCGGATCATAATAAGATTTTTACGATTGCCGTTTGTATCGGTAATGATGAAATCGGAATCGGTACGGGACGAACAAAAAAGGCCGCCGAGCAGGAAGCTGCAAATCAAGCGATACAGAAACTACGTAGTAAATAATATCGGCTGTGTATTTGATAGAAAGTGGATTTATGAGATATAGGTCTGCGAGCAAGTTGCAGGCATTAATGCTAGTATGGAGGTAACAATGTATTTAAAAAGTATTGAGATGCACGGTTTCAAATCATTTGCCAATAAAATCACTCTGGAATTTCATGACGGAATCACCGGAATTGTGGGACCGAACGGAAGCGGTAAAAGTAATGTTGCGGATGCCGTGCGCTGGGTTCTGGGGGAACAAAGCGCAAAGCAGCTCAGAGGTTCCAAAATGGAGGATATTATATTCGCGGGAACACAGACCAGGAAACCGCTAGGGTATGCCTATGTGTCAATTACAATGGATAATTCGGATCATAAGCTACCAATAGAATATGACGAGGTTATAATTGCAAGACGAGTGTACCGCTCCGGAGAGAGTGAATATCTGATTAATGGTTCCGGTTGCCGCCTCAAGGATGTGTATGAGCTTTTTCTGGATACCGGCATCGGTAAGGAGGGCTATTCCATTATCGGTCAGGGGCAGATTGATAAGATTTTGAGTGGTAAGCCGGAGGACCGACGTGAGCTGTTTGATGAAGCGGCGGGTATTGTTAAATTTAAAAGAAGAAAGCAAACCGCTGAGAAGAATCTGGAAGAAGAGAAACTGAATTTATTAAGAATCATAGATATTGTAAAAGAAATCGAAAGACAGTTGGTTCCCTTAGAAAAGCAGTCATCTATTGCCAAAGTGTATCTGAAACTAAGGGATGAGTTGAAAAACCATGAGGTAAATCAATTTATAAAGGAATATGATAAACTTAAGATTCAGAGTGATCAGATTGAAGTAAAACTTAAGATTGCGAACTCGGATCTTGATCAGTCGAAGGACGAATATGACAATACGAAGGAAGAGTATATCCGACTTGAACAGCAGCTTGAGGAATGTGACAGAGAAATTGAGGAGGATAAGAGCAGTAATAATGAACTTAAACTCAAGATAGAAAAAGCGGAAGGTGAAATCAAGCTATTACAGGAGCAGATCAGCTCATCAAAGCAAAATGATGAATACATCAAAAACCGTATACATACCAACCGGCTGGAAATCCAGACAAAGCAGAAAGAAGAGAATACATATCTGTCCGAAAAGTCTTCCATTGATGAGAAAATAACAGGAATGGATGATTTACTTAGTGATGCTCTGATAACATTAAATGAAATGAAAGAAAATATACAGAAGCTCAGTAGGGAAATCGAAGAATGTAATAATAAAATATTCGAGCATTTGAATATTAATTCAGGTATTAAAAGTAGCATGCAGCGTTATGAAACCATGTTGGAGCAGAACAACCTACGCAAAGCTGAACTGAATCAGAAGCTTTTAAAAAATAAAACCGAGGAGGATCAGTATAGCGAATCCATCCTGGTTTGTAAGGATAATTTAAAAAAGATTTCCGATATGATCATCACTTTGACAGGTGATAGCGATTTACTGGATCAGGCAATTACAGATACGCAGAATGACATTGACCGGGTTGGCTCTGAATATAATGAAATAAATTCCAAATATCTAGGTGAAAAATCACGTCTGGAATCCTTGATGAATCTGACAGAACGCTATGAGGGTTACGGCATCAGTATAAAGAAGGTTATGGAACGTAAGACTGATATGACCGGTATTATCGGAGTGGTTGCGGATATACTGAAGGTTGGTAAAACATATGAAACAGCGATTGAGACCGCACTCGGAGGTGCAATTCAGAATATTGTAACTGAGAATGAAGCCACGGCTAAGGAATTAATCACTTATTTGAAACAGAATAAATTCGGAAGGGCAACCTTTCTTCCGCTCACGAATATGAATATAGGTTCAGGGATGAAGGAAGACAGGGTTTTAAAAGAGCCCGGAGTTCTTGGTATTGCCGCTAGCTTAGTGGAGACCGATAAGAAATTCAATGCATTAATTGATCATTTGTTAGGTAGAATTATAGTCGTGGATGATATTGAACATGCGACTACAATCGCAAGAAAATATCAATACACCTTGAGAATCGTAACACTTGAGGGAGAACTATTAACTCCGGGAGGCTCTATTTCCGGCGGCGCTTATAAGAATGCAAGTAATCTGTTGGGCCGAAGACGTGAAATTGAGGAAATGGAAGAAAAGGTTGCTTCTTTACAGAAAAACGTAACACAACTTCTTCAGAAAAAGGATGAATATAAGGAAACAAAATTGAATCTCCGGACACAGTTTGACAGCCTGAAAGCTTCTATGCAGAAGTTTTTTTTGGAGCAAAATACTGCCAAGATGAATTTAGACAGGGAATCAACCAAAAAAGCAGAGACAGAAGCCGTTTATCAAGAATATTTGCATGAAGTACAAGAAATTGACATTCAGGCAAAAGATCTGAAAGAAAAAATAAATGAGTTAAATGATTCCCTGGGTCAGAATTCACAGCAGAACAAAGAAAAAGAAGAATTGATTGAAAAGCTTACAAAACAATTAGAAGAGGTACGTAAAAAAGAACAGGAAGCGAATGAAAGTGCCTCACAAAGAAAGCTTGAATTATCAACGCTGGAACAGAGCAATCAATTTCTGCTCGAGAATGTAAAGCGTGTAAAAAGAGAGATTAATAAGCTGCTTGAGGAGGAAGAAGTCTTAACGGCTGACATTAATAAGGCATCACAGGCAGTTGAGGAAAAAAATATTACAGTAGAGCAGATGCATATTATCATTAATGCTTACCGTCTTTCCTCAACGGATATGGACAAAAAGATACAAGAAGCAACAAAAGAAAAAGAACATATTACCAGCATTCACAAGAGCTTCTTCTCAAAAAGAGACGAACTTTCGAGCAAAATGAATGAACTGGACAAGGAAGTATTCCGATTAAGCGGACAGAAGGAAAAACTGATGGAACAGGCTGACCTTCAAACAAGTTATATGTGGGAGGAATACGAACTGACCTTTACGACAGCGCAGGATTATCCGATCGATAATGAAATCAGTCTTACGCAGGTGAAGAAAGAAATTTCTGAAATTAAGATTAATATCAGGGAGCTTGGAGATGTAAATGTAAATGCAATTGAGGATTTTAAAAATTTATCGGAGCGTTATGAATTCTTATCCGGACAAAGAGATGATTTGATCAAGGCGGAGGATGTTCTGCTTCAGATTATTCATGAGTTGGATGAGGAGATGCGCGCGCAGTTTATTGAGAAGTTCAGGGCTATCAATGAGCAGTTTGATGTTGTTTTTAAAGAACTGTTTGGGGGTGGAAAGGCAGATCTTGAACTAACGGAAAGTGATGATATTCTGGAAGCCGGAATTCGTATTAATGCACAGCCCCCGGGTAAGAAGCTACAGAATATGATGCAGCTTTCCGGCGGTGAGAAGGCATTAACTGCAATATCCCTTTTATTTGCAATTCAAAACCTCAAGCCATCACCCTTTTGCCTCCTTGATGAGATTGAAGCGGCACTTGATGACTCAAATGTGAAGCGTTTTGCAAAATATTTACATAAATTAACGAAGGATACACAATTTATCATTATTACACATCGCAGAGGTACCATGGCGGCAGCCGATATCTTGTATGGCATTACAATGCAGGAGAAGGGAATATCCACGCTGGTATCCGTAAGCTTGATTGAAAATGAACTGGATAAATAAGGAATAAAGGCTTAGAATTAGGTATTTAATTATAATTAGTAATAATATAGTGTTGATATTTTAGCTTGAAAGTATTATTATTGACTCGTATTTTGGCACATCAGGTTACCATAAATGAGGTTAGGAGAATTATATTATGGGAGAGAATAAACAGGGCTTCTTTGGTAAGCTGGTACAGGGATTAGCAAAAACCAGAAATAGTATTGCACATGGCTTGGATGCTATTTTCAGCGGATTTTCCAGTATAGATGATGATTTCTTCGAAGAACTCGAGGAGACACTTATCATGGCTGATATCGGTATTAATACGACGACAGCCATCATTGAGAATTTAAGACAAAAGATAAAAGAAGAAAAAATAAAAGAACCGGGAGAATGCAGGCAATTGTTGATTAACAGTATGAAGGAGCAGATGCAGCTGAAAGAAACTGCCTATGACTTTGAAAACCGAAAATCAGTAGTGCTTCTAATCGGAGTTAACGGCGTAGGTAAGACAACCAGCGTCGGTAAATTGGCGGGTCAATTAAAGGATCAAGGTAAGAAGGTAATGGTTGCAGCAGCAGATACCTTTCGTGCAGCAGCAATTGAACAATTAACCGAATGGGCACACCGAGCGAATGTTAACATTATTGCCCAGAAAGAAGGCTCCGATCCGGCCGCTGTTATTTTTGATGCAGTTACCGCGGCAAAGGCAAGAGATGTTGATGTGCTTCTGTGCGATACTGCGGGACGTCTCCATAATAAGAAAAATCTCATGGATGAACTGAAAAAGATTGACCGTGTAATTGAACGGGAGTATCCACAGGCTTACAGGGAGACACTGGTGGTTTTAGATGGAACTACCGGACAAAATGCCTTGGCTCAGGCAAGAGAATTCAATGAGGTTGCAAATGTTACGGGAATTGTTTTGACTAAACTTGACGGAACGGCTAAGGGTGGTATTGCAATCGCAATCCAATCAGAGCTAGGAATTCCGGTGAAATATATCGGTATAGGCGAGAAAATCGACGATCTTCATAAGTTCAATGCGGATGATTTTATCAATGCACTGTTTCAGAAGAATGAATAAGATAGCCGGACATTGTTTTTTACACATATTGAAGTCATACTAAGGTGGAAATGATACTTTCGTATGAAAATGGAGGATAGTAACATGATGACAATAGATAAGTTTGAAGAAGCTACAGAAGCAGTAAAAAAAGTAATCCTGCGCACCGATTTGGTTTATAGTGATTATTTTTCCGATACAACCGGAAATAAGGTATATTTCAAGCCGGAAAATATGCAGTTTACAGGTGCTTATAAAGTACGTGGAGCATACTATAAGATCAGTACCTTATCAGAGGAAGAGAGAGCCAAAGGCCTAATAACTGCATCAGCGGGAAACCACGCGCAAGGAGTTGCTTATGCGGCAAAGCTTTATCATGCAAAAGCTATCATTGTTATGCCTTCTACTACACCTTTGATTAAAGTAAATCGTACGAAGAGCTATGGTGCAGAGGTTATTCTCTATGGAAATGTATATGACGAGGCATGTCAGTATGCATTAAAACTTGCTGAGGAACATGGCTATACCTTCATTCATCCGTTTAATGATGAGGTTGTGGCAACCGGGCAGGGAACAATTGCAATGGAAATATTCAAGGATCTTCCCACAGTTGATATAATCCTTGCGCCGATTGGCGGAGGAGGACTTATTTGCGGTGTGGCCACGCTTGCGAAAATGTTGAATCCGAATATCAAAATAATCGGTGTAGAACCGGCCGGTGCAGCCTGTATGAAGGCTTCCATGAAAGCGGGACAGGTAGTAACTCTACCGAATGTGGATACGATAGCTGACGGTACTGCGGTTAAGACTCCCGGAGACATCGTATTTCCTTATATCCAGAAATATGTAGATGATATCATAACAATCGAGGATCAAGAATTGATTGTTAACTTTCTCGATATGATTGAAAACCATAAAATGGTTGTTGAAAATTCAGGCTTATTGACAGTTGCGGCATTGAAGCATTTAAAATGTAAGAATAAAAAGGTTGTATCAATATTAAGCGGAGGTAATATGGATATCATTACGGTATCCTCCATCGTTCAGCATGGATTAATCCAGAGAGGACGAGTATTTACTGTATCAGTGCTTTTACCCGACCGTCCGGGGGAACTGGTTAATGTCGCTACCATTATTGCAGAAGCACAGGGAAATGTCATACGCCTTGACCATAACCAGTTTGTGAGTATCAACCGCAATAGTGCAGTAGAACTTACAATTACTATGGAAACCTTTGGACACGAACACAAGCATCAGATTGTCCAAGCATTAATTGATCATGGATATAATCCTAAATTATGTGCTCCCAATAAGCTGTATTAATTTTGTGATTAATACATAGAAAAGACTTGAAATTTCAGCAAATAGCACAGACTTACATCTATTTACAAATCAAAAAGAGACTGCTATAATTGGAATATCTTTATATTCTGTATACATCAAAGTGATTTAAACTTTGACAGTAATATCTATAGCAGCGGTAATACATTTTGTTTCATATGTAACTATTCTAAATCAATGTTCCGATGAATGATTATTATATAACTTTCCGATTAAAGTTATATTCAGGTATAAGGAATAATTCGGGACTTTGCCCGAATAAAAGCATTGACAATATTTCGTAATTAAGTTAATATGAATACAAGAACATAAGTTCGTATTTTGAAGGCGCAGCCTTCATAAAAAGGGAGAATTGATATGGCAAAGGATGATAAAATTAGGGCACTCGAATCTGCTCTGGCACAGATTGAAAAGCAATTCGGTAAGGGTTCAATCATGAAACTTGGCGATACAAATGCCAACATGGGTATCGAAACAGTTCCTACCGGATCTATCAGTCTGGATATAGCATTAGGGCTTGGGGGTATTCCTAAGGGTAGAATTGTAGAGGTTTATGGTCCGGAATCCAGTGGTAAGACCACGGTAGCCCTACACATGGTATCTGAAGTACAACGAAGAGGCGGCATTGCCGGTTTTATTGATGCAGAGCATGCGCTTGATCCTGTATATGCAAAAAATATTGGAGTAGATATTGATAATCTGTATATTTCACAACCGGATAACGGTGAACAGGCTCTTGAAATAACCGAAACAATGGTACGCTCAGGAGCTGTAGATATTATTATCATCGACTCTGTAGCAGCCCTGGTTCCTAAAGCAGAGATTGATGGCGAGATGGGGGATTCTCATGTTGGTCTTCATGCAAGATTGATGTCTCAGGCACTCAGAAAACTAACTGCAGTAATCAGTAAATCAAATTGTATTGTTGTGTTTATTAATCAGCTTCGCGAAAAGGTCGGTGTTATGTTTGGCAGCCCGGAGACGACAACCGGTGGTCGAGCACTTAAATTCTATGCATCCATCCGTCTTGATGTCAGAAGGATTGAATCCCTGAAGCAGGGAGGCGATGTGGTTGGTAACAGAACACGTGTTAAGGTGGTTAAAAATAAGATTGCACCTCCCTTTAAAGAAGCAGAATTTGATATTATGTTCGGCAAAGGAATTTCCAAGGAAGGTGATGTACTGGATCTTGCTGCGGATTCCGCTATCATTATTAAGAGCGGAGCCTGGTATGCCTATAATGATGCAAAGATCGGTCAGGGCAGAGAGAATGCAAAGCAGTTTCTAATTGATAATCCGGAGCTTTTTATCGAGCTTCAAGAAAAAGTAAGAGAAAAATATATGTTGATACCGGCAAAGAATTATAATGATGTATTGGCATAAGGCTGTACGCTGAAGCATATCATTTATACTCTAATGCTTAATAATTTCAGATGAACAGGCTGTCCAGGAAGGAGTTGCCGATCAGTAGGTTACGAAAGACCGTAAGCTACTTATCATTTCTTCCGGACAGCTTTTATATGTTTAAGCTATATAAAAAGGGGAAGAGAAAACTATGGTTGTGACAGACTTAGAGGAAATGGAAAAATCAAAAATCAAGGTGGTTATTGATGATTCTTATACTTTTTACTTGAATCGCAAGGAAGTAGATCATTTTAAGTTGAATAAGGGTATGATAATCACACAGGAAGCCTTAGAGGAGATCCTGATTAATACGGTATACAGACGTGCGAAGCAGAAGGCTATCTCCGTACTCCAATTAATGGACCGTACAGAGCAGGAACTTAGGAATAAGCTGTCAGATGCTGGCTTTACGAATGATATTATTGATCGTACGGTTGCATATGTGATGGAGTATGGTTTCCTTGATAATGAAAAATTCACATCCTCCTATATACGCGCAAGAATGAATACAAAAAGCAGAATGGTTATAAAAATGGAATTGATTCAGAAAGGAATTTCTAAAGAAGTAGTAGAACGGATTATGCAGATAGAATATGAGATTGATGAAAATGAGGAAACTGAAGATGCCGAACTGGTTGCTATCCGAAAAGTTGTTGCAAAGAAAATGAGATTATCGGAGGAATTAAGCCCCGAAGAAAAGAAAAAAATAATGGCATCTTTATATAGAAAAGGATTTGATATCAGAAAAATCAAGCAGGTAATAAATCAATAGACCATTATTTGCAGTAATTATGTCTGTTAATCAGACAAAAATACGATAAAATACGTAATTTGTTACAAAATATTATTTCGTGGAATATTACTCCTAAATTAAGCAATATATCCTTGCCTTTTTAATATAAGTATAATACAATTATAATCGGCAAAGAATTGATTTATATAACAATAGAAAAAATGGAGGGCTGAAAATGAGCAGTACAGCACAACTGTCAGCGAGAGAAAGAATTACTGCTTTGCTTGACGACAATAGCTTTGTTGAAGTCGGCGCTTTCGTTACAAGAAGAAGTACAGACTTTAATATTCAGCAGAAAGAAACACCTGCTGACGGCGTAATCACCGGCTACGGTTTGATTGATGGAAATCTTGTTTATATTTATAGTCAGGATGCATCTTCTATCGGCGGATCAGTTGGTGAAATGCATGCAAAAAAAATAGTTAATATTTATAATTTGGCACTTAAAGTGGGAGCTCCTGTGTTAGGCTTGATTGATTCAACCGGACTCAGATTACAGGAAGCAACCGATGCCCTGAACGGCTTTGGAGAGATATACTTAAAGCAAACCCTTGCTTCCGGTATCATCCCTCAGATTACCGCGATTTTTGGAAATTCAGGCGGTGGTTTAGCTGTATTGGCTTCTTTAAGTGACTTTTCATTTATGGAGGGAAAACAAGCAAGATTGTTTGTTAATTCCCCGAATGCCTTAACTGGAAACAATAAAGACAAACTGGATACTTCAAAAGCTGTTTATCAGGCTAAGACCGGTCTTGTGGATTATGTTGGAGAGACAGAGGCTGATGTAATTGAAAAAATTCGTGAATTGGTTACAATTTTACCTTCAAATAATGAAGATGATGCTTCCTTTGATGAATGCAGCGATGATTTAAACCGTATGCTCACGAACTTTGCCAGTGAGATTAGTGATTCAAAGAAGGCTTTAGCTGATATATCCGACAATCAATATTTGTTTGAAATTAAGCCGGATTTTGCGAAAGAAATGGTTACCGGTTTTATACGCTTGAATGGTGTAACTGTCGGCGCAGTAGCTAATCGAACAGAAATCACAGATGATGCAGGAAAAGTAACCGAGAAATTTGATGGTTCTTTGACTTCTGCCGGTGCTGAAAAAGCAGCTGATTTTGTAAATTTCTGCGATGCATTTGAAATTCCGGTTCTTACTCTGACCAATGTGAACGGATATAAAGCATCCATTGAAGAAGAGAAAACAATTGCCAAGGCTTCCGCTAAATTGATTTATTCCTTTGCTAATGCGACTATTCCAAAGGTTAATATTATTATTGGAAAAGCATATGGCACAGCATATTTAGCCATGAATTCAAAGCATATCGGAGCTGATATGGTATTTGCATTACCTACAGCTGAAATTGGCACAATGGATGCTACCCTTGCTGCACAGATTATTTATGATGGTGAAGCTGCAGATGTTATTAAGGTAAAAGCTGAAGAATACGCAGCACTTCAATCCAGTGCAGAAGCAGCGGCAAAACGCGGATATGTTGATAGTATCATTGAAGCTGAAGCTGTTCGTCAGCATGCAATTTATTCCTTTGAAATGCTCTTTACAAAGAGAGAATCGCACCCTGCCAAAAAGCATGGTTCGATATAGAATGAGGTGGAATTATGGGTATATTTGATCAGGTAATCATCAGTAAAACCGTTATTCTTTCCGAGGCAGGCAGTATTGTTAATTTAGACACATTATTTGTTGTAGTTGTTGTTCTGGCGGTTTTACTTCTTATAGCATTGATATATTTAGCTAGTATTATGTCCTATCTTAAGAATAATCAGTCTACGAAAACAGTAAGTAATGGTCCGGTTGGTAATGCAATCACACAGATTGTCGGCAACGGACAAGTTGAACTGGCCGGTAATCATGAATTGGTAGCTGTGATAACGGCAGCGATTTATGCTTCCATGGAAGGAGACGTTCCGACAGACGGTTTAGTCGTACGTTCCATTCGTAAAGTTAAATAATTAATAAATAAAACACAAGTCATTATTATTACTATCAATAGTTAAGGCACTATTAAAGTGTCAATAAACAAGGAGGATTTCAAAATGAAATATTATACAATTACAGTCAATGGAAATACTTATAATGTATCAGTTCAGGAAGGAATAGCAGCTCCTACGGCTGCACCTGTTTATGCAGCGGCTCCGGCACCTGTGGCAGCTTCCGCACCTGCAGCTCCTGTAGCGGCTCCGGCACCTGCAGCTCCTGTTGCCGGCGGTTCTACCGGTAGTGTAAAAGTAAGTGCTCCTATGCCCGGCAAGATTCTTGCAGTTAAGGCTTCTGCTGGTCAGGCTGTGAAAAAGGGTGATGTTATACTAATATTAGAAGCAATGAAAATGGAGAACGAAATTGTTGCACCTCAGGATGGTACTATGGCAAGTATAAATGTTACATCAGGTCAGTCCGTAGAATCAGGTAATTTACTTGCAACTTTGAATTAATAATTGAGTAGAATACATCTTTTATTATCATGTATTAACAGGAGGTAGAGTAATGGCTGAACAAGTAAAAAGGCCGGTTAAAATAACCGAAACGATATTACGTGATGCTCATCAATCCCTGATTGCTACAAGAATGACAACGGAAGAGATGCTTCCGATTCTTGAGACCATGGATAAAGTAGGTTATCATGCAGTGGAATGTTGGGGCGGTGCGACTTTTGATGCTTCTTTACGTTTTCTTAAAGAAGATCCATGGGAAAGATTAAGAAAGATTAGAAAAGGATTTAAAAATACAAAATTACAGATGCTGTTTCGTGGTCAGAATATTCTGGGCTATCGTCATTATGCAGATGATGTGGTTGAATATTTCGTACAGAAATCAATTGCGAATGGTATTGATATCATTCGAATCTTTGATGCATTAAATGATATCCGTAATCTTGAATGTACAGTGAAGGCTACCAACAAAGAAAAAGGACATGCACAAATTGCTATTGCTTATACATTGGGCGATTCTTATACCACTGAATATTATGTAAATATGGCAAAGAAAATTGAAGAGTTGGGCGCATCCTCCATCTGTATTAAGGATATGGCAGGGTTACTGGTTCCTTACGAAGCAACATCTCTTGTAGGTGCTTTAAAAGCTGCAGTCAGCATTCCGATTGATCTTCATACCCATTATACCAGTGGTGTGGCAGGTATGACTTATCTAAAGGCTATTGAGGCAGGTTGTGATATCATTGACACCGCAATGTCACCGTTTGCAATGGGAACCAGCCAGCCGGCAACTGAGGTTATGGTTGAGACCTTTAAGGGAACACCTTATGATACCGGTTATGATCAGATCCTTCTTGCAGAAATTGCAGATTATTTCCGACCGCTTAGAGATAAAGCATTAGATAGCGGATTATTAAATCCGAAGGTAATGGGTGTTGATATCAAAACGCTTCTTTATCAAGTACCCGGCGGTATGTTATCCAACCTTGTTTCGCAGTTAAAAGAATCAAATCAGGAAGATAAATATTATGAGGTATTAAGGGAAGTACCCAGAGTTCGTAAGGACTTCGGTGAACCGCCTCTTGTTACTCCTTCCAGTCAGATTGTTGGTACACAGGCTGTACTTAATGTTATCGGTGGAGAGCGTTACAAGATGGTTACGAAGGAAACTAAGGCATTACTTGCCGGAGAATATGGACAGACAGTTAAGCCGTTTGATCCTGAAGTGCAGAAGAAAGTGAATGGAGATAGGCAGCCGATAACCTGTCGTCCTGCTGATCTTATTGCACCGGAGCTCCACAAGATTGAAGCTGAAATTCTTGAATGGAAACAACAGGATGAAGATGTTTTATCCTATGCACTATTTCCTCAAGTTGCTCTGGATTTCTTCAAGTACCGTCAGGCTCAGCAAACAAGAATTGACGTAACAGCTGCAGATAAAACAAATAAAGCTTATCCGGTATAATTATTACAAATTTCATATGAATAGTAATATCCATGACTATAAGGCACTGACAGTATCAAAAATATACTCCTCCTTGTTATAAACAGATATCATTTCAACTGTATATTATGAGGTGGGTATATCTCAATTGATTACTTTAGTGCCTTTTTTTTATCGGACTATCATATTATTATAGATATTTTAATCAGCACAAAAATATAGATATTTTGACTTGACAAATAAACATAAATCAGCTATACTACCACCTGTAAAGAAAATTCCTTTACAGGTGGTGAACTTTTATGGTGAACAATGATACACAGTTAGTGAAGCTTGAGGAAATTGTTCGTCAGTCTATTTTATATGACTTTTACGGTGCATTATTAAGCGATCACAAGAAACAAATCTTTGAGGATTATGTGTTAAATGATTTATCATTGAGTGAGATTGCAGAGGAACAGGGGATTAGCCGACAAGGTGTCCATGACATTGTAAAACGGTGTAACTTGGAATTAAAGGAATACGAAGAGAAGTTGGGATTAGTCCGAAAGTTTCAAACGATTAAGAACACGATTAACAGTATTAAAACCATTATATCCGATGCCGAAAGTACCGGAGATATCTCGAATATAAGCAGTATTACGATCCTTGCAGATGATATTTTAAAGGAGTTATGATTTTATGGCATTTGAAAGTTTATCTGATAAACTTCAGAATATTTTTAAAAGCTTGAGAGGAAAGGGAAGACTTTCCGAAGCAGATGTTAAAGCTGCCCTAAAAGAAGTAAAGATGGCGTTACTTGAGGCAGATGTTAATTTTAAGGTGGTTAAGAATTTTGTAAATACCGTTCAGGAGCGTGCTGTAGGTCAGGATGTATTAAATAGCTTGACTCCGGGACAGATGGTAATAAAAATTGTAAACGAAGAGATGACAAAACTTCTTGGAGAGACAACCGTTGAGCTGGATTTAAGACCCACGAATGAGATTACAGTTTTTATGATGTGCGGACTTCAGGGTGCCGGTAAAACTACAACGGTAGCCAAGCTTGCAGGTAAGCTGAAATCTAAGGGAAGAAAGCCATTGCTGGTAGCTTGTGATATTTACCGTCCGGCTGCGATTGAACAGCTTCAGATTAACGGAGATAAGCAAGGAGTCAGTGTGTTCTCCATGGGTGATAAACATAAGCCGGTTAATATTGCCAAGGCAGCGATGGAGCATGCAGCTAAGAATAATTATAATGTAGTAATTCTGGATACCGCTGGTCGTCTTCACATTGATGAAGCCATGATGGAAGAGCTTCAGGAGATTAAGTCAAATATTACTGTTCATCAGACCATTTTAGTAGTGGATGCCATGACAGGACAGGATGCCGTTAATGTATCCGAGATGTTTCATGAAAAGTTGTCCATTGATGGTGTAATTTTAACAAAACTGGATGGTGATACCAGAGGTGGTGCGGCACTTTCCATTCGCGCAGTTACCGGACGTCCTATTTTATATATCGGTATGGGTGAGAAATTATCCGATTTGGAACAATTTTATCCCGACCGAATGGCGTCCCGTATCCTTGGAATGGGAGATATCCTTACCTTAATTGATAAAGCACAAGCTGATTTTGATGAGACAAAGGCAAGGGATCTAGAGAAGAAGATTAAGAAAGCCGATTTTGATTTTAATGATTGGCTGGATCAGATGCAGCAGGTCAAAAAGATGGGTGGAATTACTGATATACTTGGAATGATCCCAGGAATGGGTAAGCAGTTAAAAGGTGTTGAGGTTGATGAAAATGCTCTATTAAAGCCGGAAGCTATTATTAAATCCATGACAAAGGCAGAAAGAGCTAATCCTGATTTATTAAATATTTCTCGTAAAAAACGTATTGCAGCGGGTGCCGGTGTTGACATCAGTGAGGTGAATGGTCTAGTGAAACAATTGGATCAGACAAAGAAAATGATGAAGCAATTCTCCGGTATGATGGGCAAAGGCGGTAAGGGAAACAAATTTAAAATGCCCTTTGGGTTATAAGGTTGTTGTTTCGTTGTATAGCATTGTACAGAACAATGTACAGAAATCAGGTAGAATACTTTCTATACGTTGCTCTGTACAGTGTTATAGGACATAAACATTTATAAATCAAGTAAATAAAATTTAAGGAGGTGAAATTCATGGCAGTAAAAATTAGATTAAAGAGAATGGGTCAAAAGAAGGCTCCTTTCTATAGAATTATCGTTTCTGATTCCAGATCACCAAGAGATGGTAGATTTATCGAAGAAATCGGTACCTATGATCCTACACAGGATCCAAGTGCTTTCAACGTAAATGAGGAAGCTGCAAAGAAATGGTTAGCAAATGGTGCACAGCCGACTGATACTGTAGGTAAGATTTTTAAGCTTGCAGGGATTCAATAAGAGGCATCCGATGGAGGGTATAATATGAAGGAATTAGTCGAAGTAATCGCTAAGTCACTCGTGGATCATCCGGATCAGGTTGTTGTTACGGAAAAAGAAACCGAAAAGGCAATTGTTGTGGAATTAAAAGTTGCTTCTGATGATATGGGTAAGGTAATCGGTAAACAAGGACGTATTGCTAAATCCATTCGTACCGTAGTAAAAGCAGCCGCAACAAAGGATGACAAAAAGGTAGTAGTTGAGATTCTGCAGTAGCAGGTAATCCAATTGCAGTTTTTCCTGTGCAGAATCAAGGAAGCTGTCTATTATGTCATATGAAGCTTAATGTTTTCATACAGACATAGTAGAACAGCTTCTTTTTGTACCTACTGTTAGGTGTAGGTATTAGTACTATCAATGAGGGGTAATGCA
Organism: Lachnoclostridium sp. UBA1308; assembly: GCA_002307215.1. Lineage (GTDB taxonomy): Bacteria > Bacillota > Clostridia > Lachnospirales > Lachnospiraceae > Mobilitalea. The sequence goes on from DBTU01000031.1 coordinate 71,236, forward strand.
ATGAAATGAATATACAACGATATTCATGCATATCCTAAAGCGATTTTTAACACTTGAATCAATAAAGGAAGAAAACAGAGGATTGAAGAATGGAAAAGCATCTAAGAGTTGGTATCATCTCATCGACACATGGAATCAGAGGAGAAGTAAAGGTATTCCCGACAACCGATGATCCGAATCGATTTAGCGAACTAAAGCACTTGTTTTTGGATACCGGTAAAGAATTGTTACCATTAGAGGTGGAAGGTATCAAATTCTTTAAGAAGATGGTTATACTTAAATTTAAGGGTTTTGATGAAATTGAGAAAATTGAAAAATACAAGGGTAAAGACCTTTTAATAGACAGAGAGAATGCGGTAAAGCTGGAAGAGAATGAATATTTCATATTTGATTTAATTGATTCAGAGGTCTATACCGATGAAGGAGAGAAGCTTGGCATACTGACAGAGATTCTCACCACAAATGCAAACGATGTATATATTGTAAAAACGGCAGACGGAAGTGAAATTTTAATTCCTTCTATTAAAGAGTGCATCCTTGATGTGGATGTTGATAATAAAAAGATTAAGGTACATTTGCTCGATGGATTACGTTAAGTTAGCTGGAGGTAATATATGAATTTTCATGTACTAACGCTTTTTCCCGAAATGATACTTCAGGGGCTTGCCACCAGTATCACCGGAAGAGCAATGGATAAAGGTCTGATTTCTGTAAATACCGTTAATATCAGAGATTTCAGTGAAGACAGGCATAACCATGTGGATGACACCCCTTATGGCGGCGGTGCCGGGATGGTGATGCAGGCAGAACCGATATTTAAAGCCTATGGTTATTTGGCAAATCATATCAAGATGACGAACGAAAGCAACGATTCCTATAAAAAACCCCGTGTCATCTATGTTACGCCCCAAGGTAGTGTATTTAATCAAGGGATTGCCGAGGAATTTTCCGAAGAGGAGGAGCTCATCTTCCTTTGCGGGCATTATGAAGGGATTGACGAAAGAGTTCTTGAAATGATAGTAACCGATCATATTTCCATCGGTGATTATGTATTGACCGGCGGTGAATTGCCGGCAATGGTAATGATTGATGCGATTTCAAGGTTGATTCCGGGCGTATTAAATAATGAGGTATCCTCGGAATTTGAATCCCTCCAGGACAATCTTTTAGAATATCCGCAATACACCAGACCTGAAATATTTATGGGGAAAAGAGTTCCAGAAGTACTTTTATCAGGACACCATGCAAATATTGAGGCTTGGAGACGTGAGCAATCAATCCTTCGAACCTATGAACGCAGACCAGATCTTCTGGAGAAAGCCGATCTGTCAGAAAATGAACGAGAATATCTCACAAGGCTGATATTCCAGAAAAACTATGACGTGTATTAAGAAACAGTACGTCATTCTAGAAACGGGATAAAAACAGTACAAAAACAGTACAAAAACAGTACAAAAACAGTACAAGCACAGTACGTCATTCTAGGAACGGTACATGGACAGTATTAATCTACTTTCCCTTCGGTTATAACTTTTTGGTAATACTAAGCTTCCGTATTAGAGCTTGAAGCAGTCTGTCGGAGCAGAGCGACATCCATGTCGCATGCTCCTGAAATGTCCCTCCGTGGACATTTCCCAGACTTGATCGCTCTAATCCGCAAGCAAGTATTACCGGAAAAGTTATAAAGGCGGTCAATTAGATTAATACTGTCCATTTACCTGTCTTTGAATAATTATTTAAGAAAAGTGATTAAAAACACGTTATGTGCAATTTGTAACTTATACTAGGAGACATTTCTGGTGCGTTTATGCTTGTGGCAGCGATGAAGCCGAATTACTGTACACTAGCATATAATAACGTTGTAAAATGGATAGATGTGGTATATGATTATTTACAATAATATGTTATTGTCTCAATTATGAACAAACCATGCTGCATATAGTGATAAATGAGGTGAAAAATGAAACGTACAACAAAGCAAATATTAAAAGAAGCACAAGATACACTATATACCGCTCAGTTAGGATTTCAATTAGTTGTTGGAAAAGATGCAAAAGCAAGAATTGCAGGTTTGAGAAATGTTGTTGTTTTTGGCAGGGCTGTTACAAATGTATTGCAGAATTTAAGATCAAGCGTTGGTGATGATTTTAATGAATGGTATAATTACAAAGTAAATGAAATGGCCTCCGATGATATAATGAAATATTTTTATAAGTTAAGATCACAAATCCTAAAAGTAGGTACAATTAATACATCTTCATCTTTAACACTATCGGGAAATCCTTATGCACTAATGCGATTGTATGAGGCTCCGCCGAAAGTAAAAAGTTTTTTTATAGGAGATAGAATAGGTGGTTGTGGTTGGGAAGTAGAAATAGAAGAAGGTGTTACAGAACCTTACTATGTAGAGATTCCTGATAATATATATGGTCTTGATATGACAATTGATGTAGTGTTTAGTGATGTTCCAAATGATATGTTAAAACAAAATATTCAGGAGATGTGTGAATACTATTTGAAATATTTAGAGCAGTTAATTATAGAAGCAAAATTAAAGTTTGATTAATCATTATATATGAATCAAGATTATTACGTTCCATGCATCTATATTCATTTAACATTTGGGGATAATAGGTGGATTGTCTTGTCGATTCGATATATAATATCATTAAGGTTTAGTAACCATACGGAGATGACAAGTTTTACTCATAGGAAGGATGATTGTATGAAAAAACTATTTATAGTTATCGTATTTACTCTATTATTAGTCGGATGCCAAAGAAAAGAAGGCGCTACGGAAACAGATTTGATTTCTAATGATATAACCTCTGTTACCTATAATGATGATTACTCAGACAGTCAGAATGATTTGCTATATCACGATTATGGTACAGGCATTAAACTATCGAGCAATTCAAAACTAATAATATCGCAACTTGATTTAGGCTTAAAGGATGAAACTGCAATTATTTTTGCATATAATTTAGAGAATAGTGAAGTGATTAAGTTATATGATTATCAACCTAACCAGGATATTTCTTATACTCCTGATTTAGATGGTGTATATAAGATTATTGCTGAATTAAGTAATGGGGAGACAATTGATTTAACTCCAAAAGCAGCGGTTGAAACTACTTATACGGTAGAAAACAGCAATGGGATTATATCATTAAATTAAATGCCAATAAATTCAATGCTAATAAATCAAATGTAAAAAAATCAATATAAATACACATAGAGGATGGAGGGCTTTTAACATGTTAAGGTCATTGATGCAGGTGTATGTAAGGGGTAGTGCTGAAGCGGTTCGGTTGTATCAAAAAGCCTTTGATGCGGCATTGGTATGCGAATATAAAAATGATGATGGAAGTTATATGCATGCCGAATTAGATGTATTTGGACAAATATTGGCGTTGTCAGAATCAAGAGAAGAAAAGAACATATCTGGTAATACCATGCAATTTTGCTTGCATTTTGGTGAAGCCAATAAAGAACTTGTAGAAAAAGCTTTTCAGGTGTTAGAGCAAAATGCACAAATTTTGATTTCGTTGGGACCATGTTCTTATAGCCCGTGTATGGTTTGTTTTATTGATAAATTTGGTGTAAACTGGTGTCTTTTTGCATAAGTACCTTTTAATTATAAGTACAATATCCATACAAATCCCATGGGCCGAAAAAATAATATTTGGATTTTAGTTGTAGTTTATGATGAGTAAAACAGGGGGATATATATTATTGATTACTAATATTTATTTTGTTAGACACGCTAATTCATCATATACTTCTGATGAATTGAATAGACCACTATCTGAAAAAGGATTAAGAGATGCCAAGAAGGCAACTGAATTGCTATCAAATAAAAATATAACATATGTTATTTCAAGTCCTTATAAACGTGCTATGCAAACAGTTGAAGGCACAGCGAGTTATTTTGGATTACCCGTTTTATTGGATGAAGGTTTTAGAGAAAGAAAAATTGCTGATAGTTCTGTTGAAAATTTTGGTGAAGTGATTTTGAAATATTGGGGAAATTTTGATTTCTTCCTTCCCGGAGGTGAAACAGGATATATTGCTCAAGAAAGAGGTGTACAATCTCTTAAAAGTGTTTTAAATAAATATAGTGGCGAAAATATTGTTATTGGCACTCATGGAAATATTATGGTATTAATAATGAATTATTATGATAAAAAAATATAATTACGATTTCTGGATTAAATTAAATATGCCGGATATATATAAATTAAGTTTTGAAGATGGAGTATTAGTTGATGTAGAGCATATTTGAGCATAACGCTCTCATCTATTTATTGTGTCAGTTTTCGATCATCTTATATTCATCATTATTGATCTAAAATCTCTAATTAAAATAGGTGTCTTTCTGATGCATAAATCTTACCCACAATATCTACGAAAAGAGTAAAAAAACATGAATATATTATCCTTGATTTTTCGTCCCATAGTCTTTTTGTTAACTTATGTTATTAATACAAAAGTAAACAAAATTATTTATTCAAAATCAGGTTGGGGTTGGAAGAGGGATAGGAACACCATGCGAAAATCATATGTGGATTATGTGCGATTCTTAGATATTGAGAGAGCGATCAAGTCAGACGTGCGATAATCGCACGAGCGCAAATGTTTGACGACGAGGAAATCTTTAAAACCTACTGTGTAGGTTTTAAAGATTTCCCCGGAGGAGTTTTTGCGCGTTCTGACTGCCTTTAGCGAACGAAATATCTTAGAAAAGCTAATAATCCGCATTTAGATTTTAGCAAGGTGTTCCTATCCCTCTTCCAACCTCAACCGTCCATTTGATTACGCTACACTTTTTATATCATAAATAACACAAAAAACACTTGCATTTAATGGCGGTTTATGCTAAAGTGTTTTGATGTGAGATGAGATGGTCCTCTGATGCATGGTAACATACCATTTTGAATTAAGAACATCTAAAAATGATAGGAGGTCACATAATGAACGAAATTATTAAGAGTATTGAAGCTGAACAACTCAAAGCAGAGGTTTCAGAATTCAACGTGGGCGACACTGTTCAAGTGTTCGCAAAAGTAAAAGAAGGTAACCGTGAAAGATTACAGGTATTCGAAGGAACAGTATTGAAGAGACAGAATGGCGGAGTAAGAGAAACTTTTACCGTTAGAAAAACATCCAATGGTATTGGCGTAGAGAAAACTTGGCCGGTTCATAGTCCCATTATCGACAAGATTATTGTAGTTAGACACGGAAAAGTAAGAAAAGCTAAGCTCTTTTATTTACGTAACAGAGTAGGTAAGAAGGCTAAGGTTAAAGAGTCAATCAGATAGACAAGATATTAGTTTAATTTACTACTCATGAATACAACGAAGGGACAATACTTAAGAGATTGTCCCTTTTTTATCAATTAAATTGTTGGTATAGGAAGGGGATATCGATGGATTTTGATTTTGATAAAGAGAGCAAAAGACCGGTGATCAGAAAAATTCTGATACAAACCGCAATCTGGATTGTTGAAATAGCTGTAGTTATTTTACTGGCTTATTTCATAATCTATTATGCACTCGAAAAAACTAATATGGTCGGTATTTCTATGGAAAAAACCTTGCAGGACAAAGATTCTATCATTATTAATAAGTTCTCCTACCGTTATTCTGAGCCGAAGAGGTTTGATGTTGTTGTCTTTAAACAAGGCGGTAATGAGCACAGCTATTATAATATAAAACGTATTATAGGATTGCCGGGCGAGAGTGTACAAATTAAAGAGGGAATAATCTATATTAACAGTGTGGCAGTGGAAGATATCGTTAATGTAGAAGAGATGAATAATTATGGTCTGGCTAAGGAACCAATAATACTCGAGGATAATGAGTATTTTGTGCTCGGAGATAATCGTAATAACAGTGAAGACAGCCGTTTTGCGAGTGTAGGCAATATACGTAGGGATGAAATTATAGGTGAAGCCTTTATTCGGCTGAAACCATTTAACTTTGTAAGTAAATTAAATCAGAAAAAGAATGCTCCGGAAGAATAATGTGAGCATGGAGGATATATATGCATTTTCAATGGTATCCAGGCCATATGGCCAAGGCAAAGCGCATGATGCAGGAAGATATAAAGCTAATTGATGTAGTAATTGAGCTGGTGGATGCACGAATCCCGTATTCCAGTAAAAATCCTGATATAGATGTCTTGGCTAAAAATAAATCAAGAGTAATACTGATGAACAAAAGCGATATGGCGGATCAACGTTATAATGCAGCATGGAAGGAATACTTCGAAGCAAAGGGATATTTTGTAGCTCTTGTCAATTCGAAGAGTGGAACCGGAGTAAAGCAAGTACAAGATATTGTTAATAAAGCTTGTGAAGCAAAAATTGAGAGGGACAAAAAGAAAGGTATCTTAAATCGTCCGGTACGCGCCATGATTGTTGGAATACCGAATGTAGGTAAGTCAACCTTTATCAACAGTTTTGTCGGTAAAGCTAGTACAAAGACAGGCAATAAACCGGGTGTAACCAAGGGAAAGCAATGGATAAGGTTGAGTAAATTCACAGAATTACTTGATACTCCGGGTATTCTTTGGCCGAGATTTGAAGATCAGAACGTAGGGCTTAAACTGGCGCTTATCGGTTCCATTAATGACAGCATTATTGATTCCTTGGATCTTGCTTTGGAGCTTATTTTAGTTCTGAGTAAATATTATCCGGAAGTGCTGGCCAACCGCTATGGAATTGAGACGGTACTTTCAGTGGATAATTTACAGGGAGCGTTAAAGTTACTGGAGAAAATAGCTGTGAAGCGTTCCTGCCTTATTAAAGGTGGAGAACCGGATATTCGTCGTGCAGCTGTTTTCGTTATTGACGATTTTCGTACGATAAAGCTTGGTAATATTACACTTGAGTTTCCTGATGATAGGAAGAATAAAGATAAAGACAAAGATAAAGACAAAGACAAAGACAAAGACAAAGACAAAGATAAAGATAAAGACAAAGACAAAGACAAAGACAAAGACAAAGACAAAGACAAAGATAAAGATAAAGATAAAGATAAAGATAAAGATAAAGACAAAGACAAAGACAAAGACAAAGACAAAGACAAAGACAAAGACAAAGACAAAGACAAAGACAAAGACAAAGACAAAGACAAAGACAAAGATAAGCTTGTTACAGATGGAAAGGATATTTAAATGTCTGATAAAGAATTAGGTGAAGGCTCTCCGAAGAAAATTGCCCATATTAAAATGGAATTTATGAAGGCGACCAAGGAGCAGATTCCCGAATTACTGAGTAAATATGAGAGTGATGAAAGAAGCGGCGTTATTACAGTCTGCAATCAATACCGCAACAGAGAACTTTCACACCAAAAAGAACTGATACGTATGGAAACGATGAAGCAGTACGAAAATAAATATTCTCAGTATGAGTATATCTGTGGAATTGATGAAGTAGGAAGAGGTCCTTTTGCCGGGCCGGTGATGGCTTGTGCTATGATTCTTCCAAGGGACTGTAACATATTGTACATCAATGATTCCAAGCAGCTTTCCGAAAAGAAACGGGAAGAACTGTATGATGAAATCATATCCCAAGCGGTTGCATTTGGAATCGGAAGCATGCCTCCGAATCAAATTGATGAAATGAATATTCTTCAAGCTACTTATGAAGCCATGCGCAAGGCTATCAGCAATTTGACGGTAAAACCCGATATATTATTAAATGATGCGGTGACCATTCCGGGAGTGAATATCAGGCAAATTCCGATCATTAAAGGAGATGCAAAAAGTATTTCTATTGCGGCGGCGAGTATTGTAGCTAAGGTTACCAGAGACCGCCTGATGCTTGCATATGATAAAGTGTTTCCCGGTTATGATTTTGCAAGTAATAAAGGCTACGGATCGGCAAAACATATTGAAGCCATCGGTAAGCTTGGCTTGACACCGATTCACCGCAGAAGCTTTCTTAAGAATATAATGGAAGGCGACCAAGTATAAACTGGGGGTATTCGTATGGGTAAGCAAAATTTTGATCAAAAACCTAAAACAGCGATTGCAATTTCCTATGAACCGGAGGATGATGCCCCGAAGGTAATTGCCTCCGGAAAAGGTTATCTTGCAGAAAGAATTATTGAGAGAGCAAAAGAAAGTAAGATTCCGATCCATAAGGACAGTAAGCTTGCTAATACGTTGTCAAAGCTTGAGATCGGAGAAATGATTCCGCAGGAATTATATGAAGTTGTTGCTGAAATCTTAGTGTTTGTGGATAAATTGGACAGGATCAAAGGGAAAATCGAATGAATAACAGAGCGGTAGGAACACAATTTGAACAGGAAGCAGCAAAATTCCTTATTGATAAAGGATATCAGATATTGGAGAGAAATTTCAGGTGTAAAATAGGTGAGATTGATCTTATCGCAAAGGCTGAGGGCTATCTTTGTTTTATTGAGGTCAAATATCGTTCCGGTATATCGAAGGGCTATCCGGCTGAGGCAATCAATATGAATAAAATCAGGAGAATTACCAGAACAGCGCAGTTTTATCTGCTGTCACATAAGCTTTCGCAAGAGACACCCTGTCGTTTTGATGCTGTTCTTATCCTGGACCATGAGTTTTCACTCATACAGAATGCATTTGACGGAATTTAACTGTTATTTTAGAAAGGTTTGATCGGATGAAATTTGAAAACAGCAAGGCTGCTCATATAGATTTTAACATTGAGGTTCCCTACATTTCTTTCCCGATATTATCAGAAATCCCGTTTATCAAACATGGATTTTCTACAAGACTCGGCGGAGTCAGCAGCGGAATCTTTTCCTCGATGAATTTCGGTTCTGAATCGCTTCCCTGGCAGGATGAACCGGAGAATATATTGGAAAACTATCAAAGAATTTCAAAAAGTATTGGTGTTGATATGAATTCTCTTGTGTTATCCAGGCAGGTACATAAGACAAATATCCGCGTTGTAGATGATGCGGATCGAGGAAAAGGGATAATTGAATCCCTGGATTATGAGGAAATCGATGGTATGATTACGGACAGACCGAATATCACGTTGGTTACGAAATATGCGGACTGCGTTCCTTTATATTTTGTGGATCAAGGAAAGAAAACAATCGGTTTGTCTCATGCAGGCTGGCGCGGAACTGTCAGCAAAATAGGTAAAGTAACAGTTGAAGAGATGACAAGAAACTTTGGGAGCAATCCGAGCGAAATTATTGCGGTAGTCGGTCCATCCATCTGCAGTGAATGCTTCGAAATCGGAGAAGATGTTGCACGAGAGTTTCAAAATGCATTTGGAGATCAGTATATAACAGACATTTTAGTAGCAAAAGATGATGGGAAATATTTGTGTGATTTGTGGAAAGCCAATCAAGCGGTACTTCTGGAAGCGGGCCTTCGAACAGAAAATATACATATCAGCGGGGTCTGTACTTGTTGCAACAGCGATTTACTATTTTCACATCGAAAAACCGGGGGGAAACGCGGAAGTCTGGCAGCCTTCTTAGGTCTTTGCGATCAGTAAACCCAGAGAAGTATGTTTATTAGAAGGCTATAGTTCAGACTTTATACCGTGAGATGTTTTTGTGAGTCGAACAAAGCGAATGTCGTAGAATTCCCGTAGGTATCAATAGTTGCAGTTTAGCCGATAGGCTGAATTGTAACATTAGAAAGAAATTAGAGAGATTTGGTGTATGTAATGATGAAAAAAGCACACATTATTAAGGAAATAGAAAGTGGCAGTATCGCAGAGGAACTGGAACTTATGCCGGGTGATGAATTAATATCCGTCAATGGGTCTGTAATTTTGGATGTTCTGGATTATCAATTTCTGATCAATGATGAAAACCTAACTGTTTTGATTAAAAAGCAAGACGGTGAGGAATGGGAGCTTGATATTGAAAAGGAATATGATGAAGATTTGGGTATTATATTCGAAGAAGGACTGATGGATGAATATCGTTCCTGTAAGAATAAATGTATCTTCTGCTTCATTGACCAGATGCCACCCGGAATGAGGGAAACACTATATTTTAAGGATGATGATGCTAGGCTGTCCTTCCTACAGGGTAATTATATTACGCTAACTAATTTAAGCGAAGCGGAAGTTGACCGCATCATCTTTTATAAGCTGGCCCCAATTAATATCTCGGTTCATACGACCAATGAGGAGTTGCGATGCAAGATGTTGAACAATCGTTTTGCAGGTGATGCATTAAAAAAACTGCAAAAGTTAAAAGATGCCGGGATAACAATGAATGGGCAGATTGTTCTTTGCAAAGGGTGGAATGATGGTGAAGAACTAGAGAAAACCATGCATGATTTATCTGCTTATCTACCTGAAATGTCAAGTGTGTCGGTTGTTCCGGTAGGTCTGACCAAATTCCGGGATAAACTTAAAGAACTTGAAGAATTTACAAAAGAAGATTCGTTAACGGTATTGGAGCAGATTCATAGATGGCAGAACATTTTCTTGACCCACTATGGGACACGCTTTATCTATGCCAGCGATGAATGGTATCTGAAGGCGGATTTGCCCATTCCAACTGAAGAAGCTTATGAGGGTTATCCTCAGCTTGAAAACGGAGTCGGTTTGATCCGTTCGCTTCAGAATGAATTTGAAGATTATTATAATGAAATATCAGGAGATTTACGAATCAGAAATGTTTCGATTGCGACAGGCATCCTTGCCGAACCGGTAATTCGCAGGTTGTCAGAGCAAATAGTAAATAAATTTCCGAATATTAAGATACAGGTATATCCTGTGATTAATCATTTTTTTGGAGAGCAGATCACGGTTGCAGGATTATTAACCGGGAGTGATATTACGGAGCAGCTTAAGGGGAAGGATATTGGCGAAAACCTGCTGCTTCCTGAGGTTTTATTGAAGGATGGGGAGACGGTGCTGTTAGATGATGTCACAGTCAGTGATATGGAAAATGCTTTACAAACCCATATACGTATTGTACAATCAGATGGAAAGTCCTTCATTGACAGTATTATTGTGTAATAAGAAGGGAAAGACTTGGAGGTATAAAATGAGTAGACCAATAGTTGCCATTGTAGGCAGGCCGAATGTGGGAAAATCAACATTGTTTAACGCTCTGGCAGGCGAGAGGATATCAATCGTAAAGGATTTCCCCGGTGTAACCAGAGACCGCATTTATGCAGATGTAACATGGCTTAATACACAATTTACCATGATAGATACCGGTGGTATTGAACCGGACAGTAAGGACGAGATGTTATCCTATATGAGGGAACAGGCGCAGATAGCAATTGATACTGCCGATGTGATTGTATTCCTTGTGGATGTTAGGCAGGGTCTTATCGATTCGGACTCAAAAGTTGCCGATATGTTAAGAAGATCAGCAAAACCGATTGTTCTTGTTGTGAATAAAGTAGATAATTTTGAGAAACTGATGCCGGATGTATATGAGTTCTATAATCTTGGTATTGGAGAACCGTTTCCGATATCTTCATCGGGCAAGCTTGGTTTTGGCGAAATGCTGGATGAAGTGGTAAAACATTTTCATAAGGGAAATACTGATGAAATTGTGGATGAACGTCCAAGAATTGCAATTGTAGGAAAGCCGAATGTAGGTAAATCCTCTATTGTCAATAAACTCGTCGGTGAAAAGAGAGTTATCGTATCAGATATTGCCGGAACCACTCGTGATGCGATTGATACACCAATAAAACGAAACGGTAAGGAATATGTATTAATTGATACGGCAGGACTCCGTAGAAAAAGTAAGATTAAAGAAGAATTGGAACGCTACAGCATTATTCGTACTGTTGCTGCCGTTGAACGCGCTGATGTGGTCGTACTTGTTATCGATGCGATTGAGGGCGTGACCGAACAGGATGCAAAAATTGCCGGTATTGCCCATGATAGGGGTAAGGGTATCATAATTGCAGTTAACAAATGGGATACGGTAGAGAAGGATAATAAAACAGTAAAAGAATATACGAGTGACATTAAAGAGGTATTGGCCTTCATGTCATACGCGGAAATACTTTTCATATCAGCAGAAACAGGACAAAGACTCCATAGATTATTTGAATCGATTGAGGTAGTCATTCAGAATCAGAATTTGAGAATTTCAACCGGCGTGTTAAATGAAATTATGACAGAGGCTGTTGCACTGCAGCAACCACCGTCAGATAAGGGAAAACGTCTAAAGTTGTATTATGTAACACAGGTCAGTGTAAAGCCACCTACTTTTGTTATCTTTGTTAATGATAAAGATCTTATGCATTTTTCTTATACCCGTTATATTGAGAATAAAATTCGCGAAGCCTTCGGTTTTTCTGGCACATCGTTAAAGTTTTTCATTAGGGAGAGAAAGGAGACCGATTAAATGATTCTAAGAATCATACTTTGTTTACTTCTGGGATATGTATTTGGTTGCTTTTCAACAGGGTATCTGATGGGAAGAATGAATAAAGTAGATATCAGAAAGTATGGTAGCGGTAACATTGGAACCACCAATACACTTCGTACGTTAGGAGCAAAGGCCGGAGCAATTACTTTACTGGGAGATGCACTTAAGGCTGTAATTCCGATACTTTTAGTCAAGTTGGTTTTCTTTCCGGAATATGACAATGTACAAGTGCTGGCTTTATATACAGGACTGGGAGCAGTTACCGGACATAATTTTCCGGTATGGTTAAAATTTAAAGGTGGCAAGGGGATTGCAGCAACCGGCGGTGCTATGGCGGCGTTCGATCCCTTGATTATTCCGATTGGTTTACCCTTATTTATCTTAATTGTTGCAGTCACAAGGTATGTTTCGCTCGGATCCTTATTTATAGCAGTTTTTTTTCCAATCTGGATTTTAATCAGATTTCCGGGAAATATACATATGCTGATTGTATCTTTCGTATTCATGACTCTGGCATTCATTAAGCACAGAGCGAATATTAAACGGTTATTAAACAAAACAGAAAATAAAATCGGTCATAAAGTCAAATTAGAGAACAAATAATTGGTAACGATAAAGGAGACGCATATGAGTAACGTTAGTATATTAGGAGCCGGAACCTGGGGCTGTGCACTGGCAATTTTACTTGCCGGAAAAGGACATAACGTAATTATATGGACTAAAATAGAAAATGAAGCAAAGACACTGGAAAGCAGCAGAAAAAATTTAAAAAATCTTCCCGGAGCTGAGCTTCCGGATGATGTTAAGATAACGCTTGAACTTGAGGAAGCCTGTATGAACAGGGATTTAATTGTTATGGCAGTAGCTTCACCTTATATTCGTTCTACCGCAAAGCTTGTTAAACCATTGATGAAAGATGGACAGATCATCGTCAATGTATCCAAGGGAATAGAAGATGGAACTCTTTTCACCTTATCACAGGTACTTAAGGATGAGTTACCGAATGCTAATGTCGCTGTATTGTCGGGCCCCAGTCATGCAGAAGAAGTAAGCCGCGGTGTTCCCACTACAATTGTAGTAGGAGCAGAAACCAAGGAAACGGCAAGATTTATACAAGATGTATTTATGACAGAGCTTTTTCGGGTATACACAAGCCCTGATATTATCGGTATCGAGCTTGGCGGTTCTCTAAAGAATGTCATTGCCTTAGCTGCAGGCGTGGTGGATGGTCTTGGCTTCGGCGATAACACGAAGGCAGCCTTAATGACCAGAGGAATGGCAGAAATCAGCCGTCTTGGAATTATTATGGGTGGTAAGATGGAGACCTTCGCCGGTTTATCGGGCTTTGGAGATCTGTTTGTTACCTGCACCAGCAAACATAGCCGTAACTGGAATGCTGGTTATTTGATTGGACAAGGTAAGTCCACAGAGGAAGCGATGAAACAGGTGAATCAGGTTGTGGAGGGCGTTAATTCTGCGAAAGCTGCATTGGCGCTGGCAAGAAAGAATGAAGTTGAGATGCCGATTGTTGAACAAATTAACCTAGTCTTGTTTGAAGGCAAATCGTCAAAGGATGCATTAACGGATCTGCTTGGCAGAGACAAAAGAAAAGAATATAAGTCCCTCGAGTGGGATTAGATATGAGACCACTGAAAAAGTCCCCTATGAAAGGGACTTTTTTAGCGCTCTCATACAGTGCATTATGGGAAGTATGCGATGCTTCTCGTATTTTTTGAGTTTAGTAACAGTAATTTCATTATATATTGAAACAGATTACCAAAAATGTGGAGGGTGTAATGTTAAAGAAGATAAAAGATATTGTGAAGGTTGCAGGAGAGATTATACTGAATGCGCATCATATTAAGGATGGTATTGAGAGTAAGGAGGGAAGAGCTAACTTTGTTACCAGTTATGATGTTGAGGTTCAAAATTTTCTATATCAGGAACTGAAAAAAGTTCTGCCGGAGGCAGCATTTATTGGGGAAGAAGATAAAAAACGTGAAAATGTGATAGGGGATTATTGTTTTATTATTGATCCGATCGACGGAACCACTAACTTTATCTTTGATTACCGACACAGTGCCATCAGTGTCGGATTAGCATTTCATGGGCAGATAATAATGGGCGTGGTATATAACCCATTTCTTAACGAAATGTTTTACGCCGAGAAAGGGAAGGGTGCTTTTCTAAACGGTCGAAAGCTTAACGTATCAGGCCTTATGATTAGTGAAGGAATAGTGGCAATCGGAACCTGCCCCTATCATAGGGAGTTGACGGATGAAACCTTCCGGATAACCCGTAAGCTTTATGACACGGCTCTGGATATCAGAAGAACCGGTTCTGCCGCTCTTGATATCTGTTACGTGGCTGCCAACCGTTTTGCATTGTATTTTGAATTGATCCTTTCTCCCTGGGATTATGCGGGAGCTTCCATAATTCTGACAGAAGCCGGAGGCTGCATCGGCACTATGGAGAAAAAAGAGCTTCCTTACCGCTTACCCTGTTCTGTTATCGCCGCTTCACCAAGAGCCTATGAGGAATTTTATCAATTGTTATGACCAGTATGGTTGTTTCCAATCTGCTTTCAATATAACATGATAAAATGATTCGGGTGTCAGAAGTCATCTATAAGGTAAATCAATGAATATATATGCGCACATATTCATTTCACAGCATTTATTTGACTTATGATGCCTGAATCATAAATTCATGTATATACATGTTCTGATTTAAATTACTATAAAAACAAGTATCATTTCACATATCATAGAATGAAACAGCCCTGCATATCTTTAATTATAATCATAAGGAGGTTGCTATATGTTAGGGCAGTTTGATGTTTATAATGATATTCAGGCTAGGACAGGCGGTGAGATATACATAGGTGTAGTTGGGCCGGTCAGAACAGGTAAGTCAACTTTTATTAAGAGATTTATGGATCTCTTGGTGATCCCCGGTATAGAAGATGTTCACAGCAGAGAGCGGGCTATTGATGAGTTACCCCAGGCTGCGGCAGGAAGAACAATCATGACTACCGAGCCGAAGTTTATACCAAAGGAAGCTGCCGAAATTGCATTTGGTGATGATACGAAGGTGAAAATCCGCCTGATTGACTGTGTCGGTTATATGGTGGACGGAGCTGCTGGACATATTGAGAATCAACATGAGAGAATGGTAAGGACGCCCTGGTATGATTATGAAATACCCTTCACGCAGGCTGCGGAGATTGGGACAAAGAAGGTTATCAATGATCATTCTACAATTGGTATTGTTGTAACATCGGACGGAAGCTTTGGAGAATTGCAAAGAGAAAATTATCGAGTGCCGGAGGAGAGGACGATAACGGAGCTAAAGCAACTGGGGAAGCCGTTTATCGTATTGTTGAATACGAATAAGCCTCATTCAACAGAAACAATCAGAATTGCTGAGGATATGTCACAGGAATATGATGTTCCGGTTATGCCGGTTAATGCAGAGCAGTTGAAGAAAGATGATATAACAAAAATCATGGAGAATATTCTTTCTGTATTTCCGATTACTGAAATTGATTTTTACATGCCAAAGTGGGCTGAGATGCTTCCGGCAGATCATTGGCTTAAGGTGGATTTAATCAAGGCAGTCAAGGAAGTATTTCAGAATATGACGCAGGTTAAGGACGCCAGATTACAGAATTTCGATACCGACAGTCAATATGTAAAGCGTTTTAAAGTTGACAATATCAATATGGAAGATGGAAGCGTTCAGGTCAATGTTGAATTTGATGACATGTATTACTATCAAATACTGAGTGATCTGATCGGTGTACCGATTACCGGCGAATATCAACTGATTTCTACATTGAAGGAGCTGGCTTCAAAAAAGACCGAATTTGAAAAGGTTTCTTATGCGACCGATCAGGTTAAGGCAAAAGGCTATGGTATTGTCACACCGCTAAAGAGCGAAATATCAATTGATGAACCTGAGATCATGAAGCATGGAAATAAATTCGGTGTAAAGATAAAAGCAACAGCACCATCGATTCACATGATTAAAGCAGATATTCATACAGAGGTAGCACCAATCGTCGGTTCTGAAGAGCAGGCAAAGGATTTGATTGAATATATCAATGCGAATGCCAAAGAAAATCCGGATGGTATTTGGGATACTAATATTTTCGGAAAATCTGTCCGACAGTTGGTTGATGACGGAATCAATTCTAAGATCAATAAATTGACGGATGAAAGCCAGATAAAACTTCAGGAAACAATGCAGAGAATTATTAACGACAGTAATGGCGGTCTGGTCTGCATAATCATTTAATATTTTGTTACAAAGTTGTCCGGCTAATATAGGAATTGAAAAGCTCCTTCCTAAGTGAAGGAAACCCTTTTGTTGATAGGGGTTCCCTTCACTTAAGAGGGAGCTTTTCAATAGGAACCACTCACTCCTAGGTGAAGGAAACCCTTTTGTTGATAGGGGTATCCTTCACCTAAGTGTGAGTTTTTCAATATAAACAAACCTCTTTCATAGTGACAGTGAGCGGCTCAAATTCATGATGAGGCAGCCTTTTCATACAGTATTTGTTATTTATGTATAAATTATAAATAAATTGTGACACATAGTTGACATTATTTATAGTGTTTGGTATAATAAACACGTAATAAATTTAACAAGTGCGTAATATTTAACCAAACAACCGGTATGGCAGATAAATTGATTTACTACTTGTAACTTCTCATAACATATGGGACAACAAAGAATTGCTTGTGGTATTACTAGAGCGTATTACAAGAAAATATTTGGAGGACGTACAATGAAGAAGCTATATAAACTTTCCTTAATTTGTGTTGCAGGAGCAATCGTGTTCGCTGCCAATCCTAAAACAGTATATGCGTATGAAGAAGGCGTTGCAGGTTACGTTTTTGATAAGGATTTAAGCGGTCAGGGTACACCCAATGAAACCGCTACTATAAATTTATCTTCTGAAGAAACTCCTATTCCGGGATATAATAATATTGGAATTGCTAATGTTGATAAAGGATCTAATTTATTGATTCGTAAGTCTGCCAGCGCTGATGGCAAAATCATTGGAAAGTTACCGAACAACGGCGGCTGTGAGATTATTGAAGGAGATAAAGACGGATGGACGAAGATAAGTACAGATACTGATTCAAGTAAATTGAATGGTTATGTTAAGAGTGAATATCTGATTATTGGCTCTGAGGCTCTTAAGCTTGCCAAAGAAGTAGGCAGCTATGTTGCAACAGCTAATACCAATGGACTTAATGTAAGAGATAAAGCTTCTACAGATTCAGATATTATTGATCGTATTGCCAAGGGTGAGGAATTAATTGTACTTGACTCCTTTGTTTCATCCGATGATTCGGATCATAGTTCATGGGTCGAAGTAAGTCAGGACAGTGATGCGAAAGAAGTTGATGCCGTTTACGTTGCAAAGGAATATGTTGATATTACCTTCCAATTAATTCATGCAGTATCGATTGAAGAATTACAATATGGTAGCGGTGTATCCAGTACAAGGGTTAATTTGGTCAATTTAGCAAAAGATCACTTGGGTGAATCATATGTTTGGGGTGGTACCTCATTAGGTAACGGCGTTGATTGTTCTGGTTTTACTCAGGCATTATATCGTAAGCTTGGTTATTCCATACCACGTACTTCAAGAAGTCAAGCTGCAAGTGGAAACAGCATATCTGCATCTGAATTAAAGCCGGGTGATTTGGTATTCTACGGAAGCTCAAGTTATATCAATCATGTTGCAATGTATATCGGTAATGGTCAGATAATACATGCAAGTAACCACAGAGACGGTATTAAGATTTCCAATTTATATTACAGATCTCCGGTTAAGTTTGCAAGGTTTATCAATAATTAATGAATTTATGGATTTTAACTAAATAGTATATTTAATGGCTGAATCAATAGGTTCAGCCATTTTGTATGTCTATGTATAATTAATTAAGGTTTCATTAGGAAGACTGTTTTCGGTTGACAGTTATTTTTTATAATTCTATAATATATTCGGGTATCATAAGACTACTAATAAATGGAGTTATTTATTAGAAGATCGGAAGCGTAGAAAACGGCGCAGAAATGAGGAAAAATATTTTGAAATATATATTTTTAATATTAATTGCTGTTTTATTTCTGGTAATCTGGAGTATGTTAAATGATAATAAATCGCATAAACGATTAAAAAGTCGATTGAAACAAGAATGGGGTAATATACCCGAGGAGGAATATTCGTCAGAAAAAGTGGAATCATTGAAGATGTATTATCTTGCTGAAAGCGATATCATGAAGGATGTAGATGATATTACTTGGAATGATCTTGACATGCTGGAAATCTTTATGCTGATGAATAATACACAATGTGCGGTCGGTGAAGAGTATCTTTATGCCCTTCTTCATAAACCATGTTTATCGAAAGATGAATTAAAGGAACGAAACCGTCTGATGAAATTCTTTGCGGAGAAGGAAGAGAGTAGAATTTTATTACAGACAAAGCTTTTTCCAATCGGCAAATTAAGTAAGATATCTGTTTATGAATATATGCATCGTCTACAGGAGCAGGAGCCAAAGAGTAATCTACCTCACTATCTTATGTTACTGGGACTGGTTCTATCAATTGCCTTCATTGGTATCAATCCCGGGTTTGGTGGAATATGTACAGTGTTATTTGTGATTGCAAATATGTTTTGGTATTACAAGGAAAAAGCAGGGATTGAAATATATTTAACTGTTTTCGCCTTTATTGTACGTCTGCTGGACGGAGCGAAGGAAATATATAAGCTGGATATTCCCGAAATTAAGAAGTATACCGAGGCTATTAAGCTTGATGCGTTACATTTCAAAAAGTTCAGAAAGGGTTCCTTATGGCTGACTCCAAAGCAAGCAACCGGAAGTCCGGCTGAAATCGCTCTGGATTATATACGTATGTTGACCCATATTGATTTAATAAAATATAATTCTATGCTTGGCTTTTTAAAGAAGAATCGAGAGGTTTTAAACCGGATTTATCAAAATATTGGATTTTTGGATAGCATGCTTGCGGCGGCTTCCTTTCGTACATTTCTTCCGGTATATTGTGAGCCGGAACTTGTAAAAGGTGGGAGACCAATGCTTAATGTAACCGGATTGTATCATCCACTTCTTGAGACACCGGTAGAAAACTCGATTGGCGAGGATAAATCTGTATTGCTTACAGGTTCAAACGCGTCAGGTAAATCGACATTTATCAAAACATTGGCAATTAATGCGATCCTTGCACAAACTATTTTCACATCGCTCAGTAAAAGTTATAACGGAAGTTACTTTATCATTTTTTCCTCTATGGCGTTAAGGGATAATATATTGAGTCAGGAAAGCTATTATATTGTCGAGATAAAATCTTTAAAACGCATTATGGACAGGGTTAATGATGAAATTCCGATACTTTGTTTTATCGATGAGGTACTTCGCGGAACAAACACTCTTGAAAGAATAGCGGCATCCTCAAGAATTCTTTCTTCTCTTGCTAGACAGAATGCTTTCGTTTTTGCTGCCACCCATGATACAGAATTAACACAGATATTGGAGAAGGATTATGCCAATTATCATTTTCAGGAGCGCATTGAAAATAATCAAATTTTGTTCGATTATAAGCTTTATAAGGGAAAGTCTGTTTCCAGAAATGCGATTAAACTCCTTCATATGATGGGATATTCGCGTGATATTATAGAGTCTGCTGAATATGCGGCAGAGGAATTTATGAATAAGGGTGAATGGAGGAAAATATGAACGTAAAAATCTATACAGACGGAGCGGCAAGAGGAAATCCGGACGGTCCCGGTGGCTATGGTGCCATCCTTGTTTATACTGACGCAAAAGGGACATTACATGAGAGAGAATACAGTGCAGGCTATAAGAAGACTTCCAATAACCGAATGGAGCTGATGGCGGCGATAGCAGGACTTGAGGCTTTAACAAAACCTTGTAGTGTTACGATATATTCTGATTCCCAATATCTTGTGAAGGCATTCAATGAACACTGGCTTGAGGGCTGGATTAAAAAAGGTTGGAAGAGAGGGAAGAATGAAGAGGTTAAGAATGTTGACCTTTGGAAACGTTTACTATTAGCTAAAAGTACGCATCAGGTAACCTTTGAATGGGTCAGAGGTCACAACGGACACCCAATGAATGAACGCTGTGACGTCCTGGCCACTACCGCTGCTGATGGCGATAACCTTTTAGACGATAACCAAGCAGATTAGGAATAACATATGCACTATATGTATACGAAGGCATTATCCTGTATAAATAGAGTATATCCGACCATACCATGTGTATGAGCAATCGGAATATATGCGATGTTTCCAGAGTAGTTATGTGAAGGTTCTGCATGAAAATGAGGTCTTGCCCATATAGTTATGAGTATGTAATTCGTTTGTCATACTTGCCTCCTTTCGACTACCAAATGCAGTAAGTATGCCCCTTACTATTTTATGAACATATGAATTACTTGATGCTTATAACCATTGCATTAACGCATCTTTATGATATAATCTAAAAGTAAAAGAAATTTACAGTTAAGATACTATACCGGGAATTTGTTTACATAATATAATTATGTAAGGTAATAATAGTGTTTCAGTAATTACGAAAGAAGGATTTTCAACATGACGCAATTAACTCCGTTGATGCAACAATATAGTGAGATCAAAGAACATTATAAGGATTGTATATTGTTCTATCGCTTGGGCGATTTTTATGAAATGTTTTTTGAGGATGCCCATACCTGCTCCAGGGAACTTGAGATTGCATTAACCGGAAAAAGCATCGGACAGGAAGACCGAGCTCCGATGTGTGGTGTACCCTTCCATGCGGTTGAGAATTATCTCAGTAAACTGGTAAGCAGAGGCTATCGTGTTGCAATTTGCGAACAGGTGGAGGATCCGAAGTTAGCAAAGGGCATTGTGAAGAGGGAAGTTGTCCGAATTGTCACTCCAGGAACAAATTTAAATACTCAGGTACTTGATGAAACAAAGAATAATTATTTAATGGCAATCGTACATACCACGAATGCTTTTGGAGTATCCATCGTTGATATCACCACAGGGGATTATTATGTGACTGAAGTAGACACCGAACGAAAGCTTATGGATGAGATTTTCAAATGGTCGCCTACTGAAATAATATGTAATGATACTTTTTTTGTATCAGGGATCAATATTGAAACTTTAAAAAGCAGCAATATTGTCTTATCACCTCTGGAACCGTGGTATTTTGATGATGAGCAATGTGTCAGGGCGCTGAAGGAGCATTTTAATGTAGGAACCTTGGACGGCCTTGGGTTAAAGGATTACTCTATCGGTATCATTGCTGCGGGATGTGTCATGCAATTTTTAAGAGAAACACAGAAAAACTCCCTGTCTCATATTACGAAGCTGACGCCTTATACATATGAAAAATATATGCTGCTTGACAGCTCCACGGTACGTAATCTTGAGCTTACGGAGACAATCAGAGAGAAACAAAAGAAAGGTTCCTTACTGTGGATTCTTGATAAAACGAAAACAGCGATGGGCGCCAGGCTTCTGCGTAACTGCATGGAACAGCCGCTCATTGATTATGATATGATTAATCAGAGGCTGGAGGCTGTCAGTAATCTGAAGGATAATATGATTACCAGGGAAGAGATCAGGGAGTACCTAAACCCTATCTATGATCTGGAACGTCTGATGAGTAAAATTAGTTATAAAAGTGCAAATCCCAGGGACTTGATTGCATTTTGCTCCTCATTATCCATGCTTCCGCATATTAAATTTTTATTACAGAACATGGAAGAACAGCTATTAAAGGAAGTTTACGAGGAACTTGATCCACTGCAGGACATTTTTGATCTGATTGGTACAGCTATTTCAGAGGAACCGCCACTGAGTGTCAAAGAGGGCGGTATCATAAGAGAAGGCTATAACGAAGAAGTTGACCGTTTACGAAGAGCAAAGACAGAAGGTAAGGATTGGCTCATGGATCTTGAAACCAAGGAACGTGAAGCTACCGGTATTAAGAATCTTAAAATCAGATTTAATCGTGTATTCGGTTATTATCTGGAGGTGACGAATTCTTATCAAAACCTTGTTCCGGAGAAATGGATCAGAAAACAGACATTAGCGAATGCGGAGCGTTATACCACACCGGAATTGAAGGATCTGGAAGATATTATCCTAGGTGCTGAGGATAAACTGTTTGCACTTGAATATGGTCTGTTCAGTGACATCAGGGACCTGATAGCACTTGAGGTGAAGCGAATCCAGCAGACCGCCAAAGCCATTGCTAAAATAGATGTGTTTTCATCGCTTGCACTGGTCGCAGAGCAGAATAATTACGTAAAACCGATTATGAATACTACAGGATCCCTACAGATCAAAAATGGAAGACATCCGGTTGTGGAACGCATGATTTCTCATGATATGTTTGTAGCAAACGATACATTGCTGGATAATAAAAAGAACCGTGTGTCCATTATTACCGGTCCGAATATGGCCGGAAAATCTACCTATATGAGACAAACAGCCCTGATTGTATTGATGGCTCAGATCGGTAGCTTTGTTCCGGCTGATACGGCACAAATTAGTATTGTAGACCGTATCTTTACACGAGTTGGTGCTTCTGACGATCTCGCCAGCGGACAAAGTACCTTCATGGTCGAAATGACCGAGGTCGCCAATATCCTTCGTAATGCCACAGTGAACAGTCTGTTAATTCTTGATGAAATCGGACGAGGTACAAGTACCTTTGACGGATTGAGTATCGCTTGGGCAGTTGTGGAGCATATCAGTAATTCGAACATTCTGGGAGCAAAGACCCTGTTTGCAACGCATTACCATGAACTGACCGAACTTGAGGGAAGGCTGGAAGGCGTGAATAACTACTGTATAGCGGTCAAGGAGCAGGGAGAAGATATTGTATTTCTAAGAAAAATAGTCAAGGGCGGAGCGGATAAGAGCTATGGCATCCAGGTTGCCAAGTTGGCCGGAGTCCCTGCCAGTGTATTAAAAAGGGCTTTTGAGATTGTAGCGGAGCTTACCGGTAACGATCTCGCCTTGAAAGCAAAAAATCTAACTGCACCGGAAGCCATACCGAATCCGGAACCGGTTCAGGAGGAATTGGCTCTTGAGGAATTGCTGGAAAGACCACTACTTTCGAATTTTAATGGAAGAAAAGGAAAAAAATCAAAGGACTCAGATCAGATATCCTTTTTCTCGACGACGGGCAATGAGGATGTCATTACGGAGCTTAGGGATCTTGAAATTGCAAGACTTACACCGATTGATGCCATCAATAAACTATATCAGATGCAGAGGAAAATTAAAGACAGAATCTAATGTGAAATTACTGAGTTGATGAATACGAACAAAAGGTACTATTCAATAAATGATTTGACACTCGAATCATAAATGCAAAGATAAAGATGGAGGAAGTTATGCCACAGATTCATATACTTGATGAACCTACCATTAATCAGATCGCTGCGGGGGAGGTTGTGGAACGCCCCAGCGCTGTTGTGAAGGAACTTATAGAGAATGCAATGGATGCCGGAGCAACTGCAATTACTGCTGAGATTAAGGAAGGCGGATTAAGCTTTATCAGAATAACAGATAATGGTTCCGGTATTGCAAAGGAGGATATTACTCTTGCATTTCTTCGTCATGCCACAAGTAAAATCAGGGTTGCTGAAGATCTGTTAACTGTAACAAGCCTTGGCTTTCGCGGTGAGGCTTTATCCAGTATCGCAGCTGTTTCACAACTGGAATTGATCACAAAGACTTCCTCTGCACTCAATGGCTTCCGCTACCTCATGGAAGGCGGTACAGAGAAATCTATGGAGGAAATCGGTTGTCCGTGCGGAACTACGATTATTGTTAGAAATATCTTTTATAACACTCCTGCAAGACGTAAGTTTCTAAAGTCGGCAATTACAGAGGCCGGTTATATCAGTGAATTGATGGAACGCCTGATGGTTTCCCATCCGGGGGTATCCTTTAAATTTATCATGAATAATCAGGTAAAACTGCAATCCTCGGGAAATCATAGCAGTAAGGATATTCTATATCATGTTTATGGAAGGGACATTGCAAAAGAGCTTTCTATCGTAGAATTTGACTCGGAGGATGTCAAAATCACCGGCTATATTGGGAAACCGATGATAACGAGAGGTAACCGTAACAACGAGAATTATTTTATTAACGGTAGGTATATAAAAAGCAATATAATAACAAAAGCAATTGAAGAGGCGTATAAGCCGTATATGATGCAGCATAAATACCCCTTTACTTCGCTTTATTTTGAGATTAATCCGACCTTGATTGATGTTAATGTACATCCGCAGAAGATGGAAATCCGTCTAAAGAATGGCGAGGAGGTCTATAAATTTACCTATCAGGCTGTCAAAAGCGCACTATCAAACAGGGAAATAATACCTCAGGTTATCCTAACGCCACAAAAAGAAGAGAAGAAGGAAACTGTAAGTGTGCCGGAACCTTTTGAACAAAATCGTAGACAACAACTTGAGAACTTCGCTCATAGGAAAGAAAATAATTATAACATTCAGCAAAGTAATAATGACACTGTTCCGATACAGAATAGAATTCAATATGATAGAACTGAGAATCAGAAAACAGCCTCTACGTTAGCAGAAACTACTGATTACAATATAGACAAAAAGCAGATAAAAATACAACAAGAGCAGGATATGCAACCACTGGCAAAGGATAGTATAAATCAACCACAGAATACGACAATTTCAGAGCAGGATACAATGAAGCAAACGAAATATGCAATGCAACAAATACAGGAATCATTAATTCCAGTACAGAATATTATGCATCAAACGAAGAATGCTACTTCAGAACAGCTGAATCTGTTTGAACAGTCACAGGCAATACCCGAAGCACCGTTCTTATCGAAACAGGCTTTGCAGGAACACCGGATTATTGGGCAGGTCTTTTCGACTTATTGGCTGGTGGAATACAAGAACGAACTTTATATTATTGACCAGCATGCCGCTCATGAAAAAGTTCTGTATGAGAAAATTGTTGCTGCAGCCAAAGAAAAGACTCACAGTTCACAACAGTTGTATCCACCACTCGTATTAACTCTAAGCATTAGAGAACAGGAAATTATACACCGGTATGATGAGGTGTTAAGCAGTCTGGGATATGAATTTGAACATTTTGGAGGAAATGAGTTTTCAGTAAGAGCAGTTCCTTCGAACTTATATGGAATTTCCGAGAAAGAACTATTACTTGAATTCATAGATGAATTAGCGGAAGAAGTTACCGGCAATACTACGGGAACAATGTCAATCCTTGAGAAGATAGCTTCCATGTCTTGTAAAGCCGCGGTTAAAGCCAACCATTCCATGTCGAAAGAGGAAGCGCAGGAGTTGATAAAAGAGCTTCTAAAGCTTGATAATCCCTATCACTGTCCACACGGAAGACCTGTTATCGTATCCATGAGCCAATATGAACTCGAGAGGAAGTTTAAGAGAATTATTTAGGGGAAATCATAAATCAGGAAGGATACCGATGAATAACAAACCTTTAATTATTCTTACAGGGCCTACCTCCGTGGGTAAAACCGCCATTTCGATTGCACTTGCAAAGGCTGTAAACGGAGAAATTATTTCCGCTGATTCCATGCAGGTATACAAGGGAATGGATATTGGAACAGCAAAGATAACCCGGGAGGAACAGGCAGGAGTACCTCATTATATGATTGATGAATTGGAGCCGGAGGAAGAGTTTAATGTAGTCAAATTCCAACAGATGTCCAAGAAATATATACAACAAATCTATGATAAGAATAAGATACCGATTCTGGTCGGAGGCACCGGCTTTTATATTCAGGCAGTGCTTTATGATATAGATTTTACGGAAAATGATACGGATACCTCTTATCGTACGCTGTTGGAGCAGCTTTTACAGGAACGGGGAGGAGAGTATTTATATGAGCTCTTGAAGGAGAAGGACCCGGAAAGTGCAGAGACCATACACCAAAATAACAGTAAGCGTGTGATTCGGGCCCTTGAATTTCATAAATTGACCGGAGAAAAGATCTCCGAACATAATAAAGATCAGAGAAATAAACAGTCACCCTATCAATTATGTTATTTTGTATTAGATAAGAACCGGGCAACTTTATATGAGACCATTGATCAAAGGGTTGATCTTATGTTAAAGGCGGGTCTTCTTGAGGAAGTAAAGAAGCTTGCAGCTCTTGGACATACGCGGGAACAGGTATCCATGCAAGGTCTGGGATATAAAGAAATACTTGGCTTTTTGGAGGGTGAATACACGCTGGAGGAGGCAATCGAAATCCTTAAGAGGGATACCAGACATTTCGCCAAACGTCAGTTGACCTGGTTCAAACGAGAAAAAGATGTTACCTGGGTAAATAAGGATAATTTTACTTCGGATGATGAACTACTGAATTATCTGTTGGAAATACTCAAAGTGAAAGAAATCATTTGATATCAGTATAATTGATATCCATAATTATATTATGTAAACCTATATAACAGGAGGATGAAATATTGCTAAGTAACGAATTGAAAAATGCTTATCAGTCCATGGGAATTGGGCCGGAAGTACTGGATTTTTGTAGCGAAGGATTGCAGGATCTGGAGGAGCGTTTTAAGGAAATAGATAAAGTAGCTGAGTTTAATCAAATGAAAGTCATTAAGGCAATGCAAGAGAACCGATTAAGTGACATACACTTTGCTGCTACTACAGGTTACGGCTATAACGACATGGGAAGAGAAACCCTGGAGAAGATTTATGCGGATGTATTCAAAACTGAGGATGCTTTGGTACGACCACAACTGATTAGCGGAACACATGCACTGAACATCGCATTATCCGGTAATTTAAGACCGGGAGATGGGATATTGTCACCGGTCGGAAAACCCTATGATACCCTGGAGGGAGTCATTGGAATAACACCCTCAAAGGGATCTCTGTCGGAATATGGAATTACCTATTCACAAGTAGATTTACTATCTGATGGTGGCTTTGACTGGGAAGGTATCAAAGAAGCGCTGAAAGATCATATAAGGCTTGTTACCATTCAGCGTTCTAAGGGATATTTGACCCGTCCAACCTTATCAGTGAAAAGAATCGGCGAATTGATTTCATTTATTAAGAAGCTTCGCCCGGATGTTATCTGTATGGTGGATAACTGCTACGGTGAATTTGTGGATATCGTGGAGCCGACACAAGTCGGTGCCGATCTTTGTGTCGGATCGCTGATTAAAAATCCCGGAGGCGGACTTGCACCGATCGGAGGATATATTGTAGGTAAGCGAGAATATGTTGAAAATGCAGCTTTTCGCCTGACAGCACCGGGACTTGGTAAAGAGGTTGGGGCAACCCTTGGGGTTACTGCGCCATTATTACAGGGATTATTTCTGGCACCGCAGGTGGTTTCAGGAGCCTTAAAAGGAGCAATCTATGCAGCAAATATCTATGAGCGACTCGGTTACTCGGTTCTTCCGAATTCACATGAGGATCGCTTTGATATCATACAGGCGGTGACACTTAACTCTGCTTCGGCAGTAATTGCCTTCTGTAAGGGGATTCAAGCAGCAGCACCGGTGGACAGCTTCGTAACACCGGAACCATGGGCAATGCCCGGTTATAATTGTGATGTCATAATGGCTGCAGGTGCATTTATTCAAGGCTCTTCCATTGAATTGTCGGCAGATGCTCCGATTAAGCCTCCGTATACGGTATTCTTTCAAGGTGGACTAACCTGGCATCATGCAAAATACGGTATAATTATGTCGGTACAAAAACTATATGAAGCTGAATTGTTGAAAATATAGTTTCAAGTATACAAATTCCGCCTTTTATGTTAAAATATTATTCAGAAATTGAATCATACCATTGTAGTAAGGAGGAAATAATTGTGGCCAGATCATCGAGATCTATCGGAAAAAACTATTGGGCTTTATTCCTTCTGATTTTAATTGGAATTGTTGTGGGCAGTTTTCTGGGATATCTAACAAAGGGTATCAATTTCTTAGAATGGTTATATTATGGAGTGGATTTTTCCATAGGAGACAGTGACAGTAAAGTGGTTACTTTGAATCTTGCAGTTCTTGTGATACGTTTCGGAATACAGATTAAAGTTACGATTGGGAGTGCAATCGGAGCAATCGCCTCCGTTTTCATTTATAAAAGGTTATAGGAGAATCATCATAATCCAACTGATTTCTTGGAGAGAAGATGTTCGGAAGAGAAATCTTCCGACAATCAGAGAGGATTAACATGAATGATTTTTATCTATCAGTAAAAGAATTACCATTATCGGAACGCCCTTATGAAAAATGTGAAATGTATGGAGCGGGGGCTCTGTCCGATGCCGAACTTCTTGCTGTTATTCTTAGAACCGGTTCGAAACAGCAGAGAGTCATTGACTTGGCTGTCAGTATCTTGAGTTCTTCCACTGCATATCCCGGGCTAAAGGGTCTGAATTACCTTACCATGAAGGAATTAACAACAATAAAAGGGATAGGGAGGGTAAAAGCTATTGAAATACTTTGCCTTACCGAGATTACAAAGAGAATGTCGAAGGAAATTCATAGGGAGAGCTTAAAGCTTGTTACCCCTCAAAGCGTGGCGGATTATTACATGCAGGATATGCGCCATCTGACAAGGGAACAGGTTTTACTACTTATGATGGACTCGAAGAATAAAATACTGAAGGATATGATTATATCCGAAGGAACCGTCAATACTTCGATTATGCCGACCAGGGAAATATTTGTACAGGCGGTTAAGTATGAAGCAGTTAATATTATTCTTCTTCATAATCATCCAAGCGGAGACCCCACGCCGAGTGCAGAAGATATCCGGGTAACAAAAAGATTATCTGAGGCGGGGAATATAATCGGTATCATGCTTATGGATCATATTATAATTGGCGATAATAGGTATATAAGTCTAAAGGAACAGGGGCTTTATTAAAACATCATCGATCAAAGACTTAGAATCGGATATACCGGGATACTGCTTCATTGACTGGAATTACAGGATTGAACTAATAGGAGGTTACATGCATTATGTCATCTAAAGCATTCGGAATAGATTTTGGCACAAGTACAATAAAGATTTATAAGAGAGGACAAGGAATTGTTCTGGATGAACGAAACATCATTGCCATATCGGATCACAAAAATATCATTGCTGTCGGTAACACAGCTTATGAAATGTATGAAAAAACACCGGCAAATATTAGTGTTACTTATCCGGTTCGCAATGGCGTCATTGCTGATGTTGCCAATATGATGTCACTATTAAAAAGTTTTATGTCCGTTATCAGTGGATCCAAGCACATTGGAGCCGCAGATTATGTTGTAGCCACGCCGACAGATATTACAGAAGTAGAAAGACGTTCTTTTTATGATTTGATTGCAAGCTCGGGACTCAAGGTAGGACATATCAAGATTGTTGAAAAGCCGGTTGCGGATGCTGTTGGTGCCGGACTTGATGTTACGACTGCCAGGGGTGTTATGATTGTAGATATCGGAGCAGATACCACCGAAGTATCAATCCTATCGCTGGGCGGAATTGTACTTAGTAAATTAATACCGGTAGGTGGCAATAAACTGGATGAATCCATCAAGGGAATTGTTAAGAAAAGATATAATCTTTTGATTGGTGATAAGACAGCAGAGAATATCAAGAAAAAGCTGGCGTGTGCATTTTCCTCCGTTGAAGCTTCTGTCAAGGTATATGGACGTGATGTGGTAACCGGACTCCCTACCGAGATGGAGATTAATTCCACGGATGTATATGAAGCAATCTGCGAATACATGTATTCAATCATTGATGCCATCAAGATAATACTTGAGAGGACTCCACCGGAGATTTCCTCGGACATCATAGACAGTGGTATTTATATAACCGGTGGCTCAGCAAAAATATTTGCACTGGACGAATTAATGCATAAAGAAACGGATTTAAAGATTAATATTTGTCCGGATTCCTCCAATACGGTTGTAAATGGTCTCGGCAAGATAATGGAAGATCATAAGCTTTCATCACTGGCAGATGTCCTCAGATCAAAAACAGTTGTAAATTAGACGGTATAATTTAACAAATCAATCAAATATGATTTGAATTAGTAAAGCTGTAGTGTCTGTATTTTACTTGGCAGGAGCAGAACAAAAAAGTTATAATATGAAAAGGCCTGACCGGTCTTTTCTTAATTTAAATAAATGGAGATTGACTATGAGACGAAGGTCTAAAATAAAAATTAATCCAAAATATGCCCTTATCGTTTGTGTCGTATTAATAATCGGACTGATTATATTTTCCTTCCGGTACGGTGAGAAGCTGTCGCCTGTGAAGAATGCGGTTAGCACGGTTATTACACCGATGCAGCGCGGAGTAAATTCAGTCGGAACCTATATTTCCGATCAACTTGATAATTTTAGTAATATAAATGAACTTCAGGAAGAAAATACAAAGCTGAAGGAACAGCTTGCAACACTTTCCTATCAAAATAAGCTCTATCTTCAGGATAAGTATGAACTGGATAATTTCAGAACATTATATGAGGTGGATAAGCAATATGCCGATTATCCAAAGGTCGCCGCAAGAGTAATCAGTAAGGACTCGACCAACTGGTATAATGTTTTTAAAATTGATAAGGGGTCAAAGGATGGTATGAAAAAGAATATGAATGTACTGGCGGGGAATGGTCTTGCTGGCATCATTACAGAGGTTCATTATAATAATTCTGATGTCAGGGCGATTATTGATGACAACAGCAAGGTTTGGTGTATGTTCAGTAAGACCTCGGATACCTGTCTAGTACAAGGTGATCTTCAACTTATAGATGAAGGAAAGATATTTGTTGACTTCATTGATAAAAATGCACAGATTAAAGATATGGATGAAGTGTATACCTCCAAAGAGAGCAGCAATTTTCTTCCCGGAATACTTATAGGATATGTGAGTGATATCAAACTTGATTCCAATAATATGTCTAAGACAGCGCATCTGACTCCGGCTGTAGATTTTCAACATTTAGAGGAAGTGCTTATCATTACAGAGTTAAGTGAACCCTTGATAGATTAAGTAAAGTAGGTAATTATGTGAAACGATTAATTATTTATACGATTGAAATCATAATATGTTATGTACTCCAGACTTCGATGTTTTGCTATATCGGACTAGCTGATATTATGCCGAATCTATTGTTGATTCTGGTGGTATCCTATGCATATATGCGTGGTCGGATGACCGGAATGATGCTGGGATTATTCTGCGGTCTTCTGGTGGATTTGATGAGTGGCGGCTATATTATTGGACTATATGCGCTAATATATATGTTAATCGGCTATTGTATCGGCTATACATACCGTTACTATTCCAATGATGATTATACCCTTCCAATCATAATCATTGCGGTCGGTGATTTGGCATATGGCCTTCTTTTCTACGTATTTGAATTCTTGTTAAGGGGAAGACTGAATTTCCTGTATTATTTAAGAAGATTGATTTTACCGGAAATCATATATACTGTAGCGGTTTCAATATTGTTATATAAATTGTTACATATGATTAATAACCGTTTGGAGCATAAGTCGGGTGAGGAGGCATAAGATTGTTTGATACATTCCTGGACTACGTAAAAAATTTATTTAAATCAAGATTATTTCCAATTACCTTGATCTATTTGGCATTGTTCTTTATTATTATTCATCGATTGTTTGTCCTTCAGATTGTTCAGGGACAGATTATTGCCAAAGACGGACAAATCAAGGATGTTGAATATAGAGAGATTGAAAGCGCGAGAGGGAATTTCTATGACTGCAAAGGAAAGATTCTGGCTTCGAATGCTCTGACCTATTCCGTTGTGATGGAAGACAGTACAAAAATAGAGTCAAATGAGCAACGTAATGAGATCATATACAGATTAATTAATATGATTGAGAGTAACGGTGATACCTTAGATAATGAATTTTATATAATTAAAAATAAAAAGGGTGAGCTGGAGTTTACTCTTAAGAAAGATGACCTGATACGCTTTAAGAAAAAGGTTTACACTTATGTTCTTGAGGATGGAGAATTAACGGATGAACAGAAGAATGCAACTGCGCAGGAGGTCTATGAATTTCTAAAAACAGGGGAAGGTTATACTAAAATCACGACGATGTTTCAAATTTCAGATAAATATTCTGTTGAAGATACGCTGAAAATCATGAGCATTCGTTATGCGCTTCTTTGTAATTATCCGAAATATGTTCCCATTACGGTTGCATCCAACATAAGTAAAAAGACAACAGCTGCGGTAGAAGAGAACAGCTCTGAGCTAAAAGGGGTAGATGTTGTTCAGCAGACACATCGTGTTTATGAGGATAGTAAATATTTCGCTAATATCATTGGCTATACCGGATTGATCAACCAGAAGGAACTGGATACCTACAATGCGGATACAAAAGTCTATGATATGACAGATGTAATCGGAAAAACCGGTCTTGAGATGAAGTATGAAGAAGTTCTCAAGGGTACAAATGGAATTGAAACGGTAAGCGTAAATACTTCAGGTAAGGTCATTGATGTAATAGACCATACCGATCCGTCAGCCGGTAATGATGTTTACCTAACAATAGATTCGGATCTTCAAATTGGAGCCTATAGGCTGCTAGAGCGAGAAATTGCTAATATTCTTTTAGATAATATGTCTACTAAAATAGATGATTATGGCAGCAAGGGAGAAAGTGCCGCAGACATAAAGATACCAATCTATGAGTTTTATAATGCACTTATTAACAATAATATTATTGATATCAATCATTTTAATGCCAAAGATGCAACTTCCCTTGAAAAGGAAACCTATCAGAAATATCGAGATTCTTCAGAAGATGTTTTTCAACAGTTAGAAACCTATTTGAATATTGATAACACAGTCACTAACGATAAAGCCGGTGAGATGCAGGATTATCTTAACTATTACTATTCTGTCATGAAGTCGAGCGGGCTCTTACTTGTTGATAAAATACCTGATAATGATCAATCCTTGCTGGATTATAAAAACAATAAAACAAGTTTAAGCAGCTTTATAATAACTGCGCTTGCTAATAACTGGATAGATTTGTCGAAACTTGAAGTAGGAGATAAGTACTACAC
This sequence comes from Lachnoclostridium sp. UBA1308, assembly GCA_002307215.1. Classification (GTDB taxonomy): domain Bacteria; phylum Bacillota; class Clostridia; order Lachnospirales; family Lachnospiraceae; genus Mobilitalea. The sequence goes on from DBTU01000031.1 coordinate 104,789, forward strand.
TACCGATGAATTATATGAGAAAATAGTCGTAAATTTGAAGAATGACATGCAAAGTGATGACATATTCAATAAAATGATCTATCGAAATTTGGTATTTTCATACAAATTATCAGGAACTGAAATTTGTCTTTTATTATTCGACCAAGGTGTGCTAAAATATAACAATGAAGAAGTAAATGATTTAAAGAACGGTAATATATCACCCTATGATTTTATAAGGGAAGAGATAAATTCCTTGGAAATTACGCCGGCTATGTTTGCGTTGACACCCTGTAGCGGTTCCGTGGTTATAACTAATGTAAAAACCGGGGATGTTTTAGCTCTTGTCTCCTATCCGGGATATGATAATAATAAGTTTGCCGGCAAGATTGATGAAGATTATTTTAATCAAGTAAATAATGATTTATCAAGACCACTTAGAAATAAACCGATATCCGAGGCGGTTGCGCCCGGCTCTACCTTTAAAATGGTTACCGCCGTAGCTGCTCTTGAGGAAGGAGCAACTACACCGACATATGAAGTATATGACCTGGGAGAATTCACAAAGATAACACCTTCCCCCAAATGTCATGTCTATCCCAGCTCCCACGGCTCCGTTAATATTATGGATGCACTTGCAGTTTCCTGCAACTATTTCTTCTTCGAAATGGGCTGGCGTCTTAGTCTCGACAGCTCAGGCAAATATAATCCGGACAAGGGATTGGCTACTTTAAGAGAATATGCTACGATGTTCGGTCTGAATAAAACCTCGGGTATTGAACTCAATGAATCAAAACCGCAGATATCAACAATTGACTCCGTCCGTTCTGCAATCGGACAGGGAAATAACTTATATACTCCGGTTCAATTATCACGATATGTAACAACTCTGGCTAATAAAGGAACCTGTTATAACCTGACATTATTAGATAAAGTTGTAACCAATGATGGAAATGTTGTTACGGATAACAGTGCGATAGTAAATCATAAGTTGGATAAGATTAAGGATGTAACCTGGGATACAGTACAGAAGGGTATGTATAATGTAGTTAATATACCGAAAGGTTCTGTATATTCGACATTTAAAGACTTTGGCGTAACCGTAGCCGGTAAAACCGGTACTTCACAAATAAGTACATCCATTCCGAATAATGCGTTATTTGTTTCTTATGCACCCTATGAGGATCCGGAAATATCGATTACTACGGTAATACCGGGCGGATATACGTCACATAATACTGCACTGCTTGCCAAAAACATCTATTCCTTGTATTATGGCTTTAATGATATTGATACATTATTAGCCGATGAGGCTAACTCAAGTACGAAGAGTGCTACGATAGAATAAACGAGATGATCAGGCTTTTTAATCACGTGCCTGGATAAAACGGATTAATCCGGAAAGGAGTGATACCATGAATAATTCTGTCATGATAAAAGGTAATAAATATGGAATCATTGTTGTTTTAAGTCCTGATGAACCTTATGAGGAATTAAAGCTATTAATTGCGGACAAATTCAAAGAATCCAGTAAGTTTTTTGAGAATGCAAAGATGGCAATCAGCTTCGAAGGAAGAAAACTAACCAATGAAGAACAGAGGGAAATACTGGATATTATTCATGAAAATGCCGATATGCACATTGTATGTATCATGGAAAACGATGCGGAGATTCAGGAAAAATTTCATAAAACTCTAGATCAGAAGCTGATTGAGCTGTCAAATAATACAGGTCAGTTTTACAAGGGAATTCTGCGTTCCGGTACGTCTTTGGAATTTGAAACGAGTGTCATTATTATTGGCGATATCAACCATGGAGCAAGAGTAGTATCAAAAGGGAATATAATTGTGCTGGGTTCCTTAAAGGGGAATGCCTTTGCCGGAGCAACCGGTAATACAAATTCCTTTGTCGTAGCACTTGATATGTGTCCAACTCAAATTCGAATTGCTGATACAATAGCAAGAGCCCCTGATAAACCACAAAAGGATGAAGTGAAGGAGACCAAGATAGCATTTTTAGAGAATGGAAACATCTATATTGAAACTCTGAATAAGAATATCCTTCAGGATATTAATCTGTAAATATGGTATCACTGTTGGCTCTATGCCTGCTTATTATATATATTAACTGACTCACGGTGTAGAAACATATACAATAGTTAACAAATTCACTTATTATAAATGCTATGAAAAAGACATGGGGGAGAAATCCTACCGGTAAAAATGGAGGAGAAATTCTTCAAAGACATGGAGGATATGAAAGATGGGCGAAGTAATCGTTATAACTTCCGGTAAGGGCGGTGTGGGTAAGACTACGACAACCGCGAATGTCGGAACAGGCTTGGCAATGTTGGAAAAGAAAGTTGTATTGATTGACACAGATATTGGTCTGAGAAATCTTGATGTAGTTATGGGTCTGGAGAACAGGATTGTTTATAATTTAGTAGATGTAATTGAAGGCACCTGTAGAATTCGCAATGCCCTGATTAAAGACAAACGATATCCTAATCTTTATTTATTGCCATCAGCGCAAACAAGAGATAAAAATGCAGTCACTCCTGAGCAGATGAAAAAGCTTGCAGATGAGCTGCGAGATGAATTTGATTACATATTAATGGATTGTCCTGCCGGAATAGAACAAGGCTTTAAGAATGCAATTGCAGGGGCAGACAGAGCATTAGTAGTTACAACACCTGAGGTGTCCGCAGTAAGGGATGCTGATCGTATTATAGGCCTTTTAGAAGCTAATGATATGAAAAGGTCTCAGTTGATTGTAAACCGCATTCGTATGGATATGGTAAAACGCGGTGATATGATGTCCAGTGATGATGTATGTGAAATATTGGCAGTCGAACTGATTGGTATAGTTCCTGATGACGAGAATATTGTAATCTCTACTAATCAGGGTGAACCATTGGTAGGCAACGATACATTAGCAGGAAGAGCATATATGAATATCTGCAGAAGATTAATCGGCGAGGAAGTGCCTTTTCTGAATTTGGAGGAGAAACAGGGTATTTTTGGAAAGCTTTTTGGTAAACGTAAGAAGAATTAGGGGGTGGCTTTATGGGTTTTTCGGAATTTTTTAAGAAAAAGGGAACCGGTAGTATTGCTAAGGATAGGCTTAAGCTGGTTTTGGTTTCTGACCGAGCCGGATGCTCCCCGGAGATTATGGAGCAAATAAAGAATGATATCATTGCCGTGATATCAAAATATATTGAAATAGATTTAGAGGGATTGGACATTAAGATTATGCAGATGCAATCAGAGAATAATAACGGTACTGTACCGGCATTGTTTGCAAATATACCCATTAAGGATCTAAAGCCCGCTAAGAAATAAGGATGTATGTGAATGTCAATTATAAAACAGTATTTCAAACGTTACGATTTAAAGCGCTATAATCTGGTTTTGATAGCAATAGTAATTATACTTGGAATGATAGGGGCGTTCTTGATCAAGCAAGTACAGGCAGATGATGAGAATTTATATCTGAAGCATCTGATCGGTATCTCTGCCGGAATCATAGGAGTTTTTATATTATCATTCATTGATTATCATTTTATTAGCGCATTTTACTTGTTACTATATGTAATTAATCTGGTGCTCTTAGTATTGGTAAAGTTTACTTCCTTTGGTGTGGAAAGAAATAGTTCAAGACGCTGGCTGCATCTTGTAATAGAATTTCAGCCCTCTGAGCTGACTAAAATTATAGTAATAATATTTGCAGCTAAGCTATTTACAATATTCAGGCAAAAGATTAATAATGCATGGGTATTGTTGCTTGCAATTGTTTCGGTTGGAATTCCGACAGGATTAATTTTAATACAGACAAACCTCTCAACCAGTTTAGTAATTATGTTTATTTTTGCAACAATGATATTTGCATCCGGAGTAAGTTGGAAAATAATAATCCCGGTCATTGCAATTGGAGTGCCGGCCGTAGTTGGATTTTTTTGGTATATTCAACAGGACTATCAGGCAATATTACAGCCCTATCAAAGGAATAGAGTATTATCCTTTTTAAATCAAGATCAGGATGAGTATAAAGGAAATATGTATCAGCAGGATAACTCGGTGTTGGCAATCGGGACAGGTCAGCTATATGGAAAGGTTTGGACTGATAAAGCAGAGGTAAGACATAATTATGATAGCGTGCCAATCTCAGAAAGTGATTTCATCTTTTCTGTGGCGGGTGAGGAATTTGGCTTTATCGGATGTTGCTTTATAATAGGGCTATATGCCGTAATAATTGGTATTTGCTTAACAACAGCCAGAAAGGCTCCGGATTATATGGGAATGCTGATTGCTGTCGGAATGGCATCCATGTTTGCCTTTCAGTTGTTCGTAAATATTGGTGTTGCCACAAAGGTACTACCAAACACCGGGATTCCATTACCTTTTATGAGCTCTGGTCTCAGTTCGTTTATCAGTGGAATGATGGCAGTAGGAATCATTCTTAATATAAGGTTACAACCCCAAAAAAATCGGGGGAGAACGTAGCAAAATCGCAGTTAATACTTTTTGATTAACGTTTTCTCATATGAAATAATAAGCCGCCATTATGGGGCAGAACGGAGGTATGATATGAATATTGGTATGATTGCTCATGATGCGAAAAAGAAACTGATGCAAAATTTCTGTATTGCTTACCGTGGAATACTCAGTAAGCATACACTGTATGCAACCGACACTACCGGACGTCTCATAGAAGAAGTTACGAATCTTTCTATTCATAAATATTTAGCCGGTCATCTTGGCGGAGTTCAGCAGTTGGGTTCACAGATTGAACATAATCAAATGGATATGATAATTTTTCTGCGTGATCCTCTGTCGCCAAAGTCTCACGAACCTGATGTAAATAATATCTTTCAGTTATGTGATAAGCACAATATCCCACTAGCTACTAATCTTGCCACGGCTGAGTTGCTTGTAAAAGCGCTTGATCGCGGTGATTTGGACTGGAGAGAATTATTTAAAACTTGATATGTTTCTATGCCATATATGGATTTTGACCGGTAAGAAAATTGGCAGGAGATGATGTACGTATGAAAAAAAGAATACTTTCTATAACTGTTGCTGTTTTGCTTTTCTTAAACGGCTGTCAAAGTGCACCCAGTGAATTTATGCTCTATCAGGATACGGTATCTTCATCGGGATATTCAACTGATTCAAGGTTAACTGCGGGAGATTTATTTGCTGAAAATCTTGTAGTTATCCCCAAAGAAGAGGATATCGGTAATGATGAGCAGTTGACCTCAAGTGCATCTTTGCTGGTAGATATCACGGATCACAAAGTTGTTTATGCGGATCATGTATATGACAGATTGTATCCGGCCAGTTTGACGAAACTAATGACTGCTCTGATTGCGATACGTTACGGGGAATTAACCGATATGGTTACCTTCAGCAATAATGCTTCCCATATCACTGAAATCGGTGCTAAGGTTTGCGGTTTTGAAGAGGGTGATACGATTTCGCTCGAGGCATTACTTAACAGTATGCTGGTATACTCCGGTAATGATGCTGCGATTGCAATTGCAGAACATGTAGGAGGAAGTGTGGAGACATTTGCTCAGATGATGAATGATGAAGCTGTCAAAATAGGCGCCGTGCATACTAATTTTGTGAATCCGAACGGATTGCATGATGATAACCAATACACGACAGCTTATGATTTATATTTGATCTTTAATGAACTTATACAATATGATACGGCTCGGTCTATCATAAAATCGTCTTCTTATGAGGCAGAATACACAGATAAAGATGGGAATTCCGAGCATAAAACCTTTGATTCCACCATATTATATCTTGACGGAGAAAAAACATTAGATCCTGTTCTAGAGGTCATCGGTGGGAAATCAGGTACTACAAGCAAAGCCGGAAATTGTCTTGTGTTATTAGTAAAAGACAGTCAGGGGAAGGAATATGTAGCGGTGATTTTAAAGGCTTCAGGGAAGGAAGCACTATATTCACAAATGACTTATTTACTGACGAAAGCTTCTTTGGAATGAGAACATGTAATATTATTTGTCCTATGGAAAGGATTTTTTATAGTTGTTTTTATTTCATGATTGTACTATAATATTTTTATAAAAATTGGTTAATATAGAGAAATACAGAAGAAAATATAAACTGATTTTGATAAATTAAATATCCGGCACCGCACATCTTACGTTGCGCCCACCATAAGGAGGAGATTACAATGATACAGATAATTTCAGGTGAAAAGGGTAAAGGAAAGACGAAGATCCTTATAGAAAGAGCAAACACCGAAGTGAGATCCGCAAAGGGAAGCATTGTTTATCTTGACAAAAACAACAAGCATATGTATGAATTGAGTAATAAGATTAGATTAGAAAACATTTGTGACTACTTCATAGAAAATCAGAGTGAATTTATCGGATTTATCTGCGGTATCGTATCCAATGACCATGATTTGCAGACGGTGTATCTGGATAGTTTCCTAAAAATAGCGTACGTAACTGAGAAGGATATTGAAACTGTTTTTACAAAACTTGCGAAGATATCAGAACAGTTTCATGTAGATTTAGTTCTTAGTATATCATTAAACGAAAACCAGCTTCCTGAGAGTTTGAAGAAGAATGTGATTGTATCTTTATAACGGATATTTAAATATATAAAATAAAAGTATAGATTTAACAGAAAAGAAGGAGCATCCTAGGTGGAACGCTCCTTCTTCTTTGTTATTCGTTTCTTAATCTTCCAAAGAAGCTTAATGCATATAGACCTGATACTCCAACAAGGGCATAAACAATTCTTGAAATCAAGGTCATATCTCCAAAAACAACTCTTACAAGATCAAAGCTGAAGAAGCCGATCAGTCCCCAATTGACAGCACCGATTACCACTAAGACCAATGCGATATAATCTAATGTCTTCATAATGAACCTCCTTCATTCTGTATATTTTAATTTAAGCTCTTTATATCAGCCCAGTTATTTAAGAAGGCTCAATATAAAGAGATAACTCTCATTTAATAGAATAACCATATTTTTTATACTTATTCATGATATAAAACTAATAGCTAGTAATTAGTCCCCAAAATTCTAAAAAAATAATTGTTTAAATATAAGTAAAAAACAAGTATAATATTAGCGTATTCCGAAATAGGAGGCGAAAGCTTGAGCGATCAGAATAAGGTAGTAAAATTCAGAAAAAGAAGAAGTATTAATATTGGCATTGTAATATTCATAGTATTATTTATTTATATAGCTATTAATGTATATATCTTTTTAACCAAAGAACAGCTGATTATATATGAAGTTCATGAGGGCACAACGGCAATTGATAATCCGATTACAGCTTTGATATTAAGGCAAGAGACGGTTGCTTTATCTGAGAAGGCAGGCTTCGTTCTGTATTATCAAAAGGATGGAGCGAGAGTCGCTAAAAATGAGTCGATATATTCGATCTCCGACAGTGATATCTATAATTCTACCGACAAGGATTCTCCGTCGATTGTATTAACCGATAAAAATGATACTGAATTATTATATAAAGTAAGAAGCTTCCGAAATTCCTATTCAGATGATAATTTTTCGGCAACTTATATATTTAAAGATATGGCACAAAGCACGATTCTCGATATGCTTAATAATTCTCTTATCAGAGACCTATCTGACAGTTCCGGCGGTACCGGATCAGTTGCCTGTAATGAGAGTGGAATTATTACATACTATCTAGATGAATTTGAAGCGATTACATCCGATAATATAACGGCGGAAATGTTTAAAAAAGATAATTATAAGAAGACAAGCCTTAGAACTACGGATAAAATCTCTATGAGTTCACCTGTTTATAAGATGATCACATCACAGACCTGGGAGCTTATTTTACCATTGTCTAAAGATCAAAAAAAAGAGTTGAAAGATCAAAAGAAAATAAAGATAACGGTACTTGACGATAACAGTGATATTTCGGCTAAGCTTGAAATTATCACAAAAGATTCTAAATATTATGCGGTATTAACCATGGATAAGAATATGGCAAATTATCTGGGCGAACGTTATTTGGATGTAAAAATCGACTTTGATTCAGAAAAAGGGCTTAAAATACCGAATACTGCAATCGTAGATAAGAGCTTTTATGAAGTACCGTTAACCTACTTCACACAGGGTGGTGACAGTACAAAGAAAGGTCTGATAGAAGAGCTTACGAGAGAAAATGGTGATATTACAACTCCATTTGTTGTAACTGATATTTATTTCGAGGATGGTACCTATGGCTACGTTGATACGAAGCTTTTTGATGCCGGTACGGTAATAAAGGCTCCGAAAGGCGCAGACCAATTTATTTTATCAAAAACGAAGAAATTATCCGGTGTATATAATGTGAATCTGGGTTACGCAATATTTAGAAGAATTGAAGTTCTGTCCCAAGGTGAAGAGTACAGCATCATAAGCGATCATACCTCCAGTGGACTTTCGGCCTATGACCATATCGTTCTAGATGGTAAGATGGCAGTAGAACAAAAAATCATAGATTAATTATTTGTGCCAGCGGTTCAAAGTTTGCAGGCGATGAAGAAAGGTGTGATTATTATTATGATGAAGGATAATATACAGGAAATTGAGCTAAGAATTCAAGCAGCCTGTGACAAAGTGGGCAGAATGCGTTCGGAGGTTACATTGATAGCTGTCAGCAAGACAAAGCCGAATGAAATGCTTATAAAGGCCTTTAACTTAGGAATGCGACATTTCGGTGAAAACAAGGTTCAGGAAATGTCACAGAAATGGGAGGACTTAAATGATAAGTTCGGTGATAAAGTATACTGGCATTTGATAGGGCACCTTCAGAGAAATAAAGTGAAATATATCATTGATAGGACGGCATTAATTCATTCTGTGGATTCTTTAAGACTCGCGGAACAGATAGAAGAAGAGGCAGCGAAAAAAAATATTCTTTGTGATATCTTAATTGAGGTTAACATTGCAGGCGAGGATACCAAATTTGGGGTAAGTCCAGGGGAAGTATTACCGCTTTTAATCGAAATTAGTAAACTGACTCATATACGTATTAGGGGGCTAATGATGATTGCTCCTTATGTTGAAAATCCTGAGATGAATAGGAAGTATTTTACGAAATTGCGAGAATTATATGTTGACATAAAAACAAAAAACGCCGATAATAATGGTGATGGAAACATTTTGAATTCAGAATACTTCGATATTCTTTCCATGGGTATGACAGGAGATTTCGAAGTTGCGATTGAAGAAGGTGCCACAATGGTTCGCATTGGGACAGGCATTTTCGGTGAGAGGGATTATACTATTCCGATTTAGTAAACATAGATAGGAGAATTAAAATGTCAAATATTTTTAAAAGTTTCTTAAATTCAATGAAATTAACTGAAGATGATGAATATGATGCATATCTTGACGAAGAGAAAGAAAAAGTGAAAAAGTCAAGACAAAAGGAAACGAAACATTTTGATTATGAAGAAACTCAGAGAAATCAGTCTTTTGCTTCACAGCAGACAGCTGCAACGAATGACTCGAAAAAAGAGAAGGTGTCCAAAATGGAAAAAAGTTCGACAGGTAAGGTTATTCCAATCCGCTCAACACCTAAGGGACTTGAGGTTTGCATCATGAAACCTACTTCTTTCGAAGATTCACAAGATATTTGCGACATGCTTTTAACCGGAAGAGCAACAGTTATTAATTTGGAGGGTTTTGATGACAAGCTGGCGCAACGAACAATGGATTTTATATCAGGTTCGGTTTATGCTATTAATGGAAAGCTTCATCGTATATCAAATTGTATTTTCATAGTATCTCCTGATACGGTTGATATTTCGGGTGATTATCTTGACTTGATTCAGGAAAATGGTTTTGTTCCACCCACCTTCCGTTCTCCATTTTAAGCGTATGATGAATCAGGACAAAGAGGAACAGTTTATTGGTAAACGTCTTAAGGAACTGGCTAATACAGCCGATAACAGGGGAATTAATGTTTTCTCTGATTTTCTGAACTTGAATGAGCAAAATATATTAGAAAGCCTCAAAAATGAATTGCCTAGGATAAAGTATTTTGCTTACGGAGGTTATAGCGATGCCGAAAGGAAAATACTTTGTTTTTGTGGAGAAGGCTTACCGGATGAAATTGAAAAAAACGATTATCCGATCAGCTGTATTAAGGTGAAGCCTGTCAATCAAAAGTTTAGCGATAGTTTAAATCATAGGGATTTTCTTGGAGCTGTTCTTGGACTCGGTATTGAACGCTGCAAGATTGGAGATATACTGATCAATGAAAATGAGGGGTATCTTTTTGCGCATTCAACGATCGGTGGATTTATAATTGACCAATTGGTGAAGGTGAAGCACACTGTAGTGAAGTGTGCCATCATTGAACAGAAGGATTTTGATTATAGACCTACGTTGAAAGAAATAACTGGAACCATATCTTCGGTAAGACTTGACAGCATCGTTGCAACAGCATTTCATGGCTCCAGAAGCAGCTTGAGCGGCCTCATTGAGGGTGGGAAGGTATGCGTGAATGGTAAGATGATTCTGACTAACAGCTATACACTAAAGGAAAATGATATAATATCAGTTCGTGGTATGGGCAAATTCATCTATGCAGGGACGACATATCAGACGAAAAAAGGTCGTTACAGTGTAAAGCTTTTATTATATACCTGATTATTTGATCATTGAAATCAGACAGGGGGGGCTATATCAGAATGTTTACACCATCACAGATACAGGAAAAACAATTTAAGAATGGGCTTGGTTACGACAAAAAGGATGTGGATTTATTTCTACAAGATATTTCGTCAGACTATACAATACTTCTGATGGATAATGATAATCTAGGGAAAAAGCTGAAGGAAGCCGATGAAGGTCTTGCATATTATAAATCGATTGAAAAGACTCTTCAAAAAGCTTTGGTGCTTGCCGAGAAAACGGCTCAAGATACCATATCAACTGCTCAAAAAGAGGCTGAGGTAATTGAGAAGGAAGCAAGAACAAAGGCTCAGCAGATACTTTCTGAAACACTCAATCAAATTCATGTATACGAACACAAGATCATTAATTTAATCCAGCAGTATGATTTATATAAAATACAGTTTGATAATTTACTGAGAGCTCAACAGGAGCTGTTAAACAGTAAAAGCTTTTCCATTAATACAGATGATTACACCTATCAAGATACCTCAGAACATCATATGGAGCGTGGAAGTGCGGTGGATATCTATAAGAATCTGGCTGCAATTACAGAGGAGAATGAGAATGCAGAGCTACACGCGCAAGAGGAATTAAAGCAATCTAAATTTGAAATACAAAATGAGGATACACAGAAGCACAATTACCGGACAGAAGATGGATTTGAATTTTTTACGATGAAAGATGAATAGATAAGGAGGATGCATAACCTCGTCCGGATAATTCGATGCGGTTATGCAATTTTTATGAACAATACACTTACAATAAATTATAATAACAAGCCTGCATATGATATTATATTGGAACAAGGATTTGCAAAATTGGCAGAAAAGCTTGAACTATTGGGAATGAAGAATCGAAGATTCATGATTATTTCTGACAGTAATGTCAGTAAACTTTATCTTACTGAGGTTAATCGGATACTATGTACAATTTCAAAAGAGGTCTATGATTATACATTTCCTGCCGGTGAAACCAATAAGAATCTGGATACAGTAAGTAACTGTTATGAGAAGCTGATTCAGTTGAGCTTTGATCGTAATGATGTGCTGATTGCTCTTGGTGGCGGAGTGGTGGGAGACTTAACAGGATTTGTTGCTGCAACCTACTTACGAGGCGTAAGGTTTATACAGGTTCCGACTTCGTTATTAGCTATGGTTGATTCCAGTATCGGCGGAAAAACGGGAGTGGATTTTAAAGCCTATAAGAACATGGTGGGTGCTTTTCATCAACCCCAATTAGTATATATGAATCTGAGCACATTATTATCGTTATCAAACAGGGAATTTTTTTCAGGTATGGGCGAGATAATCAAGCATGGATTGATTAAGAATATAGAGTATTATGACTGGTTAAAGCTTCATCGGGAAGGTATCAGTCAGAGAAAATATGAAATCTTGAACGAGATGATTTGGCAGAGCTGCCTTATTAAGAAAAAGGTGGTAGAAGAAGATCCTAAGGAACAAGGAGAACGTGCCCTACTCAATTACGGACATACGATTGGACATTCGGTAGAAAAATTGATGAACTTTACCAGACTGCACGGCGAATGTGTATGCATCGGTATGGCGGCCGCTTCCTATCTCTCTTTACAGCGTGGATATCTGACCTTGGAGCAATATCATGATATTATTAGTACAATAAGACTCTTTGAACAGCCGGTGACTGCGCAGGGATTGAATGTAGTGGAGATTTATGAAGTAACCAAGCTGGATAAGAAGATGGATTCAGATAAGATTCGATTTGTATTATTACAAGAGGTCGGTGATGCTGTGATCGATTCCACTGTATCTAAAGAGGAAATGTTAGCTGCTATCAGATCTATTATGGAAGGATAAGGGAGGTTTTATGAAAGAACGTATTAAACATTTAATCTTAGTAATTATTCTGGTCGTTATTGATCAGGTAACAAAATATTTGGTAAGAACATCAATGGACAAACCGATTATTATTATACCTAATGTTTTAAGCCTTGAAAACATAAGAAATACAGGAGCTGCTTGGGGGATCTTAAAAGACAGCGGTTATTTTTTACGTATTTTCACATTGATACTTTTGTTCATTATCATTTATTTATACTTTAAAATACCGGCAGGTAAGAGATTTAGAATCATAAAAATTCTCACTTTATTTATGATGGCCGGTGCAATCGGTAATTTGATTGATCGTTTCTTCCTTGGCTATGTTGTTGATTTCATCTATTTTGAAATCATAGATTTTCCGTTGTTCAATTTTGCTGACAGTTGTCTAACCGTATCTTGTATTATATTATTTCTTCTTGCGTTATTTTATTATAAGGACGATGATTTTGCATTTCTTGAAAAGATATTCCATTGGAAGAAGAGAGATAATAGTCCGAAGACTGACAATGAGGTTGAAATTTCTGTAGATTCGAAGGAAAAGATGGATTTGACCGAATCAGAGAAGGAATCGAAGGAATAATCAGAATGATGAAAGGATCACAATATCCGATGGATGATGAATTATGGAAAAAAAACAAACAGGATATTGATAAGTCGGAAATTGATGAACCGGAACTGAATGAATCGGAACTTGATGAGTCGGAACTGAATAAGTCGGAAATTGATGAACCGGAACTTGATGAGTCGGAACTGAATGAATCGGAAACTGATGAATCGGAACTTGATGAGTCGGAACTGAATGAGTCGGAACTTGATGAGTCGGATATAGATAAACAGGAACAAATCCTGGAGTTTTCAGTGAAAGAGGAGCATCATGGTATTCGGATTGATAAATATCTTTCTGATATTCAGACAGAATTGTCAAGAACCTATATTCAGAGGTTGATTGAAGAAGGCAAGATATTCATGGATCATTTATCTGTGAAAGCAAATACAAAGGTTAAATCAGCATCAAGTATCGTTATTCTTCTTCCGAAACCGAAAGAATTAGAAATAATTGCTCAGGATATCCCGCTGGATATTATATTTGAAGATAAGGATATAATTATTATAAATAAACATAAGGGACTGGTGGTACATCCCGGAGCCGGTCACACAGAGGGTACACTTGTCAATGCGTTGCTATTTCACTGCAGAGGGGAATTGTCCGGAATTAACGGTGTCCTTCGTCCCGGAATTGTACATCGTATTGACAGAGATACCACCGGTGTTATTGTAGTTTGTAAAAATGATAAGGCGCACCAGTTCATAGCAGAACAATTAAAAGTACATTCCATTACACGCAAATATCAGGCTATCGTATATCATACTTTTAAGACGGAAAGCGGAAGAGTGGAAGCTCCGATCGGTAGGGATTTAAAAGACCGAAAGAAAATGGCAGTTAATCATAAAAACGGTAAATTCGCTGCCACAAATTATCGAGTGCTGGAAAATCTTCATAGTCGCTTTGCCTACATTGAGTGTTCGCTCGAAACCGGCAGAACACATCAAATCAGAGTTCATATGGCAAGTATTCATCATCCTTTAATCGGTGATACGGTTTATGGACCGGCAAAGGATCCCTTTCTCCTGGAAGGACAAGCACTTCATGCTGCAGTATTAGGCTTCATACATCCGACCACCAAAGAATACGTTGAATTTCATGCACCGCTTCCGGCTTATTTTAGCAAAATGTTAGATAAATTACGGGATAAGGGGTAATTTCATTGAAAAGAAAAGCGATAGAAGAATTGATACAATGGAAGGAAATAAATAATAGAACACCTATCCTGTTAACCGGTGCAAAAGGCGTGGGCAAAACATATCTGGCATATGATTTTGCTAAGGCCTTTTTTGAACGTATCTTTTATATCAACTTTGAACAAGAATCGATTCTAAACGAATTATTTAGTTCAGACCCTACCGAAAAGACAATTGAACGATTGAAACAACATTTTCAAATAAATGTGGATGAAACAAGTAGCACCGGAATCCTTATACTCGATGAAATAAGTTTCTGTGAAGAGGTAATGAAATCAATAATTAAAACTGAAATCAAGGACTTGTTCTCATATATCATCATTATCACGAGCAGACCATTATCCGATAAATGCCCGGAGGGAATAAGGACTTTATCAATATATCCTTTGGAATTTGACGAATTTCTAATTGCTACAGGTAATATGTGGTATATCGATCTGATTGAAACTCATTATAATAATAGTCGGAAGCTTCCGGATATTGTACATAAAGAGCTACTGGATTTACATCAGCTCTATCTCAAAATCGGTGGGATGCCTAGCAGTGTAAACGAATATCAAAATCTGTCTTCCACAGTCAATGTATCGGAACTGCATCGTATCTTGATCGGATCGATACACGACGGTATCGTAAGAGAATATGAGGAAAGCGATTCGTTGAAAATGCTACAGGTGATGAATAGTGTGAGCCGTCAACTAATGAAAGATAACAAGAAATTTCAATATAAGCTAATTAGAAAAGGTACCACCTACTCTATGTATAAGGAGTCAATTCAAAGGCTCATTGATAAAAATTATTTGATAAAATGTAAACGAATCGGTAATGAATTGCTCTTGGATTCTACTAAAATAATTGAATATATTAGTTTATCAAGTGATGATACTAATGTGGCGTTCAAACTTTACTTGCTTGATACGGGTCTACTTCACACCGAACTATGGGAAGATAAAGATACTTTATCAAGTGAACAGATTTCAAAGGCATTACTGGAGAACTATATGGCACAATCACTTTTAGCAAAGCAATATCCCTTTGTGTTTTGGGAATCGGAATCCATAGCTAAAATTGATTTTGTAATATATAAGGAAAATATGTTGCTACCGGTTGAATTGCATACAGATTGTAATACAAGATCAAAGAGTCTCAGTGTATTAAAACAAAAATATGATTATCCTTATGCCATAAAAGTATCAGCGAAGAATTTCGAATTTACGAATAATATAAAATATATCCCCTATTATGCAGTGTTTTGTATTTGATGTTATTATTTTATTGATTCCTTACGAGAATATCAAAAAATAAGTTGACAAATTCATTCTATTGCTATAGTATATTTAATACAGAATACAGTCTACCCGAGTAGATGCATTTACACTGATAAATAATTTCATTCTACATCAGTAATGGCTTGATTTTACTTAGAATTATTAATATGTAAGAACATTACATATTTATATATATATAATTTTAAATCTATGGGTTATGATTAGGAACCGAATATACTACACGTGTCATTCGTGCAATTGATGGCGGTTCTATAAATGTAGAATGCATTACTAAGGGGTGAAAGTTATATGGCATCGTTACCGGATATCCGTCTTCATGAAGGCGAATTAAATATCATGGAATTATTGTGGTCGAATAAAACTTTGGCTGCGAAAGATATTTCGAAAATAGTCAAGGAATATATAGGCTGGGAAAAAAACACAACTTATACTGTAATAAAGCGATTAATAGAAAAGGGCGCTATTAAACGTGAAGATCCCGGATTTCTGTGTAAGGCTGCAGTGTCAAAACGCACAGTACAGACGATTGAAACGAAAGTTTTATTTAATAAGTTGTTCAATGGATCCTTAAGCAATTTTTTATCCGAATATCTAAAAGTACAGGAATTATCAAAAGCTGAGATTTTAGAGCTTCAAAGAATAGTAGCAGAGCAGAGGTTGTAATAACCTCTGTTTTTTTATCTTATAGGAACGTTCGTCCTATAAGATAAAAAGCACTCCGTGCAGGATGCGCACCTTGCGGCGAGGAAGTTTATTGCTTCACAATCCATTCAGACGCGAAAGTGTAAGCAAGCAGTCACTTTGTTCAACTATTTTACATTAAATTTGCAATCAATTCACATGAAAATGGTTGTTGGTTTGAAACGATGTATTATGATTAAGTAGAAGAATTGTTTTTATGTTTTACAAGAATTGTTTCTTTATTTTATAAAATTGCTTCAACTAAAGAAAGGAAAAGTATAGCGAATGGATTTACGTTATACAGGGCGAAATTATGGGATATAATAAAATCAAAGTGCTATTTATTTATGTGCATAATTCATTCCGTAGTCAAATTGCAGAAGCATATCTAAATAATAAGTATGGAGACAAGTTTATTGCAGAAAGTGCCGGATACAGGATGAAAGAAATAAATCCGCTTGCAATTGAGGTAATGAAAGAAGAAGGTTATGATATATCAAACAATAGTATAAACAGAGTATTTGATTACTATAATGAGGGTAGGGTTTATCGGTATGTAGTAACTGTATGTAATCGTGAATCAGAAGGAGAATGTCCGATATTTCCCGGAAATGTTAATAGGTTGTATTGGGATGGCTTTGATAATCCCGAAGAATTTACCGGCACATACAAAGAACAGTTAGAAAAAGCACGTAATCTTCGAAATGTTATTGAAAAAAGAGTGGATGAGTTTGCTAAAACAATATAAATATCTGTGACTATTTTGAAACATAATAGAATAGTATGATTAACTGTAATAAAACCTTCAAGTCAATGTACTTGAGGGTTTTATTTTACACAAATTTGACATAAAGCATATTGACAAATGTCTATATGCTTTTTATAATATACACATAGATAATTGTCTATGTATGTACAATAAATTATATTTAACGAATTAGTAAAATATATACAATAAGGAGAAAATAAAATGGGAGAGCAATTAGAATTTGCACTAATATTTAAAGCGTTAGGTGATGAAACAAGATTAAAGATAATTGAGATATTATCCTGCGGTGAGCTTTGTGCATGCGATATTCTTGAATCCTTTCATATTACCCAACCAACACTTTCCTATCACATGAAAATATTAACAGAATGTGGTCTGGTAAACAGTAGAAAAGAAGGATCTTGGATTAGATATAGTAATAACAATGAACTGGTATCAGAGATTAAGAAGTTTTGGGATATTATAACAACTGACCATGAAAATTGTATATGTAAGAATAGTAAGGAGGTAGGTAGATGCGATTAATCATTATTGGAGCAGTAGCAGCCGGTACCTCTGCTGCGGCAAAGGCACGACGTAATAATGAACAGGCTGTAATTGTAATTTATGATAAAGATAGCTTCATTTCATATTCCGGTTGCGGTATGCCCTATTATATCGGTGGTGAAGTGGAAAATGCCAATGAATTGACTCCACGTGATCCGGCGTTCTTCAAGGATAAATATAATGTTGATGTCTTCACTCGTCATGAAGTATTGTCGATTCATCCGGATCAAAAATCCCTGGAAGTCATGAACCTGTCTACCGGTGTTGTGTTTAGTGACAGTTATGATAAGCTTGTAATTGCAACCGGAGCAAGCTCTATTATACCACCAATAATTGGAGTAAATAGCAAAAATGTATTTACACTTCGTAATATGAATGACATGAATAATATAAAGGGTTATATCGATACAAATAAACCAAAAACAGCAGTCATTATAGGTTCCGGATTTATCGGACTTGAAGTGTGTGAGAACCTTAAAAGGCTTGGAGTACAGGTTAGCTTGATTGAGAGGCTACCGCAGGTGACACCGGGACTGGACAGTGATATGGCAGTTTATGTGATGGAGCACCTCAAGAAAAACGGAGTTACGGTATTCATCAATGCCTCGGTAACTGAGATATCTGACAAAGCTGTTATTCTTTCCGATGGATCCAAGATTGAAGCTGAGCTTGTGTTGGTAGCCACCGGAGTACGACCTAATACAACGCTGGCAACTCAAGCAGGTATTGAGCTGGGCGTAACAAGAGCAATCAAAGTAGACACTAATATGAAGACTAATTTACCGAATATTTATGCCTGTGGTGATTGCATCGAGCAATACCATGCGGTTACCGGTAAGCCGGTTTATAGGCCACTTGGCTCGACTGCGAACAAAACAGGAAGAATAGCCGGTGATTGTATCACAGGCGGCAAGCTTTCTTTTCAAGGGGTTCTTGGAACCGGAATATTCAGAGTGTTTGACTTGACAGTAGCGCAGACCGGGTTATCAGAACGAGAGGCAAAAGAACTGGGCATAGAGGTGGTAGTATGCCATAATATTAAACCAAATAAACCGGAATATATGGGTGGCAAAGAAATGGTCATCAAAGGGATCGCTGATAAAAGCAGCGGGAGACTACTGGGTGCTCAAATCATAGGTTATGAAGGTGTTGATAAGAGAATCGATGTCTTCGTAACAGCAATTACTTTTAAAGCAAAGGTAGAGGACCTGTTCCATTTAGATCTTGCATATGCACCACCATTTTCAACCACTAAAGATCCTGTTATGTATACGGGAATGATTCTTGATAATGCCATTGGGCAGGGAAGACCGATAATTACGACACAAATGCTGAAGGAACTTAAACGGTCAGGTATCAAGTATGAACTGATTGATACCAGAGTATCTGCCCAGTATGATAAAGCACATATTGACACTGCAAAGAACCTTCCTCATTCCAATTTGAGAAAAATGGTAAAAGATATTGACCATGATACAGTAATAGTCACATATTGTAATAAAGGGGTAACGGGAAATGCAGCTCAGAACATCTTGATTAACCAAGGATTTAAGGAAGTGTATAATCTGTCCGGAGGTTTTAAACAATACAGCATACAGGAAATAGATTAAGAAAGCATTTTAGACAATATGTAGTGACAAGAGTTCACTACATAGCAGGAGGATGAATGAATGAAGGAAAATAAAACAAGGTTATCATTTTTGGATCGGTTTCTGACGCTATGGATATTTGTAGCAATGGGTATTGGGGTATTGGGCGGATATATATTTCCGAGTTTGGCAAAATCCTTGGAAGAAATGAGTAGTGGAACAATCTCATGGCCGATTGCAATCGGATTAATCATAATGATGTATCCGCCTCTGGCTAAAATTAAATATGAGGAAATGGGAAAAGTAACAAAGAATAAAAAAGTACTTGTGCTTTCGCTGATTCAGAACTGGATTATAGGTCCTGTATTAATGTTTGCTCTGGCGATTCTATTACTGCCGGATATGCCTAATTATGCAATCGGTTTAATCATAATAGGTCTAGCCAGATGTATCGCAATGGTTATTGTGTGGAATACCCTGGCAAAGGGAGATAATGAGTTCTGTGCAGCTCTTATAGCTCTAAATTCAGTATTTCAGATATTATTGTATTCCGTATATATCTACTTATTTGTTACTGTTATTCCAAGATGGCTTGGGTTATCCTGGGGAGGACAGGTAATTGAAATCTCAATTTGGGCGGTTGCTAAAAGTGTATTGATCTATCTTGGAATCCCCTTCGCATTAGGCTTCTTAACAAGATTTATTCTACTGAAATTTAAGACAAATGAATGGTATGAGAAAACCTTCTTACCTAAGATATCACCCCTTGCGCTGATAGCACTTCTTTATACGATAATTGTTATGTTTGTTTTGAAGGGTCAGTTTATTGTATCTCTTCCCATGCATGTAGTAAGAATTGCAATTCCCCTGCTGTTATATTTTATGATCATGTTCTTTGTCAGCTTTTTCATGGCGATGAAACAGAAGTTATCCTATGAGCAGACAGTAACCTTATCCTTTACAGCAGCCAGCAATAATTTTGAGCTTGCAATCGCAGTTGCGGTAGCGGTATTTGGTATTTCCTCAGATCAGGCGTTTGCGGCGGTTATCGGCCCTTTAATCGAGGTGCCTGTCATGATTATCCTTGTAAATGTGGCACTTTCTTTAAAGAATAAGTTCTTTCAAAGGAATAATGTTGCCTAAGATAAGGTAACAAGCCATATAAATTAATATAAGGAAAAATTATTGAAGGAATTACCGTAAAAAATAGTCTCGCAAAATCATGCGA
>DBTU01000031.1:125478-218231 GCA_002307215.1 Lachnoclostridium sp. UBA1308
ATTAGGAATATATAAATGAATTCCAATGGAAATTCATTTTATATTCAGCATATTTAATATTGTGTTTCTAGCCTAATACGGCTATGAAGAAAGGATGGTTATTATTATGAGGAATTTACAAATATTTGAACCAGCTATGTGTTGCTCCACCGGATTATGCGGAGTAGGGGTAGATACAGAACTTTTAAGAATCTCTACGGTACTTAACACACTGGAGAAAAACGGTTTCAAGGTAGAGCGATTTAATCTAAGTAGTTCACCTCAGGAATTCATAAATAACAAGAGTGTCAATGATTTGATTAAAACAAATGGAGTTGAAATATTACCTCTGTCTGTATTAGACGGTGAAATTATTATAACCGGCAGATATCCAACCAACGAGGAATTCATAGAACATCTAGAGGTTCCATGCGGCTTTACCTTTGATCAGACCGAGGAAACAGAAGCTAGCGAAAAATGTGGATGCTGCTGTTCGGACGGAGACTGCTGTTAGAAGAGTGACGTGTTAACGGAATATATGCTTAAATTAGGAGAGGTCTTTTAATTACGGTATTGCTGCAGTATTAAGAGAAGGGATTGATAATAACATGAAGACTTTTCATCCACATGAAATAGAGCTAACGAAATACTTGTTTTTCACGGGAAAAGGCGGGGTGGGTAAAACTTCCGCTGCCTGTGCAACCGCAGTTATCCTTGCAGACAGTAATAAAAAGGTCTTATTAATCAGTACAGATCCTGCATCAAATTTGCAAGATGTATTCAACACGGCGCTCAATAATAAAGGAATTGCTATAGAGGAAGTACCAAACCTTATTGTGGCAAATCTTGATCCGATGGAAGCGGCGGCTGAATACCGTGAGAGTGTCATTGCACCTTTCAGAGGACTTTTGCCTGACTCGGTGATAAACAATATGGAGGAACAGCTTTCCGGCTCTTGTACAGTAGAAATAGCAGCCTTTACTGAGTTCTCCAAATTTATTACCGATCAGAAGGTTCAGGAAGATTACGACTATATCATATTTGATACAGCGCCCACCGGGCATACCTTAAGAATGCTTCAGCTTCCTTCTGCATGGAGCAATTTTATCAGTGAAAGTACACATGGAGCATCTTGCTTAGGCCAGTTATCCGGATTAGAAAGTAAAAAAGAGATATATAAAAATGCCGTACAGACACTTGCCAATGGTTCGCTTACAACCTTAATATTAGTATCACGACCGGAAGAAACTCCTTTAAAAGAAGCGGAGAGAGCATCAGATGAGCTCTCTGATATCGGCGTTCGTAATCAAATACTTATTATAAATGGTGTATTATCTGACTATGATGATATAATCTCGACAAGCTTATTTCAAAAACAACAGAAAGCCTTGGCAAATATACCGCCGGGCATAAAAGATTTGAGAGCATATATGATACCACTCCGAGCTTATAACATTACCGGAATGGATAATGTAAGAGCTTTACTCACAAAAGATACTTATATCGTACGGGAAGAAAGTATCAACGCAAATGGGATACCACGATTAAAAGATGTGATAGAAGATTTATACCAATCTGATAAAAAAGTAATATTTACAATGGGAAAAGGCGGTGTAGGCAAAACCACGATTGCAGCCACCATTGCCTTAGGTCTGGCTGCAAAAGGGAAGAAGGTTCATCTGACTACAACGGATCCGGCGGCCCATTTAAAATTCGTAATTCAAGAAAAGAATAATATTACCGTAAGTCATATAGATGAAAAGGAAGAATTAAAAAAATACCAAGAAGAAGTGTTATCGAAATCAAGAGCGACAATGTCAAAAGATGATATTGCCTATGTCGAGGAAGATTTGAGATCGCCTTGTACGCAGGAAATAGCTGTATTTAGAGCATTTGCAGAGATAGTAGATAAGGCAGAAGACCAGGTGGTTGTAATCGATACTGCTCCGACCGGCCATACCTTGTTAATGTTAGAATCAA
This sequence comes from Lachnoclostridium sp. UBA1308, assembly GCA_002307215.1. GTDB lineage: Bacteria > Bacillota > Clostridia > Lachnospirales > Lachnospiraceae > Mobilitalea. The sequence goes on from DBTU01000031.1 coordinate 127,438, forward strand.
CACAAAGTTATAATCAGGAGATGAAACGCTCAAAAGGAGATATTCCGGAATCAGTACGTAAGCTTTTACCGAGACTGCGTAATGCTAAGGATACTGAAGTAATCATAGTCACGTTGGCAGAAACGACACCTGTATATGAAGCGATGAGACTTGAAGATGATCTAAAACGAGCAGAAATTAAGACTAAGTGGTGGATAATCAATTCATCACTATATAAAACCGCAACCACAAATGCCTTATTATCAGCCAAAGCAAGTAATGAAATCGAGTGGATCAATAAGGTTGATGTTCTTTCAAACGGTCATTACGCATTAATAGGTTGGAGCGCGGATGAGGTGAAAGGTGATAAACTTTTGGAGCTAATAAATTAATAAAAAGATGTAGTAAGAGCTGCTGAATACTCCGTTATTCAGCGGCTCTTACTTGTATCAATGATTAAAAGAACGAACCACCACCACCACATAAACAAAGGATTAAGATAATGGGAAGAATACCACTCATTCCACCATTATCACTACCGCAATCGCCACCTCCGAAGAGACCTCCTAAAAATCCACCGCCGCTACCGCCGCCACCACAGCAGCAAAGTAATATAAGGATAAGGAAAATGGAACTACAGCCACTGTCGCCGCTACTTTTATGATCCCCACCAAAGCATGATGTAGCTGTTAAATCACTCATATATTTTAACCTCCTGTTAATCTTTGTACTATATCTTATGCTGATAGCATCATTAAATTTACCAATATCAATATATTATTTTGTCAAATGATAATAGAAAGAGTTTTTCGGAATATTATTTGCTCATTTTCTGAAAAATTAAGATATTTTTAGAGAATATGTCTCAAAAAATTATCATAGTTCAGCCTAGCAAGGATAATATGAAGACTGGGAAATTTTTTTTCCCAGTCCGGATAGATCTCTATGAAGGCTGAAATGTGTTACTATATCTAATTAAAATAATATAAATATACTTGACAATATTTACATAATAAATTAAAGTGATAATATCAAAAGGATAATAACAGCAAAAAGATAATAAAAACAGGAAGATAATAAAAACAAAAAGATAATAACCTCAATAAGTAATAGCAAAAAAAAGATGGCATCATTAAAACAATAACATGAAGCCCAGAAAGGGAAGCTCTAATGGATGAGAACAAGATAAAAAATAAAAATGGACTTACTGAAGAGGAATTCCTGGAAGTTTATGATGCAGGTAAATATGAGAGACCGTCCTTTACAGTCGATATGCTTGTATTCTCGGTCAGGGATGAAGAAAAGCTAAACTATAGGAAGTTGCCCAAAAAAAAGCTTCGACTATTAATGGTGAAAAGAGGAGACCACCCATTTTTGGGGCAATGGGCTCTTCCCGGAGGGTTTGTGAATATAGATGAGAATTTGGAAGAAGCCGCTCATCGGGAATTAAAAGAAGAAACCAATATTGATAATATTTATATGGAGCAGCTTTATACCTGGGGCGATATCGGTAGAGATCCACGAACAAGAATTATCAGCACCTCATATTTATCTTTGGTTGACAGCAATGTTCTGGAGGTGAAAGCTGCTGATGATGCAGAGGATGCAAAATGGTTTACAGTGTCCTGCGAATTATTAGAGGAAGAAAAGATAGTGAGTGAGGACGAAACTGTTATTCAGAGTCTTTATAAGCTCTTCCTGATTGGTGATAAAGAAAATTTAACAGCAGATATCAAGGAAATAAAGCGGGTCAAAGGAAAAATAACAAGAATTGAAAGAACGATTGAGAAAACTAGTGGAATCGCATTTGATCATGCAAAAATCATAATGTATGGCTTAGAGCGACTACGTAATAAGATTGAATACACGGATATCGCTTTTAACCTAATGTCGGAGCTCTTCACATTAACGGAATTACAACAAGTATATGAAATTATTCTCGACACAGAATTATTAAAAGCTAACTTTAGACGTAAAATCGCGGGCATGGTAATTGAAACAAATGAATACACAAAGGATTCAGGACACAGACCGTCAAAATTATTCCGGTTCAACGCATCCCCCGATGGTCAAATCATACAGTAATGAAAGCAATCACTATTTGTCACGGTTCACCTTATAAGGTACGTGCAAAACTCTTACCGGAGGATGTTAGAACGATTGATATCATGAACAGAACGAGTACACCGATTATATTATGCGGCCACACCCATGTACAGCAGAAGATTATTCATAATGAAAAATGTGTTTTAAATCCCGGATCCGTTGGGATTCCTCTTTATAGTGAAGGAAACACTCAATTTATGATATTACATGGAAATGATGGTATATGGTCCGAGGATTTTATTAGTCTGGGCTATGATGTTGATAGAGTAATCAAGGATATGTATGAAGATAAGCTGAATGAACATGCGCCATACTGGAGTCGGATTACTGAGTATATCCTACGTAAAGGGCTTATATCACATGATAAATTTCATTCAAGAGCCATGGAATTATGCAAAAAAGATTCCGGTGATTGCGTATGGCCTGATATTCCGGAAAAGTATTGGGAAATGGCGGTAGGAGAGATCATAAACCTTGGAACGGAGAATTCAAATGATAATTGTAGATTTTGAGAAGAATCATGTGGAAAGTGCAAAGCTAATTGCTGATGCGAATTATAACGAAGAGCGAGAGCAGGTACCAATTCTACCTTGCATAGATGTTCTTCCTGATTTAGAGTATTTTGCGAGTAATGGACTTGGAGTTGCTGCATATGATGATGACCGATTCATAGGATTTTTATGTTGTTATGAACCATGGGACAATGCTTTTAACTCGAGTGCCAAGGGGATATTTTCCCCCATTCATGCACATGGTGCTATAAAGGAAAATAGAAGACTAATATATCAAAAAATGTATCAAGTAGCTGCAGAAAAATGGGTAAAGAGTAATGTAACATATCATGCCATTGGACACTATGCTCATGAATCGGAGTCAATAAATGCATTTTTTACATACGGATTTGGTCTTCGTTGTATAGATGCCATTAGGCCAATGGTGGAATTTGAATGTCAGCCATGTGATGGAATTTATTTTGAAGAACTTGATAAAACAGACGTAATTAGAATAAGAAAAATGCGCCAAATGCTAGCGGAACATTTAGGAAATAGTCCATGCTTTATGTATTCTTCAGCAGAGGAATTCGAAGGTTGGTTAGCTCGTGCAGAGGAACGCAACTCCAGATTATTTGTTGCTATAGATAATGAAAAACTGATTGCATTTATAGAAGTAACCGGCGATGGTGAAAATTTTGTTACCGAAGTCAATAATATGTGTAATATTTGCGGGGCTTTCTGCCTTCCTGAATATCGTGGAAGGAACATCAATCAGAATTTGTTGAATTATGCAATAATGAAATTAAAAGGAGAAGGATATAAGATTCTAGGAGTAGACTTTGAGAGTTTTAATCCTACTGCATATGGTTCCTGGCTAAAATATTTTACTGCCTATACAAATAGTGTAGTTCGCAGAATTGATGAATGTGCGCTACATGATTAATACTTGTTTTGTAGGAGGAACTCTCATGATTGGAATATGCCCTCAATGTGGTAATTATGAAAGGAATAAGCAAATATCAGAGAATAAAAACATATTATATGTCAGCAATGTGGGCATCAATGGAAATAAATAAATCTGGAAATATATGTTCATTGTGATTGGATATTGGCATATTTCTATCTTAATGATGTAAACAACAATATGTAATTAATCAAAGATAATTTATTGTGGAAATTTCATCATCAAATATTATCAACAATTGGACCAAATATTTTCTCGTAATCTTTTGTAGTTTTTTTAACTTTTGATAATATATCAAGCGGTAATTTTGGAGCATCGTTTGCTAAAGCATCTAATTCCAATTTAATATTGTCAATTATTTGATAGGTAATATCAGGGGTATTAACTAATATTTCTAATCTACGACCAATTATTCCATATTTTACACCATATATTTTATGCTTTTCAGAACGTTCATTAAATTTTAAAAATGTTTGCAGACTTGATAATATGCCAGCTAAAATACCACCTATGCCAAAAATAAATGCAATTATAGAGTATATATGTTTGGAAGAACTTGCAATTATAACTGTTCCAACAGCAACTGATAGTATTGTTGTTGGAATACCTAAATAATAATTATATTTTTCGAATCGAGCTGAGGCTAAATAGTGGCATTTTTGAGATACAACAATACGATTATACCATATATTGATTATATCCATATAACTATTACAGGCTTCTTCTTTTTCCATACGAACCTCCTTATTATTTAATAAAATACGGTACCATAATATTACAATTAATTTCTTCATTATTCAAGAGTGTTCTAAATATTTCGAATATTTATTTATTAAGATTGACAGCTCTGCATTTCATAAATGATATTTTAATCCATCTATAGAACCATCAGAATCAGCAAAACCAACTAAATATTTCACCTTCAAATAGAATAGTAACAATTATCACATGATGATATAAGAAAATATTTGCACAATTGTAATATGAGGCATAATTTTTCTGTGTGTCTATAAAAAGAATTGAATTAGCAACTTCTTGTTAAGTATGTATACTTGACGTTACTGATCACTAATATAATCCGAAAGGTAAATGAACATTGAAAACAGAAAGAGTTATGACTAAAAATACTACTTACCAAAAGTTTAAGATTTTGACATTTTAGCAACCATTCCGATGGCAGAATCATTTTATGCCACCTCCTTTAATGTTGGATGCGCTGCAACTGTAATGTTTTATGAGGCGTCAAGGCAAAGATATCTTTATTATGGAGAAAAAAATAATGGAATATAAATATACAAAAAATGAAAATTATGAGGATTTCGCTAGTGGAAGAGTATTATATCATGTAGGTGGTGAACCCACCTTCCCGGTAAGATTATCTTTGGAGATATATGAAAGATGTTTGCATTATTCTAATAAAAAGACGGATATTTCCCTTTACGACTGTTGTTGTGGAGGAGGATATTTACTAACAATACTAGGATTATTGAAGAGTAATTCGATATCATCGCTTTATGGAAGCGATATAAATTCAGAGAGTTTAAAATTAGCGGACGATAATCTTGGTCTTTTAACAAAGGCTGGAATTAGTAGACGAAGAGATGAATTAGAAGCTTTATACCAAAAATATAAGAAAGTATCCCACACAGAAGCATTACATAGCATTGATATAATAGAACAACGATTAACCAGAGATATAAAAACTTCTGTATTCAAACGGAATGTTTTTGAGGTGTGTGACCTGCCATTTATCCCTGATATTATCATTACAGATGTCCCTTATGGTAATATGGTTGAATGGGATGAGGGTAGTGGAGGTATCAATCAAATGATGAATGCCTTATCATCAGCGTGTGGTAATGAAACAATCATTTGTGTCTGTATGGACAAAAAACAAAAAATTCAAACTGAAATTTATCAAAGACTTGAAAGACAGCTCGTTGGTAAGAGAAAATTCGAGATATATAAGAAAAAGGTATTTGGGACTCTTTCTTGTGCAAAAGAATATGTACAACAGAGTAGACTTGAAGATTGGGTACAATTATTTTTACGTGGTGACGGTAAAAACATCGAATTGGCAAATGGTCTTAAAGATAATAATTTCAAATATGTAAGCTTGGTTATGATTAATTTAAACGATATGGATGTAACTGAAGAAGTACCTGAATATATAACAGAGAATAGTGATAAAGAATGGTTCTATTACGAAATTAATGAAATGATTAATAAAATAGAGAACGGATGGGATATGCCACCTCTTATTGTTCATTTTCAAAAAGGAATATATCATCCTCTTGATGGTCGTCATAGAAATATAGCTCTACGTAAACTAGATATAACACAAGCACCAGCTGTTATTGTATTGAATACTAAAGAAGATTATCAAAATTATATGTTGGGATACAAAATGGAGGAAGCTAATGATTGGAATATGCCCTAAATGTGGAAATTACGAATGGAACAAACAAGTGACAGAAGATAAGCAATATCTCTTATGTCAGCAATGCGGTCATCAATGGAAATTTAAAGCAATGCCGCTATTTATTTTAACCGGATGCAGTGGGGTAGGGAAAACCACAACAGCCCAGGAATTAATTCGGCGTGATACGGATTTCATCGTTTTGGACGCGGATTTTTTATTCAATATTATGCCCCATAATACAGATGAAGATTACAAGAACTGGGTAGAACAGATATTATCTTTATCAAAAAATGTAATGCAAGGTGGAAAGCCATTATTGTGGACAATTGCTGGAGCGTTAGATTATTTTGACAACACATACAATCGCAGATTTTTTACTGAAATACATTACTTGGCTTTAGTGTGCAATTCCGAAGATTTAGAAAAAAGAATGCGTGAGGGCAGACAAATAGCTGACATACAATAAGCGTTAAGAGTGGGATATTATTATACATCTAACTATTCGCAAAACCTAAGTTTAACGAATAGTTCAAGGCTCAGAAATAATCCACATGACAATCATTTAAGAAAACTCTACTTTCCTTTGTTTTAGTATGTTATTCAGTTTTCTTGAAATAAATGTTGATAGTTAAGAAAATTCATATATATTAAACAATATCATTAAATACCGTATAAATATAATTTTATCAAGATAATACAATAATCTCTACCTCCTTTTATTCGAAGGTAGAGATCCTAGCTACTTTTCCAACTGCTTTGCAATCACTTGACTAACAATCAAATTGTAACAATCAAACCGGATAAGTCACCAATACATTGCAGAGCTTTGGTGTATCCTCTTTCAAATCAATATTAGCTGCATTAAGAATATCAGAGAGGATTTTTCTTTAAAATCAGTACATTCACAGATAACGGTGCCGCGTTAAATACAAACTCTCTGTCTGCGCCCATTCTGGTCTCCTGTCTGTCACGTACATGCTCCGGATCCGCGAGAGAGTTCTCTGCATCAGCTTCTCCTGTAAGATATTCCACCCTGTATTCTGACTCCACGTCACAGTCCAGGGTAATCTGAACATCATCTTCATTTTCCAAGAAATTGACAATTTTTACGATAACCTCATCATCGGAATCCGTGCACACAGAGCACATGGAAGGATAATTCGGAAGTTCAACTGTCTGAATCAGTTCATCGTTCAGATATAAATCAACCTCAGTATCCCTTAATACATAATGAACCTTATTAAATTTTCCATACCGCACATTCACATTGACCGGCTCAGCGACAGGCTCAAGTCGGAAGGCACCTCGCATAAGCCTAGCCTGACCATCCCTGAACATCCACCTTAACGGCTCAAGGTTAAACAGCATCCACGGATCCCTCGGATTTGGGTTCATACGGTCATAGAAGCTGAATGGCTTCGGTGCGCAAAGTAATCCAACACCGGTATCCTGCCCTTTCTCCATATAGAGTTCTGCTTCAAATTCATATTCTTTTTTATCAACATCAGCATCGGTCCCGAGTGCCACTGCCGAATATACCTTAAATGGAGGTTTTCTGCGTGACATCTCAGTGTCTTCGTCCACGACCACCATTTTGCAGTCATCCGCATCAATAGCTTTGCCGAAGATATTCTTATATGGTTCTGCTACGATTCCATTAAGCCTTACATTCCGATATTTAACTCCGAAATCACCGGTAATCATCGGAAGCCCGTGAAGCTCACGATAAATCTTCCCCGCCTCCTCATCAGAAGCAATTACCTTCTCCCCCCGGTTCTTACCGAACAGCTTAAACACATAGTAGCTTGGAATGCCATAGCTTCTGTAATTGTCATAGATCAGAAGATTTGGATACCACGAGTAAAAATGAACATGCTCAAAGAGCGGGGCATATGAGCACATCTTCACTTTATCCTGATTGCGCTCGAACCCAACCATGAACATGGCCTCTGCGACAGCTGCACGAAGCTGTCCCTCATATGTCTGGTTAACAGCAAACTCCCCGACATAAACATCAGGCTTTGTACGGTCATAATTATCATATATGCCTACCTTCTCAGCGTAGAACTCAGGCATGTCGTAATAATGGTCATCAACAATATCGCACTTCGTCCTCTCACTGCGGTCATTGGAGATGATGAGCATATCAGGGTATTCCTTAAGGACGGCCTTGCGAATCAGCTCATATCGGCTCTCATATTCAGAACCGCTGTTCTCATTGCCTATCTCCAGATATTTAATGGAAAAAGGAGCCGGATGTCCCATACGTGCACGCAGATCTCCCCACTTGGAATCGGCAGGTCCCATCGCATATTCCAGGGCATCAAGTGTATCCTGTATGATATCCTCCATTTCCTTATCGTTAAAGTAATACGGTCCGCGACCCTGACAGGTCATGCCGCAGTTACACACATAAAGAGCCTGAAGGTTCAGGTCCTCGCAGAGTTGCAGATACTCATGAAACCCCAGTCCGTTGGTCGTGCGGTAATGCCACAGGAGCCAGTGACTTGGGCGTTCCCACACTGGTCCGACCGTTTTTCTAAATAACATGGCAGTCTCCATAGTGAAGCCTTCTACTATGCACCCTCCCGGAAATCTTAGGAACGCCGGCTTCATCTCCTGAAGCTTCATAACTAGGTCCTTTCTGAGGCCATGATTCATAAATGTATCGGAAGGCATAAGCGACATAAAACCAAAAGCAACATCACCGCCATCAGGAGCAGCAATCACAAACTCAGCCGTTCCTGTCGTTGCCACAGGAGTAAGAACAGCGTCATATCTGATCCATTCCGAGTTATTAACCTCAATCAGAGCTTTAGAAAGTACCTGTTTCTCACAAACCGGACCATCTGCTGTATTCACGCCTTCCACTGACTCTGTGCGTATAACAGATAATTCGAGCGTGACCCTTTCCGAAGCTTTGGCAAACATGTAAAAATGATAACTTCTTCCATCCTCCTGCACAACTCCGGCATACCCGTTATTCCTTATGCTTCCATTCTTACGAAAGCTGACCTTAAGCGACACCTTCCGATTAACATTCAGTGTATCTGTATCATCAAGTTCCATCTCCGCGTTATCGCAGTACCAGGCAGGGACGGGTGTAGCTTTAATTTTTCCATTGGTGACCCAGTCGGTCATGCCCTCACCGTTGTTGAACTCGTCAATCCATCCGGTTGGAGAAACAAAGGTCTTTCCTGAATCCGGAGTTGTACAGCCATCCGGGATCTGGGAATCCTCGAACGACCTGTTTCTGAGAATCTCCGGATATAAGCCTCCGTCTCCCGCGTGGCTGATGTCCTCAAAAAATATACCGTATAAATCCGATGCCGTGTCAAAGCGTTTCTCTTCTGTTTTTACATTAATCCTGCTCATTATCTTCCCTCTGTTCTAATATATTTTAAATGTTGTCTTTTTGTAAGGCTGGTATTGCCATTTCTCAATGTATTTTCTTGATTCTAACATTTTTTTATCATAAGATTTAACATAATTATATTATACAGCAAGTCCGATAAACTAGACAATGGACTAAATGCTCCTTTTCAGGTCATTTCATAACATCCTCACTTGCTCTTAATTATAGAAGCCTCCATAACCACCTTATTGCCATGATATATCTAGAAATTTCCATACTTTCCCTATCAATTATTTATCCAATGCCTCAATATATTCATTCATCTCATCATAACTCATTCCACCAACACGTTTTGAAATGATATTACCCTCTTCATCTATAAAGAAAGAGGTAGGAATAGCTGATATTCCGTATGTTGTCGCTACACTTTGATCCAGATCTAGGAGGACCTTAAAGTTGTAGTCCTTATCAGCAAGGAATTCCTTTACCGTATCATTTGACTCTCCGATTTCAACAGACAGAATTACTAAATCACTATCTTTCGTTTCTTGATATATTTTCTCAATCTCAGGCATTTCTGCTTTGCAGGGAGGACACCACGTTGCCCAGAAATTCAGAAAAACCTTTTTGCCCATAAAATCACTTAAGGACACTTCATTTCCATCGATATCTACTAAGGTAAAGTCTTCCGTTTTCTCCAATGTGACTGTATTATTTTCTACTGGAACGGGTGTTGGGGACGCAGCAGTATCATTTAATTTAGCACCGGATGTAGGGGAAATAGTTGTATCATTTTCTGTTGTCCCGGGTGTCGATGAGATGTTCTGTCCTTCGGTCCTTTTATTTGAATTTTTTGATGAATTATTGCCACTTGCCTTTGTCGAATTATATGTATTAACGGTGTAGAGTGCTACTGCCAGAAGACATATTGCAAATATTATTAATAAATATTTTCTCATTTGATCTCCTTTACTAAAAACAAGATAATTCGTAACTCGTCATTTGTTATACGTTAATGAAACTGAAGTATTGACTTAACATTGCTAATTTGTTTGTGTAAACCAGTAGTCCCATTATGATAAGTAAGGTTCCGCTCAATATAGATATGATAGGCAAATAGTTAGTAATCTTATTCAAATGCTTACTGATTTTACCGATTGCTATAGCTGTAAAAAGGAAAGGCACTGCCATACCAAGTGAATACATCGCAAGAAGTAACATTCCTTTTCCAATAGAATCTGTGCTCGTGGCATAAATCAAAATAGAGGATAAAATCGGACCGATACACGGCGTCCAACCTGCAGCAAAAGCCATTCCGAGGAATACAGAACTAAATGCACCATGAAACTTATCTATTTTCATAAATCGTTTTTCACGATATAAGAAACTAATTTTTAATATGCCCATGGTGTGAATACCAAACAGAATGATTAAAATCCCACCTATTTTACGAAACAGTTCCTTGTGTGTAAACAATACTTTTCCAAGTGAAGTTACCGAGAGTCCTAGCAATATAAAAACTATTGAGAAGCCAATGACAAAGCCAATCGATTTATAAATTGTTGAAGGCTTAGTTTTTTCTACTCTTAATTCTTTGATTGAGCTTCCGGTTAGGTAGCTGATATATGCCGGAATCATAGGTAATACACATGGGGATAGAAAAGATAATAATCCTGCTGAAAAAGCTAATAACATCGAAATATCCTCCATGAAGATATCACCTCCAATACAGTACATCTTTTTATATAAGTCACTCCATTCTATTATAATAAAAAAGTATGTAGATATTATGAAGATTACATTATTAATAACGTGTAAGTAATTGATTTCAATTTTTGTTAATGGAATTTTGTAGATTATAGTTTTGAATAATATAGCAGCGGCTATGCTCGAAAAGCAATCCCCCGATGTTGACGCAATATCCGGGGCAACACAAAGTTCTGACGGATGGAAAGCAGCTGTTACTGATGCATTAGGACAAGCAAAATAAATACTAAGTCAATAAAAAGTAATAAAAAGTACACCTACGAAAAGTTAGCAAATCCATGACCGGCATTCGTAGGTATACTTCACTTGTTGCATAAATTTGTGGTTAAGTAAGGGCGTTTTTACTGTATTTTTCTGCAATCTTAATTAATAATTCAACGCATTGATCCATCGCTTGGATGCAAGCATATTCTGTTTTGCCGTGATGATTGTGGCTACCGGTTCCAAGGTTGGGGCAGGGTAAGCCCATAAAAGATAATCTTGAACCATCTGTTCCGCCACGTACCGGATTACTGATCGGGTTACCACCCAGTTCCTTGATGGCTTCATAAGCAGTTTCAATTAGGTGCCAATGAGGTTTTATTTGCTCAGCCATATTATAATAACTATCCTTTATCTCTACTCGAACTGTATTCTCACCGTATTTCTCATTTAAGTTTGAGGCTATTTCTTTCACTGTTGTCTTTTTCTCTTCAAGCTTATTAAGGTCATGATCACGAAGCAGATAATGTAAGTTGGTCTTTTCTACAATTCCATCCATTTGATCCAAATGATAAAAGCCCTCATAATGATCTGTATTCTCAGGTCTTTCATTTTTCGGAAGCATTGCATTAAATTCCATGGCAATACATAATGCATTTTTCATTTTCCCTTTTGCTGTACCAGGATGGATATTAACTCCACTAATTGTGACATTAGCCGATGCAGCATTAAAGGTCTCATATTCAACTTCTTCAAATGTTTCACCATCGACTGTGTATGCATAATCCGCACCAAATAACTTTACATCAAATAAGTCAGCACCTCTACCGATTTCTTCGTCCGGGGTAAAGCCAATTTTGATCGTACCATGCTTTATTTCGGGATGCTGATAAAGTTTCTCTGCCATAGTAAGTATCTCTGCGATCCCGGCTTTATCATCAGCACCGAGTAAGCTGGTTCCATCTGTTACTAATAAATCCGAACCGATATATGATTTGAGCGAATCATTATCCTTAAGACTTAAGAAAATGTTTTTATCATCATTTAGAAGGATATCAGTTCCATCATACTTTTCTATAATCTTAGTTTTTATATTTGTAAATGGTACATCACGCACTACATCCATATGTGCTAAGAACCCGATGACTGCTCCTTTCCAATCATCTATATTGGCTTCAATTGTACCAATGACATATCCGTTTTTATCGACACTTATATTTTGTATGCCGACACTTTTCATTTCTTCTGCCAAGGCTTTTGCAAACGTCAATTGTTCCATTGAGCTTGGACAATTACTGTTATCGCTAACCGAACCGGTTTCATATTTTGTATAGTTTATAAGTCGTTCATATGCTCTCATATTATATTCACCTATTCCAATAAGTAATAAATTAAAACGCATTAATCCTAAATAATAATATATCAGTAATTTACTGTATTATACTAATCTTCTACCGCTTATATTGTTTTATTGCCTTAACTGCTTAATATCATTGATATTAACAATCCGCTCATCGCCTTGTAAAATCGAGGTATCATGAGTTGCCATGACCAGTGTCAGATTTTTATCGTAATTTTTAATAATATTATAAACATCTATCGCATTCTTATGATCTAATGCAGAAGTTGGCTCATCAGCAAATATTACTGTGGGCTTCTTGATCAATGATCTGGCAATGGCCACTCTTTGTCTTTGCCCGCCGGATAGTTCATATATTTTTTTATCAATACAATCTCCGATTTCTAGATTATCCAATAATTCTTTCACTGATTTTCTGTGCTTATCTTTCGATAAATTCTTATCATTAACACCTACAATTACATTTTCCAGAACGTTCATATAGTGAATCAGAAAATGCATCTGGAATATAAAACCGAATTCCTTTTTTCTGATTTCTGCTCTTTTGTTATCAACCAAGCCGGTAAGATCAATGTCATTATAAAGGACGTTACCCTTACTGGGTAATCGTAGCCCTGATAGCAAATATACCAATGAGCTTTTTCCACTTCCTGACGGTCCCATTAAAATAACTTTTTCTCCCTCATTAATCTGAAGATTTACATCTTCAAAAACAGTGTAGTTATTTCCTCCATCTTTATATATTAATGATAGATTATTACCCTCTAACACTATTCTACCTCCTTTCTATCACTGATATTGGATCTGTTTTCTTTAAATATCTCATAAGTGGAATTATACTCATTAGAGCAGAAATCACAGGAATAATTAGTGTATTGATTAAAACATTAATTTTAAATGGATTCATACTTACGCCCTGTGGTATATAAATAAAAATGTTCAATATCAATACAATCAATAAAGATAATACCACTCCAATAAACCAACTGAACGTATTCAATAAAGTTACTTCCTTTAAGATCAAATTTCTAACAAATTTACGACTATAACCAATCGCAATCATGATTCCAAATTCATCACATCTTTGTACATATATAATGTACATGAAAGCACCAACTGAAATGGATAGAATGATTGCAACAGCTGTGATAATAGCAACCAATACACTTTTTAAAGAATTAAAACTGTCATCAACAAATTTTTGCTGACTTTCATACGAGGTTACAAGATACTTAGAATCATCAAAATTGGATTCCACATAATCTTCGGCCTTTTCCGTATTCTTTTCCAAATGTAACAATAGCATGCCTTTTAAACTGATTTTTTGAGAATATATATCAGAACCTACAGATAACATCGTTTTTCCTGCAAGACTTCCAACAATGGTATATTCACCATATAGTACTTCATCATTATCCACAAGACTTCCGATTTTACCTCCAACTTTGAGGCCTTTGTTTGCCATCAGCCTCCAGTCAAGAGCCACTTCATGACTATTCACCTTCGGTAAACGGCCTTCTTTGATTTTTACCGCTGTACGCTTTAACAATTTATCGGTATCCTCCGGAGTCAGGAAAAAGATTGGAATTCTTGAATAACCACCTACAACCAGTTTTACCAACGACTCATCATAATTGATACTCAATACATTATCAATGTACTTATTCTGCTCAGCCTCAGTGACAACATCGTTGCTGATCTCACTGCTATCATTCGTAATAACGGTAGAAAAATATTGATATGGACTTACATTATAATCTTGTACAGTACCTATTAGCATGTTAATTAGTATCGTAATAATAGTAACTACACATACCGCTAAAACTATCACGCTTAAGAATACAATTGATTTCTTCTTATTCTCTTGAAAAAACTTTAATCCCGAAAAGATTCTCATGCTTTCCTCCATTTCTATGTATAATTTTCTTGCTTATATTCAACGTAGCATTCCAAGTAATTCATAATATGTTAATCTGTTTTTGTCATACTTACATTATATCACAATATTCTCCTTAAAATATCCAACATTTTCAAAAAATATAAATAACAAAAAACCCATTCGCCTCATATATTTCATATGATTTGAATGGGTTTTTATTATTTATCAAAAGCAAATTATTTCGAGAAATTAAAATTTAATGTTGTATTTAATGTTAAAGTAATTTAAATATTTTGTTCCGTTTGCGATAGGAGCATCTTCACCCCAATCATAATGTTCGGTGGATAATGTAGTACATCCTTGAAATGCATAGGAACCAATGTTAGTTATACTTGTAGGTAGTACTAATCCATTGAGAGATGTGCAATTGAAGAATGCACCATTCTTGTGTCACGCTCCTTCATTTGATATACCATAATATACTATAAATAGACATAATTTGCAAGAGTGCAGCAAAAATAACAAAGTGGTAACAGCTCAATATGTATTAAGCTTTACCACTTTGTTATTTCACCTGATAGTGTACCGATTGGTATTCAAATTTCCGTGATCAGTTCAAATCACTTAATATCTACAATCTTTATTACTTGCCCACAGTATCGTCCTGTATCATATGAATGAATGCATCTAATTTCATTTCACCCAAGTCACCTTGTTCCAGAGCTCTGATTGAGAGGGTTTCATTATCCATTTCTTTTTGACCCAAAATTATCATATATGAGACTTTATCAAGCTGTGCCTCGCGGATTTTATAGCCTATTTTTTCATCTCTTTTATCCAATTCACAACGATAGCCCATTTGTCTTAACGTTTTCATAATCGATTCGGCATAGTCCGTGAATTTATCTAATAACGGCAATATTTTAATTTGCACAGGTGCAAGCCAAAATGAAAATTTTCCGGCATAATGTTCGATTAAGATTCCAATAAAACGTTCTATGGAACCAAATACTACCCTATGAATCATAATCGGTCGGTGCTTCTCTCCGTCCGAGCCATTATATTCTGCCTGAAAACGCATAGGAAGCTGAAAATCAAGCTGAATCGTACCGCATTGCCATGTCCTTCCAATCGAATCCTCCAGATGAAAATCAATTTTAGGACCATAAAATGCTCCATCGCCTTCATTTATGACATAATCCATCTTTGATTCATCAAGTGCCTGTCTTAGTCCATAAATCGCAGTATTCCAGTCCTCATCACTGCCAATACTGTTTTCAGGACGAGTTGATAATTCGACATGATACTGAAAGCCAAATTTGCGATAGACCTCATCAATTAGACGAATCACTCCTTTTATTTCTTTTGATATTTGTTCCTCCATCATGAAAATATGTGCATCATCCTGTGTAAAACATCGAACTCGCATTAATCCATGAAGTGTGCCTGATTTTTCATTTCGGTGTACCAAACCCAGTTCTCCGATTCGAATGGGAAGCTCTTTATAGGAGTGAGGCGTAGATTTATATACCAACATTCCTCCGGGACAATTCATTGGTTTTATTGCAAAATCATTTTCATCAATTACTGTGGTATACATCTTATCAAGGATTAGGTAGGCGCAAGGGAGTGCTTCCTTCTATGATATAGGATGATACCAATTAATATTATGAATGCAATGAATGAAACGATGCATCCTGTGATAAGATAAGGGGTCCGATATTTAAGCACAATATGATGATTCCCTGCTTCAAGCGGTAAAGCCAGATACATTACATTTGCATTCAACATCTCTTCCTTAGTTCCATCCACATAAGCACTCCAGCCTTTGCTGTAAGGGATACTAAATACCATAACACCTTTTTTGCCTAATTCCGTATCCCCCTCGATACTATCATCTGATATTATTATGTTGGTTAAGACAGATTTCTTTAGTGCATTGATCTGATCAGCGTAATTGCTCATATCCACACTGTAGACCTCAATACTGTCATAACGAAAGCTCATTTTCTTTGGAAATGTTATTATGGCTTTCTTATTTTCGATAACTGAATATCCGAGATTAATTAGGTAATTTTCTTTTCCGAAATAAGCGTTATTGTAAGAGCTTCTTATATTGACTGATTTAAGTGCTCCTGAATCTCCCTTGACATATATATTAGCCATTTCAGATTTTTTGAGACTAATATTTAACTTGCCAAGACGGATATAGGTCTCTGAATTTGGCCTTGAATCAAAGGTAAGGGAAATGGTAGCTCCTGCTTTTTTTACCTTGATCATGTTCTCAGTCATCGTAATGTTTGCATCAGGTTCTATCTTTACGGTAAGCTTTTCGATACCGGAAGCTGTATTTTGATTTGCTTCATTGGCATATTCAGTGTTGTTCTCAAGGATAACACTGTTTAGCATAGCATTCTGCTTTTCTAGTGCACTTAACTTAACATAGTCATTTATAAGAATATAATTCTCATAGGTATATCCAAGTGGCAAGGAATAGGTATTTTGATATAAATAATATTGATTAGAACCGGAGTCAATTGCCTTCAGGAGTTTATAGCCATAGGGAACGGACTCTTTCGCCTTTGTGATGAAGTATTTTACTCCGGCTAAGGAGTCCATTATGGTACGCGAATCGAAACTATGAAACTGACACGCTGCATTCTGACTTAATAATTCCATATCCTTTAGGTATGAGGTGACATCACCATCCATCAGGCTAAAATATCCTGACACATCATGAAAACCTAAGTTAAGTGACTCATTCGAATTCTTATCACCATAGGTTTCAATTCGGTAAAAGGACGCATCATTGATTGATTTTGTTAAAACTAATGAGCCCTTGCTCGATTGATTAACTTCTTCTTTACTTAGAAATTCCTCCGTATAGTAATCGTATTGTTTGGAGTAAAAACCATATCCATCAAACCCCAAACTAAAGAATACAAAAAGATATAGAATAGCACCTCCTAACTTTTTTCTTTCCTTAAACCATTTCATCTGAAGTAGGAATATCATTATAATAATGATAAGTAACACAACGAAGGTATCTTTTACAATTTGTTTTGTATTAAATATATACGCAACAATCCCATAGGATACAATTACCAGAAATAATGTGATTTTCTCTTTTTTTTCTAAGCTATATATTCTATCATAAGTGAAGGTAAATGAAATTGCTACTAACAAACTGACTAAGAAACACCAACGATTTGAATCATAAGAAAATCCGTTCATAAAATATCCGAAAGCAGGAACAAATAGCCCTAAAAATGTTAACAGATATACGATCTGAAGTTGACGGTATCTTTTATTACAGAAAATAATGGCTATACTTACAATACTCACAGCCGAAAAAGATAGTATTGTCCATGAACCGGGATAGATGCCCGGGGCAAAGATTCCCTGAAATAAGCTATAGTAGTAATATAAGGCATGATGAAAATAGCCTGACAACAATCCGGGCTTTACATCCAGTCTTCCATTTTGTGAAAATGCATATAGAATAGGGATAAAAATAATGGAAGCTAAAGCAGTACCTAGCAGATAATATACACCGATTTTCATTCCCATCATAAAACCTGTAAAAGCTTTTTTATCATCCATACGATATAAAGTTAAAATTCGCACGAAAACATAAATCACTGTAATAATGGTTATGGGATAGAAAAAGTAAAAATTGCTAATTGCACTTATGAAAACCATAGCGATCATCAGATAAGGCCTTTTTCCTTTCAGCACCTTTTCAACACCCAGTATAATCAAAGGTAAGTAAATCATTGGGTTCATAAAAAAAGGATGCCTTACACCAGCATAGAAAGAATAGCCGCAGAATACATAAATCAAGGCGCCCAGAATTGTACCAAGACCATCTTTTTTAGCGTATTTCATTAATACAATAAAGCTTATACCAGCGAGATAAAACCTTAGAATAATCAGAAACCCATAAAAGAAAATCGAGTTCTCCTTCGTCATAAAAACAGAAAGCAGACTGATAGGATCTCCAAGTACATAATATTGCATAGTGGTGATGGTATCAAATCCCATACCTACGGTAAAATCAATCATCGGGAATCCTTTCCCCGATAGAACCCCCCGAAGTAATTTACCATAATATAGTAAAGAGGGATAATGCTGATTAATGCCATCCAATCTCCATACAAAGGTCTTGCCCTCTATGATAAACGGAGTAAATATGATTGGTAATAATAGTAGAAATGTCACGGTATATAAAAAATATGTGTTTTTTAAAGGAGCTTTCTTCATAAGCGTATTTAATCCTCCTAATAGATAAAAGAAAAGATAACTTCAATATTTGTACATGATGTTATCATCCCCCAAAGAAGAAATTTTATTTTTTTTTTGTAAATAAAAAGTGAAGCAGTTCTCGAGGTCACTGATAAAGTTTCTTTCATAGACTTGATATGAATGAAGGTGGTAGGTTTTGAGACTCAAGTGAAATGGCGCCTGCTTTCTGCGCCATTATCACTAGGTTATGAGGCTCAAATAAGAATATACCTACGAAAAAAAGGTAATCAAATGAATATAGATACAACGATATACAGGGCATATCCTAAAAGCAACTTTTGACATTCGAATCACTTTTCATAATCATGAAAGATATCCTCAATAAATCGCTCAAAGTTTTCTCTTTGTGTATGTCTGTTCTCCTGAAATATTACATTTGAGGTAACGATATGATTCAAATTAATGGCATTTAGTGATCTCATATAGTAATAATTGCCGTGGTCATATAAATCCCTCAAAGCTTTCCCTGCTTCTAAGAGAAATTCGTAATGCCTTCCGCCGGAAAACCCTCTGATTCTCGTGCTATCTGCTTTTTGATGCGAAAAAAACAATGATTTAGCTAACCAGCCACTACTGGCTCCATTTACTCTTGTCGTATTTGTTAAGACAAAATTAAGATATTCTGTAAATTCAGTGAATCTTCCATCCCTAATTTTAATTCCAACGATGGGATACCATAATCCTTTGATTTTACCGTTATTTGTTCCGGAGGATCTATAAAAAGGCAATGTAACCCTTTCGTTTCCATAAGTATATTTTATGCTAACTTCTATAAGGCCAATAATTCGAAATGGTTCAATAGAATATGAATTTATTTTAAAGCTTTCCGGATATATATTTAGCAGTTCGATTACTTTTGACATGATAGAAACCTCCTTAATACAATCTGCTATACAATTTGGGATAAACCATGTGAAGTTATAGTTGAATATTGAATTCACATGGTTTATTTATCTACCTTATATTTTTTATTTTTTCAAATTGTGCTCTGATATCTACCATATTGTGATAACGACCATCTATACCCATAAGTCTTTTTATAAATTTTCGCTCTTCATAATTCATATCAAGTTCTTCATACCAAGGTCGTTCCGATAAGCGAATACTTTTATAGGTCGAGTAATATAAATAGATTAAGAAATCTCCGATATACCAATAATCCGTTTCCTTTGTATATCTTTCATTATCAATAAACCTGGCTAAACCAAAATCTATCAGAGCCAGCTCTTTGTTTTCTCTGATTATTACATTAGGGAGCCTGATGTCCCTGTGGACAATATTATTGTTATGCAATATTTCAACCAGATCTAAAAGCTGGCTACAGATCATATAGATTTTATCTTTGCTCATACGGTATCGATTATTGCCAATTAAATCATCAAATACATAACCGTCCATATATTCTAATAGATAGCCTTCTCTATATGCATCTTTAAACTTTGATATAAATTTAGGAAACCTTGGGTTATTTAAACGTCGCAATATTTGTTCCTCATAAAATAATTTTTCTCTGCTTTTTTCAAGCATTTCTCGTTTTAATTGCTTCACTACGCATTTTTGATTTCTATCATTCATAGCTAAATATGCAATCCCAAAGCGCCCTTCTCCTAATACTTTTAAGATCGTATAGCCATTTACTCTTTCATTAACTTTAAAATAGATATCCATATGATTACTGATGCTATATCACAAATCATTTTAAATACTGATTTGTGATATAGTCTGTTATCTGGTCTGCTAATCCTTCACTAAATGCTTTGATATCAAACCCACTAATCTGCTTGAAATCTGATTCGCTTACCGGTTTACTGGCTGAAACACTTACCGGTTTACTGGCTGAAACACTTACCGGTCTACTTGCTGATTCACTCACCGGTTTGCTGGCTGAAACACTTACCGATTTGCTGCCTGATTCGCTATCCGATTTACTATATGATTCACTCACCGGTTTGCTGCCTGAAACACTAGCAGATTTGCTGATAGATTCACTATAGGAATTACTATATGGGTTACTATCCGATATACTGCCTGATTTACTTGTTGATTCCGAATACGATTTGTGGCACGGTTTACAACCTGAGTGATGATATAGTTTACAACATGAATTGTGGTGTGGTTTATGGCAGGGATCATGATCGGATTTACTAGCTGATTCACTGTAGGACTTACTACTTGAATCACTGTAGGATTTACTATCTGAATCACTGTGGGACTTACTAACTGAATTACTGTAGGATTTACTACTTGAATCACTATGCGATTTACTACTTGAGTCGCTGTAGGATTTACTACTTGAATCACTATAGGATTTACTGTCTGAGTCACTATAGGATATACATGATTGTTTGCCATATGGTGCTATATATGGCATAAAATATGATACATTAAATGGTAAATGATACGACTTGCTTACTGATTTACAATAGGAATACTCTTTTCCATTATATGTTTTCGCAGGAACGTTTTCTGATGTATCACCTATTTTGTAATGATTATGACCTTTCATTGACTCGTTTTTATAATCACTCATAAGAAACACCTCTCTATTATTTTTAATTTAATGTAACTAAACTTACGTTACGATTTATTATATGACATATTTCGACAGAATGTTACAAAGTACTTGTACATGCGGCTTTCTTACAAAAAAAGTAGTCTGTCACACGATTCTCTTTGTGACAGACTTGACGGTAAACCCATTATTATAAGTCAATAAATCTGTGGTCAATACTTATTTGACCGATGGGTATATTTTCTTTTCATGGCTTGTGCAAATTCCGACAGACTTGCTTTTATACCGATTATTATTCCTTGAATTCTGATATTCTGAGCCACCTTTTCGGTGTATACAACACAACGATAAATATATTTGATAATCTTGCAAAGAGTATCCGGATTTTGATTATACAGGTATTTTATTCTTCGTTTTACATGTTTTTCTTTAAGAACACCGAGCTTTTTATAATTTACCTTGTTAATGCCGTTCTCTACAAACCATTTCTTATTATTCCATAGCCATTTGCCCCATGCGATACCAAAACCATATAATTGGTTGATACGATACGGAAAGACCATATTGCATATGCTATAATCATCATCTGTATAAAACCAAAGAAAGATTTTATCGGTATCTTTAATTCGTACTGTTCCGTATTCTTCAAATTCCCAAGGGCTTTCTGATAAATCTAAAAAGTTGATCAATGCCTCCCTATTCCATAAGGCAAATTGAGTATCAAGACGATATCCGATATCTTTTCCTGCAATACAGTAACCATCATACTGCAAGGTGTGTTTCAAATCTTTATTACAAGACACCGCTAATCTGCATACGGCTATTCCCGGATTATCTTCCATCCAATGAAAACATTTTTCAAGTTGATCGCTTTTTACATTATCTAATAAGAAGAAATCCTCCAATGAAAATATGATATACTTTGAAGTTATTTTTGTTAGACAATTAAAAAGGCGCTCACTCCACGTACTTTTACTTTTTGTATTAATACAAGTTATATTTAAGCCTTTATGAGTATATGTTTTTGACTCTGTTATCAAATAAATCTCGTTCGGATGATCCCTCCAGTATTTTTTGATTAATTCAAAATACGGATACCAAACAGTTTCATATTTATCACAGCTGGAAACAACAAGGCTGCAATGATCAATTAACTTGTTATCTATCATCGGATACTCCTTATACCGTGTCAATAAAGGTCTTTTCTACTCGGCTAAATATAATAATTCCAAGCGTAAGTACTAGAAGGGTTATAGCTGAGCTATAGATTAGGTAGGGAAGCTGTAGGCTACCTGATCCAAGAAATGCATATCGAAAGGCCTCGATAATGGAGGACATTGGATTGAGCATAATGATTGATCTATATTGCTCCGATAATCCGGAAATCGGATATACGATTGGTGTGGCATACATCCACAGCTGTATTCCGAAGGATACCAGAATTGACAGATCTCTGTACTTGGTGGTTAAGGAGGAGAATATTATGCCAAAACCAAGACCTAATAAGGCTACCAGAAGAATCAACAAGGGCGTTATCAGTATGTAGATATTTGGCTGAACCACGGATCCGGTTTCGCAGTAATACAGAACGAAACCTATGAACATCGCTAATTGAATTCCCAAACTGACTAGTCCAAAGATTACTGTGGAGAGAGGCATCGTAAGCCGCGGAAAGTATACTTTTCCAAATAATACGGCATTACTGGTAAAGGTGGACGCTGTCGTATTCAGACAGTAAGCAAAATAAGTCCAAAGAGTATTTCCTGCCATATAGAACAGGAACTGTGGCATACCGTCAGTTGGGATTTTTGCGATATTACCAAATACGACGGTAAAGATTAATACAGTTAACAGCGGACTTATGATAAACCATAAGGGTCCGAGAATTGTTTGTTTATACATTGCGGAGTAACTTCGTTTTACAAACAGACGAATCAAGTCCTTATATTGCCATAACTCTCTGAAATCTATATCAAACCATCCTGTTTTTGGCTTAATGACAAGTGTCCGGTCATCTTTCGGAATGATATCCTTCTTCTTTGATGACATGATAAAAGTTTCCTTTCTCAAGCGAATCTAAGATACTGTTCTCGGTTAAATTAATGAATTTAATTTCCTTTTTATCAAAGAGTTGCCGAAGCATTCGGTAACTCTTAAAGATATGATACCATTCAAAGAACATCTGCTCACTGGTGATTTGAATTTCTTGCTGCTTTTTCCCTTCGTCTTCAGGCAGATCAAAGGCATAATGTTTCATCTTCTCTCCATGTCGCCTATCAATATAATTAAGGACGCCGGAGCAGTCACAGCCCAACAGATAGATTTCCTTAAAACCCATATATGCAGCAATCGCAACGGCACTTTGGACCACAGTGCAAAAATAAGGAAGCTGCTTACACAGATCAATCTCCAGAAAGCCTAAATCCTCCACTTCAATCCCA
Organism: Lachnoclostridium sp. UBA1308; assembly: GCA_002307215.1. Lineage (GTDB taxonomy): Bacteria > Bacillota > Clostridia > Lachnospirales > Lachnospiraceae > Mobilitalea. The sequence goes on from DBTU01000031.1 coordinate 151,223, forward strand.
TTTGAATATACATACATAGGGTATTTGAGATTAAGATTTTGTTGCTTCATTTTCTGATAACCATTACTTTCAATAAAAATACCTTTGAGGTTTGCACAACCTTGCAGCTTTGAAAGTACATACTCTAAATTATTATAGTAATGGGGATCGGCAAAAATATGATAGGTGGTGGCTATTTTATCAAAATCTGCTTTATAAAAAAGATCGTTTACAGTAAAGGTGATTTCATCCTTGAGTTGCGATAAATCAATTTCAGATAGGGAGGGCCCGTTCCCAAGGATAAAACAACGTTCGTCCCTATGTATATCCTTTAACCGAGCATTAGCATGTAGTATTGAACCCAACTGACTTTTCCTAAGCTCAAGGTATCTCCTGCGATAAATATGCTTCTTCCAAAACTTATTCGGTAGAAATCTACTCAGTATACGATATAATAAATCTTTAAAGTTCAAACTTAAAACTCACCTCGGGTTAAATCAATGTTACAGTTCAGCCTTCCAAGAGATGTATCCGGACCGGGAAGAAATGATTAATTTCATTCCCGGTCTTATCACTATCCTTGCCGGGATGAACTGTAACATATCATGCTTATTACATGCCTCACTGATAAGATATGCAACAAATGAATTTTGTTGTCTGCCCTATCCGCGGTACTCCATTAGTTCATCAAAAAGGTTAAGGAATTCACTGCTGACATAATCCAGAGTACAATAATAGAATTTATTCCGAATATATCGATAGCTGATATTAACCCGTCGGTTGTGCATAATAAAATTGCGGAGCTTACGAAGAATTCTGTTATCATCGGGCGGTTCTTGATAAATGTTTAGGCATACCGGATAAAGTGCCATATATTCCAGTGATGGGCAATCTTTCCGTTGATAGAAATTGATAATAGGTTTTCCCATACTGATATACTCAAGTAGTTTACTTGGCAGCTGATTATTCATGCGGTTACCTACATTCACAAGTATATTGGCCCTTAACTGTGCATTAACTGCGGCTTCCCTTGATTTTGTTCCATAGAATATAATATGGTCGTCCATCGGCGACAGATACTCACTCCATGATTCTCGCTCTTCTCCGATAATATAAAGCCTGATTCTCTCGTTGTTAAGTCCTTCAAACATACGGAACAAGAATAGCGGATTTCTTGTCTCCTTATTGAATTTACCAACGAAGATGCAGTTTATGTAATGTAAGTCCAACCAGATATCATCTACTGCAGGACTAATATACGGTCTAATAATCTTTGGAAAGTTTAAGACCTGAAATTTGTCAAGTACAGTATCCTTATTAAGACTCTTCAATTCATTCATAATCGGTGAGGTAACGATGATTTTATCAGCTTTTTCAAAGATTTTCGATTGAAAATTCAGCAGATCTTCCATCGGATACCTGGACATATAATAATAATTTGTTGCAAATGGATCCAACATATAGAGAATCCATTGAAATGATTTCTTGTAATGAGTAATATATTTTAGTACAGGAAGGCAGGCCTCCAAGGGATAACAAACATTAATAATTATGTCAATCTGACATGTTCTTATGATTGATCGTAGACGCTTATACGAATAATAACTCCAGCTGGTCTTTTGGTACTCTTTCTTTTGATAGCTATCGATGTGGATTGCGACAGCCAACTTTACTGCATTTACAAAATGACATCCATGAATAAATTGAACTACCTGTTTTTTATCAAAGCATTTTGTTATCCGGTGAATCTGTAACTGCTCCCACTTCTCTTCTGACTTAAAATCAGAAGAAGCCGTCATCGGAAGGATATGGACTTCATGTCCATTTTCCGAGAAGGCTTTGGCCAGATGATTTATGATTAATGAATTGGCACTAAAATTGGGGTAGAAATCGTATAACAAAAACATCAGCTTCATAAGGGCTACCCCTCCATTAATATCATCCTATAAACCTCCAATAATCTTAAGGCAGAATCCTGCCAAGTATATCCTTCTACTACTGTATGATAGCCCTCTGCTGCAATCTCACTTGATCTTTGCGGATTCTGCAGTAGATAATCTAATTTGCTAAAGATTTGTCTCACATTATGCGGCTCAACCAACAACCCATTTTGTCCGTCTGTTATGATCTCATCAATACCCTGATACTTACACCCGATTGCCGGCAGACGACATGCCATTGCCTCCAGATAGGCACAGCCGAGTGCTTCATAATAGGATGGCATGGCGAATACATCACATTGCCTCATAACATGTGCAACTTCTTCATATAGAATTAGACCCTTGAAATGTACGTAAGGCTCCATATGAAGTCTCTTCACCTGAGATAATAGTGCTGCTTTTTCCGGGCCCTTCCCAATGATAATAAGCTTGATATTCATTTTTTTATACTTTTCAATCAAGAGACTAACAGCATCGATCAGGTAATGATTTCCTTTGATTCTCTTTAGACTTGCTACACTTATGATTGTAAATGCGTTACTTGATTTTTTATCGGAGGGCACAAAAAGATTGGTATCTACCCCATTATAAACCGTAAATAATTGTATATTCGGTAGATATTCCTTGATTCTTTCACATACCTTTTGACTGACCCCGACAATTGCATCAGCTTTAGACACCAGCCGCAACAAAGACCGGTCTCCGCGTCGTTGCAGTAAATTAACATGTAGGGGTATGGGATTATCATAAAGGACGGAAAGACCATGATAATGTAAAATTAACTTATTTCCGTATTTTTTTGCGATATGGTTGAAAATTCTCAAGGTGTATTCATGAAACATATGAACAGAAATAACATCATATTGACTGAAATCAAAATATTCTTCAAAGGACCGTATATTCAAGTATAGTATGGCACAGCAAAATATTTCCTTATACAAACTAAAATAATTACAGTCGTAGACTGTAATACCGGATAAACTTCTTTTTACAAATTTCTTTTTAGAGGAGGATTTTGGAACAATTACCTCAATTTGATGCCCCAGCTTTTTTAATGCCTGTGCCTGCTGTTCGATAAAGATACAAAATTGCGGGTGCTTCACACTGGGGTAATAATTCGTTACGAATAAAATATTCATACTTTATACTCCAAATCATTTCTTGAATAACGTATATAGATATTCCTTAGCAGATATAATTTCCTTGTTAATGATTTCATTACTGGCGGTAAAATCAATTTCCTGTGTATTTATATCCTCTAATCCCTTGAAAATACGGTCTTCAAGACCAAGCCTGGTTAAAAGCCCCGTAATCCTGGAAGGTGCCGAACCGCCAACAAAGGAATAAAATATTTTGTTAAAAATAGTACAAAAGGCAGTTCCATGAAATGAAGAAGTCAGGACATATTCCGCATTCATAAGAAGATAAATAAATTGTTCGGGCGAGGCATCTCTGATAAAACGATCTGCCTTAATATTAATTATTAGCTCTGTAGCTATCATGACGGTCCGATAGCCGGTAAGACTTTTTATCTTTTTTAAGGCTTTATTCATTAGTATGCTGTCGCCCATTGGAAAGCATAGAATGTATTTGTGGGTAACCTTCCAAGGCTGTGCAAAGTACTCCCATTCTTCTCTGGAAAGTAGGAATATCGGATCGATATTCACCTTAACAAAATTCGTCTTATCCAGTATTGTCTCGATATAGTCCTTTGCTTCCTCTTCTCTGACAGAAATTGCATCAAATCTTGCTAATAATTCCTGCATTGGTTGTCGGTAAATCATGGGCACATCATAGGATCCCATACTGACTGCGTAGGAAGCCAACTTTACCTTTGAGGAACCAAAATCCAAGAAAAAGGCTTTATTAAATTGATGGGACACATTCCATAATTGATCACTTCCGGCAATATATCGATCCGCAATCGGAGGATTTTTCTTAAGATCATTGAGGCTGACATATTTTACAGACAATTTTAATCGCGTTTTTGAAAATTTTTGAAAATTGCGACACTGCTTTATGATGGATGGAAGGGTAATTACCGTAATCAACAAACGTAGTGAATTGACTAGAAGTAGCTTCAGCGTGAACCCTTTGATTCTCCAACAAAATTTACGCTTTTCATAAGAATAATCAATGATTACATTATCAATCGACATATTTAATTGTATCTGCTGAAGAGCAAAGGCTTGTAAAACCGCTCCGTAATTATATACATCATGATATGTTATAGTCGCTGTCTTCATCTCAATTTCTCCTCATCATTCTTTTTCGCAATTTCTTTATTGGCATTAATAATCCCACATGCGCAGATTTGGTATGGAAAGCATGAATAAGCTCCTGTAATACACAGTAACCGGTATACTTTGTTACAACATACCGATATCCGTATGTCAAATAATCCGCCCAAAAGGACTCCCGATCCTTCGGCGACTCAGTAGGTAAGTACAGATTACGCTGAATACACTTATCTTCGCTGCTTTCTATTATCTCTAGGCTATCACGAACTTCGTTGAAGGACTTTTCACCTTTTATTGTATTGATAAGAATTAGGGATATACCCTGATTATCATCAAATTCTGGCATGGACCTTTCGATACCCCAAAAATCCCCCATTGTAATGTCGGAACACCTTGAAAAGGATGAATACCTACATTTGTAACAGCTGGGACGTAATATTAAATTATTTAAGAAAAGGTTCATATGTATTTGTGATAGACAACTGTTGGAATCCTTCTTGCCATTACGAAATGTATTAAGAGAGATCATGCTGTGCCAACCATTTATTTTTGAGCGAAAATCATGTTTGATCAGATGATAACCTTTCTTCGCTTTCACGAAGCTTTTATATTCCTCCCACATTAGACTGCAGGTTACACCGTGGCATATAATATCACATAGAATCAGGTGCTCAGTATCAATTTGATTAAGATAGCTTATTAGACCTGCATTTTGACAGGGCGTCCCTGTAAATAGAACCAATCTTTGCTTGGATAAATCTTCTCGTATTTTTTGATATAGATATCCTAGCTCACTTTGTACATATTTTGAGCCTCGCATGTTATCTCGTTCCATAACAGTTTCGGCGCGTTGATGACAGACTTTTAAATTTTCACTAAGGACTACACCATATACAATACCGCCCTTTTTAAGTACCTCATCAGAGATAGCTGTAAAAAAACCACCGGAAGTACTATTCCTTCTGATGTCTTCATTTCTATGCTTAACCGCATAGATTTTCTTTGAGAATGAAACAGGATTCCGGAAATCATTGTAATAGGGACATACAGCTTTGCATTTATCGCAATCCAAACACAAGGACGCATTTACTTTAGGATACCGGAAGCCTTCTTTGTCTTGATTCATAGTAATGGCATTTACCGGGCAGCTATTCATACAGGCACCACAGCCGTAACAATTACACTTTTGTTCATAGATTGCGATTGTCAGGCACCTCCCATCAGGTCGATTATTTAGTAGGAAATATAACCCTATTATTAATATAACTATATCTTCAATCCTTTCTCTTTATACCAGGTGTTTTTTAAAATTATAGCCTTACTGCAGGGGCCGCTCGAAAATCTATCACTGTATCCCTTTTCCACAAGATCCTCTATCAGCTGAAGCAACCGAGCTGCAGCTGTTTCAGCATTCCATTCACTTATTATGGTATGATATGCTGCTAGCCCCAGACTTTCACATAGAGGTCTGTCTTGTAGGAGCTTCAGTACTTTAATATGCAAGCTGGCTATATTACCGCTTTCATAGATTAAGCCGCTACTTCCATCTTGAATCAAGTAGGGAACCGCTCCGGCCGCATGGCTGGCAACGACGGCACAACAGCTGTTCATAGCTTCATTTACAACAGCCCCCCAGCCCTCCTCAAAATCGCTGGTAATCAAAAAGATATTCGCATTCTCCATATACGCCCTTACCTGGTGCGGAGACATGGAGCCTGTTAAACTCACATAGGATTCAAGATCATAATCCCTGATCATGGTCCTTAATCCATCTTCTTGTTGACCGGTTCCAATCATGTCCAGGTGAAACATAATGCCATCATGCTTTAACTTATAGGCAAGTATAAGTGCATCCTTCGGATGTTTCCAATCAATAAATCGTCCGCACCATAATAGGTTTGGAATTGGGCCCACCTTTTTGGAAATCAGCTCGGGTATTTCATAATGCTTTGTCTCAGGGAAATAACCCCACTTATAGCATCTGCCAAGATAAGTGCCTTGAAGTAATAAATCAGCAGAGGTATATGCACTGGCACACAACATATATAGCTTTCGTTTATGATATCGGTAATAATTCATAATACGAAGAATTCCTCTCGGTGAGAGAAAATGCCATCTCTTCTTCTTGTAGATTCGTTCACTATAACGAAAGGTGATACCGTCTGTCCTATTCCTTAGCCGTAACTTTAAGAATTTCTCGGGCGCTGAGCCAATCATGATAACATCACTGGCGATTGACAGCTCCAAAGCTTTTTGAATTGAATCCTTATCTTTTATTGCCTTAAGTTCATAGGGGACGCTTTCATTCAGCTCCCAACCGTTTTGTGTGCGAAAGGAGTCTGCCTCCTCTGTTGAGATAAAGGTATAATCATTTCCAAGTAAGCGGTACATTTCATTGCAAAAGAATAACTGATGATGCGATAAGTAATTGGAATAAAAGGAAAGCTTCATGAGTCACCTCCGATCCGATGCTGATAAATAGATAAGCATACTTATACTTCCTGCATAAATAGATCCGGCGGTGATGAAGGCACTTTCAACACAAGCATGAAGAAATACCAGCAATAGCCCCCAAAAGGCGATATAGGCAGACTTGCTTGTAAAGCCTCTCGAAGAAATATGAAAATAAGCCCGGAACATATATACATAGAATAGTAAAAGACTGATAATACCCAGTGAGGAATAAATACTCAGTATGCCATTGTGAGTATTTGGTAATTGATATAAACTTAAATAGCCAAATAGAAAATGATTTTTAATCGCAGATAAGGTATCCAGAAATAAAAATCCTCTGTTATCGTAAAGCTTACTGCTTCCACTACTTATTAGTTGAGACACGAAGGTATAGTATATAGAGTATCCGATTAGAAATATAGAGGGTGATAATAGTACTCCGGCAACAATTAATTTTGGAATCTTAGGATGTCTTTTCAGTAAAATTATTAACAACAGTAAAATTCCGATAGCAATGCATATTCTTGATTGGGTTTTTAGTAAAAGGAGAAATAAATATATACCGTCCGCCAGTATGGTGACTTTTACAACTAAGATTTTATAAAAAAAGAAGGTACAGCAAAGGGTAATAAATGTGATAACTAAATACATGGCAGTTTGATTGGGATTAGAATAACCCAAGGTCACAATTGCATTATTTGTTCCTAAATAGGATTCATATCCGGCATATTTTAAGCTACTGAACGATAAATTGATAAAAACAAGAGAATTAATAAAATTAATAATAAAAATAAAATGAATTAATCTTCTATCCGACTTAAGATAATCAAGATACAGTAGATAAAAAGGAAAGGCCAAATAACACCATATATGAATGATATAATTATAAAGCCCTATATTTTCCGATAATAAGTAGGATACAAAGGAAAAACAGGCGATTAGGGTAAGTAACAGGATTTGATATGTTTGGTAGACATTATAGCGCCTTAGGTTAATTAGGATTACAACAAAAAAGGCAGCTAAGTTGGTCAGCATGAAGCATCTGCTTGCCAGAGCATTCAACAATTCAATATGATACGGTTGAGCAATATACATCACAAGATTTGAAATAAGTGTCATACAAAAAAATATTATAAATATATTTTGAACTGTTGATTTATCCTGCTCCCGTTGATAATCCATGATACTACAACCCCTTCTAATCCCGGTTTATTGAACTGACCTGCCTTATAATAATCTTTTATAAATATCAAAATAGTTCTTAAGCATGACATCTTTGGAAAACAGTTCCCTGACGCGGTTTAGGCAACTCTTCGTGTATTTCGTTTTTCCATCCAACCTAACCTCTGCGATAGCTTGAAGTAAATCTTCAATATTAAAACTGTCTAATACGATTCCGGTTTCCTGACTGACCACTTCACCGCAAGCGGTTGATTGATATGCAATAACAGGAGTACCGCAAGCCATTGCTTCTGCTGCGGTAAGACCAAAGGCTTCTTCTCTCGACGCATTGAGGTATACATCCGCAGCACTGTATAATCTGACAAGTTCCTTAGGATCATCCGTTCTATTAACGGTAATAATATTTTGGGGAACATTTTCAGCTAATTCTCCAACCAGTATGATCCGATAAATGGGAGCCAAGCTTTGAGACAGCTTTAAGAAGATATCAATTCCTTTTTGTTTGGTCCAGAAATTGGCAACTCCAAGTATTACAAATTTATCTTCCGATATCCCAAGGTCTTTTCGTATATTGCTGATGACAGGCTTAAAGATATCGGTATCAACTCCGTTATAGATCACATGAAGCGGTAAATCCTTCATGAAGGACTGCTCTGCACATGACTTCTGCCAATTGGAGACACAGATGAGTTGTAAACTGTCAAGTGCATGCAAAGCGGAGCTCTTCTCCGCGTAAATTACACCGGCCGGCTTATTACAGACATCCCTTTCTTCAGCTTTTAGCGGACATTTCATACAACCTGATTGATAGCCAATACAAGAAATCTGTGTGAAATGATAACAACCTCCGGTAAAGGGCCAGCAGTCATTTAAGGTATAGACAATGGGAACATTATATTTCTTTAAAAATTTTAACAGTAAGGGAAAATGAACGCTGTTTTGTTGAATATTATGAAGATGTATGATATTCGGTTGCAACCTTTTTATTTTCTTAATCAGACGCAAAGTTCCGGGAACCGAATGAATATATTTTCTGCCTAAGAACCGATTTAGAGCTCTTCGAAGATAATTTTCTATTTTACTTTCAATTTTGAAAGAGTTTTTCAAATTACAGCGATATGCGGAGTATGCGACATGACTTTGAAAGCCTTGATTTATCACATAATTATGAAGAGTCTCCACAATTCTTCCGGTGCTCCCAAATTGACAGGTAATATTGATATGCAGTATGGAAGGTGTATGTGTTGTCTTGAGGATATCAAAAAGTCTTCCGGCTTGAACGATACTGCTTTTTTTTTGCATTACAAATTCGCGCGCGTCTTTTCCACGTATTTCAAGCTCAGAGAGTGGCTTTGAAGAAATCTTGAGCATTGAATATGCGATGCTCTCAACCGTATTACCTTTCATATAGTATAGATAATTATCATATTCGGGTGGTATACCGTCCAACTTAAAACTTAATATCGGTCTGGCACTCGCCATATATTCAATCAATTTTGAGGGAAAAGAATATTTCGTATAATCCCCCACATTTAGCCTGGGATTAATTAAAATAGTTGCCTTTTGTTGCATTGATAGAATTTTATCTTTTGAAACATATCCGAAATACGTAATTCGATTATCCACCATGGAAGCCTTCTCAACTTCCCTTTTGTAGTCTCCGGTTCCGCAGATAAAGAGCCTATAGTTATTTCCCGGAATACTTTGAAAGGCGGCGATCATGTTATCAATCCCAAAGCCATATTGTAGGGCACCGGAATATAAAAAGGTGATGTAAGGAACAGGAATTACGGGAACACTAGAAGCAGGAATACTTGGTGTAGGAATGCCGGGTTCAAGTATACCGGATATAGTTTTGATTGGAGGTATGTTGCAAATACCCTCTATAACGACATATGGTTGATCTTTAATATGTAGAGGAGCAACCATATTACCGGTCAGTAGTACAAACGTATCTGCTGCTTTTATATATCTATATTGAAGTTTTTCGCAAAAGTTATATGCAAATCTTTTAACGATTGTGCCGGAGGGAATGAATCCATGCCGGTTCGGCAAATCCGGTACGATCAGACAAATATTTAACTTTCTGAATTTGGATTTTATCGCATGAAGTACTTTCAAATAGGGAAGATATAAGCTATAAGATAGGATGCAGACTTCTTCATTCTTATGTTGTGTACACCACAGATTAATCTCTTTATAGAATCGGTACAGCCTAATAATCTGCTTTAGAACAGGGAGATTAATATATCCGATTTCCTTATCCTCGACCTTACCAAAATGAGACCAGGTTTTAGATGGAATTATTATGTCCTTGTAATACCTGGGATAAGTACCCACCGGAAGCGTGGAAAGAAGCTGAAGGTGGCAATCAGGTATCTCATCAAGCCCTTTTATCAGATTCCATTGATACGTATTTGCTGCACTCTGTAAACCACAGCTGCTCTTAGAAAGTAAGGTTTTCTCTTCATCTTTAGTATATAAAAGCCCAAGAAATAAGATGTTCATGCCTCTCCCTCTGTTTGTAACAATACTTTATTTCGTAGATTTACTCCGTCAAGGATATTATCGGAATTCTTTGCCAGCCTTTCATAACAGCTGTCTCCAAGTTTTGATAGAATAATCTCATAGGCTTTCCATAAGTTTGGAGGACGACTTTTCCTATTATGACAATCACTTGCAAGTACATCAATATATCCGCGCTTTAAAAGTTTTATTGATCTGCGACGTAATTTTGCATCGATAACGGAGCTTGCATTCAGTTGTAGCAAGCATCCCAAATCGATCAGCCTTTTCAAATTCCTATTTCCTTTTTTTGCTGCATTATATCGTTCGATATGCGCAATGATAGGAATTAGACTATACATGCGCATTAAGTTTTCAATTTTGTCAAAGATTTTTTTATCCCATTTTGCTGTATAGGGTAATTCTAAAAGAATATATCCGGTATCTCCGATTGATAACGAACTAAGATCAGAATAATAAAACAAATAATCATGAAGTTGGGTTTCACTACCGCTGATCAACGTTATGTTACAATCCTTTACCTGGGACATTGCAGTATCTCGCTTTTTGACAAAATCTGCTATCGTATCTTTTGATGGATCAAAATGTGGTGTGCATACGACTTTATTGATATGATGAAGATAGTAATCTTCTATCATCTGTACAGATTCCTCCACTGAGCATGCTCCATCATCGATACCGGGTAGTATATGAGTATGAAGATCAACCATTCTTAGAATCCTTTTTCACATATTTATAATATTTTGATTTGTTGGTGCTTTCAATAGATACAGCATTAATAATAAATCCCAAAATATTTGCTCCCGATAGCTTATATTTATTAATGGCTTCCGATATATTGGTGTATGACGTAACACCTTCTTTTACTATAAGTATGACACCGTCAGCCAGTTTAATCAGATTTAATACATCCGATACTGCATTGACAGGTGGAGTATCTATTATGACATAATCATAAATTTTATCAAGACGATCGATTAATTCTTCCATTTGGACACTTCCGAGAAGTTCACTGGGATTTGGAGGGACTGACCCCATCGTTAATAGATGTAAATTCTCAATGCTGGTATTTATAATAGTAGCTTTATCATTAGTTATTCCGGTTAAAATGTCCGTTATTCCCGGTACTCTTTTCAAATTAAAGAATTGATGAAGAATTCCTCTTCGTAAATCACAATCAAGTAGTAACACGCGCGCACCGGTCTGTGCTAGAGATATGGCCATATTTATGCTGGTTGTACTCTTACCGTCATTCGGTATCGGACTGTTCATAATAATTTTTTTACAGCCCTCTTTTCTGAGGACAAACCTTAAATTGGCTCTTATGGATTTATAAGATTCGTTGATAATAAATTTAGTATTTGTTTTATTTACGGGTTTCTTTACCCGCAAAAATTTATTTATGAAAGGTATATTATTTGAGATCAAAAATTTCTTCCAATTACTTGAACTAAAATTGGGAATTGAGCCAAGTACGGGGACGTCATATTTTTTCATCAGGTCATTCTGACTATTTACCTTATCGTTAATGATTTCTATAAGAAATATTGCTATTACAGACAATACCATTCCAAGAAAGGCACCAACCAGAGTGTATCTTTTGCGATCAGGTCCTGAGGGGCCGTAGGGTAAAACTCCGGGGTCTACGATTCCGATTTCGGCATTTGGTTTTACGCTTTGAATAACTTCAGGTGCCACCTTTTGAATTGCCTGAATAATCGTATAGGAATCCTTCGCACTACTCGTGGTTACACTGATTTGAAATATTTCTGTTGAATTTACGACTTGAATCGTAGTCATACTGCTTAATTGGCCTGATGAGTAATTAAGACCGCATTCTTTACTTACACTTTGAAAGAATTTATTTGTCCGCAAAATATTGATATAGGTTACAACAACCCTTTGTGCATAGGCTAAATCATTGATGGCGGCTGCGGTGGTGCTATAATCTGTATCAACGTACATTTTAACTGCAGATGTGTAGGTTGGAGATATATAAAATTTGCTATATATATAAAAAATACTTAAAAATAAAATGGTACTCAACAAGATATATTTTAATCGCCGCTTTAATAAGTTAACGATATCAAGTAAAGAAAGCTCCATGAATCCATCCCCCGATATTAACTGATTTATGTTATTATTTACTTTAACAATTTTTTCGTAAACAGTCTTATACAGGTATTATATGTTCGCGTAGCTATATCGTACCGTATAAAAGCCATATTATGTTGAAAAAATACAGCTTTTCAAGCTCGTTACAGTTCAGAATCAATAAGATGGATCAGACTGGGGGAAAAATTGATTTCCCGGTCTTGTCACTACTTACTAGGCTGAACTGTTACTACCATATCGGTCATTAACTGAGATAATCTTGTAATCTGGGTATCCATTGACATATGCTCAAGATAGTACCTTTTACCCTGCTCTCCCATTTTAGCCAGCTCATTGGAATCCATGTGATAAAGCACGGTTATAGCGTCAGCTAATTTATGACTGTTATCAGGAGTAACAAGAATACCCGCTCCAGACTTTTCTATGATCTCGGCTGCCAAACCCTTAAGCCCTGCAGCAATTGGTTTACCAAGAGCCAGATAATATGCGATTTTGGAAGGTATAGCAACCTCGAATAATAGGTCATTACTTAAATGTATCAGTAAAATATCTGCTGTATTAAGGAACGAGGTTAGTTCACTTGGCGGAATCACAGGAACAAAAAGGACGTTGGATAGATGCTTCCTATCCGCTTGCTCCTTAAGCTCTTCCAGACAAATCCCACAACCAATCAAAACAAGTACAAAATCAGGAAGGGCATTCATTAATTCATATGCCGCATCCAGCATAATAGATAAATTCTGAGCCCTTCCCATCGCTCCTGCATATATTCCGATAAAACGATTATGTAAGGAATTCCGATCTAAAAACCGGTTATTTCTGTTACTGTTAATCAGGCTCTCATTGCACCAAACAGGAATTGTTGAGATTATTTCTTCCTTTACTCCCCTTTGAATCAGTACCTGCTTGATACCGGGAGACAGAACATTGATTTGGTCTGCATTTCTATAAGCAAAATTCATACAGGTATGCAATAGTTTCAAGGTCCGGTTTTTCTTCAGCATCCCGGAAGCATAAATAGAATCCGGCCAAAGATCATTGATATCAAGCAAGATCTTTGACTTCTTTAACTTCCGAAGTATTAGTGCAGGAAACATAGCAGTCACCGGAGGATGATATACATAGATGACATCAACTTTCCCCTGAATGACCCAAGGTCCAACAAGTGCAGCAAAAAAAGAAAAGCTTAAGTAATTCAGACAACGTCTGATAAAGTTTGAATCATGACTGGGATATAAAAGTACTCTATGAATAAGAATATGCTCCATGATTTCCCTTTGGTAGATCCGTAATTTATACCCTGAATAAAGTTTTCCCGTCGGATAATTCGGTATCCCGGTCAGTACCTGAACCTTATGTCCTTTTTGCTCCAGACCTTTCGCAAAAATCAGTGACTTCATATTATTCGGTTCCGGATCAAACCATTGAGACAATATAAGTATATTCAATTTAGTCCGCTCCTTATTGCATGAAGTTAATGATTCTTTGATAGATACCGGCAGAATCAATTTTACAGCATGCTTTCAGGTATTCACAAGATCCGACAATACTAACATACTGATCCTCTATTCCAATCCGAAGGATTCGGGGTCTATACGACAAAAGCCCTGAGACAACCTCGCATATTGCACTGCCAAAGCCTCCTGCAATGTTATGTTCTTCCACTGTAACAATCAAGTCATACTGTCCACAACATGCCTCTATCATGGTTTTGTCAATTGGTTTGATGGTCGGAAATGCATAAATTCCGGGATATATACCATTATTATTAAGCAATTCCGTAGCATCCATTACATCCATTAAGATTGCTCCTGTTGAGAAAATGGCTATGCCTTTTCCTGCTTTGATCTGATATGCTTTTCCGATTTGAAAATCATCGATTATATGGTTAATAAGACTGTCTGATTTACGTCCAAGCCTCATATAACAGGTACCCTTGTGTTTGTAGATTGCCCTCGTGATATATTTAACTTCCGATATATCAGCAGGTGCCATTACTGTTAATTCGGGAAGAGCTCGCATCATAGCGATATCTTCCGTGGCATGATGACTCATACCGAGAGCTCCGTAATCCAGACCTTGACCGGATGATACAATCTTTACATCAGCTTGATGATATGCACAGTCATTTCTGATTTGTTCCATGCATCGTAGTGTCGGGAAATTACCGATGGAATATAAAAAGACAATCTTTCCCTCCATGGCCATTCCGGCTGCAAAACCGGTCATGTTCTGTTCAGCTATTCCAAGATTTAAGAATTGTGAGGGGAGCTTCTCCCAAAACGGTTTCAAGATACCAAACCCCAGATCCCCTGTAATCAGATATACATTACTGTCTTTCTCGGCAATTTCAAGCAAGGTACTTACAAACGCGTCTCTCATCTACTCTAGCACCCCCTTCTGATATTGCCCTTTCAATCCTTCCGGTAACTGCGCTCGCAATTCCAGAAGGGCATTCTCGTATTCCCCGCCATCATGCGGGAAACGATAATGCCATAAGATATCATTTTCCATAAATGAGATGCCTTTTCCTTTTATTGTTTCTGCTATGATGACGGAAGGTACATCATTGCATTGGAGTGCTGCTTGAAAGGCCTTTCTTAATTGATTATGATCGTGCCCATTGATACAAATTGTGTTCCACCCGAAAGCTTTCCACTTATCAGATAACGGAGAAAGAGAAATAATATCATCACAAAAGCCAAGGCTTTGCATTCTATTGTTGTCGACAACCGCTATGAGATGGTCAAGCTTATTATGATAGGCTACAAGGGCAGCCTCCCAGACAGAGCCTTCTTCACATTCACCATCTCCACAGATTACAAAAACATGGTGCTGCTTATTATCAACTTTAGCAGCATATGCCATACCTGTGGCTACAGATAAGCCATGGCCCAAAGAGCCGGTGGAAAATTCGATGCCGGGAACCCCCTTATGGGATACATGACCGGATAAACGACTGCCATCAGCATAGTGAGTCGCAAGTTCGCTCGTTTCAAAGAAGGATTTTTCGGCAAGTGCTGCATAGATTGCGGCGCCGGCATGCCCCTTACTAAGTATAATTCTGTCCCTTGCATCACAATGTGGGTTCTTTGGATCGAACTGAGCAATATCGTTATACAACACAGCTATGATATCGGCTACGGATAGAACACTGCCAATATGTGAGCTTTTCGAAATATGGGACATTTCCACTGCATGACGTCTGATTTTCCAGGCAAGTTGTTCACTGTTCATAGGTCACCTCCGATATCTGTAACAAGGTATTTATTTGTTCCTTTGTTAACTTCCAGTCCATTGCGGATATGTTAGTCAATAGTTGTTCTTCGTTCTTAACCCCTGCGATTACAACAGATGAACTTAGGTTGTCAAGAATAAATCTGATTGCTATCGATGGTAGCGGTTTTCCACTTTCACTGGCAATCAGCTTCATTACCTCAACGATTTTTAGGTTATTTAAGAGACCCTCCCCATGAAAATTGCTATAGGTGAGGCGGCTTCGCCTGTCTTCTTTGCTAAAGCTTACATTGATATCATATTTTCCGGTTAGGATACCCTGACCCAAGCTCCCCCAAGTAATCGGTGTTAGATTAAGTTGATTGGAAAGCTCCAGGATATCCTTCTCGTTTTTACGACAAGCCAGACTGTATTCATCCTGAAAGCTTACAAAGCAATCAGCATATTTATGTATTTCCGGAATATCTTTCAGGATTAGGTTGGACAGTCCGAAGTATCTGATATAACCCTTTGATTTCAGGAGGTCCAGAGTTTCAATGATGGTTTCGAATTCGGTGTGGTTATCCCTGTAATGTAACTGATACAAATCGATATAATCGGTATTCAGTCGTCTTAAGCTTTCTTCTACGGCATGAATAATCCACTCAGGGCTATTATCATAAAAGGTTTTGCCATTTTCAATGCGTACACCAAACTTAGTCGCAATCACAGCTTTACTTCTGTTTTCCTTCAACGCTTTTCCTAAGGTCAATTCAGATTGACCGACACCATAGATATCAGCCGTATCAAAGAAATTAACTTCGTTATCAAGCGCAGCTTGGACACTCCGAATCAACGCACTTTCCTCGACTAGGCCCCATCCATATCCACCCATAGGGCAGCCTCCGAAGCAAAGACGTGATACGATCAAATCAGAATGCAGAAGCTTAATAAATTCCATTGTCGCCTCCATGCTGCCGACGGACAGTTCTTGTATTTCATGAGTAGAAAGATATAAAAAAAGGCATCAGTGATGTTTATGATTGATAAATCTCATCGTTATATGAATTACTTTAACAATAGTGTCAAGAAACAGTTTACAGTCGGTACGGAAGGAAATAACTTCCACATATTTCATGCGCAGCTTGTTTTTTAATGGTAAAATAATATTTTCATACACTTCATCTGCATTATTTTCTCCGACCATGAGATCTAAATTGATGAATTCGAGCGAGCTGTAATCTGTAATTCCGGGTTTAACCTCAAGAATCATTCTTTCTTCTTCATTATATTCAATGATATATTTAATTAATTCGGGTCTAGGACCAACAAAACTCATTTCACCCTTAATAATATTTATTAGCTGTGGTATTTCATCCAATTTTGTTTTTCTTAAAAAATGACCTGCTTTTGTAATTCTTTTATCGTTTAAGGCTGTCGTTTGTCCACCTGTTTTATCGGCATCCTTAATCATTGTACGGAATTTAAAAATACAAAAAGGCTTACCGTGATACCCACATCTCTGCGCTCTATAAAAGATGGGTGAACCGGAGCTGATTAATATAACGGATGAAATTAGGATGAATATCGGCAATAACAATAGAAATAGCAAAGCAGCAAATATTAGGTCAAGGCCACGTTTTATATATCTGCTATATATTGATGTATATTTGAATTTGACATGCTTCATGCAGACTCCCCAAAAAATATTCTGATTATAAATCAAATAATATTTCGTTGATGATTATTATTCGGTGAAACGGCTTGCCGGTATAGTATTACCATGTTGCAGTATGTTATTGCTATCAAATATAAGTTATTATATGAATTCCATAGCCGATGAGTGACTGAAAGTACAGACGGTTCCTTGTGAGGAGGGAAATAAGTAGGTGATGAAACACATATTTTGAGCAAAAAAAAGGCCACGATTGATTTACCGTGTCCTTTTGATAAACGCATTTAGAAACCCTGATTTTCCAACCACTCGTATATATTTTTTTCACGGAGCGATTTTTTCTTGTCATCTTTATTATATTTTCCGAGCGAAAGCTCATCATGAATATTCCCATCCATTAGGAATATCACTCGACCGGCTCTGGCAGCAACTTTCGCATCATGGGTAACAATAATGACGGTTGTGCCATCTGAATTGACCGAATTGATGATATCCATTACCTCATTCGTGGTACTGCTATTTAATGCTCCGGTAGGCTCATCTCCGAATAAAATATCCGGTTGATTTATTAAAGCCCTACAAATAGACGCACGCTGCAACTGTCCTCCTGAAACCTTTTTTATATCATGATCCGCAACACCTGAAATACCGGTACGTTCCATTAAAGTATCCGCATTCTGATTTACCAGCTCTCTGGACATCGTACCTGCCTTAAATCCCGGAAGTATAATATTATCTCTGATTGATAGATTTTTTAGTAAATACGGGTTTTGAAATATAAATCCCATGTGTTTTAAACGCATATCACTCATTTTATCATCATCCAGCTTGGAAATATCTTCACCACAAAACAATACATCGCCGGAAGTGGGTCGGTCCATACCGCTTACTCCATAAAGCAAGGTGGATTTCCCGGAACCGGACTGCCCCATGATGGCCAAAAATTCACCCTCATTCACCTTAAGATTAATATCCTTTAGAATCTGTGTATCTTCGTAGCTTTTACATATATTCTTTATCTCTAATATCGTCTTCATTATATTCCTCCAATGCCGATTATTGGCTACAAATACTGTTGATCCAAGAACTAGCTCGCTGAGTTCTTTATTCATTAATAATGGAAATTATATTGTAATTCTTAATGGTTTTCAGAACAACCCTGGTGACAAATAGTATCAATGCTATCAAAAACAATGGACACATGATATATTCGATCATAGGATTGGCGATAAGCTCAACCTTCTTAATCCCAAGCCCTGTCATACTGAGTGCAGCATTTACAAACTTTTCTCCTAAAACAGCGGTTAAGAAAGTGCCAGCCAGAATACCGAGTATCGATATGCACCCTATTTTTATAAGGTACTGCTTATTTATATCGTGTTGAGAAAATCCTACCGCTTTCAGTACCGCAATTTCCGATAAATCCTTTGCCAGTCGCAGTTTCAAAAATAATACTGTAATTAGCATTACAAGACTGGCACCAATCATTAAAGTAATAAAAACGACACTCTTAAGCTGCTTTACAACTCCGCCTAAAGTCTGATCAAGGAAATCCTTCATTGGATCCACATTTACTCCGCCTCCTAGTAAGGCAGACCATTCATCTGATTTTTTCTCCACATCGGCATTACTTTTTAGATTAATGGTAAATGAATATTCTTCTACTGTAAGTCCCGAAAAATTATATTTAGTTTTTGCTGTAAAACCTCCGCTGGTTACGTCCTGATAGATTCCTGATATCATAAAATCCTTCTTATTTTCATCGAAAATCAGAACAATAGTGTCACCTACTTTTTTACCGATTTCCTTGGCATTTTGAAAGGAAAGAGCAATTTCATCTTTTTCTTTCGGAGCCTTTCCGCTCAGATATCGCAGGTCGTTTCCGGCATTATCTCCACAGTCTATATGAAGATTGATAATTTCGCCTTCTACATCAGTAGTCCAGACGCATACCTTTCGATATTCATAATAATTTTGGACAGCATCATCATTTTCGAGTTTCTGCTTTACATTCGAATATCCGGTTTCGAGGTTTTCTCCATCATCCACTAGAATCATGATATCGTCCAGAGAGCTGCCCATATATGTAATGAATTCAGGTGCTTCCAAGGTATTCATTAAATTAGCGGGAACCATAATCAGCAGCACGGCTATTAACGCAACTGCAAATACAATGATCCAGCTTGTAAACTGATAGAATACCTCACGAATTCCTAACAGCCAGTTGACGGAGAGCTTCCTACATTTATATAGCCCATCCTTGATATTGCGTCTGTTTTTTGAAAATCCACTTCCACTAACCAAGGCATCAATAACTGTAACTTTTTTGATTTTCTTTAATATTTTTTTACAATAAGAATTGATAAACAGAAAAACCAGGAAACTGACAACGAGGGATAATATTACAGCCGTAGAGGATATCCTCATATTACCAAACGTAGCTCGAATGTGATTTGTAAATAACTTGTTTATCATTAATGCCAGAATATATCCTGCTATTACACCTACAATCGCTAAGGCCCGGTATTTATTAAGATATAGGCTCCTGATGTCGGCAAAGGGAAGTCCAATTGCCTTCATTGTTCCGATCTCTCCAATCTCTTCTTCTAAAGCAGCCATGATTGTAAACTTGACACAGATAAAAGAAACAATAATTAAGAGCATGCTCGCCAAAAGCAAAACAAATACAGTAAGGATATCCGTGATGGCACTAAGTAAAAAAATCATGGAAGATGTTATAGCCGGCCCATTCTTGGGAAGTCCTTCCTTTTCATAGGCATTTTGAAAAGGTACCGACTCTTTAGAATTATTGAAATATGCTTCTATCAGATATTCCTTCTCCCCGACCTGCCCATTAAGTATCTGAAAATCTTGATCACTTAGCAGTATTCTAGTAGAAGAACACATGGTAGAATTCATCATGGAATCTAAAATGAATTCTTTAATTATGAACTCCTTCGTAATATTATTACAATTTAGGATTATGTGATCACCGATTTTCATACCATACTTTTCTTTTAAAAGTGCCGGAATTCCTATTTCGCCTTCACGAAGAGTTACTATCTCATGCTTAGCGTTTAATAATAAATCCTTGCTCTCATTCTGCTTCACCAGACCAATGTCCAGTCGACAGTCTGATAGCTTGTAGGTATCCTTATTACTTAATACAGTAAGATCCTCACCATAGACATCAATCATTGCACAGGTCTGCCAGTAAGTGATACCGGCATAACCGGCCATAAACTCATCAATTTCCTTCTGATTGATTTCTCCCTTATGCATCTGAAGAAAATGAGGCGGTTGTGCCGTTTTATACAATGCAGATATTGACGTGAAGGTTTGTACTGCAAGTACCACTGACAAGACTGCAAGTCCTGACGATAACATCATAAACAATAGTAATGCCAGATTAATCACTTTATTTCTCTTAAAATCATTTCTAATTATTAACCAGTTCATTTATACTCCTATTCTGCTCTTACCCAAATAATTAACATGTTGCTCGAATTAGAATTTCATTAATAAACAATAGCTGCCATGTGCTGTTCAAATATTTCCAATGTGGTGCCATTGGTAAAATCAAGCATCATATGAAGCATTGAAATTATGGCTGCCATAACCTTCTTCTGCGAGTCGATATCTAATTCAAAAATACCTTCATCGGTCAATGTAAGGGAAGCTGCCAGAAAAATCTGCATATATTGTAGTGGGTATCTACAGTTCCAGACTTTCTTTTCTATACCTTCTTCAATAATTTTTGCCAGCATAGGTGCCAAAGCTGTAACTACCTGATTTAAGGTTTTCTGATGTAATAAAGCATTCTCGGGATTATGCATTTCATCGAGTATATCGCTGTCTAGCTGATCATTTATTTTCATTGCTAAAAATATTCGCATCAGCTTTTCTTCGGGTTCAATATCATCTTTTAGAAGTATTTCTTCCACCCTGCTTATCACAATATCGGTATAACGTAATACAATCGCATCCATTACTTCTTCTTTGGACTTGAAATAATAATAAAAGGTACCTTTTGCGATGGAAACAGCATTTAATATGTCATTCACAGTACACTTTTTATAACCTTTTGTATGAAATAACCTTTCGGCAATATCAAGAATTTCATTTTTTCTCTCATCATATTGTTTTACAATTCTCATCTTAATTAACAAACCCCCCTTTTAAATTGGATTTTACCGAGGATTACGCAGGTACAAACTCAAAAGTGTAAAATTGCTCTTTATTTAGTTCAATAACTCATCATAAAATGTATTTATGATTATAGACCGACGGTCGGTCTATATAAACATATCTTATATGGTTTAATCTGTCAATACTTTTTTATTCTATTAATTTTAATTTTGTAATAATATTTTTTCTTTTAGAATGTCAGATAATTGTTAAAGTTATCTAAATTCATTGGACAGAAAAAGATAGACAACCTGTATTGGATTTCCACCAAAACTGTTGTCTACCTTTCATTAAATGATTAGATTTTAAACGCTAATTTACTTAACCCATCCTCTGAAGTTACGTATCCATTGATACTTTTTGTTATTGTAACCGAATGAATATCTATTTAATAACACGCTGATTTTTTCGTATACTTAGAATTAAAATAATTAGGGAAACAGCTCCAAAAAATAACATAGACTGTAAAAACGGTGCAAAATTATATTTGCCTCCCTGCCAGAAACCCGCAAAATCACCGCTCATATAGGACATAGGTAATAACTTAGCGATTGCCTTAAGCGCCTTTGGAAGCTGATCAACACTAACACCCATCATACCGCACAGAATCATGAAACCAAAATAAAGGAGCATTGAGACAGCGTAGGTCGGTCCGAATTTACGAAATATTGTTGCTATTCCATGAGCCAATATGAATAAAATTACGGACAATGCGTATAAGGAGGCGATCAGACATAGGGCTGAACTTAATTTTGGTACTTGGATATCAAGCATGATAATATCAAATATCGTATAAAGAAGAAATGCGCCTGTCGTAAAGATCAGATAAGCAATCATCTTTGCGAACAACATCGTTCTTTCACGAAATCCAAAAAGGTTAAGCCTCAGCGGAATATCCTTTTCGAGTTCCTGAGAGTAATTGGCCGCATATCCTATTAACAGAACGGCCATCGGAACGATTAAAATCATTGTAATAAAAATTGATGTAATAGCGCCTGAATACTGTTCCTCAGGAACTTGATTTTTGATAACGATTGAAAATAAAGCAGACATCATGATCGGGAAGAATACTCCAAAAAATATAACAAAAATATTCCCGACAATATTACGTAATTCATACTGAACCAAACGCCAGTTAAGCTGTTTTTTCTGCATGATTCTTACCTCCTGCCTTATTTTCATGAAAGTGAGCCTTTGCATTGATGGACATAATTTCGATATCGTTATTACTTCGTTTGAAATTAATGTCTTCCTTGATTAACAACCCGGTAATCTCTTTTTCTAAATCACTGTTTTGGCAGGAAAGAGCAATCAAATGAGCAGGAGCCTTTAGTTTTAAAAGACTCTTTGTTAATTCCTTATTTTTTTCGTTGTTTTCAATTGTAATTACGGTTTTACCACAATAATTACGGAACAATTCATCTTTATTACCAAAGTCTACGACCTGTCCAGCTTCGAGTATTAATATTTTATTGACCAATTGCTCTAATTCTTCATAATAATGAGATACAACACACAGTGTCGTGTTTTTATCAAGGTACCACTCTCCCAGTTTCGTCATCAGTCTCTGCCTTGTCTCAAAATCCAGACCGGAGGTAACTTCATCGAAGAATACGAAAGGAGAATCCTGAATTAATACAAGGATAATTGTCAGTCTTTGCTTCTGTCCACCGGAAAGGGAAGAATACTTCTTCTTCAAGCATTCTTCAAAATCAAAGAAGGTAATAAGCTCTTGCAACATTTTGTTTTTCTTAATACTTGTATTTAATATGGTCTCCATGATATGTTTCACAGCCATGGTATTAGCATAATGATTATGCTGCATATGAACCGCAATTTCTTCCGGTTTTAGATCAGTGACGATGCTCCCCTGATAATTTGTCAACCCAAGAATAGTTTTTACAAGCGTTGATTTTCCGGCTCCGTTTGAACCGATAATACCGATCCGGTCACCATCCTCCATGATAATCGGTTCATTGATGGATAAGGCAAGTTGATTCCCGTACTTTACCTGAACATTATTAATTCTAATCATAATAAATCTCTCATCCTTTCATGCATTACGCTTTGTTTATTTACGATTATAGACGAAGCATATGAATTTTGGATGAAGATTCCATGCGATTTAGATGTAAACAGGTTTATCTGGCTTCTATTTCCATAATTATTTAGTATCCGAGAAGCTGTCTCCTAAGAAGATAAGCTCAGCCATAACACCGTTATCTATATTTTGAAGCTTAACCTGGCAGTGTAAAAACTTCGCATAATAAGAAACCACATAAAGCCCCAAACCATGAGCTTTGTTCCTGTTAACGCTGGTAACAAAAGGGTCAAATACATGGGGAAGCAATTCTTCGTCGATGGAAACACCATAATTAATGATGCACAGGCGCTTCTCTTCATATGTAATTGTTATGCTCCCGCCCTCGGGGGTAAAATAGATGGCATTGGACAGTAAATTATCAATTATTTTTCTCAACAGTTCTCGATCCGTCATTAATTGTGGCGCAGCTTGACCTTCCGCTTTCATGGTAAGGGCCTTCTCTTCTATCTGTACCTGATAAGAGCTAAGGCATTCCTGCGTCAGTTCCGTAAGAGAAATGGGTTCAATCTCTAGATTACGGGAGCAATGGTTCAGATATAGAATATCTTCAACAATCTTTTGCATGGAAAGTAATTGTTGCTTTACCTGTGGAAGATATTCCTTAACATCCTTGTACTTTCCTACTTCACCGATCATACCCTGTACTAATAATAGTGCTGCGGTAATGGGTGTCTTTAGCTGATGAGAGGATGCTCTTAGAAATACTTCCTGTCTTTGATTCTCTTCGGCAAGATTGTTGTTTTTTACCTCAAGCTCTTGATAGTTTTCCTGAATCTTTTTATAGAGTCCATTCAGGCTTTCCCCAAGACTGCTAATTTCATCGTGACCACTGATTGGAATGGCCTCCAGCTTAATATTCTTTGCCTCCTTCATAAATTCCGCATGATTTGCCAACTTAATGATGGGAAGGATAATCAGTCTTGAAAACACCTGGGAGGACACTAATACCAGAAGTAGCGCAACTGCAACAATCAAGGGCAGACTTTGGAAGACGACCGGTCTGATTTCATCAATTCTGGGTGTCATGATGGACAGCAGGGAAATGTCAATCGTATGCTTCGTCAAACCTACCGCAATATAGCTGGTATAATAATTGTGACCATCTGTTACATTGGATTCAAAGACCATCAGATCATCTGTTAGCAAATGAGTTTTTGAGGATAGTTGCTCAAACATATTTTCATTTTTATGAAGTTCAAAGGTAAATTTCAAAGGATAATCGGCTGAAAGTTCATTGTTTTTCAATAATTCATCCTTTAATTCAGCTATATCAAAATCATCTTCACTGATATCCTTTAGCTCATCCTTATGATTGGCATAATATCTTAATTTCTCAAGCATATCCTGCATTTTTTCACTCTTAACGTCTATTGTAATTTTCATGAAACTATTTACGGCATAGATGGTATTTCCGGACGTTGGAATTTCAACAGTTATGGTACCGGTTGGGTTTTTAACATCCAGATTTTCGTAACTTCCGGTTTTCATATATCCTTTTTGAAGTTCTACAATAGAGTCATAATTTCTATCTTGCATATAAGCTACATAAAGGGAAGGCAGCATCAGAATAAAATATCCCACAATCAGAGATACAATTATGATAGAAATGATTGAACTGTACAGTAGCGTTTTTTTGGATAAATTCATTTTGTCAAATCCCTTCTTCGAACTTTCTCTACGAAATAAAGCAGCGATTATCTCTACGAACTGTCTCTATGAAATAAAGCTGCGAGTATCTCTATGAAAGCGCCTGATTATACTGATAACCAACGCCGATGACAGTCTTGATATAATTATGTGGTAGTTTTTTGCGAAGATTTTTCACATGAGCATCAATAATACGGTCATTACCGATATAATCCTCATTGAATATTCGTAGAATCAGCTGTTCTCTCGTAAAAGCTCTCCCCGATTCCTTTTTCAATGTCTGTAAAAGTAGGAATTCACTTAACGTTAACTGCAAGGGTGAATTATCATAAAATGCTTGGTAAGCATCCTCATTTAGATATAATCCATCAATTTTATCCGATTTCTTTTCGAAGTATTTCGAACGACGTAAAATAGTCTCCATTCGTTTTAATAATATCAGAGGAGAAACTGGTTTAATCACATAATCATCTGCATAGAGATTAAATGCCTTCAACTGAGTCTGTTCATCACTAATCGCTGTCAGCATGATTGCTCCCATATCCGGCTTGAATTCTCTGATATACTGTAGTACTTCCAGCCCACTCTTATTTGGAACCATGATGTCCAGTACTGCCAGATCGAAAGAATTCTCCTCCAGTAAATGAATTGCAGCTTCTCCATCTTCCACCTGAGTCACATCATATTGCTGCAACTTCATATATTCAGTCAAAACCTCCATAATGGTCGGTTCATCTTCTAAAAACAAGACCTTTATCATACGTCCACCCTCCCTCAAAAAGCTATACTTAGGTAAATTATAGCATATGTTTTTAGATAGTGTTATAAAAGAATTCACTGTTGGATACCGTACATCATGCATAGATGTATATCAATATTTTCTTTATAAAAAAATACCTCAATTGAAAGAGATATTTTTGAGTTAAAAACATATTAAAATCGGCTTAAAAACTATTCCTTTTCTTTTTTAATCTTTTTAAGTTGTATCATTCCATGGAAATTACAATAAGGGCATATCAGATTAAAATCATCGAAAACATGGACCGTAAATATTAATTGTTTCGGTGACGCTTTAAACTCTTTATGACATTTAGGACATAACGCACAATAATTATTAGAAATATTCTTGTAAATAATGTAAATGAATATACTTGCAAACAGAAATGATATTATTATTATGAAAGCTGTTTGCATTTTGATTTTCCTTCTTTCATTTAATATTGATAGAACAAATACCAGCTCTGTGGAAGTTCATGAGCCTATGATAACTCATTCTAAGAGTGATAAAAAGAATGTTCTAATTAACAACAATATGCTGTGACAGAGCCTAAATTTATGGATTCTACAAGTATTTCAAAATATAAATATATATATATCAGGATGCTAAAAAGTATATAAAGAACAATAAATATATCTATATACTAATAAATGGTTAGGGTTTCTAAAGCCCT
The DNA here is from genome assembly GCA_002307215.1 of Lachnoclostridium sp. UBA1308. Lineage (GTDB taxonomy): Bacteria > Bacillota > Clostridia > Lachnospirales > Lachnospiraceae > Mobilitalea. The sequence continues at coordinate 177,940 of DBTU01000031.1, forward strand.
ATATATTTTTAGCTTCGTCAATTTGTACATAAACAGGCCACCCTATGGTATGAGCGAAATTGTTCGAATTGACGATAGACATAATTAAATTGGGATTTTTACACCCCTATCTAACCATTAATATATTGGTATAATGTATCTCTTAATATCCAAGTGTTTCTAGCATATGTACAGCTGATCTTATCAAATCAACGCAGGTTGTCGTGAATAAGCCGCGTTCCTTTGCACTCGCCATCCCCGTTTCTGTCGATATATCGCAACACAATAAATCCTTGCAAATTATACTGTGATGTTCCTGCTTAAAGAGGTTCGTGAATTCAACTGTTTTTTCATAACAATTATTTTTCGATACGATATCCTCGTTGACAGATTGGCCATACTTTAGACCGATTACCATGACGGTGCCTGACACTGCACCACAGATTTCACCATTTCTCATTCCACCACCGAAGCCGCAAGCCAGCTTCAGTGCGTCTTTTTGCTGTAAACCATAATTATCTGCAAAGACTCCTAACACAGATTGAGAACAATTAAAGCCGGAACGAAAGAGATTTTCTGCGTCATCCATCTTCTTACTCATGATATTCCTCCCTAATATTATAAAAAGCTTTTTCCTATAAAATAAATCATTACAACACAGCCTAAGATAATTCTGTACCATCCGAAGATTTTGAAATTGTGAGTCTTCACAAAACTCGTTAAGAATCGAATAATGATATTGGAAACAATGAATGCGGTAAACATTCCTACCACCAGAATCAACAGTTCAAAGGATGTAAAATCAAAGCCGAATTTTACTATTTTCAGAAGACTTGCACCAAACATAACCGGTATGGCTAAAAAGAAAGTGAATTCTGTTGCCACACTTCTGGCGACTCCAACTAACATCGCTCCGATGATTGTAGCACCTGAACGGGAAACTCCGGGAAAGATGGCAGCGATTAATTGAAAGAGACCTATGATGATAGCAGTCTGATAGGTAATCTCTGCAATTGAGTTGATTTTAAAACGTTTCCCTGCATTTTTATTCTCTATCACGATAAAGAGGATACCAAATACGATTAATGCGATTGCCACGATCTGATAATGATAAAATAAATCGTCAATCTGCTCATCCCAAAGGAGACCAACGATTGCAGCCGGGATACAGGAAACTACAATTTTCAGCCACATAATCATGACATCTTTTTTGATAAATTGCTTCTTTTTCAATGAAAATGGAAATAATTTGTTCCAATAAAGAACAACCACCGACATAATCGCTCCTAGTTGTATCACGACTATGAACATCTCCTTAAAGGCTTCGGACATGTTGAGCGGTAGAAATTCATCAACCAAAAGCATATGTCCTGTACTGCTGATGGGGAGCCATTCGGTTACACCCTCTACAATTCCTAAAATGATAGCTTTTACAATTTCAAACAGATTCATTTTTCACCCCATTCCTGCGCATTCTCTTTGCGCATATAAGTTTGTGCTAAGTGTGTTTGCACACTTTGGTTACGCAGGCGCAAACTTTGCGAGTGAAAGACTTGAAAAATCTTTCACACTTCACCTCTTAATTTTATTATTTATTGAGGATTATTGTATAACATCCCACATTGCAACACAAGTAAATATTTAACAATATATGCATAATAACTTAATACTTAGGCTTATATTAGCAAAGCAAGCGTCCCAATTACAATCAGACATAGTCCAAGGAATGCCTTTCGTGTCAGCTTTTCCTTAAGAAAGAGATACGAGAATGCGATTGTTATAATAATACTAAGCTTATCAATCGGGACTACAATACTGGCTTGACCGACCTGTAAGGCTTTATAATAGCACAACCATGACAAGCCTGTTGTAATGCCGGACAGACAAATGAAGGTCATGCTCTTCTTATCGATTTGTAAGAGTTCCTTTTGCTTTCGTGTCACAAATACAAGCATCCAAGCCATGATGAGTACTACGATGGTTCGGATTGCAGTTCCAAGATTTGATTCCACGCCTTCAATACCAATCTTACCGAGTATTGAAGTCAGACTTGCAAATACTGCAGAAAAGACAGCAAAGAGCAACCATAGATTCCCTCTACCTTGACGCTCTTCTATCTTCTTTTTTGAAATCATGAAAAAGGTTCCGGCCCCTATTACTACGATACATATCCCTTTTATCATAGTAAGACGCTCTCCTAAGACAAGGAAGGCTAGAATCATGGTCAGAATCGTGCTGGATTTATCAACCGGGGTAACTTTGTTCACATTACCAAGTTGAAGAGCCTTAAAATAACAAAGCCAAGAACCGCCGGTAGCAAATCCTGACAGTATCAGAAATAAAAGCGTTCTTCTACTGATATCCGGTAAGTTTGCCTGGGAACCGACAATCAGTACCATCAGCCATGAGAATATAAGGATAATGACGGTACGAATCGCGGTTGCTATATTGGAATCGGTATGTTTTATTCCTATTTTAGCTAATATTGCTGTAATACCTGCAAATAAGGCCGAACCAAAGGCGAATAATATCCACATCTCATTAATCCTCCGTATAATCCTTTATCTTATTAACTGCGGCAACCCTGTTATTCACGCCTAATTTATTGTAAATATTAATGATATGTGATTTGACTGTGGCGACTGAAATGCATAAATGGTCCGCAATCTTTTTGTTGCTGTAACCGTTCTTAATTTCTGCCAGAACCTCCATCTCCCGCTCTGTCAGATCATATTCACGATCTGAAGTGAACTCCAAACCGTTTTCCTTATCAGCATTTATGATATCATATACAAATCCTATTTCCTCCGGTGATAAGCTTATTTGTAATTCTCCCGGATAATTTTTCATTACGGTTTCGACGGTTTTCTTCTCAAACCAGAAAGGAAGAGCAATTCCATTTTCGTAGGCATAGGATACCGCTTCGATAAAGGTATTTAATACTTCTCTTTCGGAATTCTCGGTAGGAAGCAAGAATCTTGTCTTCATGAGATCCAAATCAACAATTTTTAATTTGTTTTGAAGTTTTCTGACTTTCGTTATAAGATAATCAATTAACTGTAATGCTTTTTCTTCTTCCTTGTTATCATAAATTATCTTTATATACAAGAGATCCATATCCATGCTTTTCAGTAAGGCATCTTCATCCTCATAATCCTTTATGAATTTTTCTCTATAATCATTATGAAAACCACAGTGAATCGAATACCTCATCAGTCGGGAGGAAAAAAAGATATTTTGATAAAGTTCCTCCTTATTTAATTCTTCAACAATATGTTCAGCGGTATCAACATCATAGCTAAGATAAGATAATTCGGCCAGATTAGTAAGATATGCACTCTTTGTATTTAATACATATCCCGTCATGGATTCCTCAGCCTGCTTTAAGGACTCTCTTGCTTTGCCAAGAGCGAGTTTCTTTATATATACACCTGTAATTCCAATATAATAAGAGGTTTTCAATGTTGGAATATATTCAAGATAACGAGCCAGCTTTTTATAAATCGATAGTGCATTTTTAAGTTCCCCGTTCTCTTCTAATATTTGAGCTTTTTCTGACAAAACAAAGGCACCGATATAATCATTACCGGTTTTTTCGTAAATTAGCCAGGCTCTATCCAGGTAATGCAGCGCTTCTTGATATTGATCAGTCAGAAACAGAAAATAAGATTCTTTGATCAATAGATATGCCTTAGTAACCGGGTTAAGGGGAAGGTTGTCTATTTGTTCAATGGCAAGAACCTTTATATCTTTAAAATCCCAATCTACATTGAAAAACCTTAAAAACATGTCAATATGTTGAAATGCTGAAAAAGTATCATCATCCTTCATATGTTTTATAATCATATTATAGATACATTCACAGGCCTCTGAATCCATGCTTGCATAATAGCAGAAGAAACACTGATAAGCGAAATCTCTATTTTTTACAATTATCTCGAGTGGAACCTTCATCATATAACTAAAGGTCAGTGTATTCTGCGGCATTAAAAGCAGCTTATCCATGATAACTTCGTAGGCTTCTGCTGCAAACAATTGGCATAGGCTTTCTTCAAAATCACCTACCTCATTGAAAACGTCGGCCGCTTGCATATGTAACTGTATTTTAAGCGGTACTTTCTGATCAATCAAGTCGTTCAGATAATCCTTTAGAATGGAATGATACCGATATACTTTTGCTTCTTCATCAATACTGATAACAAATAAATTTTTACTGAGTATCGAGCTCATAATTTCGTTAAAGTCATATTGCGGTAAATAATGTTCGCAAATTCTTTGATTAAAATAGCTCATAATGGAAGTCTTCAGTAGAAAATCTCTTTCATTTTCGGAAAGATACCGGTATATCTCATTGGTAATATAATCACCGATAATCCGGCCGGAGGAATTTATACTTGCAATGATGCTCTTGCTTTGTTCTTTCGCAGCAACCGCCATTAATTGAAGTCCGCCCACCCATCCGTTCGAATTATTTATCATAGCCTTGATTTTATCTTCATCGATATCGGTGTTCAGAGTATGGATTAAAAATTCTCTGCTTTCCTCCTCTGACATGCGGATTTCCTGTTCATCCAGCATAAGTAACTCATCTTCCATTGATACTGTCCCAAGATTAAGCTCTGGAAGGTTGCGGGTAAGTAATACCAGATGGAGATTGGAGGGCATATTAGTAATAAAATAATCAATGGTCGATAAGGTAAATGGATCAGAAATCACATGAAAATCGTCAAGGACCAAAATAATTGACTTTTCTTGCAGCATTCGGTTCATATAAACGGTTAAGAGCTGCCATAGAACATCCTTTTGTATATTACCGTCATAAAATGAACTGAAGTCATTAACGGATTCTCCCAGATACTCTTTTGTACCCTCCAGGATATATTTCCAGAAAATAAATACCTGATTTAAGCTATCGGATAGCGAGATCCACCTGAGATTAGGAAAAGTACTTTCCTTGATATAACTGGACACCAGTGTGGTCTTACCGCTTCCTGCTCCGGCTTTGATAATGGTAAGTTTCTTTTTATCAATATCCTTTAGCTTTCGGAACAGATCTTTTCTTACCACATAATTCTTCCTTGGCTCCGGTATTTTGAATTTCACGGTTAATATGGGTAACGCTTGATTCTCCACAATTTTCACCTCCAATCCATTTGCTGTATTGGTAACAAACTTTTAAAAGTAAGTTATGATAAATTTTCTATTATTAGTTTACTCATAATAAGCTCAGTTCACAAGTTTTATTTCTTGTTATATTAGAATTTATTTCTTAATGATTCCAGTGTCAAAAGTCGAAAATCAATTATCTCTTATACAAATAACTTCTCCTTGTTTTTACAACAGCTATCGTAAACATAAGAAGTGAAATCATTATAATATAGCAAAATTGAAGGTTGATACCGAAGGTAATATTACCCTTTTCAAAAGCATCCGAAAAATTCATGAAATCTTTCTGTGGAAATATATGCAAAAACTTATTAAAAAGGCTATCCTGCTTGGAAAAGGAATAGAAGCTCCCAGCTAAAATAGAAGTCAGTACTACGATGGAGGAAGCAAGCATATTAGCTGTATCCACAACGCAGAAAAATGAATTTATGAATAACGCATATGCTACAGACAGAAAAGCCAGTACACCAATCAACAGCATATATTCCGGTATGGAAAAGCCGATCGATATTCCGAATAATTTCGTAACACAGACCACCATAAAGGATGGCACAAAAATCAATAACCACATAAATAGTGCATGACCAAACAGATATATTACAAAGGGTATCGGAGACATTGATACTCTTTCAATCCTGTGTTTCTCTTTATCTTCCGCAAAAAATCTGGCGTATAAAACTCCCTGCATCAAAAGAAACATCATCATATATCCAAGTATATTGGTGCCTATTTTTCTGGCAACGTTATTTGTAAAGGCATAATCGGACGGCTGATCCAAGAACTTTTGTAATTCTTTTTTTAAGTCATCGCTCTTTATCGTTTTGATTTGAAAACCGCCATTACCATCCGGAATAACAACTGCATCATAGCGGTTTTGCACAAGCTCTGACATCGGAGGTTCCTTATCCAAAAAGGTGATATGAAAATAAGGCGTACTTAAGTTTTTTTCCGACTGCTCATCAGCTACTACTGCTATATTACTTTTTATCTCTACATTATTCGTTATTAATATTGCGGCCCCGACAGAACAGATTGTCATGATAAGAGAAAGAATAAGGTAGTTCTTTTGGTTCATTAAAAGATTCCAGTTATTTTTTAGTATTCTTAACATATGCAATCCTCTTTTCTGAAGGTAAGTAAGCTGATGATTATCATAACCACGATTGTAACGGTGAGTAATATTACAGTGGGCAGCAAGGTACTGTAATTATTGTCATAAATCATCTGAAAGGCTGTATTAGAAAACCATTTGGCAGGTGATAAGGAACAGATTTTTCGAACGACCTCGCCATACCCGTCCATAGAGAAAAGCAGCCCTCCAAATATACTAATCAGAAAAACTACCAGACTGAGTATTTGATTTGTCATACCTTCTGTCTTAAATATGCAACATAACATGATTCCAAGTGTTATGGAAAATAGTTCTACCAGACTAAACAGTAAAATCATTTGTGGTATAGCTGCCAAATGAATGGAAAAGACAAGACAAAGAAGAACCATGTCAAATAGATGCATAATAGAGGAAAATACAAAGGTAGCGATTATCTTTGAGAAAAAAATAGAGCTTACTCTACCGGGAGCATAGATAATTCTCATATTCGGTTTCTTGATTCTCTCTTCCATAAAAGCATTGGCGGAGGTCATGCCGCAAGATAAAAGAGAATATAGAATAAGTGTAATCCCATAATAATCATAGGAACCTATTTCTTTACCATAATTGTCTTTTGTTAAAAACCCAAGTATTACGACCATCAAGATCGGAAACACAGTTGCGTAAAAGATCCACATGGGATTTTTGATTAAATTCATAAAATCTTCTCTTGCGATAATTAATAAATTTCTCACTTTGTTCTCCTCCTAATCCCGTAAACTTTTTCCGGTTAATTTTAGAAATACATTTTCAAGGCTGGCAGTTCGGCAAAAGATATTAAGCATTCTACTTTTACTGTTAATGATGATTGCAATCAGCTTATCGAGGTTCTCTACGTTTTTCAGTGTTGTAATAATAATTGAATTTTCCTTTTTCTTAACCTTCTTGACTCCTTCTACTTGATAAAAACTATCAGGGTCAAGCTTATCGTCCTCTTCGAGTTCAATAATAAACTGACGTTCATCGGAAATATCCTCCTTCAGACTCTCCTTTGTTCCCTCTGCTATGATACTCCCACTGTCCATAATTAAGATACGTGATGAAATTTCCTCAACCTCTTCCATATAATGTGTCGTATAAAGAATCGTCATACCATGCTTACTTAATTCCTTAATAGAAGTTAAAATATGATTTCTTGACTGTGGGTCAATTCCAACCGTAGGTTCATCCATAATTAAGAGCTCCGGTTCATGAGCAATTGCACAGGCGATATTCAGTCTTCGTTTCATTCCTCCGGAATAGGTGGAAGCCTTATCCTTCTTTCGCTCCAGTAAACCTACGAATTCAAGTGCTTTATCCGTCTGTTCCTTTAACTTCGCGCCCTTTAGTCCGTATAAGGAAGCAAAGAAGCGTACATTCTGCTCTGCACTCAGATATTCATAGATGGCAAGCTCCTGTGGAACTACTCCAAGCTGTTGCTTGAACTTATTCAAACATGACTTTACGTTACGGCCCTTATACATAATCTCACCGTTATGATAACCTAAAATGCCACATAGAATATTGATGGTTGTACTTTTGCCGGCTCCGTTCGGCCCTAGTAGGCAAAGAATCTCACCCTTTCTCACGTCAAAGGATATTTCATTCACCACTGTGCTCTCTCCATAGCTTTTTTCCAAGCTATGTACCTCTAAAATTTCATTCATAATAACAATTCCTTTCTCGTTTTCGTTTATAGATTCATAATAATCCGAAGAGCGCAAAAAGAAATCAACCGAAAGGTTGATTTCTTAGGTTGATATTATTATTCGAGGGAGGTTGAGCGGGTAAGCGGTTTACTTCTAATCGGCCTTGCAGTCTTGAGATTTATATGATCTCATCTTTCATACGATAACCAACACCTACCTCTGTAATGATATATTTGGGCTCAGCAGGATTTAATTCTATTTTTCTTCTGATATTGGCCATATTAACTCGAAGGACATGAATTTCCTCCGAATAAGGACCCCAGATCTGTTTTATGATATATTCATGTGTAAGTACTTTTCCCGCATAATGAGACAGCAGAACAATAATCCTGTATTCTATTGGTGTAAAATGCAGCAAGTGGCCGGCCAATTGAATGTTTCTATTCTTATAATTGATCTCCAAATCCCCGAGAGTAAATTTATCTGTTTGTTCTAATTCTACCTGAGAGACAGACGTACTGTGCCGAAGCGCGTTCCGAACTCTGGCAAGTAGCTCATCGGTTCCAAAGGGTTTTGTAATATAGTCATCTGCCCCGCAATCTAATGCTTCCACCTTCTCGCGTTCATGACCGCGTGCAGAAACTACGATGATGGGTATCTGTGACCAGAGCCTTAATGTCTTAAGCACTTCAATCCCGTCTATCTCAGGAAGTCCAAGGTCTAATAAAATTAAATCCGGGCATTTATTGGAGGCCAATTCAATTGCTTCTTTTCCGTTTTTTGCTTTAATAACATGAAAACCGTTTGTAATCAATAAAACCGAGATAAAATTACAAATACTTTCCTCATCATCTACGATTAATATTAAAGGTTTATTTATCATTACTAATATCCTCTCCTTCCAAGGGAAGTGTAAATTGAAAAACGGCACCACCGTCATTTTTATTAAATGCTTCCATTTTACCATTATGAGCTTTTATGATTGACATACAGATTGAAAGACCGACCCCCATTCCTCTTGAGGTGTCTGAATTATGCTTCGCATTATTTACATATCCGTCAAAGATATATGGAAGCTCATGCTCATCGATGCCTTCGCCATGGTCCTTCACCTCAAAGATAGCTGTATTTATTTTTTCCTTCACATCAACCTCGACAATAGAATCCGCCGCGGAATGTTTGACGGCATTTTCAATCAGGTTAATCAGTACCTGTTCAATCAGTGTGCCATCCATCGGAACAAAAAGTGTGCTATCCGGAACCTTTACGCTTATTTTTCTGTCAGGAAATCGTTTCTTAATCCGGTCTATCGCTTCGGCTACGATTTCCTCCGCGGCCTCCAAAGTCTTTTTCACGGTAGTGGAGCCCTCGTTAATTCGTGTTACGGACAGAAGATTCTCAACCATTCGGATTAGCCACTGGGAATCCTCAATAATGTTCGATAAAAGTTTATCCTGTATTGACTTTTCGATAGCATTTCCTTGGTCACGAATTGTAGAACTGGCTCCTAAAATGGATGTAAGCGGGGTTCGAAGATCATGAGATATGGCACGCAGCAGATTACTTCTCATTTTCTCCTTCTCTGTTTCAATGATGATATGACGCTGTTCATCCGATAATAGCTGTCGCTCTAATGCCATTGCAACTTGTGATGCAAGTCTTCGCAAAAAGGCTCTCTGATATTGAGTCAATAAACTTTTGCTACAGGACAGACCGATTACTCCGAGAACATTACCTTGTGAAATCACAGGCATATAGAAGGCTCCGGACCCCATCAACGTATCCGTTCCGGCACCTGCTCGTTTTTGATTCACAAATACCCAGTGAGCAACTGCTCTTTCGTCCTCTGACATCAGGAAGTTAGTATCCTTGTCTGCCGGATACTCAAGTACGGTTCCGATGGAGCCGCCTCCGGGATCCTTCGTATAAATAATTACAGAGCGTTCAAATAGCTTTGAGATATAACCATTTGTAAGAGCAATTATGTTCTCCAGACCCCGTGTTGCGAGAAACTTTTTATTAATTTCATATAAAACCTCAGTCCTGTGTTCCCGCTCAACGGCAAAACATGCTTCTGTTTTTATTCGAACCGTTGATGTACATGTAATAAAAGCTACGATCAGCATAATAAGAAAGGTGATGGGGTAACCCGGTTGTATGGTACTAAAGGTAAAATACGGTTCGGTAAAGAAAAAATTAAAAGTCATAACACTAATCACAGACGCAATAATACCGTATAAATAACCGGTCGTCATTCTTGATACCATAAGAACGGACAGAATATAAATCATAATCATATTCTGATCTTTGATATTAAGATACCGTAAAATAAAGCATATCAAGGTCGCCGCAGTAAGTACCAGCAATGTTTTTAACATATCTGTCTTGGAAAAGGAAATATTCTTTGATATTGGAACCTTCTTCTTCCGTAGATGAAATGAATTCTTGGTTGAAGTTCCAGGGATAATATGAATCTCGATGGTTGGAAGAAGACTAATCAATCTATCCTCGAGATCGAGTTCAAACAGATTCCACAGCGATTTTTTGTTTCTGCTTTTTCCAATGATAATATTTGTAATTCCGGTGAGCTTGGCATATTCCGATATCACTGTAGCGATATCATCTCCGTTCAGTGTTACAACCTCAGCTCCCAACCGTTCTGCCAGTTCCAGATTTGCTTGAAGCTCTTTCTGCTGCTGATCATTTAAAATATGACTTTCTGTTTTTTCGACATATACAGCAATCCAGGGTGTATGCTGAGTTTCTGCGGTTCTAGCAGCCCAACGGATACATTTTGCTGAGGTTGGGGAACAGCTAACACAGACTATCATCTTCATCCCGGGCATCTTGGTTGTCATGGAATTCTCATTCTGATTGACAAAGCTAATTCGTTCCATTGCCTTCCGCATAGCTATTTCTCGTAGTAATCGAAGATTTTCTTTTGTAAAGAAATGATTTATCGCAGTCTTCGCTCTTTCCGGTGAATAAATCTTCCCTTCATCAAGTCGAAGAAGAAGCTCCTCCGGTTCGATATCAATCAGCTTTATCTTACTTGCATTGTCAAAGATGTAATCCGGAATAGTCTCCCGAACGGATATCTTCGTGATATCCTGTACTACATCGTTCAAACTTTCAATATGCTGAACATTAACCGTTGAATAGACATCGATGCCCGCATTCAGTAGCTCTTCGATGTCCTGATAACGCTTCTTATTACGGACACCCTCAGCGTTGGCATGCGCAAGCTCATCCACCAGGATTAACTCCGGTTTTCTTGCCAAGGCTGCATCAAGATCGAATTCCTTCAACTGGATATTTTTATAGTTATATACCTTTGGAGGAATCATAGGCAGTCCCTCCAGTAACTGCATGGTTTCCGGGCGCGCATGAGGTTCGACATATCCTATAACGACATCGACACCATTGTGCAATTGATCTCTTGCTTCATCTAACATTGCATAGGTCTTACCCACTCCGGCTGCATAGCCTAAGAATATTTTCAGCCGTCCCTGGCCACTGAAACCAGTTGACTTAAGGCTTTCCAATAACAAATCAGGATTAGGTCTGTAATCATCCTTGATTTTCATCTATTCGCCCCCTTCCTACATTTCATGATTTCTGCTAGATTAAATTGTCCAGAGAAAGATTCACTTTCAGTACATTCACCGCAGGTTCACCAAAAAAGCCCAAAAAGCTTTTTATTGTATATTTCTTAATGATGGTTCTGACCGATTCTTTACTGATATTACGCTCTCTCGCAATGCGTGCCACCTGATAATCTGCGGCCTCAGGAGATATATTCGGATCAACTCCGCTGGCTGAGGCTGTCACAAGATCAGAAGGAATATCACTTGTGTTATTCGGATCAATGTTGTGGAACCAATCGATCCGTTGCTGTACCAATTCATTTTCCTCAGCACTGACAGGGGATAGGTTGGATGTTCCGAGCGGCCTTCCAATCAGGTATTTTGATTGCGTAAATTCCTGAGCAATCAACTCGGAGCCATAGGCTTTGGTTGTACCATCTGCAAGGGTTATGTTGATGATACTTCCATTGGCCTGATTCGGAAATACAAGCTGTGCGATACCTGTAATGATACCAGGATATATGATACCGCATAATAAGGTAAAAATAAGAAAGCTAACAATTACAGGTCTTAGATTTTTAAATATATTTTTCATATTAATAACCATGCCTTTCTCATAGCCTGCGAACTTTGGGCCGCAGACTACTCCCTCTCACCACATATCAGTGGAAATATTTAGGATTAAATATAAACAGTCAAATTATGCAAGGACGGTAACGGTCAGCAAAATATCGATTAGCTTAATTGCTGCAAAGGGTGCTATGATTCCGCCAAGACCGTAAATCAGCATGTTACGTTGTAACAGCTTTCCGGCAGACATCTCGTGATATTTTACGCCCTTTAAAGCCAATGGAATCAATGCGATGATAATCAGTGCATTATATATAATTGCGGATAGTATAGCACTTCTGGTATTGGTCAGATGCATGAAATTAAGTACGGCAAGCTCGGGATATATCCCAAAGAACAATACCGGGATGATGGCAAAATATTTCGCCACATCATTTGCTACACTAAAGGTGGTCAGGGCTCCTCTGGTCATAAGAAGCTGCTTTCCGATTCGAACAATATCAATCAACTTAGTCGGACTGGAGTCAAGATCCACCATGTTACCGGCCTCCTTGGCTGCCTGAGTTCCTGTGTTCATGGCAACTGCAACATCTGCCTGGGCAAGTGCCGGAGCATCGTTCGTACCGTCACCGGTCATCGCTACCAGATGTCCCTTGGACTGGTATTCGCGAATTAGTGCAAGCTTCGCTTCCGGAGTGGCCTCCGCAAGAAAATCATCCACTCCGGCTTCCGCCGCGATGGCTGCAGCCGTCATTGGATTATCCCCGGTAATCATGATAGTACGGATACCCATTTTCCTTAGATCCTCAAAACGTTCCTTTACTCCGTTCTTTACTATATCCTTAAGATAGATGATTCCCATCACCGTATTATTTTGGGCAACCACAAGAGGGGTTCCCCCTTCACCGGCAACTTTTTGTACAAGCTTGTCGCACTCCTTAGGATACTCTCCGCCTTTTTCAATAACATAAGCTTTCACTGCCTCTGCTGCGCCTTTGCGGATTTCATTTCCCTGAAAATCTACCCCGCTCATTCTGGTAGTTGCTGTAAAGCCGACAAAGGTTGCATCAAGACTTGACAAATCCCTACCGCGGATACCGAAGCGTTCCTTCGCGAGGATTACGATACTTCTTCCCTCAGGTGTCTCATCTGCTATAGAAGACAGCTGTGCTGCGTCTGCAAGCTCCTGCTCGGTTATGCCATCAAGCGGAAGAAATTCAGTAGCCTGTCGGTTGCCTAGGGTAATGGTTCCTGTCTTATCAAGTAACAGAACATCCACATCGCCTGCCGCTTCAATTGCTCTTCCGCTCATCGCCAGAACATTTGCTTGATTTAATCTGCTCATTCCTGCAATACCGATGGAGGATAGCAACGCACCGATTGTTGTGGGAGCAAGGCAAATCAGCAAGGCAATTACATTAGTTATGGATATGGCACTGCCGGAACCTGCCTGTTTGCTTGAAAAAGCAGTAAATGGCAGTAAGGTCGCAGTCACAACAAGAAATATAATGGTCAGTGTTACCAGTAAAATCTGTAGGGCAATTTCATTCGGGGTCTTTTTTCTCGCCGCACCCTCAACCATCGCAATCATCTTATCTAAAAAGCTTTCTCCGGCTTCCGCGGTTACCCTGATAATCAACCAGTCGGATAACAAGGTGGTTCCTCCGGTTACGGCACTTCTGTCTCCGCCGGATTCGCGGATGACAGGTGCGGATTCTCCGGTGATAGCGCTTTCGTCTACCGAGGCAGCGCCATCGATGACTTCACCGTCCATGGGTATCTGTTCACCGGCTACCACATAGACGATATCTCCTTTTTTTAAGCCATTCGATAATACCTCGGTGTAATCCTTCACATTGTTTACAGCTTTCAACTTCTTCGCTTTAACATCCTTACGTGCGCTTCTTAGGCTACTCGCTTGAGCACGACCCCGTCCTTCGGCAATTGCTTCCGCAAAGTTAGCAAACAATACGGTAAACCACAAAATTAAGGCAATTGCCAGAGTGTATCCTGCATTTTCGTCTCTTATACCTGCAAAGGATAACAGAAATAAAGCCGTTGTCATTGCTGCAGCGATATATACTACAAACATGACAGGATTTTTTATCTGTACCTTTGGAGTAAGCTTCATAAAGGACTGCCGAATTGCATCTTTAAAGATATTTGAATTATGATTATTCATAGCAATACACCTCTCATTTCATAGTCGTAAAATAATCTGATATCGGCCCGAGCGCTAAGGACGGAAGAAAGCTGAGTGCGCCAATGATCAGTATGATAGCGAGTAACAATCCGATAAACATTCCATTAACGGTGGAAAGTGTTCCTTCACTGGCAGCTACCTGTTTCTTCTTTGCCAGATTACCGGCAAGGAATATCACCGCAAGGATTGGAATATAACGAACCAGTAGCATGATGATGCCGCCAAGGACATTCGTAAAGATATTATTGGCACTGTAGCCTCCGAAGGCACTTCCGTTATTATTTCCCATGGAAGAAAAGGCATATAGTATTTCAGAAAAGCCATGTGCGCCGGAATTGGTTAGCCAGGATGTAACAGAAGGATGAAGGACCGCCGCTGCGGTACCAATCAAGGTCAGTAGCGGAGGAGTCAGAACAATCAGGCAGACCATCTTCATGTCATAGGGTGCTACTTTCTTACCAAGGTATTCCGGTGTTCGCCCGACCATCAGTCCTGCGATAAAAACTGTCAGCATTACAAAAGCCAGCATGCCATATAGTCCGCTTCCGACACCACCGAACACTACCTCACCGATCTGCATCAGGAACAGGTATATCATCCCGGAAAGCGGTGTATAGCTATCGTGCATGGAATTGACAGAGCCATTAGAGGCTGCGGTGGTAGCTGTCCCCCATAAGGAGGAGGTTCCGATACCGTGGATGATTTCCTTGCCCTCTATATTACCGGATACTGCTACTCCGGTGTAGGACGGAGCAGTATACATTTCACTTACCGAAACGGCTGCAAGGGAAACAATGAAGATAATTAACATGACTGCGTATACCGATCGCCCCTGCTTACTGTCCTTAACGGCTTTCCCAAAGGAAACACAAAGTGCTGCAGGGATTAATAAGATGGATAACAATTGCAAAAGGTTTGATAATGCTGTCGGGTTTTCAAAGGGATACGCCGAATTTGCTCCGAAAAAGCCTCCGCCGTTCGTTCCCAGCTGTTTAATCGCAATCTGACTGGCAGCCGGACCCAGCGGAATGGTCTGTACGGTGCCGTCACTCAGCATAGTCACCTCTTTATAAGAGCTTAGGGATTGAACCACTCCCTGAGATACCAGAATAACTGCAAGGATTATGGATAAGGGTATTAATACATACAGGATAATCCGCGTTATGTCCTTCCAGAAGTTACCCAGTGTACTCTGCTGCTTACCCACAAAACCTCTGATTAATGCATATAATACTGCTATTCCGATTGCTGCAGATAGAAAGTTCTGTACGGTAAGTGCAATACTCTGTGATAAATAGGACAGCGTTGTCTCACCGGAATATGCCTGCCAGTTTGTATTGGTCACAAAGCTTATCGCAGTATTGAAGGCAAGATCCCAGCTTATGCTGCTCCTATGCTCCGGGTTGAAGGGTAATACATTTTGAAGGATTAGGATGGCAAATACAAAAACAAATCCAAGTAAACTAAAGACAATTACGGAAAATGCATATTTTTTAGGTGCCATTTCCTCATCATCCCGCACTCCCATTAGCCGATAAATAGCTCCTTCAACTGGCTTTAGCATGCGAGTAAGGAATACTTTCTGTCCCATCATTACTTGATTTATATAAATACCAAGTGGTATGGATAATACGATTAATAGAATAATATAAAACAGATCTTGTAGAATCACTTTGCTCATAAATCTTCACCTCGAAATAATACATAAAATAGATAGATTAGTAATGTCAGTCCAATCAATGCCGATATAACTAAAACAGCTCCCATAATTGTCACTCCTTTTTAATACGATATTCTTTATTACGATACTAATTATAGTGATCTATTAATAAATATGGTATCAAAGTTAATGAGGAGGGCGTTAAGATTATGTAAATTAAATAACAATTTGTAATTTACATAAGAAAACAGATTAACCAATTTGCTTCAAATGAATCCAGAATATATCCGGAGCAAATCAGGAACAAATCCGGTTGACTTTCATATGATTCATATAAGGCTATCAATTTAAGATATTAATTCTTAGTAAGGAATGAATATGCGTATGCATGAGTGCAAGAATACCATTCCACATACAATAGTTGACCTTACGAGTCCCGGATATCAGGCACGAGTGGGAAATTACTATATCGGACAAACGGGAGAACTTGAATTTGGTCAAGGTTACAGTGCTTGGGGAGGTCTTGTTAACCCGGTAGATTCAGGAGTTAATCTGTTTTTCGATATTTTTACAATTACAAATTTTTCCGAACAGAGTTATACAGCCCAAATATGGATGAACGCCGGACCGCCAAAGAACTCACAAATATCAAGCACTGTGACACCGTCGAATCAGGTTATAGAGCCACCACCAAAACCAAAGGTTTGTGTAAAATACGCGGATGGGTTTAAAGAACCCCTGAGACGTGGAATCAACATCTTTGACCGCATAGTACCACAGAATTCAACGCTGGTCAGTGATTCTCATAAGGGTTCCATCATTATCGGGCAGGGAGGAACAATCTCAATCCTTCTAAAATCTAGTTCAATACAAAAGGTTACCGGTACGATTGTATTAACCTGGTGGGAAGAGAAAAGCTGCTCCTATTGTCCTTTTATATTGGGGAGGAGCTAGTGTGAAATGAAGAACAATTTCACACCCCTGATTTGAGAGCCGCCGAAAGCGGCACATGGGAGCTAGTGTGGAAAATCAAGATTTTCCACACGGCAAATTTGTGCTGTCGCCCAAATTCGCGGGTTTGCGGCAGAATGGAGGATTAGTATGAATATAGTCTCGCAAAATCATGCGAGCCATTAGGAACTAAAAATGAATTCCATTAGAAATTCATTCTTATATTCTGCATATTTTAATATTGTGTTTCTAGCCGAGTGCGGCTATGTTTACAGGCTATGAGAAAGGCATGGTTATTAATATGAATTCTTCCAGAATACATAACGAACATACTTCGAAGGAGGTTATTGTTCTTTCTAATTCCGTATATCATTCTTACCGTGGTGAATACTTTCTCGGACAGACCGATCTCATTAAATTTGGCGGTTTATACTATGCTTGGGGAGGCTTGGTAAATCCGAGGGGCTCAAATGTCGATATGTTTTTAAATGCATATACAATTTCTAACTATTCTATAGTTCCTATCACTGCTCAGGGCTGGCTGAGCAGCCGGCTTGTTGGAACACCAAGGGTATCCCACCATTATGCAGCAGGAAATCAGGCTATGGAACCGCCCTGCAGACCCAAGGTTTCTATTCAAAGTTCAAGTTACGTAATTGAAACTCCTATTGGCGGAACCTATACCTTTGTCCGTAGAGTTGAGCCTAATCTGACACTTACGAAACATGATTTTCAGGGAATGTATATCGTACCTCCCGGCAGTTCCTTTCTTCTGTTCTTTCTTCCTCCTTCTTCGGTTAAGATGGCTTCTTCCGGGAATGAGTTTCCTCCATCGAATGAGATACCTACACAGGAGGTAAATGTCAAGATTGCCTTTGGATGGTGGGAGGAAACGCGCTGAGTGTATGCTGTTCTTGTCGAATTATATGTAACAATTTTTGAGTATCATGCATATTTTATTATATGTATAAATAAATAAAGGAGATATAGATATGATTGCATTTGAATTCTTTCGGTATTTTTTAATACTCATAGTTCCGGGTCTGATCGGCGCATTGGCCTATAGCATTACTTATCGGTTAAGAACGGAGATTAATATTTATGTAGCTTTAATCTTAGATTTTTTAACATTTTTAATCATGTTGACAGGCTTGTATTTCTGTAAAGATGTATTTACGGTATCAGATCTTCTGATTGAATTTACTTGTCTACACTTTACGATAATTTATGGTCTTATCAGTATGTGGGTTGCTATCATCTTAGGTGTTATATTCGGTTTTATACGAAGGCTGTTTTTCTGGATCAGAAGATAGTATGGGATTAAAAAAAGCGAAGGGTGCCCAATGTTTTGGGCACCCTTCATTTTGTTATGTTATTCTCATGTGATGATTGGTGTATCGGCGTATTTACTTCCTCTGGATCTATATACGTTGAAACAGCTTTTTTCAACATTTGTTTCATCTTTTTCGGAGAATGGGAATTAAGAGCACTCGTAAGAGATTTAATTTTAAAATTAATTTCCAATCTGGAAATATGTTTCTGTCGCTCAATGAATATCTTCTGGTTTGTGGTAGCGACAAGTTCTTCACTTTTCATTAGTAATTCTTCATATAGCTTTTCCCCGGGGCGCAGACCTACTTCAATAATCGGTATATCCTTATAGGGAACATATCCGGATAATCGGATCATGTTTTCCGCAAGATCTAATATCTTAACCGGTTCACCCATATCAAGAACATAGATTTCGGAACTGCTTGCCATTGCGCCTGCTTGAAGTACCAGTTGTACTGCCTCGGAAATGGTCATAAAATAACGTACAATACGCTTATCAGTAATGGTTACAGGTCCTCCCATGGCAATCTGCTTCTTGAATAACGGAATGACAGAACCGTTGGAACCTAAAACATTTCCAAAACGTACAGCGGCAAATTCGGTCGAACACTTTTGTCTGCTTTGCAAAATCATCTCACAGAAACGTTTACTTGCGCCCATGATACTGGTTGGATTAACCGCTTTATCTGTAGAAATCAGGATAAACTTTTCAACCTTATATTTTTCTGAGGCAAGAACCATATAATATGTTCCAAGGATATTATTTTTGATGGCTTCCTCCGGGCAATCCTCCATTAACGGTACATGCTTATGTGCAGCTGCATGGAACACGATATTTGGTCTGTATTGTTCTATTAAATGATATATCTTATCCTTATCACTGACGGAGGCTATTTCAACCTTCAGATTTAATTTATCTTGATAAAGCTGTTTTAATTCTTGTTGGATATCATAGGCATTATTTTCATAGATATCAACGATTAATAATTTTTTGGGATTTGCTTTCGCAATCTGTCGGCAAAGCTCAGAACCTATGGAGCCACCACCACCGGTCACCATCACCGTCTTATGCCTAATAAAGCTTTCCACTTCCTTATTATCCAGTACAATCGGATCTCTTCCGAGCAGTTCTTCAATATTAATATCTCTGATATTCTTCCAAAGATCATTATCACCGGCATTTTGCAGGTAATCCAGAGTACTCGGTAAAATCTGAACCCTACATTTTCGTTTCAAACAGGTATCCAGAATTTCTTTCTGGATACTGACCGGAATTTTAGGTATGGTGATAATAATCTCATGGACAGGACAATCCGATAGTATCTTATCAAGCTTTGAGATCGGTCCTTTTACGGGTATATTACGAATTCGTTTACCAATTTTATCAACACTGTCATCAATAAAGAATAGGATGTTATACTTACTATCCGGATTACCGGATAAAACTTCATAAAGCTTTACTCCCGCCTCACCTGCACCAATAATTGCAAGTGTAATTATATCTTTTCTGCTTTTCATTCTTTTCTTATATTTATGACTAAATACACTCTGATAATGTCGATAACATAGTCGTAGTATTATCATTCCCAATTGGTAAATTGAGCAGGCGGTCAGTGAAAATAATATCATAAGCTGCCGTTCGAATAATAGATGATCCAGTATGATAAAAACAATATATCCGATAAAACCGCTGAACAACATTAATAAGAATTCTATGCTTTCAGCATATCTCCATAATCTGTTATAGTTTCTGCATAGATACTGGGGTATCGTTTCGCAAATAATAAGTAATAGTAAATGTGGTATTAAGAATATAAAATGACTACTTCCTGCTCCGCTGTTTTGAGGAAACACATAAAACAACACTGTGCATGCCATAATTAAAATAAATATATCGATGAGAAGAATGATCATATTCCTGTGTTTATTTAAATGCAAGGTCAGCTCTCCTTTTCTGTCGTGTTTTATCAGAATAACTCATATTAATATATTCCAAAGGCTCACATTCTGTACCCGTATGCTATGGAGAGATATCGTCGAATAAAGGCAGACTTATTATACAAAAGAAAGAGAGTCTCAGTTCCACAGCCATGTAAGCAATAGAACAAACACTCTCTAAAATATGCGATAAAAGATAATGATTTTATTAAAAAAATAAGTACCATAAAGATATCTTAAGTATCTTGCGCCTACTTTTTCTTTCTGAAAATAATAATCAGAACAATAGCGAGAACAAGCACCGCAGCGATGCCGATAACTATTGGTAAGGTGCTCCCTGATTTATCGTCATCTGACGTATTTGAAGCAGCGGCTGTATCTGTCGCTGTAGCATCCGTAGCTGAGGTATCTGTTGTGGTTGTAACCGCTGCAACGGTTGGAGTAGCCGGTACCTCGGTTGGAGGAGCATATTTTATGGCTCCCGGTTCACCGGTAATACCTGTTACAGTAAAGGTGAGTTCAACAGAAGTAACGTCTTTATTAAATTCTACATTGTTATCATTTTTATCCCATTCATTATGATAAGCGACATCAAAGATTCCCTTCTTTAAGCCTGTTCTTACATTTTCACTCACTGTCTTAACTGAACCGTTTACCTTGAACACATCTGTGATAACCATCAGATCATCCGGTACATTAGAATGTGTTACTTTCGTATCCTTCGGATATGCAGCAACATCCTTGATGTAGCACAGCATAAAATTAGCCGTCGGAATCTCAAGATCTGTTAAAGAAAGCGTATATGTACCATCCTCAGTAATAAAAACAGATTCACTTTTCGGTTCGGACCAATCCTTTGCGGCTTGATCTCCATAGGACCATTCTTCATTGCTTTCCATCAGATATAAGGCAACTTCAACACCATAAGGTGCAGGCGTTGTTGCAGCCTCAGTAGCAGTGACAGCAGGAGTAGGTGTAGTATCTGTATCAGTTTCCGTTGCAAATGCTGTAAATGATCCGGTAGATAATGTAACTGCCAATACCATGAGAGCAGTCAAACATTTACTAAATTTCTTTCCCATATTATTCTCCTCCAAACAGTAAATTCCATATTAAATGGTTTTTATAGTATAACTGAAATATGCATTGATAAATACACTATTTTTTTAAGATATAAAACAATAGTTATTGTTCATTTGTGACTTTTCAGTCACTGCGGTTCTATCGAACCGATGCACACAAAATATGTTGGAAAGCACATTTTTTGCGCCGAGCTTTCCGGAAATCACATGCATTTCTCGGTGTTATGATATTTTCCCTAATACTTCCCCCATACAATGCGGTTTACATAATCCGTATAGGATAAAATAATCCGCAGAACTTTTTCCGAAACATTCGGCATGGAATAATCAGATACTTGTCGGAACAAATTCTTTGACTGAGTCTCTAGGAGCTTCAGCCCCTGTAAAATTCGCTCCTTTTTAAGGCCTGTCATGATTACGGCTGCCTCTTCCATAGCCTCCATCCGTTCATGCGACTGCCTTATATTAAGAGCCGGAAAGCCTAGAATTGAGGCTTCCTCATTTATAGTGCCACTATCACTGAGAACGGCCTTTGCCCCCAGTTGAAGCCTCAGATAATCAAAGAAACCGAAAGGTTTCATGAGACGGATCAACGGGTGAAGCTTAATCTCCTTTTCCTCCAGCATTGCTCTGGTTCTTGGATGAGTACTCAAGATGACAGGTAGCTTCTTCAGCTGCGCTATCGCATTTAGACTATCTGTGAAATCTGTAAAGTTCTCAATAATATTTATATTTTCTTCTCGATGAGCAGAAACAATATAGTACTGCTGTTCCACCAGCCCCAGATGATCAAGTACATTTGAACTTGTTATTCCTTCCGTTGCATTATGAAGCACTTCATACATCGGACTTCCTGTTTTGATAATACGGTCTGCCGGAAGTCCTTCCGCAAGTAAATACTCTCTGGCAATTGAGCTGTATGGGAGATTAATATCTGCAATATGATCCACGATTTTTCGATTGGTTTCCTCAGGAACTCTTTGATCAAAGCACCGATTTCCGGCTTCCATATGAAAGATCGGTATATGTCTTTTTTTTGCGGCAATGGCACATAGACAGCTGTTTGTATCGCCCAGTATTAAAAATGCATCCGGCTGTTCCTCCTGAAGCACATGGTCGATTAAGGCCAGTATATTTCCGATAGTTTCGGCAGCTGTCCCTGTTGCAGCCCCTAGATAGTAATCCGGTTTTCGTAAAGCTAAATCCCGAAAGAAAACTTCATTTAATTCAAAATCGTAATTCTGACCGGTATGTACCAGAACTTGATGGATAACATTTGATTGCTCCAATCGATTAATAACCGCTGACAATCGAATAATCTCAGGGCGTGTTCCAATGACAGTCATAACTTTTAATCTGTTCATTTACACCTCCATATAGAAAGTATCCGGGTTGTTAGGATCAAAAGCTTCATTTGCCCAAATGATAACAACCATGTCCGTATCACCAAGATTCTTGATACTATGGACATAGCCGGAAGGAATCTCCACCAATGTAAGCTTTGAAGAACTGACTGAAAATTCAATTACTTGCTCTACATTTATTTTACGTAACCTGATGAGTGCAGCACCGCTCACAACTAAAAACTTCTCATGCTTCGTATTATGCCAGTGATTTCCTTTTATAATACCGTGCTTAAGAATATTTACCGATAATTGTCCCAGCTGCGGTTGCTTCATAAATTCTGTAAAAGAACCTCTATTATCAGAATTCATCTTCAGTTCATAGCACAGTTGTTGCTCCGGTAAATAGGTTAAATAGGTACTGTAAAGTTTTTTAATAAAATTGTTTGACAGATTTGGAAGGGTGTAAATCTTTCGGTCGTCCCTGAAGGAATGGATTAATGAGGCAATTTGTTCCAATGTAACCGAATAGACAACAGGGACCTCACAGAAGCTACCAACTTTATTCTCTTCTCCTCGAAGTGCACGAAGTAGTTCTTTGGTCAGATCATTAATATATACTAGGTTAATCAGACGCTCAGGCTCACGAATAATAATCGGAAGTTCATTGGCAATATTATAGCAGAAGGTGGCCACAACACTGTTATAATTCGGCCGGCACCATTTTCCGAATACATTAGAGAATCTATAAATCAATACCTTAGCGTTTGTTTTCTTTGAGTAGAAAAGTAAAGCATCCTCTCCTGCTTTTTTGCTCCTGCCATAAGGATTATCCTGTGCTGCCTGAGTTGAGGAGGAGTATAGGATTGGACAGGGATTGTCATATTTTATCAAAATATCAATCAGTGATACGATAAAGTCAGCATTTCCTTCCATGAACTGTGTTTCTTGATCGGGCCGATTAACACCGGCTAAATGAAATATAAATCCCACTTCCCTGCAATATTTCTCAAGCATCAAATAATCGCTATCCGTATCGAATTCAACGATATCTGTATAGCCATTATTTTTGAGTTCCAAGATGAGATTTTTGCCTATAAAGCCACTCGCTCCTGTAACTAATATCTTCATTATCCCTTCCAGCCTCTCCTGCAGATAGAAACTTCAAATTGACTTTTCAAAAATGACATTAAGTAGGAATTCCAAAATCGTCCCTCATAGTAATATTGCTCCCGAAGAATTCCGTCAATCAAAAAACCAAGATCTTTGTATAATCTCTTTTTTTTATGATCAAATTCATATATTTCAGTCCATATTTTATTTAAACCGAGTTCATTAAATGCATAATCAAATAAAAGCTTGCAGCTTTCCAGGGCATAGCCTTCCTCATCAATGTAGCACTCTTGATATCCAATGTATAAGGATAAATCCGTATGTCGATGAATCCAGTTGATATAACATAGTCCACAGCATCCAAGCAGTAAATCATCTTCCACCCGTTTGATGGAAAACATGAGGGTTGATGGATCTTGTAATACCTTCTTTTGATACCAATCTTCCTGCTGATCGAAATTTAGATCCCGGTATTCCCGAAAATACTTCTTGAAATACGCGAGATTTCTCCATTGCTGAAGCAACTTTAAATCTTCTCTTTCAATAGCTGCCAGATAAACCTTCTCTCCCTTTTTCATTCAGTCCTCCTTAGCTTTGAGATTATTCAATATCCTCCCATTTAACATAGGTATCTCTAAATACCTTTTTATGAAGGGATCTACCAATGATTTTATCAAGCTCATAAGGAGGAATTCCATCCGGCCTTATTGGCCGAAGCGGAATCAAGTTATCTCTTTCAATTACGCTTCCAACCTTCAAATCAACGGTATAGTATAGGGAACGCCTCTGAATAATTGCAGACTCATATTCATTCTCTTCAAGTCTCTTTATGCCGTCTCCAAGGGAATACCAAAGCTTCATCGAATGCTCCACCATTTCCTTCCAGGCAGAGGGATTTAAAGAAAAATTATGATCAGGCC
The DNA here is from genome assembly GCA_002307215.1 of Lachnoclostridium sp. UBA1308. Taxonomy (GTDB): domain Bacteria; phylum Bacillota; class Clostridia; order Lachnospirales; family Lachnospiraceae; genus Mobilitalea. Next base: position 202,562 of record DBTU01000031.1, read on the forward strand.
CACTCCTTCCATTATCGTCGGTAAAGTGCTTTTCAATCACCCGAGCACCCAGTGTAATTGCTCCAAGTACTGTCGTATGCCCCGGTGTATGATCGGATAAACCGGTAATAATGCTCGGATAAAGGGAGGCATAGGTATTTAAGACCTTTAGATTAGTGCATTTATAATTATCTTCCCTGCCGGTGTAATTGGTATTGCACTGAAGTAGAATCAGGTTTTTATTTATGCGTAGAATAGCGTTAACAGCCCGTGTAACATCTTCTAAGGAAGAGGCACCGGTTGCCAGTAAAACCGGCTTGTTCTTACCTGCGATGTATTCCAGAAGTTCAATCCAGGTTATGTCACCGGAACCTATTTTATATGCATTTACATAAGGCTCAACCAAATCTGCGGCTTTAAAATCATATGGGCTGGTCATGTATTCAATCTGAACTTCATCACATTTTGCCTTCAACCGAGGGGTCCAATCATCACGAAGGCTACAATCCTCGTACACCTCATAGACTGATTTTTTCCACTCAGACTGGTGAGAAAGTCTTGTTCCAAGAGAGGTGAATCCATTACGACTGACAATAGTGTCAGCTTTAAAATTCTGGAACTTAGCAGCATCAGCTCCGCATTCTTTGGCAAGCTCAATCAGATGGAAGGCTCTGCCTAAATCCCCATCATGGTTGGAGGCAATATCAGCTATAAAATAAGGCGGTTCACTCTCACCGATGATCCGTTTTCCGATCGTTAACACAAAATGCCCTCCTTTTTGCTTGCTCTATGCCCTTAAATACACTTGTTTACTTGCTTTCTGCCCTTTAAAGAGCACTCACTTTTGCTTATGCTCCACCCTTAAGGTCACCCGGATAATTCACATCATATAACTGTTTAAATTTTCTGACACTCTCTGTCGGGGTGCGGATAACAATATCAAGCATATTTGTGATCTTTTCATTATTTAATCCCATATTTCTTGTCCTTGGTGCCTTAAAAGGATAATTCGCCATGGAAAGCTTATGAATTGATCCATCGAGATTGAATTCCTCCCTGATTGCAACGGCCATATCAAATTTTGAAATAGAACCTGTACTGCCGATATGATATAAGCCGGAAATATTTTGTTTCATACAGAGACTGAGTATCTCGGCCAGTTCATTGACCAGAATTGGGGAAAAGTAAATATCATAAAACATATTCAGCGGAGTATTGCCCCTTAATGAGTTCAAAATCCACTCACCAAAGCTGCTTTTATCCCTGTAATTAAACCCGTAAATATTTGTTCTTACAACCAGATTACTGGGTAACTCAAGAACAGCCTGCTCTGCCCTCAGCTTTGTCTTACCGTAAATACTAATCGGGTTCGGAGTATCGGTTTCTCGATAAAGCTCCTCAGCTTTTCCATCAAATACCGCATCCGTTGAAATAAAAATCATGGTTATATTTAGCGAAGCGCATAACTGTGTTAAGTCCTTGGTTAACTGATGATTGATTTTATCTGCATAATCAGGACAGATCTCACATTCATCAACATTCACCAGTGCCGCACAATGAATCAATGTATCCACTTGATGGAATATAAATAGTTTTTTGATTTGCTCTATATCAAAAGCAGAAAAGACATAGCTATTCACGTCCTTTATCAATATAGGATTAAGATCCACCCCTGATACAAGATATTGCATCCTTAGTAAATAGGCAAGATTTGCACCTAGCATACCTGCAATTCCGGTAATGAAGATGGATTTCATTAAAACCTCCGTTCTAAGCCTTACTGAAGTTGATCGGTACTACGCTTCGAGAAGAATTCGATTGTCTTATTTAATGCCTGTATTTGCTTCTTTGCATCCTCATCGTTCCAATAATTTGTTTTAAACTGAAGTAACTGTCCCTGAAGTTCCTCTGCAATCGGACACAGACCTTTTTTATACCTCCGAAGATTCTTACCGGATATAAATTTGTCTCGTTTCAGAAGACTTCGCTGCGTCATCATAGGCTCCAAATAGGTCAACCTCCAGGCTGCATAAAAGCCGTCTCCGCCGTTAGCAACATACCGGTCACGGAACTCCTTCCAGGTAATGAAAGGATGCATAAGCCTAACCGCATAGGTCCAGTAGGAGCATTTATGGTCATCCCCGACAAACTGTGGAAGCAACCAATCGGTATCCTCAATCACTTCTTCATACATTTGTGCGACTTTTACTCTTCTGCTAACCAGTGCGTCTACATTTTCCAGTTGACCGAGAGCGACTGCGGCACAAAGCTCAGGCATCCGGTAATTCCATCCCATGGTCAGATGTCTTGCATAGTCAGGATCTTGAATGGTCTTTTTGGTTATCTTTGCCTTTGTAGCATCAACACCGGCATAACCGAGAGAACTAACCCTTCGAACAGCCTGAGCTAACGGTAAAGAATCGGTAACTACCATACCCCCCTCCCCGCTGGTGATGTGCTTGGAGCTTTGGAAACTATAGCTAGCGATGTGGCCAAGCGTTCCGACCATCCGACCCTTATAGGTTCCAAGCAGGCACTCAGCATTATCTTCAATGACCAGCAGGTGATATTCCGAGGCAATTCTCATGATTACATCCATGTCCGGTGAAAGACCATACAGAGATACCGTAATAATAGCTTTGGTTCTTGAGGTAATTCGATTAAGAATGGAGATTGGATTAATCGTAAAGGAGTTTGGATCAACATCAGCAAATACCGGTGTTGCATTGGCCTGTAAGACAGCAAAGGTTGTACTTGACATGGTGAGTGGCGGAACTATTACCTCATCCGACACACCAATCCCGGCGGCTTCCAATATGGCATGCAGTGTACAGGTTCCGTTCATCATGGCAATAGCAAATTTGGTGCCGATTTTCTTTGCAAAGGCCTCTTCCAGCCGCTGCATCATAACCGCTCCCTGCGAGGAACGAAACTGTGTAGAAAGTACCTGGTTGACGTATTTGAGCTCATTTCCGTAAATTCGCTGCCTAAGTGAATGCTCCTGCAGTACCTTTGCCGCTTTTTCCTGCTTTTGTTCTTCTTCCTCTTTCTTCTCTTCCTCTTTCCTTAAGGAATTCAGATAACCCTCATTTCTTTTATGCCCACTGTTGATTGCTGAAAGTTCAGGCTTTTGCTTCAGCAAGTCTAAAATGTCCCTTAGTAGAAATATTTCCTCCGGTTTGTGATAAAGCGTTTGGTATACTTGTTTTACAAACAGATAATCCTCAGGCGTGTCTACCGTCCATCGCAGCTTGGATAAATCTGTTTCATTCTTAAAATTACATAAACGAAATCCCGCGGGATTTTTATAGAGATACGGCGTCACATGCTCTTTCTCAGAAGAAAGCTCTGCTTTTTTGTAAGCAGCTTCAAGTGCCTTGAAGGAAAAGACTTCAACATCAAGCCCTTCGGGATAGGTGGGTTCCAGAGTATTACTTACATAGTCATAATCCCCCACTTCAAATAATGAGACTGCCTTAGCTATTACCTCCGAGTCTTTGAGTGGATCATCTGCGGTAATTCTAACAATGATGTCCGCTTCATACTCCCTTGCACAAAAGTAAAAACGTTCTAGAACATTCTCTTCACTACCTCGAAAGCATGGAATATCTTTTTCGAGACAGAAGGACTCAACAATATCATCCATGCCATTGTCGGAGGTTGCAACAATGATATCCGATATTTGTTCCACAGGTCGTACCCGATTAATTACCTGCTCTAATATGGTTTTATCCATCAAAGGCAACAGTATTTTACCGGGTAGCCGGCTAGATGACATCCTTGCCTGAACAATAGCTATAATGTTACTCATACTTTCCCCCCACTCCTTCAATACCCAAAAGAAGTTCAAAATGAAATTCCTATGGATTTCATTTTGGAGTTCTTTATTATGCGAATTTGATTTATAATTTGCATTGAGCTCGCATGTTTTTGCGAGCCTATCTCCACTTAATAGGTGAAACGATATTTTCATTGACATTTTCAAACTGCTCTGCTATTTTTTCAATAATTTCCTCGGGCACCGTTCCCTGATATGCCGTGATATTTTCCTGTAGCTGCTCCATATTGTCTACACCAAGGATAATCGAATTAATACGCGACTTTTTCTTCAGATAGGCTAATGCAATATCACGGCGTGAATAACCGTAACCTTCACATAATTGATTGAATTTCTCGATTATCGCTTCGGCAGAAGGAAATTTATTATGAACCTCTGTAATATCCATCAATAAAAGTCCTTGTAGATAGACGCTCCTGGCTAATATCTTGACGGAACTATCACATTGTTGTACTATCTCATCAAATCTATGATCAAACAGATTGACAGGGAGCTGTACAAAATCCATTCCAAGTTCCAGTGCATGCGCTGCCTCCTCCGGTTCATAAACCGAGACACCAATCCCTTCGGTATAACCGGACTTTTTCAGTTCTTTCAGAGCGGCGACTGCATTTTTATCATTTAAATGCTTCGGATTATGAAAAAGTATCCCCTTTAAATATGGTATCCAAAGCTGCTTTAAGGTCGTTTCGGTATCTTGAAATGCTGCTTCCAGGTAATCTCGCGGAGAGGTAAGGTTTGTAAATAGATCCCTAGACAGCTTAGAAATAATCTCAAAACTTCCCGGATTATTTATCATGTATTTACCAAGTACAGACTGTGCATCGCCATAACCTGACGCAGTATCAAGCATAGTAATTCTACTTTCTCTGGCGTAATCCAGTATTTTATATATATCTGCTTTCAGTGGCTTCTTACCGCCTCTGATTCCATAATCCATTCCAAATTGAACTGTTCCAAGACATAACTCCATATCACGGTTTCTCCTCCTGCCCCAACAAAGTATAGGTCCATTGTTGTCTGGCTGCAAAATGCCCATCCCTACGGGTCGAATAAGAACACATACTGGTATCGATGGTTTTCTCCTCCACCGAGAATGTTAAAATGTTCTTTTTATAATCAATGCCATCCAGACCGGGGCGGCATATTGTAAAATCCAAAACATAATTACCCGCTTTGAGTAAAGACGGTATCTCAACAATCGTAATATATCTCCCGGGATTACGGCACCTTAGCAGATGACTATCGATATCTGTATCAAAACTGTGACAGACGGCACCCTGATTCTTATAGACCGAGAAGCCGAGAGCCACACCGATTAAGTGCTTTTTAATCTCTATTTCCGCTTCGAGTCTAATTGGTTCAAAAATTTCAAAATTATCGCATTCCTCATCTTCTTGATTTTTTAGGCATAGACGGTATACCTGTGCAGAATCCTTAGCCGGATCCTCTTCAAATTCAGCATGCGAGATAAAATTTAATACAGCTTTTTTACTGATATATTCCTCGATTACTTCTTCTGTCTCACCGTATTTCATGATTTTACCGTGGTCTATGAGAACGCATTTATTACATAGGGCACGTATCATCGAAAGCTGGTGGCTTACGAAAAGAACCGTTCTGCCCCCCTTACTGATATCACCCATTTTACCAAGGCATTTTTGCTGAAACTGATAATCACCGACTGCTAATACTTCATCTACAACTAGTATTTCCGGCTCCAGATGTGCGGCAACCGCAAAGGCCAGCCTAACATACATGCCGGAGGAATATCGTTTTACCGGTGTATCGATAAATCGTTCGATTTCGGCGAAATCTATAATATCTTGCAGCTTATGATCAATTTCCTTCTTCGACATTCCAAGAATGGCTCCATTCAAATAAGTATTTTCCCTACCGGTCAGCTCTGGATGAAAGCCCGTACCTACTTCGAGCAGACTTGCAATACGTCCATTGACACGGACACTTCCGTGGGTGGGAGCTGTAACGCGGGACAATATTTTCAATAAAGTGGACTTCCCGGCTCCGTTAGAGCCGATGATACCAACCGTATCACCTTTTTGTATCTGCAGGTTAAGATGGTCCAGAGCCAAGAGTTTTTGATTTTTATCGTAATTTTTTGAACCGATGATTTGATTTGGATCTTGTTTATGAAACAGCTTTGCAAACTTACTGTTTAAGTCCTGTGACAATGTTCTTCCACCGATTGAACCAAGACTGTATATCTTGCTTAAATCCACGATATCGATTGCGACTCCCATATACTGTCCTCCTGCACTCCGACTTGTTTTAATACGAATTACCATGCTTTCATATATAAGATATGCAGTATTCTGTTTTTGTTGCCGGAGCCTGCCTGTCATCCGGTATGAATTCATCGAAAGAATATTTTTACGATTCACAGGTTTGTCATAATTCCATATAATTTTATGTATTCCTGATATAGCTTTTCTTTGTCGTAAAATTCTGCTCTTATTCTGCAATTATTTTTATCAAACTTATGCTCACAGGCCCATGTCACAGCTTCAAGCAGGCCCTTGAAATCACCACGTTTTACAATAAGTCCACAGTCGGGATGAATGCTTTCGGGACTACCGCCACTATCGAAGGTGACTACTCCGGTGCCGCAAGCGAGCGCTTCAATATTAGTAAGTCCCTGAGTTTCTTGAAGCGTCGGATTAACGAACACATCAGCAGCCGTATAATACTGAGCTAATTCCGTGGTACTATTCGTTTTGGGTAGGAGAAGTATTCGTTCAGAGAATAGATGCTTCTGCTCCTCCTCCACTCCTACGAGAACTATTTTATAGTTATAAGGGATAAAGTCAGCCAGTAGATTAAAGTATTCATAACCTTTGTATTTATTAAAACCGCTAGATACACCCAGAACAAGTCGGTAATGCTCTAACTGATATCTGCTTCGAACGTCACTTTCCGTTGGTTTAAAAACAGATAAATCAATTCCGCTTGGAATGATTACGCAGGGAAGCTCCTTTAAATAGCTTTCTGTAATTACACTGTATAACCATCGGGTTGGAGGTACGATGATAAGCTTCGGATAGTCGGTAATAATTGATCGTTTCCTTTCATAATTCTTTTCGGAATGATCAAATAGTAGGCTTTTCGGATATTCCTTCTTCTGTAGGCAATGATTGCAGCCTGTCTTCCATCTTTCACAGCCGGCATAATCGAAATGACAACAATGTCCGGTAAAGGACCAACAGTCATATAAGCTCCAGATGACAGGTGTCCCTGATTTATTGAAATAATCAAACAAAAGCGGTAAATTAATGTAATATCCGTGTAGATTATGCAAATGAATCATATCCGGCTGATACTCTATTATTTGTTTGATCAGTTTCTTGGTTGCTCTTTTGGAAGCAAATGCAGTATTATCGGTAATTCTCGAATACAATGCATGCAGGTATACTCCAAGCTTTGTTCCGATTCGAATAACATGAAAACCTTCCGGAGCAGTTCCTCTTCCATAAGCAATACAGCATTCATGTCCTTTTGCCTGCAGCAGGCGATATAAATCGGTTGTGATTCTGCCGGTGCTTCCGGTTTCACATACTGTATTAACTTGTAATATTTTCAATGCAACTCCTCCCGAAACGAATCATCCTTATACAATTCATTTTTTATTAAATCGAGTCCGAGAAGCTTTTCTTTAATCTGCTCAACACTAAGCCTTATCGTATTATTCGAATTGTATTCTTCCTGTACAGAAAGCTCAGTACTTCCCTCAATATAGTATTTATCATAATTTAAATTTCGTTGATCGGCCGGTATACGATAGAAATCTTCCAGATCTTCAGCTACCATGAACTCCTCTCTGGTCAGAAGTGTTTCATATTGCTTTTCCCCGTGTCTCGTACCAATGATTTTTATATTACAATCAGAATGAAGTAATTCCTTCATTGCCTGTGCCAGGTCACCAATGGAGGCTGCAGGTGATTTCTGCACCATAATATCTCCGGATTTTGCATTTAAAAAGGCAAAGATTACCAACTCCACTGCCTCATTTAAATCCATAAGAAAACGTGTCATATATGGATTCGTAATCGTCAGCGGCTGACCATGTTTTATTTGATCCAGAAATAATGGAATTACCGATCCCCTAGAGGCCATTACATTTCCGTACCGGGTACCGCAGATTAAGGTTTTATTCGGATCAATTGTCCGAGATTTTGCAATCAACACTTTTTCGAGCATCGCCTTAGAGATCCCCATTGCATTAATTGGATAAGCAGCTTTATCTGTAGATAGGCAAATAACCTTTTTAACGCCATATTCAATCGCTGCCGATAATACATTATCTGTTCCTAACACATTGGTTTTGACGGCCTCCAGCGGAAAAAACTCACAGGAGGGCACCTGTTTTAAGGCTGCCGCATGAAAAATATAATCCACATCATAGATTGCATTCATAATTGACTGCGGATCTCTGATATCACCGATGTAGAACTTGATTTTATCGCTTTTATAAAGCTTACGCATATCATCCTGCTTCTTCTCATCCCGGGAAAAGATGCGAATCTCTCTTATGTTTGTATCTATAAACCTGTCAAGAACGGCATTACCAAAGCTTCCTGTGCCACCCGTGATTAACAGTGTTTTATCATCAAACATTTTTGATACCTCCGATACTTACTTCTTATCGAAGTAGTAAATATATGGCCCTCTTAGTTTGGGGGCTTCCTTATATCTTATGATTTTACAGGGGGATTGTTACTTTAATTCATTTTTTCCCAGTCCGGATACATCTCTTTTAAGGCTGAACTATTACAAGAGCTTAATAATTATTTTAATTAACAGTTGCCTCCAATCGTCAAATTTGATAAAATGTAAGGTAACACGATAGTTTGTACATAGAATATGAAAACACGAAACCATACAGAAAACTTATCATAAGCTTTCTTTCAAATTATGTAAAAAAGATCCTATCTCACGAAAAGGATACTGTACAATGGAGGTCATTATGAAGATTCAATATAAAAAGGCTTTTCTTTTTGTTTTGATTAGTACGATGGGTATTGGCATTGTTACCCTTTCCATTGCTCCACATTATAATAAAAATGAAAATGTAAATACAAATGTGCCGGGTAAGGTTGAACCCATACCCACAATTAGTGGCTCGCCTGTCTCAGTAACGCCCTACCTTCCTACAATAGTTGTAACTCCGACTCTTGTTCCGTCACCGACTCCGTTCCCTGTATATCCACTTGAGGAGGATGGATATCCTGCAATAACAAAGTTGTTAAAAGAATACTATAAAGCAAAACTCAATGCTGATTTAAACGATTTCAAGCGTTGCTTAACTAATCCCGATATAGCGCCTACAGAGGATCAATTAAAAGTGGGTGCGCAATTCAAAGAAGAATATAAGAAGATAAAATGTTATGTAAAAAAAGGATATCAGGATGGAACCTATATTGTCTTTGTATATTATGAACTTAAATTTATCAACATAGAAACCTCTGCTCCTGCAGTATCTCGGTTTTTTGTAACAACAGATTCGAATGGCAATCTCAAGATATTCTCCGATGAATTAGATCAGGAATTGGATGATTATTATCTTGCAAGGACACAGGATGAGGATGTTGTGAAACTAATTGAAGATACAAATAAAAAGTTAGAAAAGGCGGAAGAAAAAGATGCGGCTTTAAAGACTTTCCTTGATGGTTTGCAAAAGGTTCCGACTCCTACGAATGAAGCCAGCTAAAAAATTCTATCGAGTCAGCATGAATATATACTGAAAGATTTCGTTAAGAATATTATTGAATTTTTGCGAATGAATACTCTGTCTGAGCTTTTCACTTAAGCTTTACGTTCACTTGACATAACTTTGATAGTAGGCCGAACTGATTGATGATATCATTATCTTGTAAAATAATTAGAATGCTACGAGAGGTGATGAAATATGTTGGTATCACAGAGTATTATATTAATAATATTACTAGCTATATTGATTGGTATCTTCTGTTATATTCATTCCAAAAGAGCTGATCATAAGTATATAGCTTCCTACCGTTGGTTTGTGAAAATCTTGAAATAGACTTCTATTCGTAATCTATTCGTCCGAAAGCAAGCTCTGATTGAATAAATCGAGCTTGCTTTTGTTTTTATCGTTATTTACTGAAAAGTAACTTAACAGACACTAGCATCATGAACACAGCAAATCCTTTTTTTAAGATCTCGGCCGGTACGTGCTGTGCAACTTTACCACCAAGCATTGCTCCGATAAATACAGTGAGACAGATAATGATACCTGCTTTGATATCTACATTTCCCTTTTTATAATATTCTAAGAAGGCCAGAAGGCCAACCGGCGGTAACAATATAGCCAGTGAAGTACCCTGAGCTCGTAGCTGTGTAAATCCGCAGAGATATATGAGCGCAGGAACGATAATAATGCCTCCTCCAATACCAAAAAAACCACTTAATAATCCTGCAAAAAGGCCAATTGCGATGAATATCAGATAACTTGTCATGTTTAATTCTCCTTTATATTAATATATTAACGTAACATTCCTGTCTTTAGAATAGTTTCTGCCTGTCCTTCGAAGTATGAATTATGTAATATACTAATTTACACTTATAAGATTTAAGCGAAAACGAATCTAGGATTGCAGCACTTCTCACGTAAATATAATATACGTCTATATTACTATGAATAATTCATTATTTCCATCAATATTATGTAAAATTACTGCCATTTCATGAAATCATCAAAAAGTAATAGGCTTGTGCATAAAAAAGGATGTTATAAACCGCAAAGGCGTTTATAACATCCTTTTTTACTTAATACCTACCTCCCGGTAGGATACTTATCAAAAATCTGAAGTAATGAATTATAAATTGATGAAACAGCAAGCTCTTGCTTCGCTTCATCTGTGATGATTGAAAAGTCGGAGGAATTGGTGATAAAACCAAGTTCAATTAAAACAGCCGGAACAGTGTTATATTTATCAACAACTAGCGCTTCTTCCTTCACTCCACGTGTGCCGGTTCCGATGGCAGGATAAAGATTATTGAGTATGATTCCGGCCATAATTTTACTGGTTAATCCGGAACTGTTAGCGGAATTATTCAATTTGGAATAAAATACTTCCGAGCCACTGGCCGAGGGTGCATTGCTCGCTGCATTCATATGCAGGCTGACAAAAAGATCAGCTCCTACCTTGCTTGCAAAATTCGCCCTGTCCATCAGAGATATATCCGCATCAGAGGTTCTGGTATAGTATACCTTAAGTGTTGTGGTGTCTTGATTAAAATATTTTTGCCCGATGGTATAGAGTATCTCTAAATTCAAATTCTTCTCATAAACTCCATTATGAATTGCTCCGGTTGCCGAGCCTCCATGACCGGGATCAAGAACTACAATGTTTTTATAGATATCTCTTGGATTACCTACATTTACATATATATTTTCATTATCTGAGGCAATCAGGTAGCCCTGAAGCTTTGAAGTAGATATCTTGATCTCTGTATTTCCGCTACTGTTCAGTGTAACCGCAATCTTACTTACGTTGGAAGCCTGATTGGTAATCATATCACTATTTAACACTGAGGTATAGTCACCCTGAAGCAAAATAACAAAATAATTACTTAAGTAATGATCCGTATCTGAAATCATAGAGGAAGTTACTGTCGCAGGCTTTGGAATTATGAGTTCATATTCACTTTTGTCAATGACTACAGGTGTATTCTCTGATTCCAAGGTAAGGGTGAATTTATTGTCCTTCTCTATGTAATTGCATTGATATCCAGCATTTAGTACAAGGGTAAGCCTCGTTCTATCCGGCATACTGACCGTTGAATATTGAAGAATATATTTTGATCCGGCTACAGCCGTCGTAATATCACCTATGCTGTTAAACGTATAGGGAAGATCTATGCTAATGGACCCTGCCGCTTGCGTTACTGTAGCATGTAAAGCATCTAGACCGGTTAATACCAGATAATCTCCGTCACTTCCTGAACCTAGCTTGGCTGAGGTTAAAGCATTATAATATACCGTAACATATAAAGTCAGTCGATCTGCAGATAATGAAAGATCATAATGAAAATGATCGGATAACATTGATAATTCTATCGTTGTTCCAATTGCATCTGTATGATTTGTCAAGGCCAGGGTATTAATTAAGTTACTGTTTACACCATACAGCTGATAGGACTGAGTGCTACATAGCTCATTGTCTGATATTATCGATATAATATTTCCCGAACTACTGGACAATAGCTTATTGTAGGGAGATGTTGCCTGTACCATAAAGGTTTCTGAATTTTGAACAGTATTCGTAAAATCACGTGAAACCGAGTAAATGGTACCATATATATTAGTAGAAGCTGCATCCTTATTCAGGTCATGAATATCATTTCCGGCTTTATATAATGCATCAGATGCGATCCATTCATTTAAAACTGTACCTGTTTCAGTGATATTGCCGGAATCTCCAAGCTCAGGGTCATTATTACTTGATTTTACAGTGATTACAGAAGTTCTCGTTGAATTATTCCAGGTATAATCAAACCCAAGGCTGGCGGCAGTAAAGCTGCCGGGAACATAGACATACGAACAATTTGTCTCGCAGTTTTTGACTAAAATAGGCGCGGTACTGAGTGTTACCTCTTTGCTATTTACGAAGGCCGTTTTACTTCCGATTGTCATGACAACAACATTCCCATTTTTTGATAATGTAACAGACTTGTCAGCTTTATTATACAGATAGTCTGCATCAATCTGTGAAACAGCAAATACCATATTAGCTCTTAACATCGCCGTATTATTAACAATGATACTTGGCATATTGCCAAGACTAACACTCTTACCATCGATGGTTACCTTACCCTGTGCGCCACTATACTCGGATTCATCGCCTCCGTTATAGGATAACAGAATCGTCTTTTTCGTAATGGATACAGTACTCTTATCACTGTTCCAACTATAGCCAAGTCCCAAAGTTTCGCTAACAAATCTTGATGGCACCAGTATTTTGGTCTTATTGGAAGCAACATATTTAACTTTTTTGGGTGCGGTTGACATCGTAACCTTCTTGCCGTTCACGGTCGCTGTCTTACTGTCGATGGTCATCACGATTGTTTTATCATACTTGGAAATGGTTATTTTACCCTTTGTTTCATTAAAACTACAATCGGCTGCTATGCCGGAGGTCTCGAAAATTTCATTATAGGGAAGAACCGCTGTGCCACCAACAAGAATTCCCGGAGTACCGCTGCATTTTACGGTGGCTCCGTTTAGTGTTACAATAATCTGTTTATCGGTATAGGTTGTAGTCTTTTTTGTGGAATAATCATATAACTTCAAACCGGAAGCCGCTTTCGCTGTACCCGGTGAAATACCTATCAAAATGAATGCAGCAAAGATGATGCAGCATATACCGTAAACGATATAGTGATTATTTTTTACATTTTTCTTCTTATCGGTGATCAGATTATCGAAAAGTTCTTTCATTATGCACTACTCCTTTGTGTACTGTCAATGCCTCAGGGTTTTGTCGCTTTTTAATCAAATAAAAATTTGCTTAAAGTCATTTACCAACTAATAATAACAATACATGGGATAATTGTTAGAAATGTGTCATATAATAAAATTATGTAAAATTTGGTGGGAATAACTTGGTATATTTACCAAGTATTACATAAAAAGTTTGTCGATTCGGATTAATTTTAAATACTACTTATGTAGAACAAAGTGGCAACTGATTCCCAAGGTTATTCTACAGGAATTGACTCTGATTGACAATGTATACAATTCTTCTACTCCGCCAATTTCAGACATGTACTTACATTTACTTATATTCATAAATATGATAAAGACAGTAAAGGTTTTCTAATATGTAGATTTATGATATAATCTCAATATTAAGTAGTTTAATTAACAGAGGAAAAGCTTAGTTTGTTTATTATAATCGCGTAGAGGAAATTGGTATACAGAAGTATATTATGTCAACTTGATTGTTATTTATATTTATATTAATACTTGCGTAGATAACATACGTAGATAACATACGTAGATAACATACGTAGATAACATGCGCAGATAACATACGTAGATAACATGCGCAGATAACATGCGCAGATAGCATGTGTAGATAACATGTGTAGATAGCATGTGCAGATAGCATGTGCAGGAATGGAGTTATTATGACCGAAAGAAATTATCATGACCAAGTGAATATTGATAATGCAGTTAGGCTTCGTGTCCTTGAGAAAAGCCTACCAAGATTTTGCCAATACTTCTTTCGGGGAATTGAAACCACCACTTCCTCGCGAACAAGGATTGCCTATGCTTATGATCTTGGTGTATTTTTCGATTTTCTGGTAAATTCGAACCCATCATTGAAAGGCACGCCTGTTCCGGAGCTTAAGATAGAAATTATGGATCAAATCAAAGCAATTGATATTGAGGAATATCTGAACTATCTGACCTATTATAAATCCGAGGATAAGGAACGTCTTAACACAGAAAACGGTAAGAAACGAAAGCTGGTCTCTCTTCGCAGCTTCTATAATTATTATTATAAAAAAGAAATGATTACAACTAATCCGGCATCTTTAATCAGTGTTCCCAAGCTTCATGAAAAAGCCATCACACGACTTGAGATTGATGAGGTAGTAAGACTGCTAGACGAGGTAGAAAATGCCGATAATATGACAAAATCCCAGCAAAGATTCCATGATAAAACGAAGGTACGGGATCTTGCACTTATGACTCTCCTGCTTGGAACAGGCATCCGTGTTTCGGAATGTGTCGGACTTGATATCAACGATGTTGATTTTGATAATAACGGAATAAAGATTCGCAGAAAAGGCGGATATGAGGTGGTTGTATATTTTGGTGAGGAAGTTCAGGAGGCATTACAAACCTATCTCGTGGAGCGAAAGAAAATCATTCCTAACGAAGGTCATACCAATGCCCTCTTCCTTTCTATACAGCTGAAGCGACTAAATGTACGCTCCGTGGAAAATCTTGTGAAAAAGTATGCTTCCATCGTTACAAAGCTAAAGAAAATCACCCCCCATAAGCTCCGAAGCACTTATGGCACTAGCCTTTACCGTGAAACAGGTGATATCTATCTGGTAGCCGATGTATTAGGCCATAAAGATGTCAATACCACCAAAAAGCACTACGCAGCGATTGAGGATAGTCGCCGCCGTAGTGCCGCTAATATTGTGAAGTTGAGAGAAAAGTTATAAATAAATAACAATTAATAACTGAAAAAATTTCTGGTAAATGAATAACTGAAAAAAATTTATTTTAAAAAAACTCAAAAAATAGACTTTATTCTCGTGAAAACTAAAAAAAATAATTTCGTACTATTCGTCAAAAAATGAACTTTATTTTAAAATGCACCCACTGTAACGTGAGTGCATTTTCATTAAAAGAAGTATCTCTTTTTCCTACGTAGACCTTTACAATAAGGACATGACTTCATATGTCTATGTTGATAATATATCTTTTTTTTCGGACTCATAAGATATTTTGTTTTACAATAATTACAATTCCACCAAATATCCTTTGAAAAAGTATCAAGGATTTCATCTGGATTACAAAGAATATAATTATTTATGAAATCCCACTCTTCCATAAGATCTCCATGATTTACCATAAACGAATTGAATCCTGGCAAAGCTTTTCTATTATTACAATAAGGACAGCTGTCATCACCAACCTCACGGTCACAGATACGTGCTGGATAATCGTTATGGCATGTAGGACAGTTCCATAGTGCAGTATATGTATTAATTTTAAGGAACTCAGAAGGTTTACGTTCATTGCTTGATGACCATTCCTTAGCCAGAAGTTCATGAGTATCTACTAATGAA
>DBTU01000001.1 GCA_002307215.1 Lachnoclostridium sp. UBA1308
GATGGATTTGGTGAGTAAATATGGGCTTTACAGGCCATACTCCTCTCAGAACCGTGCTTGCGCTATTTACGCACACGGCTCCCCAAAAACATCATTTACCGAATAAGCCTAGTATTAGCCATAGAGTTTCACATAAATTTTAGGAGTTGGTAACGGAAATCGCATCAGAAATGAATCAAATCCTTCCCAGTTGTAACTTTTCCGTTGACTGCGACGATTTAACCATTTATACAATAATCTTCGCACATTGTACCGGAATAGTTCAAGCATTCGAAAGTTGCCGGTTACTCCATAGTAACGGTAATATCCTTCCAGTTTCCTTCGCAATGCAGTCATTAATTCTTTGGTTGGCATGTTCCGATTTGCTTTTATCCACTCTTTACATTTAAGTAGGCTCATCTTGTATTTCTTCCTGCTTGTTTTCCGCCCAACTCGAAAACAACCATTCTTGTGGATGTCACAGTAGTGCGTAAATCCAAGAAAGTCAAATGTATCGGGTCTCTTACCTGCTTTTCCGCAATTTGCCACTGCATACCTTCCAAAGGCAATAATTTTGGTCTTTTCCGTTGCAATCTCCAGGTTGAATTTCTTCAATCGTTTAATCAATGCTTGATAAAATGCCTTGGCTTCATTCTCATACTGAAAACAGCAGATGAAATCATCACAATACCGGATTAGATAAGCTTCTCCGTGACACCATTTCTTAACCGCTCTCTCAAACCATAAATCCAGTACATAATGGAGGTATATATTTGCCAGTATCGGTGATACCACTCCTCCTTGCGGCGTTCCCTCCGGGGTGTCGTATCTTATCCCTGCTTCCATGATTCCCGCTTTCAGAAATCTGGCGATTAACCGCTGTAGTTTGGGGTCATCAATCCGGTGTGCCACAAACTTCATCATCCATTGATGGTCGACGTGGTCAAAGAAACCCAGAATATCAGCATCAACTATATAACCGACTTTCTTCTTTTCAATAGTGATATTTAGTTCCTTGAGCGCGTCATGGCATCCCCGATTTGGCCTGAACCCATATGAGCAGTCCAGAAAGCCCGCTTCGTAGATGGTGTTCAGTATCTTGGCGATTGCTGCTTGTACCAGCTTGTCTTCATATCCGGGTATACCCAGTGGCCTTTTCTTTTCCGTTCCTGGTTTCGGGATATATGTTCTCCTGGCTGGTTGCGGTTTGTAGGCTTGTTGTTTCAGCCGTTCCAATAAGTTGGTGATATTGGCCTGTAGGTTCTGTCCATATTCCTCTTTCGTGACTTTATCCACTCCAGGCGCTTTCCTTGAGTCCATTTTCCCGTGGCATTCCATCAACATCGTTTCATCGATGAGATGGACCAGTGATGTGAACCGCTCTTTGGGCTTTTCTTTTGCTACTTCGGCTATCCTTGTTAATTTCGTTTCCATTAATTCCTACCTCTGCGTGTAGTTAATGTCTCCTTTTCAAGGTCGATGTGATGTTACCGCCTTCCCTCTACAGACGTTACTCTGCTTCATTGGTACTATTCGGTAATCCGACTCCCTATCCACTGTTTGGCTCTCTTGCTTTGTAAGGCTGGTCGGCCATACTCCTTTTCGAAGAATGGATAGGGTCTCCCGAGTTGCCATGTCATAACTGTGTGTAACGTGCCAAGATCTTTAGACCCCGAGGAAGCTGTGATATTCTCGCCATATCAATTATCACAGTGTAGCCTTCTGCATTCAAAACGGCATCGGCCTTCCTTACTTTGTCGTTTTCGAGGCTCAATCTCTTCAACCTTCCGGCTTTCGGCCCGCTACCTTGCCGTCTACGCTTAAACCTTTAGATTGCCCTATCGGCTCCAAGACTCACTACTGGTGGTCGGCTACTCCTTTCCAGATAGGATTCGCACCTATTATATGACATGACCTTGCTCGGCCGCACTTTGAAGTCCACAGCCTAACTTTTTGGGTTAAGCTCTGATTTTTTTTGTTCGGATGGATTTTTTGAAATTTACAATTATTTAGTTTGAGATCTAAAATCTACATCTATCCCAGAGAGACAGGTATCATCAAACTTAATCCCTTTATAAACCGAATCAATAATTAATCTAACTGTCCTAGACTTTCTATTAACATTAATTTTCTGAGGTTCCATTGTATCTTTTAATAAAACTGGTTGTTTGCTTCCGTCGGAAAATACTAAAGTGGCATCCTTGATTCGGTTATTATTCTTAAAAACCTCTTCACTCTTTGCATATCCATTGGTTAATGTTAAGCTATTAATCTGTACTGGATCATCAAAGCTAATTTCTGTCCATTCCCCAATACCACTAGTTTTACTATCAGGAACCCAAGCGGTCTGGGGATTATCATCAATTAGATTTTGAATAGAATATAATTTATCTTCACATTTTGCCGAGGAGGCTTTTATTGAGTAAACATCTGTCAAATTTACTACTTCTTTGCCCGTTACACCATATTTAGTATATATTATTTTTAATGTAAATAAGCCTAATTTATTTCTTAAAAGTAACAACTCAATATTCTTTGATGGTATTTGTGCTAATGCTTTTTGATATAAGCTTCGTGCTAAAGACTGATCACCGGAAATTTCAAAATAATACCCTGTATAAATATTTTCTATGCCAATATTTTCTGCTGGTGTAATGGCAATTACTTTATCAATTGATGACTCACCAGCACAAAATTTACTTAGCTCTGTAACCCAATCATTATTATTATCATTCGAGGCTAAACTCTTAAAAAATTGTCTTTTCTCACTTAAACTAGTGTGGTCACTAAGTTTACTTAGTATTGCTTCAAAAATAGACTCATGTTGTGGATTCACCCCAAAAGTATATCTTGTAAACTCATCATTCTTAGGAGGTTCTGGCGACCATTCTTTAATAATCCCAATTTTTTTGTATAATGTAAAACTATATTTTGCAGTGTTTTCATACTCGGTTCCAAAAGAATAATTAATTATATCAGCATACAAAAGCATTGACTTTGTATATTTTTGAAGCATTCGATAGGAATCAGCAATTATAAATAAGAAATGACTAAAATCAGAATCGGAAAGATTGAGCTCCGGGCCAACCCATTCAATAGGAGAACTATTCTCTCTTTTAGGGAATATAAGATAGTATTGTAATCTATTTATTATCTCTTGATATTGCCCGTTTTGGTACATTTGGTTATATTGAGAAACATCAATGCTTTGTTTTGAATCGCCTAATACAAAACTAGATGTAAAAAATATAGTTAATAGAAATATCAATATAATTTTTCTCATTTGGTACTCCCTCCCATCTTTTCATTATAGTCTATTAAGATAATAATTGCCTATAAAATGTCCATCAGATACTTTATTACCACCAATTGCATCATAAAAATTATTCCAAGTACTTGGCTCACCAGTTTGACATCCTTCAGACCCGTTACTAATATATCCATTTTCACCGCCATCAACCGTAAATCCTATATGGAGCATAATATCCGTTGCAAAACTTTGATTGTTATGGGCACTATTCGGTTTTTCGGTTGGAATATTACCACTATCATCTAATGTACTTAATTTAGCTGCCCAACCAGTTGTCCTTTCATAGGAACCTTGATGCCATGCTTTAGTCATTTTGTATACACCTTCTTTAATTGTTGCATAATTAGACTTATTTGGATAAGTACTCCCCTGCCAAGCTCCAACGACCCCATCTTTTCCTACAACTATTAATATTGCTTGATACTTTTTTGCTCCAGTAAAAAAGTTATCTACTGCTATTACATTCCGTTGTCTAGTACCTTCTACTCCACTAACGTAGGTAACTTTCTCTGTTTTAACAACATTTCCATTTTTATCCTTAATAGTATAAGTTTGTTCTACAGTATTACCCATTATATTAGTAGTAACGGTAACAGAATCTCCTACTTGTTTGGTTTTTGGGTCAGTATAATTATAGGTAGCAGTTTGTGTTGTTGAACCATCCTTATTATAAGTTGTTGTAGTTGTCACATTAGGTCCTGTGCTATTTCCATTGTGGCTTAGTGTAACACTAGATAACTGATTATTCTGACCATACGTTCCGGTAATAGTATTTCCACTCAGCGAGGTGAACGATTCAGTTGAACCTTCGGAGTGTGTTGTCGTATTTGCTGCTGCTTGAGCCTCAGCATCTTCCTGGGAAATAGTACCCGTAGGATCAATCCTATTCAACGGGTTGTTCGCACAATACGAGTAAAGATTCGGATTATTGGGATCTGCTACAGGATCTTCACTAATAAACCTTCCCGTCTCACTATCATACCATCTGGCATTGTAGTAACATAACCCGGTATCACCATCATAACCTTTACCGCTGAATGCAAATTCATCCTCTTCAAAGCTGGAATCTACCTTGTTTTTATTAAATTGAGTGCCAAACGCGAAATAATCCGCATTGAATACCACTTTCCCGCTCTGATCCGTTACCGCCTTGACACTACCCACCTGATCGGTATGATAATAATACACCTTCGCCGTCGAATCCCCAATCACTCCATCGACTCTCGCCAAATGCT
>DBTU01000046.1 GCA_002307215.1 Lachnoclostridium sp. UBA1308
TCTCCCGACTGATCTATCTTTACAACAACAACCGCATCCTTTACCCCCGCAATTTTACGGATTGCATTTTCAATCTCACCAAGCTCAATACGAAAGCCACGTATTTTTACCTGCTCATCGATTCTGCCAAGGTATTCAATGTTTCCGTCCGGCAGCCATCTTGCAAGGTCTCCTGAGCGATATAGCTTTCCTTCACCAAAAGGATTTTTAATAAATTTTTCCTCCGTCAGCTCCGGATTATTCAGATACCCTCTGGCAACTCCGTCTCCTGCGATGCATAGTTCACCCGGAATCCCAACTGCACATAGCTTTTCCGCATTCAGAATATATACCTTCGTATTGGCAATAGGTCTTCCAATAGGTATTCTCTCCATTTCCCGCCAAATAGGATAATATGTCGCAAACGTAGTGGTTTCAGTCGGTCCATATATATTATTAATATCCAGGCTATTATTACTATTCCTTAGTATATTAATTAATTTTTCTGACAGTCTTTCCCCACCGATCATTAAACTTTTTATCGAATCAAATACAGAATTGTCTTCTCCAATCAGTTGATTGTATAGAGCGGTTGTAATGAAAACAGTAGTGATACCTTGCGTTGAGATATATTGCTTTAAAGCTTCTGCATGAAACAGAATTGTATCCCTGATCAGATGCAAGGCTCCTCCATTTAAGGAACTGCCCCAAAGTTCGAAGGTAGATGCATCAAAGGACATCGCACCTGTCTGTAGAATTACAGTTTCTTTGTCTAAAGTCGTATAATTTGTATTCTTTACAAGCCTGACCACATTACGGTGTTCAACCATTATTCCTTTCGGCTTTCCGGTGCTTCCCGAGGTATAAATAAGATACGCAAGATCATTTGGATGATTAATACACTCTAAATTATCGAGCTCACCTTCCCAAACCATAGCTTCGCCAAGATCGATTATCTTTATATATTCCTGATTAAGTAAACATTGCTCTGTTTTCTCTTTTGCTTTCTTTCCATAAACGAGCATTACCTTAGGCTTGCAATCCGAAAGCATAAACTTAAGTCTGTCAACCGGATACGCTGTGTCCATCGGTACATAGGCTCCTCCTGCTTTAATGATTGCATGGATTCCAATCACCATCTCAATGCTTTTTTCAGATAGGATAGCTACAAAATCATCTCTGCCAACACCATTTTCACGAAGCAGATGTGCTAAACTGTTCGCCTTACGATTTAACGCATCATATGTGAGCCCTTTCCCTTCAAAAATAAGAGCCGTATTTTCCGGTGCTTTTTTTACCTGCTCCTCAAACAGTTCCGATATGGTTTTATCCTCGGGATATAATACCTCCGTGGTATTAAACTCTCCAAGAATTTTTTCCCGTTCTTCGTCCGTTATCGCTTCAATATCTTCGATTGCAATATCGCCGTCCCATACTACCTGATTTAAAATATTGAGGAAATGGTTAAGCATCCTCTCTGCGCTTTCATGACTATATAAATCGATGCAGTATTCCAGACATATTTTAAAATCAGCATCTTCTTCAAAAATATTGAAAGTCAAATCGAATTTTGCTTCTTTATATTCCTGATGCATTTCTCCAATTTCAGTTCCTGTTATCTCAAACTTTTCTTGCTCGTTATTCTGAACGGCTAGCATGACATCAAATAATGGATTTCTTGACATATCTCTAATCGGATTCACTGCTTCAACTAGTTCTTCAAAAGGATATTCCTGATTTTCATATCCTGTCAGACAGCTTCTCTTAACTTCCTCCAACAGAGTGGAATAGCTCTTTTTACTCTCAGGCCTTCCTCGAAATGCAAGTGTGTTAACAAACATACCAAGCATACCCTCAGTATCCTTATGAGTTCTTCCGCTGACAGGACTTCCTATGACAATATCACTTTGTCTGCTGTATTTTGACAGAAGTACCATAGCAGCTGATAAAAACATCATATATTCTGTCGCTTCTGATTTTTTAACAAAAGCCCTGATGCGTTCCCAAAGCCTTCTTCCGGTTGTACATGCCACTAAGCTTCCACGAAAGCTCTGTTCCTGCGTTCTCACAAAATCCAAGGGCATATCAAGTACCGGAATGTCCCCCTCGAATTGTTTTAGCCAATAATTCTTCTGCGAAGACAAATCTCTATGCCTCATCCACTCGCTGTAATCTTTATACTGATGTGTAAGCGGCTCCAGCTTTTCACCGCCATACAAGACTTTAAACTCCCGCAGGAAGGTACCAATACTCATTCCGTCGCATATGATATGATGCATGTCAAACATTAGAAGATAGCAATTTTTCATTTTTACCAGTTCTGCCCGCATAAGAGGTGCCTGATTAAGGCGAAACGGCCTTATAAAATTAGAGATTAATTCCGCTCCCTTTCCAATTGATAAATCACAGGCCTCCCTGTAGGCAAAATCCACTAAAACATCTTTCCGAATTCTCTGAACTGCTTCCCCTTCCTGCATAATGAATTCTGTCCTCAGAATTTCATGTCGGTCAATTATTTCCTGCAAAGCTGCCTTTACCTTAAATGGATCTACTACTCCCTTCAGTTTTAGACTCTGGGGTACATTATAAGCATTTCCGGGCTCAGTCATCTGCTCAATGAGAAAGATTCGTTTTTGAGTAGAAGACATAGGATAGAATTCCTTCTCATTGGCCTTTGGTATTGGAAGATATTTCACGCTATTTTCTTTATTTATCAGTGCCGCAAGTTTCTCAACAGTCGGATTGTCAAATACTTTTGATACCAAAATTGCACTGTCAGTTCTGGCCTCAATTCGATTTACAAGCCTGGTAGCCCTGAGAGAATGTCCTCCCAGTTCAAAAAAATCATCCTTAACTCCAACCTTATCCAAGCCCAATATTTCCTCAAAGATACTGCAGATTATCTCCTCGGTTTGATTTCGTGGTGCCACAAACTCCTCATCTACCTTAATCTTTATTTCCGGTAAAGCCTTTATATCTAATTTTCCACTTCGATTTACGGGAATACTATCTATCCGTTTTATATAAGCAGGTATCATGTGATTTGGCAGTTTTTTCGTAAGCTCTTCCCGTATCTTTGAAAGTTCGATATCCTGCTCCGATACAATATAGGCATGGATAGCTTTTTCTCCCATTAGATCTTCTCTCGTGATAACTGCACAGTCTTTTACATGTTTTATACTTCTTATTACATTTTCTATCTCTCCAAGCTCAATACGGAAGCCTCGGATTTTCACCTGTGCATCAATTCGCCCCAAATATTCGATATTACCGTCAAAAAGCCACCTTGCAAGGTCTCCGGATCGGTACATTTTACCCTCACCAAATGGATTAGCAACGAATTTGTCAACTGTTAGCTCCTTATGATTAAGATATCCTCTTGCCAGACCATCACCGGCAATGCAGATCTCACCCGGCATTCCGATTCCACATAGTTCATTCTCATTCATAATATAAATCTGTGTGTTTCCAATTGGTTTTCCTATCGGAATTCGTGCTGAAATATTAACGTCTTTTTCAAATTCCCAAGTAGATGCACATACGGTGACTTCCGTCGGACCATATGCATTGATGTAACGTCCTTTTGCACCAGCCCTTGTAACAATCTGTTCATTCGTTTCACTTCCTGCCGTAATCAGAAGTCTTGGACTAAACTCTTCCAATTGTATATAAAACTGAGGTGGCAAAGTTGCCACAGTAACCTTCATATTCCCGCAATATTCTACAAATTGCGCCGGATTGGAATTGATACCTTCCGGCAACAGGATTAATGTTGCTCCGGATAATACACTCATCGTCATCTCCCAAACGGATGCATCAAAGGTATAATTTGCGAATTGTACAATTCTATCTTCCCGGCTAATCTGAAATACGTCTGCCAGATAGTATTTCAAATTAACCACACCCTTGTGACTAACCATGACTCCCTTTGGTTTTCCTGTCGTTCCTGAAGTATAGATAACATATGCCAGATCGCCCGGCTTATTGATTCTGTCCGGATTTTCAGACACATCTTCCCAGACCTCACTATCAGCCAGATCAATGATTAGAGATGCTATTGTGTTTTCGCTTAGCTCAAATTCCTTAAGTATTTCCCCCACTTCATTGCCAAATACCAGAATTACCTTTGGCATACAGTCTCTTAGCATATATTGTATTCTTTCTTTCGGATAGGTCGGATCCATCGGAACATATGCTCCGCCTGCCTTTATAACTCCATAAATGCCCATAATCATAGGGATTCCTTTATTAGCCAAAATTCCTACAAAGTCATCCTCAGCAATTCCTAACCCCCTTAGCTTATGAGCTAACGAGTTCACTTTTCGGTTCATTTGTGAATAGGTAATGCTTTCGTCATTGTATATCAATGCTATCTGATCCGGATATTGCTTTACTTGATCTTCGAACAACTCCACTATCGTTTTTTCACTTGGGTACTCCAGCTTAGAATTATTAAAATCCATTAATATTAATTGACGTTCCTCTTCTGAGACGAGGTCGATATCCTTTATTGCAACTTGCATATTATCTGCAACAGTCTCTAATATTTTATGAATTCTTCCTAACATGACGACAATCTCTGAACTCGTATACAGATTGGGCTGATATAGAATATTTAGATGAAGCTTTCCTTCATGAAGATAGATGGACAAGGAGATAGCATAGTTAGTCTGTTCTCTTGCTGTTTCTACATGAAGTCTAAAGCCTCCTTTCTTACCCATGTTTGTAATATTGTCCTTAACATAATAATTTTCAAAGGCAAACAGTGTCTTAATCAGATCCGCTCCCTGCTTCGTATTTGCTTGAATTTCAGCTAAGGAGCAATAATCGTAAGTACTGCTATCAATCCCCTGCATATGTACTTCCTTAATAAGTTGTTCAAAACTCATATTATTTTCCCGTTTTATACGAATCGGAATGGTGTTGATGAAAAGTCCGGCTATATTTTCAATGCCCTTTATCTCCGCATTTCTTCCTGATACTACCTTACCGAACACCACATCCCTTGTGTTAGAATATTGCTGAAGGATAATTCCCCATGCCGTTTCTAAAATAGTATTCAAAGTAACATTATTCTTCGAAGCTTCTTGAATCAGACGATTACTCAATTCCTTGGAAAGACTGATTCCTTCCTGCGCCATCTGCTCCACGGTAGACTCCGGTTTTCCAACCGGAATGATATTAGCAATTTCCTCATAATCAAAGAGCAACTCTCTCCAGTAGGCAAGCCCCTCATCCTTATCCTTTTCCTCCAGCCATCTGACATAATCGCTGTATTGCGCGTTCTGACTTTTTTCAAGACGAACAATTTCTTCTAATTCCTGTAGGGCGATTCCTTCACCCAAAGCTTCACAATACCTCATGAAATCGCCATAAATCAGAGATAGGCACCATCCGTCCAATATGATATGGTGGAAAGTAAATATAAGTTTTCCGCTATTCTCCCCTGTCACAATGTACTTAACCCTAAACAGAGTATCCTTTTGCAGATAAAATCCTCTTTTCACATCCATATTCTTAATTATATCAATCTCTTCTGCTTGATCTTCTTCCAACAGATCTAAGAGCTTTATGAATGCAAACTCGATTTCACGTTTTTTTAGCACTACCTGTCTGGGCTTCGTCATTCTTTCATAAAGGATGGAAGTACGCAAAACATCATGCTTCAATGAAAGCAATCCCAATGCTGTTGAAACAACCTCTTCTTCCAACTTTCCTTCCACCTCATATACCCGCTGAACCACATAGCTTCTTGATGCTTTATCAGCCATACTGTGATAAAGCATTCCCTCTTGTAACGGTGTCAGTGAATAAATGCTTTGTATTAATTTTGCATTATCATTCTCTATACTCATATCATCCCCCATTTCCCTGTAGTAACAGGTAAAATAATAACTTCCCAGATAACTTATATTCCTTCAATGAGGCCTGTGATTAATTCAAAATCCCTTACGTCCAGGTCATCTGCAAAATCTGATACAGTGATTACATCATTTTCCTGTTTCAAGCAATATTCCAAAAGTTGAAGCAAACTGCTCTTATAATAATCCGCAAGCCTCTCCATACTACTGTCGCTATATCTGCTTCTGTCATATA
>DBTU01000059.1 GCA_002307215.1 Lachnoclostridium sp. UBA1308
CCATGAGTGAAAAAGAATTGTTTACTCAAGAGGACTGCCTCCGTACCGGCTATGACATGCCCATCAGTGGAAAGGTCATTGTTCTGCATCCCTCCGCACTGCTGGAGGATTGCCGGGAGGCAAAGCACCAGCTCTCCCAAATCCGTCCAAGCGGGGCACTGGATCTGAAAAGCAATGAGCCACAGTATAGCGGCTATTGTTTTCTCCCGGGACGGACGCTACACCGCCGGTGTCTGGCTGTGCAGTGCGCAGGAAGTCAAGGACTACATTGACATGCAGAAGGACTACCAGCACAAGATCATGGTCTGCGACCGGGAGGACTTCTGCATTTACGAGATGGTGGATGGGAAGCTCATCTACCCGACACAGGAGGCCCTGGAAGCGTACCACAGGGAACAGGAGCAAAGCAGCGGCATGGAACTGAAGCTATGAAACCGATTGGGACTTAAAGCCGGAATCAGATTGTTGATTCCGGCTTTGTCATAGTCAAAATCAAAAAAGAAAGGACTGAAAACCCATGAAACAAAAAGTAAAACGCATTGGCATTCTCGTCCTTGTTCTTCTTCTGCTGGTGTGCGGCGGAATCTATACGGCATATCGCATGCATCCGGAAAATTTCATCCAGAAGGATGAGGTTATCACCCGCGGCGAGTTCGCCGCCATTATGGTAATAAGAGGGCTTATAACATCTTAGCCTCATGCCTCATGCTGATAGGGGAGCTTATGGTGGCTCAATCTGCTCCTTTATAAATACCATACAGATATAGATAAGCAGACTACGCAGGATGATAGTATCCTGCTATTTTTTTCTCACAATATTAACAAAATTGCTTGCATAGGAATTATTAAAGGAGAGTGTGTTAGATGCAGAAAAAGCAGTTTCCAATTGAAGTAACCTGTCCATGGTGTGGGACAGGAAAGACATTTGCGGATAAACCGGCTGATATTGAAGTGTCCTGCCGGTGCCATGAATGCGGTAAGATTTATCATATCAATTTTAATAATCTAAGGGTAGTGAAAGCTAAAGCTAATTCTAAAATTAAATAGTAGAGCAAGAATTACCGACTGAGTCAACCAGGGCATATATCGACATGGATAATCTTCTGCGCAAGGACGCCGCTCACGATCCTCCCACAGAATTTACGATATAGAAGCGACCACCCAAGACCGGGGTAACGCTGGAAACAGTGTTGCCTTGGTCTTATTTTTTTGCTCTTTTTTAGGTATCTCCTGTTTCCGGCTTGTCCGGTTGCAAAGAAAAGAGATACCCAATATGAAAATCAAGTACACATCAGTAACAGGAGAAATCCATGAAATTGAGGTTTCAGAGGAGTGAGAGGAGATCATCCTTGACCTCGACAGGAAGGAGTATAACATCAACCGGAAAGAAACCCGCCGTCATTCATCATTGGACAATTATGACTATATTGATGGCCAGGCGGATACCAATCCATGCTTATCCCGCGATGCTTTTGAGTTCAGGAATGGCATCTGTTCCGAAAGCGCGGAGATGGCTGCCGATCTTGAGAGCAAGTACACAAGGCAGTATATCAGGAATGCGGTGGACTGAAACTTTCACGTTCTTTTTTATGGGAAAATACATGGATTTTCCCTTTTGCACAGATGATTTTTTGAATACAGAAAAATTATGTGCAAAAAAGTCTATTACTCTTTGCACATTAATGGTAAAATACAGGACAAGATTTATTATTAATATTATGAAGTTTAATCGATTGAGAGCGTAAAATGATACCCTTTTCATCAAGACGGCTGTCATTTTACAAGAAAGGTGCAAAGGCTCATAAAAGCACTTTCGAAAGGATTGTAGCAGTAGAAAAAGGAAGAACTTTTAATAATATGAAAAAATAGGAATGATACGTGACAGTAAGAAATATAAGGACGATAAGTGGAAGGAGTAAATTGATGGATAATAAGATGGAAAAGCAATCGCAGGAAACATACTTCTATCAGTGCACTTTAGGAGGTGATTATGAAGAAAGAAATCAAAATGGACTACTATGACACTTTTACCTGTATTGCAGATAAGTGTTCGTTTACTTGTTGTCAAGAGTGGAAGATAGCAGTAGATGATGATACTTATATAAAATGGAATCGCTTAAGCTTAACAAATGAAAACAATAATTATTTAGATCAATATGTAAAACAAAAAGATGGCACACGTGTCATTGCATTGAATGAACAGAAGCAATGTCCTTTCTTAAATGAACAGAAACTTTGCAATCTAGTATTGAATTTTGGAGATGAAGTTTTGTCTGAAACTTGTGCGACTTTCCCAAGGCAGATACACGAATATGCAGATAGAAAAGAATATTTTTTGGTATCCTGCTGCCCGGAAGTTGTGGAATTGATGAATCAGCAGGATAAAATTTGTTTTACGAAGAATATGTTTGATATGGATGATGACATTTTGTTGCAGATTCGAACTATGCTGATTACTATTATGCAAAATCAACACTTTTCTATTTCAAAGAGTGTGATGATGATTTTTTATATTCTTCTGGATATTCATCAAAAGGAATCTGTATTAAAAAAAGAGATAGACGAATATAAGGACGAAACTGCTTTAAAAGAATTATCAGATACCATAGATAACATGCAATTTCTAAGTTTAGATACTTTTGAAGAAAATAATGAACTTTTTTTAGACATGGCTGAAAATTATCGAAAGCAAAAGCTATATACCA
The DNA here is from genome assembly GCA_002307215.1 of Lachnoclostridium sp. UBA1308. Classification (GTDB taxonomy): domain Bacteria; phylum Bacillota; class Clostridia; order Lachnospirales; family Lachnospiraceae; genus Mobilitalea. The sequence continues at coordinate 2,706 of DBTU01000059.1, forward strand.
ATTATCTGGAACCAATAGCTGTGATAGCGGAAAATTTATCAAGAGACTATGATAAGCGTAAAATGATCGTACAATTACAGAAATTCGAACAGCAGTTTTCTTCTTATGAAAAGTTATTTCGCAATTTCATTGTTGTAGAAATTTTCTCAAATAGTCTGATGCCAGAATCGGATTTGGAAAGCATAGTTGTTATGATTCAGTGGATTGCTATGGAATATGCGATAATGAGGCACTCAATCTTTCTAAGTTGGTTACATGATGAACAAGAAAAACTATCTTATACGGTGATACGCGATTATATTGTTGTTATATCACGAATGATGGGATATGACCAAGAAGATATCTGTGAATATCTAGAAAAAAGCTTTAAAAACTTAATATGGAAATGGGGATATTTGGCTTTGCTTATTGGGGCGGAATAAGGTGAGGTACAGCTTGATAAGTATACTTCAATTATGCCAGAACAGAACCAATCACAGCATATACAGTAGATGTAAAAGTATAATAAAATAACTACAATTTAAAAGTATCAGACTTATTGGTTTGGAAAATTTTGTATATATATACGAAACAGAGATTTGGGATTGAATCAAAAAAGAATGAAAGCATAGCACAACAAAGGACTCACTAGGTTTTGCTATCATCATTTTTGTCGATTCAAGGCATTGCGAAAGTATTTGCCTCCTACAAAAAAAATAAGGAAGTAAAGAGATGAGTAAAAGGGATGATTCATATTCTGGAATTTCATTTTAGTGGATATGAGCCTTAATAAAACTCAAAATACTGATGTAAATGCACGATTAAGAACATTTGAATCTAAATGAATAAGAAATATTAACAATACAAAGATGCCGCACGTTTATATGTAATGCGGCATCTTTGTATTGACATTTTAATAATAGAAGGATACACTATTTATAGTAATATACCGCAATTCGAAGTGGAAAGAGGTGGTTTTTTATATGGATGCATCAAAAGGGTTGCAATCTAAATTTGACAGGATTATAAACTATGTTGAAAAAATAAAAGTACTAAATAATGAGGTGCTGATTAAACGATCGGAACTGGACGAGTTGAAGATCTACCAGAAGGATATCAATGAACTTATTTATAACGGGTATCTTGAAAAGGTTAGACAAGGGTGGTATCAAGTAGTCGAAGGCGAAAATGTGAAGAATGAAGCTGCTTTGATTGCTGCATTGTATCCCGATGGTGTTATCTGCATGTACTCAGCACTTTTTTATTATCAATATAGCGATCGAACACCTTTAGATTGGGATATCGCTATAGACAGAGATACATCAAAATCAAGGTTTAAGTTGGACTATCCTTATGTAAAACCCTATTATATGGAGAGAAAGCATCTTGAGTACGGTGTCGGTGAAGCTGATTATGAAGGTGCAACGTTGAAAATACTCGACCGGGACAGGCTAATTTGCGAGTGTATCAGAAATGAAAAGAAAATGGATAAAGAGACATATAACAAGGCGATACAAGCCTATATAAATGACTCAAACAAATGCATATCGCATTTGATTGATTATGCAAAGCGGCGCGATATACTAAAAAAAGTGAAAGATAGGATCGGAGTGTGGTTATAATGGTAGACGTGGGAACATCCGTTCTGGCAAAACTGAAGAACAAAGCGAAAGAATCGGGGAAGCCACTCCAAGTTATACTCCAGCTGTTTTGTCAGGAAGAGTTTTTGAGAAAACTATCACTCTCTAAATATACAGACAACTTGGTATTGAAAGGCGGATTATTTATTTATACGCTGACAAACTTTGAGAGTAGAGCAACAATCGACATCGATTTCTTGCTAAGAAATTCTCCAAGTACTGTAGAAAAAGTCAAAGTTATAATAAGTGAGATTATTACGACCAAAACAGGGAATGATTTTATTGAATTGGAGGCAAGAGGATTTGAAATCATTAATCCGCAGCGTAAATACAAAGGCATCAGCTTTCAAATCATAGGCAAGATCAAGAATAGCAGAACGCCTTTCAATGTGGATATCGGAGTTGGGGACATTATTGTTCCAAATTCCGAAAGACGGAGAATACCTGTTCAACTCTCGGGGTTTATGTTCCCTGAAATATGTACGTATTCATTGGAGAGTACAATCGCAGAGAAGTTTGATGCAATTATGCAGAGACTTGAACTGACTAGCCGCATGAAAGACTTTTATGATATTTGGTACTTAGCAAATACCTTTGATTTTGATGGACGCAAGCTCCAAGAAGCTATTTACAAAACTTTGCAGAACCGTGGTACAGTATATGAGGCAAATTCATTCTCAAATATCATAGCATTCGATAAGGAACGGGATATGCAATGGAAGTGGAAAGAGTTTATTCGTCGACTTAAGCTACCAGAACTTGAATTTAGCGATGTCTTGAGAATGATGGATAGTTTTCTATCACCTGTATGGGATGCAATAATTAGCGAAGATGAATGTCTAATATCTTGGGATGCTAAAAATAATTCTTGGAACTGATGGATTGTAGAAGCATGAAAGAAATTCTGATTTTTAAGAATACTCCGCCAAGGAACTACCAGATTCTGGCGACATTATTATTGTCTACTCATTCCACGTTGAAACTGTGATTCTGATGACGCAATATTCTTATTTCACATCTGCCAGTTGTCTATACCATTAATTAATATTTGAAATATCTATTAAGGATATGGATAAATACACCGATAATACAAGAATAAGGAATTGGAATTTAGGTAATTGAGATAAAATTCAATTATTATTATCTTGCATTACCTTTAATTAATATACCAAGGAGGGTATTACTATGTCAAGCAATGGAATTAATTTCAATAGTACTTATAGTCATGCTTAATGGTTCTTCAAATATTTTTGATACGAATGATCCGGAAATGAAAGCAATACAGGATGATTTGAGAAAAAATATTGATTCATCGAAGGTATTATTGGATAATCAAAACCGGAGTGAATTAAAACTGAAGAATTTTGACGGTACCTATGTGAATACTAATAATTTTGATAGTATTCTAAATACAATGAGTTTAACTGATGAACAGAGGACTTCATTAAATAAAGCAATGCAGGCCGCTTCGGATGTATTAAATAATAGTCAGACGAACGGCGATACATATGGTATGCGTATCAGTCAGGCTAATATGGAATTAAAATATATCTCAGCCAATATATTACCGGAAAAGTATCAGGATACCTTTAATTCCTACATAGATAAATATACAATATAGATTTACTATACACTGTTGAACGGATGTGTTATGCTAAAAATATTAGTAAAGAGGGGCAAAGCTGCTTATCAGTAGATTTGCTCCTTTTAGTGCATTATTTTATAGAGAATACTGAGGTGCATATGAAAGCTGCAGGGTATCTAACAAAATTTACTGATGAGGAAATGCGGGCGAATCTTAATAATTATTTAACACTACAACCGGGCTTCGATGCAAATCTTACCTTTTACAGAGAGTGTAAGCCTTCGTATAAAAATGTTTCGAAATATGTTGCTTACTTTTATGAGTTTAACACGAGTGAGTCAAAAAATGTGTCAATACCTATTATTCCAGACGGATGTATGGATATAGTCTTTATTTTATCTAATCAGGAATATCATTCCTATATAGCCGGAACAGCATTGACTTTCAGCGGATTACTCGCAATCAAGAACAGATACGTAATTGGGATTCGCTTAAATCCGGGGGCATTTAAGATGTTTTTTGATATTGAACCTATTCAGATTTTATCACAGCAGATTCCGTTTAGAGCATGTTCCGGTGATATAAATGAACAGCTTTATAGGGCAAAATCCTTTCGGGAGAGGGCAGATATTTTAGAAAGGTATTTAATCGCCCATATGAAGATTAGGGAAAAATATGAAATTATTCAGTATTGTATCCAGCGTATGGTAGCATCAAAGGGACTGGTGAATATCAATACATTATCTGCGGAGGTAAATTATAGTACCAGATTCATCAATAATCTCTTTCGGGACTATATAGGTTTATCTCCAAAATATCTGGATGAAATAATAAAATTGCAAGCTACTGTTTTCCTGATTGCTAATTCAAATACTTCATTATGTGAAATTGCTTTTCAGTCCGGATTCTGTGACCAGTCACACATGAACAGATTAATCAGAAAATTTCTCGGAGAGCCTTCCAGTACACTTCTTAATAAGAAATTCTTTACGGCTGAATATCATTCTCTCAATAATATATATTTTTTTTAAAGTATTCCGTTTTATTCTATTTTTTCAAAATAAATATTGTTAAACTCCTTAATATACATATATGTAGGGAGCAAAGATGCCGAAAGGCGTTTTTGCTCTTTTTTAGTGTAAAACAACTTGAGAAAGAAGGAGCAGTATGTTTATTAAGGAAAAAAGTAAGGCTTTATCAGTAAGGTTTGATGAATTATATCCCGGAGGACATTCTAAATTCAGAGAGCCCTTTGATGTTACAACTCACAAGGTATTCATAAAGAAAGCATATGGATCACGTGTGTGGGATGTGGATGACAATGAATATGTTCAGTTTAATGACGCTTTTGGGCCTAGTATTCTTGGTCATGCAAATCCGGAGCTTGTAAAGGCTCTGACAGATTTAATCGAAAACTCTGCAACGATTGTTGGTTCAAACTGCTTATTTGGTGAGGATGACATTAAGTTTGCAGAAGCAATTATTCGTGATGTTCCCTGCGCGGAGGCAGTAAAAGTGCAGGTGACAGGCTCTGAGGCGGTGCAGATGGCTATCAGAATGGCAAGGGCATATACGGGTAAAAGCATCGTAATAAGATTTTCGGATCATTACCATGGCTGGTTTGATAATGTTTTTGGCGGACTTTTGAATACCGACAGAGAGACAATACCATATCAACAGGAAGGGGATGATTTAATAGATGATCATTGGACCTCGGGACGCTTCCCCGGATGTGTGAATGAGACCTATGTATTACCCTGGAATGATTTTGAAAGATTAGAAGAAACCTTTGAAAAATATCATCAGGAAATAGCAATGATCCATTTTGAAGCTATGGTCTGCAATACGCTGGGTCTGTTTCCGAAGCCCGGATTTATAGAAAAAATCAGAGAGTTATGTGATAAGTATAATGTTGTAATGAGCATTGATGAGGTAATTACAGGCTATCGGCTGGGTCTTGGGGGCGCTCAGAAGTTTTTTGGCGTTACTCCTGATCTTGCGACCTTTGCAAAAGCAATAGGCGGAGGGATACCGGTGTCCTGTGTGGTTGGAAAAAGGAGATTTTTTGAAGCATTTGACAGCGGACTTAAGGGACCTGGTACCTTTAATGGATATGCGCTTGGGATGAGAGCAGCGGCAACCACTTTGTCAATTCTTGAGAAAAACAATGGAGAAGGCTATGAGAGGAGACAGAAAATTCAGGATTATATTACAGAAGGGCTTCTTAAAACGGCGGAGCAATATCAGATACCGCTTAGAATAACAGAAGCACCCGGTGTGTTCTTTACAATATTCGGTATGGCAGGAGGTAAAAAGCCGGTATATACAGTTGGGGAGGCAGTTGAGGGAGGCTGGAATCCTAAAATGTTTACGGAATTTAGAAAATATATGCAGAGCGAAGGAATCATTATGCTTCCGGGTGAAAGATGGTATATCGATATTGCACATACGATGGAAGATGCTGATTGGGTATTAAATGCGGCAAAAATCAGTATGAAAAAGCTGGCAGCCGATATAAGCAGCGGAAAATTTTAGTTAAGCTGTTTTCCAATAAACTTGTAAAGGAGATAATAGAGTGAATGAAGCAAATAAGAATATGGTTCATGAAAAAAGCAAATTAAAAGCCAATTGTTTATCATTTGTTGAGGTTTTAGCACAATCTATTTCCAATATCGCACCCAGTGCTGTTCCTGTACTGGTAATACCGGCGGTATTCGCATTAACCGGTAACGGAACCTGGCTGACCCTTGTTTTTGCAATTGTAGTCGTAGCACTTGTTGGTCATCATATCAATCAGTTTGCCAGCAGATCGTCATCCCCTGGAGCTTTATATACGTTTGTATCGGAAGGACTTGGTTCATTTCCGGGATATATCGCCGGATGTGCGCTCATTTTTGCCTATATGCTTGATATAAGTGCAGTAACTGCGGGCTTTGCCAATTATTTTAATATTACGGCAGGGTATCTGGGCTTACATATTTCACCCAAAATACTATTTCTGGTCTGTATCATATCTGCATGTATTATGGCATATAAGGATGTACAGATTTCCGCAAAGACAATGCTGATCTTTGAGGCGATTTCACTTAGTACGGTATTGATACTGCTTATTATTGTTTTTATCAACAGCAATCATAAATTTGATATGCAGCAGCTTTCCCTGCAGGGAACATCAATATCAAGCATGAGAATGGGACTGGTTCTTTCGTTTTTAGCCTTTGTTGGCTTTGAGGCGGCCACAACACTTGGCCATGAAGCTAAGAACCCTTTGAAAACAATACCCAGAGCAGTAATCGGAAGTGTCCTGTTTGTTGGTATCTTCTTTGTTATTTCAGCATATTGCGAGATTCTGGGCTTTTCAGGAAGTGAAACAGCGCTTAATGAATCGGCTTCACCTTTGTCAGAGCTTGCGGATATGAATGGCGTCGGATTTTTGGGTATTATCATCTCGATAGGTGCTACCCTGAGCTGTTGGTCCTGCGTAATAGCATGCTTAATATCCGGTGCCAGAATAATTCTAACGATGGGCAGCAAGAATTATCTTCCGAAGGCAATTGCCAGAATTCATAAAGATAATAAAACTCCATATGTCGCAATCTTTGTACTTACCGCAATCGCATGCATCATAACTTTGGCATTATCGATTTTTGGTCTGGATGCAATTACCATTTTCTCGATTGCCGGGACAATCGCAACCTTCGGCTTCCTGGTGAATTATGCCATGATAGTGATTTCGGCACCTGTTTATCTATATAAAAGAAAAGAATTAAAGCCGATTCATATTGTTGTTTCAATTATCACATTTTTGCTCGTGCTGATACCCATTATCGGAAGTGTATATCCACTTCCGGCATATCCGTTTAGCCTGCTGCCTTTTATTTTCATGGCATGGATATTAATTGCTGTCCTTTGGTTTATGATTAATAAAAAGAAGTCTGCAGCCCAAAGCCGGGGGTTTGCGGCAGAATAGAAAGCAGCGGGACTAATGTCTGTTGATATGTTATACGGTAGATTTTTTATTGACAGAGGAAACATCAGGGTTTAATATTAACTCATAGTTAATTAACCGTGGGTTAATATTCGTTCACCATATCCGATTAAAATAAGCTCGGCATCTCCGGCATTATAAAAATTGTGCTGCACTCCTGAATAGATGTACACACTGTCACCCTTGTCCAGAGTAAGTGTATCCTCTCCAATGCAGGCGGTAGCTGTTCCTTGAATGATGAAAACGCTAAAATCAAAATCAAGTGCAATTGATTTCTCGCAGGACCATTTTCCGGGAATCAGAGTAGTATGCATTCCAACGATACGGGTATTATCGCTACCGTCGGCAGAGTGAGGGGTGATAAACTCATATGCTGTTAATATCTCCGGCAGGACAAACTTTTTTCTGCTGTTCTGCCGAATAATATTGTATTTATGATCAGCGGTCTTTCTTATACCTGAGCCGGAGGTTTCTTCCTCCGTGAAAAGATCAAAGATTGGAACCTCAAGACAATTACTGATACGCCTAAGCATATCCAGTGAGGGCTGCTTAAGACCTCGTTCTATCTGGGACAGATGACTGGAAGTACAACCTGTCATACTACTAAGGTCTGATAGCGTATAACCCTTAGCTTTCCTGATTTGTTTCAGCTTCATAGTATTCATGTTCTTTCCTCCAAATGAGATTCAAAAAGCTATTAATTATACTAGCTTTGAAAACGAATAAAGTCAATAGGCCCTTCAATTAATCTGGTTTATGACACTCAGCCCAAAACAATATTTATCAAAATTATTATGAAAGAGGAGATGTTATTATGTCAAGCTATGCATTAACCAATTGCCGTCTCATCGATGGAATTAACCCTGGTTTTCGAGAAAACATGACCATATTGATAAACGGCGGTAAAATCAAGCAAATCGGAAGGAGCTCAGAGGTAGAAGTACCGGCAGCCTGTACCATTCAAGATATGGGAGGTAACTATGTTATGCCGGGACTAATCAATGCTCATGCGCATTTATTCGGCAGCGGAAAGCCGATGAAAGCTATGAGCGGAGGCAAGGCGCAGAAGAAGCTGGTTAATATGTTAAGTACAAAAGTAGGGCGAAGAATTCTTGACAGCATGGTAAAAAGCAGTGCCCTGTCAGCACTTAATTCGGGTGTAACAACGATAAGAGCGGTGGGTGACTTACTATATTCCGATGTTAAGCTTAGAGACCTGATTGATTCCGACAAGCTGGAGGGACCAAGACTTTTAGTATCCGGACCCGCTATTTCCGTTACCGGCGGACATGGTGCCGGAAGCTTTGCTAATATCTCCGATTCTCCCTGGGAGGCCAGAAGGCTGGTACGTCAGAATGTCCGTGAACAGGTTGACTTTATTAAAATATGTGTTACCGGCGGAGTAACCGACAGCCGAAAGGTTGGTGAAGCCGGCCGGCTGGAAATGACACTGGAGGAAGTATCCGCGGTATGTGAAGAAGCACATAAAATAGGTTTTCTGGTGGCAGCCCACGCAGAAAGCACCGAAGGAGTACGGACTGCTTTGCTGGGGGGAGCAGATACCATTGAACACGGCGGAGTACTTGACCGAGAGATTATGGATCTTTTCTTAAATAATCCCAGGTCGCTTCGCGGATATTCCTGTCTGATACCCACCCTTTATCCGGCAATTACCATATATAAGCTTAAGCCCGAGAAGACTCTGATGAACGCTGTCAGCATTGAAAATGCTCGGCTTGTGCTGGAAGGGATGGTTAAGGGTCTGGTTCAGGCCACGGAGGCAGGGATTCTGACCGGACTTGGTACTGACTCCTCCTGTCCCTTTGTTACCCAATACAATACATGGCGGGAGCTGGATTATATCGTTAAATATGCAGGGATATCCCCGGAAGCAGCGATTCATAATGCCACGCGGGTCAATGCTAGGATTCTTGGAATTGACCATTTGACCGGTACACTGGAACCAGGGAAAGCCTCTGACCTGATCGTACTAAAGCATAATCCGTTAGCTGATTTAAGAGCACTTTCTGATGTCGTTATGGTAATGCGGGGAGAGCTGTTGCTTGATAAACCTAACATTAAAAAAATAGCTCAGGTGGAGGAAGCACTTGATTCCATCTAAAATAAAGGGAGGACAATTCCTCCGGACTAGGTGTCAAAATATTATAACTATCTAAGGAGGAATATTATGTCTGCCGCATTATTAAAATTTATTTGCCGGATTAACTGGCTGTTGCATATGAATAAGTTCAAATACTCCCGGAAATCCGAGGGAAATGCAGAGTTTATGAGCTTTGGCGAAAAGCTGTGGTGGGGCTATAAATACTTCTTTCATCCCGTGGAAAAGGCTGAAAAAGGAAAGCATATTGAAGAATATTTTAAAAAGCAGGATTTTAACTTCACTTTACCGCAGGGCTTTGAAGAAACCTCACAAATCAGCCTTACAGCGGGAGGAGATATCCTAGCTTCTCATCATATACGAACGGATAACACTTTAAAATTATGGGAGGAAGCTGAGGATTTCCTGTTTGCTTCCGATATTTGCTGTGCTAATCTTGAAACACCGGTGGTTCCGTCGGTATCCGCAAGCTTTGTTCCTAAGAATATACTCAAAGCTCCTGCCCTTAACAATACTCCCGAGGTCTTTGATCTGTTTTACCAAGAAGGCAAGAGGATGAATTTCTTTTCCACTGCCAATAATCACTGCTTCGATATGGGTGAGGCAGGATTATTGGAAACACTGGATTTTCTGGATAAGAAGGGCTGTCCCCATGTAGGAACAGCAAGCTCCGAGCAGCAAAGAGATGCATTCCCGGTTATCACGAAAAACGGAATCAGGATTGCCTTCCTCTCCTATACCTTTTCCACCAACGGAAAACCAATACCTGTGGGTAAGGACTACCTTGCTAACTATATAAGGCTTAACCGCCCGGATTGTGATATTTCATTGATAAAAAAGCATGTTCAGATGGCAAAAACAGAGCGGCAGGCGGATGTCGTTATTGCCTGCATTCACTGGAGCCTGGAATTTGAGGCATACCCAATCCAAAACGTAATCAATATGGGTCATGAGCTGATGTCGTTAGGGATAGATATTATCGTAGGGAATCACGCGCATGGGATTCAACCGATGGAAAAGTATACCTTTCTTGATCCGTATTCGGGAATTGAGAAGCAGGGAATCATTATTTATGCCCTGGGAGATATGATCTCCTGTCATGAGCATATCCCGAATTCGCGTCTGAATAATCTGGCCCGTTTGAAGATATCGAAGGGAAGAATAGATCAGAAGCAAGTAACAATAATATCGGATATCAAAATCAGACCCATGTATATCTATTCCAAAATGGAAGAAGATAAATGTATTGATTTCAGACTTTTGAATTTTGCCGGATTACTGAAGGAGATCAGACAAAATACAAATCGCATGAATTTTGATGAAGCGGGCATTCAGGAGCTGAAGCGGCTGGAGGAGTTAATGCACAAGCTGCTGCATATAGAAATTATTGAATAATAAAGGAGATTATTATACTTATGAGCCATCCGTATGATTTGAAAATAATTGATCGTATCATTCAGGAAGAAATGCAGGAAATGAAAATCCCCGGTCTGGCTATTGCCATTGTATCGGATACAGATACTATTTATCTGAAGGGCTTTGGGAAGACAAATGAGTCGGGAGGCAGAGTAACAGAAAAGACCGCATTCTTTATCGGTTCCTCCAGTAAATCCTTTACTGCCATGGCAATTATGCAGCTGGAAGAAGCCGGAGCTTTGGATATTAATGCTCCGGTTATAAAGTATCTGCCAGAGTTTAAGCAGATAAAGAACGCAGAGGAGGTGACGCTCCGTCAGCTCCTCAATCACACCAGCGGTTTTTCAACTTATGAGGGAATGAAAGTATTTAACCGGAAGGCCGGTGAAAGTCTGTCACAGTTTGTGGAAAATTTACATAAATTCAAGTTAAGCAGAAAGCCCGGTGCATCCTATGAGTATTCCAATCTTAATTATGTGATACTGGGGGCAATTATTGAAGCCGTATCCGGCATGACCTATGAAAATTATATTGATAATAAGATATTTAAACCATTAAATATGAACCGTTCCTTTGCTGATTACCGGAAGGCATTAAATTATGGACTGGAAAAGGGATATCAGCCGGTCTTAGGTCTGATTCATCAGACAGAATATGATTTTCATCCGGAAATCATACCGGCCGGATATATCGCAAGCTGTGCAGAGGATATGGCACAATACCTGATTGCGAACCTGAACGGGGGCAGCTGTAGGAATTCAAGAATCTTATCGAAGGAAATGGTTCGTATGCTTCATACGAAATCATCAGAGACAAGCGATCACTACGGACTTGGCTGGTTCGATTATGGCGAACTCGTACATCATGGCGGAAGTGCTGAGAATTATCATGCGAATATGATGTTGATTCCTTCCGGAGGGCTTGGTATTGCAATTATGTATAATATCAATGACAATATATCCGGTGCTTTTACAAAGGGCAGCTTTGGAAGTGGTGAAACTGTCTCATATGACCGGATTCAATCCAGAATAATAAATGCTCTGACAGGAAAAGATATGATATCTCCTGTTATAGCCAGAGGGAAGGGATTTCATAAGAAGGTAAACATCATACTTGGCGGTATATTTACCATGATAACTTTATATGGCTGCGTTGTCCTAAGCAGTTTTGCTGTTCCTCTTCCTTTGCTTCTGATTATGGATGCCATACTTCCTATATTCTTGTTAATAGCCATTCCCCGACTGTTCAAGGCAAGCTGGAAGGCCTTGTTTCGCTTTGCAGCAGGTTTTGCCCATGCGATGTATACACTCCAGCTATATCTGATCTTAATAGGAGTAATAAAATTAATTCTGGTGCTGCTTTAGTGGCTGTCACATATTGAATTTAAGAGGATGTAAACAAATATGAGAATGAAAAAATCAAAAATAGCTGTGATTGGCTGTGGTCTGGTGGGTTCCTCCACAGCCTTCAGCCTGGTTACACAGGGAGTATGTGATGAAATTCTGATGATTGATATCAATGCTGATCCATCAGCTCCGAAAAGAGAAAATGATCTATTCTCATGAAACAGCCTTATTTATGAATGACCTGACTGACAGTGACCCAGTGGCTTATAGCGTGACAGTACCAACCGGTTACAATACAAGCAAATTAAATAAGGATGGACTGATTGTGCATACCATTAAAAAAGAATTATTTGATCTTGGCATCTGTACCAAACAGACCACCTTTGGAAATGACATCAGGACATACAGTATGGAGCGGAGCATTTGCGACATCTTGCGGGACAGAAATAATCAGGACGCAGCAGTGGTATCAGATGCTCTCAAAAGATACGCACGCAGACCGGATAAGGATTTAAATATGATTATGAGATATGCAAATCTTTTCAGAGTAGAAAAAATTTTAAGATATTACTTGGAGGTGTTACTATGAACACATCAACTCAGCTGAAAGTTTTGATAAGAAATTAAGCAAAAGATAAAAGTGTACAAGCTGAAATTATTTTAAGAAACTTCATGCTTGAGCGGTTACCGGAGAGAATATCGCTGTCCACTTTTCGAGAAAAATTCATATTAAAGGGCGGGATGTTGTTGGCTGCGATGCTTGGTATTGATACCCTATCCACAATGGATATCGACGCGACGATTAGAGGGATTGCTTTTTCCGAGGAATCGTTGGAGGAAGCACTGAAAACAATATTAGCGTATCCTGTAGATGACGGGGAAGTGGGGATTTCAACGTAAGTTTGAAAAGGGCGACATCTTCACGAAGTATAAGAATTTCATGGGATATGATTGCGTTGACGATGAGATTGTAATTGTTCCAGAACAAGCAAAAGTAGTCAGAAAAATATTTGACTTATATTTGCAGGGTCTGTCACTGGGACAAATAAAGTCTTATCTGGAATCCCAGGGGATTATAACAGTAACGGGTAAGGATGACTGGAATGCGAAAATAATTCGGGATATGCTCAAGAACGAGAAATACAAGGGAGAGACAATGCTGCAAAAAACTTTTACCGAGGATTTTATGACCGGTAAGAAAAGCAAAAATATAGGTAAGTATCTTCTGGGAAATCTGCTTGTGTGCGGCGATTGTGGAGCGCCTTATCGAAGAAGGACGGAGCGGGGTAGGGTTGTCTGGTGCTGTGCCACAAGGATAGAAAAAGGGAAAGAGGCGTGTCCGCACTCCCACTACTTTGGATGAAGGATGGGTGCAGGATGTACTGGGAGTGGCCATTTGCCAGAACGTAGATTATGATGAAGGCATAATCAGAAATGAGGTTGATAAAGTTCAAATCTTTGATACGTATATTCTGATTTTTCGCATGGATGGGTCGCAGGAGAAAAGGTCATTCCAGAATGACTGAATCTATGATATACTAATAATTGTCAATAAGAATGGAGGTTAAAGCCTCCGGCAAAGATTGATTGGGGCAAAACTCAACTAAGAAAAAGCAAGCTGAAAGGCTTGTTTTTCGCTATACGCTGTTTTTTTTGTTGGTATAATTCGCAATAATTACGAACAGAAAAGGCAGTAGTGGTTTATAAAATTTTTAAAGAAGATGATGTCGTAATCCACGATTTGCGTTTAAGCGGTTATTATTTTGAATTTGAATCAAACCTTGTGATTTAATAGCATAAAGATATGATAAAATGGTGTTAAATGCTTTTATAATAAACTACGAGTTTCTGAGTATTCGTGTGATTTTGGAGGAGGTATGGTAACAGATATATTATGCCAAATACATTACTGTAATAGGCAAAATTTAAAGGACCCTGTAATAGTTCCGTACGGAGTTACAAGGATTTTGCAACATCACGAAATGATCTTTGTTTTCGAGGGGAGCGGCCATATCGTGATTGGAGAAAACAGATATCCGATGAAAAAGGGCATGCTGTTCTATATTCCTCCGGGTATTCAGCAAACAATCGAGCCACGCCCTCAAAATCCCGAACATTATATGACGGTGCATTTCAGCGGCTCGCGTATGGTGCTCGACCCGGACGGGACATGGAAGTATCGGGAGAATATCC
>DBTU01000051.1 GCA_002307215.1 Lachnoclostridium sp. UBA1308
GATTTTCGAAAAGGAGTATTTGCATTCGCCGGTATTTAGGCTCTGTATTTTAGAGCCTTATGTACCGCTGCGTAATGCAACTAAGCGGGAGCGGCTCCGCTTCGGAAACATTTGTCGAAATCATATCACCATCTTTGGCTGGGCTGAGAATAGTAACTGTAGCCCGAACATCAATGTACATATTTATTATGGAGGACATTTTATGATGAAAGAAGTGGAAGTAGTTGATGCATTTGAAAAAGAATTTCAACCAGATGGCAGTAGTGTGGATATGATTGATTCTTATGCGGGATGCCAGTTGCAATGCCCGTACTGTTTTCAAATGAACAATTCCAATTGGAGCAAGGATATATTTGTTAGAACGAACATTTCGACAGTTTTGGAACAACAATTAAAGGAAAAAGTCAGCGGTGAATTATATATAGGAAGTTTGAGCGATCCTTATATGCCGATAGAAGAAGCATATCGCCTTACCAGAAAATGTCTTAAGGTATTAAGCACTTCTGATATGCATGTAAACATTATAACAAAATCAGATAATAGGTTAATATTACGCGATTTAGATGTGTTACTAAGTTTTAAAAATCCGGTTAAAGTTTCACTTGGTTTATCAAACTTAAATCAAGCCGATAAAGGTGCTGATAATGTAAATATTGAAGTTGCCAACGAATTAAAGAAGCTTGGAATTGAAGTATGGGTGTTCATTACGCCAATTCTGCCATATGTCATGAAGGTGGATGAAATGATTGCTGCAGTGGAAAAAGATATTCCGATATTCCTGGATAAATTAAGAGTAATGACGGAAGGCAATCAGCATAATAAGATTTACAATTGGATTAATGAGAAATATCCACAATATGCGAAAGAATATGAGAAAATATTATACAAGCAAGATGAAACATATTACAAGAGTATTATTGAAAAATATCGTACAGATGAGCGTATTACGTTTATGTTTCA
The DNA here is from genome assembly GCA_002307215.1 of Lachnoclostridium sp. UBA1308. Taxonomy (GTDB): domain Bacteria; phylum Bacillota; class Clostridia; order Lachnospirales; family Lachnospiraceae; genus Mobilitalea. The sequence continues at coordinate 961 of DBTU01000051.1, forward strand.
AAATTGGGGAGTATAAGTACAATTGAGAGGAAGAGGACATGACGAATAGCCTTACAAAGCCACAAAAAATAAATAAAGGCGATACTATCGCAACCATCAGTCCTTCAAACGGTTGGGCGGGTGATAAAGATAAGTTGTGGAAATATACTTTAGGAGTTAAAAGGCTCAATGAGCTTGAATTGAATGTAATTCCAGCTCCGAATTCTTTGAAAGGCTCCGAATACTTATCACAGAATCCACAGGCTCGTGCCGAAGATATTATGTGGGCTTTTGAAAACAAAGAAATTAGGGCAGTTATTTCAAATGTTGGAGGCAATGACAGCATTAAAATAATCCCCTATATTAATCCTAATACCATAAAACAAAACCCCAAAATTTTTATAGGTTATTCGGATGTAATGAACTTGCATATTCTTTGTTATAAATGTGGACTATCGTCTTTTTATGGTGATAATTTATTACACCCAATCGCAGAGGCACAAGGATGGCATCCATACAGTAAAATGTGGTTTAAAAAAGTGCTTTTTGATACATTGCCAATAGGAATTATCAAACCATCTGCTGACTGGACTTATGAAGATACAGAATATATCAATACTAATCATATACGCAAATATTATCCAAATGAAGGTTATCAAATCATACAAGGGCACGGTAAAGTGTCAGGATTATTATTTGGAGGACATACAGGACTTATGGAACTCGAAAATACCTCTCTTGAATTATCTGCTGATGACTATGCCGGTAAAATACTTTTTATTGAAGATATCACAGAGTTTTTTACTCCGGAAGGAATGGCAGAGTTCTTTCAGTGGCTCGGAAATAAGGGAGCATTACAGAAACTAAAAGGAATCGTTATAGGAAAGCTGAACCAAAATATATCTTTTGATAATCATGAGAAAAGCATTTTATCCGTAATAAACAATGAATTTGGGTTATCTGAACTACCAATCATATACGGTTTGAATTTTGGACACTCTTCACCGATGTGTGTTTTGCCGTATGGCGCAATAGCTGAAATAGATTGCGAAAAAAAGAAATTTTTTATCCTCGAAAGTGGAGTTGTCTGATTAAAAGCCCATTTAAGAAGAGAAATATAATGCTCTACTAAAAAAACGTTAAATTTTAGTCATTAATTATGATAGAGGCAAATAATGAAAATATTTTCAATAAACAGGCTGGCGGCAGGGGTAGGGGCTATGGGGGGCGTTCGAAACCTTAGAAATGCTAGTAATCATCCTCTGGTTTTCGAGCGCCCCCCATAGCCCTTACCCCTGCCGCCAGCCGTCCCTAGAACATCAACTTATCTTTTCCTCTTCCTCACACCAATGTGATTCGGTATTTCTCCAGCCAATAGTTGATCTGTAGCAGATATGCGATCATCTGCGGCCCAGCCATCAGCTGCCCATACCAAGGCTTTCCGTAATCGGAGGGCGTGGATAGGAAGGAGCGGATTTTCTTTTCATCCACCAGAGGTCTGATTGGTGCATTGGGGTCGGTTAGAATATCTAAAAGTCGGTTACCCAGTAATTTCTCATAATCCGGATTATAGGTCTTTGGATAAGGACTCTTTTTGCGATATAGGACTTCGTCCGGTATCAGACCCTTTCCGGCCTCTCTCAGTAGGCCTTTCACAACGCCGTTCGGCGACTTCAGCTCCCATGGAACATTCCAGACATATTCGATAATACGGTGGTCGGCAAAGGGTACTCTTGCCTCCAGACCGGAATACATACTACAACGATCCATACGGTCGAGAAGTGTTACCATAAACCATTTGAGGTTTAAGTAAGCAATTTCCCTGCGTCGGGCTTCCGTTTTGCTTTCACCATATAACCTTGGGGTCTCTGCAACAGATTTTTCGTAGGCTGCCTGAACATATCCATCGAGGTCCAAAGAAGAAAGTAGATCATCCGACAGTAGCTGCTTTCTGGTTGCCAGATTTCTTGACCAGGGGAAACCATCGGCTGTCATGACCTCGGGGTTATGAAACCATGGGTAGCCCCCAAAGATTTCATCCGCGCATTCACCGGTCAGGGCAACCTTAACCCGAGTAGCTACCCTCTTGCAAAAGTAGAGCAGAGAGGATTCTACATCCGCCATATTAGGTAAATCTCTGGCATCTACCGCATGATAAAGATTATCGGCGAGGTCAAGATTATCACATTCCAGATAAGTATGATGACTTTTTACCTGATCAACCATGATATCGGCGAAGGGGCGATCCTGTGAGGGTTGAAAGGAGTTTGATTTAAAATGCTTTGCATTATCCACAAAATCAAAGGAATAGGTTTCGAGTTGCTTACCCTGTTTTTTTAGTTCGTTTGCGCAGATAGCAGTAACAAGACTGGAATCTACTCCACCGGATAAGAAGGTGCAGATAGGAATATCGGAGATCATCTGCCGAATTACAGCATCCTTAAGTAAGTAGGAGGTCTTCTCAACCGTTTCCGCGTAAGAATCCTCATGTGGAGCGCTGATCAGGTTCCAATAAGCAGCCTCATGCAGTCCCGAATTATTATAGATTAATACATGGCCCGGAAGTATTTCAGAGACATCTTTAAAAACACCGGATCCATATGATCTGGCAGGGCCGAGTCCGAATATTTCGGATAGTCCGGTTTGGTCAATACGCGGGGTGAAGCCCGGATATTCGAACAATGCTTTTATCTCGGAGCCAAAGATTAATGTATCGTTAAGTACGGTATAAAATAATGGCTTAACACCCAGTCTGTCCCTTGCCAGACAGAGGGTGCCTGAATTATCATCCCAGATAGCAAAGGAGAAAATTCCGTTCAATTGTTTTATGAATTCTACACCAAGAACTATATATCCAACCAAGATAACCTCGGTGTCACAGTGGGTTTTAAAAAGACAGCCCATCCGAATAAGATTATCCCTAAGCTCGGAAGTGTTATAAAGTTCTCCATTATAAACAATCGTATACGAGCAGCCTGCTCTTTCCCTGGTCATCGGTTGGCTTCCCCGGCTTAAATCGATAATGGAAAGCCTTCTATGTGCGAGCCCTACTTGTGATGAAAGAAGTTCACCTTCATCATCCGGACCCCTGTGTTTCAAAGCCTGCTTCATTTTGTCTAATACATGATTCCATTTCTGATATTCCTTCGTATAATCGGCCTTGATGCTGCAAAAACCGGCTATTCCACACATATTTTCCCCCAATCCCCGCCGGGTGGCGGTAGCTGTATCAGATTTATTTAGTCTCTTATGATTTTATGTGTGCAGTTCAATTACAATTCCTCTATTAATGAAAGGAGCATTCCACTGATTATGACCCGGCATGGGCTGTAATAGCCCTATATACTGTGTCATTACAGATAAGTTGTAATGGAATGCCCCTTGTTTTTCAACTTTATTAAATTGCTACATGGATATAATAACGGGCTGCAGTTGCTTTCCATCAAAAGCGGCTTCAACGGTTGGAAGAATCAAGCTGAAATCAGCTACCATGGAGTTTGGTTTACTCTTATAATTATCCTGACCAAAGGGCACAAAAAAGATATTTTTCGAATTAATCAGTAGCCCAATATTCTTTAGATTGCCGCTGAGTGCGTCATTGGTGGATACTGCGATAATGATTGGCTTGTTGTTTCTTAGAAGACCTTTTGCTGCCATAAGCACGGTTGAGTCGGTAATTGCATGTGCCATCTTTGCTAATGTGTTTCCGGTACAGGGCGCAATTACGAGGGCATCCAGTAGATTGTTGGGTCCAAATTTTTCGGCTTCAACTAATGTTGTAACAGGAGTGTTTCCCGTGATATCTTTGGCTCTTTTCAGAAAACTTTCCGCATTTCCGAATCTGGTATCGGTACTCTTGGACCGCTCGGAAAATATAGGATAGACATTAGCATTCTCTGCCATCAGGTGTTCTAATTGGGGAAAAATCTTATCAAAGGTGCAAAAGGAGCCTGTGAAGGCAACCCCCAGATTTTTACCTTGGATGGTCATTTAATCACTTCTTTCTTTTAATAACGTGATAATTTCACTAACTAAAATATCAGCAGAAGTCTTGGGTGCTACCTTTCCGGGCAGTCCGAGACAGAGTTTGGCTTTCAATTTTTTGTGCATAGCATATTCATAGTCCACGCCCCCGGGAGCCGAAGCTATATCAATGATCGTTGCATTTTGCTTTACCTGATCCAGACAGCTTTTATCCAGAATAAGAGCCGGAATAGTATTAAATATAAAATCATAGACTGGCAGAAATGGCTTCATATCAGAAAGAGTAAGTGTAAGAAGACCGGCTGCTTCGGCATAGGCAAGTGCGTCTGCAGATCTGGCAGCTACCGTAACCTTTGCATCCATTCCCTTCAGCTTCAGAGCAAGAACCTTTGCACATCGTCCAAACCCTAGAACAAGGCAATTACTTCCGTGAAGATTTTGAACACTTGACTGTATGGCTTCCATAATACTGCCCTCCGCGGTTGCAATGGCATTTAATATGGTTATTTTCTCATTTTTCATAAGATCATAATAAGGGATTCCCTTATTGGTACAAATCCCAGCAAGAGAGGGCGGAATCATCCCACCTATAAGGAAATGATCTTTCGTAATCAGATTAGATAGATTTGAGGCAGTGAGCTCTGAGGCACCGGTGGAAGCTACGGATACCAGATCCCTTGTTAATGGGATTGGGCCAATGAGCAAACTACATTTATCGAATAATTCATTCAGGGAATGCAGTGAAATGCAGTTTTCGTGTTGAATCGGTTCAGCGATACGATAGGTGAAGACTTGGTAACCCATCTGAAGAAATGCTGAGGCCATATATACTTGGCGCTGATCGCCGCCAAAAATTCCAATGTCTGACTGTAGGGACATATACTTCACTCCTTTATGTCACATTATATGAAAGCTTCCGGGTTTTGTGCTTGAAATAAAGATGGAACAGCTTTAGTAGAATGTACGGATATTATGAATGGTTTAGCGAGATGGCGTCAAATGCTGAGTAATATAATCGTAAGACAGTGAATGCTGTTTCTTTGGCGCAGATGCTGTAAATGAAAACTTACTTATATTTACAGAATGCAGTTGAATTTGTAATATTACTATAATATAATTCATGTATTGGAAAAATAAGGGATATTTATTTCTAATTTATTTTTTTAAATGCCATGAAAAAAGACAATGCGACAATCGCGTTCATAGGAAGGAAGCCATATGCAGGGCTATTTTGATATACATAATCATATCCTCCCCGGTGTGGATGACGGAGCTGAGGACATGGATGAAACACGCCGGATGCTTTTGATCGCTTATGAAGAAGGTATCCGTTGTATTGTCGCAACTCCTCATTTTGTAGCCGGAAGAAGTAATATATCTGTTGCAAAACTGATTGACATCTGCGGTGAGGTTAACCGCATTGCTGAAAGTTTGGCAGAAGAATTTCATGTACTTCTTGGCAACGAACTGTTCTATAGTACCGAAATGATTGAAGCGTTGAAACGCGGAGACGCATTGACTATTGCCGGTACACGGTATGTTTTAGTGGAATTTCTGATTGATTCTTCCTATAAGGAAATAAGGAACGGATTGAGTAACTGTATATATGCAGGCTACATTCCGATATTGGCTCACGCGGAACGGTATCATTGTCTTGTAAAAACGCCCTCTCTGGTTGATAAATTAATCAAACATGGAGTGTATATACAGATTAATTTTCATTATATCAGAGGTGGTTATTTTGATTCGAAAGTCCGCTTTTGCCATAGGCTCCTTAAAAATAATCAGGTACATTTCTTAGGTACAGATGCGCACGGGGCATATCAGAGAATACCGCGTGCAAAGGACAGTATAAATTATTTGAAAAAAAAATATAGTGAAAGCACAGTAAAACAATTGCTATGGGACAATCCAATGACATTGTTGAAAAACAAACACATTAATATGTAAGGCAAGGAGAAAAGAGATGGAAGAAACAAATCAGGCGGCGGGTGAAATTGATATTAAGGAGATTTTCTATTTACTGCTCCATAAAATTTGGCTCATAGTACTGGCTACTATAGCCGGAGCAGTTGTTTCATGGGTAATCAGCAATTATCTGATTCAACCTATATATACCTCCACTGCTAAGGTATACGTCATCAATCAACAGGAAAAGTCCAGTTTGACCTTGTCAGATCTTCAATCGGGAGCGCAGCTGACGAAGGATTATATGATTTTAGTCAAAAGTCGGCCGGTTATGGAACAGGTTATCAAAGATTTGAATTTACAAATGACAAGTGACAAATTATCCGAGCAAATCAGTGTGAGCACACCCGAAGACACAAGAATTCTCGAAATTTCGGCCAAGCATTCTGATCCGACAATAGCCAAGGAATTGGCGGATTCCATAGCAGAGGTCTCGGCAGAACGTATGATAGTCATCATGGGAATTGAGAAGGTTAATGTCATGGAATATGGCAATCTACCAACGGAACCCACGAGTCCTAATGTAAGCAAAAATGCTATTCTTGGAGGGCTGGCAGGAGCCATTCTGGTTGGTCTTATATTGATTCTTATCAATTTGGCGAATGATTCTATCCGGACAACAGATGATATAGAGAAGTATCTTAGTATTACAGCACTGGGTATGCTACCTCTGGAAGAAAGCATTCGGAATGCTTCACAAAAAAATACCATGGGATTCAAACTGTTCAGAAGAAAAAGAAAAGCCCGGGCAGCTTAAGCCGGGAAAGATTGGAGTGGAAGAACATCATGCAGATTAATCTGGAATCAATTCATAAGTTAAATTTTAGAAGTAATGAAGCTTATAAACAGATCAGAACGAATATACAATTTTGCGGAAGTAATGTAAGAATCATATGTATTACGAGTAGTATACCGGGTGAAGGGAAATCAAGTGTTTCTTTCAATCTGGCGGTATCAATTGCTGACAGCGGTAAAAAAGTATTATTTATTGATGCAGATCTTAGAAAATCGGTTATAATAGGACGCTTAAAACCGGATCAAGCGGTATCGGGGCTGACACATTATCTTTCCGGAATGAGTGCTTTAAGGGAAATACTTTGCGAAACCAACATTCCAAATCTGGAAATGGCATTCACTGGGCCAATTCCGCCTAATCCTGCGGAATTGTTAGGAAATAAATATTTCAGCGAGATGCTTGAAACACTTCGGAAGGAATATGATTATATCATTGTAGATACACCGCCGCTGGGTAGCGTTATTGATAGCGCCATAGTAGCGAGACTGTGTGATGGAGTTGTATTAGTAATTGAATCGAACGCTGTAAGTTATAAGTTTATACAAAGAGTAAAAAAGCAGCTTGAGCAAGGAGATTGTAAAATACTAGGAGCGGTACTTAACAAAGTTGATGTTAAGAAAGGATCCTACCAGTATTATGGTAAGAAATATAAACGATACAACAGTGAATACTATGCCGTATATTAAAATAAAGCATAGATTTTATACAGAAAGAATACCCTGCTGAAAGCAGAATCAAAGTACACAGACTTAGAAAAAACAAAAGCTGGATAATTTGGTTAACGTATAAAGTGAGGGTTATATATTGATTGTGAACTATGGAAAAAAAATAAAAGAAAAAAAGATATCTCAGAAGAGTACGATGCCGCCCGTGTTATCAGTCATTTTAGTTGCCGTTTTAATATGCTTTATTGTGATTGCAAAAGGGTTGACGCGCGGTGACAGTGCCGAGGCCACTGTTCCGGTATTGTCGGCTGGTACGTTGTCCAATGCATCCGAACAAATTGAGCCGGAGCAGGATGTTTTGACAATGCTTAGGGAAGTATTACATCCGTCAGAACGGGTAGGCCAAGCAGGTCGTAAGGAAAAACAAGCCACCATATATTATGAAATTCTAAAAAATTATCTTTCCGGAGACGGAATCGAACTGACAAATCAGCAGGCGAAAATGATTGATGATAATATAGTCAGTATTCATGAAATTCTGACAAATGAGGAGAAGGTGGATTACACACAGTTGTCTTACGATGGCAAAAGGGTAGTATTCTACCTGCTGAAGCAAATTTATGATATCTGCGGACTGCAGCTCACGGGTAATATGGAAGATAACATTGAAACAATCACGCAGCAGTCAGGAATAATCTTATATAACAATAATTTAGCAGGTGATCAGTCGAATCTTCAGATAGACGCATTGATTATTATATTACTGCTTCTTGTTATATTGTTCATCATCTGCCTGTTGATTGCCCGAAAACATCAATTATTTAATAAGGAAGAGAAACGTGATGGATTTGATGAAGAAAGATTCGCCTAATAAATATCTTATGTTAACCGATGTTTGCGGTATTGTCATATCGTTTCTTATCACAATTTGGATACGATATGGTAGCTTAATCGGTGATCATTTTGGAATGGACGTTTATGGAACAGCACTGGTCATAATTGTTTCATTATATATAGTTGTTTATTATTTATATGATACTTACAGTAAATTCTTTAAAAGAGGCTTTTTGGAAGAAATGATTGCTGTCATAAAGGTGAACGTATTGCTTGCTGTAACCATCACGACGGTACTGTTTATTCTACAAGAAGGGGCCTCATATTCCAGAATATTCTTCCTGTGCTTCTTTTTACTGAATATTCTGATTACTTATATTGCAAGACAATACCTAAAGGTTTTGCTGCTTGCAGTATACAAGAAAAGCACATCAAGTGCCAAAATTATGATTTTAACAACAGTTAATCAAGCGAAGAAGCTGCTCAGGCGGCTGAGGAGTGAAAATAACTGGGAATACCAGGTCGTTTATCTGACGATTCTTGATGCGGATATCATCGGTGAAAAAATTGATGGTATTGAGGTAAAAGCAGATGTCTCCTGCATGTACGAAATTGCAAAAAGAGAAGCGCTTGATGGTGTATTCATACACATTCCCAGTGATATTCCGGTTGATTTAGATCTGGAAGAGATAATTATGGAGTTTCAAGAAATGGGAGTGACCGTAGATTTGAGCATTAATACCTTTGGTCTGCAAATTAATGAAAAAATTGTAAGGGAAATGGGCGGATACCATGTGGTTACCTTTAGTACAAAGCTTTTCAATGAAGGACAGATGGTGCTAAAGCGTATAATTGACTTGATTGGTGGATTCATTGGGTGTATGATTACTTTACTACTGATGATTTTTATCGCACCTGCAATCATGATAGAATCTCCGGGACCGATATTCTTTTCGCAAGTAAGGATAGGTAGGAACGGAAGGCGTTTTAGGATATATAAATTTAGGTCTATGTATATGGATGCAGAGATTCAAAAGCAGAAACTGCTGTCATTAAATGAGATGAATGGTTTAATGTTTAAAATGAAGGATGATCCCAGAGTGACGAAGGTTGGTAATTTTATTCGAAAAACCAGTCTGGATGAATTCCCTCAGTTTTTTAATGTACTGAAGGGGGATATGAGTCTTGTCGGAACGCGCCCGCCGACCGAAGCAGAATTTATTCAATACGAGAGTAGACATAAACGCAGACTTACCTTAAAGGCCGGAATCACCGGCTTATGGCAGGTGAGTGGCAGAAATAATATCACGGACTTTGAGGATGTCGTAAGACTTGATCTGGATTATATCGATAACTGGTCCTTTATTATGGATGTAAAGATTTTGTTTAAGACCATTGGGGTGGTATTGTTTCGGAAAGGATCAAGGTAAAAAGTTATGGAACCAAAGAAGAAAAGATTCTTTAAAAGAAGAATGGTAATCATACTTACCGTTGTTTTATCTATTATAATATTATTGGTTGCGGTGATAGGACTGCTTCTGCACAGCTATATTAATAAAATGAATCTTGTACCGGATGGTGACAATCCTGTACAGGCTACCAATGAAATTCCAACGCTTGTGCCTGAGCCGGATGAAGTAGATCCGAATGCACAGGACTCTCCGAAGAGTGATATTGATACTTTGGAAGATAATATAAAAAATAATTTGGAAGAGAAAAGCAGTCCCATCATATATAATAAAAATGTATACAATATATTGCTGATCGGAAGTGACACCAGAGAATCAGGAGGCTTTGGCCGGTCGGATGTTATGATTTTGATCTCAATTAATAAAAAATCCAAAGAAATTATTGTTACATCATTTCTTAGGGATATATATCTTCAGATTCCGGGAAAAAAGAATAATAGATTGAATGCAGCATATGCCTTTGGCGGTGCTGATTTACTGATGGATACGCTGGAACAGAATTTTAAGATTAAGATTGATCAATATGCTTCCTTTGATTTTTATACCTTTATTGATGTTGTTGATGCTATCGGTGGAGTAACTATTGATGTAACCGAAGATGAAATTCCGGTTATGAATTCATATCTGGCAGAGATTAACAAGCTGCTTGGGGATGAAGAAGGAGCTGATTATCTGGATACACCCGGTTCTTTACTGCTCAATGGAAAGCAGGCCTTAGCTTATTCAAGAAATCGGTATGTGGGTAATGGCGATTTTGCAAGGACAGAAAGGCAGAGGAAGGTGATTGAACAGATATTTTTAAAGGGAAAAGGTCTTAATATCATAAAACTCAAGGGATTGCTTGATGTAGTATTACCGGATATTACCACGAACCTTTCAGAAGGCGAAATTTTCACATTCCTATTATCTGCACCTTCTTATATGAAATATGACAGGTTGCAGTGGTCTATACCGGAGAGCGGAACATATAAAAATATGACAATTAATAAAATGGCTGTCCTAGGAATTGATTTTGAAGAAAACATCAAGGATTTACAGACTAAAATATATGGTGAGGCATCGGAATAAGGGATAAACTGTTGCAGTTCAGCCTGGCAGGGATCGTGAAATGACCGGGAAAGAAATGTTTCCATATAGGAGCCGCTTCCGCTAAGTTGCATTACGTAATTCGTATGCAAATACTCCTATACGGAAATCATTTTTTCCCAGTCCGGATATATTTTTTTTGAAGGCTGAACGT
>DBTU01000012.1:0-66988 GCA_002307215.1 Lachnoclostridium sp. UBA1308
ACCACTCGACATCTGGTGCATCACTAACATTCAGACAAACCGTAGCTTCATAGTTAAATTTTTTGATCTTTTTAGGTAACATGATAGTAGTCGTCGGATTATCATAAATATATTTAACACCATCCACACCATTTTGAATTGAAAGAGCATCTTCGATATCCTCGAGGGACATCCCCCAATGCAATTCATCAATGGGTGGCTGAAAACCATATTTGTAATATTAATCCATTTTCTTCTGAAAATGCTGATAATCCTTTGAATTTACCCATGCTCCACCCCAGGTAAATCCATGCTCGGTAAATGCTTTGTAGCAAGCATCCTCTTTATCAATATAATATTCACAAGCAAGGGAACGGTCGGCATACGAAGAACCATTCTCCGGTGTTATGACCTTCTTGCCGTCCACCGTCCGGACATATGGGTTATACATGGGATTAATGTCTATCGCCAAACCATAACTATGCAGAGAAAGATGGTCTGTGCCATCCACTTTACGATAATTAAAGGAGGAGGTATTATCCGCTGTCATCGAGGTATTATCATCCGCATCATATTCATCCACTAAAACCATTCGTTCAATCGGATACTTCTCATCATAAAGTTCCCGGAAAATCTCTATAATATCCTTCGCAATTGCTTTATTTACAATGAGCTCGCCTCTATGTGACTCGCCGTCAAAGCCCACGTACAGCACCCTGACATAACGAAGTTCCTCATAAGGAACCTCACAATTATCTTTATAGGATTTCCCCTGTATTCTATCCTTTATCTCGTCAGAAAGTTCTTCATAATAGAATTCCTTTGAAATGTCCTCCCCGATTGCTTCCATAATATCCCCCTCCGGTGTAGGTGTGATTGTATCCTCCGGTTCTTCGGTTATAGTCGGCAAGATGGTAGTTGCTGGCTCCGGTGTAGGTGTGATTGTCATGCCGATATCACCGCTATCTTGCTTTCCCTGATTCGCAGGCCGGTCTACCTTATAATTACAAGCTACCAGATAAACACAAGTCAGTAAAATTGCGGCAATCAATCCACATTTTTGCAATTTAATCCACCGAGCCTTTCGTAGTTAAGCAATATGCATGCCTTAAAACAAACATATCCAAATCGGGCTAGAAACACAATATTAAAATATGCAGAATATGAAAATGAATTTCCAATGAAATTCATTTTTATATTCCTAATGGCTCGCATGATTTATGCGAGACTGTTTTCGCCTTAACCCTCTTCTATTACATGAATTTCAAGATAATCAAAATCCACCGGTTCCATAAAGTTATCCTGTGTAAATCTTGTCTTATCATGCTTCTTAAAATCTTCAATGGTGACATTCAGCCAAATCGGCTTGGACAGATCGTAAGTATTGCAGATTTCATCGATCGCCAAAAAGATCTTCTGCGTCCTACTTATGTCCCCTTTGTCATTACATACCACCATATCCTTAATCATTCTATTCTCCTTAAATACCTTAGCCCATAAACGGAACATGCTTTATCCTCTTTTCAACTACTGTTATGTCAAACACCTTGTCATTTGATTATTCTCAGTATATAATAATCCTGTTAAGATGCATCATAAATACCGATCCTGAACCTGCTTAAGTTCATGATTATTATATATGTAACGAGTGCCATAAGTCAACAAAGAAGGTGGTCCAAATGGAAGGTAGCAAGCGAAGAGAAGAACTGATAACTATAATAAAAGATAACAACGAGCCAATCTCCGGTGGGGAGCTGTCGCGTCGCTTGGGCGTCAGCCGACAGGTGATTGTACAAGATATCGCCTTGTTGCGCGCCTCAGATATTAATATCCTCTCCACCACAAAGGGGTACCTGATTTATCCGACGGATCATTCTCAAGTGAAACGCATTTTCAGGGTAAAGCATACCACCGAACAGATTGAGGATGAGCTATGCACCATCGTAGATAACGGAGGCAAGATACTTGATGTTTTAGTAAACCATGAAATCTACGGTGATATTACTACCGCATTAATTATACGAAACCGTCAGGATGTATATGACTTTGTAAATAAGGTAAGAGAGAAGAAAATCGTACCGTTAAAAGAATTAACAGATGGCATACACCGGCATACCGTGGAGGCAGACACAGAAGCAACTCTGGACCGAATCCAACGCGCACTACAAGAAAAAGGATATATATATTAAAAACGAGTGAGACGCTTTTCCAGCGAGCTCACTCGTTTTGTGTATTGTCTTAATTGATTAACGCAAATATAACATGGGATTTACTGCTTCATCATTTTGTACTACTTCAAAATATAGATTACATCCTTCTACAACATAGTATTTTGTAGGATCTGCAACTGTTCCGATTACATCGCTCTCCTTAACACTATCTCCAACCTTCAAGGATACGCTCTCCTTATCAAGCTGGCCATATACCAGATTAAAGCCGTTACCGATACTCATTGTAACGGTATACCCGGTCTCTTCATTGTCTGCAATGGCGGTTACAATACCGTCAGTCGAAGCCTGTACATCTTCTCCAACCTTTGCACTGATAATGATAGCCGGATTACATTGATACTGCATTAATGTAGCAAAATAGGTTGTGTGATCCATACTGAAGTCCATAATCACATCACCTTTAACCGGCCATAGAAGACCGTCTTCCGTATTGAAGGAAAGTGCTTCTAAAGCGGTTGTATTATCCGGTTCTACCGAACCGCTTGATGTCTCGACAGCAGCATCTTCCTTCTGCGTGTCATCGCCTTTTGCCAGATCCGTGTCATCTTCCACATTAGAATAATCATCTAATTCCACATCATTGCTAGCTACATCCTGGCTCTTGACATCATTTGCTGCGGTATCATCAGAAACATCACTTGTGTTATTAGCGACGTCCTCGGATACCGGGTTACCTTCAGCCACCTGAGCATCATTATCTCCGGCTGCTATGTTATTGTCGGTGTCGGTATCATTTAGATCTACATATTGCTGATCCTCCGGTGTCTGACTGGAGGATAACTGAGATCCAATGAAAGCAACTGCAGCGATTGCTATCACTCCGACAAACAATAACACATAATAACCTTTTCCCTTAAAAAACTCAGAAAATTTGTTCTTTTTCACTGTTATCACCTCGATATTATTCTTCACAGATAATAATTTATTTATACTAAAGAGTCTTAGCATTTTCAAAACTCTTTATTCACATTTACCCCACTGAATTATTTTCAAGCCCCGTTAAAATGTGGAGGATGTACCAGCTTTTCTTGGCTTCCAGTTATGGAAAATGCATTTGTGAATTACAACCTTATTATTTCCATATATTAAGTTTTTAGTCTTAATCTTCGGATATTATTTTGAGGAGTTTTCAGTTATTCTTATTGACATTTGAACAGAAATCTATAGAATAGAAATATGCGGATATGGTTCAGTGGTAGAATATGAGCTTCCCAAGCTTAGGATGCGGGTTCGATTCCCGTTATCCGCTTATATGAGAACAAGGTACTACACCATTTGTGGTGTAGTACCTTGTTCTCATGTCATTGTGTAACCAACCGAAGAAAATCAGCAACGCACGAACCCACTGGCAAAATGTCTTTTCTTGCTAAGCCTTGCTCATGCTTTTCGATTCCCGTTATCCGTAAACAAATATAATAAACAATTTCTTTGAGCACAGAATCTCATTTACACAAAGCTTCCGTACTTACCAACCTAATTTAGTTACACCTATCCCATTACTAATTAACTTTCCTATACTTTCAATCTCTTTATCAAATTCGTCTTTTTTCATTCGCCCCATACATCCTAAAATCCCATTAAATATAAATAATGCAATAATCTCGATATTGCAAGAATAATCATGTTGCAATAATTCCTGTCTCTCTATCTTATTATTAAGAAATCCTACTATTTTCTTTAAAAAATTACCTTCCAATGTATCTGACCATAAGATGCCAACAAATGGATGGGAATAGTATGCCTCACTAAATTTTTTTAGGAATTCCTCCGGTTCTAAATATAACTGTTCAAATCCATCCATGTTTAGCGAGATATTATTGATAACTTCCTCTTCCAATTCGTCCAAGAGATCATAAATCGTATCATAATGAGCATAAAATGTAGGTTTACTGATTTCCGCCTTTTCCGCGAGTTCTCTAATTGTTATCTTTTCTATTGGTTTTTTCTGCGCAAGTTCCAAAAATGTATTTCTAATCAGACGTTTTGTTTTTTTTACCCTTAAATCCATAATTTCACCTTATTCTACTTTATTTGATTAACTGTAAATTATCTTCCGTTTTTTAAAATATTAATAGTTGAATTTGTACAATTATTTTCGTACTATACCTAATGCAAGACATTTACACAACTTTTTTAAGTTATCTTACCACAGTAAATTATTTTACACAAGTTTAATTAGGAGGATTTAAAATGAAAAAATTATGGAAAGAATTCAAATGCTTTATCACTAACAAATCGACATTTCTTTTAATTTCTTATGTTGTTTTATATCAGATATTTATGATTGGTATTTATATTCCAAGCTATTGGAATGTTACAGCGTCCGTTGATAAAATAGTTGTAGCTATTATAAATGAGGATAACGGTTACGGAAAAATCATTGCCTCATCACTTACCAGTACTCTTCCTACTGCAGTAATATCTAATCTTTCAAAAGAAAACGCACTGCAACAGCTCAATACCCAAAAGTTAGGACTGATTATATATATCCCTACTAACTTTACAGCATCCTTGCAAGACGGACAGGTTCCTGAGATTAATTACTATGAAAACGGTACTACTGCCGCAATTTCCAGCGGCATAATTACTTCTCTGGTCACTACAGTACAGAATAATCTTAAACAGGAGTTTGCTTCCAAAGATACTATAGAAGTACTTAAAAAACTGGGAGTTGATGAAAATACTGCGGCCTCCATGTCCAACAAAATAAGTGTCGGTATAAACAGCAATACGATTACCATGAACAATACCAAGAATATGCAGAATCAGATGGCACCTTTATTCCTGACGCTAGCAGGTTATGCCTGCGGCCTTATATGTGCACCGTTTATAATCCGAATGATAATCGGAAATATCGGTGGATTAGGTAAAACTCGTCCTTTAATATATGGCGAGCTTCTGTGCCTACTGCTTTCACTTGTCGCACCTATAGGAGGAATAGCGATATTCTCCGTATTTAGTTCCTTCCACTTGAGTATATTGCTTAAAATATGGTTTATAGAGATCTTTATTACCTTTGCATCCTTACAGATTAATCTAATAACTAATTATGTTTTTTCCATATTCGGCAATATAATCGGAGTTGGTGTGTTTCTGGCACAAATAGTTGCAAGCGGTGCTCTTTTTAGTCGTGAAATGATGTTAGTCCCGATGAAATTTATCAGCCATATTACTCCTTTATACTATTCAATAAATGAAGTACAAAATTATCTATTCAGCAGTGGAAAATCTAACAATAATATTCTGATACTCCTTTTAATTGTCCTTATTTTAACCTTGATTGTATTTGTAATTCATGGGGTTAAATTGAATCCTTTTAAGTCACGTAATATCAATAAAACAATACCGATTTTAAATCAGAAAAATTAATATTGATTTTTGATGAGCATAAAAAGACTCCCAAGTTGATAAAACCCTTTGGGAGTCTTTAATACTTCATCTACTTGTACTTACAATGAAGTGTTCTATACATTTTGGGTGCTACCTTATAGTATTTGGTAAACGTCGCAGAAAAGTTACTGTGAGATGGAAAAGCTAGATAGTACGCAATTTCACTGATAGAATAATTTGTGTTTTCAAGCATTGTCATTGATGTTTTCAGTTTTTCGTTTCTAATTAACTGAGTAATAGAATAACCGGTTTCTTTTTTAAACCTCCCTGACAGATATTGTGGGGTAACACTGCAATAAACGGCAATGTCGCTTAATTTAATCTTGCAATGAAGATGATCAAATATATATGCACGACATTTTTGTATAATAGGTTTGTCAATAGGTTGAGAATTGGCTTCCTTGACCTTGAAAGCAAAATCCATAGCAGCTACAAACAGAAGAGGTGGCATTTCAGTATGTGAAGTAAAATTATCCACTTTACTCATATAAACATCACTTAATCGTAGTGCAGCTATTGTCTGAAGTCCGCCTTCAATTGCTGCTCGTGTTAATAAGGTGATACTGACGCACATCATATATTGCGCTTGCTTTAATTTGTTAGTAGAGAATTGCGGAACCATAAAATTGGAACTTATCTTCGTTGCCAGTATCTTAAGACCCTCAACATCACCCCGCTTGATATAGTCCAGGAAATGCTGTTCAGCCAGGTAGGCATCATCGTCCAGCAATTCCCGATGTTCAAAAAGAGATTGATGATAAGCACGGACAATTTCTGCAGTACTTGCATTTAATGATGATAATTTTTCTTGATTAACTTCAAATAATATTTTCATACTTAAATTTTAACACAAAGAGATTAAAAATTATATAGTAAGATTAATAATTATGTATTTTATATTACCTTTATTTTTTATAATCAAGAAGAATTAAAGTTCATGATAAATTTAATTTCACCACTAATAATGTAGAAGGGGATTAATCGTATGAAAAAAAATGGTAACATGAAATGCAATGAAAGCGCTCCAAGGAATCACATGAAGACATCCAAAATGGAGAAATTGTTTTATGGATTGGGAGATGTGGGAAATAATATTATTCTGATGTTTGTATCGTCGTTTTTAACTTTATATTACACTGATAGTGTCGGCATTTCAGCAGCCTTCATAGGTACTATGATGTTAACTACACGTATTCTTGATGGTGCCAGCGATATTTTAATGGGTATTGTTATTGATAAAACAAAAACCAGATGGGGGAAAGCCAGACCATGGATATTATTCATGACTATACCCTTTGCCATAAGTGCTATACTGGTTTTTCATGTACCAACTGACATGAATGGATCAGCGAAAATGCTATATATATATCTTACCTACATATTATTAACAGTGGTATGTAATACAGCGGTTAATTTGGCCTATCTGGCATTGTTACCACGCTTTTCTCTCACATCGAATGATCGCAGTAGCGCTACTGTAGTAAGAAGTTTATTTGCCATGTTTGCATCACTTTGCATTGCAATGCTTACTCCTATTTTTCTGGGACGTTTAGGAGGTGTAAACAACCAGCAAGCTTGGTCTACGCTTTCAATTATTTACGCATCCCTATCCGGAGTATTTTTATTATTAACTTTTATTGGTGTCAAAGAAAAAGTACTGGTCACCTCAGAGTCTTCCAATAAAGAGTACAAAGAATCGTTAACGACAACACTTAAAATTTTATTATCAAATAAATACTTCTATATCACAGTCCTACTATTCATTACCTTTTATGTAACCAATGGAAATAGTGGAATAGGTATTTACTATGCTCGTGATGTACTGGGAAATTCTGAGATATACGGTTTTCAGGCTCTTCTGAGTGTATTACCGATGCTGATTGGTATGCCATTTATGCCTCTCTTGTTCAAAAAATTCGGGAAAAGAAATATTATAATGACCGGTTTGGCAATATCGGCTTTGGCTTGTTTTGTGGGATTATTAAATCCGCGTTCCATACCATTATATTTAAGTGTAATCATTATTCGCGGATTAGGTACTGCCGCACTATCCACTGCAATTTTTACTCTGGCAGGAGATATCGTTGATTACAATGAATGGAAAACCGGTATTCGTGCAGAAGGTATTGTTACCAGCGCTAATAGTTTTGGAATGAAATTAGGTATTGGCTTAGGTGGAGCTCTATTGGGATGGATGCTGGCTTGGGGACATTACAATCCTAGCTTAGCGATACAAACATCTCAAACGATTAAATCCATGGTTATATTGGCTTTAGGCATTCCATTGATAGCGTACATCATCTGCTTTGTCATGCTGTTTTTCTGGGATCTGGAAAAGTACCAGACAGAGGTGATCAGATTCATAGCGCACAAGTATAATACAGAAAAAGTAGTTAAATAATTAATTTTTTAATGAGAATATCAAATAAAATAGAGCTCAAGTACTTTTGTCAAAATATACCAAGCCAAGCGAAAGGAATGTAAGTTATTATGATTAATAATAAATTAAATGATAATAAAAAATGGTGGAAGGAAAGCGTGGTTTATCAAATTTATCCACGGAGCTTTTATGATTCTAACGGGGATGGTATAGGAGATTTACGTGGAATTATTAATAAACTTGATTATCTTGTACATCTGGGTGTAGATGTTCTCTGGATTTGTCCGTTTTTTACATCACCAAATGCTGATAATGGCTATGATATCAGTGATTATAGAAGCATTGCACAGGAATGTGGTACAATGGAGGATTGTGATAACCTACTACTAAGAGCTCATCAAAAAGGCTTGAAAGTAATGATGGATCTCGTGGTAAACCATTCAAGTGATGAGCATTCCTGGTTTGTGGAGTCCTGTAGCTCCATGACAAGTAATAAACGCTCTTATTACATCTGGCGAGACGGTAAGAGTAATGAACCTCCAAACAATTGGATGTCATTTTTCGGTGGTGACGCTTGGAAATATGACGAGCAATCCGAACAATATTACCTTCACTTATTCACAGAGAAACAACCTGATTTGAATTGGGAGAACAGTTCCGTAAGACGAGAAGTGTATGACATGATGGAATATTGGATTAATAAAGGTTTTGACGGTTTTCGCATGGATATGATCAGTCTTATTTCCAAAGTTCCTGATTTTCCGGACGGACCCATGATGCCAAACGGATACGGAATGCCTTTTCCTTATGTTAATAATGGTCCGCGAGTTCATGAATATTTACAGGAAATGCATCAGGAAGTTTTATCAAAGCATGATCTGATTACTGTCGGAGAAACTCCGGGTGCAACTACAGATGATGCGAAAAAATATGCAAGTGAAGCAGGAAATGAATTAAATATGATATTTCAGTTTGAACATATGCAGCTGGATAAAGCAGAACCCGGTAAACCATACCAGCGTCCCGACTTAATAAAACTAAAACAGATAATGAACAAATGGCAAACACAATTGCACGGTATTGCCTGGAACAGCCTTTATTGGAATAATCACGATCAGCCCAGAGCCGTTTCCCGTTTTGGTGATGATAGCACGAGAAAATGCAGAGAGAAATCGGCAAAAATGCTTGCTCTTTGCTTACATATGATGCAGGGCACTCCGTATATTTATCAAGGTGAAGAATTGGGAATGACAAATATTGCATTTAATTCCATAGACGAAGTTAATGATGTAGAGGCTGTTCAAACTTACCATTCAGGTATTAATGCCGGTGCTTCTCCTGAAGAAATGATGCAGGTTTTGTATCATCGTTGCAGGGACAACAGTCGTACGCCAATGCAATGGGACGACAGCAAAAATGCTGGTTTCACCAGTGGCACACCTTGGCTTAAGGTAAATTCCAATTATACAGAAATTAATGCGAAATCACAAATGGAAGACAGTAATTCCGTATTGAACTTTTACAGGAAGTTAATATGTTTACGAAAGCAATATCCTGTCATAGTTAATGGAGATTATCAAGAATTAATCCCTGAAGATGAGAGACTTTTTATTTATAAACGTGAGTATGAAGGTGAAAAATTATATGTAATATGTAACTTCAAAGATGAAAAAGTGAACTTAACTCTGAGTAACGATATTACCAAAGATATAAAAGACCCGATTATCACCAATATGGTAATTCCGCAGCATGGTAATATTTTATCTCTGGATTCTTATGCCGCTACCGCTTATATTGTATCAACAAAATATGATTAATACTTAATAATATTAACCTCTTTCGTAGCGAAATTTTATTATCAGGTTTTCTCATGTGTTCGATTCCCGTTATCCGCTTTAAAATAATTAAGAGCATCAGCTTGTGGGCTGATGCTCTTTTTACGTGTCTTATGGGTAACTATATTCGCCAGGATATGCTACGGGAATGCGATAATATCTGTGGTTGGACAATATACCGATTAACGATCGGTTATTTTCTATTCGTCAGGTATCGTCACCAAGCGGAATACGCAGGGTTCCCGATAATCCCTCAGTCGTTGCCGCTAAAAGAATATTCTCCATACAGCACCTGATAAAAGCGAAGGAATTCAACGAGCTTAATGATTTCGGTTTGAGCAAATCGCCATGCTGCTTGTAGAACGGTAATATTAAGCAACCCGATTTATAAAGCATTCCATATTGTTTAGGAATCGCATCCCGATACGTATTTTGAATCCTCCGTTGGTCTTAGGTATCAGATTTATCACCTCCTTCTATGTCATCGACTTTAGGAATCAGAATATTCGTTTCATAGTCGACCTCATCCGAAGGTACATTAGGAGACACTTTAGGTGACGCTTCTGGTTTTGCCTCATGAATTACTTCAGGTGATGCTTCTGGTTTTGCTTCATGAGTTTCTTCAGTAGTCGGCTGGGGTGTGTCAGTAAGAACTGCTATATCTGTTTGGTAATGTAAATCTCCTGAAATGTCTTTTGTGCTATTTCTACAGCCGGTTGTATTGAATATCAAGACAGCTATCAATAATATCGAGCAGAAACTCTTTAATTGTTTTTTCATTATAATATTCTCTCTCTATCAACCATACCATTTCGTTACTATTTTATACTTTATTATCCATCAAATATCAATCAAAACTTTGTTTCTAGCATCTGGCGACCATGTCCTTGCCATCTGATTTTTATACATCCTTTGCGTTTTTTTCTTTTTCGATATCTTGTTTTTAATCGCTCTCGAGCTTCATTTAATCGTTCCAAATTATGAATTACTTCATGCCGATTCATTATTGTATAGTTTATCAAATAATATATAATTAATTATATTGCTATTATTTAGGTATATCTTGGGATTTGGAATTAATAAATGGTCGAAAAGATTATTACAATATGAAAGGATACAGAAAAGATATATTGACGTGCTAAAATATCGTTGGAGGTGAAAAAATGAGTTACAAATTATTGCTGGTTGAAGATGATGCCGAGCTTAAAGAAATCATCACAGACTATTTTACTCAAAAAAGCGGAGAGACCTATGAAATTGCCTCTGCTTGTACAGGTACGGAAGGCCAGGACAAATGTATGGAGACTGAATATGATGCTGTACTTTTAGATATCATGCTGCCAGAGGTAAACGGTTATACAATCTGCAGGGATCTTAGGAAAAGTAGTGATGTTCCCATCGTTTTTATCACTGCAAGAAGCAGCGAGAGTGATAAATTGCACGGATATCATCTTGGATGTGATGATTACATAGTAAAGCCTTTCTCTCTTGCAGAATTATATGCTAAAGTAACTGCCTTGATCAAGCGTACAAAAGGCACGGTAAGAAGCGATTATATGACAGTTGGAAGTATTAAATTAAATCCATATCATTACACGGTTCTTGTAGATGATAAAGAAGTTATATTAGCGCCAAAGGAATATACAATTTTAAAAATATTAATGGAGAATGTCGGTAGAATTATAAGTCGTGAGAACCTGTTAATACGGGTATGGGGATATGATTTCGAAGGTAACGATCGAGTCGTTGATAATCATATTAAAAAATTACGCAAGTCCTTGGGTGAGGCTTCTAATCAGATAAAGACTATTATGAAAAGAGGTTATAGTTTGGAGGGTTAGTGGAAAATCAAGTCTTTTCACACGGCAATTTTACCGCCCAAATCCGTAGGTTTGCGGCCGAATGGAGGTTAGAATGAAAAAAGATAAAGTAAAGAAAAACAAAATAAAACATGATAAAGCAAAACGCAGAATATATATCCGAACCTTCGCAGCTCTCATGGTTACATATCTTCTACTAATGGCTGGGTTAAGCGTATTTCTGTTAAATCTGCAATGTAAATTCGAAGACAACCTTTGTTATAAAAATACTGTTTATATATCCAGTGCAGTGATAGAAGATGTTCTTCAGAATAATATTGACAGTAATAATCAAATGTTAGATCCAGAAAAGTTTAGAAAGGATTGTGTGGATAAATTAGAAAGTTTATCATATTTAAACGTCGATCTGGCAATATTTACAAGAGATGGTGATCTGATTTATCATAGCAATAACAAGTGGCTCTGCGCTTATAAGGATACAGTAACGAAAGAATATTCGAAAGCAGGCATATACTTAGAACAATGGTTTACCAAAGAAGAAATTGCTGAAATAAATAATTATATGAAAGCTGATCCGAATCCAAAAAAAGAAGGAGATCTTTATAAATACAACATTGTTTTGGATGGTTTATGGCTTGATCACGGATTGGTTATTCCAAATAAAATCGTAGTTACTCCTTTGTATGCCAAAGAATTTGACCAAAATGGAACGGTGCTAAAATATGATAGTAAATCAGATATCATATTCTCCTCAAATTATGAAAATACAAAGGAACTTCCATATTATCAAGATGGATATATGCTTAGTCAACCCGAACCAAATAAAACTCTAAGCAAGCTGTCTGATGTGGTATTAGATAAAGATAGATTACAGAAATTGATTAGTGAGGATCATTTTGAAACGCTTGATAGAGTGAATCTTATAACAGCCAGGTATTATTGTCCGGTTCCTTATCCTTATTACGGTGAAGCAAAAAATTATGGAGATTATTGGATTATACTTGGCTTCCAGAAGGATCTGTTACAGGAATGCATCGGTTCTTTACTTTCTGTATGGATTAGTTGCTTCGTATTATTTATGGTAGTTGCTCTTATCCTTTCAACCCAAAATTATAAAATATATAGAAAAAAAGTTGAATTAGAGAAGCTGCGCAGCGAAACCACCAATGCCTTGGCACATGATCTCAAGACTCCTTTAAGCATTATCTCGGGTTACGCACAAAATCTGATCGAAAATATTCATACCGAGAAAAGAGATTATTATGCAAGTAATATTAATGTAAATGTGAACCGTATGGATAAGATCATCCGAGAAATGCTAGAGCTATCAAGATATGATACTGATTTTCATAAATTGATCTATGAAGATGTATCTCTTGGTGAGGTATGCACAAAATTGATGGATCGTTACAGTCAGGTATGCAAGGATAGACAATTAACGGTGAAACTCGAAGGTGACGCAACTGTAAAAGCGGATTTCTCTTTAATGGAACGAGTTGTTGATAATTTATTTGTCAATGCGATAGACTTTACGCCGGATGCCGGAACAATTCAGATCAATATCATTGACAACCGATTGGAATTTTATAATAGCGGAAGCCATATACCCGAAGATATGATAAACGAAATATGGGAACCTTATAAAAAAGCAGATGACTCACGTAGCAATAAAAAAGGATCCGGCCTTGGCCTTTCCATTGCCAGTAAGATATTCAAGCTATATAAGTTTTCATATGGTGTAAAAAACATGGATGATGGAGTGACATTCTGGTTCAAATGGTAATATTTTTGACAGATGTGAGATTTGGAAGAGTCTCACATATTCGATACCCGTCATCCGTTTAAGTGAAAAGGAAGAATAGTCCTGAGGGTGTAAAAAATGTTGTGTCCGAAGCTGAAGTAGGATAATAAAAATCAGCTTCATGGCAAGCATTAAATATGTATTTATGTGTCGAAATTTATGTTCATTTATAGGTTATCCATTTAATGGATTTTTATACATGCTGAAACTGTTTTTAGACATATTAAGTAAATGTGGGCTCTGCCCACACCCGACCTCTGGAATAAATATGGGTTTTACGGCAATAATTATAATACCGACGGAATAATTGTTACCGGCGTAAAGGTTCAGTTCATCTGCATCTTACGCCGGTTGCTTTTTCCGTTTATAGGTACTGAGCCAGTCGGTCATCAAACAGGAGTCCAAGTTGGCTTAATACCATATCCCAGTTCCTGTAACGTTGTGTCCATTTTTTTATCACATTCATGGATGCCAGATACAGCATTTTTTCAAGAGATGTGTCATTTGTAAAAGAACTTTTTGTCTTGGTAACTTTTCTAAACTGACGGTTCAGCCCCTCTATGATATTCGTAGTATACATGATTCTTCGGATGTCATCACTGAAATGAAAGTAGGGGCTGACAACATCCCAATTAGCTTCCCAGTTGCTGATAGCATAGGGATATTTTTTTCCCCATTTCTCTTTCAACGACTCGAGCTCCGACATGGCCAGATCTTCATTCGGTGCCTTGTATACTGCTTTGAAATCAGAAGCGAACCTCTTGATATCTTTGTAGGATACATACTTAAAGGAATTACGTAGCATGTGAATTATACATCTTTGTACCTGTGCCTTGGGATAAGCAGAATTTATTGCTTCTTTAAATCCAGACAACCCATCCACGCAGAAAAATAGCACATCTGCAACACCTCTGTTCTTCAAGTCATTCAGCATTCCAAGCCAAAACTTTGACGATTCATTAGCTCCTATTGTTATGCTTAGTATATCTTTTGTTCCATCCAGCGTAACACCTAAAACAATGTAAGCTGCACGGTTAATGATTCGACCGTCTTCCTTTATTTTATAGTGTATAGCATCCATAAATACAAATGGATACATCGGATTAAGTGGTCTGGATTGCCATTCTTTGATATCGGGTAGGATACGGTCAGTGATTTTACTTACCATTTCCGCAGATAGTTCAATTCCGTAAATATCCTGCAGCTGATCATGAATGTCACGAGTAGACATACCTCGGGCATAAAGGGATATTACTTTCTCTTCAATACCGGAAATGTCTCTTTGATATTTGGGAATTATTTTAGGCTCAAACTCAGCATTTCTGTCTCTGGGGACCTCAACCTCAAATTCTCCATACTGACTTTTTACTTTCTTAGGTGTATAGCCGTTTCTTTTGTTTTCTATCAGCAAATCACCCTTTTCGTTCTTGGGATAACCGAGTGAAACATCCATCTCTGCCTCAAGCATTTCCTGCATCATGTCCTTAAAGCTATCCTTGAGTAAGTTGTAAATGTCTCCTACATTTTGAATGTCATTTTCTTTGATAATCTGTCGTAATTGTTCTCTTGCTATAGCCATATAAAAACCACCTTCCTGGTAGAATTATTCATATCTAATTCTTACCAAAAAGATGGTATTTATTACCAAAGACACAAACTATTTTACACTACCATAGTCCTTGTTTTCTAAGGCTATACTTCCTTTTTAGTATTATCCACCCTCCATTAAACCACTACATAGTATCATCTTTCATATAACCTTCAAAAAATGGAGGTATTTTCCCATTCGTTTCTTCAGCACAATTTACCTCAAGCAAAGTTGCTCTTTATGGTGAACTTATCTCTTCTTCTCCTGTTAGCTAATACCTTACTTCATCACATATTTTTTTATAAAATCGCTAAATACATTTTGAGAGGTTTCAGCTTTTATACATTCAGCAAACTGCTTTGACCACGCATCCGATTTTCCTTTGTTGTAAGGGAGATCAGTTGATGATGCCTTTTGGAGAATTCGATATATTACATCATCTCCATAGTTTTCGCGAAGATAACAGTTAAAATGATATCCTGTTATATAAGCATTCCAGCCCTTTACCGTTAGGTAAAACTTTTCGAAGTCTGTTTTATCAGCCTCCGTAAGGAAGGACCAGTTCGTGTTATATTGATTATATACACCATTTTCATCAATCTTCATTGTTTTTAACGCTAACTTGGATAAAGAGATTGCATTTCCTTCTGCCCAGGCTGTAACAAATATTCCATAACCATGGATCTGTTGTTCATAAAAATGGGTCATCTCATGTAAATGTACAACATAATCGTATGTTTCATTCAAATCAGTATCTCCCGGTTGAATAGAAACATCATCCGGTCCACCATATTCCACTCCGTTTTTTATCTTTATAGTTAGTGTTTTATCCCAGGCAGTACTCGGGAAATACTTATTGAGACCGGCAGTTTTCAACCCCTCTCTCATTCTTAACAACTCAGCCTCATAGTTATCCGCTTCTTTATTATCCTTCGTGTCATATACTAAGACATTTGAACGGTTAATAACCTTTTCTACGATTCTAAATTCAACTCCACAGTCGGTGGCTGCACGAAACTCATTTATATCTCTGTAGAATATCAGTGCCAGCATCTGATATCCACTTGAAAACTCTTCCGGCTCCGTATTTCCGTATTCCAAACTTTGCCTGTATGTAGAGTATGCAGTTTGAACTACATAATTATAGAAATTAAATTGCGTATACGGGGGTAGTATAAAGTACTGTCTAGCATTCCCATCCGGTGAAAGCCAATTAATTTCAGAAGTGGCGAACAAAACTGTATCTGTTATAATAATCGGCTTCACCGGTGTAAAACTAATCATGAGGTTTTTCACCTCCCCTGTTACTATTAATTTTTGTGCTCCGGGGAAGTCCACCATAAACTCCTTGCCGGTAGTTGCTATCGTCCCTAAAGTTATTCCACTACCATCAACAGCCTGTATGTTAATGACCCCATCACAATTGCCATATCCATATACTCCATCGTAGGGCAAGCTTTTCTTTTTATAAGTATCTAATACTTCACTTAAATCTAATGTTAGCTCACTGGGTCCATCCTTTATCGAAAATGATGCCAGTATCATGGCGGCACTCGAAGAAGTTGCCATAATCTCCGGTTTCACCGATGTTTCGAACACTTCAGACGCCTCTGGAAGTTTCGGATTCAAATTATAATAATCATAGATAATCACTCCGGAATAACCATAATTTATATATTGGGGAGCTTTATTCGAAGCATAATAGCTACAGTTTATTAAATCACTTAATGCCGTGTAATGTATCATTTCATAAGATTTTATATAACTCGCCTTATAAGGAGCAGTTCTTTTCGAGGCAATTTTACCCTTATAAAATACATATTTCTTTGAATTACTTGTAAATGCAAGTTTATTAATACCGTTAGCAATGGTGTAACTTTTCTTATTTCCATTGCCTTCTTTATAGGTCAATCCCAGAGCTTCAGCGATCGGTTTCGCTTTAATTAATAAATTCTTATCCTTAGTCTCATATATTAAGTCGTCATACCCTTTGTAAGTTCCATCATATTCCCTGACTACCACCAGATATTTTTTTGATGTGGCTGCATGAATCTGGTGTACCGGTAAAAGTGATACCCCCAATACTATTAACATCATTAATGCAATAAACACTCTCGATAATTGTTTTTTATTCATGGTATCCCCCTAATATTCGTGTTACCCTCATACTGGTTATTAAAAATAATCCTATTAATGTACTAATTTTGTTATTTATCCCCGCCGTCTCTGCATAATATTGCTATAACTATTGTAACATCATGTATAATTATGTCAATAATAACGTATCCCTATTCCTTATGAGCGCCTACTCTGAATCGGATAATACTTTGATTTCACCTATCTCTACTATGTTCCCTCTTGCAATGCTTGCTAATGGAGCCAGCGGAAATCACAAGGGATCCCAAAGGTACAAAGGCCGGGGCTGCAACCCTTATTAAGGTGAATTTAAAAAGTGTTGAAGATGAACCGGATAAACGTGTTATTCTTGATAGACCCTTTATCTATGCCATTATTGATTCCAAAACAAATATTCCCATCTTTTTAGGGGTAGTATCAGATATGAATGAGATCAAAGAATAATATAGTAGGCCGCAGACGGTTTCTCTGTTTAAAAACAACCAGACCTAAGACACTGATTTTACGTGGCTTAGGTCTGTTCTTTTGTAAATTTATATACCTTTTGAAGTGAAGACTGCAAGAAAAGTTATCATTTTACCCAATATCCTTGACATTCACCATAATCGGCGATGTTCCGAAGATCAGCGCGGCATCTTTTCCGCTTACCGATATTTTGCTGTCAGGTACATAGCTTCCACTGGTTAATACGAGATGACAATTTAGTGCGACACCCCTATTTTGTATGAACAATGAGCTTACTTAATTAGTTGATTTTAAACCTTGATATAGCCTGCATAAGAACACTAACATTTCCTTTTGCCTGCTGCGTCTCATTCACCGTTCGTTTCGATTCATCTACTGAGCTACTGGCCTTATCTGCAATATTCGTAGTCCCCTGAGCACCCTCATTTGTAGCAGAAGCCACTTCATTTACAGTAGCTGTAATATTTTCAATTGATGCTAATAATTCCTCCGTTGTCGAGCTAAGTTCCGTCACTAATTCATCAACCTTTTTCGCATCATTACTATAGTCCTCTGTTGCTATTAACATTTTTCCATAATCACCACGTACATTTTTCGATACGAATTCCAAAATTGCACTTGCACTATCAGACAAATTATGCACCGCACTCAAAACTGTATTATTGATCACCTGAATTTGATTTACTGTTCGCGTGGAGTCTTCTGCCAGCTTGCCTATTTCTCCTGCAACTACTGAAAACCCTTTCCCGGCATCGCCTGCTCTTGCTGCCTCAATGGATGCATTCAAGGATAAGAGATTCGTCTGACCTGTAATGTCAAGAATTGCCTTAGCCAATTCATTTATTTTTTCTACTTCCTTTGAATCCTCGATTGCCTTTCTCAAATTTCCCTCGACCTTAACAAATATAGAATCGGCTTCTTGCTGTGAATGAACAAAATCTTTACGAAGGCTAGAGGCACGGCTATTGATTTCATTTACCGTATTGGCTCCATCCTGTGCCCTTTTTGCTATGTTTTGTACTGCACAATTAATCTCTTCAACGGTAGCATTGACCTCTTCTGTTGATGCGGCTGTTTCTTCCATTCCTGCAGAGAGCTCTTGCGTGGTAGCCGAAATATCTTCAATATACCCATTTAGCCTTCCAATATTCGCATTCACTTGATCAACAGAAGTATCTACTGAATTTGCACAATTGTGTACCTCTTGGAAGGACTCTCGAATCCTGGCAATAAAACTATTAAGAGCATTCGCCATTTCTCCAATCTCATCATGACTCTTAACAATGATTTGACAGGTCAAATCATTATTCTTTTCTGCCTCTATCAAACTATCTTTGAGTATTTTTATTGGTTTAATTATCATTCTACTTAATAGTAAGCTTAGTACAATAGCCAAAATCACAAACCCAACAAGCAAAATTATCATTAATTGCTGTGCATCTTCGGCTGATTTGACAGACTTTTCAAGGATCTGAGTGATTTGATTTTGACGAAATGCTTGGTACTCCTTTAACTTATCACTGAGTGCGGCGGCGGCTGGTACCATTTTATTATTCATTATTGTTAGTACTTCATCATCCTTGCCGGCAGCTTTTGCAGGAATCATTTCCCCAACAGCGATCTTCTCATACGCACCATCAAGATCAAAGGCTTCTTTACTTAGCCTTTTTCCCTCTTCACTAACTGCTGTTGCAATAAGCTCCTGGAACAACGCTTCATTTTCTTTATCTAATCCGTTAAAATCATCAACAAATGAAGTATCTCCTGTGATTACATACCCACGTAATGCAGCTACTTCCTTTATCGCGTTTTCAGTTACCTGATTTGTTTTTTGATAGAGTGGCAAATACTCCTTATAAATGCTACCTGCATCATTAGCCATAGCATTAATTTGCATAATTGATACTAAGGTAACAAATACAGCGATTACCGTTACCCCCATAAATCCACCTAACACCTTTAATAATAAACTTCCTTTGTTTTTCATTTTTCTCCTCCTATTATATACCTTTGGTTTCCATATGCTTGCAAGCTCCGGATTAATTAAGTACCAGCATTCCTCTTCAACCCCCCGATTATCAGCAACATTTCTCTCCTACCAATGATGCCGATGTCATGAAGAATTCCCGTCGCCCTTATCCTCTCCACCTCCTCGTCGTTCCTATTGTTTTATACTCCTGCACTCCTATAATCTGCGTTGAGTGCGAATATTTCTATAAATTCTTTCCATGATGTTTTCTTCATAACAATACGTTTTACCTCATTATATTTTCTGAAAAAAATCCAACTATGATATCTTTATATAGCTCCCACCATTTTTCCAATGTCTGAGTTCTAATTGCTTGTCCCGAAATAAGCATTTCATTAATAATTCCATCCATCAGTTTCTTTATCCCTTCATACAGTAATCTATTTTCGGCTTCTGCTCTATCAAAACAGCCGGACAAATAAGGTTCCCATATCTGATATTCTTCCCCATCATACTTTTCGTTGATTTCTCTGATTTCATTTGCCAATTCCATAACCGGAAACAACCGATATCTTAACAACAACTTATAAGATGCACTATCGAGGTGAACCAATTCAATTTCCTTTATGAACATCTGTCTCATACCTTCTTTATCTGAAGTACATGGAATCTCAGAAGCCTTTTCTCGAAGCAACTCCAAATGCGTTTTGTGTACACTATGAAGAACATCGAAAAAAAGTTTTTTTTTCGATGGATAGTAGAAGTATATTGTCGAAGCATTTATTCCGACCTCTGTACCTATTTCTCGCAGATTTGTCGCCTCGTATCCTTTCTCAACAAACAAACGAAATGCAATATTCATAATTAAATCTGCCGTTTTTTTATCTGGATTTTTTCCCATATTCATCCTCCACCGAATCATCATAGGCTCAAATAATTTAATCAAACGTTTGTTTGATTAAATATTACAACATTTTTCGACATAATGCAAGAAAATACTACTGTAAAATATAGTTTTCGAGAATATGATTTTCCTCGTGTACATGTCCTTCAAACAGTACATTAGGGTAAATCATATTCTCGATTTTTCTATTTTGCAGCAGCCCGTTCTAACAAGTCTCTAATTTTATGAATCAAGAGCTCTATATCAATTGGTTTTGTTATATAATCATCCATCCCTGCCTTCATGCACTTTTCCTTATCCTCAAGACGAGCATATGCCGTCATGGCAATTATGGGTATGTTATGTCTCTTTTTTTCCCCTCGTATTTTTTCTGTCAAACGATACCCATTCATATACGGCATCTGTATATCCATTAATATCACATCAAACTCTTCGTTATTAAGAATCTCCAACGCTTCCTTAGCAGAATATGCCGCTGTGAAATTAATCTTTTCTTTTTCTATTACATGCTTAATCAATTCCTGATTCATTATATTATCATCTACACTTAAAATCTTTCTCCTGCCATTTTCCATGCCGGCAAACACAAGTTGAGAGGGTGGAACCACTGCAACCTCGTGTTCACTAATTTTTCGGAGTATACATTGAAAAATGAAGGTACTTCCTTTCCCTCTATCTCCTTCATAAAGCAAATTACCTTCCATCGCATCACTGTACTTTTTGCATATTGTAAGTCCAAGCCCCGTTCCACAGTACTTTTTGTCATCCGACTCTTCCTCTTGTGTAAAAGCCTCAAACATATGCCCTTGAAACTCCGTTCCAATACCAACACCTGTATCTTTTATTCGAAATTCTATCTTTACATAATTATTCTGCATTTCAATAACCTTGGCCCGAATTCCAATCATTCCTTCTTCAGTAAATTTCAACGCATTTGACAGTAAATTATTGAGTATTTGTTTGATCTTCAGAACATCCCCAATATATTCCCCTTCCATTTGTGGATCAATATAGCAGCTTGCATCTAAATCCTTTTGATTCGCTGCAATTTGCAAATCCCGAAATAGTTCCCGAATGACTTCTACCAAAGTAAACTTTTCTTTTAATAGATGAACCCCCTCTTGCTCAGCTTTCGAGAGATCCAAAATATCTGTAACAATATTCTTTAAGATTTCACTGGCATTGTGTATTAAGGCTAATAAGTCTTTGCTTATATCACTAACTTCTTCTTCCCTTAATAGTTGAGCCGCCATAATAATCCCATTGAGAGGTGTTCTGATTTCATGACTTATATTAGCTATAAATAAGCTCTTGACCCGATTTGCTCTTTGAGCCTCTTCTGCCAACATCTCGAGTTTCTTATTATTGCTCTCTAGTTCTATTTCGCTCATCTTTTTGTCTGTGATATCTTCATAGGTTCCCACAAGCCTTTTGGATTTTCCATTTTCAAAGCTGTCAAATACCTTGCCTTTCATTCGTACCCACCGATAATCCGTTTGTCCTTTCGGAAGGATACAGAATTCAATCGCTAAAGCCTTCTCTTTATTAACCTCGTTTTGGAAGGACCGAACTCGCTCCATGTCTTCTGGATTTACTTGCTGAAGCAAATTTTCATACCCTTCTACTAACTCTTCATTACTGTACCCGAATAAGTTATTCGATCCATTATGCAAGACCAGTTCCTTTGTACTATAATCAAAATCCCATATGCCAAAATCGCCGCCCTCAAGTGCTAACGCTGAT
Source organism: Lachnoclostridium sp. UBA1308 (assembly GCA_002307215.1). GTDB lineage: Bacteria > Bacillota > Clostridia > Lachnospirales > Lachnospiraceae > Mobilitalea. The sequence continues at coordinate 22,242 of DBTU01000012.1, forward strand.
CTTTTTTGATGTTCTTTCAGCAATTCTTCTCTCATTTCCAGCTCTGTCAAGTCACTGTACATAACCATATAAGAAGTCATATTAGAGTTCTCATCATATAGGGGCGCATAGGAGCATTTCACCATAAACGAACTTCCTTCTTTACGACATCTTTTCGTCTTAAAATTTTGGATTGTTTTTCCACTTTCAAGCTCTTTCTTGATATATTCAAATTCCTTAATTCTATCCATTGGTAATAAAAAATCAATATTTTTCCCTAGCACCTCAGCCCTCTGATACCCAAAGGTCACTTCTGCCGAATGGTTCCATTCCTTTATTATGAAGTCTAGGTCGCTAATAATAAATGCCTCACTGGATATGCTTCTCGATACATCAAACATATCGGCCTTATTTTGTGTTTTATATATATTTGTCATATCTTGTACCGTACTGATAAAGTATTTCTGCTTACCTATCTTCTCCTGCATCCCCACCGTTCTGACTCTAACCGGTACAACTGTTCCATCTTTTTTTCGGTCAAGGGTTTGAAATTCTATCCCATGTTCAAATGCTCTTTCGATTTTCATCTGCATATTGTCCCTATCAACTTTAACATCAATCTGACTAATGTTCATAGAAAGCATCTCCTCATATATATAACCATAAAACTCGATTGCCGCCCTATTGGCAAATACAATCGTACCATCTAATAAAGTTATTAATATGAAGTCGTACATGTTGTCAAATATCTTTTTAAATGTATTACCAATTGCCTTATCCATATCTCTTCTCCCATCATAAACTCTACTTGTCTTTTCTGTCACACGAAATAATCTATGCAAAACACTTCTGCTACTTATCCTAATACACCCCTGCAAACCTACACTTAATAAATATACTTATGCTATTTCGAGGACACTGATAAAGTCCCTATCATTTAATATATCATCACCACAACTAATTATAAATAGAAAACAAATATCTTATATCGTAAAAAGGACTAATCATAGCAAGGATATCAATGAATGGATAAACACACTGGATTCTGAAAAGCTCCAAACAGATTTGGCAAGATTCAGTGATTTGATAAACGACATCACTTCTGTCTATGCTTCGCTATTGCAAAGCGATAACAGCGATTATTAGAACCATTGAAGCGAAAAGGCCGGAGAATAAAAAGCAAGATGTGATACTGGATGTCGTAATTAATCTCTTGTAAGATCGTGTCTAGAAAATAAGATATCCTGTGAGAAATCCTACTCCACCCCACAAATACTTGCATAAATTGTCGGGTATTTGTTCTAGACCTATATTATACTTAATGTGAAGGGAGAAGTACATGGATACCCTGGAAAACATGAAGCAAGCAATTGATTATATCGAAAGTAATCTTGACAGCGAACTTGAATATTCAAGGATTGCACAAATCGCATTATGCTCTCAATATCACTTTCAGCGCATGTTTGGTTTTCTTATCGGCCTACCGCTATCCGAGTATATACGGCGACGTCGCTTAACCCTTGCCGCCTTTGACTTGCAGAATGGTAATGAAAAGATAATTGATATTGCTTTGAAGTATGGCTATAATTCGCCTGATTCATTTTCTCGTGCATTTATAGCACTGCATGGAATTCTGCCGTCAAAGGCAAGAGAAAAAGGTATAACCTTAAAGGCGTATCCGCGTATAACATTCTCCTTATCACTAAAAGGAGTGGTTGAGATGAACTATAGAATTGAGCAAAAGGATTCATTTACCATTGTAGGTATTACGCAAAGATTTTCTCATATTGAAGGCATGGGTGAAAACATAGGGAAGATGTGGAGTGAGACACCGGCGGAAACAATCGGGCAAATCGCCGGGCTTGGGGATGGGTTAGTGGGTGTATACAGCGGAATGTATGAAGATAACACGACGGATTACTACATTGCCTCCATAACGAAAAAAGATTGTCCCAAAACGCTGTGCAGACTTGAAATACCATCTCTTACCTGGGCGATTTTTGAAATAACCGGCCCAATGCCTACAGCAATGGCAGAAATATGGGTGCGGATTTTTTCAGAATGGTTTCCTACCTCCGGATATGAACACGCAGAAGCACCGGAAGTGGAGTGGTACTCAAGCGGTGATCTGAGCTCTTCTGATTACAAAAGCGAAATATGGATTCCAGTTATTAAAAAGTAATGTCAAATACAGCCCGTCGAGATTTTTCATCGACGGGCTGTTCTATCTTCGTATCTGTTCTATCTTCGTATCAGTCTTATATCAATTAGATTTTATTTTTTCTGTTGGATGGCCTCATCTTCTTTGGCAGAAGCTTCCCCTCGAGTAAAGGTTATTGCAACTCCTTTATATTTCAATTCTAAGGTCTCCTTATTCAACGAATATGCAAATTGTAATTTCATATCTTCCTCAAAAGTATCTGTGGCATCTTCAACAGAAAGTGTTTTATCTGACAAATCCCAAAAGTCAAGCTTCACATAAGGAAGTATAGAATACGTAAATTCATATTCTTCATTATTATTACTGTAACCGCTCCAGTTTACAGTGATATATCCGTCTACCGTTCCTATCGAATATAATTCACTGGCAAAATATATTGTGTCCATGTCATATAACGCAAAATAATCTCCTAAATCTAATTTTAACTCACTCACATCTGAACCGTCGGAGGCACTGCTTGCATTCCAGATATAACCCTTCATAGCTATGTCCGCTTTCACATTCTTATCCATTTTAAATAACAACTTATCCGTTTGATACTCAATGCAAAAATATCCACCCTCCGTAAAATAAAAGGAACAGTTTGATAACTTAGGTATCGTAAATGGAGGATCAAAATCTGCATCCTCTGAACAATCTAATGTAATCTGCATGTTTTCCGTATCTATTGAGAAATCACCCATCATACAAGGATTTCCGACGGTATCCCATAGGTTGAAGGTTCCGGCTTCGCTAAAAGTAACCGCTAGATATGTATACATGCCAATTTCATGCCATTCAGTACCGCATAATAATGTTAACACGTCTTCCCTTGATAATTTATTCTCAACTTTTTTTTCATCGTCTTTCTTATCGTCTGGCGATATATCGCCGGCCTCCACGGTTGGCTTATTATTGTTATTTTGGTCTTCCTCTGATTTATCATTACTAGTCTCATCTTCTGACTTATCATTACTACCCTCATCCGCTGATTCAGACACGCCATTACTATCTTTATCGATAACTTCGTTTCCGTTGTTTTCCTCGGCTTCGGCTGTAACCTTATTGTTGTTATTTTCAACCGGCAATTCTTCGCCGTTGTTCTTTCTATTACCCATAATAACCAAAAGCGTAACCATTATCAGTATTACTAATACGGCACAACCGGCAATAATAATCTTTTTTTTGTTTAACATTGTGTTACCTCCTTTTATATATAGAATAGAAGTTTTCTCTATTCGTATATCCACCTCTATTTATATCCGGTTTTTACAAATACGTTTATATCTTACAACTGTTCTTAATACTCATCAAGTATAATCTTGATAAAGTGGTACGGATGTATTTGAAAAGATAATAAATTACTTCAATATTTGTAGAGGATATTTTGAAGATTATGTCAAATAAAGATTTATTATACAGGGTTGATTACTCGATTATAAACAACCCGAGACATACAACAGAGAAAAATATATACAAAATATACAAATAGGTAAAAACAATGCTTATAGAAGTAAAGATATTACATTTATGTCCTGGATAGATAATTATATAATGAGAGGAGAAAGAGACTGCAATCGCAGTATTTCATGAAGATGGTACCGCACAGTATGAAAGCAAGGACTATTCCTTTGAATGTGACAGTCCGTTTATTAAGCGAAAGGATCCGGACGGTGAGACAATTCAGCTTCGTTATGCACTTGATGAGCCGGATGGTCTGGTAGGTGAATGGTCATGCAAAGAAAAAAATGGGCAACAAATAATAAGTATGGAAATGTGATTTGGTTTTAAATGAATATCACATTAACATAAATAAAAAACATTTTTGAGGAGGAGAATTATGAAAAAAGTTATTGCGTTACTGCTGGCTATGGGGATGCTCGTATCTCTCGCTGGATGCGGAAAATCTGCTAGCGAAACACCTGCTACAAATGATGCAACTCCCACAAGCGGAGCAGCTGCCACAACCGTGAGTGAGCCTACAGACCTAACCATGTGGTGTATAGCAGTAGAGAGCGATTCAAATCGCCATGCTTACGAAACTGCCATCGCTGATTTCCAGGCAGCACATCCGGAAATCAACCTCAAATGGGAAGCTACCCAAAATCAAGATTATAAGACAAAGATTAAGGCTGCTGCCGCTGCAAATGAAATGCCGGATATCTTCTTCACATGGGGAGGCGGTTTCCTTAGAGAATTTGTTGATGCCGGTCGTGTTTATTGCTTAGATGATGCCTATGCTGATTATTCTACTGCATTGCCTGATAAAGTGTTGACAAACCACACATATGACGGCAAGCTTTATGCCGCACCAACAAATTACAACGCCGTTGCTATGTTCGCTAATATGGACCTTCTCAAACAAGCAGGTTTCGATAAAGTTCCTGGTACATATGATGAACTGATGGCTTGTTGCGACGCTCTTGTTGCAAAGGGAATTATTCCTTTTGGCTGTTCAGGGAAAGAGACCTGGTGTGTTACCGAGTATCTTGAATCTATTATCGAAAAGAGCGTTGGCGCTTCTGCACTTACCGATATGTATCTTGGCAAAGCTCCATGGAATAACGAGGGTGTTATCAAGGCAGTTAACAATTTCCAAGAAATGATTACCAAGAATTATTTTGATCCGGAAGGAATAGCCCTTAGTAATGACGAGGTTAAAGCAAACTTCATAGCAGGAAAGTACGCTTTCTATATTAATGGTACCTGGAACTGTGCAAGTTTTGTTGATATAGCGGATAAGGTTCAGATTGCTGAGTTCCCGGTTATTGATTCTACCCAGTCTCAGCTGGGCGAGCTCATTGGAGGTCCTAGTGATTCACTTGCTGTTGCTGCCAGTTCTAAGAATCCTGAGATTGCTGCAAAGACCGCATTTGAACTTGCTAAGAGCGTTAGCCACTATGGTTACCTTGATGGCAATGGACTTCCTGCATGGACACCTGATTATGACACAAGCTCAGTCAACAAACTGACGCTGACAGTTGCCGAAATTATTAATAATTCAAAACAGAGTGTTTTGTTTGGTGACGGTATTCAGTCTGCTGATAATGCAAACATTTATCTTGACTATGTTAGCCAGATTTATGCTTCTGCAATTGATGGTAAGGCATTTGTTGAAGGTCTCGATAAAGACCTTAAAAAATAATAAAGGGAAGTACATGGTAATTTAAGAAACATGAATGAGAGCCGTTAAGTCGTTAGGTTCTGATTCGATTAAGAAAGAAGCGGTTTCCCAACGATTGTCTGGATCAAAATCATATGGGAACCGCTTCTTGTTTAATACATGACAAGTGAAACAGCTTGCTGTTCCATCTTGTAGGGAAGGGATCAAGATGAAAAAACTATATAGTAATAAGCTAACAATTATTCTTTTTATTCTCCCTGCGCTGCTACTTTTTCTTCTCATTCTTGTTGCGCCGATATTTATATCAGGCTATTACAGCCTTTATGATATGAACGGCTTTGGAAAAAAGGCTTTTATTGGATTAGAAAATTATGGGGAACTTTTTACCAGCAGCTCAATAGGCTTTGTGAAGGCTCTGGGCAATGCACTGCTCCTGGCACTGCTTTCGGTAGCAGTTCAATTGCCTCTTGCGCTGGGGCTTGCACTTCTTCTCGGTAAGGGAAGAAAGGGGGAACGTGGTTTCCTTTCAATTTATTTTATGCCTGTTCTTATATCGACTGTTGTTATCGGTCAGCTCTGGCTAAAGATTTACAATCCATCCTACGGTTTACTAAATGTAGTGCTGAGAACTCTTGGTCTGGATAGTTTGACAAAGATTTGGCTTGGAAATTTACATACCGCACTCGGTGCTGTTTTTGTACCTATTTTATGGCAGTATGTTGGTTATCATATGCTGCTAATGTTTGCCGGTATCAAGAGCGTTCCTCCCGAGTATCGTGAGGCAGCAATGATTGATGGAGCAACGGAGGGACAGGTAAATCGTTATATTGTTTTACCGTACATAAAGCCTATACTGAAAATATGCACTATCTTTGCTGTTACAGGCTCCCTGAAGTCTTTTGACTTAATCTATGTAATAACAAATGGCACACCGCTACACGCAACGGAGGTGCCCAGTACACTGATGATAAGTATGTTGTTCCTGCGTAATAGATATGGTATGGGCAGTACGATTGCTTTCCTTCTCATCATTTTATGCTTCGCATTTGCTTTGATTATAGGCCGCATATTCAAGGATAAGGAGGATTAACAACATGAAACTCGGTGATATCTTTCTAAATCATAATAAGAAATCCAGTCCTCAGGATGAGTCCTTCCAAAATAAAAGAATTAAGGGCAAAGAGATTTGGGTATACATCATATTTGGTATCTGGGCGATTATTAATCTGTTCCCTGTCTACTGGATGTTCACCTTCTCACTCAAGAGTAACGAGGAAATATTTGGCACAAATGTTGCCGGTCTTCCGAAAGAGTGGCTATGGTCAAACTATGAAACAGCAATGGGTAGTGGAAATATGGGCAAGAATTTTCTAAATAGTACCCTTATTGCCATTGTGACCATTGCAATAGTTATGTTATTTTCACTTATGGCGACCTTTGCCCTGACAAGATTTATTTGGAAGGGAAGGAAGCGAATGAACAATTTTTTTATGCTTGGCTTGACGATTCCTATTCATGCGGCAATCGTGCCTATCTATGTCACTCTTTCAAAAATGGATCTAATCAATTCTTACTTAGCTCTTATTATTCCCTACGCGGCATTTTCATTAGCGATGGGGATACTTATTTGCACAGGTTTCATGCAAGAATTGCCCATAGATCTTGATGAGGCAGCGTGTATCGATGGCTGCAGTACATGGGGTATTTTCTTTCGAATTATAGTACCGCTGATGAAGCCGGCTGTAGCAACCGTATCAATTTACACGTTCCTGCAGTGCTGGAACGAGCTGATGTTTGCGACTATCTTTATTAGTGATTCTGTGCACAAAACACTGCCGGTCGCTATACAAGCTCTTTCAGGAACGTATGCGACGAATTGGGGACCTATTGGTGCAGCGTTAGTTTTAGCAACCTTCCCGACAATCATATTCTATGTATTCTTTAGCAAGAAGATACAAGATAGCTTCATTGCCGGAGCGATCAAAGGTTAGTGTACAGTCTCACTGACAATTAAGCAGGTCAGTGAGACTGTAACGCCAGTGATAAGTTCATATTTTATTCATGACAATTGAAAGTTCGTAAAGCGTACTTTCAATTGTATCAGATGGGTTTCGGACTCTGTATAAGAAGCTTTATACATAACAGAGTCCGGGGCCCCTTTGTATCCTCACAGTTTTGCTGATTTTGGATGTGCTTTGTTGAAAATAAGGATCTGATGTGATACGATTATATATGGAAAGTATACGTAAAAATGAGCATTTACGCAAATATACGTGATCGAGGTGTGGAAATGAGGCATGGCGGCAAAAGATTAAAACATGATAATAAAATGTCGCTGCAGCAAACGACTTTGTTAATGCTTTTTATTCTATTGTTATTTTTCTGTATGATGTTTATGATAGCAACCTCTATCATAAGCAAGAAAACTGAAGATGATTTCAACATAAGAACATCGGAAACGGCGGTCAACAATGTGGAGTCCACCCTCAGAGCAAGTTTGGTGAACTACAATTATTTGTCACGTCTGATAATGCTTAATGATAGAGTCGTGGGCTATTTAAAAGCGAAAGAAACAGATAGAGAGATGAAATATGAGGCACGAGAGGGTATAAATGAAATACAAAGTTTATATAGCTACATTGATTCGGTATATATCTTCCGCAACGATGGTGAGTATGTAAGTACAGGAATAGGTGAATATTTTATCGCTATAAGCAGCTTAGAGCGTTCTAATATATTGGATGCACGTGGTACCACAGTTATTTCGATTAATTGCAACGGCACGATTAGAAAAATTAACAGTAAGCCGTTGCTTACTATGTCACGTGCAATATACGATATTAATTCACAAAAGATCTTGGGTATACTTATAATGAACATATCAAGCAATGCATTTGTTGATACACTTGCGCTTCAGAATACCAGCGGTATGTGTATACTTGATAGTGATGGTACACTTCTATGTGGAAATGAAGAAATCGGCGCATTGTATGATAGTGACTATAATAGCGACCGTATGGTATATAAGAATATTCGCTTAGGTGGTGAGCGGAAGACTCTAACCGGCAGACTGGCGGTAAAGCCACTGGTGATTTTGTGTGCGAGCGGCAAGGGCGCAGAGCCACTACCGCGGGATACCATATATGCGTTGATGATCACTCTGACAGCATTTATCCTGTCGGGCATGGTTTGTGCTTGGTTTATTACAGTTAATATTGCACGACCTATCAGAAATCTGAGTACAGCAATGGAACGTACGAGGTCATCGGGGTGGCTTAAGAAGATTGACACCGAAATGCCAAACAATGAAATTGGCAGGTTGGCTGAAAGCTACAATAGCATGATAGAGTATCTTAACGAGCTATTCAATCGTCTGCTGAAAAACGAAAAGAACATGCAGAAGGCGGAGATGCGTGTGCTCCAAGAGCAGATAAAGCCGCATTTCCTCTATAATTCATTAGAAACTATCAGCTATATGGCAGTGCAGGAGAATGCAAGCAAAGCGCATGATGCACTGGAGACACTGGGCAGCTTTTACCGTAATTGCCTTAGCAAAGGTGATCGCGAGATACCTCTAAAGCGTGAGCTGCGTATTACGCAAGATTATCTCACCCTGCAAAAAATGCGGTATGGAAATATATTTGAGGATGAATATATCCTTGACGATATCACACTCGATTACATGATACCTAAGTTGATTCTTCAACCGCTTGTGGAAAACTGCATCTACCATGGAGTGCGGCTCAAGGGAGAAAAGGGCGTTATTCGCATCACTACCCGCATGGAAGAGGATGGTTTGCACATAATTGTGTACGATTCCGGCGTTGGCATGAGCGCCGAGCAGATAAAGAACGTGCTGGAGGCAAGCGAGGAGGATGACGTAAGGGTACTGTCAGGCTTCGGTCTGCGTGGTACCATTAATCGGATACGCTATTACTATAACTATGACAACGTAGTACAGATACGCAGTGAGTTGGGCGAATATACTGAAATTGAGATATACATTCCCAAGATGAGGGAGCCGGAAGCAGAGGGGGAAGAATAATGTACCGAGTTATGATCATTGACGACGAGATGGCTGCTCGTAGGCTGCTACAAGCATCCATAGATTGGCAAGCGCTTGATATGGAATTGGTGGGCGAGGCGGCGAGCGGTATAGAAGCTATTAACATTATTGATGAGTTGCGGCCGGACATTGTTTTTGTTGACATTTCCATGCCCTTTATGAATGGGATAGAATTCACACAGGTTGCAACGAAGAGATATACAGACTTGGTGATTATCATTTTGACAGGATTTGATGATTTTGAGTATGCACGTCAGTGTGTTCGTCTGCAGGTGGTAGAGTATATGCTTAAACCGTTTGTTCGGCAAGAGGTGACCGAGTTGTTAACCAAAATAAAGAATAATCTGGATAAACTCAATACTCGTACACAGGAGATCGGACTGAATATTACTCCGTCTGCTATTGAGCAGATAATGCAGTATTTACGTGATAATTTTACAGAATCCAACATCAATCTAACCTCTGTGGCGCAGCATTTTGGATTTAATCCGAGCTATCTTAGCCGAAAATTTAAGCAGGAAACAGGAAAAAGTTTTGTCGAATTCCTGATCAAGTGCCGGATGGAGCGGGCGATTGTGCTGGCAGGAATAGGCAAGCAGATGTTCTGTACTGCTAATGATGTGGGCATCCCTGACCCGAACTACTTTGGACGCTGCTTCAAAAAATATATGGGCACCAGCTATTCGGAATATGTCAGCTCACATACCTCACGGTAAATTTATTCATTCCGGGCATCATAACTTAAGAACAATGCATGCAAACAACCGGACAGGCTACTTATATTTCACCTGTCCGGTAATCATTTTCTATTGAACTATTCATCCTCTAAGTTTTTTCAAATGCAATATTTCTTCCATGTTACCCTCTTTTTCTAGAGCTTACTGTTGCTAATACCTGCTTACAGAATATTTTCACTGATTCCAACATACGAATCGATGATTACCTCTTCAAAGTTATTGTCTCGGAGCATTTTTGATTCCATAATTATGCAATAGTATTCCGTTATCGACGTTAATTTATTGAGCTCAAGATAATTTTCAATCTGACTGATCTGATTGAGAAAACCTTCAATACTCCCTTCATACCTGGCCTTAATAGCCAAATCAATAAACAGCCTCTGCTTCCAACTAACATTTACGGGGATATGGGTACATTTTTTTTCGAACGGCACATAGATCTCGTATTTCCCTTTCGTCCCAATCTTCACAACAAAATGAATTTTGGGGTTGCGCCTTGCATCCATTTGATCCGCCAGGCAATCAGCTTCTCTTAATGTATTCTTCAAATCGTCTGTCTGTTTTTCAATCATAAGGAGGTTTACCACATTCATCTGCTGATATCGTCTAATCTGTATGTTATTCACCTCTTTTTTCGTTTACTACGAATATCCATCCATTTCAGTACACCTTTTCGTCCTTTCGGCGTTCCGGACAATGGGATTTCATTAACCGGTGATTATAACTCTAAGTCAATGTTTAAAAAGATTATTGATGATAAAAACTATTGTCGAAAACATAATGTTCTCCTTTCCTTTTTTATTTTTACTTGGCAGCGTTGTCGCGAGGAGGCGCTGACGTCTTGCATTTGGTATAACCAAATCATATATAAATTCTTATTGATAATTATACTTTTAGAGTTAATGATGCAAAAATCGGAGTGATTGGTTTTACTATCTATATTTCTTCTTTTGTTATCAAAAAGGGCAGTTAACTCTAAAAAAGATATCTTTAACTCCGTTTTTAAAGATACAAATTACTTTTGTTGTATAATAAGTTGTACAGAAAAACCAAAAGAATAAAATCGAATTTTGAGAAAAGGAGGATATAAAAATCGAAAAAACGGTTTGCCTGAATAAGGCCTTATTTATAAAACAAATTTCAGAAACCAGTTATTATGTATTTAATTCTGTGACTAAAAAGAGCTATGAAATAGGCAATGTGGAAGCAGAAACCATGCTAACCATGCAAAATGATATCGATTTTGATCAGCTGTGTTTAATAAACCACAGGCGGATGAACGCCGGTGAGCTGAAAACCTTTACTGAGCTCCTTGATAGGCTGGGCTTCTTACAATCCTCCAAGATAAAACGGACAGACCATATTAACCATGTTTTTGTCCCGTAGAAATATTCTTCCACTATTATCAACCTACCATTTTACATAAGCCGGCATACATTTGCTTTGCTATCTATTACTGAGCTCCGGATTACATCCCTTTCCTTAAGATTTGGAACCCTGACGGTGCATTTTGTCCAATCACGGTTTTTTTAATTATAGGAGGCTTTATATGAGTGAATTGTATTTGAATCCCTTTATTTTTATCGGAAAGCAAAAAGATCAGTATTTTATCAATACAGGTTTAAATTTACCAATACTGCTAACCGGCCAACAGGCAGAATTTTTAATGACCCCCGGATCGTTTCAGGAACAGAAACTGAGCGAATCTTTTACAGCGGATGAGCTGGAACGGCTTATGAATGCCGGATGCTTAATTCCCCTTCAATTCAACATGCTTGATCGTAATTCCAGAACTCGTGGATATTTCCATGAGCTTGGGATGCTGCAACAATATGATAATCTCTGCAAAAAACATGTTTTTTTACTGGGTGCCGGAGCACTTGGAACTCATTTAGGATGGGGCTTGTGTGCTTTAGGAATTACAAAATTTACTATTTTGGATTACGATATAATCGAAGAAAGTAATTTAAATCGTCAGATTTTGTATACTTCTAAGGATATCGGTGAATTAAAAACAGAAGTCTTAAAGAAGCATCTTCTTGAGATAAACCCCAAATGTGAGATTATTACACTAAATAGAAAAATAATCTCCGGGGGGGATTTATATGATGTGATTCCGCCGGATTGCGATCTTGTCATTCGAGGAATTGATACTCCGATGCAAATATCCGAGTGGGTGTTTTCTGCTTGTGAATGGCTTAAAAAGCCTTATATTTCAGGTGGAACCGTTGGGACAAATGCTTTACTCGGTCCCTGCTATGTTCCCGATGTGACTCCCGGATATGACACCGTAACCATGAATGGTGTCTCTATGTATGGAAACACTTCGTATGCAATCAGAGTTTGCGGGACCGGCGTATCTTCAGGTTTTGCTATATCCTATGTAGCCTCCGAACTCATGCTTGAAGCCGTCAAAATTCTCACCGATCAAGGTTATAATTTGAAATACGGCGGACGGATCGAGATAAAAAACCTGTTTCAGAATACGCAGTCGGCTACCGATTCAGAAGACTCTGATGTTAATACAAGCCAAAAGGATAGGCCAATAAAGCAAACGCTTGAACTGCTCCTATATTTATTATTCGCGTTCCTTACAATGACTGTTGTAACCATATTTTTTCCCTGTAATACTTTTCTCTTACTATATGCGTATTTGATGGTATCAACAATCGGATATTTCCTCTGGAAGCATTCTTTACAACAGCCTCCATTTGCATCCTGAGGATTAGTTCTTTGTTTTTTCATTTCTTAACTGTAAGGCAGCTTCAAAGGTAAAAAAATAATTTTCACAGGTGAGCGTCAACTCTCCATTATACTTTTTAATCACTTGTTCTATATTCATCAGCCCGTACCCATGCAGCTCTTTATTCTTTTTGTTGGTCTCAATACTGTTTTTATAGATATCAACATTCGCACCTACGGGATTATCAATAATCAAAAACCAGAAACCATTAGAGATATTTGATGTAATATTAATACATTTATCTCCCGGAAGTACTTCACAGGCTTCCATTGCATTATCCAGTGCATTTGCAAAGATTACACATAAATCAAAGTTTGTAATTCTTCCTGTCGGTACAAATCCATCAAACTCGAGAGTTGTATTACATTTCGATGCTTTATAATTCTTAGAATTCATGAGGGCATCTATAATGTAGTTACCGCAGTCGTACCTGCCTTCTGCAATCTGTAAGGAATCCTTCATGTTTTTGATATAATCCACCGCTTGTTCCGTATCATTTGCCTCCATCATAGCCTGCAGGCATAGCAGCATATTCTTATTATCATGTTTAAATCTGCGTAGTTCCTCGTCCCGCCTGTTGATCTCCTCATATTGGCTGACCAGGGATTCCACCTGCTGAGAAAGAATTTCTGTGATCTTCTCAGAAAACACCATTGATTTATTGATTACTAACAGGTGTATGATCAAGGTTATCAGCAGTACTACCAACAAAACACACAGAATCCTTGCCAAATGCTGATTAAATTTTATGCTGATATCCCCCTCAAAGAGTTCACTTTCCAGAAGACCCACGCAAAATAATGACGGAACTATAATCACATATATCCTCAGCGGTATAATTGAGGTGTAATCCCTTAAGTTTTTACCGATTACCTGCTTGTCCAATAAGAACAATGTAAACATAATAATCCCGCCGATTAAAATGTAAAGTAAATTTTCTATCTGAAAGCCGGTAACCTCCGATGCGGATTTACCTAGCTTTAAGGTATACATGATGGTCTGGACCGTTATGCTGATAATTGCTTCAAAGATTATTATGTACCCGATGATCGTCCAATAATTTCTTTTCCGATACAAAGATGCCATAATAAGAAAGGCCTTTAGATTATAAGGAAGATACAGTAATGCAATCAATACAGAATTACACTTAACACATTCATACGCATAAGTTGCAGTAATCGCATAATAGATTAGAATTAAAACAAATTTATAGACGGGTGCTTTTCTTCTCTTCAGCCCCTTAAATGCCCGCATAATATAATAAATACAGAATAAATCAACGGTACTCCATATGAAAAATATAGTATAGCATAGAAGCGTGCTCACATTTTACACCTCCTTTATCCCGAATAGCCATACCTTTTCGAATACTCAATATAGGCTTTATGAAATGAACTATATTTTTTTCTGCTGATATAAATTGTTGCACCATTGGTTAAGGTTATTTCATTATTGTCATAAGAAGATACATATTTCATATTAACCACAAAGGAACGATGGGATCGAAAGAAACCGGCCTGTGGCAGTTTTTCCTCAATTGCCGATAGGGTGTCGTGACAATGGATTTCCTTTTGCTTTGTATCCACATTGATAATACAGTATTTCCCATCGCCCTCCAGGAATATTATCTCTCTCGCATTGATAATCTGATTGACACCTTCAATACGCAGAATAATAACCTCCTCGTTTTCCAACGTTTTCAGAAAATCATCCATTGCTTTTTTAAATTTTACAGGATTAATCGGCTTAACCAAGAACCGAAAAGCATTTACCTCAAAGGATGCAAACACTACATTCGGAAAGCTGGATAAAAAGATAATCGGTACATCAATACTCTTCTCTCTCAATCTATGGGCAACCGCAATCCCGTTCCTGCCCGTATTTTCCTCCAACTGATAATCCATGAAAATAAGGTCAAATTCCTTATCACTATGAAGTAATTCCGGTCCATTAGCAAATTCATAATAGGTGAACTCCATCGCTCTGCTCATAAAATATTCTTTCAAAGCTCTGACAACTTCCCGTCTCATGACTTCCATATCGTCGCATACTGCAATTCTAAGCATAACCCAACCCTCTTATGTATTTCATTATAAATTAGTACAATTATAAGGTTTTTAGGAAATATTGTCAACTCTCTTGCTAGATGACATAAATTTATTACAATAAGTCATTCGTCTCTGTTAATAAAAGTGATACCATTTTTCCGGATTGGATGGCACAATAAAAATGAGATTACTGCCCGAGTATAGGACAATAATCTCATTTTTATTGATACTCTTCTTATTTTTTAACTTTAGTCGCAACGTACAGATTCACGAGAGAAAGGGCCGCAGCAGCAAAAAAGATATACTGGGGTCCCCACATCATCCAAACGATTCCACATAGATAAGCACTGGTGATTGAGACAAAATGATCCATGCTAACACCAAGGGATAACGTCGGTGTGATGTCGTTTGGATCCACCGCGATGGATCGCATGTAAAGGGTTCTGACCATCCCCATCTGATTTGACATCCGATCAAAGATGAATAATACATAGATTAATAATACCGGTAATCCTGTACGTGCCAAGGAACCGCTCACAAATCCGGCCGTAAAAAAGCCATACACCAGATAAACCCCAATAAAAGACAGTGCATCCAGATAAAGCATAGCCTTGATTCCGAACCTATCCAGCCATTTGCCGATGAGCGGTATAAAGAAAATACCAATGAAGGCCCCGATGATTCCGAGTAGCGCCATCGTATCCGCTTTTTTATTCAACAGTTCGATTAAAACCCAAGGCCCATATACAATCATCATCTGCTTCTGAACACCGAAAAGCACGACCAAGGTATAGTAATACTTGTACTCCTTGCGGAATAAAAACTTCACTTTTGTCTGCGATTTTGATTTCTCTTTCATGTGCCTTTCAAGGAATATCAGCAGGATCATAACAATTGTGAGCAAGGATGCACTTATGATAAACGTCCATTTTGTTCTGCCGGTAAAGCTGAAAAATCCGACTTTAAATCCGATGAATACAAGGATTCCGCCAAGCATGGAAAATGCGGTATAGACGCTTTTATACTGTCCCATACGCCTTCCGATATTATCTCCCTTGAACAAGGACATTCCTATGCTGTCCTGCAGCGGCATAAATAAATGCATACCCACCGAATTAATGAAGATAAATATCAACATGACTGCAAAAATAGGGGATGTTAATCCTAAGATAAAGATACCGATAATACTCATAAACTGAGCTATGATAGAAATTCTTAGGTCCGACAAGCCGGACAGTACGGCTGCGATAAATACGACTAAAAACCCGGGTAATTCTCTGGGAAATTCAATGATCCCTCGCTGGTATGCCGTAACCTGATAAGCATCCTTGAAATAATTCGCAAGCACATCATTACTAAGTGCCAGTGCAAAGGCTGTTATCGAAATAATTACAAAATATAGCACAAGTGCCTTACTACTTTTTAATTCCTTGAACATTTTCTTTTCCTCTTCCGTATTAAATTACCCCATTTTACCACAACAGGTCATTATTATCTACGTAAGAATATTTTTTTGTTTTATTGAATGTTACAGTTCAGCCTTATCTAAGACTACCGCTTAAGACTAGGTCGGAAATGTTCCCATGGATGAGTATTTGCATTCGTCGGTACTTAGGTTCTGTCTTTTAGAACCTTATGTACCGCTACGTAATGCAATTAAGTGAGAACGGCTCATCCATGGGAACATTGCCGCCCTAGTCTTATCAATATCTAATGAAGGCTGAACTGTAACTATTGAATACTTGCAACTACCTGTCACCGGTTTTCATTTGAAAAGAAGCAGTTGTATTCTTTCTACTGAAATTTTGAATTAAGTGGGTAAACAGCGACAACAACATTATCAATAATAATCCTGCAATTAGCGTAATCATAAGTACCGCCATACTGTGATTATAGCTGCTTCTATCCATACTCAGAATATTATTCCGAAGCATATTAATGGTATAGGTCATCGGCATATATGAATGAATGTTCTTATAGAAGGAAGGAACAAGCTCCATTGACAGCATACCGCCCCCTGCTGTGATCTGCAACAGCATGAAAATGATGCTCAGTAATTTACCTAAATCTTGAAAAATAAGCACAGTTACCTGAATAATTGTTATAAATGCTACCCCTCCTAATATGCATATTACATAGAACTGGGCTTTATCGCCAACCTGAAGATTAAGAATATGAAGAACTGTGAATGCAAGACATGCTGCTTGTATCATTGCGAGAAGTTGAAACCGGAACAGTCCTAAATCAATTTTTATCTTTCGAGATATTTTAAATTCTTCGAATTTTAACTTCTCCATTGAGGTAAAGATGATAATATACATCAATCCGCCTAGCCACAGGCAAAGTGAAATAATAAAAGGGGTCATGGCCATTCCTGTATTCTTTGCTTCACCTATTTTCGTTATCTCCATTTTAACCGGGTCAGACAAAAATTTTCCGTAGCCCTCTAGTACAGAGTTGCTGCTTTTCAGTTGCTCAAGAGATGAGTCTACCGAAGCCTTCATTTGCTCTATACCTGAATTCATCTGCTCAATTCCGCTCAGGATTTTATTCTCACCTGAGATTAGTAATTCTGATTTTTCCTTCAGGGTATCTGCTCCCTGTGATAAATCATCCATGCCGGCGGAAAGAGAGGCTGAACCGTCAGATAACTGCCCTATCCCATTTGAGAGTGCACCTGCACCGGTTGATGCCGTCTGCATTCCCCCCGGAAGCTTTTGTACAGCAGTATTAATCTGCTCATAGGTCTGGGTCAATTGATTCAGTGCGGAGGACAATACGGATGCTGCGACAACCGGATCAACCGCAATATCCTTACTGCCACTGACTGAACTAAACGCTGATATAATCTGCTGCATATCCGTATCAGTCATACTTTCGGGATGTTTCTCAATATAAGCCTTAAGCCATGTCATGATTTCGATGCTTTGCTGCAGCTGCTTGTTACTGCTATCTATGTAGGTATTCAGATTTGAGGAAAGCGTGTTAACTCCGCTGTTATATTGTTGGGAGTAGTTTGAAAGCGTCGTCATGCTGCTTAGATAATCGTTTATGGCGCTTTTAAAAAGCTCGGATTTTCTCAAAAGAAGTTGCAAAGCATCGCCTAACGCTTGACTGCCGTCACCCGCAGTCGTAAGCCCTTCGTCAAATCGATCTAAGCCGTTGTTGAAGGCTGTCTGCCCCTGAGTTAGCGTATTCATACCCTGACTCAATTGATTGGATGCAGTATTCAGCTTGGATAGACTGTCGCTGAGTTTTTGTAAGCTGTCCGGTAATTCCTTTAGCTTGCCTGCAAAAGAATCTGCGAGACTTTCCGTTATGCTTTTTGATACCATATTTTCGATATTTGAGTTAATATTCGATATAATAGAAGACGCAACGGTTCCCAATTTATCATTAGCTTTGATATACAAGGTACCTTGAGTTTTATTTACTTCCGCCGCCGTGGAAATGCATTTTGTGAAATCCTCGGGTATGTCTAGTACGGCATAGTATTTTTCCTTTAAAATACCGCTATCGGCCTCTTCCTTATCGGTAAACACCCATTGAACCTCCTGGCTTGATTTCAGCTTGTCAACAAGTAAATCACCGATATTTTGATTTTGGCCGTCGATGACAGCCCCTTTGTCGTCATTTACTACGGCAATCGAAATATTCGACAAGTGATCTGTCGGTTCCCAATAAGCATAAAGAAATATAAATGCATAAAATGCGGGTATCAGTGCCACAAGTATTGCTGCAGTTATCTGCATGATTGATTTCCGTTTCATAAAAAATAACCTCCTTAAAATTGTTTTAGAATATTTTCTTATTATATTACGAATCTTTTTATTATTATATGCTCAGAATCTTGCATTGTCAATAGATTCGTAATATAATACAAATATATTCTAAAATACTGAAATAGTAAATTTACTTATAAGGAGCGCACGTATGGATGGTTTTCAAAAAAGGACATTAGGAAAGAAAAAGAGTATTCTGGCTGCGGCATTTACATTGTTTAATCAATCCGGATACAAGAATGTTACAATTGCAAATATTGCAAAAGAGGCACATGTTTCACTTGAAACCATATATAACTATTATGAAAGTAAGGAAAATCTGAGAAAGGAACTACTGAATCAGATTATCGATGATTTCTGCACGCTGACAGAAGACATTTTAAAAAGCGACTTACCGATTGAGAGCAAGCTCGAAAAATTACTTTTGTCAAAGGTTGATTTTTGTAAACAGTTTTCACCGGAATTTTCAGCGGAGGAGCTTCATGAATTGAATGATTTTGATTTATTCGCAGGCGAGGAGAAAAAGCAACACCTACATGCTATAATGCTTCAAATAATTAAGCAGGGGCGAAAGGGTAATATCATCACGGTAAATGCATCAGATAAAGCCTTGACCACCTATATTGAGATTTTTCAATTCTTTATCACACATAATTTTGCTTCGGCTCTTGAGATAAGCAGCAACGTCTCACTGTTAGAAGAAGTCAACTTTCTCTTCTTCAATGGATTAAAAGAAAAAAGCGAACAATAGATTCTAAATTCGTTTCCTAACTTGGGGCAAATTAATCGGGAAAACACATAGAATAACCAAGAACTATCCTATCTGGAAAAACTTAAACGGAAAGCCTTCGGAATTCGGCTTTCAGGATGAAGTAAGATTCTTCACTGACTGGTGCAAAGAGGAAGCTGTCAAGGAAGAATGGAGGAAAATGTCCTGTGCTCTCGGGGAGCTGCCGATAAATCGGGACACCTATGGCTTTATCCATAATGATAATCACCAGCATAACATTATCGTAAAGGATAAAGGCATTACATTGATAGATTTTGACGTTTCCTCCTGTAATTTCTTTCTCCAGGATATTACGGTTCCGGCGCAGGGAATCATGTTTGATTTATCGGGTGGCATGATGAATGAGGTTCATCATAAAGAGCCTCCGAAATTCTTTTTTGATCATTTCATCAATGGCTACGAGACGGAAAACCATCTTGATGATTTCTGGTTGGAGCAGATTGATATCTTCCTTCACTATCGCCGATTAGTATTATTTACCTGCATGCAGGATTATTTAAATTATAATACTGAGCTAAAGAAAAATTTTCTATTTATGATAAAAGCGAATCCTAAGATTTTCAAGTTACTGTAGCTCTAAGAGTGATATGAATTCATACGCGATTTAACTTCCGTTTACATTTCTGATATACAATAGAAAAAAGGAGGTGTTTTTATATGACCAGTATTATGATTATTGATGATGACCCGTATATTCGCGAACTGGAACGAACATTTCTTAAAAATGAAGGCTATTTAATCTACGAAGCCTGCAATGGACGTGATGCTCTGCAACAGATGAAAGAAAACAAAATAGATTTGTGTGTACTTGATATCATGATGCCTGAGATGGATGGGTATGAATTTTGCCGTCTGGCTCGTAAATATTATTTGGATCTACCGATTTTAATGCTGACCGCCAAAGGTGATATCAGTCAGAAAGTGAAAGGCTTTGAGCTGGGAGCAGATGATTATCTGACGAAACCCTTTGAGGGAATAGAGCTTGCTGTACGTGTTAAGGCCTTACTAAAACGCTACAAGATTGCTTCCGTTGTGAATATCGGCTCTCTCATTCTTGACAAATCAAGCCACTCAATCACCTGTGAGGGTGAACATAGTGACATCCCTATGAAAGAGTTCGAGCTCTTATTTAAGCTAGGTTCTATGGCAGGGAAGACCCTCACTAGAGATCAACTGATTGAAGACGTATGGGGGTATGATTTTGAAGGTAACGAGCGAACGCTGGATGTTCATATCAACCGATTGCGTGAACGATTTTCCAGTGAACAATACCATTTTAAGATAACCACAATTCGAGGATTAGGTTATCGATTAGAGGTGCTTCATGAGTAATGAAGATAATAAAGAGATTAGTAAATTACGTATCGCCGGTGGTATGCTTGTTGCCACGATTTCCTTTGGCTTATGTTTTTGGCTTTCCTATCTGTTAACAAACCTAATCTTTCGATATACCGGAACACCTGCAAAGCCGTGGCCTTATATTATTACCGGTTTACTTGGTCTATACCTTTTTGCCGGTGGTGTAAAGTTACTTAATGACCTTCGCGGCAACGACCATCACAAAGGACGTAAATCAATGATGGATGACACCCTGGAAGCCATGAAACGTATCGCCGGTGGTGATTTTTCTGTTGTTATGAAAGTGAATGAGCACGATCCATTTTCAGAAATTGCAGAGACTGTGAATAAGATGGCTCAGGAGCTTGGCTCAATGGAGAATCTGAGACAAGACTTCATAGCCAATGTCTCTCACGAGATACAATCACCGCTCACCTCCATCTCCGGATTTGCCGAATTACTTCGAAGAAATGAGCTCACTGACATTGATCGGATGCATTACATTGACATCATAGAGTCTGAAAGTAAACGCCTTTCTAAGTTAAGTGACAATTTGTTGAAATTATCTTCCCTGGATGCAGCTGCCACACCGCTGTCCTTTACTAATTTCCGACTGGACAAACAAATTCAAAATTCACTCCTTATGCTCGAACCGCAATGGTCGGATAAGAAGCTGGATGTCTCTCTGGAACTGGAAGCAGTAAATATATTCGGTGATGAACATTTAATGGCGCAGGTTTGGATTAATCTACTTCACAATTCAATAAAGTTTACTCCGGTCGGCGGCACGATTAACATCTCTCTTACCAACAGCGATTCCTGGGTGGAATGTCGAATTGCCGATAATGGAATTGGTATCTCAGGCGAAGATCAGCTTCATATCTTTGAGCGCTTCTATAAAGTGGATAAAGCCCGTGACCGCAATCTGGGCGGCAACGGTCTTGGCCTATCTCTAGTGAAAAAGATCGTAGAACTTCATAAGGGATGTATCCGCGTGGAAAGTGAAATTGGGAGCGGTACTGTATTTATTATCAAGCTGTCAAAATAATTAATGCGTTTACATTCCGTTTAACTTGCGTTTAACCTCTGTTTAATTAACAGCCATATGATATGGTTGTTGATTGACAGAGGTTAATTTGTGTCTGTGGCCCAAAGTTTGCAGGCAATGAAGAAAGGCATGGTTAATAATATGAAAAATATGATTCATGTAGGAAATCTGGTAAAGCAGTACGACAAAGCGAAGACGCCCTCCGTTAAGGGTATCAGCTTTGATGTAAACGAAGGTGACTTCTTTGCCTTCTTAGGACCAAACGGTGCAGGCAAAACAACCACCATTTCAATTCTGACCACCACTCTATCCAAGACCACCGGTGAAGTGTCCATCGCCGGCTATGATGTTGATAAGCAAGCCAGACATGTACGTGAGAACGTAGGAATTATTTTTCAGCAACCGAGTCTTGACCCACAGCTCTCGGCAGAAGAAAATATTCGGTTTCATGCCTGCTTATACGGCATGTATAATTATCGCCCATCCTTTAAAATGATGCCGAAGGAATATCGCAGGCGCGTCTTAGACCTCGCTGAAATCGTCGGTATACAGGACGCTTTGTCCAAACCGGTAAAAAAACTTTCCGGGGGTATGCAGCGCAAATTTGAAATTATTCGCAGCCTGATTCATACGCCCAAAATTCTGTTCCTTGACGAACCGTCACAAGGCCTTGATGCGGTAAGCCGACGCGGGCTATGGGACTATATCAATACAGTCAGGCGGGAGAGCGGAACAACCGTATTTCTTACCACCCACTACATCGATGAAGCTGAGCATGTGGACACTGTATGCATTATTAATCAAGGACTGATCGCCTTTAACGGAACTCCTGATTTAATGAAGCAAAATTTACTGAAGCAAGAGGTTATACTGGATTCTGATAATCGTCCGGAGCTAACCAATGAATTAATCTCCATGGGGCTGGCTCCTCGCATAGAAGACCATGTCATAGTACCTTTTCAGGACATGACTGCACAGGAGATCATTGCAAGGTTGCAAACAAAATTAACACTTCTTAAAATGCAGGAGCCTACACTTGAAGATGCCTATGTGGATTATTTATTAAGAAAGGGAGGAAATATAGCATGAATGAAATGACATTAAAAAAACCAAGATTTTTAAGAGAAATAAACGTAATAATCACAATACTGTCACGTGATATCACCTTGTTCTTCAAATCACCGGGAATGCTCATAATGAGCCTTGCTATGCCCTTAGTTATGATGGGTATGCTTGGGGGAAGTCTTTCTCAAAATATGGCAGGAGGACTCGGCTTTGATTACAATCAATATCTGTTAATCGGCATGCTGGTGAATATGCTGTTTATGACCTCCGCTACCGGCATTACCTCCCTAGTGGAAGACCATGTTACAGATTTTACACAGGAAATGATGATTTCACCCATATCACGCTACTCCATCATTATCGGTAAAATTCTAGGTTCCTCCTTTGCTGCTATTGTCGGAATGTTTGGAACTATAATAGTCGGACTCTTTATGGGAATTTACCTAACCCTTGGACAATATTTATTAATATTTTTATTAGCTCCGTTCATGTGTTTATCCGCCGGTTCACTGGCCGTGATAGTTATCGGACTTATTAAAAGTAATAAAACAGCAAACACGGCTGTTATGCTTATAACCATGCCGCAAATGTTTCTTTCCGGTGCAATAATTCCTATTACCCATTCCTCAGGTGTTTTATTTGTATTATCCCGTATGATGCCAATGACTTATTGTCTTGATCTTACCCGTGCCGTGGTTTATGCAGGAACTCCGGAGTATGCCAATGTGGTGCTGTTTAACCCTTTCATCAGTCTTATCATAATTGCCACGCTTACGATTGTCTTTCTGGTGATCGGAACGTTCTTCTTTGCAAGAAGCGAAAAAAATCGATAACAATTAATTAAAAAGCATCAGCCTGAAAGAACTTCCCTATGTCTATTTGACAGTGGCCGTTCCTTTGGGCTGATGCTCTTTTTATTACTTATGCAAAATCAATTGCCACAGTATCAGTTTTGCTTAAACATTCATATCCCTTCTCTGGTAAAAGAAATAAGTAAAATAAGTAAAGGTTGCAATCATTGCAACGCACAGAAGAGTAATAAGGATGCTTATTTCATTTTTATTAACTGCATTTTGTAGATTGAAATACTTAAAGGGTGAGAAGATGTTTAATACCTTCAGATAATCCGCTAAATCCGTTACTTTTGAAATGATATATCCAATCAATATGATACCTACCGCTATCCCACCGGATGTTTTCGGCTTTCTTAAGGCTGAGGCGAACAATGCTCCAAGGGATAAGAAAATCAGCTGAACAATGAACATAATCAAGTGCAGTAGTAGAATCTCACCGGTAATATCTTCTCCAGTATGAAAAGATGGGACAATAGCAAGTGAAGATAATAAGGATACCAGATTAAGGATGGTAACATTAATCAATGCCGCTAATAATTTAGACGTTATAATACTGTTTCTTGAGACCGGCTTCGCGATCAGAAACTCAGTGGTCTTATCCCGCTCCTCCTTGGCGATTATACCACTACCTAATAAAGCAGCATGAATGGCAACCGTAATTTCAAGATAAGGGAATAAGAAAGCGAAAAACCCACTGATTTTTGTTACTTCAAAGCCATTAAGTCCTAAAATTACTTTCATTGTATTTGGTAATTTATCAAAAACCGCACTGCTGGCACCACCCGTAGAATATGCTGTATATTTACCCATACCGCTTAGTACCAATAATGCTATACATACACTCCATATAATCAGAGCTTTTCTGTTAGACTTCAATTCTTTCCTGAAAATATTCATAATTACCTCCATTACGGCGTTTCTCGCCATCACAATCAATCTTCGGAAGAAGTTCAAAATGAATTTCCTATGAGTGATATATACATCACTCATTTGGAATCTCATTTTGGAGTTCATTGCTCGCATGGTTATGCGAGACTATTCGAATTTTAGCTTACAGCGTGGATATCCTTCTTGTTATAGATGATATAACTTACGGCAATAGATACAACAACAATGGCTGCGCCTATCAAAAGATAAAATGGCTCATAATTGCCATTTTGAATGATATAAGTGTTATCAAAATACTTAAAGGGCGAAAGAATGCGTTCCACTTTATCGCCACTGTCAGTTACCAGCAACGCACCAATTAAATAAAATCCAAAAACAAATCCAAGAGAGATTGGAAGTACATTTTTAATCTTTTTGAAGAAGACTGAAACAACCATTCCTATGGCAATAAATATGATTTGGACAAAAAACATAGTAAGGTTGATCATGCAGAACAGTTTTATACTGAAATCCTCTGTTTTGGCTAAGTTTGCCATAAGCGTTGATAGTGAAATAAATATAATATTTGTTATCACAATTGTGGTTAATGCTGCTGCAAGCTTCGCACTTACAATCGTAGTACGTGAAACCGGCTTAACAAGGAGAAAATCCGCTGTTCGCTCTCTGGATTCCTTGGAAAGAATGGATACTCCAAGGTTCATAGCTTGAATGGCACCGCAGAGGATAATAAATGAAAATATCATTGAATAAAATCCCAAAAGTGAAGTAATGAGGTCGAGATTAATTCCTAACATTGCCCTCACGGTTGCAGGATAACCTGCTAACAGTTCTTTAAAATCCCCAGCATCCTTCGCCATGCCGGGATAGATGGATAGGTAAAGTGCCGCCAACGCCAGCATGCTTAACGTCCATATCATCATAGATTTTCTAAGTGATTTCATTTCGTAGCGAAATATATTCATATGATTTAGTCCTCCTTAGCATAGTAATGCATGAATATTTCCTCTAGGTCCGGCTCTTCGATGGAAATATTGCGGAGCTCAATTTCGCTGATTTTCTTCATGATTGAATTAATATTGCCCTTGAATATAAAATTTGCGGTATTATTTTTCACTTCTAAGCTGCTTACACCAATTATGTTAAAGGTTTCCTTGTTAACCTCGGCTTTCGCTTCGATACTGAACCTTTTGTAACTATTCTCTTGGAGGGTACTCATCTTCTCCGTCTTTATAATTTTTCCTTCTTTAATAAAAGCTACACGGCTGCACATTTTCTGAACTTCTCCAAGGATGTGCGAAGAGAAGAATATGGTGGCTCCCTTTTTATTTTCCTGTCCGATGAGTTCAAAGAACTTTTGTTGCATTAAAGGATCCAGTCCACTGGTCGGCTCATCAAGAATAATTAATTTTGGTTCGTGAAGTAAACCTTGTACAATTCCGACTTTCTTTTTGTTACCGAAGGAAAGGTCGTCAATTTTCTTTTTCAAATCTAAGTCCATGACCTCAGCAAGCTCATTAATCCTTTTCGTACAATCTTTCTTGTAGAAACTTGCGGAGTATTTCAACAAATCAATCACTCTCATATTATCATAATAGAATACTTCAGAGGGAAGGTAACCAAGTTCATTTCTTACCTCCGGATGTTCCATGCAATTCTTCCCAAATATAGTAGCGGTACCCTGTGACGGGTAGATTAATCCCAGAAGAGTTCTGATGGTAGTCGATTTTCCCGCTCCATTGGGTCCGATAAACCCGAATATTTCACCCTCTTCAATATTAAGATTGACGTCTATGATACCTCTTGATTTTCTATAATTTTTTGTTAAGTTTGTAATTTCAATTACATTCATATGATAATCCTCCAATAATAATTTTTCATACCTGCCCTACCAATAACTATCCGAAAGAAGTTCAAAATAAATTTTTAATGGGTTTCTTTTTGGAATTCTTTTCACTCTTTATAACAGTACTATAGTCCATTTAGATCATTATTATAGATACTGTTCCTTATATAGATTATTCTTTAGCAAATCCATGATTTCGAACAAATCTTTTATCATGACATCGAGATCTTCTTGCTGAATACTTTTGTAAGGATTAACATAGCTTTCGCTTATGCTCGTCAGCATCTTCATAACAAGCTTTACATCAACACTATCTTTAAACTTCGAATAATCTATACCTTCAAGAGCTATTTTATTTCTGAAGGAGTCCCCCTGAGACATTAAAGAAATAATACCATCTTTCACCTCTTCGTTAGTTTCGTAAAACACACTACTCAGATATGACAGGGTTGCAGGATGCTTTTTTATTACAGCCATTTTAAGCATTGTTGCCATTATTATTCTTTCAAAAAAATCCGTTACGCTACTATCAAACTTATCGTTGATTTCATCCATAATCATATTACTGCTAAAGTTAAGCAGATAAAAATATAAATCTTTCTTGGTACCAAAGTAGTGAAAAACCATTGCTTTCGATATTCCGGCTGCATTTGCTATATCGCTTACGGATGTTTTCTTATAGCCATTCCTGCCAAAAGCATCAAGTGCTGCATCTATGATTGTACTTTGTTTTTCTATTGGTAAATTATGAAATTTCTCCAATTATTATACTCCCCCCCTTTTCTTCGACCGAATCGGTTTATATAAGAAGTATACACTCATAAACCGATTCGGTCAATAGTGTTTTATAGCTTTCGTAAACAATATTTAATAAATGTAATAGAAACGTAAAGTGTATTTCTCCATAGATAGTATATAATAGATTCGTTAACCGGTAATATCTTTAGAAAACAAGAAAAATCAGATTGGGAGGTAATTAGAGTGAAATTGAAAATCAGTCTGAAAAAGGTGGCATTATTAGGAACGATATGTGTATTCATAGCATTCTGTAATACAGGCAGTACAAGAGAAGCGAGTGCATCCACCACAGATTCGGAGAACTCATCAACAGCTGCAGACAACGCTTTGTCTGAGGAACATTCCAATCTGTATCCGATACATGTTGTAATAGAAGGTAATGATAGTTATGGCTTTATTGATGAAACAGGTGCTGTCATAATTGAGCCCACCTATTCCTGGGCAAGAAATTTCTCAGAGGGTCTGGCTATTGTAAACAAAGATGATAACTTTTTAGTTATTGACACAAAGGAAACCGTCATCTTAAAAACCTCGAATTATCTTAACGATTTTCATAATGGCATGGCCTCATTTACCGATAACACAACCTATAAGAACGGCTATATCAATGCCAAGGGCAAGACTGTGCTGAACGCTACCTATGATTTTGCCGGTGACTTTGACAAGAATCATACAGCTATCGTATCAAAGGGAGGGAAGTTCTACCGCATCAACAGTAAAGGGAAGGTTCTAAAAACCTTTTCCTTAGACAACAAAAATAACTATTATTATAATGTTACCGATGACGGTTATGTTATTTATAGTGATACAAAAACCTTTCTCAAGGGTGTCATGGACCTTAACGGAAAAATCATACTGAAGCCAAAGTACAGCGAAGTAATATACCTTGGAAACGGATTGTTCGGGGTAAAGAAGAAGCTCGCTGATGAGGAAGGATATCAGGTAGGCATCAAACCCTCAGCCCTCTTCGACAAGAACGGAAAGCAGCTGACCTCCTACAAATTATACGATCTTAGCGTTTATAGTAATAATTATGCTTCCATCACTGATAATAAGTATACCTATCTGATTGATACAAAGGGTAATAAAATTGCCTCGTTCCCAAAGCAAGAAGGTCGTGGAACACTGACTGTCCTTGATCATGTGGTTCAGGCGGAAATCGATAATACCCTTTCCTATCTAAAGATGGACGGCACCCTGATTTGGCAAGCTCTGGTGGCGACAACGCTTTCTTCCGGTGTCATTGTTCATTCTGTAAAAGTTAAGCCGAATAAATATGTCGTCATCTATTATCCAAAGCTGGATGGCCTCAGTGACTCCGGTATTCAAGAAAAGATCAATCATCAGCTGGAAAGCTTATTTACCTCTAACCGGATGAAGCTTACCGTAAAAGATGAACTAATGGTGGATGATAACTTCTCAGCAGAACAGATTAAGGACCTCCTGATCATTTGCAAAACCGGATATGATTATCCCATTGGAGCAGCTCATGGTGCCCCAATCCGTCTTTACTACTTTATTGATACCAAAACCGGTGCATTCTATCAGTTTAAGGATCTCTTCAAGAAGGACAGTAGTTATATCAAGATCCTGGATAGCCTCGTACGCAAAGAAATGAAAGTTCAGGAAAAGAAGGATGGCAGCACTTACGACACCCTTGGTAGCTCCTTTGTTACCGAGAATCAGTTCTTTTATCTCAGTAAAAATAATCTAACAGTTTATTTTGACTCTGGAGCAATTACTGCTTACGCAGCAGGCTTTCCGCAGTTTGAAATCCCATTCTCCAAGATCTCAGATTTGATAGATAAGGATGGTGCCTTCTGGAAATCATTTCAGGAATAGTAACATTATCTGATATAGCTCAAAAGTCACCCAACATCAATAAGTCGGGTGACTTTTTGGGTTCTTCATAGTATGAAAGAAGACGGGATTATAATCCCATTCCTTTACTCAGATTCACAATGAAATCTTGTACATTTGTAACGATTCCTCTTGCGGCAAGACTTCCTCTGTCTGCTAACTTGTTTACAGCGAATTCGGAAATATCTACGCAATAGAAATAGACCTGTCTTATGCTGCCATCTTCCACTACGCGAAAAGAAGGTGTCATATTTCCGGTAGCAATCGTGTGAAGCATTGTTGCCATACAGATAACCGTAGTAGCATCCTTAATTACATCTCTCATTGCATTCTGTGCCTCATATACATCTGCATATACCGGAGGCAACGGCCCATCATCCCGAATGGAACCGGCAAGAACATACGGTATTCCATACTTTTCACAATTATATATAATACCGTTATCAATCTTTTCTTCTTTAATAAAGCTTTTGATTGATCCGTAATACTTCACACGATTTATGGTATCCAGATGGTTATAGTGTCCGTTCACTTGGCTTTCCTGCGTATAAATATTTTGTCCCAAAGCAGTCTTTAGATATGCGGCTTCGAGATCATGGGTGGCAAGTGCATTTCCTGCTAACAGATTATCCACATACCCATTCACAATTAATTTAGAAAAAGCATCTCTGGCATCATAATCAAATGCAAATGCCGGCCCCAAGACCCATGCTACTTTTCCATGTTCCTTTTCATGTTTCAGCAACTCATAGATTTCATCGTAGTCTCTTGAAAATGCTGTTTCTCTTGAACGGTTTTGACGAAAGGCAAAAAGCTCCTGCTCTGCTCTTTTTTCCCTGAATCCATCCCCATAAACATAGATACCATCTTCACGGTTCTCCGTTCTGCCGGTAACCACTAGATCTCCCTTTTTTAACAGGCGGAATTCTTTTACCTTAATCTCATTGCTTTCTAATACAGCGACACAATCCATTCTACTTTCTTTTGCCAACAACCAGTCTCCATTTATTTTAAAATACTCCGGGAATATACTCATCGCGTGATAATTTTCGGGTGCCACCTCATCCTTAGGTGCTTCCCTTAATATTGCCTCCGGTGCGTCTATAAAAATCTCTTTTGTAAAATCCGGTGGTGTAAACTTACGAAGTGCAAAGCTCATGATCGTTCTCCTCTTTTCTGGCATCTCAATATTTACTTCTGTTAAATCAAAGTTCTTATTCCAATCATTTCCTCGATGAAATGGTGTTTCATGTTTAAATTTCAACTATTTGATTGTATTATATCATAGCAAATATGTATTTGTCATTGGTTTGCTCAACACTTGCTCAATGTACATTACAGTTCAGCCTAGCACGGATAGTGAAAAGACTGGGAAAGAAATGTTTCCCCAGTCAGGATACATCTTTTTGAAGGCTGAACTATAACCAATGTACCTTCGACTAATATATATGGTGGTTTTATACCTGTAACTATTGTATAATTCATCTATAAAATATAACTTGTCTCGTACTGAACACAAGTAATATTCATTCAATTGAATTTAATAATCAACCCGATTTGTAAAACAAGTAAATTTATTATTAAAATTTAGGAGGCATTATTTTGTCAAAAGCAACAACAAAGCCAATTATTAAAAGGTCCGATAAGCCAAAAAACTCAGCCACCCCTGTCGTAATACTCGAAGCCGACAAGCCTTTATCACAGTCCATGCTGTGGAAATTGCAGACAGACTTTTATGCAAATCAAGGGCCGGAAGCCTGGATTAAAGGAATTGTCCCTCAATATATAACAACAAATCCCTATATCGCAAACCTCTATGCTAAAACTGTATTTGGATACTGCAGGGACTTAGCTTTACGTGAGGACTTTGATAAGAATACTACCATCTACATCATGGAGCTTGCAGCCGGAGTTGGGCGATTCACCTATACATTTCTTAAACGATTTTTTCATATTGTTGATCATTCTTCCCTAAAGGGGCTAAAATTTAAATATATAATAACGGATTTCGCTGAGAGAAACGTACAATACTGGCAGACCCACAGCTTCTTAAAGCCTTATTTTGAAAGTGGTATACTTGATTGCGCAACCTTTGACATGACATCAGATGAAGAACTTAGATTAAGATGTTGTGGTGAAGTTCTGAGTAAAGGCAATAGGAATCATCCACTAATATTATTCGCTAATTATACCTTTGATAGTGTTCCTCAAGATACATTCTATGTAGATAAGGGAGTACTTCATGAAGGTCTGATTACAATTACTTCTAGCGGTGAGCAGGCAGATTCTACGGACAAATCCATACTGGCAGGTTTAGACTATTACTATACCGACAAGCCAATACAGGGGAATTGTTATTACGAGGAATCTAATATAAATGATATTCTACTGTATTATCAAGATTGCCTGGAGGATACCGCCTTTTCCTTACCGATCCTTGCCTTAAGGTGCATTGATCGATTAATAAAGCTGTTTCATAATGACGTAATCCTGATTTCCACGGATAAGGGGTATCGGAGTGTTTCCTCTATGAACAAGAATTATCACCCCTTTTTATCAAAGCATGGCTCCATATCACTTACGGTTAACTTTCACGCCCTGGAATTATTTTTTAATGGTCTTGGTGGAAAAGCAATTCACAGTATTTATGAACATGAAAATGTAACGATGTCCTTGTTTTTACTGGGCAAATACTCTCAAGATTTTACAGAAACAGCGATGGCCTATCAAGAGATTATTGAAAATATTGGGCCGGATGATTTTTATATTATTAAAAAAGCTGTTGTACCTCTGCAGAAGTCCCTTACAACAAAGGAACTTCTGACCTTTCTACGCTATACTGTTTGGGATGCAAGAACCTTTCTTGAATTCTATAACACCTTACTCGAACGAATAGCTGGTGAGAAGGATTTTCCAAAAGACGAACTGATTGACGTAATCCATAAAGTTTGGGAGCATTATTTTCCGCTTGGTGAAGAGGGAGATATTGCCTATTGTTTGGGTACCTTATTGGGCTACTTTGGCTATGATAATGATGCCCTCAAGCTTTTCCAAACTTCTGTAGAATTCTACGGTGAAAACGCAGCCATATATTATGAAATCGCACTATGCTATTATAATTTGCTGGAACTTGATAATGCCATGATGTACCTCGAAAAATCACTTATTATAGACCCTGACTTTGAAGAGAGTCAAAGTTTAAAAAGCTTAATTGGAGCGCAATAAATGAACTAATTAACAAGTTTTAAAATCAAAACAGCCTGTTGATAGTTGAAAACAGGCTGTCTTTCATCTTTATCATAACTGAATACTACCTCACATAACAAAGCCGCTGATCAACAATCCGCCTCTAATTCCTGTGTGACGTCCTTGTACCATTTCGATCGCATGATATCAATATGTGTTTGCTTTGAGGCATTTAAATCTAACTGTCCGAGATGGATGCCATACAGATTGCTGTTAAAGTCTGTATAGAAGTAGTAACTAAGGTTCGTATGATCTCTAATAACACTCCATTGCGTCCAGTCCATGGAACCGGCAGGCAGACTTGGGTCTGTAACAACCATTGTCCCAATTGGTACAGAAAGTGTCTGAAGAATCTGTCTGGCTGCACCGATGGCCTCACTGATATTCTGAGGTCTAAAAGCTGTATGTCG
Organism: Lachnoclostridium sp. UBA1308; assembly: GCA_002307215.1. Taxonomy (GTDB): domain Bacteria; phylum Bacillota; class Clostridia; order Lachnospirales; family Lachnospiraceae; genus Mobilitalea. Next base: position 55,061 of record DBTU01000012.1, read on the forward strand.
TAGAAAGGCTGCCCTGACGAAGCGGGAGCGAGGGGATGGATCCCCCGGAATACCGAGTTGACCGATGCTGCTGACTTCCTCTCCACAGATTGTAGTAGTTATATTATCCACGCTTAACTGCTGGTAGAATTGATTATTCGTAAGCTGCCAATCATAGGTCGGATCGTTCGTCAATACTCCCATTCTGTTCGTATACATCCGCATCTCTCCATCTACGAATTCGATGATTAAGCTATTTCCATTCGCATCAGTAACAATATAATGTAAAAGCGTCGAAAAATCATCTTTTGGAAGTAACTCATTCATATTTACGACATTTAGTTCCAATAGCGCTTCTTTTACCTCATAAATATTTTTGAAATTCCCTAGTATATAGGGCACCATATTAGCATTATAGAGAATAGGGACGCCCGGTTTTGGTTTCGGATACTTGCTGGTGAACAAGGATAAATGAGCAGCACAAAGTCCTTTCTCATTCAAACCATCCGCATAAACGATAGGAATCATAATACCCTCTGTTCCTACACCAACGAATGCGTACTTATTCGTCCAACTTATTTCACCCGGTAAATCCGCTTGCGGAAACGACTGTCCACGGGGTACAAAATTGACGGACCAATTTATTGTATTATCTTCAACACTTGTCGCAAACCAATCCAAAGTTCGTGCTGAAATCAGCGGTTCCTCTTTGGATTCGCGAGGGATTGTTATATTTGTGCACATCTTTTTCACTCCTTAATTTATTGAAAATCCTTTGTGGTACAGATTTTCTACTCTATTTATATTCGATGAAATTAATTTTGTTCGTATTTATATAAATCGTAATTCATGTTACACTGGAATAATCACAGTAAGTAAGAAAGACGCGACCATATGAAAAAAGGATTAGAATTGATACAAGAAATTGATAGCTGTATTGTAGAGCAGGGAACTGCTGCTTTTTGGTGGCTTGGACAAATGGGTCAGGTAATTAAGCTGGGGGGGGTTGTTATCTATATCGATGCCTTCTTATCGGATGGACCCTCCAGAAATATTCCCTCCTTACTTGCACCTGAAGAAATTACCAATGCGGATTTTATCCTTGGAACTCATGACCATGATGATCATATCGATCGGGCCGTTTGGCACCGACTATCCATATCTTCACCCAAGGCCCTGTTTGTGGTTCCACGATGTTTAGTAAAATCCCTTTCTCACGATTTAGATATACCCAAAGAGAGATTTTATGGCCTTGATGATGGCCTATCTTTGAAAAAGAACGGAATAACAATTACAGGTATTCCTTCCGCTCATGAATTTTTAGACCAAGACATTCTTACCGGGAGCTATCCTTATCTTGGATATGTACTTGAGGGAAATGATTGTACTCTATATCATTCCGGGGATACTTGCATTTATGAAGGATTACATCAAAAGCTCAGACGCTGGGCAAATATTGATGTGATGTTCATTCCTATTAACGGAAGAGACGCTAAAAGATATTCTGATAACATTATTGGTAATATGACCTACCAAGAAGCCGTAGATCTTGCAGGATTAATAAAACCGGGCTTGGTTGTGCCTTGTCATTATGAAATGTTTCGCTTCAATAGTGAATCTCCTCAGTTATTCACCGATTACCTTGAAGTGAAGTATCCAGGAATAAAATACTGGGTTGGAAACCATGGTGATGAGGTATTAATAAACAAAAAATAATGTGATTACCCAAACGTGAAAAAACACTAATCAATAGGAAAGAAGGACTAATATGAAAGCAGCATTTAAAAAATCCCCCTTGGATGTAATAATTCGTGATACAGATTTACGTAAAATAGGTGATTATGAGATTCTAATAAAGGTAAAGTCTTGCGGTGTATGCGGTGGGGATTTAAGTACTTCCGTGGAATATGAACATTTCGGTCATGAAATGGCAGGTGTGGTGCAAGAAATCGGACGATGTGTCAGTGGTATCAAGTTAGGAGATACCGTAGTAGTTGAGAGTGGAAGCTTCTGCGGTGTGTGCGATAATTGCAGAGATGGTAGAGTTGATTTGTGTAAAAATGTTATTCCCGGCAGTTATTCGGGTTTTGCCGAATATGCAATTGTTCCAGCAAAAAATGCTGTAATTTATGAAGGTATCACTTTTAAACAAGCGAGTATTATAGAGCCCTTGGGTGTTGCTATTGACCTAGTTTATACCGCTGATATTAAGCTGAATGATCATGTACTTATCATTGGTGGGGGATCCATCGGATTAATGGCACTGCGCCTTGCTAAATCAATGGGCGCCGGTAAAATATATGTGGCTCAACATTCCGGTTCACTCCGTAAGCTCGAGCTAGCGAAGTCTCTTGGCGCCGATGATTTTATATTTACCGATAAGCAAAAGATTGAAGATTATGCTTTCCCTAAGGGTGGTGTTGATAAGGTGTTGATTACTGCCCCTCCAAGCACGATTCCCTCTGCTGTTCATGTAATGAATTATGGCGGCACCATTGCCTTTATTGGTTTTTCATCAGATTCAAAGATTACCCTTGACGCCCATCAGTTTCATGTTAAAAAGCTTCAACTCAAAGGGGCTTTTGCAGCACCCGGTTTATATTATCCCACAGCAATTGATCTGGTAAAATCCGGTGTTATTGATACGAATTTATTCATCAGTCACACTTTTTGCATCGATGAGATTGCCGATATTATGAAAACTCTTGCAACTGACCGAGGTTCCGTCATAAAGTGTGTCATGCTGGATTGATTCTATGTAGCCCCTTGTAATCTTTGGCTTAATCATGCTATAGTATTAAGTGGACTCTGAAGCATACAAATATGCTGTCAAGCAGGGCCTAAGTGTCAAGAAGAGCTAAACTGTAAAGCAACTTTATTACTAGAAGAATGAATCGTAGTTACTATATTGTTTGTACCACACAAGAGGCTTCATTACTCTCATCATCTGCATTATGGGGAGTATATGTAGTCTCTTGTATCTTTGTTCGGACATAAATGTCTCCTACTTATCTCCATTGCTCACTTACATAGAAAAGAATTGTGCTACCATCTAAGGGAGTGACATATAAATATTTCATAGGTATTATGTATTTATATTGTTTTTATTAATTAATTAAAAATTTATTGTCGATTATCTAACACAAGCGTATAATTACATTAATGTATATCAACTTATAGGGGGAAGCGGTATGAATGAGTTTAGTATCAAGCGAGCAATCAGTAACATCCTAGTTGCAATTATCCTAATTGTAGGAGCAATTGTATCATCCACAATTCTAATCAATGGAGTCGTAAAGATTAAATCCTCACAATCAACTATAACAGTTACCGGGTCTGCCAAACAGCAAATCACCTCAGACTGGATTGTGTGGACCGGTAGCTTTGACGCTAAATCAGCTGAGTTGACCGATGCCTATGCCAAGCTGGAAGTAAGTAGGAACAAGGTCTCAGAATACTTTAAAGGAAAAGGGTTAAGTGAAGATGACTTTGTCTTTAATTCCATCACAACCTCCATTTATTATGTCATGAATGATTATGGCGCCTACACGAATAAGATTGACTATTACGATTTATCTCAGACAATGACAATTAAATCCGGTGAGATAGACAGCATAACAGAGATTACCAGAAATGCTACCGAGCTTCTTAACCAGGATGTAGCTTTCCAATCCGACCCGCCCCAATACTTCTATACAAAACTAGCAGATATGAAGATTACTATGCTGGCCGAAGCAACGGCGGATGCTAAAAAACGTGCCGAGATGATGGCTGAAAATGCAGGTAACAAGCTGGGTGATCTTAAGTATGCCGACATGGGCGTGATGCAGATAACCCCTCTGTATTCTAATGAAATCGATGATTACGGTATCAATGATACCTCCTCCTTAGAAAAGGAAATCACCGCTGTTGTTCATTGTCAGTTTAAAATTGCGGATTAATAATTTTCCCGCCTTGACAAGCACTTAATGTCAATGTTATACTTTTACAAATCTAATGAAAAAGGCTATGAAGAGAAGAGTAATTTTATACTGCGTTTCCAGAGAGTCTGTATTTGCTGAGAACAGATAACGCCGGTAGAATGAAACAAGCCTCGGAGCCGCATACGGATCTCTAATAGAACTACCCTTAGAGTGATGCTATGACGTTTGTCTACGTTACAGGAATAGAGTATAAGCTGCTTGCGGGGAGTACTTGATGAGACTTTTATGGTGACATGGAAGTATACTAGGGTGGCACCGCGATAAAGAGAAATCCATCGCCCCTTGAAATAATATTATTTCAGGGGGTATTTTTATGTATTCTAAAAAACTGACACCGGGAGAACGTCCTATTTTCCCCAAAAAAGCTGTTGTTACGGCAGGTATGCCGTATGGCAACAAGAATCTTCACTTTGGTCATGTAGGTGGAATGTATGTACACGCAGATATTTTTGCGCGATTTTTGAGAGACCGTATCGGCAGGCAAAATGTTATCTTTATTTCGGGAACGGACTGCTTTGGCTCTCCCATTCTGGAAAGCTATCGAAAAATTAAGCAAAACGGTTATGAAGGAACCATTGAAGAATATGTTCTCCAAAACCATGAAAGTCAGAAGAAGACACTAAAAAAATATGAAATCGAGCTTGATCTGTTCGGAGCTTCCGCACTGAATCGAACAGGCGAGGTTCATCAGGAGGTTTCCAACTGGCTCTTCGAGACATTGTATGAAAGTGGGCATATCAGGAAATATTCATCGCCGCAATTTTATGACGAGGAATATGACGTGTTTTTAAATGGCCGCCAGGTAACCGGACGATGCCCGCTTACAGGCTGTACCTCGGAACATGCATATGCTGATGAATGCTCTCTGGGGCATCAATATATGCCCAGCGAATTACTTAATCCGGTCTCTGTTCTGTCAGGAAAAGTCCCCTCCTTTCGTGATGTAACCAACTGGTACTTTGCTCTGGACGAATGCATTAGTTCACTCAGAGAGCAATTGGAGTTCCTAAGAACAAACACAAACACTCGAAAGTACGAATTAAATATTATTGATGAATTTTTAAAGAAACCATTACTTCATGTGCCACGTAAATATTTTGATAACCTGATGGAGCTGGAGGCAAAGCTGCCGGCGCATATGACATTTGATGATGAAAAGAAACCTTCCGTTGCTTTCGAATTTGAAACCCTTGGTTTAAGAGATACTGCAAAAAAGCTTCTTGATGGGCTTGGTATTCATTATACAGCGGGAAAGACACTGGTACCCTTCCGTTTGTCCGGAAATGTAGACTGGGGTGTGAAGGTTCCGGACAAAGAAGATTTGAAAGGTCTTTCTTTCTGGGTATGGCCGGAATCGCTATGGGCTCCTATTTCCTTCACTAAGGCTTATCTTGAATCCATTGGAAGAAACCCCGAAGAATGGCAGGATTGGTGGAATGGTGAGGATTCGCTGGTTTACCAATTTATCGGAGAGGATAATATTTATTTCTATGCCCTTGCTGAAATGGGTATTTTCCAGTGTTTAAATGTCGGTAAAAACAAAATGAAATTACCCCATATTATTTCAAACCGTCACATTTTATTCATGGATACGAAGGCAAGCAGCAGCTCCGAACTTAAACCCCCTATGGCAGACGAGCTTCTGGAGTTCTATACTCCCGAACAGCTTCGGATGCACTTTATGAGTCTCGGTCTTTCTTCAAAAAGTACCGGATTCAAGCCTCAGGTATTAATGAAGGAAGAAGACCGGGTTGGTGTTGATATGGTTCTTAAGGATGGGAATCTACTGACCAATGTATTTAACCGCCTTATTCGTTCCTGTTTTTATACCGCTCAGTCTCATTATGGCGGCAGAATTCCAGGTGGCAATTTAAGCACCCTGATAAAGGAACTGGTGGAAAAGCATATCTTAGAATATGAACGACAGATGTATAATCATGAATTTCATCGTATCTCATATGTTCTGGATGAATATATTCGCGACGTAAATAAATATTGGTCCAACCGAATTCGTATTGCAGATACGAATCTGGATGAAGCTGTTCGAAAACAAACAGTATTTGATTGTTTTTATGCTTGCAAGGTTATGGCAATTCTTGTACATCCGATTGCACCAACCGGCTGTGAAATGTTTCGTGAATACCTAAAGGTGGATGATCGATTATGGAATTGGGAGTATATTTTTGAACCCATCGAATTTTATATAGGGGATTTGGAAAAACATGAACTTAAATTTCTGGAGCCCCGCGTTGACTTCTTCTCTAAGCTGGAAAGTCAATTTAATATTCCTGACTAATCAAAATCAAAGTGCCCGCTTTGTGGAGACAAAGAAAGAAGACTTAGCATAATGGTTCTTCCATCGTGCTAAGTCTTCTTTTCTATAGGTGTAGTAAAAAGTCTATCACGCTATCATTGATCACTGTCGATGTAGCAGTGGTGGTCTCATTATTATGAACCGTCTGAAATATATCCGTACCATACCCCGAATTTGCATCATCAAAATTATTACGATCTACCCAATTTGTAGTCTGGCCTTGAATGAATGCCATGTAACTGCCAACACCGGAAAAAGGATACCACATATACAGATAAAACTCAGGTATATGCGAACGCGAACTTCTTGAATTTTCCTATTTTATTTGCTATACTTAATTAAGTATATAGCTCTTATGATTGAAGTTCTACCATTTATCAGCCACAATATAGCACGAACAGGACATTTGGAAAGGATGCCATTCCTATGATAGTAGCTATAACACTTGATTGTTTTACCATCGATAAGGACTACCCTTTTTTTATCCAATATGGAAGTCATGATACTGACCTTTATATGCACAGCCATGCGGATTATACGGAGTTGGTTATTGTTCTTAGCGGTACTGCAATTCATAAGGTAGATACCGAATCATACTTTATTAAAAAGGGCGACGTATTTGTCATCAGTAATGATACTACTCACGGATATGAAAAAACCATTGATTTTCGTATCTGTAATATAATGTTCCGTCCCGAGAGATTACGAACCATTCATTCTGATATTCGTAAGCTTTCCGGATTTCATGCTCTTTTTATGATTGAACCCTATATTACAAGAAGTCACAGTTTTCAGAGCCGGCTTCAATTACAACTCGTCGATTTTGAACAGGTTAATAATATTCTATCCTGCATGCTTCAGGAATACATACAAAAAACCGACGGTTGGAAAGCTATGATGGATGCCTATTTTATGAACCTGGTGGTTTTCTTGTCCAGAACCTACAGTCAACCCTGCTCTTACGTAAAATGCAATATAATCAATATAGCTAAGTCCGTATCTTATATTGAAAGCAATTACACAGATGCCATTTCAATCGAAGCGCTGGCAATGCAATCTAATCTCTCTATGAGACATTTCACAAGAATCTTTCGTGCCACCTATAATACAACCCCGAGCAACTATATTCTGTTGTTAAGATTGCAGTACGCTTGCTTGCTTCTGAAGAATACCACCTACAATATATCAGAGATTGCTTCTTTGTCCGGATTTAATAACGGCAATTACTTTACACGGCAATTTCATAATAATTTTCAAGTGACCCCGAAGGAATATCGCCTTCTGAATCAGACACAAGAAATAAACCGATTCTCAAAGTAAGCCCGAGAGATAATCGATTTATTTCTTATGTCTGATTTATCCGGACGATTAATGCTCCTAAGCGTGCGAACATAGGGAGGCTACGTATGATGAACAGTTACGACAAAAAGACAGGTTTCATTCGGTGGATTTTACTGCTTCTGGTTTTTAGCATATTTTCTTTCACGAACACTTCCTCTGTTACATGCTCTGCCGATGCCACAGTTAAAAGCTATACTATATCTACCAAATCAACGCCTTCCAAACCCTATATTAATTATACTACCTACAATAAATACACCCGCTACTACTATGTGTTTCGGGATATCCTAACCGAATGTGAATTAAACGGGGGAGGGACAATTACGGTTAAAAGGGGAACTTATACGATATCGAATGTTTTATGCATTCCTTCCAATGTCACCTTAATACTGGAAGATGGAGTCGTAATCAACAAAGGAACTATGACCGGTACGAGCAAATTCAGTGTGAGTAAATCCATCTTTCAGCTCATCAAGCCCTCCAAGCTAGAGACAAAAGGCTATTATAAGCAGTATGAGGGTGAGAAGAATATAAGTATTATCGGAAACGGAACTGTCATAATCGATTTGCAAGATTTGAAGGATTCGATTGCTCTTATTCTTGGACATAATGAAAACATCAGTATCTCCGGCATTTCCTTTAAGAATCTAAATTCGGGACATTTTATTGAGATGGATGCTTCGAAAAATGTCCGTATTACCGGTTGCTCCTTTATCGATTCCCTCGAATCTTTATTACATAATAAAGAGGCGATTAACCTTGATACCCCGGATGCATTGACCGGTGGTTTCAAATGTCTCTGGTCCTCTCTGGACAAAACCCCTGATATGAATATTACGATTGAAAGCTGTACCTTTCAAAATATTGACTGTGCCATCGGAACCCACCGGTATTCACAGCAGCAAGACGCAAACGGTAAGTACACCACCAACATATATCACAGCGGTATCAAGGTTAACAACTGCAAATTCTATGATATTCGTAACTATGTTTTTGATGCAAGCAACTGGAAAGATGTTGAGATTACAAACTGTGAGATTTCCGGTGGCAGCTATCAACAAGCCGTTTATCCTTATACTGTCAATAACATTATCCTTCGCCTGAAGGGCGTGGATAATGTAACCTTTAAGAATAATACCTGTCGAAATGTAGGCTACATCGCTAAAGCCTCCTATTTATCGCCGACCCCCAGCGATTATAATGCCCTTTATTCGGCTTTGGAATTTAAGTTGACGGTACAAAATATTAAGGATCTGATCTATAACAACACCTATACTGACGTTAAAAACTGTCTGATTGAGATGAGCCCTTTAAGGCTCGGCAGCATTATAGAAGATTCTTCTTATTTAAAATTCCTAAGGTACAGCACAGTAAGTACCAAAAATGATCGTATCGCACTTTATGTCGGCTTGAATTATAAGACCTATGCCGAATGGAAGTCTGCAAAGTAACCCCAATTTTCAATGTGTTGATATTGCGGATCCGATGCGACTTAATTACTTGCGTTCATGCCATTCGTAGCACAATCGTAACTCTCATCTCATCCCCCTGACACTGTGCATAGATACTTCCATCCATTTGCCTCATAAGCTGCCTGCAGATATAAAGGCCAAGACCATTTCCACTGTTTTTTCCTACATTAGAACCCCGCCAAAAGCTCTCGAATATATGGGGTAACTCATTTTCCGGTAATGTCTGCCCGGTGTTCGCCACACATATCAGCTTACAGTCTTCCTCTGTGACTACTGAAATTACAATCTCTCTGCCGTCCCCGTATTTAATCGCATTTTCCACCATGTTTTGTATTACTTCAATCGCCCTGTCAGGATCACCTTTCAGCAGACAATTGTCATATGCTTCTATCCGCATTTTAATTTTAAGTAGCGATAACTTCTCCGTATAATAGACTTTGACCTTTTCTACAAGATCAGCAAGATAAAATTCCGTGTTGTGTACTGTAAGATCCAGAAAATCCTCACTTGAGGCTTTCATAATCTCTGTCACCAGCCCCTCAATTTCTTTTACCTTGGTGCTGATATTTTCTGCTATCTCCGTCCGTTTTTCATCACTGTCATAGAGATTCTTTGACAAGGCTTTTGCATAAAGACTAATGGCACTTAAGGGCGTCTTAATATCATGGGAGATTGACAGTATGAGTGTCTTCTTCTCCTTTTGCAGGGCAAGTTCCCTCTGCTTTTGCTTCTCAAGATTTTCGCGTAACATATTAAGTCCCCAGATAAACCTTCCAAAGTAACGGCTTTTATTCTCCTTCAGACCAACACTTAGATTGCCCTTAGAAAGTTCATAGGGTACCTCTTTCAAATTATTAAATGGTTTCAGCAGTCTTAGTCGGATATAAAACAAAACTGCCAGAACTACTGCTGCCATAATAAGCATTGCGGTATTGACAGCTCGACTGATTACCTCGTATTGCTTTGAAAACGCAATCTCATAATCAAATCTATAATAGCTGCCATTAATATACCGTATTGCATAATCACTTCCATTTCCTTCATAAAATGTCTGCATATCCTTTGTATGCTTTGTATCCTTAAGCTCTGTAATTTTGTTAACGGCTTCATACTTTTTCAAATCAATATACTCAATACCTTTTTCTGCAATTTCATGTTGTAGTCGGTTGATTTCCACCCTATAGGTTCTTCCATTATCCGCGTGTAACGTAAAAAAATACACCAGATTAACTCCTAAAATTACTGCTGCAAGCACGATAATTATTCCAGCCATGATACGATGAAAGCCTTTCATACAACACTCCGTTCCAAATCAATTCTGCCATGCTGATTCCTTATTCGAAGCGATACCCAACTCCCCAGACTGTCTGAAGCCTGACCGGATTCTTCGGATCAGCTTCCAACTTCTGTCTCAGCCATTTTATATGTACTGTCAAGGTTTGCGGCTCACTAAAACTTTCAAAGCCCCAGATTTTATTAAATATCCACTCCTTATTCAGAGTTTTTGATTTATTCTCCATCAGTAGCAGTAACAGGTCGAACTCCTTCGCGGTCATGACCAATTCCTTATCCTCCAGGTAAACCTTTCGCTGTAATTTGTCCACCTTAAGATTACCGTCAATGATACTGCTGCTTTCATATCTCCTCTTAAAAATACCATTTACCTTCACAATCAGAAGCTCAATATCATACGGCTTTTCTATATAGTCATCCGCACCGAGAAGTAAGCCGTTCAGCTTATCCTCCTTGCCGGTTTTCGCACTCAAAAGGATAATCGGAATATTGTTCTCCTGCCTAATCTTCTGGCATACGGCAAATCCATCGATTCCCGGAAGCATGATATCTAAAAGCACCAGGCGTACCTCCGCCTTCTTAAGATAGGACAATGCTTCTTCACCGCTTCCGGTAAGTATAGTACTGTAACCTCCCGCTCTTAGAAAATCGTTAAGCAGGTTACCTATTTCCTTCATATCTTCAACGATTAGAATGTCAGTCATACGACTCCTCTTACCAGCCCATTTCCATCAGCCAGTCATTTAATACACGTTCCCGATTCTTCAGTGAATTTACATCACTGTATCTGTCTAAATGATACTCGCCTTTGATATTTCCGTCAACAATATATATAATTCTGCTGCACTGCGCGGCTACTTTCACATCATGTGTCACCAACATAATTGATGTACCTTCTTCATTGATTTTCAGTAACTCTTTCATAACTTCATCCGAGGAGGTACGGTTTAACGCTCCGGTCGGTTCGTCCGCAAATATCATTTTGGGATTATTAATCAGACTTCTGCAAATACAGGCCCTCTGCAATTGTCCGCCGGAAACCTCTGTAATATCATTATCAGCAATCTCGATGATACCTAACTTTTTCATCAGTTCCTGCCCTCTATCCACGCAAGCTTTTCTGCTTTCATGATGCTTTTTGGACTGGCAAGCCGGAAGTATGATATTATCCAGTACGGTTAGGTTTCTCAGCATATACATCTGCTGAAAAATAAAACCCATATCATCAAGCCTTAATCCGGTAAGCTTCTTTGGACTTAAGCCTTCTAAATCATTTCCATAAAAGGTTACTTTACCCGCTGTAATTTGATCCATTCCCGATACCGAATATAACAGGGTGGATTTCCCTGACCCGGAGGGCCCCATAACAGCGACCATCTCCCCCTCTGAAATCGTGAAATTAACATTTCTAAGTACATTATTCTGACGCTTATTAACAATGTATGTCTTACATAAATCCTTTACCTCAAGTACGTTAGTCATATAATCTCCATTCTGCCGTGCGGAAAATCTTGTTTTCCTCACTAGCTCCCATGTGCCGCCTTTG